>NZ_JBWHZM010000005.1:0-29012 GCF_056323085.1 Allorhizobium sp. nf9_anc | reverse complement strand
CTGTACCAACTCAGCCGCACTTTCGGGCGAACCTACCCGGGTGTCGATGAGTTGGGCGACACATTTTTTGAAAGCCGCACCATCTCGGGGCCGCGTTAGATTCGGGGGAGCTGAGAGCTGAGTTTTCCCGTCGTTCCAGATAAGCGCGAGGCGTATGCCGTAAACTTCTGCATCGGAAAGTTTGCCGAGCACAGAGAGGATATCGGCAAGACGCAAGATTGCACGGTGACCTTCAGGAAAATCCCGTAGTGTCCGGGTCAATCTTGATCCACGAAGACCATCGTTAAACGCCTTAGCAGAAAAACCGACGGAACTTGCGTCTATAGCCAACTCAAAGAGGATTCCCGTAGCGGACTTAGCGCTGCTATCGCTGCCAATTTTGGTCCCGGTACGCTCCTCATGGAAAATCTCATGGATATTGCCCCGAGATTTCGTGTCCAAGCTGTCGAGCAAGCCCTGGAGAGACACATGGACCGGGTTCAATTCGTTGGCATAGGTCGCATCGATATTTGCCAACGCATTGGCTAATTCCCGTTGCTGGCGTTGCTGTTCAGCGATCTTCTCTCTTGCGCGTCTTTCTGCCGCCTCTTTGGCCGCAGCGACTCGACGTACCTCTTCCTCGGCCGCAGCCTTTGCGTGAAGCTCCTCACCCTTTTCAACAATGCCTGGAAACACCGATATCGATACTACAGCCCGTATTTCCCGCCGATTAAGAGCGGTTTCCGCCTCTGGTACAGGTGGCATTTTTGCCAGAATAGCATCCGGTATATGTTTCCTAACTTTTAGAAATCTTCTGAAAAGATCCTTTTCAGTATCGGTAAGCTGCGGCTCTGCACGTCGCTGGCGTTCATCTTCACGCTTTGCTTTCACTTCGGCAACACGCTTCGAAACGATCCCCTTAAGCCAATCTATCATTGTTATCCCCGGCCTCGAAAAAACATAATTCAGCAAAGTTTAGAGGTGGTGACAATCCAGATTGTAAACGATTGGTAAATTATCGCGGTAAACGAGTATTTGAGCGCGGGACACAGTGGGGGCTGTCTGCCCCCACACCCCCGAGGATATTTCTAAAAGGGTTAGGAGGGGTTGCAGTGGTCAATCCGCACCCGGACCACGGACTTGATAGCAAAAACGCCTCTAAGGGCCTCCTATGGGCCGCTGGGAGACTGTCAAAAGGGGCACCTCCACCCTTGGCAGAGAAGTAACGCTGTGATTCAATGTTCGTGCGGTACAGGCTGGGAAGCCGATGACCGCAAAGGGTTAGGATGCCACTGCCTTCGGGTGGTGGCATTCGCCGTTTTGACGTCTTCATCGTTTCCAGATTCCAGCGACGCATGATCAAAACTGGGTCTTCTCCGAAAGTCGCGGTTCTGACAAAAAAATCCAAAAACAAATTTGAAAAATGTCAGCGCTAGCGTTTTAAATCAGTTTTGCTGGTTTTATATAGTTTTATATATAGTTTTAGGGTGAAAAAACGTAACGGGGCCAAAGGGTTACGAGCCGATTCTGGACCGAAGTACGGTTTTGACGGAACGAAGTACGGCAAAGACGGAATGATGTACGGCGTTGACAGAACGAAGTACGGTTTTCGCGGACCGAAGTACGGTTGTGGATGACATATCCCCAGTTTATCCACAGGCACCCCTGCAACCATTGGATTCCAAGGCCGGAAGCCATTTTTGTCAAAAAAAGGCGGACCGAAGTACGGTCATTTGACAAAACGCCCGAATCGAGGGGGTGCGCCATTTTTGTCAAAATAGGGCGGATTGAAGTACGGTTCTTTGACAAAATCAGGCAGACGCCGCTTTGACAGCCTCGGGCGCCGGAAGACGCTTGGCGCGATTACGCATGATCAGGATGAGGTCGTGGCCCCGATCCTCTAGCTCCAGGTCGTAGTCTGGCAGGGGCAGCACCTGGGCGTTCTCCACGATCTCCTGAATGGCCTTGCGGAACTTGCGCATGGGCAGCATCGAGGCGCTGCGCTTCTTCAGCTCGGTCACCGAATAGAACGCTTCCCCCTCCCCTGCCGCCTTGCGTGCGAGGCGATAGATAAAGCGTGCCAGCGGCCGTGACAGGAGGAAATAGTCGGGGTTCAGGGTCAGGATCGTGGGCTTGCCGTCCGGACGCACCACGCCGTCGTAGATCCAGCCGGGGATTTCAATCTCAACCTGGTCGATGCGGTCCTGGTTGGTGCGGCTGACCACCTTGTAGCGCCCGATCAGCGGGAAGGATTCGGTTTCGCGGCGGTCGCGGCGCCCCTCCCCGCCTTTGAGGTTGGTGATACGGATGTGGGTAGCCTGAAGGCGGGCCAATGCGCGCTCCAGATCCTCATACTGCTTGCCACCCAGTTCGCGGCGGCAGAACTTCAGGATCTCGGCGGCTGCCGGTCGATAGACCTGCGGCGGAATACTTGGCTTCAGTCCCTTCGAGTCCTCGATACGGAACCGGCGGGTAGCCTCGGCAAGGTGCGAAATCATGTTGATGACGATGTCGTAGTCATAGGCGGTGGCAATACCCACCTCGGCGCCGCCCTCGATCGTGATGATGGAGTCCTTCAGCTCATAGCGGATAACCCCCTGCCCTCCCGATTTCGACAGCGAGAACGGCGCAATGTCCATCAGGTTGAAGTCATCCTTCAGCGGTGCGTCGTGTACCGACGGCACGAAGAACATCAGCTGGGCGTCGTCGATCGGCGCCGGACGCGAGTTGGACAGCACCCGCCGCGTGTTGCGGGCGGTCGGGATCTCGTGCCCCACCAGCTTCTGCACCTCATCCGAACGGATGGCCTCGGCGATGTTGCGGAAGCTGACCGCCATCGGGCCACCCATATCGTCGAGACGGAGATCTGCCATGCTGCGGCGGCTGTAGTAGCGCCGTAGGCGCGACAGCGCGTCCTTGTCGAGTGCTATCCGGTCGTCGGCGCGAGCGTCAGCAATCTGGTCCGCCACCTCTTGAAGGTATGCGTTCTTTTCATGCAGCGAGAGCTCTGCAAACGCTTCGCGGGTCTTGAGGTGGAGTTTCTTCATGGCCATGCTGGCACCCTACCCTGCCCTGCGATTCCTGCCAACCGCAATGCCGCATTTCCATCCACTTTGCCCGCGTTTTCAGGCGGTTTGGCGTTAACGGTACCAATAAGCTACTAAATGGTAGCTGTTTAGTAGCTGGTAGCTACTTGGTATCAGTGTGTTTATTTAGTACCATATGGTAGCCGATAGCTACTCGCTACCATTGGATAGCTGGTAGCTATCTGTTAGCTTTTGGGCGGTAGGGTGGAGCAACAAATTTAGGAGACGCACGATGCCCGTGATTTCATTTGCCAACCCGAAGGGTGGCGCCGGTAAGACCACGTCCGCCTTGCTGCTCGCGGGCGAACTCGCCGCGCGCGGCGCCAGTGTTGCGATCGTCGATGCTGACCCCGAGCGCTGGATATCCCAGTGGGGCTCGCTGCCGGGCAAGCCCGATAACATCACCATCATAAGTGACGTCACGGAAGATTCGATCGTCGACCTCGTCGAGGACGCGTCGACTGAAAACCAGTTTGTCATCATCGACCTCGAAGGCACCGCCAGCCTGATGGTCGCTAATGCTATCGGCATGTCCGACCTGGTCATCATTCCGACCCAGGGTGCCTCAATGGACGCTAAGGGCGCGTCCAAGACCATCAAGCTCATCCGCAACCAGGCGCGCCTGGCCAAGCGCGAGATCCCGCACGCGGTCTTGCTCACTCGCGTCAGCGCCGCTGTGGCTTCCCGCTCTCTCAAGAACGTCCGCGACCAGCTTGATGCCGCCGGTATCGAGGTCATGAACAGTTCGATCGTCGAACGCGCCGCCTATCGCGACATGCTCGACTTCGGGGGGCTGCTCTCGAAGCTCGATCCGAAGCAAGTCAGCAACGTGGATAAGGCCGTCCAGAACGCCATGGAGTTTACCGCCGAAGTGGTCGCCAAGCTCAAAGCGGTGCAGAACCAGCAGGGGAGGGCGGCATAAATGAGCAACCGTCCCAGCCTTGGCTTCGATGATGACGAGGAAGTCGTCGCACCACCACAACCGAGAGCGGATCTGGTGGACCTGACCGGCTTCCAGCCCAAGCAGGTCGTCCGTCCTGACAAACAGAAGACAGCGGAGGCTGCCGCTAAGTCCAATTTCAAGAGCCGGGAATCCAAGCCCGCCCTTGCGGCCGTGCCCGTGACAGCGCCGACGGCCATCAAAGCCACCCGGCGGCGCCGCACCGGCCGTTCTGCCCAGCTCAACCTCAAGTGCCGCCCGGAAACCATAGAGCAGTTCTATGCCATCGCCGATGCCAACGGCTGGGTGCTGGGAGAGGCCTTTGAAAAAGCGGTAGAACTGCTAATCGCAAGTCGCAAGAATTAGTTTCGTTCGTACTAGTAGTTTTCTAAAACAACGCACAAATACAAACCTGTATGTACAGGCCTTGATTTTCGCTTTTTCCGTGTAACACTTATAATTGCAAATGCGAAACTGTCGTATCACGGAGATAGTTATGTTGAAGAACATAGTCCTATTTGGGGTGGCAACGCTATGCGTTGTCTCTGCTTCCTCAGCTCAAGAGAAATGCCAATTTAGTGCGCATTGCGTAAGACCATCTATGTCAAAAGTTGAGCTTGCCCAGTTGAGTCCAATCCCGACGCCAGGGGCCGGAGGGCTGCACATGGTCGACTCCAGTGATGCGCAACAGGTGAGGACGCATCTTTCATGGTGTGCCGGAAACTGGGGGGTCAATGAAGGCGCACCTCAGGCTGTTGACTACATCAACGCGGCTATTGCCACTGGCTACAGCGCCCAGGTTGCAGCGGTTGTACAATTTGCCAATACAATTCCGGGCCTGTCGCCAAACGTGCTTAAGAGGCCCCCAGTGATAGATGCTGCTCGGGGATTATCCTTCGTGAGCCCGGACCTTGCGATAGATCTTGCTCTAACCTGCCAAGCCCATAACGGCGGCGTTGTACGCAACTATTTGAATTTACACCGTGACTTGGTGCTGTCGTGGCTTCGTGGGCAGCTTTGAGGTTTACTGATCCAGCCCCAGCACTTGCATAACACTCCCTACCATCGCCGCGACAGTCGCGGCGATCATCAGTCCCAGCAGCAGGTAGAGCAGGGCGTCCTTCATGGACGCACCGTAGCAGAGAGGGCAGGGGAGTTAATACTCCCCTGCTAACATGATGGTCAGCACCCGGCGGGTCTGCTTGGGGTCGGACGGATCTTCCGAGCCGTGCATCATGTCCGGTGCGTAGTAGTCGATTTTCCAGAAGACTTTTTCGCCCTCAATGGTGACGGCGCCGAAGTCATGCTCGCCGTGGGGGTCGTTGTCGGGCGTGAAGTCCTTGAAGGTCTGCACCGCTTCGACGATGCGGCATTGCTGCGCGTCGGGCAGGGCGCGGATGCCCTCGGTCATCAGAACGCGGCCGGTCAGGAAGGTGGTGCGCAGAACGTCATTCAGTTCGGCAATGCGGGCGGTATTGGGCTGGGTCATGATTTTGGCTTTCCTTGGTTGATGCGCCGGAGCGCGCCACCGAAGGACGCGGGGGAGGGGAGGGGTGTCCTGCCCAACTCGGTTGTGCGGGCCGGGCATGGAGGCCCCTTACCCCTCGCGTAGGTGGGTCGCATCGTCTCCGGCTCAGCACCGGAAAGCCCCCGTACAACCCAGCCAAGCGTTTCGCTGCTGAATGGATAGGCACTTGACGTGACGGGAATCCTGCCTTGCGGCAAGCTGACGACATGATGCCCCATGCCCTCGCCGCCAACAGTCAGGGCGTGCCCTTTGTGTTCGCGCACAAGCAATCTCTGATGCTGGAGTTTCTGGACCGCAACGCCAAGGGCCGCATGCCGAACGGCACCTACGTGCTGTTGGGAGAAGACCCCCACGGCACGCTGGACGCCACGCGGTTCGGGCTTGTGCATGTGTCCGACATTCTGGGCGTCTACGCGCCCTAAAAAGGCGCCCGCAGGCGCCTTTGTCACCAAGGAGCGGCCTAGCGATAACCTGTACAGGTGAAGCTGTAGCCATCGTTCCCGTAGGACGATGAACCCTCGGCGCATCCGCCAGGCTGGCCCACACCCCAAAAACTCCACGTACTGGGACAACCGGACGAACCGCCGCCACAGTGCGTGCTTTGGGTCGAAGGACACCAGGTTGGGCTGCAGTTTCCCCCGCCGATCGCCGTGAGACCGCGCGACGGAGTGGGAGCCGCCGCTGCAGCCGCTCCGGTAGGGCGGCAGCCTTTTGAATCTGCACCGGACATACCGGGTGAGTAGAGCTTTCCTTCCTTGTTGCAGTCGGCAAGGGCGTTCAGAAGGATTTTCTGGGTCGCCACATCGCCTTCCACCTTGTTGATGAGGCTTTTCAGGGCGTTCCAACTGGCTTCAGTGCTAAGATTTCCGCCTGCGGAGCGTTCTTGGGCATAACTGCTGCCAACCACCGAACAGGTGGCCAACAGACAGGCAAGTGCGATGTGTGTTTTCATAAATCCTTATATATCACGACCTGAAAGACTTGGCTGACACGGTGCGGAGTTAGGGCAACCTACTGAAACATATACGCCACATGCAGAACGGCCCCCGAGGGGGCCGTTCCGTGGTCGTTATCAAGCCGCAACGGCAAAGTTTTCCAACCAGCCTGCGGGGTGCGCCTGCCCGATGAGGGCGACGTTCTCTTGGCTCAAGGCAAAGTGCGCAAGCACCTGTCCTCGATCCATCCCGTTGGCCATCTGGTTCGTCCAGTACTGGACGCCTCCGGCCTCGCCATCTCGGTCCAGCACGTTGCTGTAGAGGGTTTCGACAAAGCCCTGATTGCTCAGAGCGCCGAACGCGGCGCGGCCCTCGACGGTCTGGATGAAGTCGCGGGCCATCTGCTCGGCAGATTTTCCGCTGGTCATCCAGTATTCCATGCCGCCGGAGTCGGGGCGGCGGTCGAAAGCGGCTTCATACAAAGCCGCCGCTGTCAGCCCTTCAGAGGTTCCGAGATTGAAAATTGCCGAACCGTCGGCAAACTTCACGATCTCGATGCCCCATGCCTCGATCGACGGCACCCGTGTTCCGGCGACGTCCACACGCACGATACCATCGGCAAACAGCCAAGTGTTCAAGTCGTAGGCGCTGGCCTGCACCTGCAAGGTGTCGATACCGCCGCCACCGACGAACTCGGTTTTGCCGCCAGTGACACCGGCGACAACCGTGTCGTTGCCGTTCTCGCCGTAAGCGAGAACATTTCCACCGCTGATGATGATGTCATTGCCGTCGTTGCCGACGACGATGGCGTCACGCGCTTCGATGCGGTCGGCATTGGTGGTGCCGAAGATTTCAGATGAATAGGTCATTGTGATGCTCCTCGGACGCCGCCCATGGAATTGCCCATGGACTGCGTAAACGTCCGAAGTTTCATGGCACCAAGCTCAAATGACCTGACTGACAGGCCAAGCTGAACGTATTGATATGACTGCTGCCGATGCAGGCAGATGACATGACACGCCCCTGCCTTCACGCCATGATGGTGCATGTACCGCTATGTTGTTCTGACACTTTTCTCGCTATTGCCATATGCCTGCTATGCCGCCTGCAGCAATCCGACAGCGGAAGCCGGTGCGGTTATCTTTAGCAACGCGGCCAAGGCGATGCAGTATTGCAATGGCACCAACTGGATGAACACCGGCCCGGTTATCGCGAATGCCCCGCAAACCGGCTGCACCAATCCCACCGGCACTGCAGGCTCAGTGATTTACGCCGCTAACCTCGGTGTGGTACAGTTTTGTAACGGCAGTAGCTGGGTCAACACGGCCTGCGCCGCCACACGCACTCTCGGCGGTCCTGGCTGCGGCGGCAAACCGGCTGGCACCATCCAATACGCCGCCGCACCGGTCAACGAGCTACAATTCTGCGACAGCACCAACTGGGTCGCCATGGGGTATCCGTGTAGTTCCATGGGGCTGGTAGACTGGTCACTTGCCCAGCAGATTGCAAAAATTACCGCATCCGACGGCTCGACGAATGACAATTTCGGCTCATCGGTGTCTGTGTCTGGCGATACCGCACTGATTGGGATGCCTGGTGACAACTCCAGTGCAGGTGCCGCTTACGTCTTTACCCGCAGTGGCGGCAGCTGGACCCAACAGGCTAAACTCACTGCCGCCGACGTCCTGGGGGATGATTATTTTGGTTCCGCCGTCGCCCTCTCTGGCGACACCGCACTGGTCGGTGCTTACGCTGATGATGATAGCGGTACCAACAGTGGCTCTGCATATGTTTTCACTCGAAGTGGCACTAGCTGGACTCAGCAAGCTAAACTTAAAGCTGGTGACGGCGCCGCAGGTGACAGTTTCGGCATTTCCGTGTCCCTCTCCGGCGACACCGCATTGGTCGGAGCTTTCACCGATGATGTTGGTGGCATGGATTCCGGGTCAGCGTATGTTTTCACGCGAAGTGGCAGCAGCTGGACCGAGCAAGCTAAACTTACTGCTGCAGATGGGGCAGCAAATGATCATTTTGCCTACTCCACATCCCTCTCCAACGACGCCGCATTGGTCGGAGCTAGGTATGATGATGATCGCGGCATCAATAGTGGCGCGGTCTACGTCTTCACCCGCAGCGGCAGCAGCTGGAGCCAACAGACCAAGCTCACCGCCGCTGACGGAGTGGCAGACGACGAATTCGGCTTTGCCGTGGCACTCTCCGGCGACACTGCCCTGGTCGGATCTTTGGGTAGCAACAGCCTGCGAGGCTCGGCCTACGTCTTCACCCGCAGCGGCAGCAGCTGGACCCAGCAGTCCAAACTCACCGCCGCCGACGGTGCAGCGGATGACCGCTTCGGCGTCTCTGTGGCTCTCTCCGGCGATACCGCGTTGATTGCGGCTTCTAATGATGACGACCGGGGCAGCAACTCTGGCTCGGCCTACATCTTCACTCGCAGCGGCAGCAGCTGGACCCAGCAGGCCAAATTGACCGCCGCCGACGGTGCTGCGGATGACCGATTTGGCAAATCCGTCGCCCTCTCCGCCAACACCACACTGGTCGGTGCTGATAGAGATGACGACAGGGGCGGCAACTCCGGCTCGGCGTATTTCTTTGCGCCGTGAGGGCGGCCAACAATGGCTTGTGTAACCTGGGAGCGTGGCTCAGGCAGTGGACGGAGCGTCACGCGAGATATGCTCTGCCGCCGAAACGGGCACGATCGCTTCATTCAGCAAGATCAGGCACCGGAGCAGCTGTTCCCGGATGGCCGCACGGGGCATGTTCGATCCTGAGCGGCGACGAGCGTAGTTCAGTATCCGGCGACATTCGACGAGCAAACCAAGCCTTGTTCCGTCCTTCTCCGGCCACGCTTCGTAGCAATAAATGCTGTGTTCTACGACTTTGTCGGGCCGACAGGGGCACGGCTCTGTCGTAACCGACGCTTCCGGTTCCGCATGTGCCATGCGCGTCCCATCGATGAACAGCTCACCCCCAATTACGGTGTGGGCCTCCGTGCGGCCGTCTTGCAACTCCAGCCGCCAATAGTTGCTGGACGAAATGAGGCTGTGAACTGCCAGCTTCCCATGCTTGGCAACGCCACACGGGGCGTGTTCTCTGACAAACATCACACCCAATTGGGAAAGTTTGACCCGGAAATCCGCGTTGAGCTCATCGATTTTGTACTTCGTAATCCAGTTGGCGGAACTGTCATCCCACCAAAGGCTCCCGGCATCCTTCACTCCAGCAATAAGATCCAGGATCTGCTGGCGGAGCCAGACAGCCACTTCGTATTCAGGACGGTGTTCAATCATGGTTGCCTCGGGAGACGGGCACGGTGGCCAACGGAGGGTGGAAAATACAACCTGCGAGGGATTGTCAAGTCATCTCGCAGCCCCGCTACAGCTGCTGGGTCGGGTAATCTTTGATTGAGATTTCATGTGATAGCAGGATCAAAGATTGCAGACCTACAGTTGCCAGGAGTCGTGGAATGATTTGTGCGGAGATGGATACCCAATGTATCGAGGTCGCGAGTATGTTGGCCACAGTGGGAGGGGTGTTTGTCGCCCTCTACTACTCGAACAAAGCCGTCAGGTCGGCTGAGGCGGCAAGGTTGGAGGGTCTTTCAGATTCCACCATCGAGATCATGAATCTGTTCTATAAGTCTCGGGCGTTGTTCACAAAAGCCAAAGTGGCAGTTGAGGCAGGCAATCGGGACGAGCTTAAAGCGCTTGTACCAAAGACCCAGCTGAACTTAGGGATACTGGAGCTGGTCGTCAAACGGCCCACGCTGACCGACGGTGGGATTGCTGTTGGCATAGGCTCGATAAAGCTGCTGGAGGCGATTTTGGCCCAATTTGACGAGCCGGATTGGCCGGTGGATGGAGCCGACCCCGCACGATATGTGCCGGAGCATCTTGAGGCCGTGGACAACATCCGGGAGGAAACTAGCAAACGCGCCGAACGCGTTGACAACCATGCCCGCAAATACAAGTGGCCGAAATGGGACGAGCGGATGGAGCGAATTAAATCGGGCAACTGATAACGTCCATGTCGCGTGTCATGCAAATGCTCCTTCCACCGGTCTGCCACGAGCGACGAAGTGCTTTTCAAAGGCCCGGATCACGCTCTCATCCGCCATGGCTTTGCACAGGGATGACAACTCCGGTCCAAACCTCACCCGGATATCGTACCGGTTTTTGTTGAGGGTCGTGGACGCCTGATCAAAGAGTGCCTGAGACTCCGCAGTCAGCGGTGCGGTCGCCCAGAACTCAAACACGATCTTCCGTTTTGACCACTCGGGGCGCCCTCGCGTTGCCGCATAGATGCGGGGTACCCGCACCTGCAGCCATTTCGTGAACTCCTCGTTATCCACCTTGCTGTAAGGGGCCGTGCCCTTGCATTCCACGAAAACGAGGCCCGCATCGCCTTGTTCAATGGTGAGGTCAGCCTCAGCCCGCAGCGCGCTGTCCTTCGGGTCCTGATAAATGCGGTTCATGAGAATTGTCTCGGACCTAAACTCGTACTTCGCGATCTTTGCCGCCAGGAACTCGAATAATGTGCCACGGATCTGAAGGCTGGCCCCCTCAATATCGCTAAACTTCGAGAGCAGCTGGTCCAGCTTGTCGATATCGATGTGTGAGCTGGAAATAATAGAGCGGAAGAAGACGCGAAGCTCGGCCAATGCTTGCTGGAACTCCTTCCCGAACAGGCTTTTCGTGGTTGCAGCGATGATGCCGTGAGTTTTCAGCAGTTCTTGGGCATCACGGGTCAATCGCTCGGCGACAAACATCTGTACACACGTGACCCGCTCAAGCCGCCGGAGGGTTTCGCACTTACGCACGAAGGCGCGCACCGCGTTTAGATCCGCTGGTTTGGCAAGTACGTCAGCAACCAAAAAGGCAGGACGCGACTTTGCGCCTTTGCGAACTTTTGGGATGATTCCGCTCAGATAACACGGGCCGGTGAAGTCCCATGCTGTGGTTCCCACGGTCGGCACCTTGTCAGCTTGCCGAACCTGAACTGCGCCATAACTCACAAAGCCATTGTTCCTGGCCCACGAGGCAATAGCGGAAAGCAGGATCTTTTCCGCAAGCAGTCGCGCTCTCGCGTCTTCAGCTGGCCCCTCGACGAAGTCATCTCCGCGCGGCTGCACGATGCAGGCTCCCAGGCCGTCGATCGACCGGCGCTCCAGCAGCTTTGCCTCCAGCAGGCGGGCCAATACGGTATCCGCTGCAACGTGTTTTTTCTGTCGGACTGGTGCCCCGCAGATCACAGGAAAATGAGCTTCCGGAATGATTCCGTCCCTCGCTATCACAGCACCTAGAGTTGCCCCATAAATGGACCCCGTGCTTTCGAATGCCTCTACCAGGTTATTCCAGAACAGCGGCGAGCCGTATTGATCTACCATGTAGATAAAGCGCGCGTTCCGTGGGAAAGGGAGATACGCAAGGGTCTTGATGGTATCGGCGGGACGGCGGCTCACCCGTTGACGTGCCGTTTCAGGCGGAACATGTTGGGTCTGGACGATATGGGCGGCAACAGCTGTCGTCAGGCTCGGGCCATGGCGTCTGAGGTACTGTTCAACATCGTTTTTCATGAGTTAGCATTCGGTTGTCACACTGCGCTATTAATAACATGAATACATGTCGCCGGGCTTCTTTTTCGAAGCCCAATAAAACGTATTGATTTTAAAAAATAAAATCGGGGGTGTTGGCGGCATTATTCATTGCCTGTCACAGTCGGGAATGTCACGAACTCAGTTCCTAGCGCTATATCCGCGCCGGGCCTTCTGCCGCTCGATCGAGGTCAAAGCCTCGGTGGCTTCACTTTCTGAAGGGTATGGCACCGCACGGACCTGTCCACCGCGACCGAGGCGTCCCCATTCCCGGACGACCGACCATTCTCCGAAGAGGGTAGGCTGAACGGTCATGCGGTAGTAGCGCGCCATGTTCTGGCTGGCATCTATGCGGGTCAGATACACGTCGCTCATAGCTTGCCCTCCTGCGCCTTGGCTCGCGCCTGGGGGAAATAGTCGTAGAAGGTCACGCGGCTGATGCCCAACCGCCGTGCAATCTCGGCTACTGAGATGTCACCGGCCGCGAGCATCGCCCGCGCAGCCTTCTTGTCGTCCTCGTTGAGTTTCGGGCGACGGCCGCCTTTGCGGCCACGGGCGAGGGCGGCTTTCAGCCCCTCCATGGTGCGTTCACGGTTAAGATCGAGGAAGTATTCCGCCATGGCGCCGTGGATCTGCAGGAAGAAGCGACCTTGCGCGCTCTCGCTGTCCAGCTCTTCAGTAAGACTGCGGAACTTGATGCCGTCGGCGCGGAGCTTGTCGATCGTCCGCATCATTTCGACCAAGGAGCGGCCAAGCCGGTCCAGTTTCCACACTACGAGCACATCCTCGGGTCGCAGGTAGGCGAGGGCGGCTTCCAGCTCCGGCCGCTTGCTCCCCGCTTTGCCGGACTTCTTCTCTTCGAAGATCTTTTCACATCCGGCACGAGTGAGGGCGTCCCGCTGCATGTCGAGATTCTGGTCGGCGGTCGAGACACGGGCATATCCTATCTTCATGTTAGGATAGTGCGTCGGTAGCCTTTTCCTGTCAAATGATTTCCTAACATATTTTCCTTACAAAAAGTCCGCCGAATGGGCGGGCTGAATGCGGGGTAGGGGAGTCTGTAAGGAAAACGGTCGTTTTAAATACACAACCATTGAATCAGCGCCCACAGAAAGTCGCGGCTTAAGTGTGTACGGCAACCGTAAATTGGTCTACCTTGTTATGGTAAGGGGAGAATACGATGGCCTACAATCTTTTCATAAGCCACTCGTGGGCGTATTCGGACGCCTATGAGAAGTTGATCAGGCTACTAAACTCTGCACCGCGTTTTGAGTATCGTAATTATTCAGTGCCGTTAAACGATCCTATTCATACAGCAAAGAACGATGCTCAACTAAGGGCCGCGATCAAGCTGCAGATGCAGTATGCGAGCACCGTCTTGGTCTTAGCTGGTGTATACTCCAGCTACAGCCGATGGATCAACGAAGAGATAGCACTCGCGGCCAGTGGTTTCTCAAATCCAAAACCTATTATAGCTATTGAGCCTTTCGGTGCTGAGAGGACATCACAAGTGGTGAAGTCGGCAGCCGACCGAATTGTTGCTTGGAACACGAACAGCATCGTTACCGCTATTCGTGAGCTTGCGTGAGGGCATTAGAATGCGAAAGGCACTCGTTGTAGGTATCGACTACTACACCAGTATTTCTCCCCTGTTCGGCTGCGTAAACGATGCTCATAGCGTAAAGGCGATGCTGGAGCGCAACGCAGACGGATCGGTTAACTTCGGGGTCCGTCTTATGACGGGTGCTGGCAACTCCATCACCCGACAAGAGCTGCGCGACAGCGCTCGCGAGCTCTTCAACGGCGAAGCAGACATTGCACTCTTTTATTTCGCCGGGCATGGCTACATCGAGAATACAGGTGGCTATCTGTGCGCCAGTGACACGCGTACCGGCGACGATGGCCTTGCGCTCTCTGATATCATTTCGTTTGCGAACGCATCGAAAGCGCGCAACAAGATTGTGGTCCTCGATAGCTGCCATAGTGGCGGAATTGCACAGAACGTATTCTCGCCGAACGTGTCTGAGCTTGCAGATGGAATGACTATCCTGACGGCATCGACAGCAGACCAGTATGCAACGGAAGAAGATGGCTCCGGCGTGTTCACCAGCCTGTTCGTGGATGCACTAGGCGGAGCCGCAGCGAACTTGGTAGGTGCGGTTACGCCTGGTGGAATCTACGCCCACATCGATCAGTCACTTGGCCCCTGGGCGCAACGCCCCGTGTTCAAGACGAATGTTAAGTCTTTTGTTTCTCTTCGGCAGGTCCAGCCGCCGATCGAACTTGCAGATCTCCGGCGCATCTCGGAGTTTTTCCCTGCAGCAGGCTCAGAGTTTCCGCTTGCTCCCAGCTACGAACCGGAAAGCGATGCTCCTAACCCGGATGACACAGCTGTTTTCGCCGTACTGCAGAAGTACAATAGGATCAATCTTTTGGTGCCTGTCGGCGCCCCGCATATGTATCACGCAGCGATGGAAAGCCGTAGTGTCAAACTGACTGCTCTCGGAGAACATTATCGCCGTTTGGTTGAGCGAGGCTTGATATAAACGTCAGCGCGCGCCGACTCAATAATCGATGGTGTATGACGTTGAGGTGCCACGTAACGGGGTTTCGAGGTCGTCTCCGATAATTTGTTTAGAGCCCACGGAATTAGTGGGTGGATTACCGATGACGCGACCACAGACTTGCCCCATGAGCGTCAACCTGCCTTGATTAATGACGTTACGAGCAACTTGCCCATAGATAACAGCCTCTCCGCCAGGCTCTATTATCAAGCCCCCACATAGTTGACCGTGGCAGATCAATAACCCACCGCTTTGAACATATGTCGTTCCAGTTACCTGTCCATTGGTTGTCACTTCGGCGCTGACGAAGAGATCACCTTTATGCTGTGTCATGTTCAAACGTCCCGACTTTCCCTAGGGCATCAATAATTCTACGCCTCAACCCAGATCAATCCCTAGCTTTGTTTTGGCTTCCTGCTTGAGGTAAGCGACTGCCAGATCCTTCATTACACCAAGTGTTACCCCACCCAACTGACCGGCGGCATCTTGAGTCTTTTTCCAAATGGTGTCTGACCTGACGGCTGCTAGATAGTCGTGGCCCTGATTAGTTATTCGATAGACCCCGTCGTTGACGGCCTGAAAGAAGCCTGCGTCACATAGCAGTTCAGCATGTTGGTGCCTTTTCAGTTCGGCGGCGCCCATGCTCATGTGCTGTACAGCCATGAGGTAAGGCTCAGACGAATCTTCTGCCTCAAAAAGCAATTGTCGGATGTAATCATCATCTCGCTTCACGATCGCACTCTTTCAGTTTTTAAAATCTAGAGGCTATTTTCAACAACTCACCCGTGAGTACATCGACATCCGTATAGGGATCGCTTCCATTGTGCGCTGTGAACTGGGCCCGCAAAGCCTCCGCCCGCGCTGTTGCGTCAGGAATGTTGGCATTGGTGTCCGCGAATACCGTCTTGCTATTCTTGACGTAAGTCGGATAAACGCCTTGCTTCTGTAGCTCCTTGTACACATCGTTCCGATGGATCGGAGCAAGCACATCCCTGAAATGTAAAAGCAGCCAAAGCTCAAAATTGGGCACTGACGGAACAGCCTTGAATGGCACTTTGGCCTTCAGATCGTTTTTCAAGGTACCATCAGTAGCGTCGGCTTTGGCTAAAGCATTGTTGTAGCTGGCATGTGAGTCCCGATCGAACACTACATAAACCCGATCAAACTCCTTGCTCTCCTCGAACCGGTCAATGGCATATTCAACGATCTGCAGTGGAGCCGTACCGTAGTCCGACGGCACCACCACAACATCTGCGCTGGGAAGCCGCTTGTCCTTCCGTATGGCTTCGAAGTAATTGACTTCCGTTTTGGCGCCTTCACACACGATCAACATACGGTCGTAAGGCCGCTTGCGCCCATTCTTACGGACCAAACGGTCTTCTTGTCGCTCAAAACGATGATGTTTAGCCAAGAACTGCTCTTCCCTTACCCCAGAATCGGAATGCCACCGTAGCGCCCGCCAAGATATCCCTTTTCTAGGGCTTCACCCTTCCGAGGTGAAAAGTCTAACAGCGGGAAAAGGTGAGAGCCCTGCTCATTGTCTTTCTCAGTGAACCACACCTGGTCGCGTCGAAGCTTTCCGCCATCGAGCAGTGACACGTCATGGGTTGAGAAAATCAACTGGGCTCCATTCCGATTCAACTCAGGGTCATTAAACATCTGCACGATCTTCAAGACAAGCAGGGGGTGCAGGCTACGGTCTAGCTCGTCGATGACAAGCGTGCGTCCTTTCTGCAGGATATCAAGGATTGGGCCGGCTAGTCCAAACAGAAGCTGGGTTCCAGCGGATTCCTCGCCGATGTCGAAAGTGTAGAGTTCTCCGCCGACTTGGTGACCAAACTGGGGGATATCAAACTCCGCATCTTGAACCTCCTGGGTTCCCGAGACGAAGTTCATATGAACCTGGCGTCCTGGTCGCTTTTCAACCGACACAGTTGAAATACCGGTGTCCGCAGCCGACATGACAGCCTGAACACTCTCACGGTTGCTTCTGCTCTGAACGTAGTTGGCTGTGAAGCCAAAACCGACGCCTGGTCCTTCTGTAAGAACAACCAGATCCTCAGCAAAACGCTGGTATAGGGGCTTTAGCTGCTCATTATTGAGCTGAACGGCCGTGGTGAGGAAAAGCACTTCCTTGCGGGTCGAGGCCTCCCAGACCTTCTTCTGACCCACAAAATAGTCGCTGTAGGTGTACTCGTACTTTCTCTTCTTTTCGTTGAACGCGCGCGAGAACCAGACCTGGGGCTTGGTCTTCTCATAGACCAGCAACCATTCGCTGAGCACCTGGCGACGGTTGATCTCAAAGCCATATTGATGGCGGACCCCGCCAATCAAAAACGTGATCTCGAACCGTGTAGGGTGATCCGTATGGTCTGGGCGCATACGGAATGGCGCAAGGCCGCTCTCTTGGTCAGGCTGGATTTGATTAGAGGTCATCACCATCAACTGCATGAACTGCAAGGCGCGGATGACGTTAGACTTACCGCTCGCATTGGCGCCGTAGATGGCAGCGCTGTTGAGGACGCGTTTGACCTTATCTAGGCCACTCGGACGGGTATGGGTGCGCTCCAACGTCGGGTCGGAGCTGGCAGCCAAGCTAAAGACGGCTTCGTCCCGGAAAGAACGGAAGTTGGCAAAGCGGAAATCGAGCAGCATTTTGGGTGACAATCCTATTTGTCGCCATTAAATGCATATTCTCCGCAATATGACAATGTATTTCGGCGCTACCGCCTACACCGACAGTCTGACGCAGTTACCAAAAAGTGACGCTGCTGCCCGTTGAGGGAAAGCGTCCACCTTACAAAAACGACTTGCCCCCGCCGTTTGCTAAGCAGGGACGTGCGGGGGCTTACTGGGATACTCTGACACAGGTCACCCATGGAGCGAAAGCTCAAACGATCCCCTCCGCCTTGTGTCTTGGCGAGTGTAGCAGGCCTCCTGCAACCCTGCCTGACCGGCGAGGTCTAGGGGTAGCAAGGGCAAGGGTTTCAGGCGGCGGGCGCACAAGCGCAGCGCGGAGCCTCGGGAGACCGCCCCCTTGCCCGCGCGAGGGGCAAAGCCCCATAGGCACCCTTGCCGGATCGAAACCGCACCCGTGCGAGATCCGGGGCAAGCAATGAAGAATATCGGAGCTTTCAGCATAGCGCCGACCGCAGGGCGGGAAAGCGGGAATTCTCGACACGCCAAGGACCGGTTAAACAGGTAGCCGCAGGAGCCTCAGCATAGCGACCCACAGGGAGAGGCGGGACCGACTGCCTCCGGCCGGGCGTTCCGTGTGGAGGCCGGCTTCTGGGCAGGCATCAAACCTAGTTCCACATGCGGTTGGCGTCGAACTGGATCCCTGCGGCTTTCAACTCCTTGACCAAGGAAGCCTTCCAGCCTTCTGCGGGGTCCATATCCGTGTATACGACGCCGAAAAGGTCGGACGGGATCTCCACATTTCCCTTACGAAGAAGACACACTCGGCCGCGACCGAGTTTTCCAGCGAAATACCCCAGCTCAAAGATCACGTTCTGTCGCGCGCGTTGGTTCTGCCCATCGGAAGAGATGGCCGCTCCCACGTCATCAGGGGTCATGAGAACTACCGCGAAGCCGACTTCCTCCGCGCTCTGCTCATACTTCTCGATGATAGTGCGCCCCTGGTTGGGCTGCTCGCGGAGAATGATGACCTGCAGGTCCAATTTCTCAAGGAAACGCGCCAGGTTCTGAAGGGCACCCTCATCGTGACCATGTACGATGAATATTTTATTGGAAGTTGGCACGACCAGCTGCGGCTTCTTTTGCCCGCGAGAAAGTACGAAGGTCTTGTAGTCTCTCACGAAAGGAATGACGACCTGCCCCGTCATTACTTCCAGGGCGGAGTTGTACTTGGTACTCGACGTAAAGTTATGCCCGAAGTCTAGCATGAAATCAGGTTTATCTGCGAACTTCAACACGAGCAGCAGCATCAACCCAAGCGTTTGCTCCGGATTATCCGGCCATTCCAAGGCATCCCCACCCAAGCCGGGATGATAATCATGCTCGGCCAAATATGCCTCAAGATCCAACCCGGTGGTCAGCCCGGAATTTATGGATTCAAGATCCTCGTGCCGGAGCAATCGGCCCAGCACTTTGATAGGTCTCTGAAACGTCTGATAGCTCGCCGACTGCAGATCGAGAACAGCATTGTTAATCTCGTGAAAAAGGTCAGGCACGTTACTCACCCGTATCATTTCTGAGGCGGGCAGCTGCCGCTTTTTTGAGTATGGCCTCGCGGTAGGCTTCTTTAGAGGCTGCAATCAACGGCGCCACGATCGGATTGGACGCATATTGCCCAACCTTCTCATCGATCATGTTTTCCATCTGCTGAATCGCGGCCTGGATGCTCAAAGGATCGTTCGGGGTGAAGGAGACCTTCCCAATTTCGCCATCAATCGCCGCAAGGGCTCGCTGAGCTTGGGCAAGGTTTTTTTGCAGTTTGTCTAACCCTGTGATTTTCACGTTGATACCCCCTCTGTTTCCCAACACAGATTCTAGCGAATATATCAAGGGTAGCAAATAGTAGACTTAGAACAACTTTTGGAATTGCCGCCGAAATCGTCGTGATCGGCGCCTCACTCTCAGTGAAGTGTCTCAGCCTGCAGGTCGTAAAAGCGCCCCAGACTGCGCAGGTGCGCCACGATGTCAAGCAGAAGGTGATCGCGCTCACCGTACCGATCGCAGATCACCTGGATCTCTTCGGCGATACGGTCAACGTCCTCTTCAGGAGCATCAATCTCTGCGAAAACATACATGTCGTGTCCCACCGCAGTGATTGGGCAACCGGTGGCAATAATCTCTTCAACGAAGTCCGGAATCTGGTCTTTACGCATGTTCGGGCACTCCTTTCACGCAAGACAGGAGAGTAGTGGCTCTCCCAGGTTGCGCAATAGGGTGAATCCTACAACGCTAGCGGCACACGGTGACCCATTGCGTTTGCCGCCGCATGTCGGTGATGTCGTACGCCAGCGGGTGCATTGGGAAATAGCAGTCGCGCATGAACTGCTCGACGCGTTCCCGATATTCCGGTTTGAGGGACGAATTGAAGCGCCCGCAGATCTCGATGATCATTCGCCCCCGGTAAAGCATGCTGGCATGGGGTTGATGCCGATCGCTGCGAAGGGAGTAAACCGTGTCCTCACTGTCGTGGTATTTGGCCACGCAGTTGCCCATAAGGCCACCCTCCCGGAGGTAATCGTAGTGGGTCAGCAGCTCCACCACATACCAGCCGTCCACAAACTCGTACACGATGACGCTGTCATCCACCTTTTCCATGATGCCCCCGCCAAATCAGCCAGAATCTCCCACGGAATCAGGCGATTTTGACGGGATAAAGGCGGCGTTGGACGTCTTGGTAAGACGTGGACTCAGAGACCCAGTGAGCGCTGGCTGAAACGACCATAGGCGTCGAGAAACCCTTCGCCCATCGCCACCTGCAGGGCGTCCGCGATCGGGAATGCCAGCACGCGTGCCCTGCCCCGTCGCTCCGCCTGGCGCCCCACCAAGGCGCGCAGCGGCACCCAGTAGAAATGCCCCGGATCGTTCAGATCCAGACAGGCAAAGTTCACGGTCATGTGGAAGAACGCCTCGAAGCAGGCCAGCTTATCCACCTCGCCAACTTCGAACAGCAGGTGGTCATCATAAGTAGACTTGGCTTTCACATCGAAGGCCATCATTCCGGCATGGGGAATGCCAACCAGGTAATCCGGCCGCTTGATTCGCCCCCGCAGCCGATCCGGCACGTTCAACGGCGACTGCTCAACATATAGAAAGGCGACCCCGGATTGGTTGAGCCACGCGCGGAAGGAGGCTTCAGCCTCCTCGCCCTTGGCTTTCAGATCGGCCGGTAATCGGAACATGGCGGAAGCGTGCCCCCGCAGCCCCCCCTTAGCAAGCGGGCGGCACGCGTTCCGGTCCGCGACTGTGGCGGATCTGCAATTGACCTTACGGCGCATGAGAACATAATAGGAACATATTCCGCCCTCACCGCCAGCAAAGGCAGACAGTCCCATGCACGAAGACCCCATCAAGATCCTGGAGCTTCACGTCGGCATCGCCCTTGGATGCCTCAGGCGCACCACCGTCAGGGGCTTTGCCGGGTGCGGACCAAGCCGTCGCCGTGACCTGTACCTAATCCCGTCGATGGCGGACGCGGTCGCCCGCCATGTGACCATCTCGCTGACGTTCCAGAAGGACGGCGCCACGGTCATCCTCAGCCGCATAACGCATCACATCGCGACCGTTCTGCAAGAAGTGCCGGATGCGCAGGCGCGCGCCTGGGCGGGGGTTGACGCGATCGCGCGCGACCATGCCCGGCAGGACATCAGCGAGCGCATTACCGAGCGGCTGTGCGCGCGGTACGCCGTTCATCACACCCCTCGCCCGGTTATCGTACCCGCGACGGGCGTCTGGTGCGGACTTCAGGAAGCCAAGCCCAAGACGGGCTAGAGGCGCGGCACGCTGGTGATCAGGCCCCGGATCACCAGGTCATCGTCTACCTGCAGGCGGCATACCGCCTCAAAGCGCTCGCCCGGCATATTGCGGTCAGCGATGAACTTCTCGGCGTTGGGGCGCTCTTCCTCGGTCGGAGGACTGCAGGTAGCCCACGCGTCCCGCAGATAGTGAGGCACATCCTGCGGAAAGCCGAAATAGCGGCGGGTGTCCCGCTCGTTGGGGACATCGACGAGGATGGCGCGTAAACCGTTCTGGTAGGAGATCGAAAACGCGCCCTCCGGCATGTCTGGTCGAGAGAAAAAGCCGCCTCGGTAGTATTCCCAAAGCGCATAGCCCCCATAACCCAGAACAGCCAGCACCAAGCCCCGCGTGATCCACTTCCGCATGCGTTCCCCTCACCCCTGCTGGCAACCGTGTTAGTTGCTGACGCAGCAAAACACAACGCTTGCGCCGTCCATCCTACCCACCCGTGGGCGGGGTACTCCCATTCCAAGCAGCCTCTTTACGCCTCGGTGCGTCGGGTAAAATGGCAATACCGGCACGGGCAGCCATGAAGTGGAGCGCCAGACGGGTTTCGAGCCCGCATCTGTCGGGTAGGAAACCGACCGCTCTGCCGTTGAGCTACTGACGCGTGGTCAGGGCGCAACCCGACGCTAACCGACGGGGTCAAGAGGTGCTTTCCTCCAAAGGGTGGGGGTGGTAGGATGAAGCACGGGTAGGAAACCGGCCAAACGCATCGCGCAAGCGGTGCGTTTTGTATTTGGAGCCTGTGACGCGCCGCCATGCGGGGCGGTCGGGTCCACCGGTCAGGCGGGGCGGATTCCAGTCCGTCCGCCGTCCGGTGGCACCCCTTTGGCCTGCCGTCAGGCAGGACAAAACCCGACCGCACCCATGGCGGCGCGCGCGACGACCGGCGTCCTCGCACGGTTTGCCTGCGGAGGTGGCTTGTTCACTACGGCGCTAGATGGGAGCGCGTTCACTGCGCCCCCCCTTGGCAAACGGGCCATACGGCCCGTTTCTCAGCACAGCCGCTTTTTCGCAATAGCGGCATAGGCAGGGTCCAGCTCGATGCCCAAATACCGACGCCCCACCTCCCGAGCAGCGACCAGAGTGGAGCCGGAGCCCGCGAAGGGGTCCAACACCAGGCCGCCGCGCTGGGTGAAGGTGTCGATGAGAGGCTTCATGACGTCCACAGACTTCTGCAAGGGGTGCAGACGGCCGTCGATGTAACCCCAGGGGCGAACGTCCGAGGGGGCAGGGGCCACCGCTGGCGCCCGTCCCTTCACCAGAACGTAGGCCGGGTCGTGCACGCCCGTTAGAGTACGCTCTCGGGACCCCTGTTCCTTGCAGAACACCAAATGACCCACGATCCGGAAGCCTGCGGCACGCCACGCCGCAAAGAAAGCGTCCGTATTCGCCCAGTCGTAGAAAGTGATGCACAGACTATCGGGCTTAAGCAGGCGGTACATTTCCGCATAGGCGGATCTCAGCCAGACCTTGTTGTCATCGTTCGCCACCGTCCGCCCCTGGTGGTCAAGGTAGCTGCAAACATACGGCGGGTCTGTCAGCACCAGGTCGACGCTTTCGCCGCGAAGCCGTGGCATTATCTCCAGGCAGTTGCCCTGAAGGATACGGTTCTGAACGAACGGCCGATTGCACAAGGGCTGACCTTCGGTCGCCCGTGGGCGGGCGGGGCTCATTGCCCCGCCTTTCCGTTGGACTGGTCGTCGGCAGCCTTCGGCGGGCGTATGACCAGGCGTCCGTTGAGTGGCAAGGCGGTCAAGGTGAGGTTAAGGCCTTCACCGTCAGCGTGCTGCCATGCGGCGCCGACTTTGGTCCAGAAGGCGTTTTCGCCCTCCCCTTCGACCACATAGACGTTATGGGTGGGGCGGCTGTTGCCGTTGCGGTTTTTCATGTGGGGTTCTCCCGTTGGTTCTCCGGTCACGCCCTTCGCGACCGGTCGGGTGGCGTTCAGCCCCGCCGGGTGCGGACCGCAACGGAGGGTCCGGCCGAGGGCTCCCTCAGGGATACGGTTGGATGCCTTGCGGTTCGCTCCCAAGGGGGTAGACCCCGACTTTTCCGGTCGTGACGGGCGTGAGCGGCCAACGGGACCCTGCATGCCGCAACGGCAACAGCCGCTCCGCCCCCGCTGGGATGGGTCAAGGGAGGGCAGCCTTCTGGACCAAAGTCGGCGCCGCAGGTGGGGTGGCCCCTGCCCTCCCACCACCAACAGCACGTTCCGTCACCGGCAAACCAATGGAAAGACGGGGCAATGAGCCTCGCCCGCCCTCGGCGTGCAGGCTGGGAGGTCGGAGAGGAGGGTGCGGAGCGCGCATCACTCGGAGCATCCGGAACGGAGACCCTAAGCCTGCACGGGGCTGGGTCCGGGAGTGCCTAGCTCCCGTTGGTCTGACGACCGTCAGGCCATGGGGAGGGTTCGGGAGGGATGCCCGCCCGATCGCCGGCAGGTGTGGTGCCGGCGACACCTGGGCGCCGAAGGCAGCCCTGTCACTACCGAGGGGTCACGGTAGTGACAGGGCGTACCCAACGTGACCGGGACTGTTTGGGGCAGAACACCGGCCACGCGTCAGGAACGGATAAAGGACGGCAGCATAAGGGACTGGCGAGGTTTGCTCGAACCTTGCCAGCGCTGACACCGAGCCATCTTTGCAACAACCCACGGGCCAAGCTGCCCCTTTATCCCGGAAAGGAGAACCTGACATGACTATTCAACCGACGCGTCCAAGGACGCACAACGCCAAACCCCCGCCCACTTGCACGGCCCTACGGGCACGCCACGGGGGAGTCCAACGAGACACCCAACGAAAGGAACGCACGATGCAGAACCGCACGACACAACGGCCCGCGATCGGGCGTAACCACAAGGAGACTAGGAGACCGTAGAAACGGAGACAACAACAGGGAGTATCCGGCCTTTTGCTTGCCCCTGGCAAGCGCATGTGATGCCGCACGCGGCACTCATGTAGGTCATTAAAACTTACCGACCGACAACGACCATGGACGATTTGAGCTTTAGCCTGAAAACCCTCTGCACCCGCTCGGGTGAGGGAAGTTTTGGCACCCGTGCGCTGAGGCAGCGGGGCTTGATGGCCATGGCCACTGATTTGAAGACCATGGGCTACCGCCTGCCCGCTGCGGCGAGCCTCAAGGGCAAGCACGTCACCGCGCTGGTGGCCCACTGGAAGACCAATGGTCTCTCCGACCAGACAATCCGCAACCGTCTCACATGGCTGCGGTGGTGGGCGTACCAGGTGGGCAAGCCGGGCCTTTTGCCGAAAACCAATGACACCTTCGGCCTCGCGGAACGCGGCCGGTTTTCCGGCAACAAGGCCAAGCGCCTCGAGGGCACGGCGCTCGAGCGCGTGCGGGACCCCCGCGTGCAGCTCGCGCTGAAGCTCGAGGCAGCCTTTGGCCTCCGACGTGAGGAAGCGCTTAAACTTCGCCCGGTCCTCGCGGACCGGGGCGACCGCATCGCCCTCAAGGCGAGCTGGTGTAAGGGCGGACGCTACCGTGAGATCCCCATCACCCATGAAAAGCAGCGGGCACTCCTCGACGAGGTGCGCGCCGTGGTCGGCGACGGCTCCCTGATCGGGACCGGCCGCAATTACCACCAGGCGCTCAAGTCCTACGAAAACCAGCTCATTAAGGCGGGTATCAGCAATGCCCACGGCTACCGGCACGCCTATGCCCAATGGCGCTACAAGGTACTCACCGGCTGGTCGTGCCCCGCTGCGGGCGGCCCTACGGTGGACACCATGCCCCCAGCCCAGGCAGCGCGCGACCGCGCGGCCCGCCTGGAAATCTCCCATGAGCTGGGCCATGGGCGCCTCGATGTGACCGACACCTATCTGGGGCGCCGCTTCGCTCCCGTGACACACAAGGAGAGTGCGGCATGAAAAACCCCCCGATCCTTGAACGCGTAAAAGAGATGGCGCGCCAGGCGCGCGAACGCGAAGCGGAGAAGCTGCTGGCGGTCAAACTGGTAAAGGACGCCATTAGCGAGGCAGCCGGGCAGGGTTATAGCCGCGTAGTCATCGCCCCGCACAAGCCGTTGGACCTGACGAAGACCGAGGTTGCCCTGGCAACCGTCACCGAGCTGGAGAAGGATGGATTTCACATCCAATGGGAGGTCCGAATCCAACCCGATAACACCTCGCTCAAAGCGCTCGTCGTGAGCTGGTAGTCTACGATATGTCATGGAAGGGTACGGTGGGGACGTGGAACTAATCCGCGATCCCCATTCCTTTGCCTTTCTGCTTTTCCAGTTCCTTTTCCTTGGCCTGGCGATCGCGCATCTGATCCATCATGCGACGACGTGCTTCAAGCTTTTCGTCCTGTGCCTGCGATCCAGGCTGAGCGGTATTCTGCGAATGAGAGGGGTGACGTTCGCCTGCAAGCTGTTCGCGGGCGTCTTTCATGGCCTCGTTGTTTTTCCGGTCATCAAGCGAAGGCTGAGGGGGCGCCTGAGACTTGATTGTATTCCGAGTGTGGGCTGGATGCTGCTCCGCGGCGAGACGCTCCCGCGCATCTCGCATCACGTCATTGTTCTGACGGTTTTGGGAGTCAGCACTCGGCGTTTGAGCCCTTTGGTGCGGTGACGCCTGCTGAAAATTTGAGGGCTGATGTTGAGGCGTCTGCTGCGGCTTCTGCTCAGGAGCTTTTGACTGCGCACTTTGGCCGTCCGCTGGCGTGCTCGGAGTGGGCGACGGTGCCTTGCCGAACTTCTCCGCGTAAGACCGCTCTGCCGCCTCTAGCTGCTTTTTATCCTGAGCGTGCCTATCCCACAGGTTCGGTATCTCACGACGGGCCGGACCGGCAGCTTGGCGTTTTTCAGCTGCCCCCTTCTGGTATCCCTCTTTCTTCACCAGACTGCCAGGCCTAATACCAAACTGTCCGCCATGAGGGTATTCATGAAACGCCTTCTTAAGTGACTCAACTCCACCCTTGTCATAAACCTTGCCAATGCGCTTGCCCGAGTGTTTTGGAAAATAGAAGGCAGCGTCCATTGCATTATCCAATGCCGCCTTGCTCTTGCCTTCCTTGGCTCGCCACTGCGCCAGGTCGGCTTCCCTCATAGCTTTATCTCGGTCATCGACACTCATATGCACCCCCTTGCCAGATAGAATTCTATTCCCCATAATCGCTAATACGTGGGAATTATTACTGCCTCTATCGATAGATTCACCGAAGCTGTCGGTACGTTTTTGATATCCCTCTCTTCCCAAAACCCAATCCGCAGATGGTTTGAGTCCAGTTGGGAGGCTCATGAAGGAGATCGGCGACGCTGGCGGGAAGAGAACGCCCGACAAGCCGCCGAACAAGACGCCCGAATTGACGCTCTGTTGATTGATGTTGCTATGCGACACCGACCCACCGACGAGCGGGGGTATCACTGATTCCGCTCGGTGGTGAATGGCCCGGAGTTCATCCAGCTCCCGCGCCTGTTTGTCCTCATCCAACGCCCGCCAATAGTCGGCGGGTGTTTCTCTGACAGCCCTATTGTAGGCGGGTCGAGATCGGCCCTTGTCTATCTCCCGATAGTCAACGTGGCGATGGGGTAGCCGTGAACCAGGTCCGTTTCGGTAGCGGTGTTTCCGGCTCACAGGCCTGGCACCGCGTCGCTCCATCTGTTGCGCTTTTGGCCCCTCGTGAACCGTAGGCGCGCGCTCCACGCCTTGCACTTCCAAAGTGTGCCGATTGATGCGCTCCGGCCGCCCTGCTCTCTCAAGAGCACGGTTGGCGTGCATCTCCCACAAGGTGCGTAGCTTCTCGGTGCTGCCCTGCTCGCTCAAACCAGCGACTCGCTTACCGGTGTCTGGGTCACGATCACGAATTAGGAGGTGCACATGGGGGTTGTGGGCGTCCTTGCCTTGATCGTGGAAGGCGGCGAGCCAAGGCGCCCTCCCCTGTGTGACGTCCTCCGCATAAGAACGCACCAGATCAGCTCGCTGCTGGGCGTCGAGCTCGCGAGGGAGAGCCAGCAAGACTTTGTCGGCAACCCGCGCGTTTTTGCGATCACCGTCCTCGCCTCGCCGCATGAAATTGGCCGCCCTGCCCGGCCTATCGGGCATCCGGGCAGCTTCGATGTGGCTCGCGGCAGAAGGTCGGGTAATGTATCGGACATGGGCGGCGGCCGTATGGGGTCGCGCCTGCGTGGATTTCCCAATAGGCTGATGATGCAGGCTGTATATCGCCATACTTCTACCAATGGTCCCAGAGGAGCACGGGTTTGCTCTTGCAAACCCATAAGTGCGCTCTATCGATGTTTTACGCTACCACCAGGTCCATCTAATGGCAACGTGACGACAAAAGTCTGAATAAGCGAAGCGACAGACGAGCCGTGCCCCCGCCCCTATTGTTGATGCCATGGGTAAAACATCGCGCGCCACACCGTCCCTCCTCGTATGGGGTAGGTGGTGTGGCGCTAAAGGCATTGTTTATTTCGCGAGGTCAGCCGTCAGATTATCGGCCACCGAGCTTTCCGGGACGACCTGGGATGCGCGTTTCATTGCCTCTGGGTCAGCATAGTAGGGCCGCTTAGTTAGAACCGCATTGTCCATGCCGTTCAGCATGACCACCACTTTGTCAGCATAGTCTGACCCTGTGAGGTCGTAAGCTTCGACCAGCGGCCGCTCGCTTCCATCAAGAAGGCCGCGACGGATACCGAGATGGCTGGAGAGCCATTTCGAGCGCTCAGCGTCCGGATTCATGTAGCACTGGGCCAGGCAGTTTCCGACCATGCCTTCCGCATTTGGGTAGCTGGTTTTGAGCTGACCGATGTTCTGTGCGAACATCCAAAGACGCACGCCAAAACCTCGCCCGACATCGAGCGCTTCTTCCACCACATCCATTCGCTTCAGGCGCGGCAACTCGTCAAGGAAGAACGTAACGGCTTCAGCTCCGGCAACCGGTGTGCCTTTGCACAAGACGCTGATGCAACTCCCTAGCAAGACACGCAAAACAGACGCAAAGCGCTTTATGTCGCCAAGGTCTACGCACAGGTAGAGCGTCGCCCGCTCTCCGCGTAGCAACTCCGGCTTGAAAGTCGTATCGCGTGTCAGACGGGCAATTGCAGGTGATTCCCACACCTTCAGTTTGGTGCGTGCGGTATCGAATACACCCTCCCGCTGCTTGACCGGCATTTTATTAAGCGAGCTGCCCATGCGACGAAGCGTTGGCATTTCGTGCATCATAAGGTCAGAGATCAGCGCATTGAACGGCGCATTTTCGTCGTCTGCGTCCCCTGCGCGCTCCGCTGCCAACGGATCGTTGTTGATACCGCTGAGAAGGTCCAGCACGGATTCCATGCAGCGCTCGGCGCCGGTGCGTGTCAGGGCGACATAGAGCACCATTGCGCGAATAACCTGGATAGCGCGCTCATCGAAGTACTCGCCCTCCTCGGGCGGTACAGTGAGCAATTCTGCGAGCCGTTCGGATTCTTCGTAGGCCTCGTCCGGATCCATCGAAATGAAATCCAGCGGATTGAAATGCAGAGAGTTCTCACGATCGTTTGGCGCAAACCGATAGACTTTGCCTACATTAGCGGCGCGCCAGTCGGCCGTCGCCGCATACATATCTCCTTTGATATCCAAGACCACGGCCGGACCATTGAGATAAAGAAGGTTTCGCATGACGTGGGATGTGGACTTACCCGTACCGGGCGGCGCGATGGTGATAAGGCTTTCGTTACGATCATAGAAGAACTCTTCGCCATCGGCGAAAGTGCCAAGGCGCAACGCCTTATCAGTAACCCCGTTCGGGATTAGTGGCTTAATTCCTCCGGACGCAAGCCACCTCGTGCCGCTGTACAAATAGCGATTCAGCACGGCCTTCTCCTCAGAGTCACCCTTCCCCTCAAGAATGGCGCGGCACTTGTT
>NZ_JBWHZM010000004.1:0-162024 GCF_056323085.1 Allorhizobium sp. nf9_anc | reverse complement strand
CGGCGGTCGAGCGCTGCCGCACAGCGGCACTGGGCGGACATATCGAGGCCTGCCAGGATTGTGGAGTGTGGCGCATCGCCTACAATTCCTGCCGCAACCGGCACTGCCCGAAGTGCCAGGGCGCCGCGGCACGCACATGGCTTGCCGAACGGGAGGCCGATCTCCTGCCTGTCGGATACTTCCACGTCGTCTTCACATTGCCAGCCGAAGTCGCCGCCATTGCCTTCCACAACAAGGCGCTGGTTTACGATCTGCTCTTTAAGGCTGCATCCGAGACGATGCTGACAATCGCTGCCGACCCGAAGCATCTCGGCGCGCGCGTCGGCATCACTGCCGTCCTGCACACATGGGGATCGGCCATGACCCATCATCCCCATGTTCACATGATCGTGCCAGGTGGTGGCATCGCGCTCGATGGATCATGCTGGATATCCTCACGTCCGGCATTCCTCCTGCCGGTTCGTGTGCTCGCCAAGCTATTCCGACGCTTGTTCCTGACACGGCTGCTCCAATTCCACGATGCCGGGCAGCTCACCGTCTTCGGTTCGGCTGCGCCTCTGGCTGATCGCGGTGCATTTGTAAGATACCTGTCGCCAGTCCGCAGGAAGCGCTGGATCGTCTATGCCAAGCCGCCCTTTGCGGGGCCGGAAGCCGTGCTTGCCTATCTGTCGCACTACACGCACCGGGTCGCCATCTCGAACAGTCGCCTGATCGCGTTCGACGAAACGGACGTCACCTTCCGCTACAAGGATTACCGCCGTGACGGCTGCGATCGGCAGCAGGTCATGACGCTCGCGGTCGACGAGTTCATCCGCCGTTTCCTGCTCCATGTCTTGCCGCGTGGCTTCCACCGCATCCGGCATTACGGCCTGCTCGCCGGCAGTTCTCGAAGGACGAGCATCGCTCGTGCGCGCGAGCTCCTCAACGCTGCCCCGCCGCCCCCTGACGAGGCGGACGACGAACCGACCGACATCCGGCCGCCATGCCCATGCTGCGGTGGACGCATGGTCGTCATCGAAGTGCTCAAGCGCTGGCGGCAACCGCGTGGACCACCAGACGAGGCAACAACGAACCGGGAGAGTGCGTCATGACCCGGCATGGCCGATCCATTCATATGGTCTACTCACAGCAGAGCAGGCCAACGGGACGGCCTGCGCCAGCACCCATGATGAGGGCGTCCAGCACGACGAACATGTTTCCACTCACCTGGAAAGCCTTCGCAACTCCACTGGAAACCATCACTCGGGACCCGCCCGGACTGACAATGGTCGTGGCGATCGCCAGACCGCCAGAGGCTCCAATCCAGAAAACCCCATAGCTCAGCAAGTGCAGACCGCGGGTTCCTGCATGAAAGGCTTTCGTACGCCTGACGGCACCCGAAACCCTCCACCAATTCGGTCATTCGCACTGCAAGCATCAACGGCCAACAGCGGCCGTTCAAGGCGTACACACAATCAGCATCTCCCCGACAACCGCAGCGCACCATTCGGCACGCTGCGGTCGTTCGCTCATGCGTCTTTGAATACGTCCTCTCTGCCCCGTCGTATCGAAGGGGAGATTGCCACCACGAGTGCCATCATGCCGACTGCGAGGAGGGTGGCAGAAAGCGGCGACTGGACGAAGGTCAGCGGGTTTCCGTCCGAGATGATCAGCGACTGCCGCAGCTTCTCCTCCAGCAAGCGACCCAGTACAAAGCCCAGGGCGAGGGGCGCTGGTTCAAAGTCCAGTTTGTAGAGCGCATAGCCGATGAAGCCGAAGAAGGCGGCCATCATCACCTGGGCGGCGTCATTGGCGATCGAATAGAGGCCGATGCAGCAAAAGCAGACGATGGCGGGGAAGAGCAGACGATAGGGAACGCGCAGCAGCTTAACCCAGAGCCCAATCAGCGGCAGGTTGATGATGACCAGCATCAGGTTGCCGATCCACATCGACGCGACCAGACCCCAGAAGAGTTCCGGATTACGTTCGATGACCTGTGGGCCGGGTAAGATTCCCTGGATCATCATCGCGCCGACCATCAGCGCCATGACCGCATTTGGCGGCAGACCGAGGGTGAGGAGCGGAATGAAGGAGGTCTGCGCGCCTGCGTTATTGGCACTTTCCGGACCAGCGACGGCAGCAGGTGCCCCCTGGCCGAAGTCTTGCGGTCGCTTGGAAAGGCGCTTTTCGACAGCGTAGCTTGCAAAGGGTCCAAGGATGGCGCCGTTGCCCGGCAATACGCCAAGGATCGAGCCTAGGAACGTGCCGCGCAGGATCGGCGCGAGGTTCTCGCGAAGTTCGCGCAGCGTCGGCCACAGGCGACCGATCTGATTGCGCACGACATCTCGTGCTTCGGGATCAGCGAGGTTTTTGAAGATCTCTCCGAAGCCGAAGATACCCATGGCGAGCACAACGAACTCGATGCCGTCATGCAGCATTTCGAGATCGAAGGTCATGCGCTCGCGGCCGGTTTCCATGTCGGCGCCGACGCAGGACAGAAGGATGCCGACGAGGATCATGGCGATTGCCTTGATCAATGAGCCGCGGGCTAGCACGACGGCGAAAACCAGGCCCATAATCATCAGCGAGAAGTATTCGGCCGGGCCGAAGAGCAGGCCCATACGAGTCATCGGCACGCCGAGGGCTGCAATCACGATGGTCGCAATCGTTCCCGCGATAAAGGAGCCGATCGCGGCAAGACCAAGGGCGAGACCAGCCTGGCCCTTCTGCGCCATCTTGTGGCCGTCGATCGCGGTGACCACTGCTGTTGCCTCGCCGGGAATGTTGACGAGGATGGCGGTGGTCGATCCGCCATATTGGGCGCCATAATAGATGCCAGCGAGCATGATCAGCGATCCTGTCGGATCGAGTGACAGCGTCACCGGCAAGAGGATCGCGATCGTTGCGACGGGCCCGACCCCGGGCAAGACTCCGACCAGGGTGCCGATCAGGCAGCCGATGAAGCAGAGCGCCACATTGTTGAGTGTGAGCGCCACGGACAGGCCGAGGCCCAGATTGGTGAAGACTTCGAACATCTCAGTATCCTAGCAGCCAAGGCGCAACGGGGACCGAAAGGCCGAGCGCGTAGCGGAACAACCCGATACAGAAGGCCGTCAGCACGACTGCAAAGAAGAGCAGTTCGGGAAGGCGGGAATCACGCGCGGCGAGGCCGGATTCGATGATTGCCAGCGGGCAGGCCACCGCCATCCCGAGCCTCGGGATGGCGATCGGCCCCAAGGGGTAACCGCGGATCGTGACGGCGAACAGGATGACACCGAGAACCACCGGGATCGTTTCGCGGATCGCCCAGTGACCGGTCGAAGGACCTGGATCCTTGAGGCTGAGGACAATCTGGAGAGCACCGAGGCCCAGGATCAACAGGGAGAGGATGCGGGGCATCAGCCCTGAGCCCACGCCGTCGCTCGTCATGAAGGGGAGGTCTGAACCGCCCCAGAGGCCCAGTCCGCCAAGGGCCACCAGGACGAGGCCGGCAATCCTCTCCCTCCCCTGCCAGCCGTTTGCGGCTGGCGGTTCGCTATTCGTCGTCACGTTCTGCATGTTATTCGACCTTGATGTCGGCGGCCTTGACCACCTCACCCCAACGGGCGCGCTCCGTGGCCATGAAGTCGGCAAATGCCTGGGCGCCCATGCTAGACGCAACCGCACCATCGTTCTTCAGCTTGTCGAGAACCTCGGTATCGCCGAGCGTTTCCGCAGTCGCCGTTTCGAGCTTCGCCTTGACCTCTGCTGGCATGCCCTTGGGGCCGACGAGACCATACCAGGCGGATGCTGTGTAGCCGGCCAAACCGGCTTCGATGGCCGTCGGAACATCGGGGAGCGTTTCGAAGCGCTTGTCGCCGGTAACGGCAAGTGCCTTCAGTGTGCCGCTTTCGATCAGGCCGATAGCGGACGGAATGGTGGTGACCATGAAATCGATATGGCCGCCGACGAGATCATTCACCGCCGGGCCAGCGCCCTTGTAGGGAACATGCTTGACCTTGATACCGGCCGTCTGACCAAGAAGCAGGGCCCCGAGGTGGCTTGCCGAAGCATTTCCTGCCGACCCGTAGACAAGTTCGTTGGACTTCGCAGCCTCGATCAGTTCGCCGAGCGAGTTGACCTGCAGACGCGGACCAACGACCACGACCAGCGAGGCATCGGCGATCATCGCGATCGGATCGAGCGCATCGGCCGGGTCGGCCTTCAGATTGAAGATGTGCGGATTGACGACCATAGGACCCTGGTTGCCGATCAGCAGTGTGTAGCCATCGGGATCTGCGGAGGCCGCTACTTCCGTGCCGATATTGGCAGCCGCGCCGGGGCGATTTTCGACAATAACCCGGCCATCAAGCGCCTTTTCGAGGCGTGCGGCAAAGACACGAGCGATCGCGTCGGTACCGCCACCGGCGGCGTAGGATACGACCAAGGTAATTGGCTTGGATGGATAGGCGTCCTGCGCAAGGCCGGAGCCTGCGACGGAAAAGGCAAGCGCTGTGCTGCACAGGGAAAGCACAAGGCGACGGGTCATTGTCATGGGCATTTCTGATCTCCTCCCGAGTCAAGTATGGCATTCACTTCGAGGCGACGCGATAGTCTGCAACTATCGGATCGCGTTTGCGGACAAGCGCCGCGCCTTCAAACAGCCGTCGGCTGGTTCTCATTACAGAGACCGTCGGACTGTTGTCTCCCTGGGCCTTCTCGATGCGCACGCGCAGAAGGCCTGTCGGATGTTCCCAAGCCAGCGACACCGGCAAGGTCATGTTTGGAAAGTGCTCCCCTACGAGGCTCGTGGGGATCGTGGCGGCAAGCCCGAGGCTGACCGCGCCGGTGGTGGCAAGCGCCGTGTGGCAGCTCGCGGGCGTGAAGTACCGGACGGCGAGATCGCCGTGACCCAGTGATGGGCCGATCAGGAGCGGTTTCGGCAAGACAGACTGGCTGACGTCGCCAAGCCCCATCATGCGACCTGCCTCGCGTCTCACGGCTTCAAGCCGTGTCATGAAAGCGCTGTCGCTATCCAAAGAAGCGGCCGGTTCAGACCCGGTGAAGCTGAAGTCGGAGGCGCGAAGGACCACCAGTGGCGTTGCCCCGTCAACAAGCGTTGCATCGACGTCGAGCACCCGGTCGACTGCGTTTCCAGTCGGCAGCAGCTTACCCGTCTTCGCGCCGATGGCATTGCGGAAGGCCAGATAGACAGGCGCAGCGGTCCCGGGAACGCCGTCGATCTGCGCTTCGCCCTGATAGACCATTTGGCCCTCGGGAGTGCGCACCCGCGCCTCGATGATCTTGCCGGTGTTGACGTTGTGGACCCGTATGAGTGTTTCGCCGACTTCAGCCGCAATCAGCCCGGCCTCGATGGCAAAGGGGCCGACGGCTGAAAGCATGTTGCCGCAATTGGGGGCCGTATCGACGGACTTCTCCAGAACTTTCACCTGAGCGAAGAGGTAGTCGACGTCTGCCTCCGGGTGAGACGACGGTCCAACGATCGCCACCTTGCTGCTCAGCGGATTGCCACCGCCGATACCATCGATCTGCAACGGGTGACCCGATCCCATGATCTCCAACAGCAGGCGATCACGTTCTACCGGATCCACCGGAAGGTCGCGGGACAGGAAAAACGGTCCCTTCGACGTTCCGCCGCGCATCATGACGCAGGGTATCCTGATCAGGTCGTCCATTCGGCATCATCCTCCAAGCCGGTCTCTGCCGGCTGCGGGAGGAGAGTTCTCACGTCGGAAATCAGTTGTGAAATGCAAAGAATTGCGTGATTATTTCGAAATGCGGAATAATTTCGAATTTCTCGACCTGAAGGCATTTCTTGCCGTCCTCGATCTGGGCTCGTTCAATGAGGCAGCCCGGCAACTGAATCTTTCACAACCTGCGCTTTCAAGGCGTATCAAAGGATTGGAGGGGGCGGTCGGCGCACAGCTCATCGAAAGAACCACGCGACATGTCGCGCCAACCCAGGTGGGACGAGAGCTTCTGCCGCTTGTTCGGCGTCTTGTAGATGAATTCGAAGATTCCATCCTGTCGATTAGCGATCTGGGCGGCCGCCATCGCGCGCAGGTGACGATCGCCTCGGTCCCGACGGCTGCTTTTTATTTTCTTCCCAGGGTTGTGCAGTCTTTCAACGAAAAATTCCCAGGCATTCGATTTCGGATTCTCGATTTGTCGGCAAACGAAGGCCTGGACGCTGTAGCGAACGGTGAGGTCGAATTCGGCATCAACATTACCGGTGCCGCGCGCGCCGACCTGAACTTTACCCCCTTGATCGAGGATCCGTTCGTGCTTGCCTGCCGCCGTGACCATCCGCTTGCTACCGCAAAGTCACTGGTCTGGGCAGATCTCGCCGGTCATCCGCTTATCGGGGTTAGCAAGACTAGCGGCAATCGCGCAGTTCTCGATCGAGCTTTGACGACGGCCCAGGTGCAGCTCAATTGGTTCTATGAGGTCAACCATTTGTCGACCTCTCTTGGTCTGGTGGAGGCGGGTCTTGGGATCTCCGTAATGCCGAAGCTCGCTACGCCACAGGTGGAGCATCCGGTGATTGCGACTGTGCCGCTGACCGGGCCTCTGGTGAGCCGTACAATCGGCCTCGTCGAACGCCGTGGCGGACGCCTGTCTCCAGCGGCAATCCGCTTCCGGGAGATGTTGATCCAGGAATGGACAGACTGCTGAAGCGCGGCTAAGGGGGCGGTGATCACCTGACTTGGCGCAGTTTCCATCGTAACCAAAGGATGCAGATCGTCAGCCCCAAAATTGTCCGTTTGAAAGCGAGGTTATCGACATTGCCCTATCACACCTCGACGGCAATCTTCCAGATTGGCACTTTTTGACAGTTAACTGTGATCCAAAGCGGTTTTGACGGTCCGCTAACAAAGCTCAAGCGGTAGAAGCGGACTATCCGCTGTCGGCCCCTTGCTGGACGTTCAAGCTAAATTAAATATTTGATCTGCCTAGGTTATCCTCCGGCACGCATCCTAAATAATAGCATGCCGATGGTTCGACTCCTTTCAAGGCGGAGACGATATCCGCTCAGGCGATCGACAATCGTTTCAATGCCTGGGCACATATGAGCAACATTGTGGCTGCTGCAACGAATGTGTACGGGACGCCATAAGATGTGGATATCAATCCCCAAGTCCAACTACCTGACGTGGTGCCACCATACATAGCCATGAGATAGACCGAAATTGCTTTGCCGCGGATCTCGACGGGGAACATCGCCTGTGCCGTTCCGTTCAGCCCGGAAACGATGAAAGCCCATCCCATACCCGTTAATACCATGGCGAGCCAGAGCGCGAAGTCGTGCACGTTGCAGGCTGCCAAGATTAACGCAAGGCCTAGCAGTGCGGCAGCAATACGCGTCAGACGGTCTATGCCAACTCTTGCTTTGAGTGAGGGCAGCAGCATGCCTCCAACGATAGCACCTGCTCCAATCGTGCCCATCAAGAGGCCAACGGACGAGGCATTTATGTGCAGCTCGAGCCCAGCGAACGCGGGAAGTAGGCTCCACATGCTGCTTGCGCCAAAGAAAATGAGAAATGTCCGTACAAGTAATGCTATGAAGCGCTCGTCCTGCAAGATGTGGCCAAACCCGTGAGACCTGCTCTTTCTGGGCGCCTTTGGTCCTATGATCGCGTTAGCTGACGTTGAACGCCACCTCCAAAATACGAAGATGAGAGCAAGATACGAAGCTGCGTTCATCCAGAATATCAGGGAAATGGCCGATATCTGAGCGATGAGGCCTGCTAAGGCAGGCCCTAAGGTCCTGGCGAAATTGAAGCTCATGCCGTTCAGAGCTGCAGCGCTGTGTATTTCCGTCGATTCGACTAAAGAGGATGTTGCCGCTTGCCACGCTGGCATCGTCATGGCTGCGCCGCATCCCAGCAAAAATGTGCCCAACAGAAGTAGGCTTGGGGTCACCGCTTCCAGGGCTATGATTATGCTGAGGCCGAAGGCGGCAATGGCCATCGCCACGTGCGTGGCGAGAAGGTAAGATCGGCGATCAAATCGGTCCGCGAGAATTCCGGCTGGTACGACGAGCAGGAAGATTGGCAGCGTCATCGCGGTTTGGATCAACGCCACCATCTGGGATGAAGAACTTAACTGAACCATCAACCATGCGGCGCCCATGCCCTGCATCCAGGTGCCGAGGTTTGAAATGCCGTTGGCGATCCAAAGGGATCTGAAGCGCTCGTTGTACAGAGGCGCCCAAAGCCGGGCGTCAGCTTCTTCCAGAGGGGAGACGCTCATAGTGCCCACATCGTTTTGGAGTTGAACCAGCTATCCAGGTCTAGCGCCCGCGACCTCAGTTCTTCCTCATTCTCGCCGCCAAAGACGAAACTGGCGACTTCGGCATTTGTCATGGATGCGCCGCCGTAACGGCGACCGACGACACCGTAGGGTTTGTAGATGTCGATCCAGTCATGTTCTGCAGCCAAGGGGAGGCTCTCTAGAACACCATGTTTGGGTGGTATGATTATGCGCGCCGTTGGCCGGAAGTCCGCTGCAGCGCGACGTTCTAATGTATCTCCGCCACCTATCGAGGCCTTGACGTATCCCATCTTCATATTCACGCCCGTCGCAATCAGCACTTCCTCGTTGATCACCCCACCTCCCAGACGGCTGGCCACTTCACAGAGTACCAGTCGATCATCAGGCGTGTGGAAGATTTGAAGATGGAAAATCGATGTAGCGGGGAAAGGAAGGGCTTTCTCCAGCAGGTATCGTGTGAATTCTTCAATCCTTCCGACGAGCGGGTTGCCGGCATCAAGGCTATGAGTGCCGATAGTCTCTCCTCGGATAAAAGCGAGGCAGTCCTTCAGATAACGGGCTGCATGAATAACTACTGGGCTACCGTCAACGTATAGCCCGTCGACCCTGAACATCTCTCCCTGCACGAACTGCTCGACCGTGTGCCGGAGCGTACTGGACGCACCGCTCTCTAGAAAGGAGACCACATCCTGCTCGGTAGAGAGAACCGCAACGCCTGACGAGCCCCGGCCATCGAATGGTTTGACTACGACAGGCAAGCCGTGTGCGGAGATGAATTCTGTAAGGTCGGTGGCACTTGTGATTTCTGCGAAACGGGGAACGTCAACGCCGCGCTCCCAAGCTCTGCGTTTCATCAAGATCTTGTCTCGGAAGAATTGAGCTGCTTCAGGCATCTGGCCCTGCAGAGCAAGCTTGTTGCGGATCCGAGCGGCGCGAAGCACGTCTGCTTCAGAAAACGCCAATACGCGACTGAATTTCGTTCGAAGATGTAGATCGATCGCTGACGGCTCGATCAACTCGCTATGCTCGTAATTGTGAAAGATCTCAGATTGCCGGAATGCCCGAGTGGCAAGCTCTTCAACGGCTGTGTAATTTCCAGCATCGGCGAGACCAGTAAACAGCACGGCATCACCGCCAGTGGCTTCAAGCCATTCCTCCGGAGTGTTTTGCAGCAGCACCTTTGGAGTACACAAAATAAGTGAGGTCATTGATCGTCTCTTGGGATGGTCTGAGATTTAGGCGGCCGAGAATTCCGGCGTCCTAGGAATGCGTGTTGCATCCCCACGGGCTGACGGCACAGCTGCGGAAAGGGTTTGGGCAGTACGCAGGATGTCTTCCGCGCACTCTTGCGCCTCCTGTAGCGGGGACCTTGCGGCACCAGGCGCGGATAGAACGAATGTGTAGAAGCGAGGCCCCTCAATCGGCGTTCCAAGGGCCCAAATGGGCGATGTAGAGTGTCCATCATGAGACACCAGCCGGTGTTCGGGCGTCACATCAAGTCCGCCCGGTTCGTAGCCACCATTTGTGAACGCTCTCGCAACGCCGGCACGAAGCAGCGCTTGGATGATGCCCCCTTGAAGCAAGACGGTCGGCGCGAGCGGAAGATGTGCATGAACCAATTTGTCGACTTGGCGTGTGCCAGCTGAACCGTAAATTGTAGTCTCCCCAGCTGTTGGAGCTTCCACTGAAAGAGCCCGGCCCAGGCTGACATCCACGATTCCGGCCTCTACAAGTGCCGCCAGTTCTTCAATTTTCTGAAGTGGTGGCCCGACAGCGAGCCGGTTCATGACTGGCACGAAATCCGTAAGGAATGACTGGTGTGATTCCGGCGTAAGCCCGCCGTGTTCCACGACATGTCGTAGAATGGGCCGGATGTCGCGCAGCACGTCACAAGCTGCCTTGATTGGGCTGTCGATGTTACCCATGCGAGCCTCGTTAACATCGTCACGCATTTTCTTGATCAGCCACTGGCGGTAACGGGTGCCGTCGACCATCACATCTTGCGGCGCTGGTGCTATAAGTGATGCAAGATCCCAATGAGATTCAGTGGGTAGTGCAGCTAGAATAGCCTGTACCTCGGCGGATTTTGGGCCTCCTGAGAGATAGGATACGACAAATCTCTCTGCTCTCTCGGCGCACATGGTCCTGCGGATAAGCGTGCTATAATACATCAACTCCATCTCAGAGTTGACCAACGGCAACACCTCACGAACGAAGTCGAGTTTTCGTCGAGCTCTAGAGCCTCCACCGTATGGATCTCGAAGGCGATCAATTGCCTGTGTCGTCGCAAAAAAGGGCTGATAGTCCCAGTTTAGTGGCTTTTGATTGCGAGCTCGTGCGAGCAGAGGCACGCCGCTTCGCGAGAAGCAGACGAGTTTAGGTTCGCGACCAGATGGTCGGTAACTTAATCTCCCGCCCTCGCGTGCAAACCGGCCTCCGCGACCAACTGTTGCCGCTGTGATCGTATCAAGCGCGGTCAATCCCATGCCCTCGATGCCGATTCGATCAGTACTGCCCACGCGGTCCATCATTCGATCGACAGGGTAAGCGGGAGCATGAGTGGATCTCGGTGAACGACCGGAGGCCCCACACGAGGAGTGGCCGGTAGTGATGGCAAGCCCGTTAACTTCGACACGCAGGCCATTCGTGCCGAGGATGTGATATTTGTGCCGGTCAAGCACGCGGATGTCAGTAACCTCCTGCTGATGAAGAGTGACGTTGATGCTGTCGGGTAGGTTGCGAACGATGTATTCGAAAGCCCAAGAGAGGTATTTCCCCAGCACCGCTCGTGGAAGATAATCGTTTTCATGAACCAGACGATTGATGTCGTCGCCCTCAGCGACTTCATACTGCCGTGCTCGCGCCCACTCAAATAAGGAGGGAGAGCCAATCGGGCGCGCGATGGTTCGTTTGCTGATCCCAAATGCAGTTATTTGAGAGCAGACTGTGTTAGCGAGAAGATACTCTGGCTGATCGGTTGCATGTACTCCACAACCCGGCTGCCCTGGCTCGAACAGATGAAGTTCAATTGGTTCAAAGTGATCCTGCTGAAGGCTAGACAGTCTCTCCAGCAGAGAAAGGCGACGTGGCCCCATTCCTACTATCCCAAGCTTCCAAGGCATCCTGTACCGCCATCTTCTGTGCAACCTGCGGACGATCTCCCATTGATCAATTAGATCGTCAATCTTGATTGATTGAATCAATGTATGGTGCTACTCAAAAGCATGGACGAAGCCGGATACATGACCGCGACGGAGGCGGCGGCGGAGCTCAATGTGAGCGTGGCGACGCTTTACGCCTACGTGAGCCGCGGGATTATCCAGTCGGAGGCTCGAACTGGCACGCGGGCAAGGCGGTATCGTGCAGCTGACGTCCGCGCTTTGGCCGACAAGCACAAGGTTGCCACAAAGCATGGTGACTCAAGCAAGCTGCTCTCCTTTGGGGCCCCACTGCTGGATTCGGAAATAACGTTCACCGATGGACTGAAACTCTATTTCCGCGGGCGCGATGCCTCGCAGTTGGCCGCGAACAGTGGGAGCCTTGAATCGGTCGCATCTCTGATTTGGGGTTGCGATGACGAACCAAAACTTTCAAACGGCTCAATTGAGCTCCCCCCAGAATATCTTGACCTTGCCGGAACTGTAGATCCTGACTACCCACTCGTTACCTGCCAAGCTCTGCTGCCTCTAATGGGGCAGAGAGACGTTCGCGCGTATGACTTATCACGAGAAGGTGCGTCACGAGCTGGCTTGAATGTACTGAGACTTGTAACTGCTCTGGTGTCGGGCGTGACGCCGACCACCCGCCCAGTACATGCGGTATTGTCGTCTGCCTGGAAGGTCGAGGAACATGCTGACCTGTTACGCTCAGCGCTAATCCTCGGAGCAGATCACGAATTGAACGCGTCTACGTTCACAGTGAGGGTGGCGGCCTCCGCCGGGGCGCCAATATACCATGCCGCAGCGGCCGGATTGGCGACGCTGCAGGGCGCGAGACATGGCGGGGAAATTGAGAGGACATATCGTTTGCTGCAGGAGATTCTGGACAGCAGACAGAAAGATGCTGAAGTGGTTGCAGGTTGGATGAGGCGAGGTGAGAGTGTTCCGGGCTTCGGCCATCCGCTTTACCCCTCAGGAGATCCCCGAGCGCAAACCCTGTTGGGCCTATTGAACCGCCACAGCAGCTCCCGCGGGGCATCGGATGTCATCCAGGCGGTGAATGCCGCACAGTCAGTCACCGGCAAGCTATTGAATTTCGATGGCGCCTTGGCGGCGCTTTCGCTACACCTTGGTCTGGCCGCGCCCGCAGGTCTTTGTATCCTTGCAATAGGCCGTGTCGTTGGTTGGGTGGGGCATGCAATTGAGCAATACCAGGATCAGCGCCTTATTCGGCCCCGGGCACGATATGTCGGGCTTCGATAGAACGACTTGGTCTCATTGAACCGATTGAGGGCAGTTTGGGGAATAGAGCCTGCGCTGAGGACTAAATGATTCACCAAGACGGGCGCCATCCGAAAGCATCTAGCACGGCTTATCCGTGAGGTGCTTCACCCTGCAGGATGACGAGCTTAACTCCAGCCGAACAGGTCGACGGTTCATATCCGTTCAAGGCGTTCACCTGCTCGTACACCAATCGCGGCAAGAGCCGCGAGGAAGTCGTTGAAATGATCTGCTTAAATCGTGATATGCCCCCAAGGCAACGGTTTCGGCCTAACTTGAATTAGCTTTAGCGATCACAGTGACAAGGCGCAACACTGGGGATGGAAAGCCGCGCCGATGGCGCGGTTCCCCTGGAAACGAGCCTCTTCGAGGCGGATTTACTGACCATGCGCGACGGTCCCTTCCGCAGGCGCATCGCCTGACCCGACCGCCTTGCCCTGCTCGGCCATGAGCAGCCATAGCAGCAGGCAGGGCAGCAGCGTCAGTGTCAGCACGGTCGCCGCCGCGAGGCCGCCGATGATGGCGAAGGCCATCGGGCCCCAGAAGATTTGGACCGCGATCGGGATCATGCCGAGAATGGCGGCGAGCGCCGTCAGCAGGATCGGCCGCGACCGGTGGACGGCCGCATGCACGATCGCCTCGCGGATTGGCTCGCCCTTGGCGACATTCTGGTCCACTTCCTGGATCAGGATGACAGCGTTGCGGATGATCATGCCGGAGAGTGCGATCACGCCGAGCTGTGCGACGAAGCCCATCGGCGTGCCGGTCGGCAGCATGGCTGCCACCACGCCGATCAGACCTAAGGGCGCCATGGCCATGGCAAGCCCCATGCGCGAGAAGCTCTGCAACTGGACCATCAGCAGCGCGACGATGACGATCAGCATGATCGGGATCACCGCGAAGACCGAGGCATTGCCCTTGGCGGCTTCTTCGGTGATGCCACCCGACTGGATCGCATAGCCGATCGGCAGGGTTTCCCTGAGCGCGTCGAGCGAGGCGTTGACTTCGCCAGCCACGGTCGCCGGCTGCAGGCCCTTGGCGACGTCGGCCTGGACGATGATCATCGGACGGCCCTGACGGTGCCAGATGACCGGTTCTTCCATACCGTATTCGATCGTCGCGACCTGGCGCAGGGGTACCGAACGGCCGGCGCTGCCACGCAGGTTGATGTTGCCGATCGTTGCGATCGACGTGCGATCAGCCTCGATACCCTTGACCACGATATTCACCAGCCGGTCGCCGTCCCGGACGGTGGTGACCGTGGAGCCGGCGAAGATCGCGGAGATCTCGCTCGCCACCGATTCCGAGCTCATTCCCAGCGCCCGCGCCTCGACCTGGTTGACCACGACGGTCACGCGCCGCTGCGGTTCGCCGGCCGTCAGGTTGACGTCGCGGGTATTGGCATTCTCCCCGACGAAATTCGCCACCTTGAGTGCCAGTTCGCGCACCGTCTTGTAGTCTTCGCCGGTGACACGGTACTTCAGCGGCCAGCCGACCGGGGGACCGAGTTCGAGCGGCGAGACGCGGGTGGTGACGTCGGCGAAGTCGCGGCCCATGGTCTCTTCGAGGCGTGCACGCACGGCGTCACGCTCGTCGATGCCCTTGGTGACAACAACGGTCTCGCTGACATTGTCGTTTTCCAGCAGCAGGTCCATCGGCAGGTAGAAGCGGACCGAACCGGAGCCGACATAGGTGGTGAAGTGGGCGATGTCCTCGTCCCCCTTCAGCAGGGCCTCGAGCTGGCGTGCCCGCTCTTCGGTCGCCTCGCGCGAGGCGTTCTGCGGCAGGGTCAGGCTGACGAGCAGTTCGGGACGGTCGGAGGCCGGGAAGAACTGTTCCTCGAGCTTGGTCGCGCCGAAGCCGGACAGGACGAGCATCCCGATTGCTGCGCCGAGCGTCACCCAGCGATGGTTCAGCGACCAGTTGAGCACCCGCTTGTAGGCGGCCATTACGCGGCCGTCCCGACCTGAGTGATGCGGCATGGTCTTGGGCAGGATCCAGGTCCCGAGCAGTGGCGAGAACAGTACCGCCACGATCCATGACGCCAGAAGCGAGATCAGCACCACCATGAACAGCGAGAAGGTGTACTCCCCCGCACTCGACGCGGCAAAACCGACCGGGATGAAGCCGGCGATCATGACGAGCGTGCCTGTCAGCATCGGGAAGGCGGTGGTCTCGTAGGCATGGCTTGCCGCGACCGCCCGGTCCTCGCCGTTTTCCAGGCTGGAGACCATGGTTTCCACCGTGATCATAGCGTCGTCGACCAGCAGGCCGAGCGCGATGATCAGGGCGCCGAGCGAGATGCGCTGTAGACCGATCCCGGCGAGATCCATGCCGAAGAAGGTCATGGCAAGCACAAGCGGGATCGAGGCGGTGATGACGAGGCCTGCCCGGGTCCCGAGCGAGACGAAGGAGACCGCGATGACGATGACGATCGCTTCGATCAGCACCTTGACGAAGCCGCCGACGGCATCCTTGACGACGGTGGTCTGGTCGGCCACCTGGATCATCTCGATGCCGTGCGGCAGTTCGGCGGCGATCTCGGCCATGCGCCCCTTCAGGGCATCGCCGAATTCGAGCAGGTTGCCGCCCTCGGACATGGAGATGGCAAGGCCGATGGCCGGCTCGCCATTGACGCGGAAAGCGGGCGCCGGCGGGTCGACGAGGCGTCGCTCGATGGTGGCGACGTCTTCGAGCCGGATGAACCGGTCACCGACGCGGAAGGTCAGGTCGTGCAGGCTTTTTTCGGAGGTGAAGGCGCCGCTGACGCGCAGCGAGACCTTCTCGCTCTCCGTGCGCACGGTCCCGGTCGGGGTGACCGAGTTCTGTGCGCGGATCGCTTCCATGGCGGCGACCGGATCGACGCCGAGGCTGGCGAGCTTGGCGGAGGAGAATTCGATGACGATCTCTTCTTCCTGGACGCCGAGGACATTGACCTTGCCGATGTCCTTAATCGACAGGAGCTCCGCCCGCACGGTCTCGACGCGGTCACGCAGTTCGCGCTTGGAGAAGCCCTCCGCCTGGAAGGCGTAGATGCTGCCGAAGGTGTCGCCGAATTCGTCGTCGAAGAAGGGCCCCTGCACGCCCTGGGGCAGTGTCGGTGCGAGATCGGTGATCTTCTTGCGCACCTGGTACCAGACGTCTGAGACCTCGGCGGGCGGGGCATCGTCACGCAGGTTGACGAAGATGACCGACTGGCCGGGGCGCGAATAGCTCTGGGTATGGTCCAGATAAGGTGTCTCGGAGAGCTTCTTCTCCAGCTTCTCGGTCAGCAGGTTAACCGTATCCGTGGTGCTGGCGCCCGGCCAGAGCGCCGAGACCACCATGGTCTTGATGGTGAACGGCGGATCCTCGTTGCGCGACAGACGCTGATAGCTCCAGATGCCGGCAACCATGGTCATGATCATCAGGAAGATGATCAGCGACTGATGCTGGAGCGCCCAAGTGGAAAGGTTGAACTTCTTGTCCTGCGGTTGCGATGCGTTGCCCATCACTGACCCTCCCCTGCCTCAAGCTTGACGGTTTCGCCGTCACGCAGCTTGCTCACCCCGGCAGTAGCAACGATGTCGCCCGTCTCAAGGCCCGAAGACACGTAGATGTTCTGGTCGTCGTAGCGATCGACCTGGACGGTGCGATAGGCGAGCTTGCTCGATGTCTTGTCGAAAACGAAGACCGCTGTCGCACCGTTGTTGTTTGTGAGGACCGAGGCAGGCAGCTCGACCAAATCCTTCGGCGAGAGCACGATGGTGCCGAGCACGGCGGCACCGAACGGCATACGCTGGCCCATGTCGTCGAGCGATACCTTGACCCGAAAGGTCCGGGTGATCGGATCGGCAGAGGGCGTGACCTCACGTACGGTTCCGATCGCGGTCGCGGCCGGGTTGGAGATCAGGCTGACGGTGACCTCAGTCGTCTCAGCGCCGACGTTGAGCATGTGCTCCGGCACATCGAAGACGGCGTCGCGATCCTGGTTAGAGATGATCGTCAGCACCTGCTGGCCGGCCTGCACGACCTGGCCGACATTGGCGCCGACCGCTGAGATGATGCCGTCGCGCGGCGCCTTGATCTCGGTATAGGTCAGCGTCTCCTCGGCCGTGGACAAAGCGGTCGTGGCGGCTGCAAAGCGCGCTTCGGCTGTTTGAAGATTGGCTTCGGCCTCCTGCAGTTGCGCTCGCGATATGGCATTCTTGGCGAAGAGCTCACGGTTGCGCTCGGCGGTCAGCCGGGCGAATTCCAGGGCCGACTGGGTGGTTGCCAGTTCGGCGCGTGCGGTCAGAACGTTGTTCTGCGAGGGCACCTTGTCGATGCTGGCGAGGAGCTCGCCGGCCTTGACCTCGATGCCATTCTCCACGCGGAAGGTGAGCTGGCCGTCGAGGCGGAAGCTCAACGGGGTCTCATAGCGCGGGCGGATCTCGCCGGTCTGGCTGACAGTCTCGCCGATCGAACGGACCTCCGCGACCACCGACTTGATCGGCCGCGGCGCCTTGGCTTCCGGCTCGGCTTCGCTGCAGCCTGCCAGCAGGCCAAGGACACCCGCGAGAGCAACGTATTTCAGGATGCTTGTCTTCATTGTGAGGCTCCCTGCGGGCGAAGCCCGCTGATGAACAGTTCGATCATCTCATCGACGAGCTGATCGACATTTCCGAAGTCGAAATCGTTGAAGGTAGAAGAGAGGGTGACGAGGCCGTGCACGCCGGCCCAGATGATCTGCGTGGACCGCTCGCTGTCGGCGGTAACGATCAGGCCCGCTTCTGCAGCCCTGGCAACCTGCTCGGCGAGCTGCCGATAGGGAAGCAGCGTCGCCTCATCCTCCATCAGCGGCGCTGTCAGGCCTTGGTCGTTTTCGAGGAAAAGCATGCGGAAGCGGTCGCGGTCCTCAAGGCCGAAACGGGCATAGGCTTTCATCATTGACCGAATGGCGGACAAAGGATCTTCCGCCTTTCGATCAATTTCGTCGAAACGGCTCCTGAGATCGGTGATCGAGTCACGACAGAAATCGATGATCAAGTCCTGCTTGCTCGGATAGTAGCGATAGAGCGCTCCGGCAGTCACACCGAGAGCATCCGCCAGTCCGCGCATCGACAACTGACCGAGACCCTCACGCCCAACAATCTTGGCGGCGGCGCTCAGGATCGTCCTACGAAAGCTGCGGATCTCTTCTTCAGTCAATGCGGGTCTGGGCATGCGGTTTCCTCACATGAAATTAATTGCACGCGTTCAATAAACATGTTGAATGAACGTGTCAAGTTTTTTATCCCCTCCTCTCGACTGACTGCAATGGCTTCCATTTCAGGGCTCTGGTCCGCGAACCGAATGTCGGCAGTTGTTCTCTCGCCAAGGAGCTGGGGAATATCGTCAAGGATCGTGTCCCGGGTATTGGTGTAGCTCCGGCGCTGGCCGTGCCTTCCGGACAAAGCCGGGATTTGGTCAGCTTGCGGCTGGCAGGCTGATGAGCGAATAATCGCTCATTGTGGCGATGGCTTCCAATGTCATGTAGCGGGACCGCTGGACGACCCATTCGTCGTTATTGTCGGTTGGCGGTTAACCGTGAAAAAAAATGTATGATCCCCGAGCCGACTGCCATCAAGTAGAGAGCTGTCAATTCGTAGGCGACCGAACTTCATTGACTGCAAATTCTTCAAATATCAGCGCAGCAATATCACTGAATGAAGCTGGTGATATGCGTGCCGCACAGCAATCACTCATCTTCGCTGCAGAGAACAACCCGGCCCACGCTGAGTCGATACGATCCAGGTTTGCTGCGGTCCGGTTCATTGACCGTCATATTCGCAAAGTAGATATACCGGCCTCGGCTCGCCTCCCATGGTGTTTGTCAACTTTATCTAACCAACCAGTAGAGAGTTGGCCGCCTAGTGCTCTCTGAATGCATGGCTTAGCTTTTCCAGGCTGCGATTTGAGAGGCAGCTCATTGATTTTCTCGGTGTGCTGCGTGGCGCGTGGAGATCCAGCTGAAGCCGTTTTGCATACTTCAGTCTGCGTATCTGCGTATCTGCGTTCGAGCGTCGCGGTTCGGCTCTTCGCGCAACTCAGAAAATGAGAAAGAGGTAACGTCGTCATGACTACGAGGATCGCACTTGTAATTGGTGCTTGCAGCGGATTGGGCTACTCCAGCGCGGTGAGTCTTGCGAAGTCAGGTGTTTACATCATCGGCACCTACAGGTCGCAGGCCGAGTTTCCCGAAGAGGTTGTGCGAGAGGTTGAGTGGCTTGGTGGCCGTGCAGTGATGCTGAAACTGGATGCGAGACAGCCGGATATGCAACCCTTTGTTCTCGATATCGTTGAAGCGCTCGAAACAAACTTTAGGGCTAGCAAGCTCGATAATGTGATTATCAATACGGGAACGGTATTCGAGCCATCGGTGACAAGAAAACTGGATCATTGGCAGTTTTACGTCACGCATGTGCGATTGCCTTACCTGCTGACCGAAGCAATCGGCGACCTTTTGACGGACACATGCGAGGTCGTGTTGATCTCGTCGGTCGACAGGCGAGCTTCTGGCAAGATCACATCGTCTCACGGCAAAGCAATTCCGGCTGGCTTCAGGACTTTTCCAGGTTCTGTTGCCGAAGTCTGGGCGCCACATCTTTGCCGTGGACAGGGCGAGGACAGTTAGGAAAGAGCTTCGAGATCTGTCAGCCGGGGTGGGACGAGACGAAAGTGCTCGAGCTGCTTTGACATCCGCTTCACGCTCTTGCGTTCCAATACTCTAAAAAAAGCCGCATGCTGACGGTTTCCTTCTTCTCGCCTTCGCGGAACCAATGGCCTGATCCCACAGAGCAGAAGGGCCTCACTCACGACGTCACCGCGCTCGCAGATAGCTTAAGCGTCAAGTGCCCGTTTGAAGAAATAATGCAGGACGAAATGTCCCGGCGAGACGACTGCAACGAGCTCCCATCCCTTGGATCCAAACTCGTTCATTTCCTCAGCCGTCAGAACTCGTTCAATCGTACAATATTCCCATCGCATGGTCGCGCCTCCCGATTGTCTGTTGCCGTAAACCAACTAGAGCGCGTCCATTGAACGCGGAATCGTGTTGAGGTTTCCCCTGGTCGCCGAATTCTGATTCCACCACTTCGACTGGTGATTTGGTCGGAGGCAATATGACCCGGGCTTTCAGTGATGATCTGCGTAGCCGCGTTCTGGCCGCGTCACGGGATGGCATGTCGGCGCGTTCAGCGGCAGCCCGATTTGGGATTGGGGTTTCGACAGCCATCGCCTGGATTGCGAGTGCGCGAGCTGGTCTGTTGACCCCGGAGAAGCAGGGCCGACGCGGCGGCTCACGCCTGGATACTCACGAGGACTTCATCTTCGGCATGATCGAAGAGGCGAAGGACATCACACTCAATGAGATGGTCCAGCGATTGCACGAGGAAAGAGGCGTATCGATCGGCCGCAGTGCGCTTGATGTCTGGCTGCGAAAGCGCGGCTGGACTTTCAAAAAAAGACCGCACATGCACTGGAGCAGGAGCGTCCCGATCTCCTGAAACGTCGCGAGGACTGGTTCGACGGCCAGCTCGATCTCGATCCGGCGCGCCTTGTCTTCTTTGATGAAACAGGCCTGAGCACGAAGATGTCCCGGCTTCGCGGAACGAGCCCCTTGCGGAGATCGATGCCGCTCCCCGATCCCCCACGGGCACTGGAAGACGACGACATTCAACGGCGCACTCAGGCTTACGGGCATAACCGCACCCATGGTCCTCGACGGCGCAATGAACGGCGTCGCGTTCCAGGCCTATGTCGAACAGGTTCTCATTCCAACCTTGGTGCCGGGCGACATCGTCATCATGGACAACCTGCTGGCACACAAAACGGAGGGGGTGCGTCTCGCAATCGAAGGTGCGGGGTGCCGGTTACTCTACCTTCCGCCCTACAGTCCAGACTTCAACCCCATCGAGAAGGCCTTCGCTAAGCTTAAGGCTGTCTTGCGCGCCAAAGCCGAGCGAACGGTCGAGGGCTTATGGAATACGGTCGGCCACATCGTCACGCTGTTCGAGCCGCAAGAATGCGCCAACTACTTCAAATCCTGCGGATATGACCCCGAGTAAAGTGGACGCGCTCTAGATGCCAGCCTTCGCCTGACCTTTTCAGAACAGGGCCATAAATCATCTAAGCCAGCGACCTTCATGCAGCGAAGACTATCGCAGCGGCACGCATGGCGCATCCGTTTGAAATCCTGATCACTCCATGTTGTCGCAATGTTCAACCGTATTTTTCAGCTCTGACGGCCGGCATTCAAGTCCGATGGCGTGAGACGTCGAACAATTGAGGTAATGAAATGATCTTTCAACCACTGAAACGAGGCGCATCCGCACTGAGGAGCGCCGCACTCGTAACGTTGCTGGGTATGACAACGGCAGGCTGCGTATCCGATAGCGGATCGATGGAAAACGCCTACCGCGCCAATCTTGCAAGCGAAACAGCACTCAACGCCCAGATCATAAGCGACCGCGCTCGAGATCAGCGCTGCCAGCGTGACCCGAGCCGGCGTGAGTGCGGTCCTCAATATCCTCGCTACTAGCCAAAGCAGAGATCACCGGCGGATACTGCCGTGTGAATTCAACCGGTGATCTCGTCCTTCTGCTTCTTTATCTTTCGGGATCGGTCGCTAAGGCGCGTTGACAGATGGCGTCATGGCGTCCCAGCAAGGGCGCTTCCGATGGTTGCAGCAATAAGGCCCTTTGCGGCCTTCCAACCCTTCAAAGGAATCTGTCATGCATGACTGGACATCCGCAAAACGGCCTAATTTGGGGGAGGTGGGCCTCGGAATGATATCCTTTCAGATCCTGCTTATTCTGTTGGCTCTTGCAGTTGGCGGCCTGGCGCCTGGCGAACCAGTATGGCAAGGGGTCATCGGCTCGTACGGCGGAGGTGTCGCCGGCCTCGGTGCGTTCGCCATAGCATATCTTATCCGTCGACGAGGCTTCTCAGCCTACGGGTTCACACAAGTTGACCTCCGCTGGTTCGTAATCGCTTCGGCTTTAGCAGTCTTTGGATACGCCTGCAGTATTGTTATTCTACAAGGGCTTTCTGAGTGGGGCAGGGGCTCAGCCGACGATCCTCAAGCGATACTCCATGCCGCAGCGCGGGGAGGTGCAGTACCTTTTCTCCTGTCTTTTATTGGTGGGGCTCTGCTGACTCCATTGGGCGAAGAATTGCTATTCAGAGGTGTTGTCGCGAATGCACTGAATCGGTTTGGAATGTGGGCAGGTGTCGGCTTAAGTTCCGTAATTTTCGGAGTGGCCCATGGAGTAGGAGTAATTCTACCTATCGCGATCATGATGGGGCTCTTCGCTGGCATTCTGTTCCGCATGACGGGTTCGATCTGGCCGTCCGTCGCTCTCCACTCCCTGTATAATGGGCTTCACAGCCTCGGCTCAGCGCTTCAAGGCTAGCGTGTGAAACTCGCCGATCAGATATGTACTGCCAAGAGACCTCACGAATGGGTTGATCGCGCTTAAGATTCGACAAGCGCGATGCGGATAAGCGCTCCCCCGAGCGCACCGTCAAGAATACTAACTTGGCCTTCATGTCGGGTGATGACCTCTTTCACCAGGTTGAGCCCGAGACCCGCTCCGCTCTGACGCGGATGCAATCGATGGAACGGTTCGAAAACACGCTCGCGTTCATCCGGAGGAATGCCTGGACCATCATCTTCGACTTCCACAATGGCTCCGTTAATCCTCACTAACACTGACTTCCCTCCGTGATGAACGGCATTCTGAATCAGGTTGGAAATAACACGTTCAAGCGCGGCAGGGTCTCCCCGGCAGACGCCACGTCTGACGACCTTAACCTCTATTTTACAACCCTGAGCGATTACGATCGGCGCGAGGTCCGCAACGACTTGCCGGACAAGAGATGCAAGGTCGACTGTCTCAAAGTTCGTGTCGATATCAAGTCGCTCAAGGTCAAGCAGCTGCTCTGTCAGGGTGGCAAGCCGGTGAACGTCCTGGTTCAGCTCCTGCACCGCATGCGCCTTGGAGCTTTCGATCTTGCTTCGTAGAATTGCTACTGGTGTGCGCAGTTCGTGGGACGCCGAAGCAATAAAACGTCGCTGCCGTTCATATCCGTCATCGAGCCTTGCAAGCGCGTTGTTGAAAGCGCGGATTAGCGGCAAGATCTCGCTTGGCACGTTATGGGCATCAAGTCTGTGCCCGCGGCTATTGATATCAATTTGCTCAGCTTCCTGCGCCGCCCGAAGGACGCCGCCTAAAGCGCGCTTCACTATCCAGGGCGTCACAATCAACGACGTGAGGAGGAGCATCAGAAAAATTGGAATGGCAAAGGTGTTCGAGGCCATCAAAACCATGAAGCTCAGTTCTGAGAGTGCTCCATGTCCCATAATGGTAAGCTCGCCGATATTGCTTCGTTCCCTGCGAATTACCGCTGCCAGTTCATAGGGAGCTTCACGGTCGCGCATTTGAGCATAGGACAGCTCGCTCAGGTGACCGACAAACGATTGATAAAGTGGTGGGACATTGCCAAGCGACACGGTTTGTCGGTCGCTGTCTTCCGCAACGAACCAGAGTGTTGTCGAATTAGCGCGCAGTTGCTGTAACTCCGGCGTCATCACGACAGAAAGACGCCCGGCATCGTCGCGTTTGATAGCTTGAGCGATCACTGCCGTAATCTGCTGGTCAGCGTAAGGACCACCACTATCCACTCGGATCGCAACATAAACCAGGATCGCGACGCCTATGTATAGCGCGACAAAGTGAAATGTGAGCGGGTAGATGATCAATGCCCGCTTGAGCGACCTTGGCTTCATCAAGCTGCTTCCCGCAGCAGGTAACCAACCCCTCTAATTGCGTGTATCTCTATACCAGCGCCGGAGTTTTTGAGCCGTCGGCGGAGGCGGGAGATGTGCGAATCCAGTGTGTTAGACTGTATCTCGTCATCGAAAGCGAAGACAGCCTGTTCGAGAGATTCCCGCAGTACCGTTCTCCCTCGACGTTTCATGAGTGTTGCTAGAACCCGTAATTCGCGACGAGGAAGATCGATGCGTGCACCGTTCACCTCGACTTCCTCATTGGATAGGTCATAGACGACGGTGCCGGCTCTAATCTGCTCGCCCTGTAACTGGGCAGGGCGGCGCCGAACTGCCCTTATGCGTGCCAAGAGTTCGTCGATAGAAAACGGCTTGACCAAGTAGTCATCAGCTCCTTCGTCAAGACCCACGACACGGTCTTCGACGGCACTGCGTGCACTGAGGATGATAATGTGAACTCCGGGGTTGCGAGCGCGCACATGGGGCACCAGGCTCAACCCTTCTCCATCGGGTAAAGTCCGATCCAGAAGGACTAGATCGAACTCTCCAATTGCAACGGCTTCCGTTGCGGCTCCCAGATTATCTGCTTGGTCGACGATAAACCGCTCGCGGCGCATGACTGAAGCCAGTGCATCTGCTAGCCGAACCTCATCTTCAACGAGGAGTACTCTCATTTAAACCTCCATGGATCGCTGGCGGTGTCATGCCAGGGACTCCGATACATCGTCACCGTGCGTATTAGGACGCTTTCTTGACACTCGAGTGGCAGGCGCATCAAGCCGCCTTGATGAACCCGGGCGTGCGTCCGAATTCATTTCCAAGTCAACTTATTGAGTAAGGGCATCATTTATGAAATGGGCTACCTCAAGGGCAAGCTCTTCATCTTCCGGTGTGCCCCCGAAACCGCCATGAGGCATGGCCTCGAATACATGCAGTTCGGTCACGGCTCCCACCTGACGCAAAGCCCTATGTAAGCGGACAGCATTCGAAAGAAGCAAGTCGCGAGTGCCACTCTGAATGAATGTCGGTGGGAATTCCTTGAAGAACTGTCCGAAGAGTGGCGAAATGTAACGATGGCAAAGATCGGCGCCGTTGGCATAGAGCAGGTTCGCCGACATCAAAGAGTTTGGAAGGTTGACGTCGATCATCTTGTTGGTCTGGAAGCTGTCGCCTGACTCCGTCAGGTCGATTTCAGGCGAAAGCAACACAATCGCGCGTGGCAAATTCAGCCCTTCATCCTTTGCGCGAAGCACGGTCGCCAACGCTAGATTGCCACCGGCAGATCGCCCACCGATGACAATGCGGTCGGCTCCATATGTGTCTAAAGCATGCTTGTAGACGCACATGCAGTCCTCAAGCGCGGCCGGATAGGGAAACTCAGGCGGCATCCGATAGTCGATGCCGTAGCATTCAATGCCATAGCGATATGCAGCTATCCGGGCCCCCTCGCGGCTCGCTTCCCCGCCCCCAAAGACAAGTGCTCCTCCGTGCAGATCGATGTACACACAATCCGCGCGATCGGGCTTTGCGGGTCTGGCAAAATGGACCGCGGCTGAGCCAATTCGCTTCGTGGTTACCTTGACGTCTTGTGCTTGGTCCAGCGCTGATAACCTGACAGCATAATTTGAATCTACGGCTGCTTTTAGGTTCTGCCATGATTCACGATCGTCCGCCGCAGGCATTGGGTACAGGGCGTTGAGGGGTATGCCGTCGTCTCGAACGGCCGCATGAAGTCGTTGTTGCGCCTCTGTACTGATCGAATTGGGCACCGGGACGCGACGTTGATCCACGCTCACTGCATTCAATTTGAGTTCATTGCGCCTGGTCGTCACTATCCTCTCCAGTTGGCTCGAGTCATGCACTGGGTCCTGCCAGGAAGGCTTGGCGGAACTTGGGCCGTCCGGACGGTTGGGGATCATCAGCAGATTGCCACCGCCCGCCCCCATACCTTGAAAGTCGGTGTGTGGGCTACAGGGTAAGTTGCCTTCGCCGCAGCGACGCTACCAAGATCACCTCCGCAGTCTCCATTGTTTGAAGGAATACAGCACTTGGCCGCGGCGCGGTGGTTGGGCGTTCGCCGTAGCTGATCAGTTCCTACGTCCGACGCAGCGGCACGAAGGATCTCCCCAGCCCAGCCAAGAAAAGAGGATGATCGAGAGCAATTTCGTTCTGATCTCAGTGACGCTTTACAAAACGAGAGATCGCGTCCACGATCCCCGGCGCCAAGGGAAGATTGTCTGCAAAATATGTCGCAATGTTTTCGTTTCGGTCATTTGAGCCGACTGTCTTCAGAACATGGTTGGTGTCCGGAATTGTAACCGATTTGGCGTGCGGGGCAGCCTCATTCAGAAGTTTTGCATCGGCCACTGACACCTGCAGGTCGCGCTCACCTTGTATGATGAGAAGGGGTTTGAGGGTCTTGCTCGCCAAATCCGCAGGATCGAGTGCGAAATTGCTGATGAGAAAATTCTGTACTGCTGGACCGAAAAGCGGGGAAAGTTCGGGCGGGATCTGCGACGCGTCGACACGCCGTCCAGCCGATAACTCGTCGATCGCATCACTTGCTGCATCCATCAGATGCGCGATGTCGGCATTAGCGCTTAATTGTTCCCTGAGAACCTCTCCGAGTGGACGGCCGGCCGTTGCGACAAGGATGACGCCGCAGACAGTCTCTAGTCTGGAGGCGACCGCTAGTGCCACCAGTCCGCCCTCGCTATGCCCGAGGAGCCAGACACAGTTGGCTCCAGTCCGGGAACGGATTACGTCGATCCATGCGCCCACATCTTGAACGTAATCATCTACTGTTACCGCGTTGGGATTTTCCACGGCGGCGTTGCTGCCGAACATGCCGCGTTTATCTACCCGAACGCTGCCAATTCCCTGTTCACCCAATCCTTCGGCTAGAAGTCGATATGATGCCGCCTTCACACCGTGCGGATTGTTGCCGTCCCGGTCTGTAGGGCCGGATCCCGGTATGATCAGCACCATAGGCGCACCTTCTGCGGGAAGGATCATCGTCGCCAGTAGTGCACCTTGAGGACCCGGCGCTTCAATGTCGCCGATTGCTGGTGTAGAGGTCCCAAGAGCAAGCATTGCAGCAATCGTTGCGGATCGCATCTACGGTCACCGTGCAAAATCAGACTTCGAAGGTTTATCGCCCGACAACGTGGCATTTCCGAGATCTTATCGGGACGGCATTGGTCGAGGTTCCCATTCACTCTGTTGCGATCATTATTCTTTGCAAGCGCGTGAAACACGCATGATGTCAGCTCCCTTCCCAACATTACTTTGACCGAACCCTCGGTTTCGTTAGGACGGCAGAAGTTTGGGCTGCTTCGGACCCAGCGCTGCTGCTAACAAGCACCGTTGGTTTGGGATTTAGCCGACTTTGACTGCCGGAGCGGGGCGCAGGCACGCCGCCGCGAGTGCATATCGAAAAAGGGACAGTGACGACTACGACACAGAAGGTCGCGTTGAATGTCAGAAACTGCGGCATCGTCCGTAGCTCCAGGTTCATGAACTACATCAGATCTTCAATGCCATCTGCTATTGCCTGAAAGTCTTCATTTCTTGCTGTACAGCACCATGCCGGCCTGGAACAAAGCACCGTCGCGGAATTCACCATCCGCGTAGAATCCGGTGTCATCCCAATATTGTATGATGTTGCCTGTGACACGGTAGCGCCCTCTATAGGCACCTTCGCGTGTGCCACGCGCTGCATCGTAGCGCCCATTGGGCAGCAGCTGATATCGCGCGTGATTGTCCTCCGTCGCCCACATTCCGACATAGGGATGGTGTTGCACTTCAGTAGCGGATTCAGGTCGCGGTGACGGAGGGAAATCTGTCGTCACAAACGGAAATCCGCTGCTTAGCGCCATCGTGGCGCTGAGCAGGAGAACCTTTGCTAACAGAACGGATGGATTTAAAGTCATTGCTCCAAACCTCTAATTTCCACGATGTCCGTCGATCCTGAGCGGCTACCCTATTCTTTATCCCGCTGATGCACGCATCATCCCCAGTGCCCAGGTATTACAGTGCGTGTGGACCCGCCAGAAAGCGCGGTGGCATGTGTTGTTCGCCTGAGAGCCTAAGCAAGATCTTGCCGAATTTTTTGGATCGCCTGCCTCGTTGGCCTTGCGGAGCACAGGTGTGAGGCAGGCCTATCCCAAGAACTTTAGCTTCACTTGCGTCGCAATATCATTCCAGCGTGGTGAAGCGTGTTCTCGTCGACGAAGACGCCGTCTGCAGTGAAGCCGGTGTCGTCCCAGTAATCGATTTGGTTACCAGAAACGACATAACGGCCCTGGTAAGCGCTTTCGCGGTTGCCACGAGCTTCGTCGTAGCGGCCATTTGGCAAGAGTTCGTGGCGGATGCGACCGTCATCCGTCACCCACATTCCGACGTAAGGGTGGTTTTGTTGTTGGGAGTGATTTGCAGACTGAGCTGGCATGTTATTCTCGGTTTTTGTGTTTTGGGCCAATGCACCGAAAGCCGTGGCAGTGGCGACGACTATCAGGGCTACAAGCGGAAGAAAATTCTTCATGACTTGACCTTCTATGTTGAGGTTTTGTCCTGATGGAGCGACTTGTCAGAACATTGTCCGTGTGGGGCGGACTACCAGTTCGTTCACATCGACATCTTCGGGTTGCTCAATCGCGAAACGTACAGCGCGCCCGATGGCATCTGGGGTGAGCGCGATCGATCGATAGGTCTTCATCGCTTCCGCCGCCACCGGGTCGGTGATGGTGTTAGCAAGTTCGCTTTCCACGACTCCTGGGTGTATGCAGGTCACGCGCAGTTTGTCATTTTCCTGGCGAAGCCCATCGGAGATTGCTCGGACGGCAAATTTGGTCGCACAGTAAACAGCTGCGGTTGGGGAGGCTGATAGAGCACCGATCGAAGCTATGTTCACGATGTGCCCCGAACCGCGATTGTTCATTTCCGGTAGGACAGCCGCGATGCCGTACAGCACGCCCTTAATGTTCACATCCACCATCAAGTCCCACTCGTCGACTTTGAGTGAAGACATAAGCGACAGCGGCATTACGCCTGCGTTGTTGACGAGGACATCAATGCGGCCATGCTCCCGCCGCGCTTCCTCTGCGAAAGCTGCGAATTCCGCACGATTGGTCACGTCGACCTTGAAGGTGCTGACCTTGCCGCCGAACGACCTGATCTCTTGAGCAACACTCTCGAGGCGGTCTGTGCGGCGAGCGCCGAGCACAACCGTCGCGCCCGCTCTCGCAAGTTCGCGCGCGATCCCGACTCCAATGCCGCTGGATGCGCCAGTAATGAGAACAACTTTATCCATAACTTTTCCTCTTGTGGTTTAGTGTTGAACTGAGAGTAGCCTTAGGACATTGTTGCGATAAGCCACCCTTCGCTTAACTCAGAGAGAAGAAAAAATAACCAATGTTGTCGGACCTGAATGCGCTCGCAGTCTTTGCCCTCGTCGCAGAAGAGCGGAGTTTCCGCGCAGCCGCAGACCGTATGGGAGTGACGCGTTCAGCCGTCAGTCAGACGATCCGTAAGCTGGAAGAAGCACTCGGTATTGCGCTCGTGAACCGCACAACCCGTAGTGTTGCGCTGACAGAAGCAGGCGAGAGGCTATACGCGGAGGCTGTGCCGGCGCTGCGCGAGATGCAGGGCGCTCTAGACGCTGCCGCTAATTTGACCGGAACTCCGCGGGGACGGCTGAACGTTGCAGTGTCATCCATTGCCGAGAGTTTTCTTTCTGGTCCTCTTATCACGTCCTTTTTGGATCAGAACCCTGACGTAAAACTTCACCTCACCGTGACCGACGAAGAATTCGATATCGTTGAGCAAGGATATGATGCCGGTGTGAGGCTGGGCGAGGTAATTGCCCAAGATATGATCGCAGTTCCGGTAACAGGCGAGCAACGTCAACTGGCTGTGGCATCGCCCGCGTATCTGGAGCGGAATGGCATACCAATGCATCCAATAGAGCTTGCAGACCGCCGCTGCATCGGGTGGCGTCGATCTGCGAATGTGGCACCCTATCGGTGGGAGTTCTCGGAGAATGGGCGGGAGTTTTCCGTGGCGGTGCCCGATACGTTCACGACAACCGACATGGCGCTGATGATAGAACTCGCGATCGCCGGCGCCGGCATTAGTTTCGGCATGGAAGAAAGCTTCCGACCGGCCATCACACGCGGTGAACTGGTGCCAGTTCTAGAGGATTTCTGCCCACACTTTCCCGGTTTCTATCTCTACTACCCAAGCCGTCGTAATATGGCACCGAAGCTGAGAGCACTGGTGGAACACCTGCGTAGTTATCGGTGAGTGTGATCTGCCGCGAACGACCGTGTCAGGAACGATTAAGATTGGACTTGGTCTGACTGTTATTGGGACCGTGCTAGCTGCGATTCGTATTCATTCGATAGCCAGACTTGGGCCCGACCGAATTCCGGGAAAAGGTCGTTTCGCAGAGTGCTGTGGCGACACCACGACTGGATGCGGGCACGTTTGTAGGCTCCCTTCGATCCTCAGTCGCTCGCAGCATACAACAGGGCAATGTCTTCGTGATACCGTTTACAGGGCCCGTTAGCGAACAGGACAACTGCTCTAATTCGTTCAACTACAACGGTGCAGCCATTCGTAAAATGAAAACGCCTGTCGCCTCGTTTGGTCCTTATCACCGTGGGGATTTTATCCTGCCGCCTGTCGTTTTGCAGGATAGGCTGCGGCGGAGCCGACCACATCTCAGCATCGCTCACGAAAGCGCGGCCCGCTCGGTCGTCGAAACCAACTGCTCTGGGACCAAATCTTGGACCGCCGGGAACTGGAGTTTTCCGGCTCTGATCACGATGGCGGGCTGGTTGTGCCACCGGGATTATGTAGGGCGATCGGGACGTTATATCCGATCGCCGAGTGAGGACGTCCCTCGTTGTAGTACCCGCGCCAAGTCTCCAACTTTTCGCGCGAATCTGCAAGGGTCAGGAACCAATGAGCGTTCAGGCACTCCGATCTCAGCTTGCTGTTGAAGGCCTCGATGAAGCCGTTGTCAGTTGGTTTGCCAGGCCTTGAGAAGTCCAGGGTGGCCTGCTGCCAGTTTTTCGGACACCGAGTTAGGCTAATCCCACCTTGTTTTCAAATTCCATAGGGCTGAGGTAGCCCAGTGTCGAATGGCGACGCTTTGGATTGTAGAAGCGCTCGATGTAATCGAACACATCCGCCTTTGCATCGTCCCTGGTCCTGTAGACCTTGCGAGCTGTCCTTTCCGTTCTGAGTGTGGAGTGCCCCCCGTTTCACCGGACATGTCGGCTAGTTTGATTTAGCCCTGATGAACTGCCGAGGGGAAGCCATCTTGAGCGCGGAATGGGGATGGATTTCGTTGTAGTCCTCGATCCATCCGTCGATAAGCCGGAGCGCTGTTTCGGCGTCCGGTATTGCTGCGATGCGGATATAGTCCCGTTTCAGGGTTTTGACGAAGGCTTCCGACATGCCGTTCGACTGCGGACTGGCCACCGGCGTGAAGCAAGGCGTCAGATTGAGCGCCTGGGCAAACAACCTCGTGTCCCTCGCGGTGTAAGCCGAGCCATTGTCCGAGAGATGCTCGATGGCTTGTGGGGCTCGGGTTGCGCGGAAGCGTTTCTCGACCGCCTCCAGCATCATGTCGCGCACGTCCGAGCCGGAGATGCCCGCGTTGGCGACCGCCGTCCAGGAGATGATCTCGCGGTCGAAGGCATCGATGATGAAGGCGAGACGGATGATCTCGCCATTCCAGCATGTGAACTCCAGACCGTCCGAGCACCAGCGCAAGTTCGAGCGCATGACCATCACCTTGCCGTCGTGGAGGCGGCCCTTGCGAACGGCCGTGTGCTTCTCCAGCAGCATGGCGTGGTTGCCCATGATGCGATGAACCCGTTTGGCGTTGACGACAGGCTTATCGGCGGCTCGCCTCTCGCGATTGAGGAGCGCGGCGATCCGCCGATAGCCATAGGTTGGCCTTTGATCCACCAGCCTGCGGATGATGGGCAAAAGCTCTGCATCCTCGGCCTTGTGATAGGAGCCGCGCGGCTTCGATCTGCCTTTCAGCCGCTCGACGAGGTTGGAACGGGAAACGCCCAGCGTGTCGGCGACGGCCTTCATCGGGAACCGTCCTTCGGCAACAAGATCGGCCGCGATATCCGTTTTTTTGAGTCTGCTTTGGATAAGGCTTCGCGGAGGATTTCGACCTCCATCGTCTTGCGGCCGAGCATGCGCTCCAGCTCGCGGACACGATCCTCCAGCTTCTTTACTTCCGAATTGCCGACAACCGGCTCGTCAGAATCCACGGCTGCAGCACCTCCCTCGCTCAAGAGCCTGCGCCACCGGTAAAGCAGATTGGGCGCAACGCCATGGCGGCGAGCGGCTGAAGACACCGTCTCGCCTGGTTCGAAACTCTGCTCGATGATTGTCAGCTTCTGCTCGGTTGTCCAGCGCCTGCGGCGGACATCACCGGTCAGCAATTCAACGTGTCGATACTCGTTAGACATAAGCCTGTCCTCAAGCCTGTGCTTGAGCCTTTCTGCTTATGCCGACTGTCCGGTCGAAATGGGGGGGCAGTTCAGAGTGATGAGAAGAAGCTTTCCATCGCGGCATTGTCCCAGACATTGCCGGATCGGCTCATCGAGCACGTGATGCCGTGGTCGGCCATGAGATGCTGGAACTGCTCGCTTGTGTATTGGCTACCCTGGTCAGAATGGTGGAGGAGCGCATCCGGCTTGCCTCAGCGCCAGATGGCCATGATCAACGCATCTGTAACGAGCTGGGCTGTCATGTTGGTGTTCATCGACCAGCCAACAACACGTCGCGAGAACAGGTCGATGACGACGGCCACATAGAGCCAGCCCTCATCCGTCCATAGATAGGTAAAATCGGCCACCCACTTCTGGTTCGGTCTTGCTGCCGCGAACTGTCGGTCTAGCACATTCGGCATGATGACCGGGCGCTCACCGTCGTCTTTCGGCAAGCCACGCCGTCTCGGCCTTGCTCTCAATGCATTGTCGCGCATGAGACGCTCGACGCGATGCAGACCACAGGAGAGGCCTTCGGCGAGGAGGTCGTGCCAGACACGCCGTGCGCCGTAGGTGCGGTCGCTATCCTTGAAGCTGTCCTTGATCTTGTCGAGCAGAGCCTCGTCATACCGGGCATGCTGGCTCGGAGAGCGGTTTAACCAGGCATGAAAGCCGGAACGCGATACACCCAGCGCTTCGCAGAGCCATGCCACCCCTTGCCCGGCAGTCGTTGCGCAGCAACGACGATAGGGGCCAGATCGAACAGTGCTTTGCAATGAACGCGAACTTCATATCACGTCCTTCGCAAAGTAGGCGGCGGCCTTTTTTAAGATGTCACGCTCCGCCTTCAGCTTGGCCACTTCTTTCCGAAGCCTCTCGATCTCAAGCTGCTCAGGCTTCATCTGTCCCTGACCACGAAACGCCTGTGCTGGGTCCGAACCATATTCCCTGACCCACTTGCGCAGGACATTCTCATGAACATCCAGATCGCGGGATGCCTGCGCAACGCCGACCCCACGCTCTCGAACCAATATCACCGCCTCAAGCTTATACTGGCGGCTGAACTTCCTTCGTTGCATTGATGCACTCCAGTTTCATTGGAAGCACCTTAACTCGGTGTCCAAGAAACTGGCAGCAGGCCAGCTGTCACACATTTTGCTGCAACCTTCTGCGCTCTGCTCTACTGGGCGATCGCCGCTCGAAAGCGAGACGACCGTTAAGATAACCCGCCCGGCACAGAACTCCAGAAGCCGTATTTCCTCGAGTGATTGCGCCGCAGCTCCGCCAGCAAGGCGGCGTGCGTCGAGAGACCGTGACCTTCGGGCAGGCTCGGTATGAGGCGCGCGAGTTCGCTGACATAGCGCCCCGCATGGGGATAGGCCATGCCGATGCCCCGGCGCAGGATATCTTCGGCCAGCACACGGCAGAGCTCCACGGCGGGCCGCGGCCCGAAGTTGTCATCAACCTGTTTAGGGACCCGGGTAAATGTGCGGCCATCGTGTACGGAGACGTCGTGCCAATGCTTTCGCTTCTGTAGCTTCACGGCTCAGGCCGTGACGAGACCGATCTAGCTGATTTCTGTCATCAGCTTGCACCTCAAGCCTGCTTCATCGTCATCGCTCCTCGCGGTCCGTTTGCGCAGGCAGGTGGGTACACCTTCTTTAGACGTCGTTCTGATCTCAGCATTGATGCTGCCGAAGTTCTGAAACTGGCGACCGCGTGGGTTTCGCAGATCGTGTCCCGCTGCGTGGTGTAGCTCAGGCGCTAGCGGTGCCTTCCGGACAAAGCCGGGAATTGATCAGCTTGCGGCTGGCAGGTTGATGAGGGGATCATCGCTCATCGTGGCGATAGTCTCAAGGGGCATGTAACGGGATCGTTGGACGGCCCATTCATCGTTCTGTTCGAGGAGCAAGGCCCCGACCAGTCTGACGATGGCGTCGTCGTTGGGGAAGATTCCGACGACCTCTGTGCGTCGTTTGATCTCGCCGTTCAATCGCTCGATCGGGTTGGTGCTGTGAAGCTTGGCCCAGTGCTGCTTGGGAAAGGTCATGTAGGCGAGTACGTCCTGCTCGGCGCTGTCCATAAGGGTTGCAAGCTGCGGCACCTTCGGCCTGATCTGGTCGGCGACATTGCGCCACTGGGCGCTTGCCGCCTCCGGGGTGACCTGGGCAAAGGCCGTGGCGATGAAGGCGGAGACGACACGCTGTCCGCTCTTTCCGGCATGGGCGAGCGCATTGCGCATGAAGTGAACCCTGCAGCGCTGCCAGGTGGCGGAGAGCACCTTCGACACGGCTGCCTTGATGCCTTCATGTGCATCGGAGACGACGAGCTTGACGCCGCGTAGGCCTCGTCTGGTCAGCTTGCGCAGGAATTCGGTCCAGATCGCTTCTGCCTCGGATGTGCCGATCTCCATGCCGAGCACCTCGCGCCGGCCGTCAGTGTTCACACCCACCGCGATGATGACCGCGACCGAGACAATACGACCGCCGCGACGAACCTTCAGGTAGGTGGCATCGATCCAGAGGTATGGCCACTCGCCTTCGATAGGGCGGTCGAGGAAGGCTTTGACCTTGTCATCGATCTCTTCGCAGAGCCGCGAGACCTGGCTCTTGGAGATGCCCGACATGCCCATGGCCTTGACCAGGTCATGGACGGATCGGGTCGATACACCCTGGATATAGGCCTCCTGGATCACCGCTGTCAGGGTCTTCTCGGCCATGCGCGTGGCTCAAGAAAGCTTGGGAAATAGATGCCGGTACGAAGCTTGGGAATGCGCAGCTCGACGGTGCCGGCCCGCGCCGGTCTTCGTCCCAACCTCCAGAGCCATCAGCTTCTCGGCAGCAAAGCCGATCATCTCACGCAACAAATCGGCGTCGGCGCTCTTCTCAACGCTCATGATTTGGGCAGCCCAGATAGATGTCGTTGCCGAGAGAATACGTACCGGAGATAAGCCGAATATTGTTCCGGCCAATGACTGTCGCAAGCTTTTTTCATCCGGCATGGTCACTTCCGGAGAACGCAAAATAAGTTTCTGCTTTTGTACAAAAGAATGTTTTGCGAACAACGCAACAATCCATGAAAAATCACGTGCTAAGTAAATGTATCGATGTGGGATGAAAGCGTTGCCCTAGTAGAAATCCCTTCAAGCAGGAGAACCTTATGTCGATGCACCGGTCCTTCAAGACTCTGCGCCAGGCAAGCCTTGTGCTAGTCACGTTTACTGCAACCCTAATCAGTACCGCTGCGGCGGCGGAAGATATCCTGCGTTCTCTCACGGCATTTCCGCCCAGCGACAACACCACGCGGTTCTATCAGCGCTTTGCGGAAGCGGTGAACGAGCGGGGCAAGGGTGTCGTGAGAGTTGACATTGTCGGCGGTCCGGAGATTGTGCCCGGCCTGCAGCAGATTGAAGCGGTCGGACGTGGTGTCGTTGACATGACCTTTGGCCCGATCAGTTACGCGCTTGGCACCATGCCGGAGGCAGATGCCTGGGTTGGCAGTGACGTCACTCCGATGACTTCACGTGAGAACGGTGGCTTCGCGCTTATTCAGAAGATCGCCTCTGAAAAGCTGAACATTCATATGCTATCGCGCTTTGCGCCGGCAGCACCGCTGCACATCTGGTTGCTACAGGAACCCGCCCGCACGGTTGATGGCAAGATCGATCTGACCGGCAAACGCCTTCGCGCCTCACCGCTGTATAATGCATTTTACGAGAGCCTTGGAGCGGTGCCGGTTAGCATTCCGGTACCGGATATCTATACCGGGCTTGAGCGTGGCACCTTCGACGGACTAGGATATCCACCATCGTCAATAGAAGGCTGGAACTGGGATCGCTTTTTGAAGTACCGCGTTGATCCCGGTTTCCTCCAGTCCGACCTTGGCATCTACATCGCCCCTAGCAAGTGGAACGCGCTTAGCAACCAATCGCGCATGATCCTTAACGAGGTTGCGATCGAGTTTGAGGTCAGTGGCTATGCCGAGTGGCAAACCTTGACCGCAGACGTGAATGCGCGGTTGGAAGCAAATGGCATGAAGGTGGTTACGATGGAGGGTGATGCCGCAAAGGCCTATGTCGATGCGGCGCATGATGCGGTCTGGGGTCGGCTAAAAGCATCTGGTTCGCCATATGCTGATCAACTGCGGGCTTTGTATTTCTCGCGTTGATTGAGCTCACATCGGGCGTTCTGCCCGATGCTTTTGCCATAAGAATGACGATTCAGGACATGCTTATGCTGCTTCTCCGTCTCTATGATCGCTTTATCCATATGCTGGCCGCAGCGGGCGGTGGCAGCCTCGCCATCGTCACTATGCTAATCATTTACGATGTCTTCAGCCGTAACCTTGGCCTGCTGCCGCTGCGCTCCACCAGTGCGTTTGTCGAGTATGCCTTGCTATTTAGCACCATGGCGGCCGCTCCTTGGCTAGTGCGCATCAACGGCCATGTCTCCTTGTCGTCGATCGTCGGTTTTGCACCACTGGCGTTGCAGCGGGTGGTCAACCGGATTGTCGTCCTTGTTGCAGGAGGTGCAGTCGCGATACTGGCTTGGGTTTCCGGCATGATTGCTTGGCACCAGTGGCAGATCGGCGCAGTCGATATGCGCTCCGTCGATCTGCCGGGATGGCTGCTCTACGTCTTCATGGCCGCAGGGTTTGGTTTGATGGCAGCGGAGTTCCTGCGCCTTCTGGTACGCGGTGAGGCCTACACCGGCGTCGGGGGGGAACATTAACATGATGGAATGGTATGAAGCGGCCGCATTTCTGATTGGAGGGCTGATCCTCTTGATGCTGTTGGGCATGCCAGTTGCGGTTGCTTTCTTGATCATCAACATGGCTGGGGTCATGGTGCTGATGGGGGGGATGGCGGGCGTCGAGCAATTACTGACAAATGCCTCTGCCTCGGTCACCTCCTTCACTCTCGCACCGGTACCGCTGTTTCTCATCATGGGGGAATTGCTGTTCCACTCCGGTCTTGCCATCGGCGTCTTCAACGCGCTGGACAAATGCTTCGGCGGAATCAGGGGACGGTTAGCCTATCTCACCGTTGGTGGTGGGACCATTTTCGCCACTTTGTCAGGATCTTCGATGGCCAACACCGCCATGCTGGGCACCACATTGATGCCTGACATGCTGAAGCGAGGCTACAAGAAATACATCGTCATGGGCCCGATCATCGCTACCGGCGGGCTCGCCATGATCATTCCGCCGTCGTCGCTGGCCGTATTGCTGGGGTCGCTCGCGCGGATTGATGTTGGAGCGCTGCTCGTTGCGGGAATTATACCCGGACTGATCCTCGCCTTTTTTTATGTCATGACGATCTGGCTGATGATCCGGATCGATCCTGAAGCCGCTCCGCCCTATCAACCTGAGAAACACGATCTTCGCGACGTGCTGGGTGGCCTCCTGCGCGATGTTTTGCCAATGGGCCTGGTGGTCTTTGCCGTAGTTGGACTTATTTTGCTCGGTTGGGCAACCCCAACTGAATCCGCTGCTTGTGGAACAGCTGCAGTGCTGATCCTTGCTGCCGCGTATCGCAAGCTCAGCGTGCGGGTTATAATTCGGTCGTTGCAAGGGTCGGTCAAGGTGTCAGCGATGATGCTGATGATCATTCTCGGATCGACGACTTTCTCTCAGATACTGGCGTTTTCCGGGGCATCGCAGGGGTTGATCGCTTTTTCCACCAGTTTTGAACTGTCGGCCTACACGATGCTTCTCGCAATGCTGATCGTACTGATCGTACTGGGTATGTTCATGGATCAGTTGTCAATCATGATGCTGACCTTGCCGATCTTTATGCCGCTGGTAGGAATTTATAACTTTGATCCGATTTGGTTCGGCATCGTGATGCTGCTGGCGCTGGAGTTAAGCCTGGCTACGCCACCTTTCGGATTGCTATTGTTCGTCATGTTGGGAGTGGCTCCTATGGGAACAACCATGCGAGAGGTGGTCCTTGCGTCAGCCCCATTTGTCTTGTGTACGCTTGTGCTCATCGGACTTTTAACCTTGGTGCCGGATCTGGCGCTCTGGTTGCCAGAGGTGACGCGTTAAGCATCAAAGCGCAGGTACCGCGTCTGAGCGCCGGCTTGCCCTCAGAGGCTGCCTCAAAGAGAGGTGGTTGATTTCAACAGGTTATGATTCCTTCGGATTTGCGAGATTCGATGGAGTTCAGAATGGCCTGGAGCGAAATCACCCGTCGGCAATATGCCCGGCGGACGGCACGCTATGCAAGCGACATGACAGATCGGGAATGGGCACTGGTTGAGCCTTTTCTGCCCATTCCCCGCCGCCTGGGTCGTCCGCGGACCACGGATTTGCGTGAGGTTGTCAACGGCCTGCTTTACATCGCCACGAACGGTTGCCAGTGGCGCATGCTGCCGAAGGATTTTCCGCCCTGCTCGACCGTCCAGCGCTATTTCTATCAATGGCTTGCATTGGGGCTGTGGTCCCGCATCAACCATCATCTGGTAATGGACGGCCGGTGTCATCGACAGCCAGAGCGTCAAAACCACGGAAAGCGGTGGTATCCGGGCTATGACGCGGGAATGTTGATTTCCATTGAGAGCTGACCCGGCGCAGCCAGATATTTCCATTGAGAATTGACCCATGTTTCAACCTGCCCTCGCATGTTTTCAGCGGGGGCTCTGGAGTGATCGACATGGCGTTACTGAGCGTGATCCGGCGCTGGCATTTTCGAGAGCATCTATCGATCCGGGAGATTTGCCGCAGGACCGGCTTGTCCCGGAATACCATCCGCAAATATCTGCGCGCCGACGGCGTGGAGCCAAAGTTCAACGTGCCGGAGAGGCCGAGCAAGCTTGATCCGTTTGCAGATCGGTTATCGGCCTGGCTGAAGACGGAGTCGAAGAAAGGCCGCAAGCAGAAGCGGACGATGAAGCAGCTACACGTTGATCTTGTCAGCCTCGGCTACAAGGGGTCCTACAATCGTGTGGCGGCATTTGCGCGGGAATGGCGCAATGATCGTCAGAGGGAATTGCAGACGACGGGCCGCGGTACATTTGTGCCCCTGACGTTCGAACCAGGCGAGGCCTTCCAGTTCGACTGGTCAGAAGATTGGGCGATCATCGGCAATGAGCGCACCAAGCTGCAGATCGCCCACACGAAGCTGAGCTACTCCAGGGCCTTCATCGTCCGGGCATACCTCCTGCAGACGCATGAGATGCTGTTCGATGCCCATAACCATGCCTTCCGTGTCTTCGGTGGCATTCCTGGTCGCGGCATCTACGACAACATGCGCACGGCGATCGACAAGGTCGGTCGTGGCAAGGAGCGCGACGTCAACGTCCGCTTCATGGCGATGGCCAGCCATTATGTGTTCGAGCCCGAGTTCTGCAATCCGGCTTCCGGCTGGGAGAAGGGACAGGTCGAGAAGAACGTGCAGGATGCGCGTCATCGCTTCTTTCAACCGATCCCGCGCTTTCCATCACTGGGGGCCCTGAACGATTGGCTCGAGGAGCGTTGCAAGGAGTTCTGGGCCAACACACCCCACGGTCAGATGCGTGGCACCATTGCCGACATCTGGGCCGAGGAAGTCCCAGCTCTCATGGCGCTCTCCAGGCCGTTCGACGGGTTCGTGGAATATACGAAGCGGGTCACGCCAACCTGCCTCGTGCATCTGGAGCGCAATCGCTACAGCGTTCCGTCATCCTTCGCCAATCGACCGGTGAGCCTCCGGGTCTATCCGGATCGTGTCGTGGTCGCCGCAGAAGGCCAGATCGTCTGCGAGCACCGCCGCGTCATAGATCGGTCCCATGATCGGCCGGGTCAGACCATCTACGACTGGCGTCACTATCTGGCGGTGGTGCAGCGTAAGCCTGGTGCTCTTCGTAACGGCGCACCGTTCATTGAGCTTCCCGATGCATTCCGGACCTTGCAGCAATACCTGCTCAAGAAGCCGGGGGGCGATCGGGAGATGGTCGATATCCTGGCGCTGGTCCTTCAGCACGACGAGCAGGCAGTCCTGTCTGCCGTCGACATGGCGCTGAAGTCTGGCGTTCCGACCAAGACGCATGTGCTGAACCTGCTGCATCGGCTCGTTGACGGCAAATCCTTCACGCCGCCAACCCTCGATACCCCTCAGGCACTGACGCTCACCAATGAACCCAAGGCTAATGTTGAACGATACGACACCTTGAGAAAGACGGAGGCTCGCCATGCGTCATAATCCAGCAAGCGGCGCGATCGTCATCATGCTGCGGCAGTTGAAGATGCATGGCATGGCCCAGGCCGTCGGGGAACTTACTGAGCAGGGATCACCCGCGTTCGAGGCTGCCCTTCCGATCCTGTCGCAGCTTCTCAAGGCAGAGATGGCGGAGCGCGAGGTTCGATCAACGGCCTATCAGCTCAAGACAGCACGCTTTCCAGCCTACCGTGACCTGAATGGCTTCGACTTTACCAGCAGCGAGATTAACGAGGCGCTCGTGCAACAGCTTCATCGCTGTGACTTCCTCGATGACTCCAACAATATCGTTCTGGTCGGCGGACCTGGCACGGGAAAGACGCACATTGCCACCGCGCTCGGCGTTCAGGCAATTGAACACCACCACAAGCGGGTAAGGTTCTTCTCGACGGTCGAACTGGTCAACGCGCTCGAGCAAGAGAAGGCACAAGGCAAGTCAGGACAGATCGCCAATCGGCTCGTCCACTCTGATCTCGTCATTCTCGACGAGCTGGGATACCTGCCATTCAGTACTTCAGGCGGGGCGCTGCTCTTCCACCTGCTCAGCAGACTTTATGAGCGCACCAGCGTCATCATCACCACCAACCTCAGCTTCAGTGAATGGGCAAGCGTCTTTGGCGACGCAAAGATGACCACCGCGCTGCTCGACAGGCTCACCCACCACTGCCACATCCTCGAAACCGGAAACGACAGCTTCCGCTTCAAGAACAGCTCGGCGCATCAGCCCAAAACATCAAAGGAGAAACGCAGGAACTTGACCCAGACCAACAACACGAACGATACCTAAAGGCGGGTCAATTCTCGGTGGAAACGCCGGGTCAGCTCTCAGTGGAAATCAACAGCGGGAAAGAAAACCAAAGGCCGCAAGCGTCATATCATCGTCGATACACTTGGTCTGATGGTCGGCCTCATGGTGCACAGCGCTGATGTCCAGGATCGCGATGGTGCTCCCGATCTCCTGAAATCCATTCGCTACAGGTGGCCATGGCTCCTGCACGTCTTCGCCGATGGTGGTTACGCGGGCGACAAGCTGAAGCGGCGGCTCAAGAAGATCGGGCGCTGGACGATTGAAATCATCAAGCGCTCGGACAAGGCGAAAGGCTTTGAGGTCCTGCCGCGGCGTTGGGTTGTCGAGCGCACCTTCGCCTGGCTCGGAAGATGCCGCCGATTGGTCAAGGACGTTGAAAAGTCCATCGCCTCATCAGAGGCCTGGATCATGATCGCCCATATTCGCCAGATCACCCGACGGCTGGCAAGGTATGGATATCGTTGAAGGCTTTTCGCGTCCGACTCTCAGAATGAAAGCCTTCTTGTTTGGAAAAGGAGCCCAGTTGTTCGTCGACCCCCAGGGTGGTGCCGCTTTCACATCGCTCGCAGGCTCGCGGTTACTTCGCGGGAAACCTCGCATGCCCAAGGGCTTCTTAGGTCGCGTCCAGGACCACCTGCGCCAGCGCTGTGCTTCCATTGTTGAGCAGGTTCATCAGTCCGCAGGGCAGTCGACACCCAGGAACTCGATCAGGAGCTTGTTGAACGCCTGAGCCGATTCGGTGCTGACAAGATGGCGGCCCGGCAAATAGCAATATCGTCCAGCGCGGACCTTCAGCGATAACTCGTTGGTGTCCTGAGGTCGGCAAACGCTGTCGCTCGCCCCAGCGATCGCCAGGAGTGGATTTGGGATCTGGTTGATCTGGTTGCCCAGATCTGCATCGGCCAGCGCAATGCAACATCCGACATATGCATCGACGGAGGTCGCCTCGAACACTGTGAGGAAATGATTGATGGTGATGGGTGTGGTGGCCGCAAACTCAGGCGAAAACCAGCGCTCCCGAGTGCCTGGAACGAGTGCTTTCAAACCTTGTGAACGGACGAGATCGACGCGTTCATTCCAACCTTTGGCGGTGCCGATCCTGGGTGCAGTTGCTGCGACAACGATCTTGTTGATGCGCGTGGCTGCATTGATCCCCAACCACTGCCCAACCAGTCCGCCGATCGACAGGCCACAGAAATGTGTCCGCTGGATCCCCAACGCATCCATTAAATTCAGGAGATCATTGCCAAGGTCATCGAGAGTGAAAGGTGCCTTTGGCGCAGTCGATAAACCATGACCGCGACGGTCGTAGCGGAGAATCCTGAAATACCGAGCGAGTTTTTCTACCTGCGGGTCCCACATTGAAAGATCTGTTCCCAGCGAATTGCAGAAAACTAACCAGGGACGATCGGTGGCCGTGTTTTCAACCTGATAGTACAGACGGTGGTTGGGCAGGACTAGATATGGCATGTTTTGACGGCCAGTGCAGGTGATGGTAACTTGAACGGGTTGAAAGCCGCGCGAGAGAAGCTGCTTTCAACCCGTGTTCATCATGCGACAGCGCGGGGGCGCAGGGCATTCACCTGGTTGTCGACGCCGTCAACGAGGGCTGTCAGCTTGATGTCGAAGACGATCTCGGCAAAGGGACCGCTCAGGCCATGTGCCTTGATGCTGGCATCGTCGGTGCGCTCGATGACATCAGGCACCAGGCCGTCCCTCGTGGCATAGGCGAAGTCATCATTGATCAGCGGATCGCCGGCGATGTTGATCTGCGTCGTCAGCTTGCGATGGCCGTCGGCACTGATGAAGAAGTGGATATGGGCAGGACGCTGGCCGTGGCGGCCGAGCGCCGAGAGAAGCTTCTCGGTCGGGCTGCCGGGAGGTACGCCGTAGCCGTGTGGCACGATGCTCCTGAACTTGTAGCGGCCATGGTCGTCAGCGATGATCGTGCGGCGCATGTTGAACGGCGCCTGCTTGCCGGTCGGATCGAAGTGCGAATAGAAGCCGCGCGTGTCGCAATGCCAGACTTCTACCTTTGCTCCGGCGCTGGGCTTGCCATCTGCGCCGTAGACGGTGCCGTGCATGATTAGCGTGTGGCCGTCCGTGTCGGCGCCATCATCCAGACGGGCAAAGCCCTGACATTCCGGAGCGCCTGCCACATAGAGCGGACCTTCGATGGTGCGCGGCGTCTCGTTCTTGATGCCGAGCGCTTCATCGATGGCATCAAGACGTTCATCGAGGAAATGGTCAAGCCCGAGGCCGGGCGAAATCAGGCCAGCTTGTCCGGTCGCGCCGATCTCGTTCACCCAGGCAATCGCCGTCCAGTATTCGTCGGGCGTCACGTCGAGATCATCGATCGTCTTGAAGAGGTCCGATACGACCCGGTTGACGATCTGCTTAACACGCGGATTGCCATCCTTCTGATCGAGGCCACTGAGGACCTTGAGAAAGTCCTGGATGTCGGGGCGGTTGAAGATCTTTACACTCATGTCATATCCTCCTCACATGGGGTGAATTGAGCCAGATTTCTCGGGCGTTGTCGTCAACGGTCGTCGTCGCGAACAGCCGAGGGATGGCGCAGCAGCGGCATCACCTCGATGTTCATGAATTTGAAAAGCGGAAGGCCTGACAGAAGCGCATGCAGCTCGTCATTGTCGGCCACGTCGAAGATGCTGATGTTGGCGTAGTGGCCGGCGATCCGCCAGATATGGCGCCATTTGCCTTGTTCCTGCAGCGCCTGGGAATAGGCCTTTTCCCGCTTCAGGATGTCTGCGGCTTCATCGGCCGGCAGATCATACGGCAGGTTAACGGTCATCTTGACTTGAAACAGCATGATCGTCTCCTCAAGCCTGCATAGTGGTCATTTGGCGGGACCCCTCGCGGGTGAAATGTTTGAGCCTGTCTTCGTCCAGCCTGATCCCCAGGCCTGCGCCTGTCGGCACAGCCAGCGAGAAATCGCTGTAGTCGAGCGGCGTTTCCAGGATCTCTTCGGTGAGAAGCAGCGGCCCGAAGAGTTCCGTTCCCCATTGCAGGTCGGCGAAAGCCGAGAAGACATGGGCTGAAATCACACTGCCGATCGCCCCTTCCAGCATGGTGCCGCCATAGAGCTCGATGCCGGCCGCATCTGCAATCGCCGCCACGCGCTGAGCGTTGAACGTGCCGCCGCTCTGCTCCAGCTTGACGGCAAAGACATCGGCGCCATGGGTGCGGGCGATCTCGAAGGCGCTCTCCGGCCCGGTCAGGGATTCGTCTGCCATCACCGCGATTGGAAAGCGCCGAACGAGGCGACCGAGGGCTGCGGCTGATCTCACGGGCTGTTCCACGAGCTCGCACCCGACATCGGCGAGGGCGGCTAGGCCGAGATTGGCTTCGGTCTCGGTCCAGGCCATGTTGACATCGACGCGGACCGCCCCGCGGTCCCCGAGCGCGCGTTTGATTGCCGCGACATGGGCGACATCTTCGCGAACGGAGCGCAAGCCGATCTTCAGCTTGAAGATCGAATGGCGGCGTAGCGCGAGCATCTGCTCAGCCTCGGCGATATCGCGGGTCGTGTCCCCGGACGCCAGCGTCCAGGCAACCGGGAGGCGATCACGGCGGCGCCCGCCGATCAGTTCGCTGATCGGCAATCCCACGCGCTTGCCCTGGGCATCAAGAAGGGCGGTTTCCACGGCGCTTTTGGCGAAGCGGTTGTCCTTCACCATCTTGCCCAGCCGCGCCATTAGCGTCTGGATGCGGGTGGCATCCTCGCCGAGCATGACACGGGAGAAATAGCGATCGATCGAAAGCTTCATGCTCTCAGGGCTTTCGCCGCCATAGGCCAGCCCGCCGATGGTCGTGCCTTCGCCGATGCCGACAATCCCGTCGCTGCAATGGATCATGACCAGCATCAGCGTCTGGCCGTTCATGGTGGCGACCGAGAGCTTGTGCGGCCGGATCGTTGGCAGATCAACCAGCATCGTTTCGATGCGTTCGACGGTCGGGGCGGCGGCGAGCGCCTTGAGCGGTGGGTGAATGGTCGGGTTCATGGAGCAATGATGTGAGAAGACACACGTTCAGTCCAAGACCGAATAAGTGTTGGTTGATACCTTCAAGGTATGATGTTTGATTTGCGCGCTGGATTGAAGGCCATATGTCGTGCATTCTGTACCGATTATGACAAATCCATGTGGTGACGGTGATGGATCTTCGACAGCTCAGGTATTTTGTTGCGGTTGCGCGGGAACGCAATTTCACCCGCGCTGCCGATACGCTTCGCATCGCCCAACCGCCCTTGAGCCGGCAAATCCAGCTGCTGGAGGAGGAGCTTGGCGTCGCCCTGATCATTCGCTCGAGCCGACCGGTTCTTCTGACGGAAGCCGGCCGGGTCTTCTACGAGCAGGCGCTGCAGATTCTCGGGCGCGTCGAACAGATGAAGGAGGCGACCCGTCGTGTCGGGCTCAATCAGAACAGAGTGCTTTCCATCGGCTTCGTTGCCTCCACGCTTTATGGCGGGCTGCCTGCGCTTGTTCGGACACTCAGACAGCATGCGCCGGATCTCGACATCCAGCTTCTCGAGATGATGTCGGTTCATCAGCTTCCCGCCTTGAAGGAGGGGCGCATCGATATCGGATTTGGAAGGTTGAGGCACACGGATCCACAGGTGGTCAGCACAGTCCTGCGCGAGGAGCGGCTCGCGGTGGCTTTGCCCGACTGTTCGCCGCTTTCAAGTTCTTCTGATCCACTGCCGATATCGGCGCTGGCGACCGAAAAGCTGGCTGTTTATCCACGGGAGCCGCGCCCCAGCTATGCCGATCAAGTCCTTGGCATCCTGTTGCATCACAATGTCCAGCCGCTGGAAGTCCAGGAAGTCAGCGAAATTCAAACCGCGCTAGGACTTGTCGCCGCCGAAGCGGGGGTCTGCATCGTGCCATCCTCAGCGCGCATACTGCGCTCTGACCTGCGCTATCGCATGCTGGATGCGGAACGGGCGACGTCGCCCGTGGTGCTGAACCACCGTGCCGGTGACGACTCCGCCGTCGTGGAGTTGGTCAAGCGCCTCATTCGCGATCTTTATGCCGAGAGACAGCCCTGGCTCAGTCTCGAGCACAATCTGTCGATCAATAGCGACATCGGGTGAGATGACGCGGCGCCCTTGGTTCCCGAGCCGCGCGCAGGTCAGCCCTCGGTTTCTGCCACCCCTCGCCGCTTGCGGGTGCGTGCATCGCGTGGCGACTTCCCTGTCCAGTCCTTGAAGGCCCGTGAAAAGGCGGCGCCGTCAGCATAGCCCAGAGCCAGTGCAACATTGGCCGCGCGGGTGTCGGGGCGCTCCAGCAGCCCCACCGCCAGTTCCGCCCGATGCTTGCGAACCAAGGCCCGCACCGACGTGCCCTCGTCGTCCAGGCGCCGTTGCAGTGTGCGCAGACTCATGCCGAGCTCCTGGGCGAGGAAGGTCGTGGTGACAGGGCGTCGACCGAGATAGAGCTGAATGAGAAAGGTGACCTCGTCCGAAAGTGCGTCGTCCGGCTTTGTCTCCCGGATCAGGTCGGCAAGGTGACGCTCCAGCGTCGCGATGAGGAACTTGTCTTCGTTGCGATACACACGGTCGGTGCCCTCGCGATCATAGATCAGTCGGTTGCTGGATTGCGAGAAGAGCAGTGGGGCCCGGAATATGCGCTTCAACGGCTCGATCTTTGCCGGGCGCTCATGCTCGAAATGCACTTCCAGTGGGTTGAGGTTGGCGCGAAAGCAGGATCGCACCAGTTCACAGGTGGCGGCCATCGAGTATTCCGCGTCCTGCCTGCGGGGCCAGATGGAGCGATCCGTCAAGGCGTAGCTCCAGGTGAGCGTCCCGTCATCGTCCATCACGCCGGAATTGGTTGCGCCCTGCAGAGAATTTGCGAGGCGGGCAATCCGTTGCAGGGCGATGTGAATGGTCGAGGAAACGGAAAAGAGGATGCCCAACGGGCCGATATCGGCGGGTTTGAGGTGGGCGCCAAGTTTTGCTCCGAAGGCATCGTCGCCCGTCGCTGCGGCCGCATCTTCCAGAAATGCGACGAAGTGGTGGAGCGGGATCAAGGCATAGGGATCGTCGAGTTGGCTGGACGGGATGGCATGTCGATCAAGCAAAGTGGCGGGCGAAGCACCCGCGTTCTGCAGATGCTCGATGAAGGGCGTCAGCGCCGCCACACGAATATAGGTGACGGATTGGCGCCGACTCGTTGCCGCTCCGCTTCCGGACATGGCAGATTTTCCTCCAGTTTGGCATAAAATAACAAATTAATGTCACATATGGCAATGTCCAAGTAACCGGGGCTCTCTCATGTTTCTTAACAATAAGCAAAGAAACCGTGAGGGGTTCACATGACTGTCGCCAACAGTGCGCCGGCGTCCACAGGACGCCTGGCCCGGAATTCCGTGGGCATTGCCCATATCATCTTCTTCGTCGTCGCCGCTGCCGCGCCATTGACCGCCGTGGTCGGCGCCACGCCGCCGGCCTTTGCCTTTGGAAATGGTGCCGGTGTTCCCGGCGCCTTCGTACTCGCCGGCCTGCTCTATCTGATCTTTTCGGTCGGCTTCACCACGATGAGCCGGCATGTCGGTGGGGCAGGGGCGTTCTACACCTACATTACACAGGGCATCGGCAAGCCGGCCGGTGTGGGCGGCGCCTTCATTGCGCTTTTGACCTACAGCTCCGTCCAGATTGCAGTCTACGGCCTGCTCGGCCTCTTCACCCAGAACATGATGGCAGAGTTTGGTGTCAGTCTGCCTTGGTTCATCTGGTCGCTCGGCTTCCTGGTGCTCGTGCATCTGGCCGGTCAGCGCAACATCGCTTTCTCGGGTACGATCCTCGGCGTCTGCATGGTGGCGGAAATCGTCATCCTGCTCCTGCTCAATGTTGCGATCCTAGTCGCCGGCGGTGGACCTGAAGGCATCACTCTCACTTCCTTCGAGCCGTCTACAGTCTTCAGCGCTGGCCTTGGCGTAACCTTGGTCTTCGTCGTTGGGTCCTTCATCGGTTTCGAAGCCACGGCCATCTTTGCCGAGGAGGTGGAGCATCCGGAAAAAACGATCCCCCGGGCAACCTATATCTCGGTCCTTCTGATCGCTGTCTTCTATGCCTTTTCCACCTGGACAATCGGGCTCCACTACGGTCCGTCCAAGGTTCAGCAGACCGCTGCCGCCTCGCTCGACGCCTTCTATTTTGGCGCAGCGACAGACGTGCTCGGCGCCTGGTCTGCCACCACCATGAACCTGCTGTTGATCACCAGCCTGTTTGCCTGTGTGCTTTCCTTCCACAACACGCTCAACCGGTATTTCTTCGCCCTCGGTCGCGAGGGGCTGGCACCGCGCGTCCTGGGCAAGGTGCACGCTGTTCACGGCTCGCCCTATGTCGCCGGCATGTTGCAGTCTGCCTCGGCAGCAATCGTGATCACCGCGTTCGCACTGGCCGGACAGGACCCGTTCGCCGTCGTGTTCTCCTACATGTCGGCGTTGACGGTCATCGGCATCCTCACCGTGCAGGCCGTGGTGTGCATCGCGGTCATCCTTTACTTCCGCAAGAACAGCCATGGACATGGCCTCTGGCAGACACTAATTGCTCCGGCGCTCGCCTTTGCCGGTCTCGTCGGTGCGCTCGGCCTGGTCATCTCCAATCTCGAGCTGCTCGCCGGCGCGTCTAACATCGTCGTCGATAGCTTCCCGCTGATCGTGGCGCTTGTCGGTCTTGGCGGTGTCGTCTTTGCAATGCGGATCAAGGGTTCCGATCCCGTTCGCTACGCGGCCCTGGGCAAGGTGTTCGAGGCTTAGTTCCCAACCCATCACCGCGGGACGGAGGCAAAGCGTCCCGCTCCTTCCCAACCGGCCCTCGATCCTGTCGCCTCGACCGGATGCGATGTTCTGCGGCCAAACGAAAGCATCTGCCATGAACGACATGACCGCCATCAACAGTACCAAGATCGATTTCATCTACCTGTCGGAAGAAGACATGATCAAAGCCGGCGTGACCGATATGCCGGCCTGCGTTGACGCCATGGAAGAAATGTTCGGCCTGCTCTATCACGGTGACTACCGGATGGCTGGCCCGAACAGCGACAGCCATGGTGCGATGATCTCCTTCCCGGAAAACTCGCCCTTCCCTGATATGCCGAAGCCGACCGCCGATCGTCGCTTCATGGCCATGCCGGCCTATATCGGCGGCCGTTTCCGCACGGCAGGGATGAAGTGGTACGGCTCCAACATCGAAAACCGCGACAAGGGTCTGCCGCGCTCGATCCTGATGTTCTGCCTGAACGATGCCGATACGGGCGCTCCGCTCGCCTTCATGTCGGCGAACCTGCTTTCGGCCTATCGCACCGGTGCCATTCCGGGCGTCGGCGCACGCCATCTTGCACGCAAGAACAGCCGCATCGTCGGCATTCTTGGACCGGGTGTCATGGCCAAGACCACGCTTGCGGCCTTCATGGCGGCATGCCCCAATATCGATACGCTGAAGGTGAAGGGTCGTGGCGAAAAGAGCCTCAAGAGCTTCCTTGCCTGGGTTGCCGAAACCTATCCGCAGATCACGTCCGTAACCGTGGTCGATAGCATCGAGGCCGTCGTGCGTGACAGTGATCTCGTCAGCTATTGCAACTCGGGTGCCGTCGGCGATCCCTCTACCTACCCCATCGTCAAGCGCGAATGGGTCAAGCCTGGCGCGTTCCTTGCAATGCCGGCGCTTTGCAACATTGACGAGGCCATGGAGGCCCACGATGTCCGCAAGGTGCTCGACAATACCGGCCTCTACGACGCCTGGTACCACGAATTGCCCAAGCCCGCGCATGTGCACGTGCCGATCATCGGCGTGAAGTTCATGGACATGATCACCGAGGGACGCATGGATCGCGCTGATCTGGAAGACATCGGCAAGATCGTCGCTGGCGATGCGCCGGGTCGCCAGAACGACGAAGAGATCATCATCATGTCCGTCGGTGGCATGCCGGTCGAGGATGTCGCCTGGGGCACCATCGTCTACCGCAATGCGATCGCTCGCGGCATCGGCGTCAAGCTCAACCTCTGGGACGTTCCCGTCTTGCGCTGATTTCCCCGGCGCCAACTTGCCGGGCGGTTCGCGATGTCGTCGCCCGCCCGGCCTTTCTCTTTCTCAAGACAGCAGCGAGTGCCACCATGACCAAGGTCGTCAAGATAAAGACCGGATCCAAGTTCGAAGAGCACGGCAGTTATTCCCGCATCGTCGCGGTCGATAACTGGATCTTCGTCTCCAACACCGCAGGCCGCAATCCGGTCAGCAAGGAGATCCCTGAAGAGATTACCGCGCAAACGCTTCAGGTCTTTTCCAATGTCGAGGCAGCCTTGGCGGCTGTCGATTCCGGACTTTCCGACGTCGTCGCATCGCGTGTCTTCATCCAGGATCCAGCCGACATCGTGGCCGTGATGACCGTGGTCGGCGAAAAGTTTCGTGGCATCAATCCGGCCAGCACCGTCACATGCCCGCCGCTTGGCTCGACCGTCTACAAAGTCGAGATCGAGGTGACCGCCTATCGCGGCGCCGGAAAGGCCGAAACCGAAGAGCGCGTGATCTCGCTCTGATCGAGCTACCGGGAGGCGGCTTCCTGCAGCCTCGCTCCTTCTCCCGAAACATCAGGTTCGTACTCATGGCCCCGACCATCCTGCCCGTTCAAACCGCCTCTTCCTTTCCCACGCAGACCACGATCGTCGTTATCGGCGGAGGGATCGTCGGGCTGACGGCAGCGCTCGTCCTTGCCGAACGCGGTATCCCCGTGGTGCTGCTCGAAAAGGGCCGCGTGGCATGCGAGCAGTCCTCCCGCAATCTCGGCTGGATCCGCAAGATGGGCCGTTCGGCGCCGGACGTGCCGATGGCGCAGGCTGCCGACCGTCTCTGGGCCACCATGCCCGAACGTGTCGGAATGGATGTCGGCTATCGGCAGGCGGGCATCATGTATCTCGCGCGCACTGAAGGCGAGATGGAGATGCATCGCCAATGGATGAAGACGGTCGAAGGTCTCAAGCTCGATTCACAAATGCTCAGTGCCCGGGAGATCGATGACCGGGTGCCCGGCGGGCAGGGGGCCTGGGCCGGTGGTATCTTCACGGCGTCAGACGGTCGTGCGGAGCCGACGCTTGCCCCGAGCGCGATTGCACGCGCCGCGATCGCGAAAGGGGCCGTGATTGTCGAGAACTGTGCCGTACGCACGCTGGTGCGTTCCGCCGGCCGCGTCACCGGCGTGGCAACGGAAAAGGGCGAGATCTGCTGCGATCAGGTGCTGCTCGCCGGCGGGCTCTGGTCGCGCAAGTTCCTGGCCAATCTCGGTGTGGGGCTGCCCACGCTGCCGCTGATCTGCTCTGTCATCCGCACGGCCCCCATGGAGGGACCCACGGAGATCGCCGTCGGCGGTCCGGATTTCTCCTTCCGCAAGCGCCTCGATGGTGGCTATACGATTACCCAACGCGGTGCTCTCGGCGCACCGCTGATGCTCGATCACCTGCTGATCGGCCTGCGTTACCTGCACATGCTGCGCGGCCAGCGGCAGTTGCTGCGCATCAGCCTCGGGTCAGACTTCCTGAAGGACATCGCCCTGCCGCGTCGCTGGGGTGCCAAATCCCGGTCTCCCTTCGAGCGGGTGCGTGTGATGGATCCGCCGGCAAATCCCGCCATCAACGCCGAAGCGATGCGCAATCTGACGGCGGCGTGGCCGTTGTTCGGCAAGGCTGTGATTGAGGATGTCTGGGCGGGCATGATGGACATCACGCCGGATTCCCTGCCGGTGCTCGGTCCGGTGGCCGGGATTCCCGGCCTCACACTTGCGACCGGCTTTTCGGGCCATGGCTTCGGTACGGGACCGGCTGCAGGCGAGCTCGCCGCAGACCTGGTGACCGCATCCGCCACGCCGCTGCTCGATCCGACGCCCTACCGCCTGGAGCGGTTTTCCTGACGAGCTTGACGTAGTCGTTCGATCGTTTGCTGTCTTGCGATCACTCAGGCGCGACGGGGGTCGAGATTGCGCACGGTTTCAACCGCGTTGCGGGTATCGGGCAGGAATTCGAGCAGCAAACCGTCGGGCATCTCCACCCAGTGCGCGCCCTTCTCCATCGACGTGCCGCCATGCGCCAGCGCCCCCTGGATGGCCGCGGGCACATCGGCACAGATGAGGCCGAGATGGGCGAAGCGCCCTTCCGCACCAATGAAATCTGCATCCTCGACAATCTGCAGGCCGCCCAGCAGCCAAACCTGGCTCGGCTTTTCTTGCCTGCCATCGCGCTTGGTCACGGTCATTCCAAGGACATCGCGGAAGAAGGCCAGGTGCGGGGCAATGTCGCGCACGGTGAATGCGACGTGGTCGAGATAGGCTGCGGTGGCACTCTTGATATCGGGCATCTGGGATCTTTCTGCTGGGGCGGTGGGCCATTCTTGCGAGTCGATTGGCGGATGCGCCCTTCTTTACTGGACCGGAGGTCGCGGCACGTGCTGCCAGGTCCGTTCGAGATCGTTGTCGCGGAAGTGTCTGACCAAGGCATCGATGAACAGCCGTGTGCGGGCCGGGAGATGGGTTCGCGAGGGAAAGACGATATTCATCGTGACGCTCGGAAGGCTCCAATCGGTCAGCACCGGCACCAGACGTCCCGCCTCGATGTCCTCATTGACCACATAGGCCGGCTGGACCATCAGCCCCATGCCGGCCAAGGCCGCCTGGCGGAGCAGTTGGCCGTCATTGCTTGCCATCTCTGCCAAGACGGAGATGCGGCGCTCTTCGCCGCCGCGCGTGAAGCTCAACTGGTCCCAGCTTTCCGAGAGGGTGTAGAGAAGCAGCGCATGGCGCTCCAGGTCCTCCGGCACCTGCGGCACGCCGGTGCGCGCGATATAGTCGGGTGCACCGACAATTCGGCGCTGCATTTCTGCAAGTTTCCGGATTGTGACGCTGCTGTCCACTTCCGCACGGCGTGTTCGGATTGCCAGATCAAGGCCGTTTTCGATGATGTCGCAATAGCGGTTGGATGCCTGGAGGTCGATCCGCACTTGCGGGTAGCGCGCCTTGAAGGTGTTGATCACCGGCATGAGATGCAGCATCGCAAAGGAAAGCGATGCGCCGATGCGCAGGACGCCGGTTGGCTCGGCCGAGACCATGCTGACACATTCTTCGGCCTCCTGCAGCGTGGAGAGAATGCCGCGTGCGCTGTGGGCGAAACGCTGCCCTTCCGAGGTCAGCGAAAGCGCCCGCGTTGTCCGCTGCACGAGCCGCACGCCGAGACGGTTTTCCAGGTTTGTCAGATGCCGGCTGACGCCGGAAACCGACAGACCCATTTCTTGCGCAGCGCGCGTGAGGTTCGCCTCATCGGCGATGCGTGTGAAGACTTCCAGTTCGACGAAGCGATCCATCCTGTCTACCCAGTATTGTATGTTCCCGTTTTTTGTAACGGTAATATTCATCTAAATATGGATTTTATCAAGTGGGAAGTTTGCACATCTCCAGTCTTGCGAGATTTGCAAGAATGTTTCCCGCTTTACGTGATTTATCACGTTTCACACGGCGGGCAGGATGTAGCAATCCGTCCACGATGCCGAGGATCACCCGAGCCACCTTTCTTCGGATTTCATCCAAATCCGCTGCCGCCCGGGGTCAACCGGAGCCCGAGCTCAAGAGCCGGCCACGGCGGTGGCAAGACCATCGCAGCAACTAAAACCAGAGGGAAACACCATGAAGATTGCCCAACCCGACAGTGCCGTGACCAGCGTTTCCACGCATGTCACCTCTTTCCTGTCTGCACCGAAATGTCTGATCGACGGCAAGCTGCATTCGGCGTTGTCCGGCAAGACCTATTCCGTCTTCAATCCGGCCGATGGCTCTGTGCTGGCCGAGGTGCCTGCCTGCGGAGCTGAGGATGTCGACCTGGCGGTCAAGGCGGCGCGGCGTGCCTTCGAAGGCCCTTGGTCGCAGATGCTGCCGGTTCAGCGCCAGGCTATCCTTTTGAAGATTGCGGACCTGATCGAAGCCAATGGCGAGGAGCTGGCCCAGCTCGAGACCCTGAACCAGGGCAAATCGATCATGCTATCGCGTCTGATCGAGGTTCAGTCCTCTGCGGAGTATTTCCGCTATATGGCCGGCTGGGTGACCAAGATCGAGGGATCGACCCTGGACGTGTCCATTCCGATTCCGCCCGGCATGCGTTACCAGGCATATACCCGCAAAGAAGCCGTTGGGGTCGTCGCTGCGATTACCCCCTGGAACTTCCCTTTGAACATGGCGGTGTGGAAGGTTGCGCCGGCGCTTGCTGCGGGCTGCACCGTGGTCTTGAAGCCTGCGGAGGAGACGCCGCTCACCTCGATCCGCCTGGCGCAAATATGCCTTGAAGCAGGTGTTCCCGAGGGGGTCCTAAATGTCGTCACCGGCTTTGGCGAGGACACAGGCGCGCCGCTCGTCGCGCATCCCCAGGTCGCCAAGATCACCTTCACCGGCTCGACGGAAACCGGCAAGCTGATCGGCGTTCAGGCGATGAAGGACATGAAGCGGGTAACGCTGGAACTCGGTGGCAAGGCGCCGATGATCATGTTCGACGACATGGATCTCGACCTGCTCGGTGTCGCCGCCGGTATCGGCAGCTTCTTCAACAGCGGGCAGACCTGCTGCGCCGGCGTCCGCATCTATGCTCAAAAGGGCATTTACGAGAAGGCGCTCGAAGTCATCGCCAATGTCACCCGCAGCCTGGCGATCGGCTCGGGGCTCGACCCGCGCAACCAGATCAATCCCGTCGTCTCCGCCCGGCATCAGGCGCATGTGAAGGCCTGTATCGCGCGCGGTATCGAGCAGGGAGCGAAGCCGATCATCGGGGCGACCGCCCCTTCGCAAGGCTTCTTCGTCGCGCCGGAACTCTTTACCGATGTGCGCCAGGACATGGCCCTCATGCAGGATGAGGTCTTCGGGCCGGTCATCACCATGACCCCGTTTGATGATGCCGATGCGGCAATCGCCATGGCCAATGATACTCGTTATGGCCTGGGCGCCTCGATCTGGACGACCGACATCAACAAGATGATGCGCTATGTGCCGAAGATCGAAGCCGGTACCGTCTGGGTCAACAGCCACAACATCCCCGACCAGAACATGCCCTTCGGCGGCCGGAAGGAGTCCGGTATCGGTCGCGAACATGGTCGCGGCGCTCTGGAAAACTACCTGGAAACGAAAGCCGTCTGCATCGCTTATCGGTGACGCTCTGAACATCGGTCCGGCTGGGAAACTGGCCGGGCATTGCATAGCGGCCGGTCCGTCCGGGCGTACGATGAAACACGTCAAAAGGGAAGCAAAGCAATGACGCAAAATGCTGCATTCACACCGGTCTCGGTCGCGGGGCAAGAGTTCGACTATGTCATTTGCGGAGGCGGTTCGGCGGGTTGTACCCTGGCTGCTCGCCTCAGCGAAGACGAGCGCGTCAGTGTTCTCTTGCTGGAAGGCGGCCATGGAGACACGCCCGGAATGATCTCTACGCCGCTACGCGTAATCGAAGTCTGGTTTTCGGACTATGACTGGGGTTACCATACGGTGCCGCAAAAGCATTGCCATGGGAGGCAGATCTATTGGCCGCGCGGCAAGGTGATCGGTGGATCCTCGGCAATGAACGGCATGATATACGTGCGTGGCCATGCGAGGGACTACGACAGCTGGGCACATGCCGGCTGCCATGGTTGGGACTGGTCCAGTGTGCTGCCTTATTTCCGTAAGTCCGAGGATTTCGACCGCGGTGCAGACGAGTGGCATGGCGCCGGAGGGCTTCTACACGTGACCACGGACTATGAAGCGCATCCTATCATGGATGCTCTGGTCGAGGCAGCGCAACATGCCGGCATTGCCTATAACCCTGACTACAACGGCAAAACGCTTGAAGGCATCAGCCGCATCCAGTTCAATACACTGAACGGCGAGCGTGCTTCGACCGCAGCGGCGTTCATCAATCCGGTGAGACACCGGCGCAATCTAACCGTCGCGTCCGGAACGCGGGTCGAGAGACTCCTTATCGAGAATGGTCGGGTGACGGGCGTCAAATGCCGAAGGGGCAGTGAGACTTTCGAAGTCGGCGTCTGCCGCGAGGCAATTCTCTCCTCCGGGACCATGGAGAGCCCGCGTATCCTGATGCTCTCTGGTATCGGCCCGACTTCTCACCTGCGGGAGTTCGACATCGACACTGTCGTGGATCTGCCGGGCGTCGGACAGAACCTGCACGACCATACCTTTTTGCCAATGACTTTCGAATCCTACGGCGACTATCCCTTCCCGACGGATCCGACCGTGCCTCCGATGCAGGTTCATGCGTTCCTGAAATCGCACCCTTCCGTGGTCGTGCCCGACATACAGCCGCTCTTCTTCTCTGTGCCCGCCTATGCTCCCGGGCAGGAGGGGCCGATGAACGCGTTCACCCTGCATGCCGCAGGCATCCGACCAACATCGCGTGGAGAACTGCGGCTGACGGGAACCGATGTCAACGATCCACTCCATCTCGATCCGAACCTTCTGGCGACGGAATACGATGTGCGTACGCTGATTACTTCAATGCGGCAGATCCGTGAGATCGTTGCTCAGCCGGCGCTGAAGAGCTGGGTCAGGCAGGAAGTCTATCCAGGGCCGACCCGTGAGGACGATGCCAGCCTGGCTGACTATGCCCGCTCTGCTGTTGGGAGCTATCACCACCAAGTGGGCACATGCGCCATGGGCGTCAGCTCCAATTGCGTGGTGGATCCGGAATTGCGTGTCTATGGCGTCAAGGGGTTGCGGGTGGCCGATGCCTCAATCATGCCTTCGGTCCCCTCCGGGAATACCAATGCGCCGACCATCATGATTGCGGAGAAGGCTGCGGATATGATCAGGGCGGCACGTCACTGAAGGCATAGCTCGCCTCTGGGCACCCGCCGCTTCATCCCGGCGCGGCCCCAAATATTACGGCTGCATCAGCGCCGATTTCGAAGGATAGTCGGACGCCCAGGTGGCCGGGAGCGGTGCGACGAAGACGTTTTCAGTCCGTGTGCGGGTGATCTTCCAGGTGCCATCCGGCTCCTTGCGGAAAGTGTTGTTGAGCCGCGAGGACCGCAGAAGTGCCTTGCCGTCGGAGAAGAGCCAGGGCTGCATGTGCACCCATTGGCCATCGGCAGTCGTGCCGCCGTCATGCACGTGGATCTGTTCCGACGTCAGGTAGTGGCAGTTGAGGATCAGCGCCGGGTCTGTCTTGCCGCCCCAAAAACCTTCGAAATGCTTGCGGATCGCGGCTGCACCCACGGCACGCCCGAACTGATTGTCGTAATACTCGCCGACACCTTCCCAGACGGCATCTTCGGTATAGAGCTGCATGATCCGGTCGATGCGCTCCATGTCGTCGGCCACGCCGAATTCCGGATTGGGCGTATCACACAGGAACATGTAACGGGCCTGGATGCGGCGGATGTCGGCTTCCGCCTCCAGGACCTCGACGCGGCGCAGCAGAGCTTTGATATCGGTGTCGGCAGTCATGAATGTTCCCCTTCGCAAGCGATAAGCCTTCTCAGGGAAGGCGCGTGCGGTCAAAATAGTGACGCCGTCTGTTTCATCACCGGCGCCCTTCAAATGCTACCGGGGGCCATCTCGGCGTCAAGCGGTAATATTCACGTAATAATTAATTCAATGGGTTTGTCTTTTAAGCCTCTGATTTTTCGAGTGAAGCTCTTGCTGAAAACAGAATTGCAGTCGCTGCAACACTGATTGCGCTTTCTCCGTGGTAAAAAGAATGCCTGGCCCGCTGAGGAGGCAGGGTCCAGGCATCCCCATCTGAAAAGTGGGCCGGCTTCATGCCGGGGGCGAAGCTTTGAGATTGCGCCAAGTAATTGATCTAAAAAAATAAAATTTCATATCCGATTGAATATCGGATTGACAGAATGCCTTATTGCAGTAATTTTCACGTAAAAGGGAACGTGACAATGATCAACCGGGATGGACAAGACAGGAGCGCTGCCGAAACGGCTTTTGCCAGCATGCTGGCACTCGGCGCCGATGGCGGCCCGACGGTCGCGATCAAGGACTGTCTGGATGTGGCGGGCCACGTGACACGCTGCGGATCTGCGGCCTACGCGGATGCCGCGCCGGCCCTGACCAATTCCGCCGTCGTCGATCGGCTGCTCGACGCGGGATGCCGCATCGTCGGCAAGACCCGTTTGCATGAAATCGCCTACGGCATGACCGGCGTAAATGCCTATGAGGGCACGCCCGTCAATCCGCGCTGGCCTGAGCGTATTCCCGGCGGTTCGTCGTCGGGCTCTGCCGTTGCTGTGGCCGCGGGCTCTGTTGATTTCGCCATTGGGACGGATACCGGCGGTTCGGTGCGCCAGCCTGCCATCTGCTGTGGTGTGATCGGGCTTAAGCCCACCTTCGGACGCGTCGATCGTCGTGGCGCGCTGCCGGCGGCAAGTTCGCTCGATTGCATCGGCCCCTTGGCACGAACCATGGACATGATCGACCGCGCCATGGCGATCATCGCGCCTGATTATCGGACCGAAACGCTGACGAGCGCCCCGCGTCTTGGCTGGCTCGCGAGTGATGAGGCCAATGTTCCGGAGATGCTGGAGCCACATCTGGCTCTCTCTTCGACCGGAATTGTAACACAGGCCGTCCATTTGCCGGATCTGGATGATGCTTTCCGGGCCGGCATGGCGATCATCGCCCGTGAAACGCTTGATGCGAACCTGTCGCGTCTCGAAGCGGCGGCGCCGTTCGGAATGGATGTCCGGCTTCGGTTGGAAGGCGCGCGTGCCATCAGCGATGCTGTTCTCGCGGCGGCGCAGGACATTCGAAGCGCGTTTACGCAGTCCGTCGACGACTGCCTGTCTGAGTTCCACGTCATCGTCACGCCGGCTTTGCCGCAGGCGCCGCCGCTTCTGTCGGAGGCGTCCGATCCTGCAAAGGTCCTGCCGCTGACCCGTTATCTGCGACCGTTCAATCTGTCCGGTCACCCGGCCATCGTTCTGCCGGCTGCCACCTCGACCGGTCTGCCGTCCGGCATCCAGCTCATTGCGCGCAAGGGTGCGGATGAACGGCTCTGTGCCGTCGCCCGCTGGCTTTGCGATCACCACCCGATGTTCTCAGACTTGAGGGGAGAAGCATGAATTCCCATAGCAGCATAGCGCCAGCCGACGCGCTGGAGGCCCTGAAGGCCGAGATCAGGCTCAGGCGGCAGGAGTTCCAGGACCTGCGCCATATCCCTATCGATATCGTGCGCCGGTTTCAGGATGTGGGCGTTTATCGCGCCTTCGTGCCGAAGCGTTTCGGTGGCGATGGTTTGACCCCGCAGGCCTTCTGTCGGCTGGTCGAAGAGATCGCGACGGCAGATGCGTCTGCTGGCTGGGTCGCGAGCTTCGGCGTCTCGGCCACCTATCTGGCATCCCTGCCGCCAGAAACCTACGCCAAGATCTACGGGACCGATCCGAACACGGTCTTTGCCGGTGCGATGTTTCCGCCGCAAGCGGCCCGACGCGTCGGTGATGGCTTCGAGGTCAGCGGTCGCTGGCCCTGGGGTTCCGGTGTGATGGGGGCTTCCATCGTCGGCGCCGGCATCAAGATCGAAGGCGAGGCAAGCCCGCTGCCACGCACCGCCATCATGCCGCGCGACAAGGTCACGGTCGACGAAACCTGGAACACGATTGGCCTCAGAGCCACAGGGAGCCATGATATCGTGGCGGACCGCGTGCTCGTGCCCGAGGATTGGACCTTCATCCGCGGTGGCAAGCCGCAGATGGATGACGCCATCTTCCGGTATCCGGCCATGGCGCTTGCCGCCCAGGTGCTGGCCGTGGTGGCGCTCGGTGCGGCGCGCTCGGCCCTCGACTGGGTCCGGAGCGATGCGCTGGCCCGAACCTCGATCACCGGTGCGCCAAGCCCTGCGGCGCGCGCTTATGTGCAGATTGATTTTGCCCGTGCTGAAGGCCTGCTCGCCGGTGCGCGATCCGCCTTTTACGACGCCATCGAAACCGGTTGGCGGCAGATGGAAACCCAGGGCGAGATTGATCGGCAGACCCATATCCGTCTGCGCCACGCCGCGTCGAAAGCGGCTCAGGACGGCGCGGAAGCCGCCCGCATCGCCTTCGTGCTCGGTGGGTCTGATGCCATGACAGCAGGCCATCCGCTCGGCCGCGCCATGGTCGATGCGGCCTGTGTTGCCCAGCATGCCTTCATCAATGCCGGGAGCTGGCAGGCGGCTGGTGCTGCGCTCTTCGAACAGCAGACGCCGCCCGGCTACCCTTGATTTTGAGAGATTGCAAAGGAACATCCGATGTCTGAACCAACACCCATCCGCACCCTTCTATGCCTGGCCGTCCAGCCTGCCTTCTTCGATCTGCCCTTCGGCCAGATCGGTGGCGTCTGGAAAGCGACGCAGGCCTTCATGTCCGGCGTTGCCAAACTCGAGGGCGTCACCGTGCTCGGCACGCTCGATGACGACCAGACCCAGGTCGGCACATCGCCTGCCTTTCCCTGGACCTGGTACATGCTCTGCGATTTCCCCGACCGGCAGTCGGTGATCGCGGCCTGCAACCTTCTGCGCACGATCGTGGTCGATGAGGAGGATCATCGGCTCTGGAAATACATGCGTGTCGAGGCCCGGATGGGCCGCGCACTCACCATCCCCGAACTCTGAGAACGGATAGGAGCTGTCATGTTGGATGCAGCAGAAAAATTCAGCGATCTCGACGCGCTTTACTCGACCGAAGCGAAAGTCGCGACCGCGATGTACGAGGATACCGACCTCTTCGGCCAAGAGATGGAGCGCATCTTCAAGCGCACCTGGGTCTGGGTCGCTCATGACAGCGAACTTGCCGACAAGGGTTCGTTCAAGCTCTCGAATGTCGGGCTAGAGCCCGTCATCGTGGTGCGTGATCGCAAGGGCGAGATCAATGTCCTCGTAAACAGGTGCCGGCACCGTGCCGCAACTGTCTGCGAGGTCAAGAAGGGCAAGACCTCGTCCTTCCAGTGCCCCTATCACGGTTGGGGCTACGGGCTCGACGGGTCACTTCGCGGCCTGCCTTATCCCGAGCAATATGGTGCGGATTTCGACAAGAGCGCCCATGGCCTGAAGACGCTCCGGACCGAGAGCTACGCCGGCATGATCTTTGCCACCTTCAATGACGAGATCGAGCCGCTGGTCGACTTCCTTGGTCCGGGCGTATGTCGCTACATCGATCTGTTCATGAAGCAGGGTGGTGGTTTCCCGGTCAAGGTGCTGGGAGAACACCAGTTCACGGTACCTATGAACTGGAAGATCCAGCTCGAAAACACGACCGATGCCTATCATTTCCCGGTCGTGCACAAGAGCTTCATGCAGTCGCTCGACGGCGATGCGGAAGAAGCTTTCAAGTTCCTCGATACGGGCAAGGGCTATGTCGAGGATCTCGGCAATGGCCATTCCGTGATGGTGATGATCCCCGAGCGCATCGATCTCGACGAGCATCTCGATGATCCGATCGAGGAACGGTTCATGCCGCTCGTGCATGAACTGCGCGAATACGGGTATCCGGAAGACCAGGTGCTGAAGATCGTGCGTGCCGTTGGTGGTGCAGGGTTCAATCTCAATCTCTTCCCCAACGTCTCTCTCTCGCTCGCCTTCTTCCGCGTGCTCAACCCCGTCAATGTCGAGCGTACCGACATCCGCCATATCGCGCTTGGTATGGATGGCGGGCCGGCGGCGGCCAACCGTGTCAGGCTTCGTCTGCATGAGCACTTCCAGGGTCCCATGGGCTTCGGATCGCCTGACGATGCGGAAGTCTGGGAGCGCGTCCAGCGCGGCACGAAGGGCGGCGAGGACCTGCCTATCCTCGTCAACCGCGGCCTTGTCGACGAGCAACCCGGCGACCTCGGTCCGCGCGGCCATATCAGCGCCGAGACCGGCATGCGCGCTGCCTATCATATGTGGAAGAGGATGATGTCGGTATGAACATGATGGTCAAAACCACGGAACTGGCGCTGTTGCAGAAGGTCAGCGCTTTCATCTGGGCCGAGGCGGCGCTGCTGGATGGCAAGGACTACGACGCCTGGCTCGCACTCTGGATTCCGGAGGGCTTCTACACGCTGCCGATCGGCGAGGGTGATGATTTCGACAATCAGCTGAACCTTTGCCATGACAACGACCGGATGCGGCGCGACCGTATCCAGCGCTTTCAGCAGGGCTTCTCGATTTCGTCGGCACCGCCGGCCCGCACTGTCCGCACCGTGTCCCGTTTCGTCATCGACGCCGTCGAGGGCGATACCGTGACGGTGTCGAGCGCCGAGCAGGTGGTCGAAGACAAGTTCGGCCGCCAGCGCATCTGGGCTGCCAATGTTCGCCATGTGCTGGTCGCATCGGGCGAAGGCTTCAAGATCCGCACCAAGGTGGTGCGTCTTCTCAATTCGGATGGGATGCTGAACTCGTTCAGCTATTTGTTCTGATGGCGGCACCTCTTCCAGAAAAGATCCAGACAGCGGTCGTCACAGGCGCCGCTCGCGGCCTCGGTGCCGAGATCGCCCGGGCGCTGCACCGTGCAGGCTTCCGCGTCGTCATCACCGATATGGACGCGGAGGCGGGGGCGAGCCTTGCCTCCGAGCTCGACCTCGCCGGCGAAACGGCGGTGACGGCAACCCTTGATGTGTCGAAGCCTGAGGACTTCCAGGCGGTGCTCGATCGGTGCGTCGAGCGCTGGGGCTCTGTCGAGGTGCTGGTCAACAACGCTGCCCGCACGGCGGTCAAGCCGCTGCTTGAGATCGATCCTGCCGATTTCAACGCGGTGCTCGCCACGAATGCCGGCGGTACTTTCGCCGGCAGCCAGATTTTCGGTCGCCATTTCAAGGATCGCGGCTTTGGCCGGATCATCAATCTGGCCTCGCTTGCGGGACAGAATGGCGGCACGGCAACCGGCGCGCATTACGCGGCCTCCAAGGGCGCCATTCTGACGCTGACCAAGGTTTTCGCCCGCGACCTCGCGCCCTTCGGTGTGACCTGCAACGCGATTGCCCCGGGGCCGATGGATACGCCGATGGTGCGCTCGGTGATCACGCCGGAGAAGATGGCGGGCGCGCTCGCCAACATCCCCGTCGGCAGGCTTGGCGATCCCGTCTTCGTGGCGGAGCTCGTTGCTCTCTTAGCCGGACCGACAGCTGATTTCGTCAATGGCGCCTGCTGGGACGTCAATGGCGGCATTTACATGCGGTGAGGTGAGACATGACTTCGAAAGGCTTGACCCTGAAAATCGCCGAACGCCGGGAAGAGCCCGGCAACATCCTGCGCCTGCGGCTTGCACGTCCGGACGGTGCACCTCTGCCGAATTTCGAAGCGGGTGCGCATCTAGACCTGCGGCTCAATGACGGCAAAGTCGACCTGTGGCGCCAGTATTCACTGTGTTCGGATCCGGCGGAAACGGGCTTCTATGAGATCGGCGTGTTGCTCGACCCGAAGACACGCGGCGGCTCTGCTGCCGTTCACAAGCTGGCTCTGCCCGGCGTGATCTTCGAGGTCGACGGTCCGCGGAACCATTTTCCGCTCGCGGAAACTGCCCAAAAGACAGTCCTGTTCGGCGGGGGAATTGGGATAACGCCGATGCTTGCCATGGCGCGTCGGCTGCATGCGCTCGGTCGGGATTTCCGGCTTCACTACTGCACGCGGTCGCGTGCCGTGACGGCATTTCATGACATGATTGTCGACGCTCCCTGGGCAGACAAGGTCATCTTCCACTTCGATGACCAGCCAGCCGAGCAGCGGCTTGATCTTGTGCGTGACCTTCCTCAGCCGTCGCCGACGACGCATCTCTATGTCTGCGGGCCGCAGGGCTTCATGGACTGGGTCATCTCGGGCGCTGAAGCCGCCGGTCATTTGCCGTCCAATGTCCATCGCGAGTATTTCTCCGCCGATGTCGACACATCAGGAGAAGGCTTCGAGGTGGAGGCCCGCCGTTCGGGGATCACAGTGACGGTCGGCCCGACGGACACGATTGCGAAGGCGCTGGCCCGGGCGGGCGTCAAGGTCGAGGTCAAATGCGAGGAGGGTGTCTGCGGCACCTGTGTCACCGACGTCCTGGAGGGCGCGCCCGACCATCGCGACAAGTTCCTGACCGACGACGAACGGGAGGAGGGCACAATGATCTGCGCCTGCTGTTCGCGGTCCTGCAGCTCGAAACTGGTTCTGGATGTTTAAGGCGCTGATGCGCCGAGGAGGAGAGAATGACGATGTCACAAATGACTGACGCTGCCTTAAGCTTCCGGGAGGGCATGAGCCGTCTCGGTGCCGCCGTGACGCTCCTCACGTCGGATGGCGTGGCGGGTCGCCATGGAATGACAGCCTCTGCAGTCGTCTCCGTGACCGACAGTCCGCCGACGCTGATTGTCTGCGTCAATCGTGGGATTCGCTGTCACGATCTCTTCGTCGAGAACGGTGTCCTCGCCGTCAATGTGCTCGGCCATCGGCATCAGGATCTCTCCCGCCGCTTCGCCAGCAAAAACGTCGGCGATCGCTTCGACGGGGCGGATTGGGTAAGGCTCGCGACCGGAGCCCCTGTTCTCACCGATGCCGAGGTCGCTTTCGACTGCCGGATCGTCGATGTGCGATCGGTGGGCTCGCATTCCGTACTGACTTGCGAGGTGGATGGGGTCCGGTTGCACTCTGAGCAGCCAGAAAGCCTTATCTGGTTCGGTCGCCACTTTCACCAGCTTCACGCGGAGCCGGCTGTCTGAGGCATGGCTCGCCTACATGCGTTTCAACTGGGTGAAGACCTTTTCCAGAATGGTGTTCAGCACTTCCATCTCCTTGTCGGTGACGGAGCGGAATGCCAGTTCGAAGATGTCACGCACTTCGACCAGGGCCAGCGCCCCCATGCGTTCACCCTCGGGCGTGAGGCTCACCTCTGTCGCGCGGGCATCCGTCGGGCGGACGCGGGTGGTTACCAGCCCGTCGGCAATCAGGCGCTGAACTACCTTTGTCGTCGTGTTGAGCCGCATGGCGGAATACTCCGCAATTTCCGACACGGAGAGATAGGTGTCTTCGCGCAGTGACATCAGCACACGCCAGCGTGGTGCGTCGATGCCCATGGGCTTCAACCGCTTTTCGAGAACCTGCACATAACGCTGATCGACACGGCTGATCCAGTAAAACGGCCAGGTCTTTTTGGCCTGCGGCGTCGCAATCTTGGCGTTCAAGGACGGCACTCCATATTCGGTTCGAAGTGAGGAGTTTATCATCCTCTTCACGGTAAATTTAACTTTATTCCATAGGCTTATCGCACGTCAACGTCTCTCGGTGTTTGTCCCAGAGGTGTGCGGTCTGCTGCCTTTCACACACTCAGCCTTACCCTTTGACAGCGCAGATGGCGCTGAAAAGCAAGACGAATTGATCTAACTGATGCGGTCGATTCTTTCACGTGGGTTGCGACCACTCTACATCGAATGAATTGAAAATTAGCAGTTTTTTATAAGTGCGCAGATAAACTCAAACGGAAAATACTGATCGCGTGAAAATTGCTTCTTCGCGCTCAGCCAAGGACAGGAAACTGGGACAGGCCATGAACAGGACTCTTGCATTCAAGTTGCTCAGCGTAAGCGCCACGGCCATCTTGCTGTGTCTGGTGGTTACCTTCGCCGCCGTCATCTATCAGGTGCGCGAGCGCACGGTCTCGATGACTCTCGACCAGGCGAGAACGGATGCCAAGGCCACGGCTGCGGGCGTTGCTTCCCAGCTTAATCACCTGGCGGGTTCCGTAAAGGTCATGGCATCGGCCGTTGAGCGCACCGACATTGATCGCGCTGGCGTGACCGCGATGTTGCCCGCTTTGATCGAAAAATTCGATCTGGTTTTCGGCTCCTGGCTTTTGGAGGACGTCAACGGATTTGACGGACAGAAGCACGAACCGAGCGCAGCGACCGGTACCAATGTCAACGGCGAATTCACGCCTTATTGGACGCGTGGCGCCAGTGGCTTCGAGCTAATCCTTCCAGAGGTTATCGATCGAGAGAAAAGCTATTTTGCGCTTGCTGCAAAGACGCGTGCGGGTGCGGCGACGGAACCTTATGTCGAGGTCGAAGCCGGCGGCATATTGTTAATGACGATCGCATACCCGGTCATCACCAATGAAAATCTGCAGGGCGTCCTCGGCGTGGATGTGGGCCTTGATGCCCTATCGGCATCGCTTGAAAGTCAGCGACCTTTCGGCGTCGGGCGCGTCTATCTCATGTCTGGTGAAGGCAGCTGGCTGGCGGCACCCGACAAGGCTAGTATCATGAAGCCCTACGACTTCGAAGGCAACGCGACCGCGAAAGCCTCTGCCCTGGACGGCGAGACCGTGATCCTTGAAAATGTCACTGGCATCGACCAGGAGCCAGTGTTTAGAGTTGTGATTCCCTTCGATCTCCCGGGTCTCAACACGCGCTGGATGATCGTGGAGGATGTCCCTGTCGAGGTTGTTTCTTCGGTCGTGAACCAGCAGACGCTCATCCTCATCGCGGGTGGTCTTGTAATCATGGCGGCGGTCATCATCTCACTGCTGATTGCAGTTCGTCTGTTCATCCAGAAGCCGATAGGCACGCTGCTGCAAGAAGTTGGCCGGCTGTCCGCGGGTGACTACGAACAGCCCGTGGCCGGGCAGGAGCGTAAGGACGAAGTGGGTGCGCTTGCTACTTCGCTCGATGTTTTCCGCCACAAGCTCGCCGAGGGCCGGAGCCTCGAACAGGTAGCAGAACGTCAGCGTCTGGCCGCAGAAGAGCAGCGCAGTCAGACGGAAGCAGAGCGTCTAGGCGTTGCAGAAACTCAGCGCAAGGTTGTGATTGCACTGGGGAAGGGCCTGCAGCAGCTTGCCGACGGCAACCTTTCGCACCGTATCACGGAGCCTTTCCCGGGATCCTATGAAGAGTTGCGTGATCACTACAACTCCGCTGTTCAGAGCCTTGAAGAGACGGTCATCCGCCTCAACGTTACGGTCGATACCCTGAACGGTGGTACGCGCGAAATCAGTCGCAGTTCTGATGAACTGTCCAGGCGGACGGAACAACAGGCAGCAAGCCTTGAGGAAACCACGGCAGCACTCGGCGAAATCGCCGAAAAGCTCAACGAAAGTGCCGGAAATGCACAGCTGGCGGCAGGTAAGGTTAAAACAGCGTGTACGGAGGCTGAACGATCCAGCGAGGTGGTTCGCAAGGCTATTTCCGCCATGGAGGGGATCGAAGACAGTTCCGGCAAGGTCAGCCAGATCATCGGCGTGATCGACGAGATCGCGTTCCAGACGAACCTGCTCGCTCTGAATGCTGGGGTCGAAGCCGCCCGCGCCGGCGAAGCTGGCAAAGGCTTTGCCGTTGTCGCTCAGGAGGTTCGCGAACTCGCGCAGCGTTCGGCCCAGGCCGCTCGGGAAATCAAGGCGCTGATCTCGGCCTCTAACGAACAGGTTGGTCAAGGTGTCACGCTGGTTGCCGAGACGGGCGGCGCATTGGATCGTATCGCGGAACAGGTGAAGGCGATTGACTCACTGATGCAGCAGATTTCACGCGCGACTAGCGAGCAGGCTTCGGGCCTGAGAGAAATCAACGTAGCCGTAAACCACATGGATCAAGCGACGCAGCAGAACGCTGCCATGGTCGAAGAAACGACGGCCGCATCGGCTGTACTGAATGGCGAGGCCAACACGTTGAGCCAGATGATTTCCCGTTTCGTCGTCGGGCGATCCAAGAGTTCCGATGACCGCAGGGTGGCCTAGTCAATATGGATTTAACGAGTATCAATTGTTCCGAGGCAATGGGCCTGGCGCAAAGCGCGCCGGGCCCATTGCTCTTTCGCAATGCAGATGCGATCGTTATTTTGGCTCAGGCTCTCCACGATCAATCGCCTCGATTGTTTCGCAATAATTTGGCTAATGCGCGATCAGAGTTCCATAATTTAACGTTACGTTATGCACGCATGGCATCGACAAGCGGCGCTGCGACACTTTCTTCGACGATCAGGCGTGATCCGGCAACGCAGGCCTGTCCGGCATTGCTGATGATGCTGGTGGCGATTGCGGCTGCCGCCTCGTCGAGATCGGCATCTGCAAAAACGAGCTGAGGGCTCTTGCCGCCGAGTTCGAGCGTCATCGGCTTGATGCCGGTGCGGGAGACATTCTCCATGATTGCCGAGCCCGCGCGCGTCGAGCCGGTGAAACTGACCTTGGCAATGTCGGGATGGCCGGTGATGGCATTGCCGGTTAATGGACCGTCGCCGAGAACGACATTGATAAGCCCGGCCGGCATGCCGGCGCGCACGGCAAGTTCCGCGAGATAGATGGCGGAAAACGGCGTCATTTCAGAGGGCTTCAGCACCACAGCATTACCGGCGGCAAGCGCCGGCGCAAGTTTCCACGCAGCCATGGAAATGGGGAAGTTCCAGGGGGTTATGGCGCCGACCACGCCATAGGGTTCGGTCACGATCATACCGAGATTGCTGTCATCGGTCGGGACCAGGTCGCTGCCTTCCTTGTCGGCGAATTCGGCAAAGAACCGGATCTGCTCGGCCGAAATGGCAATGTCGCCTTCGATCAGATGGCCGACCGGCCGGGTCGAGGAAAGCGCTTCTAGCCGGGCCAGTGTGACCGCTTCGTTCTCGATCATATCGGCCCAGCGGTGCATCACGTTCAGCCGCTCGCGGGGGCGAACGCCGCCCCAGTTACTTCTCTTCAGTGCGGCCTTGGCGGTTTCGACCGCACGGTCGACCATGTCGGCGTCGGCCCGCGGGCAACCGGCATAGGCCTTGCCATCGGATGGCCGGTGCATCGGGATGACGCCATCGGCCGGGATGAGGCTATTTCCGATGAAATGCCCGATCGGAAGGGACAGGCTGGCTGGATCGAAACTCAGGGTCATCAGGATTACCTCGGATAGCTATCTTGCGAGGCTACCGGATCGGCCGGAGTAGCTTGCCCCGATCACGGCAGGAGAGACGGATGAAAACCCTGTTTTGCGGCCGCCGTGCAGCTTAATCTTCGGCGCTCCGTTGTGGCAGCGGCGGGTTGGGATGACCGCCGCTGCCCCCGCCTTCAAGCCGTTACGTAGACCTTCCGGACTGTCTCGATGGTCCGCCATGTGCCGACGAAACCAGGCTTCATGACGAAACTGTCGCCGGCCTTGTAGGTCACCGGCTCGCCACCTTCCGGCGTGATTTCCACGAGGCCGGAGAGGATATGGCAAAACTCGAAGGTTTCGCCCTTAATCGAATGGGTCAGCCCCGGTGTCGCTTCCCATACACCGGTATGGATGGTCTCGTTGCGGGCGGCATCCTGCGCCCAGGTCTTGAAGCTGGGGTTTCCGGAGATCAGTCGTTCCTGCGTCGGCACGGCGTCGCGCGGGGCAAATGAGGGATTGGGGTCAATGGTTTTCAGAAGCGACATGGTTTTCCTTTCGGGTTGAACAAGTCAGTATCCGCGACGGCGGTCGACAAGGCCGACCGGATCGAGGCCGGTGCTCAGGCGTTTGATGTTGTCGATGACGGCCTTGGCTGCGGAATGCGGCTGCGTGACACTCGCCACATGCGGTGTCAGCAGGATGCGGGGATGGCTCCAGAAGGCATTGCCGGCTGGAAGCGGTTCGGGATCGGTCACATCGACGACGGCGCCGGAGAGCTGGCCGCTATCGAGGGCCGAGATGAGGTCCTCATGGTTGAGCTGTGCTCCCCGGCCTGTATGAACGACACCAGCCCCGCGCGGCAGACGGCTGAAGAGATCCGCATTGAGCAAACCGCGCGTCTCTGCCGTGAGCGGAAGCAGGCAGATCAGAATGTCGGTGACAGACAGCATATCGCTCAGGCCATCGCTTCCGGCATGACACGTCACGCCTTCAATCGCGTGCGGTGACCGGCACCAGCCTGAAAGTCGAAAACCGAAGGGCTTCAGTCGTTCGAGCACCGCCTGTCCAAGCATGCCGAGGCCAAGGACGCTGACGCGCCGCTCAGGCGCCTGTACCGGAGCCAGAGCCTGCCAGAGCCCGGCGCGCTGCTGGCCCAGATAGGCGGGCAGGTCGCGGTGGAGCGCGAGGACGGAAAGCGTCACATATTCCTGCATCATGCGAACGATGCCTTCTTCCACCATGCGGACCACCTTCACGTGAGGTGGCACGTCTGTGATGCGAAACTGGTCGACGCCGGCGCCGATGGAAAACAGAGCTGCGAGATTGCGGTAGCGCTGCAGATTTTCGGGAACCGTCCAGGTGATCAGGTAACGCACGGAGTCCGGATCAACCGTGCCAGGGTCCATGGAGAAAGGCAGATCCGGCAGATCTCGCGCAAAGGCCTCCCGGAAGATTGCGCCGCGGTGGGCGTCGGAGTGAAAGAGGAAGGTCATGGGCTGGTGTCCATTTTGTCGGAAATTTAAGCGCAGCAGCGCTTGCCGAGCGCCTCGATCATCAACTGGCAAGCCGAGAGCTCGCTTGCCAGAATGTATTCGTCGGGTTTGTGAGCGCGGCTATGTCGCCTGGACCGCAGATGATGGCGTCGACGCCAGCTGCCTTGAATAGCCCGGCCTCCGTCCCGTAGCTGACGGCGGCGAGCGGTTCCTGGTCGGTGAGTTCCGTCAGGAGGTTGGCAAGACCGGTCTGGCGCAAAAGCGATAAGGCCGGATAGGCGCTCAGTTCCTCCCATTCGACACTGATTCCAGATTTCCGCAGTCCTTCGGCAGCGATGCGGATCGGCGCCAGCAGGGTCGCGGGGTCAACACCGGAGATGGCGCGTGCCTCAAGGTCCAGCGTGCAGAGATCCGGAATGAAGTTGAGCGCCTGGCCGCCCTGGATCAAGCCTGCCTGCAACGAGGAATAGGGTGGCTCGAAGGTCGGGTCGAAAGGGCCGCCTGCAAGATCTTGCGCCGTCGACACGGCAGCCTGCAAGACCGTTGCCATGGAATGCACTGCATTCAAACCGAGATCCGGCCGCGACGAATGACCAGATCGGCCCCGCAGCGTGATACGGGCGGCTGCCTTGCCCTTGTGTGCGAGGATTGGTTGCATGCCGCTTGGCTCGCCGATCACCGCGCCCAGTGGTGCCACACATAGGTCTGGCAACTGGGCAAGGAGATGCGGCACCCCGCGACAACCTGCTTCTTCGTCATAGGAAAAGGCGATATGGATGGGACGAGCAAGGGGTGAGGCGGTCAGCGTGGGGACTGCCGCCAGCACGGCTGAGAGAAACCCCTTCATGTCGCTGGTACCACGGCCATAGAGCCGTTCTCCGTCGATGCGCAGGACAAAGGGATCGCTCGTCCAGTTCGGTTCCTGCGCTGGAACCACATCCATATGACCGGACAGGAGATAACCAGCTTTGTCTGAAGGGCCGATGGTGGCGAAGAGATTGGCTCGGTCTCCCTCGGGGCCGGGGATAACATGCACGGTGATGCCGAAGCTCTCGAGATAGGACCTGACCCATTTAACGATTTCGGCGTTGGGGGTGCCGACAACAGACGGGAAGCCTACCAGCACGGTTAGGATATCGGTGGCATTCATCGCGCTATTCCTCGTGCGGTTTGTAACACTCGCTTCGGCTCTTGGTTGCGGTTCGACTTGCAAGATTAGGCACGACCGGCATGAGTGGCTGCCGAAAGGGATCGTCATACGGCACAATTCTTGTGCTGGATGGCGCCGTTGAAGCGGAATGTTCTGCAGTGGCCGGCTAGAGTACGCTTAAAAAGAGAGTGCGAGCGGCTGACGGCGGGTTCGCTTGACGCTAGGGAGGCGGATAATGGATCTGAAAATACCCGACACGTTGCATGTCGACGCATACCAAATGCGTTTCGCCGACGTGGCAGATGTCAATCTGGAGCAGTTGCATGCACTGTCGATCGCTGTCGGTTGGCCCCATCGGGGAGAAGATTGGCAATATCTGCGTGAACTCGGCCATGGTTTCGTCGCTCTCGACGAAATCGACCGTGTGATGGGCTCAGCCATGTGGTTCCCCCACGGAGAGCATTTCGCAACCCTCGGCATGCTGATCACATCGCCGCGTCTGCAGGCCAATGGGACGGCGAAGTGGCTGATGCAGCGTGTTCTGGCCGACTGCCCCGGCATGGGCCTGCGGCTCAATGCGACGCGTGCCGCGCGCCGTCTGTATCGCTCGTTGGATTTTGTGGCGCAACAGACGGTGTTCCAGTGCCAGGGGGAGGCCCGCGGACTGGCGGAGACGATTGATTTGCCCGCCGGGCATGAGATCAGGCAGTTGCGGTCAAGCGATCTCGATGCAGTGATCGCGCTCGATGCGCCAGGATTTGGTGTTTCTCGCCCGGTCCATCTCGCCCGCTTGTTCGAGAGTTCGCTCTCCTATGGGCTGTTTCGGGCCGAAGAACTGTCGGCATATTCCATGAGCCGCGCCTTCGGACGTGGCCACGTGCTGGGCCCGGTTGCCGCATTGTCCGTTGAAGAGGCGATCGCCGTTGTGCGGCCTCATGTGGAAGTCCACGCGGGTCGTTTCCTGCGCGTCGATACTCACTTCGAGACCGGCCCCTTCGCCAGCTTCATTCAGCAATGTGGCCTGCCGATCTTCGACACCGTGACGACCATGACGCTCGGCGAAGGTGTCGATTACGGAACCGTCGGTGACGACAAAGGCGCGCTGTTCGCGCTCGCCTCGCAATCGATGGGATGACAGCGAACCCATGGTTTCAGGATGGTTCACTGCCTGATTGATTGAGTGAACAGCATTGGTCCACGACGATCTTGCTGTGGCTTAGATGTCCACCAATAGGTCCATTTTGGATGGATAGTTTGCCTTGCGGACAATCTTGCAAAATGGCTCACGCTCGGCATCATATTGACCGGCAGAGCCCCGTTACGGCGGCCGCGATTATCGCTATGCTGGCTGTCATCGTTTTCTTCGCCCTGGCGAGGCACCGGAGCCTGTCCCGGGCTCATCATTGACCAGTTTCCGGGGAGGGCAGAGCCTATGCAGATCATCGAAACCGAGCGCCTGATTCTGAGGTGATTTCGCTAGAGAGATGGAGCATAACTCTTTGCCTATTTGCGCGGGCTGAGCGCCACGTGCTTCCTCTTCCAGACCTCGCAACTGCGGAAATCGAGTTCCAGAAACGCGTGGTGACGCATTATGCCTTACGAATTGCTCGAAGGAGACCGGTCAGGTCATCGGCGATTACTTCGGTTGTAGTACAGGAGGTGACGAGAAGGACGCCCAGACCACCTCGGTCTGCTGGCACCTCGAGTTCGCCGGTCAGGACTCTGACTCCGAATCCGCAAGAGTCCTACTCGATCATCTTTTCAAAAAGAGTGGCTTCCGGATCTATGCTTAGGTGGAAGACCACAATGCGCCGTCGCAACGTTTGTGGGAAAAGCTCGGCAAGCGCCCGGAAGGCTTGTTCATCGAGTTTGTATCGTTCACCAAATACGATGCGGACACTCCGTTTTACAAAACACTATGCATTTTGGCGTCCTCCACAAAAAAATTGGAATTCCGGCGATTAGCAACCCGGCTCTCTTAACGACAAGTTTTTGGCGAGCGTCGTGCCCCTGAACCCTACTCCCTTGCGCCATGGGCAGTGGAGGAACGGCAGAACTGGAAGGAAGGATTACCTGCCATGGATGATAGAGTGGAGCATGTCCGCATTGATCTCCTGACGGAGAGCTCTGAGCAGCCTGCATCGCTGATGAGCTAGTCGACTGACGATGCTCGTTATGGTTTTATTTTTGGTGCCCATTGCTCGTTAATACTGTTGAACTTAACGTTACAAGCTGCGCTTGGGCGACAGACCTCCGCCAAAATTTTTGTTTGCCGCTATGATCCGTCGTCGCTAACTGTGCTCTATAGTCCAGCGCATGAGATTGGTGGAGAAGGCTTGCTGGGCAATGGGTCGGTGCTTGGTATCGCAATGATGCATAGACTGCCGACGGTTAACGAAAGTCATCGAACGGGCGGGTTAGGGTATAGCTGAAGCTATCCGAGCCGGATCGACCGCATCGTACATCTCGGGTAATGATGTACGACCGGCTAGTCGCTATCTCGGTTCGAACGCACTCGCGTCCTCGAACGTACACCGAAAACGCGGGATGAATGGTTCAGCAGACACATACAAATCAATGCGACCGCAGAAAGAGCTGCGGTCGCATTGAAACAATTTACGCCGCCCGCCGATGTCCGACCACCGCCTGCGTGGCGTTGACCTTTAGGCGCGAGAGCAGCTGGCGCAGGTTGAAGCTCTCTTCCGCCAGCGCCTGACCGGCGGCCGACGTCTCCTCCACCATTGCCGCATTCTGCTGCGTCATCTGGTCCATGTGGTTGACCGAGGTGTTGATCTCGGCAAGCCCCGTGGCCTGTTCCTTGGCAGCGGTCGCGATCGTGTTGACGCTTTCGTTGACGCGGTTGACCAGTGCCTCGATCTCGAGCAGCGCCTCGCCGGTGGAGCGCACCAGGCCAACGCCGGTGTCGACTTCGGCAGCCGATGCGCTGATCAGCGTCTTGATCTCCTTCGCCGCATTGGCAGACCGCTGCGCCAGTTCCCGCACTTCCTGCGCCACGACAGCAAAGCCGCGACCTGCTTCGCCGGCACGTGCCGCCTCGACGCCGGCATTGAGTGCCAGCAGGTTGGTCTGGAAGGCGATCTCGTCGATGACGGAGATGATCTGGCTGATCTTCTGCGACGAGCCCTCAATCCGGCCCATGGCATCGACCGCATTGCGAACGATTTCACCGGAGCGGTTGGCGCTGGTCTTGGTCTCCGCCACCATCTGACGTGCCTCATTGGCGCGTTCCGCCGCCGTGCGAACCGTCGCGGTGATCTCGTCGAGGGCAGCCGCCGTCTCTTCGAGGGCTGCCGCCTGCTGCTCGGTACGCTTCGACAGGTTGTTGGTCGCCTCGCTGATATTGCCGGCCGAGGACGTGACCACGTCACTCGTCTGGTTGATCGAGGCAATGACACTGCCAAGCGAGTCGACCGCACGGTTGAAGTCGTCGCGCAGCTTTTCGTATTCGGAGCCGATCACGCCGATCTGCACGGTGAGGTCACCTTCGGCCAGACGCTCCAGCGCCGAACCCAGCGCATTGATCGCATGGTTCTGCCGCTCGGAAGAGCTGCGCAGATTGAGCTCGTTGCGCTCGCGCTCGCCGTCCAGGCTCGCCTGCTGCTGCGCTTCGCGGTCGCGCAACTCGATGCGTTCGCGCACGCTGTCGCGCAGTACGACAAGCGTTTGCGCCATGCCGCCGATTTCGTCGCGACGCTCCGTGTCGGCGATCTCCATGTCCACTTTTTCATCGGCGATACCCTGCATCGAGTCCTTCAGGCGGTTGATCGGCTTCACGACGCTGCGAACCACGAGATAGGCACAGATCAGCTTGCCGATCAGCGCAAGCGCGATCAGCATGCCATACTGGATGGCCGTCTGGCGGAATAGCGCTGCCAGGTCGTCCGAATAGACGCCAGTGCCGACGACCCAGCCCCAGGGCTGGAAACCGATGACATGCGACAGCTTCTCGACCGGCTCTTCGAAGCCCGGCTTCGGCCAGTAATAGTCGACGAAGCCTTCCTGGCCGGCCTTCACGGTATTGACGAATTCGACGAACAGGAATTTGCCGTTCGGGTCCTTGTTCTGGCTCAGATCCTTGCCGTTCAGTTCCGGCTTGATCGGATGCATGACCATGGCCGGCTGCATGTCGTTGATCCACATGTAGCCGTCGGGCTCGTAGCGCATCGCGCCGATGACGTCTTTGGCCCGCTCCTGCGCTTCCTCGCGCGTCAACGTGCCTTCCTGCTCCATCTTGTGATACTTGTTCAAGATCGCGACAGAATTGTCGTTGATCTGCGCCAGCCCCATGCGGCGCTCCTGGACCAGCGTGTCATACGATTGGAACAGGCTGTAAGTCAGCGCGCCCACCAGAACCGCGAGAGCCAGTGCGACCAGTGCATAAAGCCGCACTGACAGAGACAAGTGTGCCATAACCTTTTCCTTCGGTTTTTACAGACAAATAGAAGTACCGTTGTAAGGTTTAATATTTGTAAACACTAAAGTAGCGACCTGCGGGAGCTGCGATCTGGCAAGCCTAAACGTAAATTGATAGATTGCGGAAGTGTTGATTGTGTTGCTTGTAACTAAGATCGCCACCTAGCTGAAGATGCGAGCGGGCCAGAGCGGCCGAGCTATAATGGCAATCATTCTATAGGGCATCGCGCAGGCATTTTAATGCAGGCTCGGCCGCTCTGTTTTCTGTTGCTGACAGTTGTTAGGAGCTAAGGTTTCGGGCCGTCTTGCAAGCAGCGTAAGCCCCTCGGTCATTTCGGAGCTCAGCGGGAGGACGTAACGTCATGCACCCAACAACTAGGATCGGCTACCTAGATTTTCATCGACAATTCATCATCCGTTCATGACGACGAAACCCAACTGTCAGACCGACCACCGATATGAAGTCTGCCGCCCGCATGGGCTTTCAAAAAGGAGATAGATTATGGGTTGGATGGCCAAGGCAGCTGCCGTATCGGGAACCGTTTTGCTTATGACAACCGGTGCAGCAAGCGCGGTCGAGATCGGCAACAACGCCATCAGCGAGGCTGAAATTCTGCAGGCTCAAAAGGCATGGGGTGAGGCACTCGTCGCAATCTCACGCGAGCATGAAGACAAGGGCGAGGTGCCCGCGCGAACTTTGGCGCAAAAGGTAATTGATACCGCCTATGGCTATCAACTAGGACCTGTCCTCTTTAAGCCTACACTGACACAGTCTCCTCAGACATTCCGGACGAGCCGTGAGGGCGCGCTTGCCTATTTCGTTGGGCAGGATCCGAAATATCCGGACGACACAGGCTTTGCTCTGAAAGGCTGGCGGAATGTCGAAGTCAAGAACGCTGCGATCCTCGTGAACGGCGAATACGGCACCACGCTTGGTCACGTTTCGTTCACCGACAAGGATGGCAATGTCACGACTGTCGACAAGTCATGGACCTTCAAGAAGGATGACGAGGGCAATATTCGGATTGTCCAGCACCACTCGTCGCTCCCCTTTACTGCCAAGCCATAGGCATCGTCGGTACGAAATCGCGGGATGTCTCTTCAAGTTGGCGTCCCGCGTTCCATGCGGTAACCAATGCCGCGCACAGTGCTAATGAGAGATCTCTCCTCTTGCGCACTGCCAATCTTTGAGCGAAGCCGGCGCACGTAAACGTCAACCACATTGGTCAACGGATCCTCGCCGGCGCCCCAGATGTTCGACAATATCCGCTCCCGGCTTAAGACCCTGCCGGGGGCCGACATGAATAGCTCAAGAAGTGCAAGCTCCTTCGCGGTCAGGGAAACCTCTTGGGCGGAAACGGTCACCCGCATAGACACGCGGTCCAGTTCTAGCGGTCCGACGCGCAAGTTTTTTTCACCCAGTGGCTGAATCTCGGGCGAACGGCGCAATAGGGCCTCTATGCGCGCCAACAATTCTTCGAAGGAAAACGGCTTGACTAGATAGTCATCGGCCCCCATCCGAAGTCCGGAAATACGGTCCTCTACAGAGCCCAACGCTGTCAGCATTAGAATGGGGGCTGATACGCCACTTGCCCTCAGGGTCTGACAGACATCGGCGCCATTGATAATCGGCAGCATCAGATCAAGAAGGATTGCCCCATGTCGACCCGTTGAACGCCATTCACGCCATTTTTCGTGCGCCATCTCCACACCTGACGGACCGTCGCGAGCGACGCTGACCCCATAGCCTTCGGCGCGCAATCCGCGCTCTAGGAAATCAGCGACGCGGGGGTCGTCTTCAATAATCAAAACATTCAATTTTTCGTCTCCGTCAATGAAGGCGGGATATCATGGCCAGCCAACAAAAGCGGCAAGCCGAGCCTTGCCATAGTGCCGTGCTGCCCGTTGCTCTCGAGCGCAATTGAGCCGCCATGGGCGCTGACTAACTGTTTGGCGATAGGCAATCCCAGTCCAGTGCCGTCTGGCCGATGCAGTCTTGCATTGGCCCCTCGAAAACCCCGTTCGAACACGTGTGGAAGCGCCAAGGGTTCAATGCCGATGCCGCCATCACGAATGGTGAGCTGCCAGTTGTTGTCGTGGACGCCGGAGACAATCTCGACTTCGCCGCCCGGATAAGAGTAGCGAATTGCGTTATCGAGTAAGAGCGCAATCACCTGGCGCAGGCGCACAGGGTCTCCCGCCACTATCGTCTCGGCATCCTCGAACTGGGTCGAAAGCACTACTCCGCGCTGGTTGGCGGCTGATGTGGCGGTTAGCAGAGCCTCTTCAAGAGGACCGGCAATATCGATAGGGGCTAGCGAGAGTGTTAGGCCTTGGTTCTCGCCTCGAGACATCAGCAGAAGATCGTTGATCAGACTTCCCATCTGGTCTGCAGCCTGGCCGATGCGACGAAGCGCGGCGCGATAACCATCCTGATCTTTATATCCCCGCAGCGCAACTTCCGCCTCTCCGCGGATTGCGGTTGTCGGTGTTCGAAGTTCATGGCTCATGTCGGCAAGCAGTCTTAGCCTGCGCCCTTCCGATTCACGCAAACGCGACAGCGCAATCTCAAGGGCAGAAGTTCTCTCGGCGACTTGACGTTCGAGGCTATTGCGCAATTCTGCTTCTTCTGCCCGTCTTGCGGAGAGTTCGCGCACCATGCGGTTGATACTCTGCGCGAACCGACCAAATTCGTCAGTGCTCGACACAGGAATTCGGTGCTCGAGCTCTCCAAGTTCATAAGCCCTGGCACCGTCTACCATCTGCTGAAGTGGCCGACGTATAGCACGTGCAATCATGAAAGCCAGCGCCGTGCCGACAACAGTAATCACCAGTGTCATGGCCAAGGAAACGCGATTGAGATGGACGAGAGCGGCGTCTGCATCAGATCGCTTTATGGCCAGTTGTTCAGTTTCCCTGTCGATGCTGCTGTTGAGTACTTCGCGCAGGTCTCTGCCCGCGCCTTGATCAAACACCGTTTCGATCGAGGCCCAGGCAGCACGGACATCACCCGTGTCGCTCTGGTCGCTGATCCTCTCTATGGCTGGCTGAAGCGCAGTAACGCTGCCTGACAGGAGATAGAGCGCTTCGTCGAGCGTATCCTTATCCGATGTAGGTGCGCCAGCGAGCTGATCAAATTGGCGCGATTGTAAGCTGATGGTCTTCAGCGCATCGATTGTGGATTGCATTTGAGTGCGCAGGATTTCGCCATCTCCCGGCTCGTGATCAGCTCCAATGAGTGCCCGCAGGGACCATGCTCGTAGCCTTTGCTTTGAAGCGGAGAGTTCAAGCAGCCCAGACAATAGATCGCCTGCAAAGCGTCCGCGGATAACCTGTTGCTGAGCTTCTGTCGCGATTTGCCGATTGAGGAGCCCCTGAGCGATGATAAGACCCGAGAGAGCTGCAAATGCTGCGACAAGCCGTATAGTGAAGCCAAATTGTCTCATCTTAACCTGCAGCAACGGCAATGCGGTGGAGGATAGGCCCTGAAGAAGACTTGGGCCTGCGCCTTCAATCACCCGATTTTGGATTAACCTATAGCTGCCAATACGGTATTTCTTGGATGTACAGCGATCATGACGTAAATTCGTTTCGCGCGTCGGTGGAATAATCGGGGCGTCAGGCGTGTTGATGGGACAGCCGCGGAGGCTTAAGCCCGAGCGGTGGCGCAGTGCGTAGATATCGATGCCATGAAGTGAGCAACCGGCTCAGCAGGGGGGCTTTGCTCAAGACCAGAGCGGTCGTTTTTTGCCTCAATCAAAGTGACTTAGTGGTCATGCGATAGAACGGCGCCGCGGTCACTTCGCCCCAGTACTTCTCGGCATTCGTCGGAAGGCAGATGACTCGAAGCTAACGTGGCAGCGCGGACGCCATCTCTCAGACGAGCGCATCGCCGGTGTTAACGCCGGTGGATGCTGAACTCAGATAATCCTTCAGGTTTCGTCATCCGTTCGCTGGAGCCATCAGCCGAAGCGGCGAAACGATGGTTGTGCGCACAACGCCCGCACCTGTGCGGGCGAGCCGTAGGCCCAGCCCGGCATCGTCGGTATCGATCCTCTGGTTGGCGAGACGGGCTGCGAGCGCTTGCAGCATGTCAGAATTCTCGGCGAAGGCGGTATGGCCAAGCACGTCCTTTTGCTGCGCGTCGGTGGCATCGATAACGCTAATACCTTCGCGCTCCAGATCAGCCTTGAAGGGCCTGAGATCAGCCGACCCGAGACGACCGATGTCGCCGGCAATGAAGGTCGATGCCGCTAGCGCCAGATCGTTTCGGGACGCATAGACCGTGAAACGCGGTCGCGTCGACCCCATCTCGACCACCTGTCGGCGGAACACGTCGACATCGATGTCAGGCGAGGCGAGAACGACATTACGCAACTTGGGCGACACCCGACCTGTCTTCAACGCCACATCGCGCAGCGCCTCCATGGTTGGCAACGTCCCCATGGAATGGGCAAGCACCGTGATATCAGCGACATCAGGGCTATGGATCGCCTCTTCGAGCAGGGTGACAAGGCCGAAGCGCGAATAGATCGTACTTTCCTTGTCGTAGACATAGTCGAGCGCGCTTCCCCGCGACGGCCAGGTAAATAGGACCGGTGCGGCATCCATCCGGATGTCGTGCGTGATCTGAGCGAAGCGGAACACGGCATCAGCATAGGTCGTATTGAAGCCGTGCACGAAGATGAGCACCCGCCGTTTGCCAACGCTGGTGCGTTTGAACCAGTCCATCGCCTGCTTCTCACTCATCTCCTTGGCGCTAGTCACGACGAAAGCCTTCTGCGGATCCGGCCGGCGACCTCGCGGCCACTGGATCTCGCCCGGACGGCGGTGGTTGTCTGCGGGGATGGACACTGTGATATTGTCGAGCCGGATATGCTCGCCGCGTTCGCCAGAATAGCGCAGCGCGCGGTTGGCGGATGGCGCACGCGTGGTCGCCACCAGCATGTCGACTTTGCTGTTGGCAGGGTCGTCAACCTTTACCGGCACAAATACGTCTGGCCGATGGCCACAGGCAGACAGCATGAGAAGGAGGATGAGGACGGCGGCACCCCGCACCGGACCGGCGACGGCGAACCGCGCCGATGGCGCGGTCTCCCTGGTGAAGTTCCTTAGAGAGGTGCGTTCAGTGATCATGTAGGGCGGTCCCATCCACTGGTGCATCGCGTTTTTCAATCGCCTCGTTTTGCTCAGCAGACAGCAGCCAGAGCAGCAGGCAGGGCAGCAGCGTCAGTGTCAGCACGGTCGCCGCCGCGAGGCCGCCGATGATGGCGAAGGCCATCGGGCCCCAGAAGATCTGGACCGCGATCGGGATCATGCCGAGAATGGCGGCGAGCGCCGTCAGCAGGATCGGCCGCGACCGGTGGACGGCCGCATGCACGATCGCCTCGCGGATTGGCTCGCCCTTGGCGACATTCTGGTCCACTTCCTGGATCAGGATGACAGCGTTGCGGATGATCATGCCGGAGAGTGCGATCACGCCGAGCTGTGCGACGAAGCCCATCGGCGTGCCGGTCGGCAGCATGGCGGCCACTACGCCGATCAGACCGAAGGGCGCCATGGCCATGGCAAGCCCCATGCGCGAGAAGCTCTGCAACTGGACCATCAGCAGCGCGACGATGACGATCAGCATGATCGGGATCACCGCGAAGACCGAGGCATTGCCCTTGGCGGCTTCTTCGGTGATGCCACCCGACTGGATCGCATAGCCGATCGGCAGAGTTTCCCTGAGCGCGTCGAGCGAGGCGTTGACTTCGCCAGCCACGGTCGCCGGCTGCAGGCCCTTGGCGACGTCGGCCTGGACGATGATCATCGGACGGCCCTGACGGTGCCAGATGACCGGTTCTTCCATGCCGTATTCGATCGTCGCGACCTGGCGCAGGGGTACCGAACGGCCGGCGCTGCCACGCAGGTTGATGTTGCCGATCGTTGCGATCGACGTGCGATCAGCCTCGATACCCTTGACCACGATATTCACCAGCCGGTCGCCGTCCCGGACGGTGGTGACCGTGGAGCCGGCGAAGATCGCGGAGATCTCGCTCGCCACCGATTCCGAGCTCATTCCCAGCGCCCGCGCCTCGACCTGGTTGACCACGACGGTCACGCGCCGCTGCGGTTCGCCGGCCGTCAGGTTGACGTCGCGGGTATTGGCATTCTCCCCGACGAAATTCGCCACCTTGAGTGCCAGTTCGCGCACCGTCTTGTAGTCTTCGCCGGTGACACGGTACTTCAGCGGCCAGCCGACCGGGGGACCGAGTTCGAGCGGCGAGACGCGGGTGGTGACGTCGGCGAAGTCGCGGCCCATGGTCTCTTCGAGGCGTGCACGCACGGCGTCACGCTCGTCGATGCCCTTGGTGACAACAACGGTCTCGCTGACATTGTCGTTTTCCAGCAGCAGGTCCATCGGCAGGTAGAAGCGGACCGAACCGGAGCCGACATAGGTGGTGAAGTGGGCGATGTCCTCGTCCCCCTTCAGCAGGGCCTCGAGCTGGCGTGCCCGCTCTTCGGTCGCCTCGCGCGAGGCGTTCTGCGGCAGGGTCAGGCTGACGAGCAGTTCGGGACGGTCGGAGGCCGGGAAGAACTGTTCCTCGAGCTTGGTCGCGCCGAAGCCGGACAGGACGAGCATCCCGATTGCTGCGCCGAGCGTCACCCAGCGATGGTTCAGCGACCAGTTGAGCACCCGCTTGTAGGCGGCCATTACGCGGCCGTCCCGACCTGAGTGATGCGGCATGGTCTTGGGCAGGATCCAGGTCCCGAGCAGTGGCGAGAACAGTACCGCCACGATCCATGACGCCAGAAGCGAGATCAGCACCACCATGAACAGCGAGAAGGTGTACTCCCCCGCACTCGACGCGGCAAAACCGACCGGGATGAAGCCGGCGATCATGACGAGCGTGCCTGTCAGCATCGGGAAGGCGGTGGTCTCGTAGGCATGGCTTGCCGCGACCGCCCGGTCCTCGCCGTTTTCCAGGCTGGAGACCATGGTTTCCACCGTGATCATAGCGTCGTCGACCAGCAGGCCGAGCGCGATGATCAGGGCGCCGAGCGAGATGCGCTGTAGACCGATCCCGGCGAGATCCATGCCGAAGAAGGTCATGGCAAGCACAAGCGGGATCGAGGCGGTGATGACGAGGCCTGCCCGGGTCCCGAGCGAGACGAAGGAGACCGCGATGACGATGACGATCGCTTCGATCAGCACCTTGACGAAGCCGCCGACGGCATCCTTGACGACGGTGGTCTGGTCGGCCACCTGGATCATCTCGATGCCGTGCGGCAGTTCGGCGGCGATCTCGGCCATGCGCCCCTTCAGGGCATCGCCGAATTCGAGCAGGTTGCCGCCCTCGGACATGGAGATGGCAAGGCCGATGGCCGGCTCGCCATTGACGCGGAAAGCGGGCGCCGGCGGGTCGACGAGGCGTCGCTCGATGGTGGCGACGTCTTCGAGCCGGATGAACCGGTCACCGACGCGGAAGGTCAGGTCGTGCAGGCTTTTTTCGGAGGTGAAGGCGCCGCTGACGCGCAGCGAGACCTTCTCGCTCTCCGTGCGCACGGTCCCGGTCGGGGTGACCGAGTTCTGTGCGCGGATCGCTTCCATGGCGGCGACCGGATCGACGCCGAGGCTGGCGAGCTTGGCGGAGGAGAATTCGATGACGATCTCTTCTTCCTGGACGCCGAGGACATTGACCTTGCCGATGTCCTTAATCGACAGGAGCTCCGCCCGCACGGTCTCGACGCGGTCACGCAGTTCGCGCTTGGAGAAGCCCTCCGCCTGGAAGGCGTAGATGCTGCCGAAGGTGTCGCCGAATTCGTCGTCGAAGAAGGGCCCCTGCACGCCCTGGGGCAGTGTCGGTGCGAGATCGGTGATCTTCTTGCGCACCTGGTACCAGACGTCTGAGACCTCGGCGGGCGGGGCATCGTCACGCAGGTTGACGAAGATGACCGACTGGCCGGGGCGCGAATAGCTCTGGGTATGGTCCAGATAAGGTGTCTCGGAGAGCTTCTTCTCCAGCTTCTCGGTCAGCAGGTTAACCGTATCCGTGGTGCTGGCGCCCGGCCAGAGCGCCGAGACCACCATGGTCTTGATGGTGAACGGCGGATCCTCGTTGCGCGACAGACGCTGATAGCTCCAGATGCCGGCAACCATGGTCATGATCATCAGGAAGATGATCAGCGACTGATGCTGGAGCGCCCAAGTGGAAAGGTTGAACTTCTTGTCCTGCGGTTGCGATGCGTTGCCCATCACTGACCCTCCCCTGCCTCAAGCTTGACGGTTTCGCCGTCACGCAGCTTGCTCACCCCGGCAGTAGCAACGATGTCGCCCGTCTCAAGGCCCGAAGACACGTAGATGTTCTGGTCGTCGTAGCGATCGACCTGGACGGTGCGATAGGCGAGCTTGCTCGATGTCTTGTCGAAAACGAAGACCGCTGTCGCACCGTTGTTGTTTGTGAGGACCGAGGCAGGCAGCTCGACCAAATCCTTCGGCGAGAGCACGATGGTGCCGAGCACGGCGGCACCGAACGGCATACGCTGGCCCATGTCGTCGAGCGATACCTTGACCCGAAAGGTCCGGGTGATCGGATCGGCAGAGGGCGTGACCTCACGTACGGTTCCGATCGCGGTCGCGGCCGGGTTGGAGATCAGGCTGACGGTGACCTCAGTCGTCTCAGCGCCGACGTTGAGCATGTGCTCCGGCACATCGAAGACGGCGTCGCGATCCTGGTTAGAGATGATCGTCAGCACCTGCTGGCCGGCCTGCACGACCTGGCCGACATTGGCGCCGACCGCTGAGATGATGCCGTCGCGCGGCGCCTTGATCTCGGTATAGGTCAGCGTCTCCTCGGCCGTGGACAAAGCGGTCGTGGCGGCTGCAAAGCGCGCTTCGGCTGTTTGAAGATTGGCTTCGGCCTCCTGCAGTTGCGCTCGCGATATGGCATTCTTGGCGAAGAGCTCACGGTTGCGCTCGGCGGTCAGCCGGGCGAATTCCAGGGCCGACTGGGTGGTTGCCAGTTCGGCGCGTGCGGTCAGAACGTTGTTCTGCGAGGGCACCTTGTCGATGCTGGCGAGGAGCTCGCCGGCCTTGACCTCGATGCCATTCTCCACGCGGAAGGTGAGCTGGCCGTCGAGGCGGAAGCTCAACGGGGTCTCATAGCGCGGGCGGATCTCGCCGGTCTGGCTGACAGTCTCGCCGATCGAACGGACCTCCGCGACCACCGACTTGATCGGCCGCGGCGCCTTGGCTTCCGGCTCGGCTTCGCTGCAGCCTGCCAGCAGGCCAAGGACACCCGCGAGAGCAACGTATTTCAGGATGCTTGTCTTCATTGTGAGGCTCCCTGCGGGCGAAGCCCGCTGATGAACAGTTCGATCATCTCATCGACGAGCTGATCGACATTTCCGAAGTCGAAATCGTTGAAGGTAGAAGAGAGGGTGACGAGACCGTGCACGCCGGCCCAGATGATCTGCGTGGACCGCTCGCTGTCGGCGGTAACGATCAGGCCCGCTTCTGCAGCCCTGGCAACCTGCTCGGCGAGCTGCCGATAGGGCTGCATCGTCGCCTCGTCATCCATAAGCGGCGACGTCAGGCCCTGATCATTATCGAGGAAGAGCATCCGAAACCGATCGCTGTCTTCGAGGCCAAAACGAGCATAGGCCATCATCATCGACCGGATGGCCGCCAGGGGATCATCGACGCTCCGGTGGATCTCATCGAAGCGATTTCTGAGGTCGGTAATCGCGTCGCGACAGAAGTCGATGATTAGGTCTTGTTTGCTTGGATAGTACCGATAAAGCGCTCCGGCGGTCACGCCGAGAGCATCCGCCAGCCCGCGCATCGACAATTGGCCAAGGCCCTCACGCCCGACAATCTTGGCGGCGGCGCTCAGGATCGTTCTGCGAAAGCTGCGGATCTCTTCTTCGGTCAAGGCGGGCCTGGGCATGTATTCTCCTTGCGGGATGTAAATTGCGCGCGTTAAATAAACGCGTTTAATAAAAATGTCAATCGGTACTCCAGGTGTCTATTCGCCACAGGCTTATGCCACCCAATCCTCACGATGGTCCTAGTCTGCGGGTGCCCACGGGTCATCCGCGTTTCACGGTCCATTGGTGGCCACGATCAGAGAATGTGCGGACTGACCCTCGGTGACGTTATGGCAATCTCACGAATGCGGTCGGTGTTAGTCAGGGAATCTCATCGAACAGGGATGAAACATGTCGAATTTTGCTTGGCGCGGGGGCGCCGCTTATCTACATTGATGATGTTCTCAGGGCGGGGTGAAACTCCCCACCGGCGGTATCCGGTTTTGCCGGGAGCCCGCGAGCGCTTCTGTTTCGGCAGAAGGCAGCAGATCCGGTGCGATGCCGGAGCCGACGGTATAGTCCGGATGGAAGAGAGCAAGGCATGTAGACCCGCGCGTCAGGGCGGGAGCGCGCTTTTGTTCGCCCAAGGGAAAATTGCGACCGCAAGGTCGTGTTTTACCGCGAAAGCGGGTTACCCTTGAAAGGCATGGAAATGACAGTCTCGAAAATTGAAGATGCAATCGCGGCGCTCGCAAAGGGCGGCATGATCGTTGTCGTTGACGACGAGGATCGCGAGAACGAAGGCGATATCATCATCGCTTCGGAGAAGGTTACGCCGGAGGCCGTCGCCTTCATGATGAAACATGCCCGCGGCTTGATCTGCGTCGCAATGGAAGGTGAACGGCTGGATGCGCTCGACATACCGCTGATGGTGCCACGCAACACCGAATACCTGAAGACCGCTTTCACGGTCTCGGTCGACTACATCCAGGGCACGACCACCGGGATCTCGGCGGCCGACCGGGCCGCGACCGTACGCGCGCTCTTGGACGAAAGCTCGAAGCCTGATGACTTCGCCCGTCCGGGCCATATCTTCCCGCTTCGCGCGCATCCCGAGGGCGTGCTGGGCCGTCCCGGCCACACGGAAGCGGCAGTCGACCTCGCAAAGCTCGCGGGCCTCAAGGCCTCAGGCGTCATCTGCGAGGTGGCGAATGACGATGGAACCATGTCGCGCCTGCCGGAACTGCGCGAGTTCTGCCTGAAGCATCAACTGCCGCTGATCACGATCGCGGATCTGGCGCTCCACATCGCAGGTCAGAAAAGCGGCAAGGCGGTTGCCGCCTAAAGCCTTGGTGTGGCCGAGAGATCAACTCTTTCGGCCACTCTCAAACGGTAATTGAAACCGGTGACTTCACCCGTGCGATTGCTTCATGCCAGCGCATCAGCAGATCGGCGCGCGCGTCCGCCTCCATGGTCCCGGGATCGAACCGACGTGCATGGGAGGGCTCGGGTGTACTGACCCCCAACGAGCGAAATGCCATCACCGCAGCCCCCAGGGCGCCGACTTCCGGCTGATCGCCGCGCAGCACCGTCCGGTGCAGCACATCAGCCTGCAACTGCATAAGGAAGTCGTTCGTCGAAGCGCCGCCATCCGCCATCAGTCCGGACAGTGTGAGCCCGACATCCTGCTGCATGGCTTCAAAGACATCGGCGATCTGAAGTGCGACAGCCTCCATTGATGCGCGGGCGACATGGGCTGGCGTCGTTGCATGGGTCATGCCGCAAATCGTGCCCGTGGCATTATCCGTCCAGTGTGGTGCACCGAGACCGGCAAGGGCCGGGACGAAGACCACGCTGCCGCTATCCGGAACTGTCTGCGCCAGATCGGACAGTGCTGCTGGGCCTGAAAGCCCCAGCATGGTCGCGGCAAAGGCGATGGCCTGCGCCGAGACGGTGATATTGCCCTCAAGGGCGTAGGCGACGCCGCTGTCATCCGACCAGGCGATCGTGCTCGAAAGACCATGCGCGGACAGCACGCGCCTGTCGGTCAGGGTCATCAGTGACGAGCCTGTGCCATAAGTCGCCTTGACCAGGCCCGGCGCGCGCACGCCGTGGCCGTAGAGCGCCGCATGGCTGTCACCCATCATGGCAAGGATCGGCGTGCCTGCAGGCAATGCGGTTGTCCCTGATGCGGTTTCCCCGAAACGGCTGTTCGAGGACAGGGGCAGCGGCAGCGCCGAGGCCGTGACGTTGAACAGGCTACAGAGTTCGGGGCTCCACGACAGTTTTCCCGTGTCAAAGAGCATGGTGCGTGAGGCGTTGGAATGGTCGGTTGCAAAGACAGCGCCGCCCGTCATCTTGAACAACAGCCAACTGTCCACTGTGCCAGCCCGCAGTCGCCCGCTTTCGACGAGATCCCGCGCCGAAGCGACATTCTCCATGACCCAGCCGAGTTTCGATGCCGGAAACAGGGCATTGATCGCCAGCCCGGTCACATCGACGACGGCTGCATTGTGTCCCGCATCGATCAGGGCCTGGCATGCTGCCGCCGTCCGTCGGCATTGCCACAGAATGGCGGGTGCGATTGGTTCGCCGGTTTCAGCATCCCAGATCACGAGGGTCTCGCGTTGGTTGCTGATGGCGATCCCGGCGATGGGGCCGTGGCTGCCCGCCACGATGTCAGAAATGACGGACTGGACGCTTTTCCAGATGGCGTCGGCCGATTGCTCGGCCCAGCCCGGGCGCGGATACTGCGATGCAAGGGGTGCCGAGGCCTTGGAGACGACCTTGCCGGAGGCATCAACGAGCACGGCCTTGGTGTTGGTCGTGCCCTGATCGATGGCAAGGATAAGCGGCATGTCCTGCGCCATCGAACTCACCGCTTGCGCGCGATCGCCCGGCGGGCCGCCGCGGCGATCCCATCGGGGGTGATGCCGTAATGATCGAAGAGGAAATCAACGGAGCCGGTGACGACGAAACCGGGAAAGCCGACCCGCTCCACCGGGACCGGCTGGTGTCCTGCCGTATACTCGGCAATGGCGCCGCCCAGTCCGCCACGGATATTGGCTTCCTCCACCGTCACGATCGCACCGGTTTCGCCGGCGGCAGCGGCAAGTGCCTCCTCGTCAAGCGGATTGAGGGTCGCCATGTTGAGCACACGTGCCGAGACGCCTTCACTCCGCAGCTTATCCGCAGCCTGTACCGCGAGATGCACGGTGGTGCCGCAGCCGATCAGTGTCACGTCGCTGCCGTCCTGCACGCGTTCTGCCTTTCCAGTACGGAAGACGCGATCCTTGACGTCAAGGTCTGGCACCGGCATGCGGCTCAGTCGGATGTAGACAGGCCCCTCATGGGCGGCTGCCCACTTGACCGCTTCCGCCGTTTCCCAGGCATCAGAAGGCACGATCACGGTGATGGCGTCCAGCGGACGCAGCCAGGCAAAGTCCTCGATCGAGTGGTGCGTCGGCCCGAGTTCGCCATAGGCCACGCCGGACGACTGGCCGACGAGTTTCACATTGAAGCGGGCATAGGCGATGTCGGCCTTGATCTGCTCCAGGGCGCGGGCCGTGAGGAAGCACGAGGCGGCCGAAACGAAGGGCACCTTGCCGCCATTGGCAAGGCCTGCACCGACGCCGACCATGTTCTGCTCGGCGATGCCGACGTTGACGAGCCGGTCGGGGAAGGCCTTCTGGAAGCCGCCGAGTTTCGATGAGCCGACGGAATCATTGACGACTGCGACGATCCGCTGATCGTGGGCCGCGAGTTCCTCGAGCGTGCGGGCCCAAGCGTCACGACAATCGTGAAAGCCGTCCTGTTTCGTTGCGGGAGCAGCCATCAGACCAGTTCCTCCAAAGCAATTCTGTACTGTTCGGCATTGGGCACGCCGTGGTGCCATGAGGCCTTGTTCTCCATGAAGGAGACGCCTTTGCCCTTCACCGTGTTGGCGATGATGCAGAGCGGACGACCCATGCCACTGCGCGATGGGGCCAAAAGGTCGAAGAGCGCTCCGATATCATGGCCATCGACCATGACGGCATCCCAGCCGAAGGCGCGGAACTTTTCGTCGAGCGGATCGAGCCCGTTGGTCTCCTCGGTGCCCATGCCCTGCTGAAGGCGGTTGCGGTCGACGATCAGGGTCAGGTTCTCAAGCTTGCGGTGGCCGGCGGTCATCGCGGCTTCCCAGTTGGAACCCTCCTGCAATTCGCCGTCGCCCGTCAGCACAAAGGTGCGATGGTCTTGACCCGAGATCTGGGCAGCGATCGCGATGCCCAGCGCGACCGGCATGCCGTGGCCGAGCGGCCCCGTGTTCGTCTCCACACCGGGCAGATAGTTCCGGTTGGGGTGGCCATTCAGCTTCGAATTCGGCTGCATGTAGGTGTCCAGCCAATCCTCAGGGTAATAGCCGGCCGCACAGAGTGCGGTATAGAGCGCGCCGGTCGCATGGCCCTTCGACATGATGAAGCGGTCGCGGGTCTCAAGCGCCGGTTTTGCTGCATCATATCGCATCACGCCGAAATAGAGTGTCGCGATGATATCAATGGCAGAGAAATCCCCGCCCGGATGCCCGAGCTGGGCGTCATGGACCATCTTGAAGGCGCGACGGCGCATCCATAGCGCCTTCTCGCGGATGGTCTGAACGGTATCGTTGTTAAGCATTCAAAAAGCCTTTCCGTCTGGGGCAAGCCCCACCGCAATCTGCGCTCACATGGCGCCGAAGAGAGCCTTCTGGGCGATCCGCAAGGCAGAGATGGCGTCGTGCCGGCTCTGCGCTTCCTTGAGGGCGTCGAGATCGAGGGCTTCAAGACCCTTGTCTGCGGCTTTCAGGAAGTCGATGGCGTGGTTGGCGGTCGCGACACTGTCCTCGCGGAAGGGGAACTGGTCGAGCTGCCAGACACCTTCCCACTTGTTCTTCCTGAGCACGTAGAAGAATTCGAACAGTTCGATCGGATGCAGGCTGCCGGCGACGAGATCGTCATCCCAGCTGCGATAGTTGTCGTTCACGTCCATGCCGAAGAGCCGGCCGTAGTCGATGGCGAGCTGCGCGCTGTCAGCGGCGGATTCCCCGCCCATGATCGCATGGCCGAAATCCAGGAGAATGCCGATGTTCGGCAGACCGATCTTCTCGATGCCGAGAAGCGTGCGGGCGACCGAGCCGAAGCTCATGCGGACTCGTGGTTCGCGCGGCTTGTATTCGATGACGAATTTGAGGTCTGGGTTTTCGCTCGCCAGCTGACCGACGCCATCCAGCGAATGCTTCCACAGGGTGCCGTAGTCGACCTGGAAGGGATAGTCCCAGCCGTCCTGACCCGGCCACAGCTTCACATAGTCGGCGCCGAAGTAGCGGACCTGATCGCAGGCTTCCGTCACCAGTTCGTGCGTGCGCCTGCGAATACCGGCATCCGGATTGGTGAAGGAGCCCTTGGAGAATTCCCGGGTGTAGATTTCCGGGGTGATGCCGATGACACCGAGATTGTTGCGGTCGAGAGCGGCCTTGATCTCGGCGTTGGTGAAGTCCCCGCCGAAGAAGGGATAGTTGATGTCGACGACCGAGAGGTCGCGGACCTGGCCGGCAAGATCAATCGCGTCGATGACGCTGCGTGGCGTCCCGTAGCCGTCGGTCGCGTAGCGATCCACATAGGTTGCGAAATGCCAGATTCCGGCGCCGAAGCGTTGGGTCGTCATGCGATGCGTCCTCCCGTTTGGGAAATCCGCCCACCTGCTCGCAGGTCTGCTTGTCCCGGAGCGCGGTGGCTTCGCGGGGTCTGCGATTTATGTGAGCTTCTTTCGTTTGCTTTTGTTTGATTTCGATATCTTCCATAATTTGAAGTTCTCGACAAGAGCCTTTCAATCCCAGAGGTGAAATTTGCTGCATTGCAGCGTTTTTGAGGTCTTGTTCATTCTGATGCTCAATCGGATGTGTTGAAAATCACAGAAATAAGGAGTCAAACAAAAACAGATTGACATAATTCGAAATCATTCGATAGAAAATGCATCAGGTCACAAGGAGGTGGCTTGGAGAAAGGGAGGTTCTCATGAAAATTTCACGCCGTTTGCTCGTATCCGTTTGCGCATTGACCCTGTCCGGCTTTGTGCCGGGCTTTGCCATGGCGGCCGATACCATTGCGATCATCACGCCGAGCCACGACAATCCGTTCTTCAAGGCGGAAGCCGACGGTGCCGCGGCCAAGGCCAAGGAGCTGGGCTATGAGACGATGATCATGGTCCATGACGACGACGCCAACAAACAGAGCGAACTGTTCGATTCCGCCATCGCGGCGGGCGTCAAGGCCATCATCCTCGACAATGCCGGTGCCGATGCTTCGGTCGCAGCCGTTCAGAAGGCCAAGGACAAGGGCATTCCGTCTTTCCTGATCGACCGCGAAATCACGGCGACGGGTGTGGCTGTGTCGCAGATCGTGTCGAACAACTACCAGGGTGCACAGCTCGGGGCGGAAGAGTTCGTCAAGCTGATGGGCGAGGCTGGCAATTATGCCGAACTCGTCGGCAAGGAGTCCGACACGAATGCGGGCATCCGTTCGCAGGGTTACCACGACGTGATCGACCAGTATTCGAACATGAAGATGGTTGTCCGCCAGACGGCAAACTGGTCGCAGACCGAAGCCTATACGGTGATGGAATCGATCCTGCAGGCGCATCCCGATATCAAGGGTGTCATCTCGGGCAACGACACCATGGCCATGGGCGCCTATGCGGCACTTGAGGCAGCAGGCCGCAAGGACGTTATCGTCGTCGGCTTCGACGGGTCCAACGATGTCCGCGATTCCATTCTGAAGGATGGCATCAGGGCAACCGTCCTCCAGCCTGCCTACCAGCAGGCCCAGCTGGCCGTCGAGCAGGCGGACAAGTTCATCAAGACTGGCTCGACGGGTGTCGACGAAAAGCAGCTGATGGACTGCATTCTTGTCAACAAGGACAATGCCTCCAAGCTCGAGACCTTTGCTCTCACGCAGTGACGCCTTGCCTGAAGGCCACCCGGTGCGTTCGCGCTCCGAGTGGCCGTATCTGTTGAAGAAATGGTCGTTTGATGATGAAACCCATCCTGTTCACAACAGGCCTCGTGGTCGCGTTGAGCCTTTCGGGCTGCAAGCTCGTGAAAACCAAGAGCGCCGACGAAGCGGCCGCCGATCCGATTGCCACCCTCGTGTCGGAAACCTTCGACGCAAAACTCGTGCCCGCGCTGTCTGAAAAGGCGGTCGATTTTTCCGTATTGCGCGAGGCCGTCACGGCGGGGCTGGATGGAGCTGGCGGCCAATACGGCCTGCGTGTTGGCGGTGCCGGTGGTGGCTGGAACTTCGCCGTCAAAGGCAAGGGCAAGATCGTTGGCGAAAACCGCGCCTCGAAGGCTGCGGTTGCCGAAATCGATGTCGATGGCGACGGGATGGCTGATGCTATCCTGCAGCTCGGCCCTGTCGTCAAGGGTTCGGCACTGCGCGATGCGACGCCGCTCTACGACTTCTCTGCGTTTCGTGACCAGATCGAATATGCGCGCCTTGGCCGGGCGCTGAACGATCGTGCCGTGTCGACCATACCCGCCGACGGCGCGTTGAAGGGCAAGACGGTCGAGTTTCTCGGTGCGACCGTTCTGCGCTCTGCCGGCGAGAAACCGCTGGTGACGCCTGTCAGTGTCGAGGTCGTGCCATGAGCGAGGTGCATCCGATCGGGCTCACGATCCGCTCCGGCTCGAAGATCTATCCGGGGACGCAGGCCCTCAAGACTGTCGATTTCGACCTGCGCATGGGTGCGGTCAACGTTCTGGTTGGTGAGAATGGCGCCGGCAAGTCGACGCTGATGAAGGTGATCGCCGGGGTCGAGCAATTGAATGGCGGAACCATCACGCTCGACGGCAAGACGGTCGTCTTCGCCGACCGCACGGATGCGGCGCGCCATGGCGTGGGCATCGTCTTCCAGGAGCTCAATCTCTTCCCCAACCTGACCGTGGCGGAAAACATCTTTGTCGGTCATGAGAAGACGGTCGGCGGTATCCATATCGACCGGACCGCCCAGCGGGCCGTCGCTGCTTCGCTGATGAAGCGTCTGGAACAGGATATCGATCCCGACATGCCGCTCGGGAATTTGAGAATTGGCCAGCAGCAGATCATCGAGATCGCCAAGGCGCTCGCTGAAGATGCGCGGATCCTGATCCTCGATGAGCCGACATCCGCGCTTTCCGCTGCTGAGGTCGAGGTGCTTTTCCGTGTCATCGGCGACCTGAAACGCCAGGGTGTCGGCATCGTCTACATCTCCCACCGGCTCGAGGAACTGATTAGGATCGGGGACTACATCACCGTGCTCCGCGATGGTGTGATCACCGGTGCGCGGTCCATGGAGGGGGTCAATATCCCCTGGATCGTGTCCAACATGATCGGCAGCGCATCCAAGGAGTTTCCGAAGACCGAGCATAACTCGCTCGGGGCCGAGATCTTCCGCGTCGAAGACATCTCCTTGCCCAGCCCTGCCGGCGGCTATGTGGTCGATCACATGTCGCTTTCGGTGCGGTCGGGGGAAATCGTCGGTCTCTATGGGCTGATGGGCGCCGGGCGGTCGGAGCTTCTGGAATGCATCATGGCGCAGCATCCCGCCTCCACGGGCAGGCTCTATATCGGTGGAGAGCGCGTTAAAGAGCGCAGCGTGTCCGGACGGATCCGGCGTGGTCTTGCGCTGATCCCGGAAGACCGGAAGCGCGATGGTCTGGTCCAGATCATGAGCATTCGCGAAAACCTGACGCTCTCGTCGCTTGGCGATTTCACGCGGCTCTTTCATCTGAGCCTGAAGGCGGAAGCCGCTAAGGCTGCGGAATTCGTCAAGCGTATGGCGATCAAGATCGCAAGTCTTGAACATCCGGTCTCCAGCCTGTCGGGCGGCAACCAGCAGAAGGTCGTCATCGGCAAGGCGCTGATGACCAGGCCCCGCATTCTGTTGATGGACGAGCCGTCGCGCGGCATCGATATCGGTGCCAAGGCGGAAATCTTCCGCACCATGCGCAAGCTGGCCGCCGATGGGCTCGGCATCCTTTTCGTTACCTCGGATCTGGAAGAGGTGCTCGCCCTCTCCGATCGCATTCTCGTCATGGCGAATGGACGGCTGACCGGTGACTTTCCAGCCGGTGCCGCCGCTGCGGAGGTTATTTCCGCCGCTACGCCCAATCTGAACAAGGTCAAATCCTCATGAGCAGTACCGTCACCGCCCAAGGCAGCAAGGTCGCCGGCCCCTCGTCGCAAGCCTCGATGCTTCTTCTTCTCCTGAAGATGCGCACCTTCGTGGCCCTGATCCTGGTGTTTGCCTTCTTCGCGTTCGCGGCACCGAACTTCCTGACCGGGGCCAACATGCTGATCATCTCGAAGCATGTAGCACTCAACGCGTTGCTTGCCATAGGGATGACCTTCGTCATTGTTTCGGGTGGCATCGACCTGTCGGTCGGTTCGATCGTAGGCCTCTGTGCCATGGTTGCAGGCTGGCTGGTCCTTTATGGTATCGATCTGCAGATCGGCTGGAGCCTTCAGTTCAACACGGTGGAGATCTGCCTGATCGTCGCCGTTGTTGGTGTCCTGATCGGGCTGATCAACGGGTTGCTGATCACCAAGCTCAATGTCGCGCCCTTCATCGCAACGCTTGGCATACTCTATGTTGCCCGCGGCGCAGCGCTTTTGTTCTCTGACGGTCGGACATTCCCGAACCTTGCCGGCAATCCGGACTATGGCTCCGAAACCTTCAGGTTGATCGGTTCCGGAACCTTGTTCGGCTTTCCCCTGTCGGTCTGGATCATGGTCGTTGTTGCACTGGCCGCTGCATATCTCGCGACGCGGACACCGCTTGGCCGCCACATCTATGCGGTCGGCGGCAACGAGCGGGGCGCTGCGCTATCCGGCGTCAATGTCGACCGCATCAAGCTCTTCGTCTACATGTTCTCCGGTTTCTGTGCCGCGCTGGTCGGCCTCATCATCGCCTCGCAGCTGCAGGCCAGCCATCCGGCGACGGGTGAGACCTTCGAACTCAATGCGATCGCTGCTGCGGTTCTCGGCGGGACTTCTATGTCCGGTGGACGGGGCCGTATCGGCGGGACTATCGTCGGCGCTTTCGTCATCGGTATCCTAGCCGATGGTCTGATCATGATGGGCGTTTCGTCCTTCTGGCAGACTGTAATCAAGGGTCTCGTGATCATCGCTGCCGTCGTGGTCGATCAGGTACAGCAGAAGCTGCAGGCCCGGGTGGTCCTGCAGAACCAGGCGTGATGAGGATTTCAACCGGCGGGCACTTGTTGTAAGGGAGCTGTGGGTTAAGATCGGAACACTGCTGATTGCTTGCGAAATTCGAGGTTTGTCGGGACATGGACGCGAAGACAGAAAACGATGCTTCCGAATCCATGGTCGGCTTGCTCTCCGAGCCGCGCCGCCGCCGTATCCTTGAGTGGCTGCAGGAAGAGGGATCCGCCCGTGTGCGTGAACTCGCAGCCGCGTTCCATGTCTCGGAGGCGACAATCCGCCAGGATCTCGAGCGTCTGGAGAACGAGGGCTTCATCACCCGTGAGCATGGCGGCGCCTATCTGAACTCGGTGGCGCCCCAGATTGGCACCATGACGCTCCATCACCAGGAGAACATGGACAAGAAGCGCAAGATTGGCACCCTGGCAGCAGGACTGGTCAAGGACGGCGAGACATTGATCCTTGATGCCGGGACGACGACGACCGAAATCGCAATGCGGTTGACGAACCGTCGCAACCTGACCCTGATCACCAACGCACTCAATATCGCGATCATCCTGGGGGCTGTGCCGACCTTCGCCGTCCATATGCCGGGCGGCCAGTTCAAGTCACCGACGCTGTCCCTGTCCGGTGACAAGTCGGTCGAGTATTTTAGCAATATCTTTGCTGCGAAACTTTTTCTGGCCACGGCCGGTGTCGATCTGGAAGCTGGGCTCACCTATCCAAGCTTTGCTGATCTTCAGCTCAAGGAAGCTATGATCAAGGCGGCAGCCCATGTCTATCTGGTGGCCGACTCCACCAAGATCGGGCGCTCGTCGTTCACCCGCCTTGGATCACTTGATGTCGTCCAGTCTCTGATCACCGACGATGGAATTTCGGATCGGGTCGCAAAGGAGTTCGAGCGACGTGGTGTCGAAGTCTTGATCGCTTCTTAGTGGGCGGTGTTTTCCGAAAACACAATGCTGAGCTGGTATCTGGAACGTCAATCCTCGGAATGCTGTCAACGGCCTCGGAATCTGCTAGTTGGCACAACGGGCCGAGATGAGTGTGCCGCCTTGCAGGCCCCTCATTTTTATAGGCTGTGGATATCAAGCCGATGCGACTGCGACATCTATCTGTCTCTGAGCCGTCATTTTGATTAGGAGACACTCATTCCGAATCCGATTGCTTTGGCAAAATGAGGGGTACGACGGCAAGAATGAGTAAAACGATCGCTGTCGACAACACCGCAGTTGCTTCCAGGCCAAGCCCAGCGATGATGCCGATCCCGGCTGTCGCCCAGATGCTTGCCGCTGTGGTCAGCCCTTCAATCTGATGCTGTGCGGATCGAACCATAATCGCGCCGGCCCCCAAAAAACCAACTCCCTGTACGACACCCTGTAGCACGCGTGACAGGTCTCCCACTTCAATGCCGCTTTGCAAGGGGCCGAGTACGAAAAGTGCTGCACCAACGGCCACAAGCATGTGGGTACGTACGCCAGCGCTTCTCCCTTTGCGTTCGCGTTCATAGCCAAGGATGCCGCCCAACATTGCCGCAACCACGAGACGCACTGTGATGAGGGTCAGCGTAGAAGCGTCGGGAATGTCGGAGAATTCTCTGACGATGGCAGACCAGATTTCCTCAAGCACGCAGCATTCCTTATCCAGTTTACGAAGCAGTTAGCTTAACGGAGTGGCATAGACGAACGATGGTGCCAACAGAATTCGCTGGGTTGGAGCTTCGGGGCAGCAACCACGGGTGTGCGGATCGTGTCCAAGGAGGGGTAGGGTTGCGCTCTGCCAAGGCACGCAGATGATCACCGCGCAACACTCCCTGCGACAGATGCAGCCCCGTAAACCAGAAAGGTTGTCACACTGGCAGCAACGATGCTGAGTAGCAGGCCGACAAGTGTAATCAAACCATCCTTCTCCATAAGCCCGATTGCCAACACGACCAGCGAAATGACTGGCAGAAAGTTGCCGAGTGGGATCGGCAGCGCAATGGCGACGGCCATTATAAGCACAGGAAATCCGACGAGGATCTGCGCAGACGGCCCAGTCAGAAACTTCATGCGATCAACGCGGACCAAACGCTCTACTCGAGAAACATGGGGCGCTGTGTGCTTTACGATGAGTTCGAGCACTGCTGAGGACAGACGTCGATGCTTCAAAAAATTAGGAAGCCACACTGATGTGCGGCCAATTGCAATTTGCGCAGCGACTACTGCGAGTGCAGACCCGAAGATTAGACCGATTGGCCCGGGAACAGGTGTTAAAGCGGGAAGGGCCAGAATCAGAATTGCAAAAGCCATACCAGCGGGGCCCATCGTCGCGATTACTTCGCCTAGCGACAGGCTCCCGCGCTCCCGCGCGAGTTCGGCAATAGAGAAAAGTGCTGAAGATGCGACACCCGGTGACGCCGGCTTTTCGCCAGTGCTTTGATCGTTCAAGAGGCTCTCCTAAGGTTAGCTGGGACCCGATCCGCCATCCAGACACCAAAGCAGCAACAAATGGCTTCTAAGATGACTGCCAAGTTCGAGCGGGCGTCCAATTTGTCAATGTTATACTATAACGGCTTAGTGGGGACTGCAAATCCCGTCCGAGGATTAGGAGGTACGTGGCGCATTCGCCAGTCTGGAATTGGGTAGCGGCGGTAGCGATTTCTCAAGGATGACGGTGATCAATCTTCGTCTCGATATATTAGAGATGTTGTAAGAGATGTTGGGTTATCGTTTGAAAGCTGAGCGCAGAGCGGTGAAGTATTTCCTCTTCACATTAATGAAATTTCCGCGACCGATAGGGCAACCAAGAATGTCAAGTAGTAGCTTGTCGATCCAGCCTACAACCCGTGTTGCCCAGTGGTTGGCTTGGACAGGTGACCATCAAGACCGGGAACTCCGTGAACGACTACTCCAGCTTCTGCAAGGGGCCGTCCTTCCACTGATAATTGGAGCTACAAATTCTATCCTCATAGCTCTGGTAGGGTACTTCCATCTGGAACTACGAGCCTTAGTCGTTCTGGCTGCTTTGGACGCACTCCTCCTTGGATTGCGGATCTATTTTATCAGGCAAAAGGCGCGGCCGCTTGATGCCATGTTCGTCACGGGACTGCTTTGGACAATATTGCAATGCGTGACGATCTTTATCATCGTACGGACAGGCGATCTGCCGATGACGGTCATAATTGTTGCTTCGAGTCTTGGTATCGTCGGCGGCATTGTCGGACGCAATTTTGCAGTGCCTCGATATGCAATGATCCAGGTGATTATCATTGAGGCAAGTGTAAAGCTTTCAATCGCATTAGAGTATTCTGATTTTTGGGCCGTTCTCCTCGCGCAATCGATTATGTTTATCGTTGCGAGCTTCGCGATCGTCCGTCAGCAAAGAATAATGGCGCAACGCGCCATCAGAGCCGAGATTGTCAGTCGCAATCAAGCGATTACAGATCCCCTCACGGGGCTGCTGAACCGCCGCGGCTTGGAGCGCGTCATCGAAGAAAACGCATTCCACAAGTGCCACCACTTCGTTTTCTATCTTGATCTGGATGGGTTCAAAGGGGTGAATGATCGCTCCGGGCATCTGGCGGGTGATCTATTGCTACAGAAGGTAGCGGAGCGATTGTTGCTTAGCGCAGGATCGGATGCTGCAATTTGCAGACTTGGTGGAGACGAGTTCATCGTGCTCAAGGGTTTCCAAGATGCCGACGAGCTGCACCATTTTGCAATGCAGATCGTGGGCAACCTATCGAACCCCTACGACATTGACGGCTTTGGCCGCCATACAATTGGGGTGAGCATTGGGATCGCCGAGACTACTGTCTACGATGGCCAAGGATTGAAGCGGTGTATTTCTAACGCTGACAAGGCGCTCTACTTAGCGAAGGCCCAGGGAAAGGGAACTTATAGAGTCGCGCATGAAAATGAGGCATCGATGGTGTCCAGTCATCCTGCCGATATTGAACGGCGCCGCGGCTGACTTGTCTGAATTCGACATTGCACACAGGCTGGTGGGTGGGCCATCCCACAGTCAGCACACAGTGACCCAGGCGTACAAGACGGTTCTCAGAATCTGTTTTTGCGTACTTTCATATATTCTTAAGCATGGATTGGCAGGCTACAAACGGTCACTCGTAAACGTGCTGGTGAATTGTGTTTCTTGGGGGAGCTTGTGGTGCGTATAACAATCGCTCGGCTTTTGACGGTCTTTGCCATAGTCATTGTAGCTGGACTTGGTGCGTCAATCGGTCTTCAGACCTACACCCTAGAGAAGCTGAAGGTGAATGGACCAATTTACGCGACGATTGTCGACGGGAAGGATCTGATCGCCGATATCTTACCCCCGCCCCTTTATCTTGTGGAAGCTTACATGCTGTCCAATGAAACGGTGCTACACCCGGATCGAGCCACCTTAAATTTCGCCAAAATAGAAAAGCTTGTTGCTGAATATGAAGCGCGACGCAAGTACTGGCAGCAGTCTAAGCTCCCGCAGCCATTGCAGGACAAGCTTCTCAAGGATGTCTTGGTGAAGGGAGACTTGTTTTGGGAGGTCTTTCGCGCAGAATTCATCCCCGCCGCTTTGGCTGCTGATGTTGAGGCTAAACAGGCAGCAACGGAGAGACTTCTGGAGAGGTTCTGGGCCCATGACGAAGCCGTACGCCAACTGGTAGAAATGGCCAGTGCTCATCTGGTCGCGCAGGAGGCGCACGCGCGTGATCTGTCTGGCAGTCTCGCTCTGGCAGCAGCAATTGGAAGCGCAGGATCCGTCATCCTCTTTGTCCTGGGCATCATTTTCTTTCGTTTAAGGGCGATCGTTCCACTCGATTTAATCACCAAGTATATGTCGCATCTTGCGGCAGGAGATCTGACGCAGGAAGTACCGTTCGTGACGCGCAGCGACGAGATCGGCATTATGGCGCACTCGGTGGAAGTGTTCCGACAGGCGGCACTTGAACGGAAGCGCTTACGTCTCGAGGCCGAAGAATCGAGGCTGGCAACTGAAGCCCAAGGCATCGAACGCGAGCGATTGACGAGTGCACAGGCCGATGCATTGGCGATAGTGGTCAAGACCCTCGGCGCCGGCCTTGCACGTCTCGCGGAATGCAACATTCGCTACACCATCGATGAACCCTTTGGTGCAGACTTCGAGCCGCTGCGTCATGATTTCAACAACGCGCTTGCCGCATTTCAGACGACCCTTGTCGAGGTTCTTGAGGCCACACGAACCATTCATACACATGGCGAAGAGATGCGAGAGGCGTCGGACAATCTGGCGAAGCGGACCGAACAACAGGCGGCAGCGCTTGAGGAGACATCTGCCGCACTTTCCCAGGTGACTGCAACAGTCAAGCAGGCCTCAGATCGAACGATTGCGACGCGAGGGCTGGTGGGCGAGGCGAAAGCCTGTAGTGAAGAATCAAGCAAGGTTGTCAAGGATGCGATCGAGGCCATGAGGATGATCGAGCACTCCTCCCAGGAGATTGGCAAGATCATTGGTGTAATTGACGAGATTGCCTTTCAGACCAATCTGCTCGCACTCAACGCGGGGGTCGAAGCCGCCCGTGCAGGAGAGGCCGGAAAGGGTTTTGCGGTGGTCGCCCAAGAGGTTCGCGAGCTCGCACAACGCTCTGCTACGGCGGCCAAGGAAATCAAGACACTCATTGTGACCTCGGGAATGCAGGTGGAAACAGGTGTGAAATTGGTGTCTCAGACGGGTTCTGCGCTGATGCGTATCGAAGACTTTGTGTCTGTGATCAATCTCAATGTAGAGGCAATATCGACTGCGTCAGTAGAACAGGCCGAAGGGTTGAGGCAGATCAGCAGTGCGGTCAGTGAAATCGATCGCATGACCCAGCAAAACGCGGCAATGGTAGAGGAGACGACAGCCGTGAGCCACGCGCTTTCGGCTGGATCGTCGCATTTAACGCAACTCGCAGGCCGTTTCACCCTGAACAGGCGTGGTAAGATTCGGGACCTATCCATACCCTCTGCTGAGCGTGGTCGTGGCGGAGATAGAGTTGATACTGCCGCATGATCGCCGGTGCAACGCCCCTGTTTTGCTTCATTTGCGTCCAGCGGAAGTCCCCACAACCTGTTCGTCTGAGGTTTGAACGACCGATGAGAGAGTGCTCACGTAAAGTCGTCTCGTGTCTGCGGGGGACACAACGCAGATGGACCAGCTCGTAACAGACCGCGCAATCTTTTGTGAGTGCTACATCGGTTTGGTTTTTGCCTCTGGGGGCTAATTAAATGACTTGCCAAGGTTGCAAGAACGGGACACCGTTCAAGACCTCATTTTCAATGGCGTTCCAGCCGATACTGGATGTCCGAAACGGAATAGTATTCGCACATGAGGCCCTTGTGCGTGGCATGGATGGAAGCGGTGCGGCAAGTGTGTTGTCGCTCGTCGATCCGGACAACCGTTATGCCTTCGACCAACAGTGTCGGGTGCGTGCAATCGAACTTGCGGCCGGCCTGTTTCCCCGCAAGGACACGCCGCATTTGTCAATCAACTTCATGCCCAACGCCGTCTATGAAGCTCGGGCCTGCATTCGCCAGACCCTGGACACCGCCAAGCGCACCGATTTTCCGCTCGATCGGATCATCTTCGAGTTCACGGAAGTTGAGAAACTCGACACAGTGCACCTGCTCAACATTCTCCGAAGCTACCGCGAGATCGGTTTCAAGACGGCGATCGACGATTTCGGTGCAGGCTATTCCGGGCTGAACCTTCTGACCCGTTTTCAGCCTGATATCGCCAAGCTAGACATGGATCTGATCCGCGGCATCGATTTGGACCCGGTCAAGCAGGTAGTAGTCCGCCGGACGCTTGACATGCTGAAAGACCTTGGGATTACGGTCGTATGCGAGGGTATTGAAACTGTCGAGGAGTTTGCAACGCTCACCGAGCTCGGCGTAGACCTAATCCAAGGCTACTTCGTCGCCCACCCAACATTTGAGGGCTTGAGTGACATCGCATCTTCCGGTTGGCGTTTATCTTGTGAAAGTAAAAACGCATGAATCCTGTGCGCGTTAAGGGGTCGACCAACACGTTTCGTCGTCGCTTTAAAACGAGGCAGCTTCAGAGGGCGGTTTCGCTGATTGAGGCTGGCCTTGATATCCAAACCGCTGCGAAAGTCACTGACCTAATTCAAACCGCGCTAATCCGCGAAGCGCAATTCGCCGAAATGACCAGCAAGGAAATTGCGCAGCTAGTTGTGCATAAAGTGGAACGGGGTGTAACTCCTCAAATCACGACGACATCCATCATTAGGGCAGGGGACGCAATTTCACGACGCCGGGCTTCACAACAGTACGGCTGGGACGGCGAGCTATTGGGTATGAAGTTTGTTCAACTTCTTGCCGGCAAGCAGATAGCTCCTGCAATAGAAGCAGTTCGGCTTGCAGTTGACGCGGCGACCAATCTCTATCGAGAGTTAAAGATGGTTGAGCCCGCCGGTCGCTACCATCTCATTTACGAGTATTCGGCAAACCCAGTGTTAGTCGCCAATGGAGCAGTACCGATAATCAAAGCATCCAGCGCTCCTAAGCAAATCGACGACATCGAGGTTACACTTCGCGGGCTGCCGCTCGCGCACTTGTCCATCGTGAGGCTGTTATCTTCAGACGATGAGCAGGCCGACAAAGAATTTGCCACGATGCCTTCCGCAGCTGCGATGTGTTCCGATCCGTTTTCAAACGACCCTATAGCGCAGTAATCAGATATGATGGTGGAAGACCTGGCTAGCGGTTGTCACGGTCCTTTAGCCACAGAATTGGCTTCACGCATCACTAGCTTGGCAAGCTTTGATGTCGGGAGCTTAAAAGTTCCATAATTTAGCTTATCTGATGTTCGCTAAACCATTGATCCTTTTAACATAAAATGAGAAAAGCGATTGCGTTTTGGGTCGTGGGTCCAGCCACGTCCCCTGCCCCGCACGCTCGATCAGGTATGCTAGCCACTAAATCCGGTAAAGCTTGCAGAATTGCGCCTCGAGTACTCCAGAATTGAGATCCGTACCTTGACCGCAATGTTAGAAAAATGGGTATTTTGACTGCCAGTCCATCTGAGCCCGCGGTTTCAAAGTGAGTAGCAAGGACCATTCGCATGTGCGGACGCTTCACGAACACCATGACTTGGGCCGAGATTCATGCCCTCTACAGCATCCACGACAACACGCCCCCTCCGTCAAACATGCCGCCGCGCTACAATATCGCGCCGACGCAGAGCGTCTACTTCGCGCATAAGGACCAAGCTGGTACGCTAAAAATTGACTATGGGCGATGGTGGCTCGTGCCGTTCTTCGCGAAAGAACTGCCGAAGGCGGCGATGTTTAACGCGAGAATCGAGACCGTCGATACGTCAGGGGCCTTCCGAGAGCCCTTCAAGTCGAAGCGCTGCCTCATCCCGGCCGACGGCTATTTCGAGTGGACGACCTGTGAGGAGGACGGGAGGAAGGACCCTTGGCTGTTGCAGCTCCCGGAAGGCAAACCCTTCTCCTTTGCCGGGCTATGGGCGCACAACGACAAGCTGGGCGTCACCAGCTGCACGATCATCACCGCGCCGGCCGTCGATCACATCGCTCACATTCATACGCGAATGCCCGTCATGCTGGATCCATCTGCCTATGAGACCTGGTTGGATGCCTCTGTTCAGGGTGCTGAAGCGAAAGCCTTTCTTCTTGAGAACCAGATCCACAGCCAGCTTGAGTTTTACCGTGTCGGCCGCGACGTGAACTCGTCTCGCTATGATGGCAGCGACACGAAAAAGCCAATCCTGAACTCCTTGTAGGAGCTTCAGAGCAAGGAGATTCACGATGAAGTCGCCGTTCTATTCATTCCCTATGGTCGCAGCCTGTATCGCTTTGGCCTCATCTGGCTGCAGCGCGAATGGAGCTTCATCCCCGGCAGCAGGTTCGTGCAAAGCGGAAGCCGCACAAGGACTGGTCGGCAAGAAAAAACCGACAGACGCAGAGGCGATGCAGCTGACCGGCGCGGAGACCATTCGCCAGATTCAACCCGGCGATATGATGACTCAGGACTTCAGAGAGGATCGGGTGACGATCGAGACTGATCCGGCGACGGGTCTGGTCACCCGGGCCACCTGCGGCTGATCTAGTGCAGCAGGCGGCAACTTTTGCTTAACCATAGGGGCCGTTCGCCCGGTGAAAAGAGCGAGGCTTTGCGTTACCTACCGGGCCGGCACGGAGCGATCTATGGGACAAAGCTATTCTGAGTATCTCAAGAGCGTGAAGGCCGTCCGTTCAGTGAGGCAAATACACGTCATCACGACCTCAATCTGTGAGGATCCTCTTGCCTCAGCACATTTGAAGCGGGCGAGCGCCGCCCTGACGAGGAAGCTGGAGCGGGTTATAAATCTCCCGGTCGCCAGCGCTCCCTTTCTCGCTTCGATTTGGAGAGATTTCCGCGCATTGCGTGAGATGCTAGAAAAAGAGCATGGCAAACTGGACATCAGCCGCCCTTGTCAGGGTAGCCGCCTGGAACGGACAAGTTGCCTAAAAAGAAAAGGGCCTGCGGTAGCCGCGGCCCTTAAGGTGTGAAGGTCAAAGCCTCCAGAGGGGAACAGCTGACGCAAGGACTGGGAGGTATTTCTGTCTATCAGCAGGCCCTCGTCCGCGCACCGAGAGCTTCAGCCAGCTTCTGCAGCGACCTCTCGTTACATCGCCTGATGATGTATTCAGGAATATCATGGCCACCCTCCGCCCGCCTTGAAATACACCTCGGTGGGTGATATATAAATATTCAGCTACGGACAGCGGGGCTTCTACTTCGGTAGTCGCCGTCAGCATGTGCGCCCTCGAGGCCGGTACACCACGGTAAGGCACACCCGCATTCCTTTCAAAAGGCTCCTGCTCTGCTGGAGCCTTTTTCTTTCAGGGAATTCGCTTCGCTTCATACAAGCATTTGCGCAGAAGAGTGTGGATGTTGAAACGCCGCTTGATGCGGCTGAACGCCACCTCGCGCGAATGGCAGCTGGTGATGACTAGATTGACATCGGCAGTGATACCAGATGCCGGGTAAAGGTAGAAAAACACGACCTGATGTATTCCGTCTACGAGCCGGTGGATGCGGCCTGGTGCGACATCGATTACTGCAAAGTTCATGGCTCGATTACGATCTGCCGACTCCTGGCCTGCCCCGGTAATCCTCCCCGTTTTAACGGGGTTCAGCGGTAGAATTCACGCAGCCATTTTCATTTTCTGAGCGGGTGTGATGCCGCCAATGCCCATGTTGGGCCGTTCGTGGTTATATGTCCAAAGCCATTCCGTGGCGATCTCTTGCACCTCCGTTATGCTGTCAAAAATATACAGATCGAGCCATTCATGCCGAACAGTTCGGTTGTAGCGCTCGACATAGGCGTTCTGCTGAGGCTTGCCGGGCTGGATGTAGTTCAATGCGATCCCTTGCTTCTCTGCCCACTCGACCAGCTTCGAACTGACGTATTCGGGGCCGTTATCGACCCTGATCGCCAGCGGCTTGCCCCGCCATTCGATGATCTGGTTGAGGCTGCGCACGACCCGTTCGGCAGGCAGTGAGAAGTCAACCTCGATCCCCAGTCCCTCTCGGTTGAAGTCGTCCAAAACGTTCAGAAGCCTGAACTGGCGACCGTCCGCCAGGCGATCCGCCATGAAGTCCATCGACCAGACCACGTTCGGCGCATCGGGCACCGCCAGTTCCTCGGGCTTCTCGCGCTTCAGCCGCCGCCGAGGCTTGATCCTCAGGTTCAGCTCAAGCTCCCGGTAGATACGGTAGACTCGTTTGTGGTTCCAGCGATAGCCTTGGACGTTGCGCATATGCAGGAAGCATAGACCGAAGCCCCAGGTCTTCTTCATCTTCACGAGCCCAAGCAGCAGATCGGCGATCTCATCGTTATCGGCATTGCGCTTTGGGCTATACCGAAAACAGGTCTCACTGACGCCAAATGTTCTGCATGCCAGCGCGATGCTCACACCGTGTTGCGCCACTGCTTTCTCGGCCAGCTCTCGGCGCTGAGATGGCCGCCTCATTTTTTTCCGAGAGCCTCCTTCAGCAGATCGGCCTGCATGCTCAAATCGGCATACATCCGCTTCAATCGGCGGTTCTCGTCCTCAAGAGCCTTCATCTGGCTCATCATTGAGGCATCCATGCCCCCATATTTTGCTCGCCATTTGTAGAAACTGGCGCTGCTGATGCCGTGCTCCCGGCAAAGCTCAGGGACGGGGACACCGCCTTCGGCTTGGCGCAAAACAGCCATGATCTGGGCTTCGGTAAATCGGCTCTTCTTCATCAAAATCTCCTCGAGCATCTTGCCGAGAAAATTCTACTTTTGAAGCCCCTTATTCCCGGGGAGGATTACCCCCCCATTGGGTGATCCGGGTTTAATGTTAGTGCATGCTTGGTCTGGCCGCCACTGCTGGCGTTGAAGCAGGTCCGTTCTGGCGCGGCCACACGGTGGCTTCAGGTGCGGGTGGCTTGTAGTTCAGTGACGAGTGCGGACGAACGGTGTTGTAGTGCCTCCGCCAACCCTCGATAATGATCTTCGCCTCCTTGAGCGTGTAGAAGATTTCTCCGTTGAGCAGCTCATCCCTGAGCTTGGAATTGAAGCTCTCGCAATAGCCGTTTTCCCACGGGCTGCCCGGCATGATGTAGGCCGTCTTGGCACCGACCAGCGTAATCCACTCCCTCAAAGCCTTGGCGATGAACTCAGGGCCGTTATCGGAACGAATATGCGCAGGAATGCCGCGTAGGATGAAGAGATCGGAGAGCACATCGATCACGTCGACAGCCTTCAGCCTTCTCTCGACCCTGATGGCGATGCATTCTCGCGTGAACTCGTCGATCACGTTTAGCATGCGGATTTTCTTTCCACTGTGGGTCCGGTCCTCGACAAAATCGTAGGACCAGACATGGTTGGGGTATTCCGGTCGAAGCCGGATACACGAGCTGTCGTTTAGCCAGAGCCGCCCGCGCTTGGGTTGCTTGGATGGAACCTTCAGCCCCTCACGCCGCCATATCCGCTCGACCCGCTTGACGTTCACGATCCAACCCGCCTGGTGCAGCATCGCGGTGATGCGGCGATAGCCATAGCGGCCATATTGGAGGGCGAGCGCCGTGATGTCGGCAGTCAATGCCGCTTCGTCATCAGGGCTCTTTGCGATCTTGCGCTGTGTGGAACGATGTTGGCCGAGAACCCGGCATGCCCGTCGTTCTGACACGCCCAGTTCTGCAGTGACATGGTCCACACAGGCGCGGCGGCGGGCGGGGCTTAGAAGTTTCCCCTGGCGGCCTCCGCAAGGATCATCTTGTCCAAGGTCAGATCAGAAACTGCCCGGCGGAGGCGAGCGTTCTCGGTCTCCAATTCCTTCAGACGCTTCACCTGATCGCTCTTCAGGCCACCGTATTCTGCCCGCCAGCGGTAATATGTAACTTCCGTCACGCCTATCGACCGGATCGCCTCCGTCATCGATTTGCCCTGCGCATTCAGCACGTCAACCTGACGAAGCTTTGTGACGATCTCTTCCGCCTTGTGTCTTTTCACTGCCATTTCAATGTCCTTCTTCGGCTCATAAGCCATACTTCAAAAAGGACCACTTTTCAGGGGGCAGACCACTTTTCTGTCATGTGCCTGCGGAGGCCGCCCTGAATGTATCGGGGCGGCCTTTTCCCCTCCCCTACTTCTCTTCACAGTCATCAGCATCAGACCGGTTTACCCGGTCTAGGTCAGGATGAAGCAGTGACGCCAGAGGCGTCCTGTCTGTCTCTTCGATGAGGGAAAGAGGAGCGCTGCCCCTCTCCCTCACAAGGGGAAAAAACGGTCTCCCCGTCCTTCGTTCGCGCAGCCTTAAGGCCGCGCTTTCGTGCAGGATCGCCGCTGACACGACGCCCCTTCGGCTTTGCCTCGGGCGGGCAAACCCCCTCCGTTTTTATCCCCTTGCCACCCTCTCCCCCGCTGCTCCGCGCGAACTCGGGAACAGGAGCGGGGCTCCTGCCCACGAGGGGCATGAGAAGACCGCTTCGCGGAAATGGAGAAAGGGTGAGAACTATGACCACAACCGCAACCGTTTACCTGCTGGACCCGGAAGCCGGGACCATTCAAGCCGCAGAGGTCGCAGCACCGAGCGCGTTCTCTCAGACCTACGGGCTGATTGGATGCCAGCTTGTCGAGGTGGTGCCATTCGACACGAACCACGTTCTTATCGTCGATGAGGAGGGTTTGCGCGACGGCTTGGCCGCCTTCATTGTCTTTGACGGCTACCCGCAGCCATTGGCTGGAAAGATCGTTCTTGCCAGCCTGGATGGCTCGCATGTTCTACCGCCGCAGATCAGCATTGAGGAAGCAGCGGCCCGCCTGAACGTCTGCAAGCCGGTTCTTGATCCGGTCTTTGCCAACGCAGACGAGCACTCCCCCAATGGGGTCATTCTAGGCGGCGCTTTAATCGGATTCCAGACTCGCATCACCCGCACTCAGCCAACCGTCATGGCGGGGGTAGTCCGATGATCATCGCTGTTGTCGAGGACCGCACCCTGTCCATTCTGGCCGGAACCTTTGCCGCGACCATCGCGGTGAAGGACATCGAACATAGCTTCCATGCCCTTACTCATTTTCCGGAGCGGCGCACCCTGTCCGAACTGGAGGGGCTGGCAGAGCGCCTCAACGACTTTGCTGCCTACATGGTGGAGCTGTGGGAGCAAGCAAAACTGCCCCTGCCGGACGCTGAACTAGAGGCGTTTGCCCGCCGTCATGTCGAGATCACCGCCAAGTATTGGGCAGCGGAAGGCCGTTGTATGAACTGGTTTATCACCGGTCCTGCCCGCTTTCCCGTCGCCCGCAACGAAAAGCGGATGCGAGTATCAGACGCCCGCCGTGCTGACATCTCGGCTCATATCGCGACCGCGAAAAAGGCGGTGAAACGCAAGGCGTTTCCCAATGGGGCCGATGACGAGCCGATCCGCTCAGGCGATCCGGCCGCCATGCAGCGCATCGCCTCGCGGATCGAAGACCTGGCACTGTCCATCGACCGGATGAAACGGGCGAATGTCATCATTCGCCGGATGGAGAAGGATCAGGCGAGCGAAGCCGACATTCTCGCCCGCGTGGTAGCAGAAACCGGAATGGACGAGGAGAGGGCATCGCGTGGCGTTACCCTTGCCCCTTGGCAGAACCGACGGGGCTTTTCCACCACCAACACCCGCGCCGAGGTGCGCCGTATGCAATCCCGCCTCGCTTCGCTTGCTGCGATGAAGAAGCGCGGCGACCGCGCGGAGGACGTCGAGACGGAGGCAGGAGCCGTCACGGTCAAGGAAAACACTGACATGGCCCGCATTCAGTTGCTGTTTCCCGGCAAGCCGGACGAACAGACGCGGCGCACCCTGAAATCTCACGGGTTCCGCTGGTCCCCGTCGCAAGGGGCATGGCAGCGCAACTTGAACGCGGCCGGACGCTATGCGGCAAGTCGTGTCTTGAAATCGATAAGCGGCGACAGCGACGCTTGACCAGCCCCGGAAAACAGAGGATCCACACATGAATGAGCAGATTTTTACAGTCATGGAGTTTTCCGGCCGCTACGCAGCCATGTTCGGCGGCAGTGTCGCCGACTGGAGGAAGCCTACCTTCGGTGCGCTGACAGCATTTTTAGTGCTTTTACGGGGCTAGTTCTGAAGAGCCGGCCTAGTCGCCGTTCAGACGACTGCGATCCTTGCCAATCCAGCTGGCGCGGGTCGCTCGATGGGAGCCCGCCCCTCCCCTAGGGCTCTCTTCTCGCTCAGTCTACTGTAGCAGTGAAACCTGGCAGATCGAGCAGGAGGGGGTGTTCGGCCCTATACTCTGGCCGGGCTGCGCCACTCAAAAGATTTGGAACAGATGGCAAGGTTCTCAATGCCGGAACTCCCCTGCCCTATCAAACGGCCGCGATGTCAACGAAGTCGGTGCTAACGGCGGCATATTCCGCTGCGCTCATCGAATGGAACAGCAAACACCGACCATGGGCGGCAGTCTTCTTGGCGATCCCAGCGACCGTAGGGAATATCTGCTGGAATAGAGGCAAGTCGATCTCCTCGATCACCGGGCGTTTGAACCGCCGCCAATGTCAAAGCCGTGGAAGTCAAGCATGATCACGAACTTGAACGGCCTTACCCGTGCCGATCAACTTGCCGCAGCTATGAAATACGACATCTGGGAGAACAAAGTGCTGACAGCCTGCCCTACTCCGGCATATCTGACACAGATCGCCGATATGAGGCGTTAGCGTCCTCCCTCTCGCACTATTCACCCGCCTCTGTCCAACATTTCGCCAATACCTGAGATGACTGGCTGGGTATCGCCAGTCCGGCTAAATACACTAGCGCGGGAACGCGCGGGAAACGAATTGGCAGTGTTGGGGATGGGATCGGATGAGGCTGAAAAGGTAGCCGGTGAAAGACTATCCGCTGGATGATTCCCTCACGAGGTGGCGCACCTATATATACGACGCGTGGCGTCAGTTTGGGTCGATGGGGTTTGTAAGAGAACCGAACCAAAATTGTTGGTTTAAACAATAACACGTGAGCCCGTGCGCGGGTAGGTAGCATCTATAGTGCTTAACTTCTTGTCGCCACTACAGAATTTTGAGTTTTGACGGCAGTCAATCGATGGCTCAAGGCTTCGCTCGCTGTTCGCGCGTCGCCGAAACATAGGGCCTTTTACCCCTCGTGGGCCTTAAGGTTTTGTTAACTTAATTTTCCTTGCTGGAATCAGAGAATCGGGGATAATGACGGCATATCCTCAGTTTCGGTAATTTTACCGACAGAATGGTCAACGACTCTATGAACGCGTTCTCACTTCCCTCGTTCGAACTGGACGACAAGATACTGATGCAAGGTGCGGAAATCTCTCGCAGGCTTAACCAGCTGCGGCTGGAGAATTTCCCGCCGAGCGCGAAGAAAACCTTGCGGCAGTTTTCTGTGGGCGAGGTTGCCCACTACCTCGGCGTTACGCCAAGCAATTTGAAACGGCTTTATTTGGACGGGAAGGGACCGGTCCCGACCACAATGTCGGGGAATAGGAAGTACTACACAGCCGAGCAGATGTTGGAGCTGCGGCAGTACCTCGCGGAAACCGGGAAGAGCGAAGCCAAGAGATACCTCCCACAGCGCAAGCCGGGCGACAAGCTTCAAGTTATTGCCGTAGTGAACTTCAAGGGCGGTAGCGGCAAAACGACGACTGCTGCCCACCTAGCCCAGCATCTTGCGCTTACGGGCCATCGAGTTCTTGCCATCGACCTCGATCCGCAGGCTTCGCTTTCGGCTCTGCATGGCTTTCAGCCCGAACTCGATCAAAACCCGTCGCTCTACGATACGATCCGATACGACGAGCGGAAGCCGATTGCGGATGTGATCTTACCAACCAATTTCCCTGGCCTCGATATCATCCCGGCGAATCTTGAGCTGCAGGAGTACGAATACGATACCCCGCTCGCGATGCAGGCCGGCAGCGAGGGCAAGCGGTTTTTCACTCGACTTGGCAAGGCCCTCATGGGCGTCGATGATCGTTACGATGTTGTGATCATCGATTGTCCGCCGCAGCTAGGATATCTGTCGTTGACTGCCCTCACTGCCTCAACATCGGTTCTGATTACCGTCCACCCACAAATGCTGGATCTGATGTCCATGAGCCAGTTCTTGCTGATGCTCGGCAACATCACGAAGACCATCAAGGCGGCTGGTGCTGACGTAAGGCTTGATTGGCTACGCTACCTGATCACCCGTTTTGAGCCGCAAGACGTGCCTCAGGTTCAAATGCTTGGCTTCATGCAATCAATGCTCGCCGAGGAAATCCTGAAGACGCCGATGGTAAAGACGACTGCGATCTCTGACGCCGGATTGACCAAGCGGAGTCTTTACGAGCTAGAACGATCTAACTTTACCCGTGGGACCTACGACCGCGCCATCGAGTGTATGGATGCCGTGAATTTCGAAATTCAGGGCCTCATCCATCGAGCATGGGGGAGAATGTAAGGTGTTGACCGCCGTCAAAATTCAGAAGGTTCTTCATCGAATCAACCGCTTAACGATCCGAGGATAAGAAGATGGCGCGGAAGAACCCATTTATGAACGTCATGAGCGAGGAAGCGCCGGATAACTCCAAGGCTATCCTCGAATATACGAACAAGGGGGCCTCGAAGTCGCTTATCCATTCTCTAGACGAGATGGCCGCGCAGGCAGATCGCTTTCTAGAAGGAGAGACTGTTGTCGAGCTCGATCCCGCTATCATCGACGATTCGTTCATTCGGGACCGCCTCGAAGACGACCCGGCAGATTTCGACGAGCTCCTGTCAGCAATCCGAGATCGCGGGCAGGACACTCCTATCCTGGTGAGGCCGCACCCGTCAGCCACGGGGCGGTATATGGTGGTATTCGGGCACAGACGCCTTCGTGCGGCCAAGGCGCTCGAACGAAAAGTGCGTGCAGTCGTCAAAGACCTTAAAGACAGCGATCACCTCGTCGCCCAGGGTCAAGAGAACTCCGCACGGGCGAACCTGTCGTTTATCGAGAAGGCAATCTTCGCTGCGGAGATTGCCCGTCGTCAGTTCGATGGCGACAACGCGATTGTGCTTTCCGCCCTGTCTATAGACCGGGCAACGCTCTCGAAGATGCTGGCCGTCTCGACCATTCCCAAACTGGTGCTTGATGCCGTCGGTGCTGCCAAGGGCATAGGGAGGGATCGCTGGTACGAACTCAAGAACCTGTTAGAGCGTCCATCGACTCTTGAGAAAGCACTGAGCTTCATTGAGACCGGCGACTTCAAAGCAAATGGCGGCGACGACCGTTTCAATGCACTACTGGCTTTCTTAAAGGCAGTCGGGAAGCAGGGCAGTCCTAAAGCGATTAGGACCCAGAAGTGGTCGTCAGAAGACAAGGCCGTGTCAGCCTATATCAAGGCGGACGCAAAAACTTACACCTTCGCCCTAAAAGCGCGGTATGCCGCGGGCTTCGGCGATTTCATCGCTGACAGCCTGGGAGACTTGTACCAAGCCTACCGGAACAAATTGGATCAACAAGGAGAGTAATCGGCAAAAAGAAAAAGGCCCCCAAACGACCGAAGTCGTGGAAGCCCTTCTCGTATTCCCTAAGCAAGAATGAGAATCGCATTTCCATGAATCCCAGTCAAGAGTCTTTGGCATCGTTTTGGTGAGCGGATTTCTTTTGCCTGAAGAAAGGTGAAGGAATATGCAGACGGGAAATGTGACGACGCCTTTTGGGCGGCGGCCGGCGGTGCTTGCTCTCGTGAAGAGACAGCTTCAGACGTCCGAGACGAAACCAAACCGCCCAGTCGAAAAATGGAAAGTGTTTCGCGACGCCTGTGAGGCCCGTGAACGCCTTGGCCTCCAGGACAGGGCGCTGACTGTGCTGGACGCATTGCTGACGTTTTATCCGGAAAGCGAGCTCAACTGCGATAGTGGATTGGTGGTCTTCCCTTCGAACGCCCAGCTTTCTGTCAGAGCGCACGGCATCACTGGGACGACCTTGCGGCGGCATTTGGCTGCCTTGGTCGAAGCCGGGCTCATCCAGCGCAAGGATAGTCCGAACGGCAAGCGCTACGCTCACCGCGACAAGGGTGGCGACATCGAGCAGGCCTTTGGATTCGATCTTTCTCCACTTTTGGCTCGCGCTGCGGAACTTGCAGCACTGGCACAGGAAGTCGCTGCCGAGCGCCTGCAGTTCAGACGAACTAAAGAGGCGCTGACTATCTGCCGGCGTGATGTACGCAAGCTAATTTCCGCCGCGATGGAGGAGGGGGCTGACGGCGACTGGGAAGCCATCGAAGACATGTATGTCGGCATTGTCAGCCGACTTCCCCGCAATCCTGACCGTCGCCAGGTGGAGGCAATCCTCGACGAGATGCAGCTTTTGCGCACCGAAATCCTCAACCTTCTGGAAAATCAGTTAGATTCTCAAAATATGGACGGCAATGCTGTTCAAAATGGCTGCCACATACAGAATTCAAAACCCGAATCCATCTATGAACTTGAACCTAGCTCTGGAAAAGAGCAGGGCGGGGCCGTCGAGCTGGAAGTAGCACCCAAAGCGGTTGCTCAGCCGTTGGCAAAGCCGGAACAGATGAAGGCGTTCCCGCTGTCGATGGTCCTGAAAGCCTGCCCGCAGATTTCGGACTACGGGCCCGGGGGGACGATCTCCCATTGGCGCGAGCTGATGGGCGCCGCGGTGGTGGTACGATCAATTCTTGGTGTTAGCCCGTCGGCTTACCAGGAGGCTTGCGAGGTGATGGGGCCGGAGAACGCGGCGGTTGCCATGGCTGCAATCTTGGAGAGGGCAGGGCATATCAATTCGGCAGGTGGATATCTCCGCGATCTCACGCGCCGGGCGAGTGGAGGGGAGTTCGGACTGGGACCGATGCTGATGTCGCTGATGCGTGCAAATGCGAACAGCGATCGGAAAACGGGGTGAGGGACGACGCGTTCCTAAATGGCCATCACTTGACTGCCCTTTCCGTTCTTCAATCGTCTGTCGGGGTATCGACCTTGGATGATTTTCGACCTGGTGGCCGGCCAGGAGGACGGCCTTTCCTGCTGACTCTCGCCGCTTTTCTAGTAAGTCGTTGGCGTTCGGCCTCAGCTTGTGCTTCGGCCTCCGCTTCCGCTTTTTGCCGAGCTTCAAGAACATCCTTAGGCGTCAGTTGGCCAACTATACCGATCAAACTGCGTATGGTGTCATGCGGGAGGTCATGAATGAGTCTGAAGAGTTCAACCCGATCATCGGCCTCTTCAGGATTTTTACCGTAGAGATGAGGTGCTGCGGCATGAATCATCTGCATCGGCAGGAACCCGAGGAGCTCGGAAAGGTGAATCATTCGAGAGACGGTCAGTCGCGAAATGTTCAGTTCGTAGCGGCTGTAGACCACTCGAGCGAGACCAGCCAGGGTCGCGAAATCACTCTGGGTCAGACCAGTTTTCAAGCGTTCGGACTGTAGGAATGCGGAGAGTTTTGCGTCGATCTCGCCGAAGCTGGCTATGCCGTCAAATCCCTCCTTGCGGTACAAGGGTCTCTGGAAATCTGGATCTGTAGTCTCAACCAGTTCCATTGATTTGATATAGTCGGATAGATTTCGCACCGTCGGTATTCCCTCAGTCACCAAGTCCGCCTAGGGCGGATATCACGCACATCTAGTTCCAAAATGGCACTGTCATTCAACAACCATGGCGCTACAATGCTGCCAACTGCCACTTGAGGCGGGCTCACACTCCGCTGCGATCGATGCGAAAATTTCGGACTTCCCAAAGCTCCCTCAGGGTCGGTATCTCCATCAAAAATCTCAGCACCTTCCGGGCTGCGATGATGTTGTAGGGGAACATCCCAATGGAGGAGTGTCCACAATTGAGCTGAAGAAGCTCTGGTGGCCTTCCGCGTAAGCCAGTCAAGTCGTGTATCAGGTGGTGCGCCCTCTCTGGGCGCGCAATCGTATCACGCTTTCCCAGCACGAACAGCAATTCTAGCTCAGGACGCGAGAGCCAGAAAGTATGCGTGTCGAGATTAATTAGGGTCCACGCCCTCTTCAAATCTTCAAGTGACATGGAGGGTTCAATCCGCCCTTTTAGACGTTGCATAGTCTCTGAAGTCCAAATCAGGTCAGCAGGGCTTGGCGGTGTTACCATCAAGACGGCCTTATCGACTTTCTCTTCTTGAGCTGCCACCAACCCAGCAACTGTGCCACCTAAACACATGCCTACGACGGAAATCGTGCGGTACCTCTGACCTTTCAGCCAGCGGACAATTTTTCGGCCATCCAACACCGCCTGCCTCATGGATCGAACAGTTCGGCCTATGCTGGCATTGAAAAATTGTTCTTCCGAACAATCGTTCGAGCCCCGGCTGAAATGATACGGCAAGGTGGCCTCGACGACAGTCATACCCCTCTTGGCGAAATATCTGGAGAACGCTGGATAGCGGTTGCGTGAGTACCAATGATGAAACACGACAAGCGCATGGTCTTTTGCTCCGCTCTCGGTCACAACGCACTCAAAGACGTTGTTTTTCTCGTCAGATGTCTTGATGTCCGATTCAAAAATGACTCGGTGTGCATCTTGGTAGATCGGTTCAGCCGGCAAGAGGGGTGTGTAAAACGCTTCGGTTTCGCGGAGCGTCGTGACGGCCAAATCGTGATCGCCATCTTTTACAACTGGCTCATTGACCGCGAATGCCAGGGAGGTGTCATGCGCGAAACCGATAGCGCTTTTGCTGATTCGTTCCTGACGTTGGAGTGACCGCTTGATGTGTTTGCGATCATGATGACGTGCGAGATAGCGAAACATAACTTTCTCCTGTTCGTCGCAGGTGCAAAATCCTCATAGGGTTGTTGCGGATGGAGGATCCTCCATGGCAGAGCTGCGGGTAGTACCGGGCATGCTCATCCTGATGGAATACGACGGCAACACCCGGGCCCGGCTGATTGTCGCGTTTATGATCCGATGTCGAATGTTCCCTGGAATTCCGCATCCGAGTAGTATCTTAGCTTGTGCGCGACGATCGGACGTCTTCCCGCCAGGAATAGCAACTGCACATGAGATGGCAGCGTTCGAATTTCATCCGAGGTCAGCAGTGGGCGGGCGGTATGGTGCTGGCTGTAGGTAATTCCGGACTGCTCAGAATCCACTGCGTGCGCCATCGTTCGGAACACCACGGTCTCATGTCCGAGGAGATCTGAGACGAGCCGCGCACTGTCGTGATCGTTGACGCCGAATACCTGAAGGACACCTGCATTTGACAGGAATGTCCCGGCCTTTTGCCCGTAAGTGGATCGCAGCTGGTGAACGTCCTGCAGGATGGGCCAGAGTTGCACGCCGTATCCTGCCATGAGACCCATGGCCCGCTCAACGTGTGCCAGGTAGCCGAGCGCTGCAAACTCATCGAGAAGGTAAAGGACGGGTCTGTCTGGCTTCTCCGGGGTGCGCGCCATATCGAGGAGGCTTTGGGTCACAAGCAGACGGAGCCAACGGGAATAGGTCGAAAGGCGATCGGGCGGCAGGACGAGGAACACCGTGGAGTTGCGACGCTTGAGATCGGCAAATGAGAAATAGCTCTCATCGAGCACGCGGTTCATGCGAGGACTGTCAAGGAAATGGGTGTGTCGCTGGGCGGCCGATAGAACGCCTGCCGCTTCGCGATCGGACTTGCCCAGGTGGCGGTTCGCTGCCCTCGCGATCAATCCGCCAGCATCGCTCATATCTTGCATCTCTTTGAGCAAGGCGGCAAAGCGCTCAGGAGCTAGGGTCAGATACTCACGCAGCGTGCCTAAGTGGCGTCGTGCTGCGGGTTCGACTGCAACGATCTTTAGGATCAGGCCTGAGATCAGCGCTTTGGCTTCTTCGTTCCAATGCGCCTCTCCGGTCATGCCCGGATCATCGACGACCAGTGCATCGGCAAGCGTGCTGGCATCTTCGGCGACATCCAGGCCATCTGGGTCCAGCGTGTCGAGCGGATTGAATGCTGACGAGCGGATACCTGTCACGCCGAAGGGATCAAGGACATGAACCGGTCCAAACCTCTCCCGGGCACGGCTCGCGATCTTTGCATTCTCGCCCTTCGGGTCGATACAGACAATCGAGCGGTCGGCCGTCAGCAAGTTCGGAATGATTGTGCCCACGCCTTTGCCGGTGCGTGTCGGGGCCATGGTGAGAAGATGGCTTGGACCGGCATAGCGCAGCATCTTGCCTGTCTTTGCATCCCGTCCGATCAGGAGCCCATTGTCTGTCTGGACAAGAGGGGAGACTTCCTTGTCGGTGGCGAAGCGCGCTGAGCCGTGGGTATCGGTTTGGATGTCGCCGAAGTGCATGAGGACAAGAGGGGCACACAAGAGCAGCAGGCCCAGCGGAATGCTCAGCGTGAAGACAATGTTCAGGATGCTCCAGGAGAGCGACTGCGGTTCGAAACCGAGCTCCCGCGCTTTTAGGCTCAGCCAAAATCCGCCGATGATCACGAGACCAAGATAGCCGAGCAGCACCTTAAGACCTGTCGGCGTGAAAGCCTTTGCCAAGGCTGCCGAAATCGCCCAACCGGGATTGGCGAAAGCGAGACGCGCCATGGTGCTGTGGTAATCCTCCCCGGGAATAAGGGGCTTCAAAAGTAGAATTTTCTCGGCAAGATGCTCGAGGAGATTTTGATGAAGAAGAGCCGATTTACCGAAGCCCAGATCATGGCTGTTTTGCGCCAAGCCGAAGGCGGTGTCCCCGTCCCTGAGCTTTGCCGGGAGCACGGCATCAGCAGCGCCAGTTTCTACAAATGGCGAGCAAAATATGGGGGCATGGATGCCTCAATGATGAGCCAGATGAAGGCTCTTGAGGACGAGAACCGCCGATTGAAGCGGATGTATGCCGATTTGAGCATGCAGGCCGATCTGCTGAAGGAGGCTCTCGGAAAAAAATGAGGCGGCCATCTCAGCGCCGAGAGCTGGCCGAGAAAGCAGTGGCGCAACACGGTGTGAGCATCGCGCTGGCATGCAGAACATTTGGCGTCAGTGAGACCTGTTTTCGGTATAGCCCAAAGCGCAATGCCGATAACGATGAGATCGCCGATCTGCTGCTTGGGCTCGTGAAGATGAAGAAGACCTGGGGCTTCGGTCTATGCTTCCTGCATATGCGCAACGTCCAAGGCTATCGCTGGAACCACAAACGAGTCTACCGTATCTACCGGGAGCTTGAGCTGAACCTGAGGATCAAGCCTCGGCGGCGGCTGAAGCGCGAGAAGCCCGAGGAACTGGCGGTGCCCGATGCGCCGAACGTGGTCTGGTCGATGGACTTCATGGCGGATCGCCTGGCGGACGGTCGCCAGTTCAGGCTTCTGAACGTTTTGGACGACTTCAACCGAGAGGGACTGGGGATCGAGGTTGACTTCTCACTGCCTGCCGAACGGGTCGTGCGCAGCCTCAACCAGATCATCGAATGGCGGGGCAAGCCGCTGGCGATCAGGGTCGATAACGGCCCCGAATACGTCAGTTCGAAGCTGGTCGAGTGGGCAGAGAAGCAAGGGATCGCATTGAACTACATCCAGCCCGGCAAGCCTCAGCAGAACGCCTATGTCGAGCGCTACAACCGAACTGTTCGGCATGAATGGCTCGATCTGTATATTTTTGACAGCATAACGGAGGTGCAAGAGATCGCCACGGAATGGCTTTGGACATATAACCACGAACGGCCCAACATGGGCATTGGCGGCATCACACCCGCTCAGAAAATGAAAATGGCTGCGTGAATTCTACCGCTGAACCCCGTTAAAACGGGGAGGATTACCCTGTAGGCTCTGAATAATCTCATCGGCCGTGCTCCTTAAATCCAGAGCTACGCAATCAGCGAGAGTGCAACTCCTTTTTGCAGAAGCCGAATTCTTCAATCAACTTTTTGGCCTGAATTTGGCTTTGTGGGCGCAAAATGCGCCTGGCGGTTACTTCAGGATGTCATCGAACAAGACCTTGTCATTGTCTCGGGTGAGAAAGCCCGGCAGCTCGCGGCGCAGCCAGTCTGCCAGGCGCGCACTAAACTCCGGGTCGTTGGCGTTCTCCAACCGATGCAGGACGAGGGCGCCGAGGAGAACCTTGCGACGTGTATCGTTGGCGCGCTCCTGCTTGGAGAGCCTTGCCTTGAGAGCAGATCGCTGTGCATCAAGCTGAGCGAGGCGTTCTTCGATGGATTTGCGAGCCATCACCTAGTCCTTCTTATAAATTGCTTTGGTTTTGCGCAGCGCTTCACCGCTGTCGATAAGACCGGCCTTTAGCGCGTCTCTGACGATCGCAAACTCCTTTCCCGCGGGCAGGTAGTGCGGGTCATCGCGGGTTGCGACGTGTTCGCTACTCTTACCCGATCCTGAAAACACAATGCCGCGGATGTTTGGATCCGCCGTCAGGATGGTTGCGATATGGCTGTCGACCGCACCGGTTGTGTCGCCGCTAAAATCGCGGCTGACATGAACGTCGCCCGATTCTGTCTTAAGTGTCAGGCCGTCCAGGTGGGGGAGAAGGTCCAGTATACGCGTCAGCGCTGATACTGTCTGCTCACTGAAGGATATGGGCTGCGCGCCGTTGTTCTGGATCAGCAATTGCCATGGCCGGGTTTGCACATTCTGTCGTGCACGCTTGACAGCGCTGGGGTTCAAGCTGCGGTCTGATGTCTTGTTCACCGTTCGCTCCTCCAGGATCAATCTGCGTAGCTAGTACTAGCTTGATGGAAAAATGATGTCATCCCGAGATCGATAAAACTGAGCCTTTCTCCATCCCAGCAATCGACTGAAAGCATCGGCAAATTGGCTGCAGCGTCTGCGGCATTCGTCACACCGTGGCTGATTGAGCGGAGCGAGATGAAGTTACAAGGGCGCATATACGGGTTGATGCTCAACCCATGCTCGGCTATCCTCACCATGCGTCGCGGATATCGAGGAGAGGAACAGTCTTGGCGATCTTCTACTGCCAGATGTCTGTTGTCTCTCGTACCACTGGACGCAGCGCCGTTGCGGCTGCTGCCTATCGCACAGCTAAGATCCTGACCAATGAGCGCGATGGCCTTGTTCATGACTACCGCCGACGTGAGGGCGTTGGTCATTCTGAGATCGTGCTTCCCGAAGGAGTGGATGCGGCTTGGGCGCTGAACAGGTCGGCGCTATGGAATGCCGCTGAAGGCTCTGAGAACCGCAAGGATGCGAGGGTTGCGCGCGAGTTCGTGATTGCGCTTCCGCATGAGCTATCGGAGGAGGGGCGGGTATCGCTCACGCGGGCGTTCGCTCAGGATCTGGCGAACCGCTACGGCGCTGGTGTTGATTTTGCGATTCACACGCCAGGCGTCCAGGGCGATGTTCGCAACCATCATGCCCATGTTCTGATGACGACGCGACAGGTGACGGGCGAGGGTTTGGGGGCGAAGACCTATATCGAGTTGGCGAATAAGGACCTGCTGCCTAAAGGGTTAGCCCCGACGCAGATGCAGCTCGTCGACATCAGGCGGTCGTGGGAGGGAATGGCGAACGATCATCTGGCTAGAGAGGGGTTTGATATCCGCATCGATCACCGCTCGCATGCCGAGCGTGGTCTGGAGATCGAGCCGACTGAGCATATGGGTGTTGGTGCCACAAATCTGCGTCGTCGGGGCGGTCTCGTTGATCGCTCCCGATTGGATGGCGATGCTGGTCAACGCAACGCGGATGTCATCCGGGAGAAGCCGGAACAGGTTCTGTCGATCATCACCTCTGAGAAAAGCGTGTTCGACCGGCATGACATTGCCCGCACACTGCATCGCTACATCAACGATGACGCGCAGGCGTTCCAGAACGCATTTGCCTCTGTCATGGCTTCTCCTGCACTGACAGAGCTTCGTCCGGAGCGGGTGGATGGAGAGACGGGTGAGGTTGAGCTTGCGCGCTATTCGACCCGGGAGATGGTGGAGATCGAGCAGGGCATGGCGGATGCCGCCGAGCGTTTGCACCAGGCGCGTAGTCACGGTGTCGATCGTCGCCATGTTGTTGAAGCCATGGAGGAGATGGACGAGGGGCTGCGTCTCAGGTCCGGAAATCCTAACTCTCGTCTCTCCGATGAGCAGCGGCAGGCGATCAGCCATGTGACGGGACCGGAGCGCATTGCCGCTGTTGTTGGTCTGGCCGGTGCTGGCAAGTCCACCATGCTGGCTGCGGCTGCCCAGGCTTGGGAGCGACAGGGTTATGCGGTTCATGGCGCGGCCCTCTCTGGCAAAGCTGCTGAGGGCTTGGAGGAAAGTTCCGGGATCAAGAGCCGTACTTTGGCTTCGTGGTCGCGCAGTTGGGAAAACGAAAAGCATCAGCTCGGCCGCGGCGATGTCTTCGTAATCGACGAAGCCGGCATGGTCGGCAGCCGGCAGCTTGCATCCTTTGTCGGAGAGGCGGAGAAGCGTGGCGCGAAGATCGTGTTGGTGGGAGATCACGAGCAGCTTCAGGCGATCGGGGCAGGGGCTCCTTTCCGCGCCATTGCCGAGCGCATCGGTCATGCATCGCTTGGTGAGATCAAGCGACAGCAGGAGCTGTGGCAGCAGGAGGCATCCGTCGCCTTTGCGTCCCATCGAACCGCAGAGGGGCTTGCTGCCTACCGGGACAAGGGCAACATCCACTTTGCTTCTGGACGCGATGAGGCGCGCGCTGCGGTGGTGCGGGATTATCTTGCCGATCGCGGCCTGCATCCTGAGGCTTCCCGTGTTGCCATGGCCCATCGTCGCGTGGATGTCCGTGCGATCAACGAGGGGATCCGTGCTGAGCTTCAGGAGCGGGGTGAGCTAGCCAAAGGCGAGGAGGCTGGCGAGTTCAGCTTCCAGACCAATGACGGTGTACGCAGCTTTGCGCCTGGGGACCGGCTTGTGTTCCTGGAGAACAGCCGCGACCTTGGTGTGAAGAACGGGATGCTGGGGGAGGTGAGGGCCGTCGAGCAGGACGCGATATGTGTTGAGCTCGACGGTGCTTCTGGCCGAGCGGATGCCCGAATGGTCAGAGTGCCGATGAACGACTACCGGTCGGTTGATCACGGCTATGCCACGACCATCCACAAGAACCAGGGTGCGACAGTGGACCGGGCCTTTGTCCTGGCTTCCGGCACGATGGATCGGCATCTCACCTATGTTGCCATGAGCCGCCATCGTCATGACGTGCAGCTTTATGCGGATGCCCAAGAGTTCGCCTCGCGCAGGAGCGACCAGGTGGTGACGCAAGGCAAGCTGGTGGAGCATGGTGCGGCACCCTATGAGCACAAGGACGGCAATCGCGACAGCTACTTTGTTACGCTAGAGAATGCCAAGAGCGAGCGTCATACGGTCTGGGGTGTAGGGCTGCAGCAGGCAATTGCGGAAGGGTCTCCGGAGATGGGCGCGACGATTGGGCTCAAACACACTGGCGCAGAGGCTGTGCGTCTGCCCAACGGGCAGGAGGCGAGCCGCAACGCGTGGAAGGTGCTGGCTAGCGATGAGCTGGCCTATGCGCAGCTTGGACATCGGTTGTCTCGTTCTGGCGTGAAGGAAACGACGCTCGATTTTGCCGAAAGGCGGGGGATCGCCCAGCAGTTTGGCGTCAGTAGTGAGATCAAGGTCCGGCTCACAGAGCCAGCGGGGCGGCCCGGCCAAAATGAAACGCAGACAGCGAAAGTGGGTCACACGAGCTGGAGTTCTACTGGCACGGATCGCTCAGTTTTGCGGGACGAACAGTCGCAGGCAAGTGGTTTTGAAATTCGAACACCGCTTGTGCCGGCAAAGATTCACCATGACCGTAGCGTTGAGGACGTGGCGCGGCAGAAGACAATGGCGACGTTCGGCCCAAGCTGGAACGGGGTGGAGAGAATCGTGCGCCAGGTGTTCCGTGATCCGCAGGAAGCTTCGAGTAAGATCCTGGCCTCACTGGTCGAACGGGATGGCGACAGTGCAGGTATCGAACAGGCCTTGAACAGAAGGCCGGAGCAGTTCGGTGAGCTTCGCGGCAAGACTGGCATCCTTGGTGACAACAAGGAACGCATTGAAGCGCGGCAGTCTGCGTCGATCATTGCGAAGCATGTAGGTGCCGCCGGTGAGCAATGGCAGCGACGCGTCGTTCAGGAGGAGAGATCAGAACGCTGGCAGCGTGAAAATAGAGACTATGTCGAAGTACCGAATCTAAGCCCACGGAGCGCTTCTCTCATCGCTGGCGTCCGTGACGTTGAGACCAGTGACCGGCATCGCTGGATCAATAGCCTAAGTGCGACGAAAGATGGACGCGCTGCTCTCGAAGAGGCAAAGAAAGTGTGGAGTGCGATTAGTAAGAGATTTGGCTCCGAAGACTTGGGCGAGATCGCCACGCGGGTCAAAGAGGACCCAGCTCTGGCTCAACATGCCGAGACCATTCGATCTGTGGCGAGCCTTGTGAGGAACACGACTGCTGCGGAAGTTCAGAGGGATTGGTCGACGCAAGGGGCGATGCAGAAAGCTAAAGACAATGGGCTCGAGCGATAATAGCTGGAGTTAGAATGCAGTCGGGCTATAGAGGTCCTGGTCATACATTAACGGAACGCTCGATAGCCCGAAGAAGATGGTTCGTCGGGACGTGCCGCTCAATGCTGAATCCGCAAAACAGCGCTCCATGCGCTACCGTCCGATCGCTCATCAGAAGAATATCCTCCTGAATCCCTAGATGGAGTGCACTTCGCGACAGCGCCGCCGACTTTTTCAAGCCTATCAGCGCAATCCGCGAAGGTCGCCTTTTGGCCCAATGCGGTCATGGTCGCGCGGCTAGATAGGCATGTGCCTACATGCTTCCTGGCCGCATCGAAGGAATAGCCCTGAAAGAGACAGGAATCACGGTCGTGGCGGCATCCGCTTTAGTAACCCAGATACGAGACAAATTTTTCTGGCTCAGGTCGCTCGCAAAAGCCATTCGATATTGCCATTGCCTATCTCCTAATAAAATCGCCGTGAAAAACACGTCTGGAAAATGGGATGTTTTCCGTCTCGCCCTTAGCTGGGCTCAAGCCTCTTTCTGGATATACACTTAACCAGCCGAGAAGCTGCGACACCCTGCCAGCGGTCGGCGACGCGTTGGTGATCGACATCGCAATGCTATCAAGCCGGTAGCCTGCGCCAAAGCTTGCGGAGAGGTCTGCGGGGCTCAAACGACGGACACTTGCGGGATTATCAATGTTATCGAATGTGACAAGCACAGGATAAAGACTGCGCGGGAGTTCCCGAGTCTGTCCGCTGCTTGCGTTCACAATTCTTGCTGCATCGATAAGACGTCGGGGAGGCAGATTCATCACAGTTTCCATTCCTGCAAAAACCTGCAATCCGCGCGACTCCGCGTCAGATATCAGCGCAAAGAGATAAAGTCCGCCGCCTAAATCCACTACTGTCGCCTCACCCATCGTATTGTAAAACGTGCTGCGTGCGTCCGGCAAAATCGAGGGTGCAGTCCACCAGGAGACTTTGACCGTCGAACTCCCGCTCCGAACTCCACTCGGCGTGGAGACGGTTACCGTCGTCGTCTGGCTCCAGGTAAAGCTTGGATAGAAAAACCTGTATCCTGAATACGCAAGAAATAGTGCCAACACTATCTTGATCAGCCAGAGCGGCACCCATCGGAGCCTGCCAGCCCCCTTTGACTGCTGGTGTTCTGGCTGAGGAACGTCAGAGGTCAAGCGGCGTCTCCTGTCATGGCGAAACGTGAAATCCGAGCAGTTAGAGAATATATCTTCCACTGGTGGAGTGTCACTCCACCCGGGGCAGATCGCGGCAATGGAGCGCCATCCTGGCAGCCCCAATGTCCGCTTCTGGCGCGAAGCCGCCAAATGCGAGCGGTCCCAGATGAACTGAAGCCTATTTGGGACGGTTACAAGGCCATGCAAACCAAGGCTTTCCAGCATCAAAACTCACTAGGCTTCAACTTGGACAGCGGGGCGCAATCTTTGTGATTTCGCCCTCAGCCTGAACCGACCCCGAATGGGGCGGCTGCCCGGTCCTGCAAAACAGTCTCAACCGCCATCTGACACGGGATGTAGCGGCTTTCATCCTATTCGGTTGCGCTTTTGGAAATCTGTCATCTTGCTGCGAATATGCTTCCTGCGGGCGCGTGCAAGGCCGCGGGTTCGGGATCACGACGGATAGGCCGCACCCTGCAGGGCGGGGCGCGGCCTTACCTTACTGAGGATTGTTGTCGTTTCCGGCTTTGCCGTTGAGCTCGACTTGATAGCTGAACTCAAACTTGGCGGTGAGCGGAAGCATCACGTCGATGGAGCTGACATCGACGCTTTGGCCGGAAACGACAACAAGCCTCAGTGAGCCGCCCCGCTTGCTGGGCGGGTCCGTCCTAAGGTGGAAGGGGAGTTCGAGGGGAGGGGCCCGAAGGGGGCTCCCCTCATTGCGGTTGAGTGCCGCTCCATGCGGCGCTCAGTCGCTCCTAAGCCTGAGCGGCGTCAGGCTTGCGCAATAGAAACCGCTTCAAACTCCATCCGGCTCCCAAGATGTAGGGTGGCTGCCCGATAGAATAGCGGAGTTGCACCGGCCGGTGCCCTATTGGGAACGATAAGTTCGTGCGTCCGGAGTGCACCGCTACAGCTCAAACGAAATGACATGCAGTTGTGAACTAGGTTGGCAGTAAGGAAGTGCGCCTTCTTAACCTCAAACGCAACCAGTCGTTAAAACTTTTCAATCAATGATTGCTGCTGATGTGATGGAGCGTTGTACATGTGGCGTAAATTGGCAGGCCTTTTTGTTGGCCCCATATCATTGATTGCTTTCAGCTTCTGGGATTTGGGTCGTGACTGGGGTGCGGGAGTTGCGCTCGTTATCATTGTTGCCTCCGCCATCTACATACCGCTACTCCTCATTGGCACAGCGATACTAGGATCATCCTTGGCTGTGATCCTGGTCATAGCGAACAGTATCCCGCTGGGATATATGCTGCTGACTTGCGCTGCATCAAATTGCGGTATGACTTCGAGGCAAGCTGCCGTCACACATTTTGCTGCAACCTTCTGCGCTCTGCTCTACTGGGCGATCGCCGCTCGAAAGCGGGACGACCGTTAAGATAACCCGCCCGGCACAGAACTCCAGAAGCCGTATTTCCTCGAGTGATTGCGCCGCAGCTCCGCCAGGAAGGCGGCGTGCGTCGAGAGACCGTGACCTTCGGGCAGGCTCGGCATGAGGCGCGCGAGTTCGCTGACATAGCGCCCCGTATGGGGATAGGCCATGCCGATGCCCCGGCGCAGGATATCTTCGACCAGCACACGGTAGAGCACCACGGCGGCCAGCGGCCCAAACCGGTCATTACAAATGCTTCGCCATGAGAAGATTGGGCCGATGTGCATCGACAAGCTCCCAGCCAATCTTGCGGTAAAAACCAACTGCGTCCGGCGCTACGTGGGCCTCAAGCCTAACAAGGCCATAACCCCTCGCTAGAGTCTCGACGGCGGTCATCATGGCTCGTCCTAAACCCTGCCGCTGGCGCTCTGCAACGATTGCAACCGTGCGAACTATCCCGATCCCGTTCACAGTGAGATCAATACGTACGGCACCGACGAACTCATCGCCATCGGCGAAAACCAGCGGAAGATGCTCCGGCTTTCTGTCATCAGGATGGTGATCGTCATATCCAGACAATCCGCGCAGATCGAACAGCACGTGCCGTCGAATCTGATGATATGCCTCCCATTCAGGTTGGCTCGATACCCGTACCAGCTTCAAAACAGTAGGCTCTCGTTGTAGAATGATTGTATTTCCATGTTGGTAGGGAAATAGCGGTCGCTGCCCGAGGCGGTCGTCAGACTTTTGGTCGGGGTCCTGCCACGGCATCGATAAAGGGGGCCTTCTGAGCTAGGTATTCCTTGATGCCGCCCACGTTTTTAGACTCCAATCCCAGTTTCAGGCTCTGATATCTGTGCCGCAGTCCGGCGTCCTCTCTCAGCATATCGCGAAAGCGTATCATCCTTGAAATCTGCGGATGCCCTGGCCGACACACATGAACCTTATGGGTGCGGATGCCTCCAACATCACGTTGATAGAACATGTGCCCATTCGAGAGGCTTTTTCCTCTCTCATATCCAAGTGATGCCATTTCTTGATCAACCCGATCTTCATCTTGGTGAGCCGAGACTACCAAGAGGTCGATTTCTGGCTTCGCTGCAAGACCAGGGACCGCTGTGCTTCCGACATGCAGGAATTCCACGTCCCACGGTGCGAACACCCCCTGTAGACGGGCCTTTTCCGCTTCGAACAGGCTTGGCCATCGATGGTCATGAGGTTTTATTTTACTCGTCAACGCCATCGAAGCCCTCCTCCGTCGGTCGGAAACTACCGCATGTGAGCATGGTCTCAAAGACTGCCTATCGCGCTGCGCGGCAGACGCATCGCGGCCGGGAGCCGACTTCTCGGCAGGTTCTGATGATCCGTTGCGAAGAGCTTGCTCTTGGGCTAGCTCAACAGTAAGCGTCCGGCGAACGCAATTCCGGGTGTGGAGAGATGGGTGCTATAGGCCGCGTTTCATCTCATCGACCATGATGCGGTCGATTATTTCAGGATCGCATTGTGTCTCGATGAGGAACTCGCGGATACCGCCGTCCCACGTCCTGATGTCGGCAAGTAGGCTTTGAAGCTCTTCGATGCCGTTCTCGGTCAGACCCTTCGTGCCATCCTCACTGCCATCACTGACGTAAACCAGTTCGCCTTCGGAGATGTTGTCGAAGTTTGCGGTGATTTCCTCGATCAGTTCGAGGTTCTCGCTGATCATGCCGGCGACTTGGCTGAGTGTGTAGATGAACCTTGAGCGTGCCATCAGGCGGCCTCGCATCGAGCTTTTGCCGGCGTCCAGTTCCAAGGCAGCAGGTCTTCAATTCGGTCTTTGGGGTGATCCTGGATCCGGGTCAGGACATCGGTCAGGTAGACCTCCGGATTATGGCCTTGCAGTTTGACCGTCTCGATGATGGTCAGAATGTTGGCGATGCGCTCACCGCCTTTATCCGAGCCGGCAAACAGCCAGTTCTTCCGGCCAATTCCAAGCGGTTTGATGGCTCTTTCGGCGATGTTGTTGTCGATTTCGACACGGCCATCTTCGATGTAAACGCTCAAGGCGGCCCATCGTGACAGCGCATATCGCATTGCCTCAGCCAGCTTCTGCTTCTGCGGCAGAGTTGAGAGTGTCGTCTCGATCCAGGCCTTGAGCTCGTCCAGAACGGGCCGGGCATGGTGTTGGCGCAGGGTACGCCGCTCGTCAGCCGCCATGCCGCGGATACGGTTCTCGATATCGTAGAGCGCTCCAATGCGCGACAGCGCTTCCTCCGCGATCGGTGACGGCTTCAGCTTAATCACATCGTGGAACTTGCGGCGCACATGCGCCATGCAGGCGGCCTCAACGATCTGGTTGCCGTAGAGTTTTTTGTAGCCCCCATAGCCGTCGGCATGCATGACGCCGCTGAAGCTTGCCAGGTGATCAGCCGGATGCGCGCCCTTGCGGTCAGGGCTGTAGTAATAGGCGATGGCTGCCGGAGTGGCGGATTGATAGCCACTGCCGTCGAAGACGTAGACCCAGACCCTGCCGATTTTTGTCTTGCACCGTCCGGGGTCGAGAACATCGACCGGGGTATCGTCCGTATGTATTCGGTCGAGTCCTGCGATATGGGCCCTGATCAACAAGACGAGTGGCGTCAGCAAAGCGGATACGCGGCCGACCCAGTCGGCCATCACGGATCGGGAGATGTCTATCCCCAACCGGTCGTACATCTCGGACAGACGGTAGAGGGGGATGTGATCGTCGAATTTGGCGATCATGATATGGGCGAGCAGTCCCGGCCCGGGTTTGCCGCGCTCGATCGGCAAGGTCGGCATCTCGCCAGCCACCGTCGTATCGCATTCCCGGCAGATCATACGCTTTTCGACATGCCGGACAATCTTGACCGACGCCGGCACGTGCTCGAGCACCTGGACCACCCTGTCCGCCGCCTTCAGGAACGACGTGCCACCGCAGGTCGGGCAATTGCAGGGAGCCGCATAGACCAGTTCCTCGGCGGGAAGACCATCGGGTAAAGGCTTGCGCTTCGGCTTCTCGGATGCGTCGTCCGGCTCCGGCAGAGGAGTTTTGCCGGAGCGCAGTTCAGCCTCGGCACGGGAGGCCTCGATCTCCTCCAGCATCAGCTCGAACTGCTCTATCTTCCTGTCGATCTTTTCCGAAGAGGCGCCATGCTGCCGATGTCGAAGCAGCTCCAGTTGCGCGCGAAGAAGCCCGATTATGGAGTCACGCTTGATGACTTCGGCTTCCTGGCTCTCAAGCTTCGCCGCCTGTTCGGCGACCAGTGCGCGCAAAGCAGTGAGCTCGTCCTGACTGTCCAGCGGCGCTGTTTCCATACCCGCAAATCTAGCCGATTTGCCTCTGCCGCGCCAGCGTTAAGCCCCGGATGCCCCTGCAAAATATGGCTTTTATCCCGTTCGGGCAGGAGCAGACGTCCACGCTGGGCGGCGCCAATCGATCCCTTCGACGAGCATCGAAAGCTGCGCCTGCGTCAGGTGCGCGACACCTTCTTTCGCCGTCGGCCACGGAAAGTACCCGCGCTCCAAAATCTTGTAGAACAGGCAGAACCCCTGACCGTCCCACCAGAGAAGCTTGATCCGGTCAGCGCGCTTTCCGCGGAAGCCGAAGATCGCGCCCGAGCCCGGCGCCTCCTTCACGACCGTTTCGACCAGCGCGGACAGACCATCAATGCCACGCCGCATATCGGTCACCCCGCAGGCCAAATAGACCCGCACATTCCCCGATGGCCCGATCATGCCGCCTCCACGCAAGCGACCAGCGGGCCAAGCAGCTTCAACTCAACGTCAGCCGGAACCTTCAACCGCCGACCGTTTCGGAGCAAGATCTCGACGATCACCGGCTTGGTTGCCGCCGTAGTCGGTTGGCATGCGCCAACCTCCTCGGTGATTTCCACCGGGAGGAACACAGTCGGCTGGTCGGCGTAGCTGAATGATTGCCGCCACAAGCGGATCTGCCCCGGATGAATGTCATGCCGGCGCGCCACATCGCCAATGCGAGCACCGGACTCATCAGCTTCCGCAAGTATCCTCAGCTTCGCCTCGTCCGACCAACGCCGTCTGCGTTCGGTGCCGGACATGATCTCCATGCGAGCCATGAAACCTCTTTGTTCTGGTATTAATGTCAGCATTAATGCTGGTTCGAATGCCAGAACATCGCCTGATTTGCCCAATCAGCAAAAACAGCTCACCGGACGCTAACGCTCAACAAGATGACAGTAATCCCCAAATCCAGTGTTATCCGCATCAAAGCCTTGGGCCTGCATTGGCGTGGCCCCCGGCTCCTAGCTTTTGAGGTTTACGACCATGGGGGTCGTCTAAAGGGTGTGAGGCCGCTTGGCGGTAGCGTTGAATTTGGCGAATCTGCAAAAGATGCTGTCATCAGAGAATTCAAGGAGGAGATCAACGTCGAAGTTTCCATTATCGCGGGGCCAATGGTTCTCGAAAACGTGTTCGTCCACGAAGGCCAACGCCGGCACGAAATCCTATTCATTTTTGACCTTGCATTCCCCCCTGGAGCTTTCGAAGCCCAGGAACGCATCCGATTCCAAGAGGATGACGGCACCTCAATGGTCGCAGCTTGGTATGATCTGCGAGAACTGGACATGGACGGAGGCCCTGAGCTTTATCCCAAGGGTCTCAAGACTCGTCTGCTTAATCGATGACCGCTGTTGGCGCGAAGCGGTCATAGGCCGTCGCACAAACCGGCAGCGAAACTCTGATTTCTGCACCTTAAGTTTCGCGACAGAAATTCCCTCAAAGATCCAAATGCACTCGATCCGTCGCAAATGTTAGGATTTTCGTGAAGAACGATAAATTGCTGGCAGCAAGCCATCGGCATCAAGCTGAGGCAGAATCTCGAATCCGCATCGTCGGCAGCAAGCGAGGCTTGCTGCATTGTCCGGCTCGATTCGTCCTTCCAAGATCCCATAGATACCTCCAGGCCCCGACAGAAACGCCTTTAGGACCGCCGTTCCGATCCCTTGGCCTCTGAGATGGGGGCGCACAGCCAGGTCCAAATAGCCTCGTTCAGAATCCTCACGGTCAACCTGCATCATGGCTATGAGTTCACCGGCGTCCGACGCCACCCAGCAACGGGCATCCGCCCCAGCCGTCACATAGGCGAACCAATCATCGGTTGGGAATGATAGCCGGCGCGATAACTCTGCATCCTTAAACCATGTGCGCAATTCGGGAAGGTCGTCGCTCGCTAAGGGCCGAAAAGTAATCTGCATCTCGCTCGCAAAAATCCCAATTAACGCAAAAACTTGTTTTGCTTACTTATGCGACGTCGCAGTATCGGGAGTTTTCCGGCAGGCACAATCTCTCCCATTGGCGCTGAGCGGAAAACGGCCAACGATGCGTAGCAGTCATTCGCTGCGCCGCCAGATGTATGACCACCCATCTATCCTTACCCCGGTCGACCTCATCGGCAAGGCCGCTTCCAAGAATTGATTCCGCACGAGTCCAATCTTTTCCAGAACGCGGCAACTTGCATCGTGATCAGCGGCGCAAATTGTACGAACCTCAGACAGACTTGATTGCTCCGCGATCCATCGCATGACGGCCGAGCCAGCTTCGGTGGCAAACCCACGCCCCCAGAAGGCGGGTCCCAATCCGTAGTGTATCTCCGCCACTTCTTCATTCTGATTGAAGAGAAGAAAAAGGCCTATGGGCCTATCGGTACGTCGCTCAATGATGGTCCAGACGAAACGGTTGCTAACATGCCAGTTGGTCTCGCCCCATGCGCTGATGACGGCTTCAGTTGCCGACTGCGAGAGATGCGGTCCCCTTGGCAAAAATTTCGCCGCCTTGATGTCGCCCGTGTATTCCTCAAACACGACCGCCGCATCCTCGGCACGCGCGGCACGCAGTACGAGTCGAGTTGTCAGAATTTGAAGCGGTGGCGACTTCATAATAAGAGCCCGCATTCGGCCCCATGGTCGCTAGACCGACACGGGCGGTTTCAAGCCAACATCATTCAAGACAACTGAATATGTCAGGTGCCTGGCATGACCGCAAATGGCGCGAGGCGGCGGACATCTCTGCACACCTTCTCGCCCGTTGAGGTCTGGTGATATGATAGCGACAAAGGCCACATTCTTACGAGATGATCATGGACTCAGCTATTGAATTTGAGCTTGTCCGGGAACTGCCGCTTGGCATCGAAATTCTTCGGGCCGAGGCCTCGAGAGCGGGTTTTCGTTTCATGGACAAACTTGTCAGTGAATGGGAGTCGCGGGCAAATCGGTTCGATATGCCGGGAGAAATGCTGTTCGGTGCATTTGCTGATGCCCGATTAGTGGCTATCGGCGGATTGAACATCGATCCTTACGCGAATGACCTGAGTGTCGCTCGTCTTCGCCACCTTTACGTGCTAAGTCGCGTCCGCCGACAGAAGGTTGGCTCTCGTATTGCTCGCCATTTGCTGGATACTGCCCGAACATCGTTCGCCAGCGTTCGGTTGTTCACTGATACGACAGAAGCTGGTGCGTTCTATGAGAAGCTTGGTTTTGCGCGCACGTACTCCCGAAATGCCACCCACATATTCAGATTCAGATGACTGCCTCTGGCGCTGCTGCGCCATGACGGCCGTCGGCCCGAGGCGGACTTCTCGGCATGTTGCGGCGGTCTGTTGCGAAGGACCTTCTATTGCGTTAGCTCAACAGGATGACCACCGTCACCAAATCCAGTGTTATCCGCATTAAAGCCTTGGGCCTACATTGGCGTGGTCCGCGGCTCCTAGCTTTTGATGTTTACGACCATGAGGGGCGTCTCAAGGGTGTGCGGCCGCTTGGCGGTAGCGTTGAGTTTGGCGAATCTGCAAAAGATGCTGTCATCAGAGAATTCAAAGAGGAGATTGACGTCGAGGTTTCCATTCTTGCGGGGCCAATCGTTCTGGAAAACGTCTTTGTCTACGAGGGTCAACGCCGGCATGAAATCCTATTCATTTTTGACTTGGCGTTTCCCCCTGGAGCTTTCGAGGCCCAGGAACGCATCCGATTCCAAGAGGATGACGGCACCTCAATGGTGGCAGCTTGGTATGATCCGCGAGAACTGGACATGGACGGAGGCCCGGAGCTTTACCCGAAGGGCCTCAAGACCCGTCTGCTTGGTCGATGACCGGTGTTAGCGCATGTGTGACGTTGCCGCTGGCAGCGTTGACGTTAGCGTACAGCGGCGACCGGCTGTGAGGAGAACCAAACGTCGGGATATATGGCAATCGCACTTTGGTCAGGGGATCGCAGTGCAGTCCTCCAAATGGACCGTACCATCCGCGCCTCGGAAAAATTGGCCGGCACCCTGGAAGGCTCGACCTCCTTTGAGGCGCCCACGCATGGGATAAACCAAGCGGGTGCCAGCGGGGAAACGCTTAAGCCTCCGTCCTCGGCCCGAACCAGCAACGTAAGTGCTACTTGTTCGTTTGGTCGCCACGGAAAGATCATCCGCCCGCCCGGCTTGAGTGCTCCTAGCCAATCAACCGGAGGTGCTGCCATGCCGGCATTGACATAGATTACATCGGATTCGGGGAGCCGCTTTTGGGTTGCATCAGCGTTGATGACCTCTGCTACGTCGAAGGGAGCGAGATTAAGCCGAGCTCTCGCAGCCAGATCCTCATCGATTTCGAAGGCGGTCACCTTGCCCGCAGGTAGCACGAGCATCGATAGTATGGCTGTGTAGTAACCCATTCCTGCGCCGACATGAGTGACGGCCTCTCCGCGCTGTGGTGCAACGGTTCCTATCCAAGCCGCATGAAGCGACGGTTCTCCATTGTTTATTCCTTTGTCTGCATCCAGCGCCACGAGGGCATTCTGGTAAAGGTAGACGGGGTCAGCGCTGGGCGTCTCGAAATATCGGGAATTCACCATCACTTTCCACGGCCCTGGAGGGAAGAATGCTTCGCGAGGCACGGCTTCAAAAGCTCTCTCGAAACGAGGATCGGAAGACCTGCTCGCCGCCGCCATCAGTCGAGCGTAAAATCCTCGTATTTCTTCTATGCTGGCTCTCTCATTTGCCATCAATAGATCTCCTATCGCCAAGGGGATTGGGCTTCAGAAAAGAAACCTGAACCGTTGGCGGATCGTCGGACAAGTCTGTCGGTTCCTCGATGCTGTCAGCAAGGCTCCGATAGACACTCGCACGCCCTATCCCCAGCTGCTTTGCGATCTCCGTCGCTCCGACACCTTCTCCACGAAGGCGACGGATTTCGAATACATCGAGTTTCGGTTTTCGACCTTTGTAGACACCCTTGTTCTTCGCGGCAGCGATGCCTTCCATCTGTCGCTCTCTGCGAAGGTTCGTCTCGAACTCAGCGAATACGCCCAGCATATCGAGGAAGGCCTTGCCTGCCGCAGAGCTGGTGTCGATAGGCTGTTCAGTCGCCTTCAGCGTCACCCCTTTCTGTTTTAGCAGCCGTACGATGTCCTGCAGATCCCCAACCGATCTTGCCAGTCGATCGACCCGCGTCACGACCAGGCTGTCGCCGTCGCGCATGAATTCCAGAAGCGTGTTAAGCTCCTTCCGATCCTGCTTGGTCGATCCCGATTTCTTTTCCGCCCGGATGACCGTGCACCCGGCCGCCTTCAGAGCCGCCTCTTGAATAGCCAGATCCTGATCGATGGTGCTGACCCGCGCGTACCCGTAGATTGCCATAAAACGTCTCATTAGGTTCTAGACCTTCAATGCGTAGCGTCTCATAACTGAAAAATCAACCCAAATGATACGCTGATTTGCGTCTCACGGAGATTGTCTCAGGAGGTATACAAGTTGATATGCGCCCCGTTGCGACAATCAATGTTCCTAGCCGGCGTTTGCCACGGCCTGTTGAAGCTTATCGCGAACACAAGTCATGTCGGGTTGCGAAAAAATTCCATAATTGGATCTCTGTTGTTTTTCGGGATCGGCCCGGCTTTCAAACGCACACGACCTTACGTAATCCACGATAGCATGGCGGACTTCATCTGGGGGGAGTGTAGCGGGCTCAAATTCATTGCGAGCAGTCGGCAAGCCATCTAAATAGTCGAAACCTTTTAGTATGCACTGATTGATCTCTGCCTCACTCGCATTTCCCGTGTTAACAAGGACGAAACCACCAGCCGACCACCCATGAACACTTTGGCGTCGGGCTAAGCAGAACTGTTTCGTGGCTGAGGCTTGTTGTACTTCAGCAGATACTTCGTTCCGTAGGCCTAGCGCAGAGATCTCTTTTGCTCTCGCGTCATCTGACAAACTCGTGATCCCTGACAGAACGATAACTTCGATCTCTGCCCGGCCCCAAGCTCGCCGGTATCTTCCTGGGCGCTTCTCTTCGATATAATGCTTCGCGGCCTCTGCGACTTGAGAGTTGCCTATGAAAGCGGTGGTCGGTTGATTATTGTTGTACATTAAGACAGTCGTTGTCATGGGCAGCTCAGCCACGTACTTTGAAGCTCCTTCCAATGCTGTACGGCTGTGGTCTTGCGACGGACCGCGGAATAAGTGCACCGAAGAAAAGGCAACCGCCGCGACAAACACGACGAAAGCCAGCCGAATTAGTGCCGTGTGTTTACTTTTCATGGTCTTGCATCCCCTTGTGCCGCCTAGTCACTCTTCAATGAACGCATGTCGCGCAGAGTCGACAAGTGGCTTTACTAAATAGTCCAGGAAAGTCCGGTCGCCTGTGCTGATGAATGTTTCCACCGGCATCCCCGGTCGCAACTGATCTTCAGGTATCGACGATGGTAAGTTTCCTGCGATTTGCAACAAGGCTCGATAGTAAGGTTGCTGTGTCGACTGGTCGATTAGGCGATCTGCCGAGATATGCCTAACGGTGGCACTAACTTCGGGTGTGAGCCGAGCATTGAGAGCCGTGAATCGCAAACGCGCTGACTGCCCTATGTGGACAGCATCAATATCTGTAGGAAGCAGACGGGCCTCTACCAATGGTCTCTCGGCCGTCGGCAAGATTTCCATCAGTTTTTCGCCAGGCGCGACCACGTTTCCGACTATATTATATAGGGAAGTCACCACTATACCATCTGCCGGCGCGTGGATAAAAGTTCGCTTAAGCACGTCTGCTGCCGAGGAGATCTGTTCTTCTAGGTCTCGAAGAGACGTCTTCGCCTCTGTCAATTTGGTGACCGCTTCCTCGATGCGCTGCGTACGTAGACGCTCTATTTGTTCCATAGCTTCGGCGATCTGCGAATCGGTCGACAACTTTTGCGCGACAATCGAAGCCGATTGCCCTAACAGATCTGCATCTATTCTCAGCAGCTCGGTGTACTCCGACCTGTTGATCAGCCCTCTTTGAAGAAGGCTATCTTTGCGGGCCAATTCAGCCTGTACGACAGAGGCCTGCTTCTCCACCGCCTTTTTCTGCTCAACCAGTCCAAGCCTGCTTTCATTTAGCTGCTCCAGACGTTTTTCCAGTATCTCGTGCTCTGACCGAAACCTCGCCTCCCGGGCGCTGAATTCCTTCTGCTCCTCAAGGAGGACGTCTGTGATTTCCGGCCCAGCTATCAGTTTGATCCCGGTCAGATCAGGACTAAAAGCAGATTTACCTTCCCTCTCCGCTGCAAGACGTTGAGCCTTGATAACAAGCGACGTTCGCTGCTTCACAAGCCGATTGAGCTGACCCTTTGCGGCAGTGTCGTCGAGGATCATGACAATATCGCCGCGCTTGACCCGGTCTCCCTCCTGAACCGCTATTTCCCTGATGATTCCGCCTTCAAGGTGCTGCATCTGGATATTTCTGCCGGCGGCGGTAATTGTTCCGGGCGCTATTGCTGCTCCAGAGATCGGCGCGGTTGCAGCCCAAAGGCCGAAAGTGCAGCCCACCGTCAAGATGGCAGTGTAACCAATTAGGGCTGGTGCTCTTGTCGTGGCGGAAAGCCGGCGCTGCCACGTACCGCGATCTGAGAGCTTCCCCGTCGTCGTCATGGTGCGCCACCAACCACTGCAGTCGGCTTCAGACTTGCAACCGAGGGAACGTCATCTTGCTTGGTGCCTGTGGCCTTTCGCTCCGCTCGGGTCGCATTTGACAGCCGCTGCAAAATCTCAGTGGCAGGACCGAAGATTTCCACAGCTCCTTCCCGCATTACCAAAGCTTTGTCGCACCGGAATACTATCCCTGGCCGATGGGTGACGATGAGAATCGTGTGGCCGGCGGCCTTTGCCTGGGCGATGGCTCTGTCGAAAGCGGCTTCGCCGTCAGCGTCCAGATTTGAATTTGGCTCGTCGAGTATGAGGATTTTGGGATCACCGAAGAAAGCGCGAGCGAGACCTATACGCTGCCGAACTCCCCCAGACAGTAGCGTGCCGGACGGGTCAACCTGTGTCTGATATCCATCCTTCTGGGCGACGATCAATTCGTGGGCCTCCGCCTGCTGAGCTGCGCGAATAATAGTGTCATCGGTGACGTCAGGACTAAAACGAGAAATGTTGGCGGCAATTGTCCCTGGAAGAAGATGGACCTCCTGTGGCAGATACCCAATCTGACTGCCAAGCTGAATCTCGTCCCAAGTCTTGTAGTCGGCACCGTCGAGCAAGATTGAACCTGCTGTCGGCCTCAAAACCCCCGCCAGCAGTTTGACCAGTGTCGATTTTCCAGCGCTGCTAGGACCTAGAATGGCAATGGCTTCTCCGGGAAGCGCTTCGAAGTTTATGCGCTTAATGACTGGAGCGGCTCCGGTTCCTTGTGGCGTCCAGACCAGATCCTTAACTGTTATCATTCCACGGGGGTTCGGTAGCTGGATTCGGTCGCTCTGCCCCGTCACAGCAGCGGCCGTTGCAGCGCTTAACCTGACCCAGGCAGCTTTCGCCTCGACGATCTGTTTCCAACCCGCGATCAACTGATCAATAGGTTGAAGTGCCCTGCCGGATATAATCGATGAGGCGAAAATCATCCCGCCTGTAAGTTCTCCAGCGATAACCAACGCCGCCCCGGCCCCCAAGATTGCGAGCTGGAGCGCCATGCGGGAGGTACGAGAAATGCCCGCGAACACCGAATTCATGTTGGTTGAGCGGTCCTGGCTGATGGCGGATTCCGCAAATCGCTGACCCCAGACTGTCGCGACGCTTCTTGTCATCCCCAAGCCGCGGATCGTATCGGCGTTTCGCGCGAATGCCTGTGCAACGGTATTCGCTATACGAGTTTCTTCGAGAGATTGGGTGATCGAGCGTCGAGCTGCGTATTGATTGATGGCAACGATCGCGAAGAGGATTGCTGCGCCAGCAATCGTCAGGATGCTCAGGATGGGATGAATAAAGTAAAGCAAGATGATGAAAAGCGGTGCGAACGGCAGATCAGCCAGATTCGCCAAACCCCGTGATGCAATAAACGTTTTAACGGTGGCCAAGTCGCGCAAGGGTTGTATTTCCCCATGCTCTGCCCTTGCGGAGGTCAGAGAGGCCAAAAATGCCGTTTCACCCAAGTGACGCTCTAGGGATAAGCCTACTCTCTGGCAATAAATCGATCTGACAATATCAAGGATTGCCATCAGCAGGAGAGCCGCGGCAGCAATAATGGAAAGATAGACCAGCGTCGGGACGCTGGCTGCCGGAAGCACACGGTCGTAGACCTGGATCATATACAGTGATGGTGCCAGCAGAAGGGCATTCATCAGCACGGAAAAGAAGGCGATCTCTACCCAAGCCCGGTGGAGGATGCGCCGAAACTCAGCGGGATTATTATCAGACACTATTCTCAACCCGGCAACGTGAACGGTCAGGTAACGCAGATCTGGTCTGCGTTACCTGTCATCGGATCAATGACCCTTTTAAACCAGAGCGCCGATCGGCTCCGGCTGAAACCAGATATTCTGATCGTCCTCTTCGGTGCCCGCCGGAACAGCAAACTCTGCAAACGAGGGAATCTTTGCGGAATGAACGTTCTCCGTGTTCCCGGTTTCCTCCGCAACGGCATAGCTGGGAATGTCATACAACGGGTTTCGGGAGATAGATGCCGCAGGAAAAGTAATCACATCCGAAGAGACGACTCCCAGGGAGGCGCGCTGGCTATAAGTGTCTCGATGGACATCATACGTGCTAATGCTGATGGACTCGGCCGGCGGGGAGTAGTGCTGGGAGGCACTTCGAAACGCGGCCGGCGGACCAACTTCGCCTTCAATGGCCATGATTGTTGAACGATCCCAAGTTGTCCCGTCTGCAAACTGAATTTGCTCCAGGCCCCAGTAGTCGTCCGGGTGAAACCATTGCTCATCCACCGTAATGACATGCCCGGTCGAATTGATCGTCAGCATGAGGTGGGCACCGTCCCGTACAGCGGTGACATCATCTGCATTCAGATCGGTGAAGGTGAGGGCATCGATTTCCCCAGGCTCGTTCGCTTCATCGTCGATGTAGTCGTTCCCATCGCCAAAAGAGTAGACATACGTATCCGAGCCCTCGGCACCTAGCAGAAGATCGTCCCCTAGCCCGCCCTCCAACACGTCGTCCCCAGCCGTTCCCTCAAGTATCTGATCCGCTTCATCTGCCGCAATTTGCATTATGAATGGACGATCCCAAAACGAGCCGTCAGCGAACTCGATCTTTTCCAATCCCCAATATTGGCTTGGATCATACCACTGCTCATCGATGGTAATCACGTCTCCGGTAGCGTTTATCGATATTTGCAGATTTACGCCCTTGCGAACCGCAGTGACGTCAGAAGCATTCAAATCGCTGAAAATCAGCTTATCAACGACGGTCGCTTCGGTCGCTTCATCGTCGATGTAATCGCTGCCATCCCCGGATGCGTAGACATAGCTGTCTTCCCCTGACGATCCCAGCAAGAGGTCATTGCCAAGTCCGCCTACGAATGTGTCGTTACCCTCAGTTCCAGTGAGTACATCATCCTCCGCTGTGCCGTAGACTATCTCGCCTGTCACAGTCGGAATGGCCATGATAGTCGTTCGATCCCAGTATGAGCCATCGGCGAACTCGATTCTCTCGACCCCCCAGAACTGGTTGCTCCCATACCACTGCTCATCGATCGTGATGACATGGCCAGTGGCTGTGATCGTTATCGCCAAGTGAACTCCCATACGGGAAGCTGATACGTCGGCTGCATACAGGTCTGTGAACCTCAGGATATCGACGGATGAGGGCTCGTTCGCCTCATCGTCGATGTAGTCGCTTCCGTCCCCAGAGGAGTACAAGTATGTATCGGAGCCCGCACCGCCTAGGAGGAGATCGTTGCCCACTCCACCTTCGAAGATGTCATCACCACCCGTTCCGAAGAGAGTATCGTCACCAGCAGTCCCTATGACTGTATCGCCTGGGCCAACAGGCACAGCCATGATAGTCAACCTGTCCCAGAATGTCCCATCAGCGAACTCAATCCGCTCAAGGCCCCTCCAGGACGCTGCATCGAAAGATTGCCGATCAACAGTAATGAACTCGCCAGTAGCGAGAACAGTGACTCTCAAGTCATTGCCAACCCGGGTCGCCAAAATGTCAGCCGCATTCAGGTCGGTGAACCTGAGGGTGTCGATCCTGTTAGACTGATAGGCATTATCGGAGATTTCATCACTACCGTCGCCTGATGCATACAGGTACAGATCGGATCCCTCGCCGCCTGTCAGCGTATCATCCCCCTGTTGACCATCGAACACATCGTCACCAGTAGTCCCAGTCAGCGTATCGTCACCCGCGCCGCCTGTGATGGGAAGGACAACGGCCGCAGCCAAGGTAGCGCGATCCCATATAACTCCATCCGAAAAAGTAACTTTATCGACACCTACTGTCCTGTTGCTAAGCAACAGCTGGCTTCTCAGGGAAATAGATCCTCCATCGCCGGCGCCTGGCGAAGACTCCATGATATTGATTATCACGTCGTTGCCAACACGATGCAACGTCACTTCCGACGAACTAATATTTGAGAACATTAATCTGTCGTTTGCATCATAACCACCGTAGTCGTAGATGATGTCTTCGCCATCGCCGCGGGCATATATGTAGGTGTCGTCGCCTAAGCTGCCTTCAATGTAGTCATCACCTTCACCAGCATCAATTGTGTCCCTAGTATAGTAGCCCAAAATGGTATCGTCGCCACTGCTAGACTGCTGGGCGATCAGCATGTCGTGAACATCCTGCTTCGTCCATATTGTTCCGTCTTGGAAGATGATTTCGTCGACGTTTGTTTGCGCCATCCCATCTAATTGATCTAAGAGCGTAATGGACCCACCATCACCTGCCCCGGGGGCGCTCTCAGCTATAAGGAGAACCGGATTGAACCCTCCATGACCCGGCCCCACACCTGAAGTTGTCAGAGAAACATCTGCCGGTAGAATCCCGCTAAGTAGGAGCCGGTCGCCTCCGCCTAAGTTGTCAGTAATTGTGTCGTTCCCGTCACCTCGACTATAAATGTAGAGATCTTCGTACATACTGCCGGTCAAATTGTCGTCGCCGCCGTCGCCTACGTAAATCACCCTTCCCGAAGAATTGAGGGTGTCCGCGCCCGATGACCCAAATTCCAAGGCGCTGCCCATGAGGAAAGTCTTGGCGAACTCCTTCAACAGCACGTTCTCAGGGTCTGCTGCCATAATTTTCGCTTGTACGAGAGCCGACAGAGCCTCTCTGTCGCCTGCAAAGTACTCAAAATCCAGTCCGGCTAGGGCGGTGAGTGCTTGTCCAAAATAGGTTAGTGTGGCTGTTTCGCCGGATGGTGCGCCAGCGATAAGGCTATCAATGACATCGTTGATATTGCCTTTGAACTGATCAGCGTCGACGTCGTACAAGAGCGCAAACAGCGGCGTGAAAGGACTGTTGTGAAGATCCGCAATATCTGCGCCCAGTTGCCAGGCTGAGAAGGTCGCTTGGGAAGCGAAGCGCGTCAGCAAAAGATCAACGGCCTCATTATAAGTGGTGTTGAGTTCATATGCATATCTTTGCCCGATCCCACTGCCGCTTCCGTCCCGAATTTCTATGCCAAAGTACTGTTCAAGGAATGCTACTTTTTTCCCATCAATGTGGTTGCCTCGCGAATTTGAGGCGACGTGTTCTACGTTCGCCCAGGCGAAGAGAAGAGCCTCAAACCCTGCCCTCACCTCGTTCGGTGGAAGAGTAGCGAGTGCCAGAACATAATCTTGCACCTGAAGCAGGAGGCCGCTGTCCAGGGTTACAGAAGCTGCCAGTTCAGGCAGCAATCCATACCCCTTCAGGTTGGGAAGAAGTTGAGCATCTTCTGAAATTTCGAAGCCGGGCGGCGGCGTCCAAACAGAGATTGTCGGATTGGTTGCGAACAAAATCGCGCCAGCGTCTCGGACCGTTCCATTCGCCAAGGTGTAGGAGCCCGAATACTCAACCGTGTTTCCGGCGACCACGGCTCCATCTCTGTTCTTGCTCACGTTGACAGAGGCGATGGAATAGCTAGCTAAAGAGAATATTTCTCCTTGGTCGGAAACTCCATCACCGTCTAAGTCGCGCCAGATCTTCAGTTTCGCGAAATTCGTGTCAGTCCCATCGACTTTTCCATCTGCGTTCGAGTCGAAGGAAGCCAGATGAGTGAACCCGTCGACAGCCGGATTGCCGAATAATTCGTCGATGCCATCAACGACATTATCGTTGTCCTCATCGTGAATTAGAAAACCATCATCGGGCGCGACCCAACCGGTGCTTTCCGCGAAGCCATCTTTCACGTAATCGAAATGGGCTTCGGATTGTTCGATACCCACCAACTCGATGCCGTCACCGTCCAGATCCAGAACCAGAGGGTCGCGGGGAGGCGCTGGTGGAGATGGAGGCCAACCTCGATCAGGCTCAGGATTCGGATCCGGGATGGGCGTGATGATGGTCTCTGTCACAGATAGCGAAAGACCTAAACCGAAATCAACACTTCCAACCGCTCCGCTTGTTCCGAAAGCGATCCCAAGGCCCAAACCAAGTGCAGCTGAGATGCCAAGGGCTGTGCCCTCCATATCTTCAGGCGGACCTTTAAATTGTAGATATGATCCAATAGAAATTGCAGGGGTGCCAAATCCAATGATCACGATATCGTAGGCTTGGCTCTGGTAATAGATTGTGCCGTAGCCGGCAATACGTCCGTCAGGAATTGGATACCAAAGGATAGTACCAGTTGTGTAGTCGGTCATTTGCGCCTCTCGCCAAAAATTTCAAGATAAGCATGCCAATGAAGCTAAAATTCTGAGTTATAGTCGCTGGAATATTAGCGACCCTTCACAAGAAGTTTCGTCAAACGCGGTCCTTCGTCTCTTGATGGTAAACGATAAATCTAGGGTTGCAACCTGCGGATTGCTTATCTTTGGAGGGCGCCCCTCGGACATTTGGTATTAGTTTAAAAAGTCCACATCAAGTATTGATGTGGTGTGTCAAATAGGGACTCCTCCGTTACCACTGATTTCGGCTCGAGATGAGAAGCTCGCACCCTCATTTAACGAAGGTCCGAAATCCCCGAAATAAAGAGCGATCAAAAGTCCCTCTAATATTTGCTGAGCGACCACATCGTTATTCTGTTCCGTCGACACTTGAAGGATTCACTTGTCTGCTGACAAGTACACTGAGGTTCTGTATATTTCTCATGTTGCGTCTCGGATACGCATATGAAGCCTCTGTCGGTCAAGTCTGCGTGGAAGCTAGGTGTCAGATGGCATACTCCGGGATCAATGGAGTTGAAGCGCAGGTTCAGCTGGGAATCTCGGGAGGGGGCTGACTTAAGGTTCTCGCTCCCAGCCGGCCTAGACTTGGGAGAAACAGCATATTCATTGCGATGACAAAACAACGTCACCCGCAGACAACCCTGCAACAATTTCTACGCCAGTTGGGAATGTTGCGCCAATTACAACCGATCGAAGATCACTCTGACCATCCCGCCGTACCCTGACTTGAGGTCTAGCCTCACTTCTGATTATCGCAGAAGGTGGAACGATAAGTGCGGCCTCGTTCGAGTAGGTCTCGATTGTCATTCTGGCCGACATACCTATGCGGATCGCTCGGCGCAGGTCTTTCTCGTCGACCACGAACGACGCTCTGATGTCGAAGGAAGGCGGACGGCCGCTGTTACCTGGCCCTGCCGTTTCCGCACTGACATTGACAACATGCCCATTGATCGCATGATCGGGGAAGGCGTCACTGGAAACGCTAACCCTTTGGCCCAACTTCACCCGATTGACGTCGATTTCGTCAACCGAGCCAGTGACGAGAAATGTACTGGTGTCGGCGACGGAAAAGAGTGCCGCTCCTCGAGTGACGCTTGCCCCGGGCTCTGTTGCGAGCGGGGTGTCTCTACTCTCGTTGACTGGCGGCCTTGTCAGTATGCCCGCCACGGCTGTGGCAACCTTTGCACCAGCCATCTGTTGCTTCAGATCGCTCAGCCGACTTTGCGCATTCTCAAGTTCCAACATGACGAGTTGACGATTGTCGTCGTTGCCGCGCATCAGAGTTGCGGCCAGATCGTCCTTTGCGCTAGCAACAGTGTTTCGCTGCGCATCGCGCTGCTGAACGAGCCCTTCGTATTCATTTCTCGACACGATCCCCTGATCCAGTAGGGATTTCAGTTCGCTCACTTGTCGATCAAGCATCGATAATGAGAGTTCGGCCGCCTCAAGCGATCGGCGCGCGCGTAGCACGTCCGGGCTGCTCTCCCAATTGGCGATAGCGTCGACAGCAATGGCGGCCTTGATATAGGAGGACTGAGCATCGCGGTAGCGACTTGCGATCTCGCTGGTGTCCATGACGACCAGCACATCACCGACATCGACGTGATCCCCGAGTTGAACTCGCTTTTCTCGGATTACTCCATCGAATGGGGCTACGATCGCGATTGCCTTGCCGGCCCCAATAGTCCCGGTGATGTCGAGGTGTTGGACTACGGACTGTGGCTGGACGATGATCGCTCGCTCTGTCGCAGCTGCTTCGTCCAGCGCGCTTGTAGGGGGGGCGCTGTCCACCACCCAGAAGATTGCACCGGCAGCTAGCACAAGCGCAACACTTCCAGCAGCAACAGCTGACCATAGCATCGCTCGCCTTGGCCCAACTGATCGGACGGGCTGAGAAGAATTTTCGTGATCGCCGTACGTTGTTGGCGTTTCGGGCGTTGGGTCGTTTGTCAGTTTCGTCATGGGTCAGTTTTTCAAGGCAACGCGCCAAGTGTCCAGCGTTGTGCCCAGTTGAAGATCAAGCCGTGTCAGGGCATTGAGATAGCCGATCCTGGCGGCAAGAAGCTGGTTTTCCGCATTTCTTAGATTGTCTTCCAACGATCGAACCTGGAAAGTGGTGGAGCGGCCGGCGTTCAGTTTCACCTTTTCGATTTCTATGGCACGTGAGGCCAGATCACGCGATTTCTCAGCGATCGCAAGTTGTTGCCACAACAGTCGTACTTCGGCAGCGCTCCCGCGGATCTGCGTTTCTACGCCCGCACGGATTTCCTCCAATTGCAGCTCTGAACCACGATACGTTGTGTCTGCCTGAACGAGCAGCTGTTGTCGCGAAAGGTCTTTGATTGGAAAGGTGAAGCGCAGGCCACCGCTTATGTCTGAAATTGGTTGAGTTGAGATGCCACTCGCAAACTCTCCACCGAGCCGGCCCCTCGCGAATAGTGAGATATCCCAGAGCTGTTCGTTCTTCGCAACGGTGATACCCAGGCGATTTTGCTCAATCACAAACAGCTGTCCCTGGTAGTCTTGCCTTTTCGAGAGAGCCAAGGGGATCAGTCGGTCAAGATTCGTGTCGATCCGTTTAAGTGCCAGGACCTCCTTCGCAACAATCTTTGTACCGAGCTCCAGTCCAAGGAGGTTGAGCAGCGCAAGCCTCGCCGCTTCGATCTGTTGCCTTGCCTGTAGCACCCTCAGGCGTTGTGTCTCAACATCGGCTTCCGTCTGTAAGGAGTCCATAGCAGCCATTCGGCCCGAGGCGATCAGAGCTCTGTTGATGTTCAGTAATTCCTCGCCGCGCGAAACGGAGTCCTCCGCGAGTGTCAGTTCTTCCTGCGCCAGCAAGAGTTCGCGATGGGCGAAGATGATGCTGCCAATTGTCTCTGCGACCGTTGCCTTCAGTCTGAGTTGATCGATCCTTTCTCCGAGCCGAGCTTGTTGCACTGGCGCCATGTTCACTTCCACCCCTGCGCCACGCAGTAATGGCTGTTCCAAGGAAACTTCGGCTGCGGAGGTCAGTGTGCGGCCGCCATCTTCAATTGATGCAGAGTTGCTCCATCCGAAGTCGAAGATCGCGCCAGTCTTCGTCTGTAGCGACACACCAGGGGAGACATCGATCGTGGTACTCGTAACATCTCCAATACGCTGACGTGCGATCTCACCCGACACCGAAAACTGCGGGCTGAACCGGTCTTCGGCAACACGTAGATCGAATTTTTGGGCGACCCGATCGATATACGCGCTTTTTATGCTTCGGTTGTTGCGAAGCCCAAGAAACACCGCATCGGCAAGCGTCGTCTGTGCGCCTTCAAGCCTGGTACGCTGCGTCAACTGATGTTGTGTGACGGTTTGCGGGATGAAATCCGGGCGAGGGGAGGGGATCGGGATGTTCGTTTCGGCAGCCGCACGATAGGTCATCGCCGATACACATGCGAGCGCGAAGAGGGGGATCTGAAGTAATCTCATTACTCGCTCCTCAACGCGGCGACAGGGTCGAGGCGCGAGGCAAGAAGCGCCGGGTAGATCCCGAAGAACAGACCAACGACAAGCGCCATACCGGCACCGAGTGGGACGGCGAGTGGTGCGGGTTCGAACTGCCAGTCCGAACCGCTGGCGAATAGCCAGCCAGCGAGGTAGCCGAGTGCAGTTCCTATTGCACTGCCGATCGCGGCCAGGATGAGCGTCTCGCAGAGGAACATGAGGCGGATATCCTTGCGCCTTGCGCCGAGTGCCAATCGCAAGCCGATTTCCTGTCGGCGCTCCATCACGCTCATTAGCATCACGTTCATGATGCCGACGCCGCCGACCACCAGTGACACGGCGCCGATCCCGAGGATCAACGTGGCGTAGATCCTCATCTGTTGCTCAATATTGGCAATCAATTGCCGGGCAGTCGCGACATGCATGAACCCATTCGTGACCAAGGGCTCGAAATATTTGGCGACGGCCTCAGCCGTTTCCTCGTCATTCGCACCTGAGGACAGCCTCCCTGCGACCTGGGAAATCGTCACATGCGAAGTGACGCGTCGCGCTGCAGAAAACGGGATAATCACGGAGCGGTTGAGTTCGAGGTTGAGCAGAGCGTTGGGCGGCACATCCTCAAGGATGCCGATCACGGTCAGGTTCTGGCCGTTGAAAGTGATCCGCTCGCCTACAGCAATCGGTTTCTCGTTGCCTCCTTCGAGACTGGCGGCAATTTCGGCGCCGAGGACAGCGAAAGGAGAAAAGCCATCGAGATCCGAGGTGAAGCGCCCATAGGCGAGCTTTGCCTTAGCGAGCGTATATATGCCGTCCGATGCAGCCAGTATGTTTGCTTGAACGTCGGATCGTCTCGCCCGGATGATTCCGCCGGTCTGTGCCATGGCAAATACGACGGATATGCCGATTCCCTGCTTGGGCAGGGTGAGCACGTCATCGATCCCGACCTCTGCAGTGGCACTACCTAAGGACTGCGGCTGCATCGTCACCAGATCCGTTCCTAGGGCTTCGAATTGCCGCAATGCCTCTCTGCTCGCATTGTGCCCGACATGCAGCATGGCAACCACGGCGGCGGTGCCTATAGCGATCCCTACGAGCGCTAAAACGCTACGGCCTTTAACCAGCCGGATATCCTCAATCGTTCCGCGGATGATCTCCGCTGTTACACCGGACATGCGCTCAATCATCCACGAATAACGCTACCTTCAAAAGCAGAATCCTCGACAATCTGGCCGTCTCGCATCAGGATACGACGTGGGCAGCGTGCGGCGATTTGCTGGTCATGCGTGACGATGATGATGGTCAGGCCGAGCTCCTCGTTCAGTCTGAAAAACAGGGACATGATGGCCTCGGCGGAGCGGCTATCGAGATTGCCCGTCGGCTCATCTGCCAGCAGTAAGGGCGGCTTACCTATCAGGGCCCGCGCGATCGCTATACGCTGACGTTGCCCACCTGAGAGCTCGTCCGGGCGGTGCATCATGCGATCAGCAAGTCCAACCTCCTGCAACGCAAGTGTCGCCATGGCGCGTCGCTGCTGTTTGCCTATTCCGCGGTAAACGAGTGGCAGGCATACATTGTCGAGCGCGGTGTAGCGGGGCAGCAGGTGAAATGACTGAAAGATGAAGCCGATGAAGCGATTGCGTAGTTCTGCCACCTGATCAGCGACGAGATCGTCGGTCATCTGACCGCGAATACGGATGCTTCCTGCCGTCGGGCGATCTAGCAACCCGATGAGGTTCATCAGGGTCGTCTTGCCCGAGCCAGATGGGCCCGTAAGCGCGCAGAATTCGCCTTGACCCACGTGCAAGTTGACCCGGTCAAGAGCAACTTGTTGGCTAACTCTGCCCTCGCTGTATTCCTTTCTGAGGTTCTGGATGGTCAGCACTTATGGTTTTCCCAAGCGAAGACATACGCTTCGCCGAAGGTGTGTGAAGAGTCGAGTGCATCAACTAATCTACAGCAATTCATAGTAGATTTTAGCACGGCAAACGAGCAGAAAAGTCATAGCATAGGAGCCAGACTAATCTGGCTCCTTCCTTCTCAAGATTTACTGTCGGTTAGTATATGATGTAACTATAGGCGGTTCCGTTTGCATTGATGCCAGCATACTTTCCGGTGGCGTTATCCCGACGCGTCCCGTCTTCGGCTCTATGTGTATGTGCAGCGAGAAACTCTTCCAATCCTTCAACGGTAGAACCACCCGATTCACCCTTCGGGGTGCCATCTGCATAAAAATAGTTGGTCTGTGTGAGGGTTGCAGATACTCCATGAGCTGAGAGATCGATCTCCTCAATGGTACCTTCGGCCGCTGCCTTAAGGTAAGCCCTTGCTGCTTCGGCACGTGGTCCGGTACCTTCAGCCTGCTTTTGTTTAATTTCTAGGGCGAATTTCTTCATCTGCTCGTCGCTGACAACCGTGCCGGTGCCTGTCTTCGTTAGACTATATTCTCCGTTTTCTCCGTCAACGCGCGTGGCGCCGTCCATGGTGAAGACGCCGATGGAGCGATTGGCATCGTCCGATTTCATGCCAGCCACAATCTCAATGATCTTGCCGATGGCATTGCTGGCCTTGAACACGTCGTCCGTATTGCCAGTGGTCTGTCCTAGAGTACCGTTTCCTGACGAATTGGTGTCTGCACCCGGTTTAACGGGAGTGGTGCCGAAAAGAAGAGCAACCGAGTTACTGGAAATATTATTAATGCTGGAAATCATTGTGAGCTTCCTGTGCAAGAATGGTGATCGTCCAACATGGACATCTCCGCGGTGGAGGAAGCATCATGCTCGCGAGGTAGATTACGTGGTGCCCGTAAAGGACTCGTTAAATTACTACCTTGGGTTATTCCGCTTTGGAAGATGCATGTTCATATAGGTTAGAAATCGCGGTTGCGGCCCGTCAGAAATATCCTCAAAGATTGAATATCCTATATCGTGGGTAGAGCGTAAATTAGCAATGCCTATCGCAGGTTTCATTCTTTAATTTGAGGGAAGCGACATGCAAAACTTTTTGAAATCTGCCTTTATCGCATTCGGAATGATGGTTGCGACCGTCGCAGCAGCACAAGCTGGCACTGTCTATCTGACCATCAACAATTCTTCGACGAAGACAATCGCTATCGATGCGGTCCCCGTTTGCACAGGGTGCACAACTTCGTCAGCAAGTTCCATTTCGGCCGGCGGATCTGGTACCAGTGAGGCAACATCCAATCCTGGAGTGAGCAGCTTCACCTATAGGACTGATTATTCAGCTTATTGGGGTGCGGTCGAAAAAGGCTGCAGGGCGAGTATTACCGTTGAGGTTAATGCTTTTGATGAAATCACTCGGGTGATTACGCGCTCGTGGAATGCCTACACCGGTTCCCTATCTTGCACTACGACCTCGACGCCAGTAATTCTGGATGGCGATGTCTATTGGGGAGTTCGCTACAACGCGAGTTAAAAGACGAAGTTCGCGACGACTGAGGACGCCTGGGCGCCCTCAGTCTCTTTCTTCGCGGATGATTTCCGCCGTTCTGACGGATGTGCGCCCAACAATCCGCGAACAACAATTCCTCCCGACACGCAATGCTCGACAAATTGGCCATCGCGCACTTCGATACGACGCGAGCAGCGTGTGGCGATCGGCGGGTCATGCGTCATGATGATGATGATTATCCACTAGAAGCAGAAAACTCAGAACCGCCTTCAAACGGGCACAATCTGCAGCAGCCGGTTTATACTCTGAGTAGAAGATCAACGGAAAATTAACGAACTGTTGATGCTATCCATACGAGCATGACGCTTCCTCTCCGCTGGTGAGTTTATTTCAGCCCCTGAAACGCTATCCGTTTCAACTCAGGAAGCCTTCGATGATTTCCAGCGTCAATTCTCTTTCCAGCAATTCGATTTCCCTCCTTTTTGGCAATTCCGCCGCGACCCGTCCAGGGCAGTCCGGTTCTGAGGCTGAGCAGGTTTTCAACGCACCCACCGGCAACACCGACGACCTGTTCAAGGCCGGGAACGCCATAGGCAAGATCATCGAGATCGTGGCCGGCATGAACGCGGCCGACACCGGAACATCAGCCGGCATGTTTACCATGGAAGGGGCTGTCAGGGCCGAAGGCGAGGGCGGCGAATACACCTTGATCAAGACTGGAACAGGCAAGGCGAATGCTGAGGGGCACTATGCTGACAGGGCCATGGCCTCGCTGAAAGAGAAGGCTGCCGGAAGCGGAGCTGATGCCGAATGGGCGAGCACCTATCTCGACGCCCTGGCGAAGGGAACGGTCACCCGGTACAATATGTCCACCATGGGTGTGACGTCGACCATGACGGAGAAGCAGACATTCAATGCCGACGGCAGCATGAGGGGATCCAGTACCAGCTGGGATACGCAAGGAATGGATGTGTTCCTTTCCAATCACGTCGAGATCCGGGACGGTGTTATGTATGACAAAGCCACCGGAAAACACTCGACCATTGCCCAGAACGGGACTGTGTTTACCTATTCCGTCTGGTAGACTTGAGCCGGATGTCAGCCGCAGTTGTTGGATTGCCGTATGTCCCGGCTGAGTTTCACAATGGCGGGGGGCGGGCCCTTGCCCTTACAGTTGACGGGCAAGCGTAGCGGTCTACTCTAAGCTGCAGGTCAGCAGACTTTGAAATGCGATCACCATTTTGCGAAGAGGTAGATCTCTCTGAATGCTCTGATCCCCAAGAACTGGAGGGAGATTGGGGCTCGGGTCAGGAACCAGCCAATTGGTAGCAGGCCATACTAATGGAAGTAAAATGGAGCTGCTAGGCTCAGCTTCGGCTGGCAGCTTCGTCAAGAGATCAGCCCTAGTGCATCAGAAATAGCGTCGTCACTAGAATTTGACGCGTAAGGATTGGACCAAGACCACGTCGTGATTGTTCCACCCTCGCTACCAATTTGCGTTTGTTTCTTGAGGGTCTGTAGATCAGGAGAATCTGCTCCGAGAAGATTCATCAGTTCTTTCAAAAGGTTATTAACCACGTCCTCGTCGAGGCCGGTGACCCCAAACCTATCAAGAATCTTTGGTAGCGCGTCGAGGGTTAGTGTGCCGTCAATCGCTCCCTCCTGCCTTGCGGACCCAACTGCGGTGATTAGCTGCCAGGCTGCGTCTATTTTTGCGGAATCTGAAGGAGATGGTGGCATGCCACGGTCGTCCAAAATGGTCTCTAAACCACTTGGCGCTTGGACGAGATTGTAGCCAGTTAGCTGCTTGAAGAGATCGAGATCTGCCTGGCGGTATACATGTGCTCCATCGGGCATCTGTAGGCTGCCGTTTGTGCCCTCGATGAAGTTACGCGCTACCTGCTGTTGTGTGTCTAGCACCCCGTCCTTAGGGCTCCAGTTAAAGCTGTAGGTCCCGTCTTCATCCAGCTCGACAAACTTCTGGACGCTTTCGAATTTTAGCAAGCTCTGGAATGTTGAATTTGTCGAAAGGCCAAAGCTATCACCTGCGGCAGAAGAGCTGCCTGTGGGTTGCCCGTGTGCCTGGCGGTTGTCCTGAGATTTACCATTAATGGTGAGGACGCTGGGGGCATAAATTGAATTGTTCGAAATCTGCATAAATCACCTCACTACGTCGTTCCCCAATATAGCCCCGATTTTGCGTCAACATACTTGTGCAAGCCTTGCGAGCTAGCATCCAGTGGCATAACGGGTGGTTGAAAATCGAGTTGTCCGCTCGTGCGTTTTACAGGGGCAACTCCAGGCAGTCTTGCGCTGTGCGTTCACTTATTGCTTGAAGTTCGGGACATGCCGTCTGGCAGTAGGCCACGGAAGGCACCCCTTCCGTTGTTGGCGCTGTGCAGGAGCTTCAGCGTTAAGCTAACCCATGAGTCGCGAAGCTCTGCCACTCCGCCGACTTGCATGATTGTAGTAGCTCGAAGCTTGCTGCACCGAGCGGTGTCTTGACTGCTCCATTGCCTCAGGCAGCGGGATCCCTCGGTTGGCCGCCTCAGTCAGATAGCCGGAGCGCAGGCCATGAGCCGAAAACTCCGCCGGATCGAGCCCGGCCAGTTCCGCCCGCTGCTTCACGATATCATTGACGGCCTTCGGGTCCAGCGACCGGCGCGAAACATTCCCCCAGCGATCAATCGCCCTGAAGACACTGCCCTTGTCGATTTTTGCAGCCGCAAGCCAGGCGTTCAGCGCATCGACCGGTCGACCGCTGAGGTAGACCACTTCATCGTTGTCGGCGCCGCTGGTTTTGGTGCGACCGAGATGAATGGAAAGAGAGAGCAGGGGAGGGGCCCCGTCAATCTGGATCGGCTCTTCCGACTGCAGCTGCTCGATCCTGAGGCCTGCGATTTCGCTGCGGCGACGGCCGCCCGAGGCAAAGGCGACCATCAGGATCGCACTGTCTCGGACATCACGTAAGCTCCCTGTCGCGCAGGTCGCGATAAGTCTGGACAGAACATCCCCTGTGACGGCCTTGGCGCTTTTCCGCTTCCTTGGCCGGGGTGTCGCGCGCACGGCCAGTCGGATTGCGGACTTGAGCGCAGGAGAGCCGAAAAAGCCGTCCAGCCCGCGCCATTTGGTCAGCGTCGACCAGGTCGCAAGCCGTCGGCGCACGGTGTCAGGCGCATGCGGCCCGAGAGTACGTAGAAATCCCTGGATCCGCAGTTTGTCCTCGACGTCAGCTGGCATGCCGTGATCCGGATCCGTCAGGCGCTTTTGCGCATCCCAGAGATGGTGCGCGACAAACTTGAGAAGCAATGCTTCAGGTGCTGGCCAGGGGAGCGATCGGCCGGTCGCCGCGAGCGACCAGGCCTGAAGATACGCCAAGTCGGAAGTGAGTGCCCGCAGCGTATTGGCACCCATTCCCTCGTTGACCAGATGGCGAAGCGTCTCGACATCCTGATCAGTCAAAAGCTCGGCCAACTCGTCACGCCGCTCCATCGGCAGAACTGCGGCAATGGTGTCGAGTTCGGCGGCGCGCCTGGCCAATGGAACCTGTTCAGTAACCATGTGCAAATGGCCCGAGGACGGTCAGACCTTCCTTGCGAGCCGCATTGGCGAGCTTCCGGTCCAGAGTTGCCAAAGGCAAATTCCTGTTTAGTGCCAGGGAAAGATAGGCTGCGTCGTACGCGCTGATGACATGGCTTGAGGCCAAGAGCAGGATTGCGCTGTCGCTGCCAATCCCGGCATCGTCAATCGGCAATCTGCGCAGCCGTTCCATGGAGATCAATGCACCACCCGTTCCGAGCCGGCCTCGGCGTTCGGACATCGCAAGGATGTTGCGGACTTCGAACCAGAACAGAGACGGGGCGATGCAGGCATCCGATATCGTCGCGACTAGGGCATCGGCGGAATCTGTGAATTCTTCCGGAACCAACCAGGCGATTGCCATCGAGGCATCGATCACAAAATCCGTCACCGGCGCCCCTCGTCGCGCCACGTCATGATTTCCTCATGCGTCACGGGATGCATCTTGGTGCGCGCGGCTCGCACCTCTTCGAGCAGAATTTGCCGATCGGTTTCCTTTCGAATGCGCGAGAGCCGTACAATCGGATCGTTGCCCCGCGCGATAATGACGTCTTCGCCGGCCTCGACACGCGCCAACAACTCCGACAGATGCGCCTTGGCCTCTGAAATCTTGACGGTGGTGCTCATCGGAATCTTTCTCCAGCTCGGATTTCCACATCTTAGGCGCTGTCTTAGGGGTTGGTCAACCTAACAGACTCGCACACTTCCGATAAGGGTTACTTATCGGAGGTCAGTGACCCGCAGACTATTTATACACTGTATGGAAGCATAATAAGCATATAGCTTTCTCTTAACGAATCATTTACCATAATTTCAATGTCTTACGACCTCGCCAGATTGCCCATCCAGAGTTTGCTGCGGCCGATCTCCGAGGCAGGGGTCGCGCTCGCCCGTCTTGACGAGCGTATCGCCCGTTCCCCTGTTGGTGAGGGCTTTCTGGAGCGCTCGCATTTCCTCGACGCGCATGCCTCGCTCTGGGTCGACGGTGAACTCGTTCATCTCGAGGACCTCGTCCTGCATGATGCACTCCGCGACATCCGCGCACCCACCCACGAACTCACCATCGCCCGCGACATCCTGAAAACCCGCCGTCGCATCGCCGCCCATCCCCCGGCCTGGGCGCTTTCTGCCCAAGGCCTCGCCTCCCTCCGCGGGCAGGCGTGGCCTGCAGCATCATCGGGTGACGACGGGGAGGGTTTGCCGGATGGGAATGTTGAGGTCAGCGACACTCGGGCTGGGGTAGGGGAAGCCGAAGATCCTGACGCCGACGGTCTGAGTGATGCGTTTGCCGCAATCGATGCGGTGCTCGCCCGGTCGGAAGCCGCGATCGAAGAGGCGAAGAAGCCGGCGCGCGCCAAAAACGCTCCGGAAAAGGATCCCTTCGTCTATGATCTCGACTGGGATGAGGACGAGCGGCTGGCGGAGTGGGAGGCCGTGCTGGCTCGCGCCCAGGATCTGCCTCCGGTCCTTCAGGCGATCGTCGCCCTCGATGCGTGGAATGAGATCGCCGTCCTCCAGCATGCTCCCTGGCTCGGCCGGCTGCTCGCCGCCTCGATCCTGCGCGAAGGTGGCGTTACCACCGGCTCCCATCTCGCGGCGATCAATCTTGGGCTGAAGGCCATCACCGTCGATCGGCGCCGGCATCGAGATCGCGAGACGCGGTTGCTGGCGATATCAAGCGCGCTGACGATTGCTGCGGAGACGGGCCTGAAGGAGCATGATCGGTTGCTGCTGGCGCGACAGATGATGATGCGCAAGCTGGAGGGGCGGCGGATGTCATCTAGGCTGCCGGAGCTGATCGAGCTTGTCATGGCGCGGCCGCTGATCTCCGCCGGCATGGTGGCAAAGACGCTTGAGGTGACGCCGCAAGGGGCAAGGCGGATCGTTCAGGAGCTCGGTCTTCGCGAGATGACGGGCAGGGGGAGGTTTCGGGCGTGGGGAGTTATCTAGTCATAACGCGATCGGTGTGCCCTCTGCGGGCAACCAGAGCCCCTAGAAGCACAGCATTCAATTGACGCGGTGCATCAGTACGAGATAGCGCGTATCGCCGCGACGCTGTTGCTGACTTCGAACTTTACTGTCGCCCAGCGGCGGAGTTCTCAGCATCTGGCAACGTCGATGATGTTGGTGTTCGTGGTCAAACGAATTGAGAGGAACCTTCTCCTTTGTGGCATCGAGGACACAGCCAAAAAATTGGTTCCCGACAAAAACCTTGCCGCATGCATAGTCCTGTTTCTTAAGTCCTGGACTGCTTACGCATGTTCTCGACAGCTTCTGTTATATCGACCGCAGCCTTTGGCTCCTCCCAGCGTTGCCAAAACGGAATCGTTGCACTTTTTGGAATATTGACGGGCTTGTCGAGTTTGATGCGCGTTGGAAGCAGTACCGCGTCACCCACTACAACCGCTTCGCCCACGTCGAGCGTCGGGAGGACTTCCATTAGGCTTTCGAGGCTTTCAGGTAGCAGTTGCCTTACAACTGTCTGATCTAGCTTGCTGGCGAGCCTAAGACTTATGACATTCCCACACTGGCTCAAAATCGTCGAGCTCACATCTGATGGTCGCTGGCTCACGACCATCAAGCTGACACCGTATTTCCTGCCCTCTTTCGCGATGCGCTCGAAATTTTCAAGTGCCCGCCGCTCGAGCGGCCCCACATCCGTTTGCTTGCTGGGTAGATACCGGGCCGCGATCAGGACGAGACCCGGACGACGCTCCGCGCTCTTGCGCCGTGTCTTCGTGCGGTGGTTCAAGACGATGTGGTCCGGCATGCAGGCGACAGGTTGCTGGCGGCGGTCGACGGCATGAAGGAGGCGCAAAGGCGCTTCAGCGCGATCGCCGGCCGCGACAGTCTTTTTGAAAAGGATGTCGTCGACCTCGCGACGCTGAGGGACAAACTCGATGCTCTTATCGGCGCAAGGCATCTGCTTCGTGATTGGTCAGCCTGGTGCCGGATCAGAAATCAGGCGGTGCAGGCGAATCTGTCATCGCTGGTCGAACAGCTCGAAACAGGCGCAATCCGACCTGATGAAACACGGGCTGCGTTTCGCCTGGCCTATGCCAGGTGGTGGCTTCCAAAGGTCCTCGATGCCGACCCGATTTTGCGAAACTTTAGGCGTTTCCAGCACGAGAACGCGATCAGTGAATTTCGCGACATTGACGATCTCGTGCGCTCACACGCGACATCGCGCGTCATCAGTGCGATCGCCCACGGATTACCTGATCGGCTGGGATTTCGACACCCGGATCGAGTTCGAGCCGGAGGGTGCCAGTCTGGAAGGGCCGAACAAGCTGGGACGGTTTCTGAAGTGGATCGGCAAGACACGTCCAGACCTGCAAGTTCACATCCTCAAATGGCATCTGGGCTTGTTCACTTCATTGGGACGGGGAAGCATGCCCTTCCGTCTCCTGAACCTCATGTCCTCTTCCAATATCCACTTCAAACTGGATGGCGCGCATCCGCCAGCCTCCGCCCATCACCAGAAGATCGTGGTCGTCGACGACGTGCTGGCCTTCTGCGGCGGGATCGACATCACCACCGAGCGCTGGGACACGCGCTGGCATTTGGACGACGACGTGCGTCGCAAAATGCCGAATGGCAAGCCCCATGGCCCTTGGCACGATGCGACGTCTGTTCTGAGCGGACCTGTTGCAAAGCTGTTGGGGGATGTCGCCCGCGAGCGATGGTTTGCCGCCACCGGCGAACAACTCCCAGAGCCCAACCACAGCGATCCTCTCTGGCCGGAGGCAGTCCAGGTGCTGCTCAGGGCTGTCGAGGTTGCAATCGCGCGCACGCTCCCCGCCTATGGCGATCAATCCGAGGTCCGGGAAATCGAGACGCTCTATCTCGATGCGATCGCCGGCGCGAAAGATATCATCTATTGCGAGAGCCAGTATTTCGCATCCCGCCGGATTGCCGAGGCCATGGCAGCTCGCCTGCAGGAGCTCGAGGGTCCCGAGATCATTGTGGTCAACCCTGAATCCGCCGATGGATATCTGGAAGCCAAAACCATGGATACGGCGCGAGCACGTCTGCTCCAAGTCGTAGGTGCTGCCGACCAATACGACAGGTTTCGCATCTTCACACCGGTCACCGAGAAGGGAAGGCCGATCTACGTGCATGCGAAGATCACGATTATCGACGATCGGCTGCTGCGTGTCGGGTCCTCCAACTTCAACAACCGCTCGCTGGGATTTGACTCCGAATGTGATGTTGCCATCGAGGCCGCATCTGACGATCCGGCTGGTGCGACCGCATCGGCGATCGAGACGATCCGGGGAGAGCTATTGGCCGAGCACCTCGCGATCGAGCCGCAGGCGCTCCGCGACTCCGTCGCTTCGGCGAAAGGGTCGTTCGTGAAGGCGATCGATCGTCTGCTTGCGCCAGGAAAGACACTGCAGCCGTACGTGCCTAACGAGGTCGGCGCTTTCGAGGAGATGTTGGCAGAGAATGATCTGCTCGATCCTGAAAGCCCGAACCACTTCTATGCAAGCTTGACGGGAGGCAGTTGGCGCCCGCGGGTTTTGCGGTGATCTAAGCCGCAGTTATTCCAACGCAAACAGTTCTGTCGGCTGCAGAGTTCATCGTATGTCCCCCAAAGTGAAGCTAGAGATCGTCGCTGGTCTCTGCTCTTCATGGCGCGCTAACCCCTGACGTTACGGTCGCTCCATTTCTGGCGGGCATGGGCTTGAAGATCCGCTATGCTGTCGAGCTCATCGACGATCTCTTCGCCGATCAGCGTTTCGATGAGATCCTCCAAGGTCACGATGCCGGCAGTTCCTCCGAATTCATCGACAACCAGTGCGACATGCCGATCCTTGTGGATGAGAAAATCGAAAAGCTCTTCCAACGGCATGGCCTCTGTGACGGCGTGCAGACTGCGCTTCATGTCCTGCAGGATCGTGCCGCCCTTGTCATCCACGGCTTCATAGAGGATGTCCGTTTTCAGCACGAAACCTGTGACCTGATCGATCGAACCGTCGAAGACAGGGATACGAGAAAATTTCAGCTCGGCCTTGCGCGCTATCACCTCGTCGATCGAGGAAATCTGGTCAAGCGCAAACACCACAGTGCGAGGGGTCATGATGTCAGCGACGGTCAGTCGGTCAAACTTCAGAAGGTTGCGGAAGACCATGGAATCCCCCTTGTCTATCACGCCTTCGCGATGACCGATGTCGGCCATCGCCGCAATCTCGTCGCGGCTGACGGGCGGCTGCGGCCTGCCGCGCGACAGGAGACGGGTGATGAGCTGCGACATCTTCACCAACGGCCACATGGACCAGATCATTGCTGGCAGGATACGCGCGGCCAGCGGCGTAAATCCTCTCCAGTACATTGCACCCAGCGTCTTGGGGATGATCTCTGAAAGCACCAGGATCAGCAGCGTCAGTACGGCCGAGAAGATGGCGATCGCCCCATCTCCAAAGACATGGGCTGCCTGGGCACCCGCTCCAGCCGCACCCGCAGTGTGGGCGACGGTATTCAGGCTGAGGATGGCTGCCAAGGGGCGATCGACATCGTCCTTGAGCATCTTCACCTTGCGGGCGGTATCCGGCTGTGTCGCTTCGAGCGTAGCGGTATAGCTTGGCGTGATGCTCAGCAATACGGCTTCAAGGATCGAGCACATGAACGAAATAGCAATCGCAATGGCGACGTAGATGACAAGCAGGGTCATGGTTTTCCAGGATCGAAGAAGAGTTCAAGGGCGCAACCTCGGAAGGTTCCATCATTCGCCAATGGTTTCAAAGCTGGATTGTTCCTGTTCGCTATTCCTTGGCGTTCGCAGAGGCCGAGACCTGACACCATGCCTCCTCCGGCTGGCGCTTCCACCCAACTACAGACTGAATTGCGACGTCAGCTTCAGTGGTACGTCCGACAGAAGCGGACTGTCCCCTCACGGCCCCCTTACGGAAATTATTTCCGCTTTGCGCCTTCATGCACGAACCCGCTTCGCGGGAGGGAGTGCGCGGCTAGTTTCGCATGATTATCTGAGGTTCTAGGCAGGCTGTTGGTGTTGCCTGACCATGACGTTCCCTTCAACGAGAGGAACGTTCAATGGCCAGCTTTCAACACGCCCCGACCACACCGCTCCGCCAGCGCATGCAGGAAGACATGCTGATGCGAGGGTTAGGATCCCACACTCGGCAGGACTACATCCGTCACGTCCGGCGCTTCGCTACGTTTCTTGGGCGTGCCCCCGACACCGCGACGGTCGAGGACATACGACGTTTCCAGTTGCATCAGCATGAGAACGGCGTAGGTCCTGCGACGATAAACAGCACGGTTTCGGCGCTACGCTTTCTGTTTACGGTGACGCTGAAGCGGCGGGATCTGGCGCGAGCCCTGGTTATAACGCGCAATCCGCGCAAGCTGCCTGATGTGCTCAGTATTGAGGAAGCTGCCCGCTTACTGGAAGCGGCACCTGGCATCAAATACAAGGCCGCCCTCGGTGTGGCCTATGGTGCGGGCTTGCGCGTCTCCGAGGTCGCCCATCTCAAGGTCGATGACATCGACTCCAAACGCATGCTGATCCGGGTTGAACAAGGCAAGGGACGCAAGGATCGCAATGCCATGCTTTCTCCGCAGCTCCTCGAACTGCTGCGGCTTTGGTGGCGCGAAGGAAAGCGGCGCGGCGTGATGCTGCCTCACGGCTGGCTGTTTCCGGGGCGTAGCCGCACCGATCCGATCTCGTCGCGGCAACTTCATCGGGCGGTTCAGGAAGCTGCCGATGTTGCCGGCATCCACAAGCGCGTCAGCCCCCATACCTTGAGGCACAGCTTTGCCACCCATCTTCTGGAGGATGGCACCGATATCCGTGTCATCCAGGTTCTGCTCGGTCATAGCAAGCTGGAGACGACAGCTCTCTATGCGAAGGTCTCCACCCGAACCATTCACGCGGTCGCCGGACCTCTTGATCGGCTGATGGCGCTGATGGAAGGCAAAACGCCCGACGGCTGAACCATGCGTACCTCGATCGAGGTCGCCGATATCTTCCGTGCTGCAGGGCCGAACTATCGCAAAGTCCATACGGGACATCTCAGCTTGAGCCAGCTCAAGGTTATGT
>NZ_JBWHZM010000003.1:0-213436 GCF_056323085.1 Allorhizobium sp. nf9_anc | reverse complement strand
TTGATCCTCTTGACGGTTCTGACCACTTAACGAGATCATTTCCGTCAGGGATGCCAGACTGACTCCGATTCTTCAAGGCGTTTTTCGTTAACAAGAAGTTAACGCATCGAGATGCCCAACTTTACAGTTGTAAAGTTTTTGGTCGATACGCATCGAGGTGCCGGACTTTACAGTTGTAAAGATTCTGGTCGATGGCATGAGCCTTGACCGTCACGCAAGGCTCCTAACCTGTAGAGGAGCTGAACAGTCGGAGATAGTCAGCGACTGCCTGAGCCTTCGCGGCGGCAGTGATGACTGCACGTGAATCCTGCTTAAGCACCTTGAGCCAATTTTCAACGTACGTCGCGGTGTTGTCTCGCGGATCATGCTCGATGCCAAGATCGGCGCAGACGAATGCGGCTGAGATCTCGGCAATAAGCTCCTCCATGGCGTAGGCCTCACTGCCGAGCCGCCCACTCAGGTCACGGCCCAAACGTGCCTTTGCACCACTCCAATGAGAAATTTCATGAAGAACGGTGCTGTAAAGGTGAACCTCGCTGAGGAACCGCCCCCGATCCGGCATCAGAATGTCATCGAGGCCAGGGCGATAGCAGGCCTGCTTGCCACCGTACGTGATCTTCGCGCCAGTGCGTTCTATGAAGGATTCGACGTGTTCGAGATCCGGAACCGGATCGTTTGGCACATCCTCGATCGGGCTTCTGAAACGGTCAGGTAGGTTGTCGATCTGCTCGACGTTGAAGACGGTGTAGCCCTTGAGATAGGGGATCGCACGATCGTCTGCCTCCTGCTCCTTCGGCGTGAAGGTGCCATACTTGACGACGAGGGTCCCTTGTTGACCCTTGCGGACCTGAGCGCCAAGCTCTTGAGCCTGCCGGTAAGTCATCCATGTGTTTTCGTCGTAGCCGGCGAGTTGCCCGGAGAGCCACAGCATGACCACGTTGATGCCGCGATAGGCTTCGCCGGAGGCACGCAGCGGCGTAGCCGACCTCGGAACATTTCCGTGCCATGGCCGAATCCAGGGCTTGGTGCCGGCCTCGAGCTGCTGGATGATGGTGTCGGTGATCCGCTGGTAGGTGTCCTTTACGCTCTGCATTACCGTCTCCTGTTCGTTGGTTGACGGCAAAGATCCGAAGATAGCAAAACGAGCCCATGCACCCGTAGGGCCGCAACGGAGTGTAGGACCGCGCAAGCGGTTGAATGGGTGAGGGGCTATCGTAGTTTGTCCGTCAAACCATCCAACGGACAGGAGAGGGCGCCGAGCGTAGGCACCCCGGCCGACGACACGGGCCCTCACTGCAGCGACAGGGCCGCAGATCAGCGCTCTCGGTCGTCTTGGTCGCGGTTTCGCTGGCGATCGGCAAGCTGCTGCGCTTCGATAGCCTTAAGCTCGGCATTGATGTGCTGCGACTGAGACTCTTGAGCCTTTTGCTGACCTGGCTGCGATTGGGCATCTTGGACCTGTTCCGGCCGCCCCAGAGTCTTGAAATCAGATCTTGCGGTGAACTTAACTTCTGCGTCGTCAGGAGGCATCCGCTCGGGTAGATCAGCACGATCTACGGCCACAATCGCCTTTTCGGTGACGAGGCTCGCTACTCGATTGTCATGGCCGAGAACCTGCCCTTCGATGACTTCGCCCTGGCGGGCCGTGCGGACATTGTGCTCGAACGGTTTCTCGCCAGCCTGCTCAAGATCGGACATGGCACTGCGGATCGCCTCGCGGCGGATAGGATCCATTGCATCCTGGATGAGGTGCTTCATTGCCGGACTGGACGGATTTTTGGTGGTCTCAATGGATGCCTCGATCATGCGAGGTTTGGTGATGACGGTCAGATCGATGTCATGCCCATAGGTGCGGCCCAATGAGACCACCAGAGCTTCGTTTGCCCTTCCATTGCCTTCGCGAAAGGCATGAACATAGTTCAACTCAGATAGGACGTGAGCGGCCTTCTCGGCGAATTGCTCAGGTGTGGCGGCTCGTAAGCCCTGAACTTCTCTAGCAGGCCTTAGCGCCTCGTTGAGACCCATTTCGATGCGCGAGCCGGGGAGGAAAGTCGTCTCGCCTTTCGAAAGCCCGCCTACCGGCTCTACCCGCTGTCCATCGACGACAGGACTTTCGTTGCGCGTATGTCCTGCCCATTCATAGATATCTTGGAAGATGTAGCCGTGCAGAGCCTTCAGATGCGCTGCATCGTGATTGCCGACTGGGCCTTTTCCCTCGGCCAGCTCCGTTTGCCTCAAAGCTGTGAATGCGTATTCGGCTTCACGCAGCGCAGATTGGCTCCTGATATCAAGCTTGTTCTTCAGAACATCCTTGAAATCCTTATCCTCTGACGTGTTGGGATAAGTGTAGGAGCCTTTGGCTTCATCATCGCGCGCCAAGCAAAACCTCATGCAAAAAAGCCGCCTGAGATCACAGGCGGCCGCTACAAATCTCTAGGCGATGATCAAGCCCGCTTAAAGCGTGCCAGAAGCTCTTGGCGCATTTCGTCGGAAGTGATGTCTCCGGCAACGTAACGGCTGTTTGCTTCTTCCAAAACCGGATCGCCGGTGTAACCCTGCCGCATGTTGGCGGCACGAGCCTGATCGACGGCTTTCTTTCGGGCAGCAACAGCTTCCGGAGAGCGATCGGGGCGGGGGGCATGAACGTTCATTGGCAGAGCCTCCAGTTACTATTCAACGTAGCACAAAAGGAGCCAAATATCCAGCGAATGCGGGGTAGTCGGCTCTTCTATGGTGAGAGCCCGATCAGAGATCGGGCCTCCCAGAGCGATCAATCGCGGGGTTCCCATTCAATGATGGCCTGCAGCGCCAGGTCATCTTGGCCGGGGTAGCGGCCCAAGTTGGCGTTGAAGCCGAGGCGTTTGATGGAGAGCGTGTAGTACGGCTTCCCTTCTCCGCTGGTCTTTTTCCAGATGCCGCCAACTTCGATGTCGTGGCCACGAGGTGACTTGGCATAGACGCGATGCGTCGGAGCCTTTTCGTTGGTGGAGTCGAACGGTGTGACCTTGATGTCCAGGTCCCGGTCGATGGTGGAGATGAGGCCGGTTCCCTTGGCGTTGTCGATGTCGTCTTTGTCGAACTGGATGAAGTTGGTCATGCTCATGTTAATCACTCCTCTTTGGTGGTTGCGATGATCGTTCATAGGGCACGGGGATAAGCGGTGCGCACCGTAGGCCGGAGCGCAGCAAAGGAGGCTGGATGGGGACAAATTTTGCTTCGCGAGGAAGCCGAAGGCGGGGAAAATTTGGAGACGAACAGCTTTGCGCCAACCGCGTCGCCGTGCGAACGGGCATCAAGAGCAACCACTTTGGAGGTGTGGGGCCTGAGCGCTTGCAGCAATACGTCACCTCGACAAATGAGACATCGGCACAGGTCAAGGGCGCGATCGTGCGGAATGCAACCGAACCGACACCCCGAAACAAGTGGCTGGGGTACCCGAGAGTTCCGCAAAACGTGAGATCTCGCCATCTGTTGCTCACAGAGTGCCGCCAGTCGTTCAGTTGCCGGAATGGCTGCGGCGGTAGGAGGAGGGCGATTCAACCTCGGCTCCCCACAAGCCTTGGCCGAGCTGTCGGGCTCGATTCTCGGCGCGGCGGTACTGGCTCAGGTCGATCGGGTGGGATCTCGGTAGATAGCGCAACAAGAGGGTGGCTTGGCCCGCCTTCACCATCTCGAGGCCAACATCCGAGTTCTCGACGAAGCACTGGCCGACAAGGCGCTTATACTGGTCTCGATCGACTTCAATGCAGCGGACATGCTTGCCATCGATCATGCGGGCGAGGAAGCGACGTGCCTCAATCCCGCAATTCTATATCACACCGTTTTTGGAGCCGGTCTGGTCCCGCTCACAGGCGTCAATGGCCGCGATACGGATCCTCTGTTGACGAATGCTGAAGGTGTCACCGTCGATCACTCGCGCTCGGCCTGAATAGTCGGCCGCTGCAGAAGACGCGGTGAACAGAAGCGCGGCCAGCGCGGCTCCAACTAAGCGATTTTCTATCACGAGTGTGCCTCCATTGAGTTGCGGGCTGCCAGCCCAAATACCGAGCGGTTTAGATGAAGCTCTCCCCTCGCGGCACGGTCTGTCATGGCCCGCAAATAGCCGCCCGGCGAGCTGATTTGGGCGCGCGTGTATTTCTCAAAGGTGAGAGCGATCGCAACGGCAGCCGCCTGCTGGCCCATTCGGTCCACGGCGCGCTGGCGCGCATCCTCGGACACGCCGGCGATGCGGCAAAGTTTGGGAACGATCCGGTCCAGGTCCGCCCAACTGCGCGGGGCTTGGTAGCCATATTCGGCAAGGCTTGGCGTAGCCCGCCACACATCCTCCAGCGCCACAAGTGAAGGCCGTACTTGCAATTGCTTATTGCTTTGGCGCGAACGGCTGCCCAGGCTTTTCTCAAAAGCCCTTTCGCTGGCGGAGCCAGCTCCTCGTGAACTGACTTGTTCGGCGTTAGCCGAACGCCGTTCATCATTACGAGGTCCAAAAGGTTTCGGGGTTGTAATCTGTATGTGCATGTCGTTCTCGACATCCGTGCATGTCATATTTGTATCTATGTCGGACCCTTGGGGTGACCGATTCACGTTGCGCAGGCGGTCGGCAAGCCACTCCAAAAGCATTGTTGCCTTCCGGAGGACGTGGCCCGATGCGTGCCTGGCTGATCCAATGAAGGCTGCGACCCTTTCAACACGGGACGCGATCCGTCTCCGAATGGCTTCCCCTTGATCGATTGAAGACACGAGAGCATACCTTGCAGCACGCAGAGCGTCCCGGAAGCGACGAGCCGCCTGGTCCCGAACTCGTATCTCTTCCCGCTTCTGGCGTACAATTTGATCAAGCTCGTGGTGCCGGGCAATTAGGACACGCAAATCAATGCCACAGGCGTCGGCAATATCTCCTTCGCCATCGCGGATCGGATAGCGCTTGAAATTCGCACTGTCCTGCATGGTGACAAGGCCGAGGTCGTACAATCGGGAGAGAATTCGGCTTACGCGTCCCGGTGACTTGTTGATGTCATACCCCAGCTGTCGGTTCGACTTGTAGACAATCGGGCGCCCGCCTTTGTCAAAGGCATCGGCCTTGGCGGTCGATATGATAGCCTCGAGCAACGCATATTCTGAGGTCGTGATCATTCCGATCGTCATCAGATTCTTAGCGAGCACCGCAAGCTGGCCACGCGTCACCGCTCCGATTTCCGTTGACTGCGCCAGTCGCCGAAATTCGGCTCGCTCCTTCGTCATTCTGCGACCAGTCGGCCGCTTGCATTTTGTGGGTTCCCCCATCGTCCGTCTCCTGTCAGAGGCCAGACAAAGCTCCGCCGTTCACCGAAATGGTGTTTTGATTATTGACATCGGAGGGGAGGTCTGCGAGAAGGATGGTGCTTTTATATTTTCGAACTGCAGACCGCTTCCGGATTTTTCGGGAGCGGTTTTTCTTTTCTGGGCCGGTTGCTATCTCCGAAAACTGTTAGAATGTGTGAGTCGGAATCGGTTGTGGCTCCGCTCATTGCGATTTGTAGCTTGAGATACCAATTTGATGCAAGTTGTCACATTTCTGCGCTGCTGCGTCGGCTCAGCCGGCATGTAAAACGCGCCATTGTTCCAATATTTTAGAGCTGCACTCTGCTTCTAACCCCGCTTCACGTTCAAGACCGGGACGTTTCCAGACGATGATATACACCCCGTTATTGTTGGATAAATTCAACGGGTGGGGAGGAGAGTTTGAGAGGAGGGGGCTAGGGCCTCCTCTCAACAAGCGGCCTGATCTCCCGTCCCCCGATACGTTTCTGCCTCCCACCCACCTGCGAAACCGCCCGCGTTGGCTCGATGCCAAGGCGGGCGCTAGGGTACGATCTTGTAGCAAGCTCAGCCGCGCTGAGTAGCACCCTCAAGGTAGGTCAGCGGTAGATCGAACGCCTTCAGCGCTGTATCGAGGGCTTATTGCACATCATCCCAATCAACATGCTCCGGATCGCTCCAGGTAGGCGTTGATTAGCTGGCAGCCGCTTTCGGCGGCAAGTGTCGGATCAGGGGCGGAATCAAGCATGACTTACCCTCTGTAGTAAGGGGAACCGGTCACGCTGGAGGACGTGACCGGGGACAAACAGCGGCGGGTTATTCCGCTGCCATCGGGAACGAGTGCTCGTCCTTTTCCTCTGAGGTTTCAGTCTCACCCTCTGCGTTGGGGTCTGACGCGATCCGAACGTGAGGCGGAAGCCAACCGCTGTCCTTAATGGACTTGGCGGCATACTCCGCAGCCTCGCCCTTCTTCATGTTGCCGACACCAGCGGCGAAATCCTCGCCGCGCACCTCGGCAACAACGGCTTGGATGGTTGGTCTGTTGACGTGGCTGAAATAGCTTTCCGCCGTGGTCTCGAACCAATCCCGCATATCGACATTCAATGCGCGGCCCATCTGGTCGGCATGTGCCAGCGCTTGGCTGCGACTGCTGAACTTCTTCTCAACTGCATTGACGGAATGGGCGGCGGCATAGGCCAGAAGCTGCAACAACTCGCTTTGCGATTGATCCATCAGCCATTCCCAAAGGTCAGCAGGATCGCCGGGAAGCCGGTGCCCGTAGTTTTCCTCAAGGCTTCCCCACGCCTCAAGGGCCTTGTTCTCGGCGGGACGCTTCATCGAACCGTCCAGCACTTCATGAGTGACAGAGATTTCAAGCGCGCTCTGGTGGCCGGGAATGCCCCATGCCGTGCGGTATTGCACTTTGAGCAACATCGCGTGGACAACCGCCACAAGCGCAATGTCGGGATTGTTCGCCAACTCGACACGAAGCGCCGCCGTCTTCTGAGCGGTCAGGTCCTCGATCAAAGCCGCTGAATGGGTCAGCGCGGTAGATTTCGAAGCGCCGTCAGCTTCCTCGGTTGCCCCGCCTTGCTTTCCTTCTGTGGCCTCGGCCTTCTTCTTGTCCTCGTCGCGGACAAGGCCTCTCAGCACCGACAACTTGCCCCAATGGTCGATTGTGACGATTGCCCCTGCCATTGCGAGGTCTTCGCTGCGATATGCTTCTTCGCGCCTCTGCAGGACGGCGATTTCCTGGTCGACGGCGGACAACGCGGCCTCTGCACCTTCATCCTCCTGATCCGCATCGATCTGCGCCGCCAGTTCATCATAACGCTCAGTCAGTGCGTCAAGCTTGGCTTGATCCTCGTCGCTGAGGTCTATGCGCTGCGGGTAAACCCGGGCCATCTGATAGATTTTATCCGGCTGCTGAGCGCACCACTCGACCCATTTCCAGCCTTCGGCCTTCACGGCTTCCGCCTCGACCTCCAACTTCTCGGCAACCAGCTTTTCAAGCAAGCCGCTATCGCATGCAAAGCCTCCTCCCTGCTAGGCAAACAGGTCGCGGCGCACTGGACCGCCAGCCGCCTCATAAACCTCTAACCCGCCGATCAGCGCGAGCCGCTTGTCGCTTGCGGGGACTTCATCCACGGCGAGACGGCGCTTGATTGTGTTGGCGCTGCGATCCCATGAGGGGAGGGCATTCCAAACCTCTTCCTGTCGAGCGTGATCGTCGGTGATGGTGAAGGCGGCAAGCTGCTCAAAGGTCATATCCTCGGCGCGGAACGCCGCGAACAGGACAGGGGAAACCTTCGCCAGCGCAAGACGGCGGTTGACGATGATTTCGGTTGTCCCGAACCGGGCGGCGATGTCCTTGATGGACTTGCCCTCATCGAACAACGCCTTGAATGCCTCGAACTGGTCGGCGGGGTGCATGGCCTCGCGCATCACGTTCTCGGTCAGGCTTAACTCCGTTGCATCACCCGCCTCCCGGACGATGACGTTCACAGCGTAGTCGGCCTCGATCTCGCCCCGCTCCGCCAGATAATTGAGGGCTGCGAGGCGGCGACCGCCAGCCGTCACGAGGTATCGGCCCTTGGGAGCTTTGCGCACCACAAGGTTTTGAATGACGCCATTGGCGAGAATGGACGCCGACAGGCTCTCGATGCTCTCCTTGGTGTAGGTCTTGCGGACGTTCTTCGGGTCTGCGTCTAGCTTGTTCAGTGCTACCGCGATGATGTCGCTCATGATCTGTTGCTCCAATTTTCCGGTTTCCCTTGGGAGCAAGCCCCGCTAGTGGGCGAAACCTCTGCCTTCGTTCTCGAAGGATGTGCCCCCACATCCGGCGGAACGAAGGGGGAGGGCTTGAGCCCGCTCCCGTTAGGACGCCGATCGGGTCATGGGGCGGGAGAAAGGAAAAACGGAAGGTTTGCCGGCCTGACGGCGAAAGCCGTTTTTCCTGGCGAGCGACAGCGCTTGCGCGCTTGCCCATTGGCGCGATCGGCGACCTATCGTAAGAGCGGTATAGGGCAGGGTAGATGGGCGGCCGATCCTGGCCGCTCCTTTCGTATGCGAACCGGCGACGCCGGTTCTCCGTCCTCTGATGCAGGTTATAAAACGATGGATCTGCCCGCTGCGCTCCGAGTGATGAGCGCTCCGCTCCTCGGGCAGCTCTCCATTTCAACTTGATTCAACATGTCGATAACGGCCGCTATCCCAGTCCCTGACGAGGATAGAGAGACAGAGCGACAGGCAAGTCTTGGGCGCGATGCTGGCTACGAGCTTTTGCAGGGATATCTGACCGGCTGGCGTTTCGCTAGAACTCCGAAGGCTGGACAAGGCATCCCAGTGCGGACGCAGCAGTACGGTGTACGGCATAGACGCGCTTGGCTTTTTTTTGGGCGTTTGCCCACGCTTCGTGCAAAAGAAACCACGAAATTAGCGACGCGTAAACAAGTGACCCTTAAATATCGCATTCAGTGACTGTGCTCCGTTCGAAGTCGTTAAAAACGCTTCTTCGATGGGCCTCACCTCAAATGCGGCTTGCCGCATTTGAAATGTCGACGGGGACGTTCGTTGGGAAGGGATCATTATGACCATCAGGGTCAAGCTTCTTGCATGCATTTCGTTGCTCACCGCAGCATTGATAACCATCACGGGTTTCAGCTTTTACGCCCTTAAAAAGGAAGCGGAAATCGCCAACTCGATCGTTGCCGACAGGGTGTTGCCAATGGAGCAACTGAAGCGGATCGGCGATGGCTATGCCGTCAATATTGTTGATAGCGCTCACAAGGTGAGATCTGGCGCGCTCTCTCCTCAAGATGGCTTGAGTAATATAGACGCGGCGCTGGCCTCCATCGATGCGCACTGGAAGGAGTACACATCGACGGTGCTGACCGCAGAAGAGAAGCAAATTGCCGATCACTTCGTGCAGGTCAAGGGAGAGGCAAACGAAGGAGTGCAGTTGCTGAGACAGATTCTGGTTTCCCGCGACAGTGCTGCGCTCTCAGAATTCGTTGAGCAGAGGCTCTACCCGACTATTGATCCCCTCGGCACCGATATCTCGAAACTGATCGATCTGCAGATCGAGGTCTCAAAGCAGGACCTCGCTAAAGGCAATGAGCTGGCATCGCTTTTGACAGCCGGCATGACGATACTCACGGTCTTCGGGGCCGCTGTTGCCGCATTCTCCACTTGGACCGTATTGAGAGGCGTAATTCGCCCCGTGAACTCCATCACCGCGGCGATGTCCGATCTCGCGAATGGAAACCTTCAAGTCCAAATCTACGGCCAGGGCCGTCGGGACGAAATCGGCAAGATGGCCTCCACCGTTGCCATATTCCGAGACAATGCCCAAGAACGTGTGCGCCTTGAACAGGAAGCTGAGGCAAATCGTTCACTCAGCGAGCAGGAGCGTCTCGAGCGTGAGCAGCAGCAGGCTCGCGAAGCCGCAGAAGTGCGGTTCGCCGTTGAGAGCATCGGCCACGCCCTCAACGAGCTCTCAAATGGCAAATTGAATTACCGGATAGATGCCGTCTTTGCAGAGCGACTGGATCAGGTTCGCTTAGACTTCAACGAAGCCGTTGCTAAGCTCGAGGATGCGATGCGCCGGGTCGGCCAAAATGCGCAAGCCATCGCGGCCGGCTCCAATCAGATCCGCGCGGCGGCCGACGACCTTTCAAAGCGAACGGAACAGCAAGCGGCATCTGTAGAGGAAACTGCAGCAGCGCTTGAGCAGATCACCACAACGGTCTCCGATTCCAGTCGCCGCGCCGAAGAAGCTGGAAAGCAGGTCCAAGAAACACGGCAGTCTGCCGAGCGCTCCGGAGAGATCGTCAATCGTGCTGTTCATGCAATGCAGGAGATTGAATCCTCGTCGCGCGAAATCTCAAGCATTATCGGTGTAATCGACGAGATCGCCTTCCAGACGAACCTGCTGGCGCTCAACGCTGGGGTCGAGGCGGCGCGCGCTGGTGAGGCTGGCAAGGGCTTTGCTGTCGTCGCCCAGGAGGTGCGAGAACTTGCTCAGCGATCCGCCTCCGCGGCGAAAGAAATCAAGACTTTGATCTCGAAGTCTGGCGAGCAGGTGGAGAACGGCGTACATCTCGTCACAGAAACGGGCAGGGCGCTTGAGCATATCGTGTCTCAGGTTCAGGCGGTCAGCGTCAATGTTACCGCAATCGTCGAGGGCGCCAAGGAGCAAGCGACGGGGCTGAAGGAAATCAATACAGCCGTCAATACAATGGACCAAGGCACGCAGCAGAATGCTGCGATGGTCGAGGAATCGACTGCAGCCAGCCATTCGTTGGCCAAGGAAGCAGAAGCTTTATTCCAGCTCATCGGACTTTTCGAAATCGGAAACTCGCAAAACAAGTCCATGCCAGCGGAACGTTCCTCGATGCCCCCGGCAAACACATCACCTGCACGCCGACTAATGAATCGTGTTGCCACCGCCGTCAGAGGGAATGCTGCAGTGAAATCCGAGGCGTGGGAGGATTTTTAAAGTCCTCCGTTCATAATAGTCGCGGGCCAGCTCGATCTGGTCCGCGTCCGCATTCCGGCAATGAAGGTTGCAGTCATGGAAGTTGATACCGAGCTGATCACAGGACGCATTCTTGGTCGTGGCTTGAACAGCCTACGCGTACGGTTCACCCTGATGATTGGGACTTTTTGCTCGATTGTTGCAGCACTCGTGTTCTACTTGCTGGAAGCTGGAAGCGATTTCACCCACACGTTGACGACTTTGGGCTACATTAAGCTGGTAGCTTCGATCGCCGCCGCTTCGGGGTTTACATATTATATGACTGGTCGGCTCACTCGGCCAATTCAGAACCTGAAAGCCAGTACGGAGGCTATTGCCTCAGGCGACTATAGCGCTGTTGTCACTGTGGACTGCAACTGTGAAGTCGGCGGCTTGGCCGAGAGCTTTCGCAAGATGGTGGCGCGCCTCAATGATAATGTGTCCAAGATCAACACATTGGCCTATGAAGACGGTGTTACCGGTCTCCCTAACCGCGCAGTACTGAGCGAGATCATCGACCGGAATCCTGATCTCAAGGGTCATGTGCTGTTCATCGACCTCGACCGGTTCAAACAAGTCAATGACCTCTATGGTCATCAGGTCGGTGACACTTTGCTTCAGATGGCTGCGACCAGAATGCTGGTGGACGGCCTTGAAATCACTCTGGATGGGATGAACCGATGTCTCACTCCAGAGAGTGTCAATTTGGAATCGGCCGGATGTCGACTTCTGTTTCGATTTGCCGGTGACGAATTCGTTGTGCTGGTGACAGGTAGCGCAGGGGACAAAGACGTTACGGACATAGCTCAGCAGATCATTCGATCACTCGCTGAGCCGTTTGTGATCGGCGAACGACAAGTTCAGATTGGCGCGAGTGTTGGTATTGCCGTGCTTGGCGACGAAGCCGTTGATGCTGCTGACACCCTCAAGTACGCCGACATGGCTATGTACGAGGCGAAGAGCCGCGGTCGAGGAACCTACGCGTTTTTTGATGATCAAATGCGAGATAGGGCGACTGATCGCTGTGAGCTTGAACGTGACTTCCTCCATGCGATCGCCAACGACGAAATCATTGTCCACTATCAACCCAAGATCAATCTCGCCTCAAATAGTGTCGAAGGTTATGAAGCGCTGGTGAGGTGGGCGCATCCAACGCGGGGCCTGTTGTATCCCGGAAGCTTCCTTGATGTCGTAGGGACGGGTGATGGGCTGGAGCGGATTGGACGCAAGGTGATGTCGATTGTCGCGACCGATATCCCAAAACTTCGTGCATCGGGAATTTCGTGCCGCGTTGCAGTCAACGTGTGTCCAACTCAATTCGCGGATGATGAGTTTGCCGATCGGCTCACCGACTATGTGAAGTCGCTCGGTGTCGCGCCTAGTAATTTCGAGCTGGAGGTCACGGAAGCTGTCGCGATGTTAGATGTTGAGAAGGCGAGAAAACATCTGCTCGCTCTGAAACGCGCCGGTTTCAAACTGTCCATCGATGACTTCGGGATGGGATTTTCCAACCTGGCCCAGCTGTCCAAGCTCCCCTATGACAGCCTCAAGATCGATCGTTCGCTCATCTCTGACATTGTGACGAATCACGATAGCCGGATCATTGTGTCGGCGATAGTTTCGATGGCTCACGGCCTTGGGCACACCGTTGTTGCCGAAGGCGTCGAGACCGCAACGCAGCTAGAGATCTTGCGGCTGCTCGGCTGCGATACGTTGCAGGGATATTATTTGGGAATCCCAGTGCCGTTTATTGACCTGATTGCCGAGGCCAGCAGGCCTACAGAGCCTGTAGCGGCCGTCGGTTTCTGAGGGGATTCCATCTCTGGTGGGGCTGAGCATGAAGTGGCGAACCGTCTTTTTGTGGGGATTGTCGGTAGTTTGCTGTATTCAGCTGCTCAAACTCGGTTTGATTGTGTTTGATGAGCCCGATGCAGACGTAAAGATTGTCGAGGACACCTCTCACATCACCGCCGGACACAACTAGCACGAGGTAAGGCTCGCAGCGCCTTACCCCGGGATCACGGCAACAGTGGACTTGCTGACCATCTGGTTCTTCCTCAGCAAGCGTACTAGCCTGAATAGCCGCGAGCATCCAACAACTGCTGCGGAATATCGCCACCCCTGCCAGTACCTTGCTCTTGGACGATCCATTGTATTTGAGCATTGCATCAAGCAGCCTGCTCGCTATGGTGTGTCTGGCCATGCCAAGCTTTGGGAGGCAGAGGCGAGCCGAGCTTGGACCGAAACTGATGCAGCCCCCGCCGCTTGGGACTCCCAGGAGCGGCTTTTGACCCGCCACTTACGGCGGGTCTTTTTTGGGGATCAGACCGCAGACCCGGCTTTCGGACCATTACGCCTGCCCAGAGGCAGATCCTCGACACCGGACATAAAGGCCTCATAGCGCAATATCGGAACTCCTGCCACTCGTCCTGCTTGAGCGCTGCACTTCCATGCGTCTGCGCCGGGCGTTCTATTCCATGATAGGCCGTACCCTGCGGGGCAGGGTGCGGCCGTACCTCACTGAGGCTTGTTGTCGTTTCCGGCCTTGCCGTTGAACTCGACTTGATAGCTGAACTCGACCTTGGCGAGGAGCGGAAGCATCACGGCGATGGAGAACCGAAGTTGGCCCTTATGGGACAACTTCGCGATTTGCCGGTTGATAAACTGGCGAAGGCGACGGCCGGTTTTCTGGCAGAAGGTTACGAGCGTTTTCATCAGAGGTTCCTCCTTAGTGGTTGTGCGTAATCGCGAAGCTCGAATACGGCTGGAACCGCCGAGTGCATCGCGTAGCGATCGCAACGGAGCGAAGCGGAGAGGAGAACCCTTTAGGGTTGCACGCTAAGGCGGGGCCTGCCGTATCGTGCGCAGCATTAGATTGCGTACGGCCACTAAGAAGCGGCCCGAAAACGCGGCCTTCGTAGCCCCGGCCGTCGCCTTCGCCTTCAACCGGCAAATCGCGATCCGGCCGCCAGGTCGGATCTCCATCGCCGTGATGCTGCAGCGGTGCGGGAGCTGACATCGACGCTCTGGCCGGAAACGACAACAAGCCTCAGTGAGCCGCCCAGCTTGCGGGGCGCTTCCGTCGTGAGGGGGAAGGGGAGTTTGAGGGGAGGGGCCGAAGGGGGCTCCCCTCATTGCGGTTGGGTGCCGCTCGATGCGGCGCTCAATCGCTCCTAAGCCTGAGTGGCGCCGCGCTTGCGTAACAGAAACCGCTTCAAGCTCCATCCGGCTCGCAAGATGTAGGGTGGCCGCCCAAGAGAGTAGTGCCCGCAATTCAGCGGCAGCACGCTCACTCTGGCTCCGGCATTCTCCAGCCGTCCTAGTAGCCGTTCGGACAGGTCCGGCAGAACAACCGTATCCCTCGACGCCAGAATCACCTGAAGTTCGAGGCCTGGCCGCGCCAGCCTGTCTGCATGGTTTTCGAGATTGAGCGGCGCCCATGCTCTTTGCAGTTGGGCAAGCGTAAGATGCGGCTCGAGGCTTGTCCGGATCGAGCGGGTTGCGCGCCCGGTCCATACCATTTCAGCAAGGCTCCCTGCCGTGAGGAACAAAGACGCCCGCGAGACGGCGGGTTCATGCGCCTCGACCAATCCTGCAACCCAAGATCCAAGGCTCATCCCGAGAACGGAAACATCCCGATAGCCTTGGCGCTTTAGCCAGCCGATAAGCTTACGCCCGTCCCATACCGCCTGTTTGACGGATTGAACTGTTCGCCCGAGATTTGCGCTGAGCATGTAATCGGCATAGAGCGATCCGGGCCGCTTGCGTTCCAAGTGGTAGGGCATGGCGATCTCAATAACCGTGATCCCCTGCCAGGAAAGGAACCCGGCGATCTGCCGGTTCCGACTGGTCGCGTTCCAGTGATGGAAGATCACGACTGCCTGATCGCGCTTTCCGCTCTCGGTGATCCTGGCCCATACGATGTTGTTTTCAGCAACATCGGTTGCAACGTCCGAAGGGAATTTCAGCCAGCCATCCCGCAGTTCGAACCGATGATCGCTCGCGTCAGGCGGCTCAAAAAAGCCCGGATCAGCGGCGGCCGTTTCCGCGAGTACGCAAAACTCCTCTACCGTTTCAGCCGCCCCAACGCCGGGGAATGCACGATCCGCGTCCAGAATGAGGTCTGTAACCGTCTTGGCCTCTTCGCCGCGTTGGGCTCGGCTCTCGTCCCAACGATCCAGCCACTTACGAAACATGGCTGTCGCCTCCTATCAGATGGGTGCGCCAAACCAGCCTGAACGCCGGATCGAACAGACCATAGGTCGCGATCAGCCCGGCAACGAGCAGCAAGACCGAGAATCCATCGAATGCGTCGATCAACATGTAAGAGACGAACAACAGACCGATCACCGCGGACATCTTCCACAGTTGCGCCCGGATGCGCAGATCGTCACCCAAGCGGATTGCCCCGGACAGAAAGACGCTGCAGGTGGAAAGCACGACGAGCAGGCTGCTGTAGTGGGTTGGCATGATGTAATCGAAGCTTCGATCTCCATCGTCGTAACTTGCCAGTGCAGCCCAGATATCGCGAACCAGCCATGTCACAAAATCGGGGCCTTGCGAAGCAAGATAGGCGCTCTGAGCCTTCATGCAGATGGCGGCAAGGACGACGAGGACGGAGCATCTGAAGACCCCCCGCATGATCCGCAGACCGATTTCACTGACATCCGGCCCCTGACCCTGCTCGCCCCGAAGCGTGGTTTCACGTTTGAGCTTCCATAAATCATGGAGAATTGTGTGCAGCAGGATCAGGCCGGCGAAGAGAAGATAAAAGCTGACGGACATGTAGAGGTAGGCAAGTGCGGTAAACACAATTGCCGCCGGCGTCGATAGAATATCGGGCCTGATGATCCCGATCGTTCCCCAGCTTGGGGCAAAATCCTGTCTTTGCTCAAGCAGCGGGATGAGCTGCACGCCGATCCATTGCACCACGCCCGCGAACAGAACGCAGATGACGAACACCGCCCAATAGGTGTGGGAGTTGGCCTGCAGATTTCGCGTCCAGGCTTCGCCGCTTTTCAGGCGATCAACCTCTGTCAGGAGCCGCAGACGGCCATCATGCTTCCAGAAAACCAGAAGCTCAATGACGATTGCAAAGAACAGCGGCAGCAGCACCATGAACAGGAAGGTCCAGTTCGGTGCCCAGAGGAAGCCAACCTGCTTTTCGATGCCGTCTTCCCGCATGTAGGTGATGCTGTGGATGCCGAGGATGTAGGACAAGAACCCCAAGGCAGCGGAGCCGGCAAATATCGAAGCCGGCAAGTTCAGATCCGACCGTTCAGCAAAAATCGCTTCCGTCTTGATTGCCAGACCCGATCGCTGCGCCGGCATTGGTTGGAGGTCGACGGACAGCAGTGGCGTCACCTGCACCGAGTCATCGACTGAATCTGTTGGTGGCATGTCGGGCACGCGAAGGGCAGCGACATTGCCGGTTTTCTTCTGCTCGCGTCGCTTGGCCACCAAGCGCGCTTGGGCTGCAGTGAGCTCTTTCAGCCACTCATTCGTCGCCTCGCGATCGTCGCAACCGAAGATGCGTGCCAGCCAGCGAATGTTGGCCGGGCTGATGCCTTTGTCATTCTCCTGAAACCAGAGCTGGACGGTGCGAAGATCCACTCCGACACGGTTGGCGTCGATCTTTGAGATGGCATCCGCCAGCAGCTCCGGCGTCCACGGGCCTTGGGGAAAACCGTCTTCACCCAACAGGCGTCCTGCACCCGCAGCAGCCATTTTCTTGAACAGTTCCTTGAAATCGCTTCCATCCGCCGGCGGTGGAACAAAAATCTTACCGTTTTTTTCCAATGACTTACAGCCCAAGATTTCGTCTTGTTTCGTATCCTATCGTGCGTTGTGGACGATTTGATGGTCTGAGACGATCCCCAATGCAACTAGATCGGTGAGGCATCCGCCATGCTACTGTCGTCATCCAGTTCGCGTTCGTCCCCCGAAACAGTTGCGGCTCGATGCAACAAACCGGCACGGGTATTGCCGACGCCCAGGAAAGCGGGAACGGAGATCGTAGTCAGTGCGACAAGAGAAGGACCCTCGCTTCGTGAGCTGATCGATCATCATGCCGCGGCGGTTCAAGAGGGGCGAAAGGCGAAAGCACGCCGCATGGCAATCCTCAATTATCAGCCGAAAGACGACGGAGAAGCGCAGCTGAAGCTGACCTATCTTGCGGCCTATCTGATCGCGACGAGAGGCACGCTCACGACTCAGGAAATGCAGTCGGTCTCCAACACCACCAGAAACGGGTCAACCGTTTGACGTCCAAATCCTTGCCTTCGTCTGCGGTAGCAATCGGGCGGGAGGGGAGCCGAGGGGAGGGGCATGGGCTCCCTTCGGGCGAACCGCAGCCAGCTCGATGCTGCCAGGTTCGCAACGGCCAAAACGGTGAGGGGGCCGGTACTTCCAAACCAGCCCCGCAACAAAGCATCAGACAATTGTCAGCTCACCAATCCTAATCGCTCGCCAAGGCTAGGCGGCGTTGGTGTGCCCGCCTCCTTTGTCATGGCGATGATCGCATTCTGTGAGAGCCCCTCGATCTCATAGCCAAAGCGGCGCGCGCTCTCGATGATCGATTCAAGGCTTTGGTGTTGCTCAAGAAGCGTCCCGAACCACAGCGCGTATTCGTCGGTTTCCTCATCGGGGAAAGCCTGCAGAAAGAAGGTGCGCAACGGCGGATCATAGCCGATTACGGCATTCTCGTCAGTCTCTCCGTCGGTCTTCACGGTCACGGTGTAGCGGCTCAATGGTGTCCCTCCTGATGTCGAGCCGCATCGAAATGCGACCCAGGTCCTATTTGAACAGCGGCATTGACCGCTTGTTGGTCAGGCTGGCGCGGTCGGTCTCAAAGCGGTAGCCGTCCCAATCCTTCCATGCTTCCCAACCTGTCGCGGTGGCGCGTCCGTACCAGACGCGCACCCTGACCTTATCGTTTCCAAGGTTCTCGACAACCTCAACCGTGTGGCTCCCCCCTAAACCGGAGGGCGTGTCGAACACCTCAACGCTTCGGCGCTGGCCTTTGCTTTTCATCGCTTCGCCTCCTACAGCCGGAAATGTGCAACCAAGCCCTGATTGGCTCGGTGGCTTGCCAGCGCGTAAGCGCAAGCCTGGGCCAGCAGGTCGGGGTTCGCGGTCATGCCCGATTTTGCGCGCCCCTTGATGTCGGCTTTTAAGTCGTCATCACTGGTCCCGACGTGCATGTTTCCGACAATCCAGCGCAGTTGCGCATAGGGGATCTCATCGACGCGCCGAACAGGCAGGGCAGAGATCAGGCCCTTGCGCTGGCTGGCCGCCTCTCCGGCTTCACTCGCTTCCTCCTTGGTCGGGAAATAGGCTTTCACCAGCTGGCGGCGCTGCGCGTCGGCGGCGCTCATGAAAGCGTTTGAGCCGTCTTCTTGGGTGTATAGGCTCCAATCGGCGGCACTACCGCCGAACATGGCATCGCCTCTGCCGGAAAACTCCATGACCGTATAGATCTGCTCATTCATGTGGGGATCCTCTGTTTTCCGGGGCTGATCAAGCGGCGCTGTCGCCGCTGATCGATTTCAAGACGCATCGGGCCGCATAGCGTCCGGCCTCGTTCAAGTTGCGCTGCCAAGCCCCCTGCGACGGCGACCAGCGGAACCCGTGAGATTTCAAGGTGCGCCGCGTCTGTTCGTCCGGCTTGCCGGGAAACAGCAACTGAATGCGGGCCATGTCGGTATTTTCCTTGACCGTGACGGCTCCTGCCTCCGTCTCGACGTCCTCGGCGCGGTCGCCGCGCTTCTTCATCGCAGCAAGCGAAGCGAGGCGGGTTTGCATGCGGCGCAGTTCGGCGCGGGTGTTGGTGGTGGAAAAGCCGCGTCGGTTCTGCCATGGGGCAAGGGTAACGCCACGCGATGCCCTCTCCTCGTCCATGCCGGTTTCTGCCACCACACGGGCCAGAATGTCGGCTTCGCTCGCCTGATCCTTCTCCATCCGGCGAATGATGACATTTGCCCGTTTCATCCGGTCGATGGACAATGCCAGGTCTTCGATCCGCGAGGCGATGCGCTGCATGGCGGCCGGATCGCCGGAGCGGATCGGCTCGTCATCGGTTCCGTGGGGAAACGCCTTGCGCTTCACTGCCTTTTTCGCAGTCGCTATATGGGCGGAGAGGTCAGCACGGCGGGCGTCAGATACTCGCATCCGCTTTTCGTTGCGGGCAACGGGAAAGCGGGCAGGACCGGTGACAAACCAGTTCATGCAACGGCCTTCCGCTGCCCAATACTTGGCGGTGATCTCGACATGACGGCGGGCAAACGCCTCTAGTTCAGCGTCTGGCAGGGGCAGTTTTGCTTGCTCCCACAGCTCCACCATATAGGCGGCAAAGCCGTTCAGGCGCTCTGCCAGCCCTTCCAGTTCAGACAGGGTGCGCCGCTCCGGAAAATGAGTAAGGGCATGGAAGCTATGTTCGATGTCCTTCGCCGCGATGGTCGCGGCAAAGGTTCCGGCGAGAATGGACAGGGTGCGGTCCTCGACAACAGCGATGATCATCGTACTACCCCCGCCATGACGGTTGGGTGAGTGCGGGTGATGCGGGTCTGGAACCCGATCAAAGCGCCGCCCAGAATGACCCCATTGGGGGAATGCTCGTCTGCCTTGGCATAAACCGGATCAAGAACCGGCTTGCAGACGTTCAGGCGGGCCGCTGCTTCTTCAATGCTGATTTGCGGCGGTAGGACATGCGAGCCATCCAGGCTGGCAAGAACGATTTTTCCAGCCAATGGCTGCGGGTAGCCGTCAAAGACAGTGAAAGCGGTCAAGCCGTCGCGCAAACCCTCCTCATCGACGATAAGAACGTGGTTCGTGTCGAATGGCACCACCTCGACAAGCTGGCATCCAATCAGCCCGTAGGTCTGAGAGAACGCGCTGGGTGCTGCGACCTCTGCGGCTTGAATGGTCCCGGCTTCCGGGTCCAGCAGGTAAACGGTTGCGGTTGTGGTCATAATCTAGCCCTTTCTCCAATTCTGCGAAGCGGTCTTCTCGTGCCCCTCGTGGGCAGGAGCCCCGCTCCTGCTCCCGAGCTCGCGCGGAGCAGCGGGGGAGAGGGTGGCAAGGGGATAAAAACGGAGGGGGTTCGCCCGCCCGAGGCAAAGCCGAAGGGGCGGCGCGTTAGCGGCGATCCTGCACGAAAGCGCGGCCTTAAGGCTGCGCGAAGGAAGGACGGGGAGACCGTTTTTTCCCCTTGTGAGGGAGAGGGGGCGGCGCTCCTCTTTCCCTCATCAAAGAGACAGACAGGACGCCTCCGGCGTCACTGCTTCATCGTGACGGGGACTGGACTCACCGTAATTGGTGCTGATGATGGTGAGGAGCTTTCAAGATGCGGAAAGGCCGCCCCGATCAGGCGGGGCGGCCTCCGTAGGCACGCGACAAGAAAGGGCTAGAGACTTGCCACGACCTGACTTGATCAGTAGCCCAATATGGGTCGATCGGGAGAGGCTGTAAATGTCGGTACTGATTTTTGCCCAAGATGCATGTGATTGAAGGCGAAGCCGCAGCGCAACCGATCGTCACCCGAATGGGCGGAGACAGCGCCTGCTGGCTCCGTGCCGAAGGCATAGAGCGGGGTCGCAAAGCGATGCGCTAAAGTAGCTATTCAGGGTAGACTTTCGAGGTACCATCTTTATTTGTTCCAGAGGAATAACGATTAATTTCCAGTGTGGTTGGTGGCAATGGCAGGTTTCGGACTCGAGCAGTGGGTAAGCTATCTCGGACTTGAACGCGTTGACGACCCGAACAAAGATCATCCGATCTATCGCAAACGGCTCGACGGAAAGATCATCGACCTCAAGGAACTGGATCAGCTTGTCGCTCAAAGGCTCCGCGACCTGCGAACCGATCGACAAATTGCGCAAGCGAAAGTCGCGACCCTCCTCGGCGTAAAGGAGGCAACCTACTCCCGATACGAAAACGCCTCCTCCCTGATGACCGTGGGACGGCTCATCCACATTTTCGAGGTCCTGGACATCACTCCCGAAGAATTCTTCGATCCCTTCGTAAACGAACGACCTACTCATCCCAAAGGCAAGTCACGCAAAGACGTGAGAAACGGTAATCCTCCCCGGGAATAAGGGGCTTCAAAAGTAGAATTTTCTCGGCAAGATGCTCGAGGAGATTTTGATGAAGAAGAGCCGATTTACCGAAGCCCAGATCATGGCTGTTTTGCGCCAAGCCGAAGGCGGTGTCCCCGTCCCTGAGCTTTGCCGGGAGCACGGCATCAGCAGCGCCAGTTTCTACAAATGGCGAGCAAAATATGGGGGCATGGATGCCTCAATGATGAGCCAGATGAAGGCTCTTGAGGACGAGAACCGCCGATTGAAGCGGATGTATGCCGATTTGAGCATGCAGGCCGATCTGCTGAAGGAGGCTCTCGGAAAAAAATGAGGCGGCCATCTCAGCGCCGAGAGCTGGCCGAGAAAGCAGTGGCGCAACACGGTGTGAGCATCGCGCTGGCATGCAGAACATTTGGCGTCAGTGAGACCTGTTTTCGGTATAGCCCAAAGCGCAATGCCGATAACGATGAGATCGCCGATCTGCTGCTTGGGCTCGTGAAGATGAAGAAGACCTGGGGCTTCGGTCTATGCTTCCTGCATATGCGCAACGTCCAAGGCTATCGCTGGAACCACAAACGAGTCTACCGTATCTACCGGGAGCTTGAGCTGAACCTGAGGATCAAGCCTCGGCGGCGGCTGAAGCGCGAGAAGCCCGAGGAACTGGCGGTGCCCGATGCGCCGAACGTGGTCTGGTCGATGGACTTCATGGCGGATCGCCTGGCGGACGGTCGCCAGTTCAGGCTTCTGAACGTTTTGGACGACTTCAACCGAGAGGGACTGGGGATCGAGGTTGACTTCTCACTGCCTGCCGAACGGGTCGTGCGCAGCCTCAACCAGATCATCGAATGGCGGGGCAAGCCGCTGGCGATCAGGGTCGATAACGGCCCCGAATACGTCAGTTCGAAGCTGGTCGAGTGGGCAGAGAAGCAAGGGATCGCATTGAACTACATCCAGCCCGGCAAGCCTCAGCAGAACGCCTATGTCGAGCGCTACAACCGAACTGTTCGGCATGAATGGCTCGATCTGTATATTTTTGACAGCATAACGGAGGTGCAAGAGATCGCCACGGAATGGCTTTGGACATATAACCACGAACGGCCCAACATGGGCATTGGCGGCATCACACCCGCTCAGAAAATGAAAATGGCTGCGTGAATTCTACCGCTGAACCCCGTTAAAACGGGGAGGATTACCAAACAAGCTGATGGAAGCAACGGTCGACCACCTAAAAAAGCTCGACGATACGGCCTTGAAGATGGTGCATGACCTGGTGATAGCCATGGAGCCCCGGACGATCGGAAGGCAGAAAAGGAATGGCGCGGCGAAAGCCGCGCCATGACACTCAGCGGGTTGGGTCTGGTTTCCGCCGCGCGCCGGCCGCCTTCGGCGAACAGCCGGCGCTTATGCGGCGTCATTTCTGGCCCTTCTGGCGGAGCCGCCCGGCTCGGATCGATCGGCGCCAGTCCGAGATCCGAGAAGAACAATGAAGAACATCGGAGCTTTCAGCATAGCGCCGCCCCTCCTTCAGGGGCGGGAAAGCGGGAATTCTCGACACGGTTTTGACGGATAAAGGGAAGCCGCAGGAGGCTTAGCATAGCGCCGCGAAGCGGAAGCCGGGACCGACTTCCCCCGGCAAACCGTTCCGTTAGATGCGGTGGTGACAGCAGGAAAGGTGATCCCATGGCTATTGCTCTTGACGAGGCCCAACAAAAGGCAACTGCCGACTACCCCGCAGACACGCTGATCGTCACAAAGCACGAGGAAAACGAACCGGAAGTGTCCATGTGCGTCTCGCAATCCAAGGTGCAGGGTGCAGAAGGCTTTCGCTAAGCTCAAGGCCGTCTTGCGCGCCAAAGCCGAGCGAACGGTTGGGGCTTTATGGAATACCGTCGGACAGATCGTCACGCGGTTCCGACCGCAGAATGCGCCAACTAGTTCAAATCCTGCGGATAAGGCCCCGAGCAAAAAGGCCCAACTCTAGAATAGCCGACGTATCCGCTGGAAAGAGGCGCACTCCACGTACCCTGCTACAAAATGGAGGGAGAAACTTTCATTAACTCGCCAAGCGCAGTTTCCCAGGTGAAGCCGCTTTCTCGAAAAGCTTTTTTAGCGCAACACTCATATCACCTTCGATTCCAACTTCGGAATACAGATCTTCTGATGCACATTCTTTTAGCTTAGGCCCGATCTCATGGGCAAATTTTTTCACATACTGAGAGTAAAGGTGATCATCGACCTCCACATAAGTCGTGTAAAGAATCGCGATTGTAATATTGCGTTTTTTTAGATTTCCACAATATCGAACGTCAATAGGTTCGAAACAACGGCCTCGGCTGCCTGAATAAAACCCTGTACACCCAGTTGGTTTGATGCTGTTTCCTACGCCATCGGTTACAAAAATAACCACCTGTTTACGATCATCGGGCGTTCTCCCTGTACCACCATCGACCTTAATCTCACTCCCAATTTTAGTCAGGGCAGTATCAAAGCTGGTCAGCGCATCATTATTATAGTTGCTGTGCGGCGTGGTCATCAAAGCTACCTCGCCCACCGCCTTACGGAAAGAAGGCAAATCGACAGTAAGGTTTGAAAGCTTACCGATTTGATAACCAGGCTCGAGCGCAGCCTTGCCAAAATTGTAGGCGGCAAAACGGAAACGACTGCTGCCCCCCTTTATTTCCAAGGCTCTATCGATCAATCCCAACGCAGCTTGCTTTAACACATCGATCCTCAACGTTATCCCATTTTTCCGTGCAATCATGTAATTACTGTTGGGATTTATGTATCCATTATTACTTACCTCGTGGCAAGCAAATGCGCATCTTGTTTTCGTTGAGTTAATGAGGGCATTGATATCACGTTTTGTCGCACCCAGTCCCATCGAAGGAGTGTTATCAAGTAAGAGATGATAGTCAACGAAGCTTGGTCTATCTGCTGCATTTGTAGCCGAAGCAGTTCCAGAAACACGGACGAAATTATAACCAAATATTCCCATAATGAATGTTGGAATATTCGCTGAAAAGCTTACTGTAGAAACTACTGTTTCACCAGATCTAATTACAGTAACCTCAACATTTTCTGGACGAATATTCACAATCTGGCTAGCGTTAGCAAAAAAAATGTTTTCACCATCACTTTCTGCAGCTGCGATACTCATTGGAGTGACCTCCGGTCGAGCCAATGCATAACCATTGGAAATCTCAACTATTGCGCCAAGAGCGGCAGCATCAGCCGCCACCATTAGCTTTGCTCTCACATCTGAAACGTAAGAATAATCCACAGCCGAACCGACAGCACCAATGAGGGGCACAGCAAGTAAAGCAGTCATAGAACCGAAATTCCCCGAATTACTTTTCAATAACTTCTTTAGAATTTTCATTATCAAAATCGCCAGCATATAATATCATCAAATTCATTGAACAAATCATTCAATTTAAACACGCTAATATATTTCAATTATTCAACTCCTATTATATATTCTCTCCTATTAATAATACACCTTGAAACGTTATTGGAAAACATCAATTATCGTTATATGGGTATTCCGCATCAATACGACCTACTATGATAATATATTTATTATTGTAATGTTTTTCCGCTGGGCATCGGATGCTCGGACACGAAACACCTTTTCAACACTTCAGAAGGATGATTTCACCCTAAGTGCAGCAACCATCGGCAGCACCGAAAATGCTCCAAGCGCCGACTTGCGCGTCAAATCCCTCAAATAGCTCCCGTGGAACCGTATTTGCTCAGCCCTCTCCAATATACATGCCATGGCTATAGCAGCATTCTGAGTCCCCATGATTTCACAGGCGTCCCTGTAAGCGTTTGGACTGACTCCAAGCATTGAACGAACAACCACTGCCGCAGATATCAAATCCTTCCACGAGCTTATCGTGCCTTTTGGGCCGTAGTGAACGATCTGGCCACACGACCGCAATACCGTAGCCAAAGGTAAATTTTCACATTGGCTCGCGTTCCTTTTTGGAACTTCCACTGTGCAAATTGATTCATTCAGAGATTCAGTATTGTGAATCTCTATGTGCTGACCGGATACGTGGTCATTGGCATCGGTATTTTCCATTTTCCACCTGTTTTTCAGATGGTTCAGCAACTTGTCTTGAAGGCCGACAAGCACCTCATGAACAACCTTTAGATCATATAGACGTGGCTTTCGCGATAGGTGAGGAAGGCCACGCAAATCTGCTTCTATCTCATGCAAGTGGACATCAGGCTGCTCCTCGAAAGCTGCAAAAAGGACCTTTGAAACGTTGCGCCTCAACAGTGAGATCTTTTCACGAAGTATGCGCGTTTCTTGCTCTTCGATCCGCACATCTATTGCCAAACGGGCTAATTCAGCGGAGCGTATAACGAAGGGCTGGAGGCTGAATCCGAACGCCTCGCTAACCTGACCATCTTCCTTTTTACGGCAATAGCGCTTGCCATTGGGGCTATCTCTGCGCTGGATCAGGCCCGCCTCAACGAGCAAAGCTAAGTTATGCCGCAAAGTGGTGCCCGAGATTCCATTTGATCTGGAAGAAAGTTGCTGATTTGACGGAAAAACTACGAGGTTGTCATGCACACACAGAATTCTCTCAGGATGAAAAGAAAGAAGGGCATTCAATACTGCCAATGCTCGATCGCGTAATTTTAAGAGAGAACGGGCCTCGCATATGTTTCGGAACACCTCCCACTTATCTACGCTTTGGTTTGTAAAAACCGGCGCTGGCTGTAACTGCTGCATAACGAACGAACGTGTGACACGACGTGGGCCGAATGGTGTTAGCATCTGCGATGTTTCAATATTCATAGTCTAATCAAGTCAAACGAAACCAGTCACCCAAGAGCATATCAAGCTCTTGACTACATAGGACAGAAGTGCCAGAACTATCGTGCTACGGATAGGGAAAGTCTTCATCGGCTACGGCTGCTGGGGACTTTTCTGTTTGAACGCTTCCTCTCTTTAGGCTGAAATTTGGGTTCAGGTGTTGACTTAGTTAAGTCGTTTGTTTGTTTGTTTGTTTGTTCGAAAATGCAAAAGGGTTTTTGTTTCGGAATTCCTTTGAAGAGGCGCACGCTGAACATTGTTTGATTAAAAGAGCGATGCGTAGTTAAATGGTCCCGTTATCAGCTTAAGACAGGAACTGACTAGTGATCCAACAATGCTTCGGATATCATTGAGGCGATTGAATTGCGGATGCCCGCATGCAAAGGGTCCCGATGCCATTTTTCGTGCCAGATTAGCGACAGCGGGTAATCTGGTAAAGGCTCACCCTTAGCCGGCAAAAAGACCTTCAGGTTGTATCGGGACGCCAGATAGCGCGCCGATATAGCTGGGAGAACTATTATTGCGTCTGTATCTTGAATAAGTCGCGCTGCTGTATGGATATCTGGCGCTGACGACGTATCGTGTGCACCATACCTTATAGTCTCTAGCCCGTCATAAACTTCTCCGAATCCCATATTGGAATTCGTGCCAATTCTAATCGTGAAAAAAGGCTTGAGATCGCTGATTGAAGTATCACCTGAAGCCGCAAAATGACACTTGTTGCTTAGACAAAGTGAAGGAATTGACGGAAGGGCGCGCGAAAAAAAGCCTGACGGTGCATCATCTATTACGCCAATGGCTAGATCAAGCTGCCCATCTTCTATCTGCTTTACCGTATCGGTGAGACTAATCACCGGAATAAAGTCAGTCGTCGGAGATATATCTCGCAAGTGACCCGTTATTCTTGGCGCAAGCATGAGTGCCAAGTGATCTGGCATGGCGAGGCTGAACTTATCAGGCGCGGGGATTTGATCAAATATCGTTCCTATTTTGCCGATGGTTGCGTGCACCTTCGGCAGTAATTTGGTGGCAAATGGCGTTAAACTGAACGAACGACTTTTACGCACAAGAAGATCATCTTCGAAAATTTCTCGCAAACGGGAAAGCGAACGCATTGTAGATGCTTGGCTTATTTGAACAGCTTTACTTGCGTGGGTAACATTACGCAAATCTAATAGTGCATTTAAAACAACTAGCAAATTAAGATCAATATTGCTTAAATCAGATTGAACTTCGAACTTGGGTTTTAAAGACATTTGCATTAGCCAACTTCGGTCGAAGGAAAATAGAGGTCAGGAAAGAGGCAATCATTCTCGAGCACCATTCTTGTCGTATTGCAAATATCCGCAATCAAACGTTTGTTGTTGCTTACATGCGTTTCACTCATCCAACTTAATGAAATTTCCTGCTCCGGGATATCAATTAGTGGCTGCATGACAGCCAGTGGAACCATTTTAGTCAACCAGGCTGCTACGAACTTTGGAACTGTCAAACACGAACGGCTCTTCGAAACAATTAGCGCCGCAGATGTTACATCAGGCACGTCAATGAAACGGGCTGGCTTGTTACTGCACGGAAATTTTGCTTCGGCAACCTCTGGGTATATTTCCATCCCATTTTCAAGAATTCGAATATGATCGAAATCGCGAAAAGCCCCATGATTTGAGCGAGTTGAACCCTGAATACGATGGTCTACACCGACCAAAGTTACGAAACCCATGTTCAAGATATGCTTGCTTTCAACGCCGGCGTACATTTTCGGCCGTGGCCCAAGCAAAAAATCCGTACTGTGCGCCGCCAAGTTATCGATACCCGAGTATACCGTCTTGTATACATCCAACTTGAATCTTTCGTTTCTGTCTGAGCTTGAACGCATAAAATGAGAAAATAAAGCTGGCATCAATTTCCTGTCGACGGTCACGTTAATGACCGGATCAACCTGTCTCGACGAAACAACATCGCGAACATGAGACATTGTCTGTGGCACAATCTGGGCCAGATATTCGCCGCGTGCAGTTAGCTTCATTCCGCTCGAGCCGCGCACAAGTAAGTCATCAGCCAACAGTTCACGCAGTTTTCCAAGTGAACGACTTACAGCAGGCTGCGTCTGCCCCAAACGCCGCGCGGCGTGAGTGACATTCCGATATGCCAGCAGAGCATCTAGTGCAACTAGAAGATTAAGATCTACACTTGCAAATTTCCCGCTTGGCTGCCGAAAAAATTTTGCTTTACTTGATGCCCCAGACTCATGCGCATTCTGACACTGCATTAGACCAATCCGTAATTGTTCTGAACATAACATCCAAAATAATCCATCGTTCAATTTCCGTTTTCACTCAACGCACCAATTCCCATCACTGGATGCTATGACGTAGTAACGCGTCGCGTCAAATTTGACCATGATTGTGGTTACAGTGTTGGTTATAAATGCCAATAATTATAACAAATTATGAATGCGCTGAGGTAATCAGCCCATCTTGAGGCTTTGTTTGTGAAGCGTACATTTTATATTGCACTATCATAATATCCCATCGAAAATTGTATCTGGAAGCCTCTAAAAACTTCTCCATTTTCAACAACTCCTGATTCAATTCACGCGTGATTTGGCCGGGGCGGATGATGCGGGGACAGCCTGCTTTTTTTAATCTTAGCGATCATTGCGAGCGGCTGAGTGCCATTTGCGATCCGCTCGAGACGCTGAACAGCATCATCCGGTGATCGGTGTTTGATAAGCCGCTGGCCAAGGCGCTAAAGCGATCGGGTGGATCAAGGGGCGAGCGTCCACCGATTCCGGTAGTTTTGATATTCAAGATCCTGGTGCTCCAGGCGCTCTCCGACAAGGTGCCGGATGTCACGACGATCTGGCTGTTTCGGAAAGCCCGGTGCGGGCCGATGCCATCGAAAATCTGTTTGCCCGTTTCGACCAACATCATTCGCGATCCGGGTATCTGGCCAAGGGTGGCAGATCGTCGATGCGAGGATCATCCAGGCTCCCAGGCAGCACAACAGCCAGGAGGAGAAGGAAGTGATCAAAGCCTGTGAGATAACCGCAAAACTGTGAGGAAATGAACCGCTTCGTGACGCTCGACGAACTCGGGCTGTGCCAGGGTAAAGATGCGATTCCGGTTGAGAGATGGTTGAAAGGTATAATCAAACCGGCGAGCGTCTTGATCGTCGCAATCCTGCCCATTCGAAGGGCGGTCTTGGTGCGACTGTTCTCGCGGAGGGTGAGTTCCTCTGACAGGAGAATATCGATGGCCTCGACGGCCGGCAGCCCACCGTGCTCGAGGCGGCGTACGACATGGTCGAGAGCTTCCAATGCGCGGCATCTTCAGACCAACGAGATCAAGACGGATGCCGTCGATCATCGACGGAATGGGTCGAGGGTGGCGCTCATGGTCGGTTCTCCTGTGCTCGGACCTTGCCGACGGCATCAGAAGGCAAGCGATCGCTGCAGCACGGTATCGCCAGCGGGTTTGACAACATAAGATTCCTGCCGTCTCCCCGGCCAATGTTGCGGTTGAATGGGTCGCCGATGATTCGGATGAACCCGGCGCTGTTCACGGCCCTCCAGGACAGGATGCGCTGCGATCAGCATGCCGTTCTTGAAGATGCGGACCTCATCGGTGAGGGAGTGAACCTCAACCATTCGGCTTCGCGTGGCATCCGTAACGGTATAGGTATTGCCACCGCCGCTGACTATGCCCTCCCGCGACACGCAGCGCTCCAGCTTCAGACCGGATCTGAACGGTGCCAGCGGTAATGGCCGCAGGTGCGGCCGCTCTTCGGCGAAGGCTTCATTGACGAAGCGCAGGGTTGTCGCATGCTTCCTCGGATTTGCGACGGTATACAGCCAGTGTCGGAGCTGGGCGTTCAAGTCGTCGAGATTGCGAAACGAGCGGGTCAGGAAGAAGTCCTGGCGGATGTACCGGAACGGCCGCTCGACCTTGCCCCTGGTCTTGGCGCGATAAGGTTTGCATGCCTTCGGGTGGAAACCTAGTGGCGTGCCAAGTCGATGAGTGCGCGATTGTAGATGATACCTTCCGTCTGGCCTTCGCCAATGACGGCGGTCTTCATCCGGTCGTAGAGCACCTCCCTTGGAGCGCCGCCAACGGCCTCGAAAGCCGCGATGTGGCAGCGCAGGACGGTTGGCAGGTTCTGATGCATGACGAAGAGCGCCCAGATGAGGCGGCTGTAACCCAGCACCATCGAGAACAGCTAGACGATCCTCGGCGTCATCGGTTCGTCGGTGAAGACGACGTGGAACTGGGCGAAATCGACCTGAGCCTGCTCGCCGGGCGGCGTCTCGAAACGTACCTCATAACCCTCGTTTGCTGCAGGGCGCACATTACGGAGAAAATCCGTCACGGCCGTGTAGCCTCGCTCCTTGAGCTCTCGTAACAGCCGACTGCTGTTCAGGCATGGATAGGTCTTCACCCGTTGTCGCAGGTAAGAAGCAAACGGATCGATCACCGTCGCTCGCGACTTCCTGGGACCATAGGCCGGAGCCTCAAGGCCTCGCTTTATGTATTTGCGGACCGTCTTGCGGTCGACGTCCGTTTCTCTGGAAAGGGCCGACACCGTCAGCCCCTACTGATTCAGATCCATGATCATGATCGTCTCCCTCAGCTTGATCACCAAAATCCCCCGCCCGACCATCGGAAGGTGTATCGGCGATGACACGCCGCTGGTCTTCCGGCGCGCGCGCCGGAAGACCAGCGGCCGAAGCACCTGGGGAAGATTAAAACGGCACTATTGGGGAGTACTGCTCCGGCACTAACAACGGGCGTCGACGGTGACGTATTCCAAGGCGAAGCAGCCGATGTAAACGCCGACATACTCGGGGTCATATCCGCAGGATTTGAAGTAGTTGGCGCATTCTTGCGGCTCGAACAGCATGACGATGTGGCCGACCGTATTCCATAAGCCCTCGACGGTCCGCTCGGCTTTGGCGCGCAAGACAGTTTTGAGCTTGGCGAAGGCTTTCTCGATGGGGTTGAAGTCTGGACTGTAGGGCGGAAGGTAGAGTAACCGGCACCCTGCACCTTCGATTGCGAGACGCACCCCCTCCGTTTTGTGTGCCGACAGGTTGTCCATGATGACGATGTCGCCCGGCACCAAGGTTGGAATGAGAACCTGTTCGACATAGGCTTGGAATGCGACGCCGTTCATTGCGCCGTCGAGGACCATGGGCGCGGTCATGCCCGTAAGCCTGAGTGCCGCCGGTGAATGTCGTCGTCTTCCAGTGCCCGTGGGGGATCGGGGAGCGGCATCGATCTCCGCAAGGGGCTCGTCAGCGAAGCCGGGGCATCTTCGTGCTCAGGCCTGTTTCATCAATGAAGACGAGGCGCGCCGGATCGAGATCGAGCTGGCCGTCGAACCAGTCCTCGCGACGTTTCAGGAGATCGGGACGCTCCTGCTCCAGTGCATGTGCGGTCTTTTTTTAAAAGTCCAGCCGCGCTTTCGCAGCCAGACATCAAGCGCACTTCGGCCGATCGATACGGCTCTTTCCTCGTGCAATCGCTGGACCATCTCATTGAGTGTGATGTCCTTCGCCTCTTCGATCATCCCGAAGATGAAGTCCTCGTGAGTATCCAGGCGTGAGCCGCCGCGTCGGCCCTGCTTCGCCGGGGTCAACAGACCAGCTCGCGCACTCGCAATCCAGGCGATGGCTGTCGAAACCCTAATCCCAAATCGGGCTGCCGCTGAACGCGCCGACATGCCATCCCGCGACGCAGCCAGAACGCGGCTACGCAGATCATCACTGAAAGCCCGGGTCATAATGCCTCCGACCAAATCACCAGTAGAAGCGATGGAATCAGAATTCGGCTGCCAAGGAAGTTCTCAACGCGATACCGCGTTCAACGGACGCGCTTTAGGGTTCAGACTCAATCATAGCCAGAATGCGATGAGGGTCGCCAGTGCGACTGCGGAGAGAAAGTTCCGGGCGAGCTTGTCGTAGCAGGTTGCGACGCGTCGAAGTCCTTCAGACGGCAAAGGGCGTTTTCGATGAGATGGCGGCTTTTGTATCGCTTGGCATCGTAGCAGATTTGGGACTTGCGGTTTGACCTGCCAGGAATGACCGGGACGATTGCCGACTGGCGCAGATGCTTTCGCAGGCTATTGGCATAGTACCCCTTGTCGGCGAGCAGATATCTCGCGCCCTTAAGGCCATCCATCAAATGTGGCGCTACCAGGCTGTCTGCCGCGTTGCCACCAGTCAGCGTGAAGGCAAATGGATGCCCAATCACATCCCTGAGGACATGGATTTTGGTGGTTTGACCGCCTCGCGACGCCCCGCCTGATTTTTCGCCCCCTTTTACCGCCATGGGCCGAACGGTGCACCTTCACGTAGGTGCTATCGATGGAGGTTCTTTTGGTAACCGCGCCGGACGTTGCGAGCGCATCGACCAGATCGATCCAGAACCTTTGTCGATGGGCGGTAGTCGGTTGGACAATCGCACCATCGGCAACCAACCTTGAGAACATGAATGATGCCGGAGATCACCCGGCGGTCATCGACGCGGCGAGCGCCCCCTCGTTCCGCCGCAAAAGCGGCTCGATGACAGCCCATCGCTCATCTAACAGCCAGAACAGATGCCCCATTCCAACGTCCAACCTCCAACCTGTTGATTGAAAATCATGAATCCGATTTTCTTCATAAAATCAACGACATCGATGGGTTTAAACCATAGACCGGTTCATCTTTGCCGTTGACAGCGGTTTCGGCGCAATATTTTCCGGTTAGAACCATGTAATCCGCGTACAAACAAACAAAAAAATGCAAAATATTACAATTGAAATCATAATCTGAATTATATTTCCGTCGTCCACTTTATAAAAGTTCGCGAAATTGATAATTTTTTACAAAACTTTTTTTATTATTACGTCAATCGAGGCGAATTGCAGAATAATGAGCGCTATTGATAATACGGATTTTCTCGGTGATTTTCCATTTATTCGAAGCAACACGGCTAAGTCCGACACCGCCGAGGACTACAAGATTGTCAGCGTCCGCCTGCGACTGGCGGAGTTCGAATCTTTCGCACAACAGGCGCACAAGCTTGGCCTGACTCATAACCTTGCCTTACGAATTGCGATCAGAAGGATCGCCGGCTTTCTCGAAATCGATGAAGAGACGCGCCAGCTACTGCGGCAAACTTCCACTAATATTGGCGAAATTTCGTACAATCTTGGGCGCTTGGGCCGCGCTGCCGAAAACGATGCAGGCGTCGATATGCAACAGCTCAATGAGCAGCGAAAAGCGTTTGGACGGGCATCAGCAACGCTAGATGACAGCCTGCAATCCCTTCTGAATACCGCCGAGCGTAGGCTGGACGGGCGAGCGATGCTGAAAGACGCAGCCGGTCTCTAGACGATCCAGCCTTGTCAATGGATGCAGCGTGATGGTCGACCATGAAGCGGTTGTAAAACGAATTCACAATGGTGGAACACGCTCGGTGAAGGCATTGAAGCGACAACTCGGTTATCTGTCCCGCCAAACCAATCCTGAACGGGAGACCATTCGACTGGTAAGCTCCGCGCAGCTCATGTTCGAAAATGATGATGGCATCGAAAACCCGAATAACATCGAGCAGTTTGCGGAACTGCTGTTTACGCGGTCTGGACGACTACCGGCAGATGATGCCGAGGCTGAGCTGCCCCATGACCAAACAATTCACTTCGTCCTCAGTTTCCCGCAAGGCACCGATATCGAGGATGCTGAACGCGCTGGCCATGATTGGGCAATATCTGTGTTCGGACATGGCTACCGAAATTCTCGGGGATTTGTTCAGCGACACAAATTCGTAGCGGCGTACCATCGTGCCTACGAACATGGCGACAATCCCAACCCTCATATGCATGTTGTGGTTGATCGTAGCCCCCGCGGTGGCGGAAATTTGCTGACGCTGAAAAGGGGGCATCCGCACTGGAGCTATGAAGCAATGCGGGTTCAGGCGGTAGAGGCTGCGGCCAATCATGGCATTGAGCTGGTTGCAACCACCCGCGTAGACCGTGGTCTCCAAGAGCGTCCCATGACCGACGTCCAGATGCACCGTTTGAAGCGCCTGCTTATCGGGCGTCCAACCACCCTTGATGAATATGAACGACGCAAAGCTGATGCGGCTACGGTGCCCTATGAGGACGACGAATTCGACGATTACGGTTTTGCGCCGGCAAATGCCGACCGAGCATTCACGCCACTCGACGACGATAATGATGATGATAGCCGCGCTGGAGGTGATGACAGAAGTGCGTCCAGTGAGAGTAGCGGCGGCCGCGACCATAACCGGCGAAGTCCCCGCAGTATGGCTCCCTTGCTCGACAGCCGACACAATGACCATGATGAAGACGACGACTGGCCGAGCGGTACTGCGGGAACACGTCTGACCGCTGGTAACCTACAGCTATTTCGGGAGCAACTCTTGACAGAACGCGACCGCGCTGCGGATGCGCAGCAAGGGGCACAAGATAACGAAGCAGCGGATACAGGCGAAGGGGCTTCCGAGGACAATGAGATTAAGAAGCGTCGCAAGAAGGCGAGGAAGGATCGTCGCCGCGCACTCAGGGCGCTCCATACACATCGAGCCAATACGGAAAACATTGCCGAAGACAGTATTGTGGCCTGGCGTGAAGAGGACCGGCACTTGCTGCGCAAGGCGCGGCTTGCGCTGATTGAACAACGCAGGGCATTTGCGGGCGAAACAAATGTCACAACACGCGCTCAGGCCGCCGCGGCTATCCGTAATGGTCAACGGCCTGAAAACGATCATCATGCGGCCAATCGTGGGACTGGGCCTGACGAGCGGCGACGCGGTCGCCAGCTTCCGGGGGCAGATCCTGACCATAGCCGTTAAAAATCCTACGCAATGCCGAATAGCCAAACGAAATCCGGATATCAGCAGCCCATGGCGGGCGCTGCGATACCACATCGTGATGAAAGGGTGCTCAACCAGTGCGATCGTCCGCATGTTTTTTATACATCATATAAACTTCACAAAGGGGACGAGACTTGATCACGGTTACGGCCTGTTGCAAGGAGACCTGTACCGATGACTGAAAGCATTGGTGAGAAACTCAGAACTATCTTTCATAGCACACTGTTTTCAGTGCCGTTGGGCTTGCTGGTCTGCGACATCTACCTCGCCACAAGGCAGGGTTTCGACACGAAAGTCTTAAGCGAGCTTGATCTCCTACTGGTCTGGTACGAGACGCCTTTCTATCTTGGTCATATCAGCCAGCTATTCATTCGTTGCCTCATTATTCTAACTATCACCGTGGTCGCCGTAATGCTGTTGATGGCGATTTTCATGTTCAAGAAACAACATCACGGCACTGCGCGCTGGGCGCGCAAACACGAAATGGCACGGCTAAAATATTTTCAGCCATATGATCAGATATCCGGGTCGATTTTCGGCAAAACGACAAGCCCGCGCCGCTGCGGAAAATATCTGACGAACGGCCCGCAGCCGCACAGTCTGATTGTAGCTCCCACGCGTGCGGGCAAGGGCGTGGGGGTGGTAATTCCAACCCTGCTGACTTTTAACGGCTCCGTTCTGGCGCTCGATGTCAAAGGCGAGTTGTTCGAACTGACCTCGCGTGCCCGCAAGGCAAGAGGCGATAAAATCATCAAGTTCGCACCGATGGACAAGGACGGCGTAACCCACTGTTACAATCCCGTACTTGATATCGCTGCGATTAAGCCTGAACGACGTTTTTCAGAAGCGCGCCGCCTTGCCAACAATCTCATCGCCGCCAAAGGCAAAGGCGCAGAAGGCTTCATTGATGGTGCTCGAGACCTGTTCGTTGCTGGCATCCTTGCCTGCATCGAAAGAGGCGAGCCAACCATTGGCGCAGTTTACGACCTATTTTCCCAGCCAGGCGAGAAATACAAGCTGTTTGCAGGATTGGCGGAAGCCAGCGAAATTCCAGAAGTACAGCGCATATTCGACAATATGGCAGGTAACGATACCAAGATCATCACGTCCTATACGTCCGTCCTAGGCGACGGCGGCCTGAATCTCTGGGCTGACCCGCTTATAAAAAATGCGACGAGCCGCTCGGATTTCAGCATCTATGATCTCCGACGCGATCCGACCACAATCTATTTAACGGTGAGCCCAAACGATCTTGAAGTGATTGCGCCATTGGTGCGTCTTTTTTTCCAACAGATCGTATCCATTCTCCAGCGTGAAATGCCTGTCAAAGACGAGATATTCGAAGTGCTTTTTCTCCTCGATGAGTTCAAGCACCTCGGCAAGTTGGAAGCTATCGAGACCGCAGTAACGACGATCGCCGGCTACAATGGTCGGTTCATGTTCATCATTCAGAGCCTTTCGGCGCTGACTGGCGCCTATGAACAATCCGGCAAGGAAAACTTTCTGAGCAACACCGGAGTTCAGGTGTTCATGGCAACCGCTGATGACGAGACGCCGGAGTATATTTCAAAAGCCGTCGGGGAATATACCTTCACCTCTAAAACAAAATCATACGATTCCAAAGCGTGGTGGAACACCAACGTGCAGGTATCTCAACAGGGTGAAAAACTTCTCAGGCCCGAGCAGATTCGCCTGATTGCCGACGACAAGCAAATCGTTCTCGTCAAAGGGCAGCCACCTTTGCATATTGACAAGATAAAGTATTACTCCGACCGGCGCCTGAAGAAAATCTTCAACGCACAGACCGGTGCGCTTCCTTTACCTGCCCCCCCCTCAATGTTCGGACCGGAGGCGCCCATGAAAAATACGGACCCACTTCTCCGGCGAGATGACGCGGTTGATGTGCAGGAGAATGATATCGAAGGGTTGGAGTATGACGATGAGGATCATGAGGTGCTGGTGGATATCGACATACGTGAGGACGAAAACCTCACGGGCAAAATTGCCGATCACCAGGGCGAACTTGCCAGGCAAATCAATCTGGACGCGTTTATGCAGAGATTCGATGCCGCAAATCAAAAGCCAGCAGAAGACAATGAGCCTGCACCGGGTGCACCGGGAGGCTTCGAGCCTGACGGGCTAAGCGAAGAAACACATGCCATGGCCGACCAACGCCTGTTGTTGGAGCGCATTATCGCTCTGCAAACACGGGATGGAAGTCAGTATGACGCGGGCGACCCCACAATCTAACGGATATCAACTATGCAATACAAAAAGTAACTCAATGAACGTTCGCACGCGAAGACTTATTATTCACCAACGCTAGGGGTTCCCGTGGTAAAAAGATTGAATGACTCATCGGAACAGGGCTCTAGTGTAAAACGCTCTCGCCCCGATCACCAAACGGCTCCTTCATCTCCGCAAAAACATTTTTACCTGCCCCCTGAATTGCAAGCAGAAATCGTCCGAAATGTTGCCGAATTCCGTGATCCCGTAGGCTCACTCCGATCTTTAGCAGCACTATCAAGATCCAGTATTTTTCTTAAGGACGAAGCAGAACGCTCCTTAAACCAAAACTATAGTATAAAACAAATAAATGACATAATGAAAGTATACAATGATGTTTTGGAGAAGATACCCTACGATACGCGAGCATCCGACAGAAAAAGCTTAGGCATGAAATATCTGATGTCCCAGGCAGATTTAATGCCCATGCGAACCTCAGAGGAACGAACCCGTATTATAAAGGGCCTGCTGAAATACAAACACAACGAGCTCCCCGGAGCGTCAATAAATAATCTAATAGACAATATCGAATATGCTAAGGTTGAGGAACGTAGTCGAATAACGACATATGCTCTAGATTATGAAGAAAAAGGGGAGAGTGTAGACTTCGCTGAAAGCTTGGTGAAACGTTTGATAAGTAAATCACAATACCTTACAGCCAAGGAGCGATCCATACTGATTGAGAAAAATTCCTACTTTCTTAGCAATGAGCATGCAAAACGGGCGGCGACAGGCTGGGCTGATAAGATGGATCTTCTCAACGAGAATGACCAGAAGCGAATTCTTGCGCATTTTTTGGACGGCAATGAAAAGGGCAATGGATATCTTCGCCATTTTGCCAAGCATCTGTATAAATTGACGCCCACTAACCGCTCCGCACTGATCAAAACCAGTATGGAGACTCCGCATGAACAGGTAGGACGATGGGAAACATTTAATGAGTTGGCCAAAAATCTTAATTATTTAAATGAACAAGATCGACTTTTAGTTTCGACAGTTATTCTCAAAAGCAGCGAGACACCTGCCGATGAACATCTCGATCGAGATGGCGAACATGTGTTTTATGACGGGGCTGAGCTCTACAAGCTAGAAGCGATAAATAGTCTTTCGAAACATCGAAAAATATTGAGCACAGATAACATTAGAAAAACAAATTCATTCATTTCTCAAGCAATCAAAATTAAAAACAATGTCGATATATCAAATATCTGCTTTATTGAGCACATGACTGGCCAAGGAGAGCGCGCTAGCGTCGTTAAAGAAGCGCTTGCAGATGGCAGAGATGTGATCGCCTACGGCCTTACTATGCGCATCCCAGAACTTTCACCAAACGAAAAGGCAGTGTATCTCGAGAAAATCATGGGTGCTAATGATACTGTGATGGATAATTGCATTCGGCATAATATACGTTTCAATATGAAGCAATTTTCTGAAACCGAACGCAGCGAACTTGTTGGACACCAGCTGGCATTTATAAGAGAAAATCCTTTTTCTAAACGAGTCGGCCCGGCTTTGTCAGAAATAGCCATTGTTGCAGACCAGCTTCACCATGAAGATGTCAAAAGACTAATTGCCGCCACAAAACATGTAATTACAAAACGACTTGATGATGATAATTTGCCTGACAACGCTCGAGCGACGGTGAACTCTTGGGCCTCATATGCAGCCCGGGGGCTAGCTCAATGGGCAGGTTCAAATCTTATACGTGATCGAGCTTCGTTCATGCCGTTGGCAAAACCTGAAAATACTGAAGGCAAGGTGGGAGGAAGCAGCACAACATTCGAACGAAGTGAACGTACGCGAGAGAGTTCTATAGGCAGATAACAACACGACATAACAGACCTCGGCGAACTCAATCGTGTCAGGGCCATCAGAAAACCGGAGCGATCGAAAAACAACAGCTTCATCCGGAAGCTGCGGCGATTGCAAAAAAGCAAACACTGCGGGTGCAAACGGGTCGAGTTCCATCGTCTTCTCCACCGGGGCAAGAAGGGTGTTGATACCGGCGTGAAATCCGGTGGGCTCGGGATGCAGGTAGACCTTGAGATCCGCGCCTAGAACGAATATCGCAAAGCGCTCCAATGATCGCCGTCAACGCGTCCACATCCCCACATTCCAGCGAAAGCTTGTAGCCGTTCGCCAGCAACGTTCTGATCTTGGAAGAGCCACATGGCCCTGCTGACCGCCTCCTGTTTGTCGATGAAGCGGATGAGCGGGGCGGCTGGTCCAGTGATGCCGCTTGGCTTTCACCTCGTGCGACGTAACACCATCCGTCATTGATCAGAACGCTTGCACCCATTTGCGTCGGCCTATCGACATGATGCTCCACGAACGCCTCCATCCAGATACGGCGTCAGTCCCTGTTCTATGGTGAGCGTCCGGTGAGCTGTTTTTGCTGATCGGGCAAATCAGGCCATGTTCTGGCATTCGAACCAGCATTAGTGCTGACATTGATACAAGAACGAAGAGGTTTTATGGCTCGCATGGAGATCATGTCCGGCATCGAACGCAGGCGGCGTTGGTCGGACGAGGCGAAGCTGAGGATACTTGCGGAAGCTGATGAGCCCGGTGCTCGCATTGGTGACGTGGCGCGCCAGCATGACATTCATCCGGGGCAGATCCGCTTGTGGCGGCAATCATTCAGCTATGCGACCAGCCGACTGTGTTCCTCCCGGTGGAAATCACCCAGGAGGTTGGCGTAGGCCAGGCTTCTACTGCGGCAACGAGGCCGGCGATTGTCGAGATCTTGCTCCGAAACGGTCGGCGCTTGAAGGTTCCGGCTAACGTTGAGTTGAAGCTGCTTGGCCCGCTGGTCGCTTGCGTTGAGGCGGCATGATCGGGCCATCGGGAAATGTGCGGGTCTATTTGGCCTGCGGGGTGACCGATATGCGGCGTGGCATTGATGGTGTGTCCGCGCTTGTCGAGACGGTCGTGAAGGAGGCGCTGGGCTCCGGTGCGATCTTCGGCTTCCGCGGAAAGCGCGCTGACCGGATCAAGCTTCTCTGGTGGGACGGCCAGGGCTTTTGCCTGTTCTACAAGATTTTGGAGCGCGGATACTTTCCGTGGCCGACGGCGAAAGAAGGTATCGCGCACCTGACGCAGGCGCAGCTGTCCATGCTCGTGGAAGGGATCGACTGGCGTCGGCCGGCCTGGACTTCGGCTCCGGCGAGAACGGGCTAAAACACTTGTTTTGCGGGGAAATACTGGCGTTATTGGCGCAAATCGGCTACATTCACAGGTATGGAAACAGCGCCGCTGGACAGTCAGGACGAGCTCACTGCTTTGCGCGCACTGGTCGCCGAACAGGCGGCGAAGCTTGAGAGCCAGGAAGCCGAAGTCATCAAGCGTGGCTCCATAATCGGGCTTCTTCGCGCGCAACTGGAGCTGCTCCGACATCGGCAGCATGACGCCTCTTCGGAAAAGATCGACCGGAAGATCGAGCAGTTCGAGCTGATGCTGGAGGAGATCGAGGCCTCTCGTGCCGAGGCTGAACTGCGCTCCGGCAAAACTCTTCTGCTGGAGTTGGAGGACGCATCCGAGAAGCCGAAGCGTAAACCTCTACCCGATAATCTCGCTACCGAAGAATTGGTCTATTCGGCTCCCTGCAATTGCCCGACCTGCGGTGGCACGTCATTCCTCAAGGCGCCAGACAGAGTGGGCCAGGTGCTCGAGCACGTGCCAGCGTCGGTCAAGATTGTCCGGCATGTCGAAAAGCGAATGATCTGAAGGGAATGCGATACGACGTTGGCTGGCGAGATGCCGACCTTGCCGATCGAGCGCGGCAAACCCGGGCCGGCACTGCTCGCCCATATCATGATCGCAAAATTCGACGATCACATCCCCCTCTACCGCCTGTCCGAGATGTACGACCGGTTGGGGATGGACATCTCCCGATCCATGATGGCCGACTGGGTCGGCCGCGTATCCGCTTTGCTGACGCCACTCGTCCTGTTGATCAGGGCCCATATCGCAGCACTCGACCGAATACATACGGACGATACCCCGGTCGATGTTCTCGATCCCGGGCGGGGCAAGACAAAAACCGGCAGGGTCTGGGTCTACGTCTTCGACGGCAGTGGCTATCAATTCGCCACTCCCGCAGCCATCGCCCATTACTAAAGCCCTGACCGAAAGGGGGCGCATCCGGCTGACCACCTGGCAAGCTTCAGCGGCGCCATGCATGCCGACGGCTATGGGGGCTACAAAAACTCTACGGCAACCAGATCGTTGAGGGCGCCTGCATGGCGCATGTGCGCCGCAAGCTCCATGATGTGAATAAGCTGAAGCCGTCCCCGATCGCGGAGGAAGCGCTGTCGCGCACTGGAGCGCTCTACGATATCGAGAACCGTATCCGCGGCATGGCGGCTGACGAGCGGCGTACCCTGCGCCAACACCATGCCCGGCCCGTTCTGGACGAGCTCAAGGCCTGGATCGAGGTGACACTCTCAACTTTGCCGCAGAAGCAAAAGCTGGCCGAGGCGATGCGATATGCCCTCTCTCGATGAGTTGCCTTGAGCGTCTACATCGACGATGGCCGGGTCGAAATCGACAAGGATGTTGTTGAACAGCCCCTTTCTCAGCTTTTTTGTGGTTTAGGTGGCCTATCTCTCCATGTTTCGACCATGGCCGCGTAGGCTGCCTCCGCCTGTGCAACGAGCTCCATCTCTCGATGTCGGATTTCCTTGATCCAGTAATCGCGGGCGGGACCAGCGGGCCCATGTGCATTGGGAGCGCCGGCACGAAGTTCAAGCTTGCGCATCTTCATGGCGACAAAGGCGGGCCGAGCCCATCTGTAGGGAGCCTCCTTGGTCAGCGACTGCCAGATCAGATTTGCGATCTTACGCGCCGTGGCGACCGCCGCGACGTTGAGGCCTTTGCGGTCCTTGATCCGGAGAAAGAAGGCAAGCAGCGGCCCCGGAACCGACGCGGCCGACCAGGCAGCTTCAATCAGCATCGTTCTGGCAATCGCGTTTCCCTGTTTCGAGATGCGGCCATGGATTGCGCCCCGATCGCCGGACTGGCGCACCCGTGGGGTCAAGCCGAAGTAGATCGCAAGCCGGTCAGGCGCCGGGAACCGGGAGATGTCGCCAATGGCGGCTATCACCGCCGTGGCAATCACCGAATTTACTCCGGCGATCGTCATCAGCTTGCGCGTGCGAGTGTCGTCAAGCGCAATTCGCGCCATGGCACCATCCAGCTTTTCGAGCTTGCCCTTCAGCCAGTCCAGTTCATCGAGATGGCGGCCCAGGAGGTCGCGCTCTGCCTTGGGCAACGGGGCCTTCGAGAGCCAGTCTCTGCCGCCATTTCCGAACAGATGTCCCGAGTATTTCGGCACGAGATTGACGTGGAGAACGGCCTGGCCCCGACTCTTCACCCGTCGCACTGATCGCACGAGCGCGGCGCGCTCCGACACGAGACGACGCAGGTTCAGGGTTTCGTCATCCGCGGCCCAGACCTCCGGCAAGAAGCCGGCGGCATGAAGCTGCGCCAGTGTCTTCGCGTCAACTTTGTCGGTCTTCACACGCGCGTGGGCGATGGCCTTCACCTGAAACGGGTTCGCGATAACGACCTTTGCCACGAACGGAGTCAGCAACCTTACGATGGTCGAGGTGTTCCCAGTTGCTTCCAGTATGACTTCGTCATCCTTTCGGAGCTTTTGCCCAAAGGCCACCACAGCCTCGTAATCCAGTTCCACCCGGAACTCTTCGGTGACCTTGCCCCGGTCAAGAACCGCGACCTGCGCAAAACTTCGATGCACATCCATTCCGATCGTCCGCATTCCAAATCCTCCATGTTGTTGATGGAGGAGTGCGCGGGCTGTGCGACATCTACGGATACGCGCTCGCAGCGCAGACGGGATAGTCGCAGGGGCGGCCAGATAACAACGCGAGCTCGCAGCTCGAAGTCAATTCGGCCTGCCCGCTTCTTCGCACTCCGACGCCCCTGTCCCGACACGACAATTCTAACATGACAGGATAGAATCTGCCGAGCGTTCGTGGGACGCCGATGGCAACATGCCCGATAACAACATTGCTGAACGAGCCATGCGTCCGCTCGGAATCGGCCGGAAGAACTGGCTGTTTGCCGGCTCGGACAAGGGCGGTGAGCGTATCGCCAACATCCTGACCATTATCGAGACGGTCAAACTGCAAGGCCATAATCCAGAGATATACCTGACAGACGCCCTGACCCGGATCCAGGATCACCCTAAAGATCGACTCGAAGACCTACTGCCTTGGCATTGGACGCCAGCAAAAGCTCGACAGGATGCCGCCGCCTGATGGCTCGCTCGCGGTTCATCTACACGCTCAGCCAAGTCGCCGGCATGATCGGCGAGAACCTCGAACTGATCGAGGAAATCACCGCGAACTCGGACAACATCTCCGATGGCGAACTGGTTTACGTCAGTGATCGCAGTGAGGATGGCACGAAGGGTCTGACCGAGAACGGCATCGAAGAGCTTCAAAGCTTACTTGCCGACATCAGGACGTGGGATGGCTGTGTCCGCGAGTCCCTCATCGACACGCAGTGCGATCCTGAAATAATCAACCGCATCATGGTCGATGAGATAAAATACGGCCTATAGCTTCCATCTCTCGATACCCGGAAATGCGTTCGCCGGACGCTCACCACGAAACAGCAGCAAGCACGCGAACACGCAGATCGACAGAGAGAGCCTTTGACATATCCGCCGACCTCCATCGGAAGATAGTTTGGTAATCCCCCCGCCAATTGACGGGCTTCAAAAGTAGAATTTTCTCGGGCTTTATGATCGAGGAAATTTTGATGAAGACGAGCAGATTTAGCGAACCGCAGATAATGGCCATCCTGCGCCAGGCAGAAGGTGGTGTTGCAGTTCCCGAGCTATGCCGGGAGGACGGGATGAGCACGGCCTCATTTTACAAATGGCGGGCCAAATATGGGGGCATGGACGCATCGATGATCAGTCAGATGAAGGCTCTGGAAGACGAGAACCGTCGACTGAAGAAGATGTACGCGGAGATGAGCATGCTGACCGACCTGCTCAAAGAGGCTCTGGGAAAAAAGTGACGCGGCCATCTCAACGCCGGGAGATGGCCGTGAAAGCAGTGGCGTTGCGCGGGGTGAGCATTGCGCTCGCCTGCCGCGCCTTCGAGGTCAGCGAGACCTGCTATCGTTACAGCGCCAAGCTGAACGAGGAGAACGAACAGATCGTCGATCTCCTCATTGGGCTGACGCGAGCAAAGAAGAGCTGGCGCTTCGGCTTGTGCTTCCTTTACCTGCGCAATGTCCGGGGGCATCTGTGGAATCACAAACGGGTCTACCGGATATACCGCGATCTGGAGTTGAACCTGCGGATTAAGCCAAGAAAGCGCTTGAAGCGGGACAAACCCGATACGCTGGCCGTCCCGGATCAACCTAACATGGTCTGGTCGATGGACTTCATGGCAGACCGCCACGAGACCGGCAGGCAGTTTCGGCTGCTGAATGTGCTGGATGACTTCAACCGCGAGGGGCTCGGCATCGAGGTGGACTTTTCGTTACCGGCTGAACGCGTGATCCGCAGTCTGAACCAGATCATCGAATGGCGAGGCAAACCATACGTCATTCGGGTGGACAACGGCCCGGAATATGTCAGCGCCAAGCTCATGGAATGGGCAGAGAAACAAGGGATTGCCTTGAGCCACATCCAGCCCGGAAAGCCGCAACAGGACGCCTGTTTCGAGCGCTATAACCGCACCGTCCGGCATGAATAGCTCGACCAGAACATCATCGAAAGCATCGAGGAGGCACAGGAGTTCGCCACGCAGTGGCTCGGGACGTATAACAACGAACGGCCCAATATGGGCATCGGCGGCATCACACCCGCACAGAAACTGAAAATGGCTGCGTGAATTCTACTGCAGAGCCCCGCTAAAAACGGGGGGATTACCGTTTGAATCAGAACGCGCCTGATTTGCGAAGCCCCGACAGATTCAATCAGTCAGGGAACCGCTCTAAAGTGGACACTTCAAGCAGCAGGGACGTCGATCGTAAAAGGTGCGCCGAAGCTACCGAAATTAGCGCTTACATTCATTCCATATCTTGTGACGGCAGATAAATTTCCAGAATGCCGCGCTTGCCGTTACGACGGCCGACTTGAACAACCATGTCTATGGTCCGTTTGGCGTACGTTATCACTTCGCCATGTGTCAGGCGAACGCCAGATCGCATGACCATAAGTGCCAGACGGTCGAAAGCGAGGGCAGGACTGTCTGCATGAATCGTGGTGATCGCACCGGGATGGCCGGTATTGATTGCCTCCAGAAAGTCGTAAGCCTCCACCCCGCGAATTTCGCCGACGATGATCCTATCGGGACGCATACGGAGGCAGCTCTCAAGCAGCTTTGAAGGCAATCTTGCGGAACTTTCCTTCCGATCAGAGATCAGGCCCACTTGATTTTTGTGCGGCGGAAACAGCTCTTGGGCGTCCTCAATCGTAATTAGCCTTTCATCGGCATTCATCATTTCGATGAGCGAGCGCGCAAGCGTCGTCTTACCCGATGACGTGCCACCGGAGACCAGAATATTGAAATGCTCTCCAACAGCCTCGTCAAAAAGCGTATTAAGATCCCCACGCTGCGCCATATCGGCAATTGCTTTGTGACGCCTGCGGCGCTCATCATCCACTCTGATCTGCTGACCATCCACAAAACCGAATTCGGTGCTGGTAAGAGCCTTGCTCAGATATTTACGTACCGAAAGAGAAACCCCGTTTTCAATTGCAGGCTCAATAACAATCTGGACACGTTGGGGCCTGCCCCAGACGTTCACCCGGCCGGAAACGATAGGATGCAGCGCACCCAGCGTATTGCGCGTTTCACCGGCAAGCTGCGCCCCAAGCCTTTTGATGGCATGCGGCGACAGGCTCACGTCAATTTCACTCATGTGTGCTGCGCCAGCAACCTCGACGAAGATGGAGCCATTCGGATTGATTACCAGTTCGTTGATGCGGTCATCGACAAGGTAGTCTCGCAACGGCGCCAGATATTGCTCGACGTAAGAAGTTTCACGAGCATTCTCTATAACGCTCATCTGAAGATGAGATCCCTGTTGACGAAAATTCGAATTTCCTCACCCTGCGGGATACGGATCACCGGCGGGAGAGAGAGATATTTGTCAAGAACGCCATTTCCCTGATCGCTAATCATCCCACCGGCTTGTCCAGCCATTTGACCGCCAATATTAACCGTGGTGCCTGATCCAGAGTTCTTATTGCCACCAAGAACATTCGGTATGGCCGAGATCGCGCTAACCAGAATGGCAGCGCCGAATTTTGTGCCATAACGGTTGTCCACATTGCCGAGTGTACCAGTCCGTCCAAGTACGTCGGTACCAGTGGAACCAAGCGCGACTGATTGTCCATCCGGCGTGATTGCCCGGTTCCATGCGATAAGCACACGTTTCTGGGCTATATCGACATCACTGCTAAATTTACCGATGAGAATTGTTCCCGAAGGCATGAGAACTCGCGAGCCATCGAAAGAATAGACTGGTCGAGTGACCTGCGCGCGAAGGGAACCAGGCAATTCGGTATCGATAGCTGTTTCCAAAACAGCTGAAATAATCGAACCCTGAATCATGGTTCTGGAAGGGTCACGCAAACGTTGCGCCACCGATGTCTGAACCACACTGGATGCTTGAGATTGTAGGAAACGGTCATTTTTGCCGAGGCCATCAAGATTGGCCTCACCGCCATAACCACCCACAGTACCGGCAAAGCCCACTCCTTCGTCAATGACGATCGCATTTGACTCTCTTTGAAGCTTGTCTATCTTCTGGCCTTCCTTATCCATTTCTTTCAGGCGTTTGGCCTCTTCGTCCATTCTGCGCTTTTCAGCGTCAGCTCTTTCGGCGTCAGCACGCAAACGGGCGTTTTCCTGGGCCATCGCCTTACGCTCATCATCCAGTTTCTTTGTCATTGTGTCGTTGTAGCGAGCCAGAAGCTTGCTGATTTCCTCGTTGGACATAGGGGGCTGCATGTCTTTTTCTATGTCCAGCAGTTGCTGTTGAAGCACCTTGAACTTCTCTTCCCAGATTGCATTGGGATCGATCTCTGCCTTTTCGGGTTCCTCAGGTGCAGGAACACCGAAGTCTAGCTTTGTGGCATTTTCAACAAATTTATCGACATTCAAGTCGACCTGCGAGGTTTCCTGCCCCTTCTTCTCGCTCATACCGAAAAACTTCATGACGGTGCCAGGGCCGGCCATTACCACGAGGAGAACCAGACTAGCAGCAAACAACGCCAGGGCCACAGTCATTCTGGCGTTAGTGCTGCGATTAGCTCCGATTTGCCGCTTGCGACGGGTCTCTAGAAGCTGCTCCCGTTCCATCGCCTCACGATCATGCAGTGGGTCATGGTGGTGATCATGATCGTTAAGCGGATTATTGCTATCTTTTCTAGACATGTTCAGCTTCTTATTTATTCTTCCAGGATCTGTCCAAAAGGTACTTTTTAATGCTTTGCTGGCTTTTGCCTACACAAATGCTTTTATTGCCGATACGCATCACCCAGAAGTCACTAGTTCCGTCAACAATGATGCGTGCGCCACGGGTCCGCGAATTTACGAGTTGTTCTTTGTTGTTGGCACCAATCTTGTAAATCGCCGGGCGTGGCGCTCCCTTGCGCAAGAGGAAGGTTGTCTGACGGCCGTTATCCTCAATCCACAGCGGACGAAAATCAGCATTTCCAGCAATTACGTAAGGCGATTGCTGTACGCGACGCGCAGATGCAGGCGCCTTGTTGCTTCTTATCACAGGCTTAGGCTTTGGCGGGGGTGGATAGGAGAAGACCGTTCGAAATGTTGCAGTCTCTTTCGAACCGGCAGTGAATTCGCCAATAGAGCGCAGCTGGAAGGAGTAGACCCGCTTGCTGGTATATACGGTCATGTTGGTGGCAGTTTCGGGGATGATCGGCTTGATGCTAACGACGTTACCGCTTTTCAGCTTCACAACCTCCCACGAGGCGCTGTCTCCGATGAGGATAGATTCAACCTCCTCGTCGCCTCCAAATTGGATAGCCGCCACAGATTTCAAATGCAGATCCAAGTCATAGACCTTATGCTCTGCATAAACCTTGTGTCTGATGCGCGGATCGTCATTCGCACCAACAGCAGGTTGGTTTGCGAAAGCAGCCGCTGACCAGCAACCCATCAAAAGAAAAACAGCAATTCGTTTAAACATTAAGGCGTCCTGTCAAATAAATAAATAGGAGAATCAACAATTAATGAGCAGTCTCGGCATCCATACGGTAGCTGTTGACAGCAAAACCAAGCGGGTTACGCCAGACAGTTTCAAGATTGGCACTTGCGTTCGGGTTGAAGGAAAAGCCCACGGTAGAAATATAGGAACGTGCGACTGTGCTGCGCCCCTTTTCCTCGCGGTACTTGGTAATTCGAACCTGCGCGAGATCCGATCCCCCGCGGCGAGTTGACGGTGTGATAGATATGGATTTTACAACGACACGCACCCGCACCTTGTCACCGTAAACGTTCGGCGGATATTGCGGGGAACGTGAGCTCCAAAGGCTTGCAAGCGTTTCAGCCGCATTGGCGGTCGATCGGCCCATGACATCGGGGATGCGGCGGCTGTTGTCGGCGGTGTCGAATGTCTCTCGTTCCACCACATATCGAACAAGTTCCGCCTGAACGACGGCATCTTCCTGGTCGAGCGACGCCGGTCTGACTTGAACAATCTTTTCTGCCTCTCCCGTGGTCTTGTCGACCATAATCACAAAAGGCCTGTCCTCTTTCAAAGGCAGGATAATGATCAACGACGCCAGTGCAAAAATCGCTATAGCGATTGAACCGACGGCAATCTTCGCCCAGTTATTGCGCTGCTGGCGTAGGCTGAAAAACAGTTCGTCTTCAAAGGCGTGTTGAGAATTGATGTCAGTCATCTACGGGTACCGGCTTCATGAGGATCGAAATTGTGAATTCAGCAGACTAAGAATCGCGATTGAGGTTTTGTTGCTCTGCAGAGTCTCCGCTGCTCCCCGAACCAGAGCCAGATGAATCTCCTGATCCTATGGTCTGGGCGCGTCTGGGGCGGCGGGTCTGATCGCCAGACATTCTACCGGCCATACGTTCATCACGTCTCTGGGCTCGCATCGCAGCACTTTGCCGCATGCCACTGATGACCGAAGAGGCGATGCCGGCAGGTGAGGCGCCGGCCCTAGTCGCATTGCCAGCAACCTGCATGGCATCACGGCCACGCTGCATGCCGCTGAAGGCCTTCATGGCGCCGCCCTTCATCATCCGCGCTGCAGCAAAGGCTGCACCCGCACCCACTGCGGCGACGGAAGCGGCAGCCAGTGTGCTGGCCATAGTGGGTATCTGGAACATGAGAACAAGCGCAGACAGCATGATCATCAGGAACATTACATACTTGATGATGTCGTCGTTGCGAGTTCCCAACATCAAGGCTTCCGCTCCAATGTAAAGAACGATAGCCATAAGCCCCTGTGTCAAAAGCGGGATGAGCGCAAAGCCCATTGTAAAGCGTGTCCAGCTTTCGAAATGCTGGCTTGATTGCGGCATCATCAGCATGATGATGGCCAGGGGCGCAAAACTGAGTGCCAGTGCAAATCCGATCTTGCCGACAACAAGTATAATCGCACCAGCGGCAACAAAGATGACGGCCATGATGATGACCGCCAACCCGATTAGGACGTTGCGAAAGCTCCGAGCCAAGTTGAAAATACTGAAGTCATTGATGAACTGGTTGCCGATGGCGAACATTGCATGGGCGAATTCGTCGATGCCTGTATTTGCGTCCTTAATACGTGAAGGATCGAGAATGTCAGGATCTGGCGTACGCAGTGCCAGTGCAACAGACTCGATCAACAAAGCGACATAGTCGCCAGGAATTTCAATGAGGAGCGTGTATATGCCTTCGAAATTGGCCCATATCGTTGCAAATGAATATATTAATATATATCTCACGAACCACTGGAGATAAGTCGAGTAGTTGACTGGTCTGAATTGTATCAACTGGTTGACGGCAATAAATAGCAGAGCTACGAGCGCTATAGCGTGTAATAACGTCGTAACGGGCTCGGCCACAGCCGCGAAGACGTTCTGGACGTAATTCTCCAAAACATTGTCAACGATTTCGGAAATCTCCGCAACTACGCCCATTTTCGGTCACCTGTTAAAGTTTGAGAAGTTGAAAAAGCGATCGTCTTCTCCGGCTTCACCACCGAGCGCCATGAAATAATGCCCCGCCAGTGACGTGAGGGCTGCCTGACTGCGCAGCGATTCATTGATTTGCTGGGCGACCTCGATCATCACACGTGTGTTAATATCCACGCTCGCCTTGAGATCTGTGCTGGCTTCCAAGGAGGTCATGTACATGCCTAGACGCAAATTGCTGGCATTTGCACGTTTGTAACCCATCTCCGCCGTGGAGGCGGCTACCGTTCCCTGCGCTGCAACGTATGCTACGATCTTCTGATTGAGTTTCTTTTTGCTTTGAAACGCAAACGCTTCATCAAGTTGATATTGCTCGCGAAACACCTCAAAGGTCTGTTCCAGCTGTTGCGGCCCTACAACACTGCCGCCAAGTGCTCCATTCGCCATTTCCTTCAGGCCAACACCGCCGTCATTCCCCTGCCCCATCTGATTTCCGTTAGGCCCCGGTATCGTTCTTGTGCCCGACTGTCCGTCGAAAATTGAATCCAGCACCTGCTTCTGGCTTTGTGCTGCCGCAAACATCTGTGACACGCCGCCACCGATAAGTCGCGACAGCTCAACGATCTTCATAAGTTGCTGTATGGCAACTCTATCGTAACTCTGCTGAGCATCATCTGGACCGGTGGGAGGCGCACCGATTGCGGGATCATTCGCCGGAATGACCGCTTGTTGGGCCAGCACACCACTGAAACTCATATTCAGAGATGCAGCCGCGAGCGCAGTCGTCATGAGTACTCGGAACGAACGCCTCATGCCTGCGATCCGCTACTGATTTTGCGCATGATGAACCAGTCGCAGGCGCAGTCGTTCGTACGCTCGGCCGGCACTGACTGGCAGGACGTCAGAACGCCCATGAGGAACAATAAAACAAGTGCTTTCAATGCAGCATCTCCATTTGAAAATCGGGTCTGTTACGCCATCCGGCGGAGGCTTTTTCACCACGGCCACCACCAAGGATATCAAGACCCTTGCCAATGGCGGTGAGATCGAAATCGAGAACGACACTGTCCGAACCCGACTTCAAAAGCACAAGGTGGTTGTCGACGTTACTGGTTTGCAAGAAAGCGCTTTCCGTTGGGGTCAGATGCAGTGGCTGCAGCTCCGCTTCGGTGTTGAATGCGCTTGGGTAGATCAGTCGCGTGACGGCGCTTTCAAGGATCGCATCACCGGCCGCACTGTTCTTGATGTGGGAAACGCGCTGGGTCAACAGAACGACAGCAACGTTTTTTTTACGCATCGTCAGCATCCAGTCTTTCAGACGAGCCTGAAAATATGAATCGTCCAGCAGCTTCCAAGCTTCGTCTAGAATGAGCAGGGTAGGATTTTCGTCCTCGACCAGGCGCTCGATGCGGCGGAACACATAGCTAAGCCAAGCCGTTCGAATAAGGTCGTTATCGAAAATCTCAGTGAGATCGAAAGCCGTCAGGTGGCTGTCAAAATGGAGTGGGTCCTGTTCCTTGCCACCAAAAAGCCAGCCAAACTGACCCGTTTCATCCCAGCGCCCAAGCCGGTTGTAAAGATCACCCTCGTCATCTGTGGCGCGCAGCTGGCTTCTAAACTGTTCAAAGTTCTGAAGTCGATGATCTGCAGTGGCATTAGCCTGTACGGCATCCGTAAGAGCCTGGATCTGTAGAGGTGTGAGCTTGTTGCCCTCATTTTCGGCAAGGGCGGTCAACCAGTCGGTCAACCAGGCGACACCCCGGGAATCCGCCTCTGCACGCATCGGATTGAAATTGGTTTCCTCACCCATTTGCACTGCAGAGTAACGTCCGCCCATGGCTCTGACCGCCATTTCAAAACCGTTATCCTTGTCGAACAAAATGGTGCGTGCGCCCAGACGCTGCGCCTGGCACATCAGGAACGCCGTTCCCAATGTCTTACCCGAACCAGTTTGCCCAAGAACGAGCGAATGGCCAACCGTGCGCTGGCCGACACGGCCAGGCAGATGGAAATTGAAACGGAAGGTTTCGCCACGAGCAGTAGGAATGACAGTGACGGCTTCGCCCCAGGGGCATTTCTCCGGCGGATTTCCTTTTGGCAGGCCATGCATGGCGCAGAACTGAGCAAAGTTTTGCGACGAGATCATCGCGGGCCGAGTGCGATAGGCAAAATTCCCTGGATGCTGAGCAAAATACACGGCACGGGAAGAGAAGCCTTCACGGACGATAGACGCACCAGCATCCTGCATAGCGCGAGTCACATAGGTCATCGCGTCCTCAAGCTCTTTCTTGCTGTCACAGAACACAGCAATGCTGCAATGGTGCTCTCCGAAGATCACTCGTCCTGATGCAACGTCGTCCTCCGCTTCTTCGAGTTGGGCCATCAACGAAATGGCGGCATCCTCCGCCGCGCGCATCTGCTTGCGCACCCGAGAGATTTTGCCTTGGGCAGAGATTGGATCAATGGGGGTAAAGCTTTGGCTGACCACGGTATCATAAGGCAGGTTCAGCCTGTCGAAGATACCTGGATATGTATCCGTCGGATAATCTTTTACGGAAATAATTGTTGCAAAACGGCGCGCCTTTTCTGCCGTACCCTGACACTCGAACATGCGTCCCTGAAAAGTGACCTGCGAAGTGGAAATGATATCGGCAAGGGGTTGAAACCTCTTGCCGGGAATCAGGTTGCCGCCCGAACCGTCAATCATTGTACGTAGCAGGCCCAACCAGTTGCCGCTGGATAGAGACAGCCTTCTGGGTTTGGCTTCACTGATGGCGATCATGCACGTATTGATCATTTGATCGAGGCGCGCGGCACGCACCGCTACTTCCTGGCGGCTATGGACATCCTTTCCACCAAGAAGAGAAAGAAACTTCGCTACCTTGCGAGGTGGGCGAACGATCAGCGTAACCATTGTGATACGGTCTCTGAGGCCAATTGTCTGAAGATATTGTTGCCAGCGGCGGTCTATCTCCATGCAGAAACTGTCGCCATTCACAGGTGGAATCTGGGGGAAAGTTTCTATGGAGATGCGGTGAACATAATAGGACACGTCTGCGCGCTGCTGGGCAATGAAACGCGACATCGCATTGCAAAGCTCAATAGTGTGGCGATTATCCATGGTGTCGGCGTTAATGCCCTCCACGGCGAAGGAGGCCATCAGATCGCCATTGCGCAACATGATCGTCACGTCGTCAACCTGGGTCATATAGGGCAGGCCACTGACAAGCGGCTCGCTTTTGCTGCGGTCTTTGTGGATGGTCGATTTCATAGAAATATTCAGCGGAGGCTCAAGCACGGTAGGTAATCCCTTCGCCGCTCAACAACGCGGGGTGCATCCGGGTCTGCTGCACAGTGGCAATAAAAACGCTAATGATTTTGGGGTCATATGCTGCCAGACCACGTAAAGCCGCGTAACCAATAAACCCCGCAATCAGTAAGTACAGGAACGACTGAGAAAATATGAAGCCAACCATAACAACCACGATCAGCACGACCAGATACATGATCGGTAGCCCAGCAAATGAGACTTCGCGGGTAAGGCCAATGAAGAGCGGCGTACGTTCCATCATCATCACTCTCTATCGTTTGCGACAAACCCGGCCTTTCCGGATAAGCGTAAAAAGGCCGGGCAGAGAAAACAGTGGGCTAGTTTGCCCCGAGTCCATCAACGAAAGTTGCGCCGCCAAAGACAATCGCAATGCCGACAATGACGGCGACTGCAAATGTCCAGTCCATACGTCCTGTCATGAAGGAAAAACCGACGGCAATGACGGCAATCGCCGAAACAGACACACCTATTGGACCGGTGATTGCATCAACGATCGCTTGAAGGAAGGTTCTCACCCCCTCAAAATCCTGGGCGGCACTTGGCGTAGCCCACAGAAGGAACATGGTACTAAACGTCAGACACAGACGTAGCGCATTCCGCTGATTACTTTTATTTTTCAGATACTTCATAAAATGCCTCATTTTTCGAGCTGGCAGTAAGGTTCTTGAAAACATGCACTTTTTCAGGTCACTCGTAGACGGAGGAGCCCCGTAGTATGAGTGGTTGAAAACCTGACGGCGTTGCATTGCCGGAATTTAAGAGATCATCAGCGTCTTCATTACGCACAAAACGTTCAGCCAGGGCTGGCAGTGAGGCGTTCCTGACTAGCACAGGCATAATTTCGCGGTTGTGTTGGTGATCAGAAACAGCATGAATAATGTCAGCGATATATTGTTTGGTCTCCCTAAAGGGAGGAATTCCGCCATACTTCTTTACGGCGCCCGGCCCTGCATTGTAGGCTGCCAACGCAAGCTCTGGCGAACCAAACCGCCCAAGCATTTCAGTCAGATACCGGGCGGCGCCATCAAGGTTCTCCAGTGGAGAAAAAACGTTGGAAACACCTAGATCTCGGGCGGTCCCAGGCATAAGTTGACCCAGCCCTTTGGCACCTGCGGGCGAAATGGCTCTGTAATTAAAATTGCTTTCACGGTGGATCATCGTCGTGAAAAGGGCGATGAAAGCCTGTCGATCAAGATTTGCATTAGAAACAGCAGATTTACGCGAGTATTTACTTGCAACTTCGCCAGCCATCCTTCGCATATTCAATTGCTGCTCCGATAGACGCAGAGACAGACGTCGGGGATGCGGGAGCCGTTGCATAGACGGTTTAGAGAGTACCCTCGACCAACCGCTAAGATTTGCCGCGTCGGAAGTTGGTTGCTCCTTGTTGACCTTTACCACTTCAGGCTTGCGCACAGCTATAGAGTCTGCAGGAGAAGCAATCTTATTGTTTAGGGAATCCAGCTCACCGCCGATCAAGGTTGGAGCAGACATATCTACGCCTTCCTTGATCGGAACAGTGGATCCATTTTGAAGTTCATAAAATACATCTGAGTGAGCCAAGTTATCTGACCCAAACAACAATGCTGCAGACAATAAAAGCCTTTTAGCACCAATATCGATTGAATAACGTATTTCATGTCTTATAAATTTTTTAGACATCTACACAAACATTTTCATATATTTATACTTATTTCTAATTAATTTAAATAATTATTTGTAATTATGTGCCTATAATCAATCTGCACGATAAAAAGTCAACTTACCCATCAGTTTCAAATGTAATTCTTCGTTAAGCTACTCGTGCAGATTCTCGAACGCGCCGTATGGGATCGCTCCATTTCGCAATCGCTTTGTTATGCTGAGAATTTTGTTTCTCCAATATAATCAATGTCGCTTTTTAGCTTGCGGCGCATTCCCAGCAGCCCGACATAGAAAAACTGGATCAATGAGAATGAAGGACCCCCATTCGTGTGCTCAATTACAAATGCAACTCTGCAGGGGGAGTGAATATCTCTTCAGTTGTAATTTATCAGCGCCGCCAAACGAGATCGGTAGGTAGTTGATCGTGTCCCGGGGAGTGGTGTAGCTGGATTTCGTAGCCATCGGCGGTGTCCGTCAGGTGGCTCTAAGCAACCCGTGGAGTTGCCCCATAAGAACCGGACAAGATCAGGTTTCTGTTTGGCGGTTTAAGAACTCACGAGGCGAGCGATACCCTAATGCCTTGTGCGGGTGAAGGGTATTATAGTGTTCGAACCATGAGGGCAGTTTGTTGATTTCCACTGAAAGCTGATGGGGTTGCATCGTTGTCTCAGCTGAATGCGTCGTCCACATTGAAGGCTCGTCCCGCGAAGCTCCATCATGCGGCGACTGATGTCGACCGCGAAGACAACCATGCATCCGGCAGCACCGCCTCAACGACTTTACGCTTGACGCCCTAGCTGCGATTAGACAACTCCATCAGCTTTCAGTGAAACGTATGGCCCGCCCTGCTTGCAAGTGGTTTTTTTGATCCCTGTACAGTCTGCTTCAACGTATTCGGTCTCACGGCATGCCGTGGCCAAGATGGATATCCGCACGCTTAGAGCCACAATAATCAACTCGGTTTCCATGAACCATTTCCACTGCTGGGCTATCCGAACGCCGATCAACTGTCAGGCCATCTCCATTCCACTCGCAAACATCGTAGGCTGCGCTCCTGGCAGCCAGTGACTCAGATTGGCGCTACGCCATAGGCCCGCTCATAGGGCTGCCCCTTGCGCAACACCGCCCAGGCGATACGCGCGAGCTTGTTTGCCAGGGCCACAATCACGACATTGCGCTGGACGCCTCGGGACAACATTGTCTGGAGCCATTGCCCGATTGGCGTGGCACTTTGACTGAGCGTGTGCATTGCCGCTCGAGCGCCATGGACCAGCAAGGTTCGCAGATAGGTGTTGCCGCGCTTTGTTATCCCAAGCAGACGTGCCTTGCCTCCGGTGGTGAACTGTCGTGGCACAAGCCCCAACCATGCTCCGAGATCTCGGGCATGCTTAAAACTAGCGGCGTCACCAATTGCGGCGACAAGTGCCGTGGCGTTGAGCACGCCTATGCCGGGAATCGATGTCAGGCGGCGCATCGCGCTGTTCTGCCTGGCGAGTGCTACGAATTCTGCGTTCAACGCCTCGATCTTCTTGTCAAGCATTCGCCATTCGTCCCGCAATTCGATCACCAAGCTGCGGATGCGCGGAGACAGGATCTCATCAGCTTCGGCAAGGAGGCCGTCCAGGGCGCTCTCGAACTTCACGCGGCCTACGGCGAAGATGACACCTCTCTCCAGAAGAACCGCACGGAGCTGGTTGATCAAGGTCGTCCGTTCCGCAACCAGCCTTGAGCGAACCCGATGCAATGTCTGGATATCCAACTGTTCTTGGCTCTTCAGTTCGACAAACCGCATCGTCGGGCGAGATGCAGCCTCGGCAATCCCCTCGGCATCTCTGTCATCATTCTTCTGTGCTTTTACATATGGGCGGACATATTCCGGCGACATCAGCCGGATCTCATGACCTCTCGCGGTAAACAGCCGGCCAAGATGGTGAGCCCCACAGCAAGCCTCCATCGCGATAACGCAGGTTGGCAGCTTCTCGACGAATTCGATCAATGTCTGTCGCCGCATCGTTCGACGGACAACCACAGCGCCGCGGTCATCCACCCCAACAACGCTGCAGCTGTTCTTCCCGATGTCGATACCCAAAATGGAAATATGCATGGCTCGGCTCCTTTCCCTTCAAGAGAAGGACATCATACTCGATGTCCTCGGAAGGGCAGGCCATCCCATAATCAACAATAACGCTCGTCCAGATCAAAGAAACCAGGAGGTCCACGCATCATCCGCTCCCGCCAAATCACGCATGTCAGATTGAATCATGATTTGCCGAAAAGGGGGGAGTTTTTAGAGGGATCTAATTCTATGCAAACCGGCCGATTCTACGCAGCCGGAAATCGCACTTGCAACTTATGCACTAACAGGATGCGCTTGTGCTCAATAACATCAGCGTCATCGCGATAACCAAACATACACAATACAAAACTAATATTACAGACGTAATATATTCCCAATTCCCAATTCAATAATTCGTATTGAATGCGTTTTATGTTGATAATACAATCGACAAACATTATTTACATATTAATTTACCATTTTTATTCAAAATTATCGAGGTTGATTCGTGAAATTGGTAACATTCTGCTCATTCAAGGGCGGAGCTGGGAAAACGACTGCATTGATGGGCCTTTGTTCAGCTCTCATCGACCGGGGTAAAAAAGTCGCCCTTTTCGAAGCTGACGAAAACCGCCCATTGGGACGCTGGCAGGATAACGCGTTTAAGCGCGGCACCTGGGATCCGGAATGCGCGATTTATGTGGCAGATGAACTGCCACTGCTTGAAAATGCGTATTCCGAGGCCGATGAAAGCGGTTTCGATTATGTTCTCGTTGATACGCAGGGCGGGTCGAGCGAGCTGAACAATACGATCATCGCCAGCTCGGACCTTTTGATCGTTCCAACAATGCTGACGCCGCTCGATGTTGACGAGGCGCTGGCAACCTATCGATACATTATCGAACTACTGATGGTCGAACAACTCGTCATTCCCTCCGCCATCCTGCGCCAGCGCGTTCCAGTGAGCCGGCTCACGGCCTCACAGCGCGCAGTGTCCGAGATGCTGAAAGCCCTGCCGCTGACAGAAAATCCGATGCGCGAAAGAGATGCCTTTGCATCAATGAAAGAACGCGGCATGCTTCATCTCAGCACACAGAAAAGTCTTGGGGATCCGTCGATGCGGCTGATCCAACGCAATCTGCAGACAGCCATGGAGGAGCTGCACTTTCTTGGCAACTTCGTAATGAACACACTGGAGGCCTGAGATGGCGATACGAAAACCATCCCTTTCCGTTTCAGAAGCACGAAATCGTGCAGAAACACGCTCCGCGGCTATGCAGCCCCCCCAATCGCCAAACGCAGAAATTGTAAAAGGCTTACCTAAACAGCCAGAAGGTTATTCTTGTGCGCCTGTCAAAAAAACCGAGCTCACCACCAAGGCATCAGGCAGCCAGACGGACAGCACAGGCCACCTCATGCGAGAAGAGGCGCCGACCGAGAGACCCGTAGCAAAGACAAAGATCCCAGCTGCTTCAACTCTCCAGTCACAGAACCGGCGCATGGAAAAAGAACAGGTATATTTGTCCGCACTACTGCCTGCCCCCGGCGTATCCAAGATATATGAAATGTTATGCCGCCAGTATCCGCCACAAAAAGCTCTTCAAATGGTTTTACGAAGAGCTTTTCAGGACTATGAGGCAATGCTGCAAAGCGGCTCGTTCAGAAACGCTCACGAGGGTTACGCGGTGGATGAGAAGGTACGGGCCGACGAATTTATCCAAACTTCGAGAATGGTTCCGAGAAAGATAGTGAGTATCGCCCGTGCCCATTTCGATCCTCTCGGTCTCGAAAGCACCCGCAGCTTTGGACGCAAACTCGCTACCGCCGCATTGGCACATTTTTTTGCCCTAGAGGCCACGGAAGATAGAGGGACCCACAGCAATAAACCTTCCTAAACGCCCAGACCTACACCGCGCCAGAAAAAAATAATCTGACAATTCGGCGGGCGATCATAGTGGTGGAATGCAATACTTTCGATCAAGGACTGCCGGTGTCGGATTAAAAATTAGGTTTTACTGTAGTTCGCCATCACTGGCCAAATTCATAGCCGTTAGATCGCGCTGTTTCGGGACTTTCAGATAGAGCTTGTCCGTTGAACTCCGAATCGCATTAAGAATTCCCCTGGCTGGCAAATTCTGATTCCATGGCTCCGACCGATAACATGTTAGCGTCCGGTGAGCTGTTTTTGTCCGGGTACAGATTTAGCGCAAGTTACGTCACAGATAATTTATTGGTGATGTAACGGGATGTGAAGGGCAAAGTTGAGATCCTTACGGGTGCTGATCGACAGCGTCGGTGGTCAACAGAATAGAGCAGATCCTGTTCAATCCGGATCATATCCAGCAGACCTGAGTAGTTTCCACATTTTTTTGGCGTGAAGCAGGACGTCAACGTCCCGACTGCGTCCCACAAAGCATTGATCTTTCTCTCCGCCGAACCCGCAACATAGCCTTCAACTTTGAGAAGGCGTTTTCGATGGGGTTGAAGTCGGGGCTGTAGGGCGGCAGGAACGTGAGCTTGACACCGATGCGTTCTATGGCATCGCGCACGCCGGCTGCTTTATGTGCGGGCAAATTGTCCATGACGACAATGTCCCCGGGCTGGACGGTCGGCAGCAACCCCTGCTCGACATAGGCGAGGAAGACGTTGCCGCTCATTGCTCCGTCGTAGACAAACGGCGCGGTCATTCCGGTCAGGCGCAGAGCACCGGTGAATGTCGTTGTTTCCCAATAGCCCTGCGGCACGCCGGCTCGACAGCGCTCACCTCAAATTGCCCGCCCGCGCAGCCGGGCCATCTTCGTTGAAAGACCGGTCTCGTCTATGAAGACCATGTTTTGCGGATCGGAATAAAGCGTCCATCAAATCAGGCGCGTCGACACTTCGGAACGTCCGGTCGGTCCTGCTCCAACTCGTGTGTGGACTTTTTTAAAAGGTCCAGCAGCGACCACGCAGCCAGGCACCGATTGCGCTCAGGCTGATGCTGACCTGACGTTCAGCCGAGAGGAGCTCGACCATTTCATCAAGCGTTACGTCCCGGCGATCATCGATCATTTCGACAACAAACGCCTCGTGAGCGTCCAGAACGGAAGGGCGTTAGCATTGATGTGACGGACTCTACCAAACTCTGGAGGAAGTTCAGGGACTCAGGTCAGCGCCATTACATCCCCAACGACAACGCACGAAAACCAATCATAGCCCTTTTCGCATAAGCCGCCGCAAATAATTGGCTGTCGCGCTTTTCGCTGTAACCATAAATATATATCTTTATTGATGACAATCAAACATTCATATCATCATACAAATCAATATTACATCCACTTTATCCTGCCACAGAAAAATACAAGTCACGTGAAGCGCACAGCCACTCTTGGCATTTTTCTGCTTCAGGTAAAAATACCTAATACGGCAAGTGATGGCGCAGGCTTTGAAGCCTCTGCCGAAGCAATCCAAACAGGGAAGTAGCGCAATGCGAATGAGTGTTGTGTCACGCGTATGGTTTGGCTGGCGAAAAACTACTGCCTGCTTGGCAATCACGCCATTGCCACTTGATGTGCGCTGGCCTAGGCAACCCCGCTATTTTATCTGCACCGCCCCCTCAGCTGATGAAAAAAACACGTCATCTGATCATCGCCAAGCCAATAGCGCACCGGAAGCTGCTCATCCGATGGAAGTGAAATGAACCGGACGCGTCATCATCAAATAAGCACATGATAGAGCGGAACGAAGTTACACCGATCAGATCCAAATACATTGCTCTGGCCGCCTATAAGTAGGGGCCACCTCACTACATAATCCTCCTGCTTTGTCTCCAGCAATCTAATCCAGTCACACAATACTCAGACTGATATCACTGCGTTCATAAACCTTGTTCCTCTGTCGAAACACAACAATGTCTACGGTCTCTACCACTTCCAAGACCGCGACGGTCACCAAGGCTGCCACTCCTACTGCGGCGAAGCCCACCGCCGCCTCAACCACTGGCAAGCCTGCCCCTGCCTCTACCTTCTCCTCCCGCAAGGAGGAAGAAAGCGACAGTGACGATGATGACGAAGATGACGACCAGAAGCCTAAGGCCTTCAAGGACATGAAGCCAGCTGAACGCCAGCGGCAGGTTGAAGAGGAGGCGAAGGCGCGCCGCACAAACGCCATCTTCCGCATCGTCAACAAGCAGTACCGAGAAGAAGCGACGGCGCGTGGAGCAATCAACATTTCCAAGACCAATGGACACTTCTACCAATTCCGCGGAACCATGACGTCCGATGACTACCTCGAAGCTTGGGTAAAGTACGGCTTGGCGCTCACCGTCGAGTTCGTCGAGGCGTACGACGAGGATCGAAGGCTCGCTAGGCTTGCATCGGACATGCAGAAAGCGGGACACATTCTTGCCAAGAGGGGAGCCAGCACGCTATCTCCGCTAATGCAGAGGAATGAGCAGTACCTGAGGCTCCCCCCAGGCTCGGCCAATAATACTCAGGGACAGAACACCAGCGGTGGCCAGAAGACGAAAGCCAAGCGCGGAACGCGCAACCGCGGTCGTGGTGGCCGAGCTCGCACAGGACGTGCGTGACTGGAGGGGATCTCAACAGATTTCTATCTTATATCTCGCGCTTCTGGATTAACAACAGTCGAGGGAGGACATGTTATTTCTTGAATTTCTCTTCACCCCACCATCATTTATTATGATAATCATCGATCAATAACAATATCATTCGTTTATTCGTTAATCTTAAGCAATGGACACGGATTTATCAATATATTTAATTATTTTTCCTGGTTAGTTACGAAATATTACGCCTTATTAAAATAATAAAAATTGAATATGAATATGTATTAATTTGATTAAGCTGAATAAATTCAGATAATAATTAATAGTCGACTATTACGTTGTATTTTCACAATCAACATTTATGGCAAGATACTCATTATTAAAGAGAGACAATAGTTGGATTTTAAATCTACCTAGGCGTGCATTTTGTTTGCTGCACTTAAAAAGTTGGTTGTTAATATTTTTCACTCAGAAGGGTAGTGTTTGCGTTTTTATCTTTTTTGAGTGCGTCAGTGTGTGGTCTCTCCATCTTTGGGTGTGTTGAACGCCCAGCAATACCATCAGCCTTGAAACGTTTTTACTGATGGATCATCGGCACCATTCCAGGGTTACTTCTGCTCGATCATAGGGCGAAGATGAGGTGTAAAACGCTTCTACGCCCGGCTTATTGGCGGCCGAGCACAGAGAACCAAGTATGGTCCTCTAGCCAAAAATCCGCTTCATCAAAGCGATGAGCAGAATGGCGATGAGATCCGTCCAAAAAGTGGCGACGAAGGTAGGTGGCATAATGTATCGAAGCTCTTCCGGCCGGCTGAGGTAGTTCTCGTCGGCCGCACGAGGAAGAAGAACGGCGCAGAGGGCCGGGATGGCAGCTCCCACCATATTGCACCAGACGTTGGCCGCAGAAAGAACCTCTTGTTCTGGAGAAAATACGAGGTCCAGTCCCTTCAGTGTGGCCGTCGAGTGAAAAGCCATGACAATGATGAAGACGAGCCACTGCTCCCAGAGGGCGTAACAGGATACCGCCCAAATAAGCAGGGTTAAAACCGGGAAAAGCAGCTTCTGAAAAAAGCTAAGGTTGTAAATCGTTTTGGTGAAAATACCTGCGCGAGCAGCGTAGTAGTACACTGGTGCCGCATTTTTCTTCGCATATTCAATCCACAGGAGGGACATCGCCTTGCTCTTGCCGTAAGTTTTGGCCCATGCGACAGAGCGAGCGTTAAGCTTAGCCAGTTTTGCATGTGTGTCCCTGTCCGTCTGTGTGCCTTGGGCTATCCCAGCGAAGATCCAGGCCTTAATAAGTCGCCACCACGTCATGTCGGGGCGAGCTTCCTTCACGAGCCTGAGGCACTTGATGCGAAACCAAGCGAGGTCTCCGAGTTGGATGATGATCTGGAAAGTGATTGCACCTACAGCGACACCAATGACGAAGCTTGGGCTGTCATAGAGAGCTCTCGTCTTGTAGATTATCTTCTCAAAGAATGCGATCGCAAACAGGAGAAAGCTGAGGGACGCGCCGAGGCTTCGCTGTCTACCGATCTCCCATAGGAAGGGACCGTCGGCAAGGTTGAAGTTCTTCCGAAGAAAAAGAGCAACAACGATCTGGAACAGGGTGCGAGGTCGTTGAATGCCGTTTCTCGCAACGCCAACATATTCTCCGAAGGAGTAGGATATTATCTCTGTAAAGCAATTGATTGCGATGATGCCGAAGAGACAGAGGAAGAACCCGCAGCTTTCCAGAACGGAGAGTTTTTCACCCGCTTGCCAGAACGGGAACCAAGCGGCACCATTGTCGAAGCGGAGCATTTGGCGTCGACGGTAGTCGCAGGAGCGCTTGATGTAGGTTGCCGTGAGCGAAGGTGGGCCAGATGCGAGGCTGTCGTGCAAAGCTGTCTCTTCGTCGCGGTTCAAGGCAAAGAGAAGGTCCGTGGCTGCACGGATGTGGTCCTTTCGTTCGATGCTCGCCTCGTCTTTGTGGGCTTTGTCGAGCCGTTCCATGAGACGGACCCATTCATCCCGGCGGGCATCCTCATTGGAAACGGGCAGAAATACGTCCAGCAGTTGAGTGAGAACGTAGTCATGGGTGAGAACTGGGGGACAAGCTTGAAGGGAAAGCGCGGCCAGAGCAGCGCGAGCACGTTCATCATTGTGTGAGCGCCCGATTGCCGCTCGCATTGCTTTGTCGTCGGCCGGATCAACCTCAAGCCACCAGAAGGTGTTTTTGGCTAGGAAGGTCAAAAGCCATTTGAGACCTCTCCAGATCGAGAAGACATGCCAAAGGAGGCCCATCCAGATTGAACGGATGAGGTCGTGCTGGTCCATGATAGGTGTCCAGGAGTAGGGTCGCGAGCTGTGAGTTGAGCTGCAAGCGGGTAGGGTATTGATTGAGTTGTGTTGTCTGGGTGTTGTGTTGTGTTGAGCCAGAAAGACAAATCGGACGTCCCAAGAGCATGACTTTATTCTCGAACTTAACCCAAACTCGTCCGTCGTTTCCCAAATTGAGACACAAGCGGTAGCTTGGGTGGACATGGGACACGTCAGCTTCATTGCGGTTCACGCCAATGAAACGTAAGCGGTAACAGCACTGCCATGCCAAGGCATTCACCAGGCAGACCCTTCCAATAGTTACTGCAGCCAAGCCTCACTTGGTCATCTGGTGCGCTCGAGTTGCCTGCTGATTTTGCTCACCTGCTTACAAACGATGGCGTGATTGCAAGGAAGGCGTCATCGGCATTTCTGTGATAGGTGCAATTATGCGAGCTCATGCTGCAGTCTGCGTCGCCAAGCCAATATTGGAGCTCAGCTGAGCTCGTATTCACGAAAATGGTGTCAGATGACGGAAGCTGAACCCTTGGCATCGTGCCACACGCCACGCGTCATTCATTGATTGGTTCATCTGCCTTCGGCTTCTGGTCACCTGCTGACGCCAAGCCGGAGTGGGGCTTAGCCGAGCTCGTATTCGAAAAGACACGGAGAGGAGTTGTGTACTTGGCAAACAGGCCATCACTGCGATGTGTCGGAGTTCTCCGATGTGCTCTAACTGCTGCAAAATCTGGTGATCGTGGAAGATTATAAAGCCCGTTAATTCCTCCCTCCTTCAGACGAAATACAAACACAACTCACTAAAACTTCTCCACACAACTCAACTTGTCCCAACCCAACCAACAAAAAAACCTACGCTCGTAGCTCAACCCGACCAGCTCGCGACAACATGGCTAATACCTTGCCTATTCGCCCCTCCGCGAGCGTCGACAATCGCGACATGTCCGTTGCCCCAGTGCACGCCTTCGTTTGGAACGACCTCAAGCGAAAGGAGGCAACCCAGTTCTACGAAATGTGCTGGGTCGACCAGGCTCACATGATCATGCTGATCAAGTCTCGCATCATCCCCATCGCCGACGGCAGCAAGCTCCTCGCTGCCCTTGTCGAAATCGCCAAGGAAGGCGTCGACGCTCTCCCGCAGGATCCCAGCAAAGAGAGCTTCCTTTCCTTCATTGAGGCGGCTCTGGAGGCCAAGATTGGCAAGGACCTCGCCGCCAAGCTGCACACCGCCCGCAGCCGCATCGACCAGTCCGCCACCATCATCCGGCTCGCGACCCGTGACGTCTGCCTTGACGTCATGGATCACATCATCGCCCTTCAGAAGGTGATGCTGCTCCGTGCCAAGGAGTATGCCAACTCCGCCATGTGCTACTACACGCACATGCAGCAGTCTCAGCCGGGCACTTTCGACCACTATATGCTGGCCAAGGCAGAGACCCTCGACGAGGATCTCGATCGGCTGCAAGGGGTCTTCCGCCGAATGAACAACAGCCCCTTGGGAGGGGTCGGCCGCTCCGGAACCGGATGGCAAATCGACCGGGATATCACAAAGCAACTTCTCGGTTTTGATGGCCTCGTCAGAAACTCGCTACGCTGCCGCGATACCGATTATGCGGCAGAGATGTGCGCTGTCCTTGCCCATATTATGGCGCACATCAACGACATCGCCACTGATTTGCAGCTCTGGTTTATGATCGAATTCAAGGTGATCGACCTGCCCAATAGCTATTGCGCAGTCAGCTCCATCTTCCCTCAGAAAAAGAACCCACTTACCCTCGACACCGTACGCCTCCACTGCGGGCCAGCTGTCAACTGGGGTTCCAGTGCTCTGGCAACCTATCGCTGCCTTGGGACTGGCGATCAGATCGTCCATGGAGTTGCACCCCACCTGTCGGAGGCCGTCGCCAAGACCAACAAGGTTTTGGATCACATGGCGTCGCTCATGAAGGAGCTTACCTTCAACCGAGACAGGGCCACCGAAATCCTTGCCATGGGCGGAAGCACGCTCAGCAACCTCGCTGAGTGGCTTGACAAGGAGCACCAGATCGCCACTCGCATTGGCTACAACATCGTGAAAGCTCTTGCGGCCGAATGCAGCGAGCGGAAAATCCGATACTCGGGCATTACTGCAGACATGGTCATGCACAAAGTCGCAGCATTTACTGACCGGGAGATCTCCATCACTCAAGAGGAGGTCAACACCGCACTTGACCCCGCCGAATTCATTCGCACTCGCATCAGCAGGGGCAGCATCGGTCCTGAGAATGTTCAGCTGCTCATCACCGAATGTGATGCTGCCATCAACGGAAACGCTGACTGGGTTGGCAAACAACGCCACCAGATCGAAGGCGCCAAGGCTTCTCTTGCCCAGATGGTTTACGAAATCATCCCGCGCTGGCTGTCCAACTAGACACACCTCTAAACAGCTCCATCAGGAGTGGAGGAAAGATTGGCGAGAACAGTCCGGAACGGGAACAACCACGTGCGCACCAGAATGGAAACTCGCGCAGGAAACAACGTACGTCTCATTTTGCTGCATGATTTTGAGAATACCAAAAACCACAAAAAAATTCACTTCTAGCGGCTCACCAAGCCATCACTTTAACCCAAGCAGTGTCAGAACACGCAGACACTCTTAGATAGACAAATCCAATTCTTGTCTCTCTACCACATCATCTTCTGTGCACGTGACAATCATCGTCGCAATGACCGTGAAACTTGTTTCTCAAAAAAATGAAAGAGGCAAATGTAAACATCTGAGGCCGAGGAGGAGCCCCGCCCCGAAGGGTCGCGGGAATGAAGGCGACGACCAAAGCCTCAGATGTTTACATTTGCCTCTTTCCTGCCAGCAACCTTTCCAAAATTCACTCCTACAACCAAATCCAACTCAGCCTCATAAACGACAAACTCCGTGTAAGTATGTTCTCAGGGATGGTGTCCCATGGAGTTCTCCAATCGCGGTTGTCAAGCTGGTCGGAGCGGACATCGCAGGTCAGGCTCATGGTTCTCTTCGACGTCGGCCCTTGAACGCCTCATCATGGCGTTGGACAGGCTCAGTCGACCAATGTGGTGTTCGCGGTTATCTGGACGAACCAGCACGCGCATTCCCGGGATCGGTCTTGACTGCGCCATCGTCCTGACCGGACGATCTCGCAGGTATAAGCTAACTATCGGGTATTGGAATAAATCACGCGAGCTGACTCCGCTCTTGCGATGACCAGGCGACAGCCACCTTGGCTTTTCGATAGCCGCCACGCCGGACGATGCGCAGTCCCCAGCTCTTCAAAGCGGAGAACTGTGGGATAGGCGTCAACAGCGCATTGGCTGCCTCATAAAGGCTGCGTCGAAGGAAATCATCGCTCCGTTTAGACACGCGCCCTGATCTCATCGTTTCACCTGAAGCGCAGATGCGCGGTGTCAGTCCAAGATAGGCTCCGTCGCTGGACGATCGTTTAAATCGTCCCGGGTAATCAATCGTTGAGACGAAGCCGAGCGCAGTGATAACGCCGACACCAAAGACCGACATCAGCCGTCTGACGACATTCTTCTGCCGCGCTATCGAGCGAACCTTCGCCTCAAGATGACAGATCTGCTAAAGGATGTTGGCACGTGCCCGCATCAGTGCTTCGACGGCGGCCGGTGTGGTCGGCGACGCACGGAGTTCGCCGTCGATGATTTCCTCGGCACGCTTGGCGAACCCACCAACCCGTTTGCCAAGCAGGATGCCGAAGGTGCGAAGGACACCTCTTACCTGATCCTCCAAGTCGCAGCGGGCTCGCACGAGTTGGCTACGAGTGGCAAGGAGCGCCCGAGCTTCGTGGCTTGCCGTCGAGTTTACATGAACACTCTTGCACCAACCCGTACGAACGATCTGCGCCAGGCCGATGGCGTCGTTACGGTCGTCCTGGCAGGCATCATCTTCAAAGCTGCATTGGCACGGCGAGCATCCATGCCGACTATGGGAACGCCGCGTTCCTTCAATCCATTTCATAGCAAGAACGACAGAGGACCAGTTTCGAGTCCTGCACGGGTTATCGTAAACGGATCAAGCGCGTCACCAATAGCGTATGGGCACGACGCCACCTTCCGTTCGGCAACAATCTTGCCTTCGTCATCAACAATGCAGATTGAGGTCGTTTGCTGGCTGAAATCCAGTCAGGCATGATACTTCATGGCGGTTCTCCTTATAGCTTCGGCATATTGGCCACAGTTGACAAGGGACAGTGTGGAGAGCCGCCGCCTAGAGGGCTAGGCCCTGAGCGATTACGCCATGTGGTGTAGCTTTTTTTCACAGCCATCGATGTTTTCCGGTAGGGTCGGGTTGTTCAAGACCAACCTGAGGGACACCACCGATGACCGACGACATGACGAACCTGCGCTAACTCGTTGAGAAGAGCGCCGACGCCGATTTCCTACGGGATATGATCGGCTTTGCTGCCGAAAAGCTGATGGCGCTGGAGGTCGGGACGAAGACCTGCGCGGGCTATGGCGAGAAGAACGGCTTCCGACTTGCCCAACGCAACGGCTATCCGGCCGGGACTGGGGGACGCGGGCGGGCACCGTCGAGCTGCGTATTCCGAAGCTTTGTACAGGCTACTATTTCCCGAGTTTTCTGGAGCCGCGCCGAATGGCGGAGAAGACTCTAACGGCGGTCATTCAGGAAGCTTACATCCAAGGCGTTTCGACCCGATCGGTCGATGATCTCGTCAAGGCCATGGGCATGAGCGGTATTTCCAAGAGCCAGGTATCCCGGCTCTGCGCCCCTTTCGGCGATGCAAGCATTGCCTGCCGGGCAAGGGGAAATCGACGAGAAGGTGAAGGCCTTCCTCGATCGGCCAATCGAGGAGGAATGGCCATACCTCTGGATCGATGCTACCTATCTGAAGGTTCGTCGCGGCGGACGCATCATCTCTGTCGCTGTCATCATTCCGCGGGGTCAACACCGATGGTCGACGCGAGGTGCTCGGCATGGAGATCGGCACATCCGAGGCCGAGGCGATCTGGACGGAATTCCTGCGCAAGCTGACAAGGCGAGGCCTACGCGGCGTGAAGCTTGCTGTCTCCAATGCGCATGAAGGCATCAAGGCAGCAGTGTCGAAGGTGCTTTCCGCCACTTGGCAGAGGTGCCGTGTCCACTTCATGCGCAATGCGCTCGCCCATGCCGGGAAGAGCGGACGGCGCGTAGTCTCCGCCTTCATCGCCAGGGCTTTTGCGCAGGACACACCGGAGGCCGCAAGCACCCAATGGCGCAATGTCGCTGACCAGCTCAGGCCAAAGGTGCCGAAACTCGCCACGCTGATGGATAGTGCCGAACACGATGTGCTCGCCTACATGACCTTCCCCAAGCAGCACTGGGCAAAGCTTCATTCGACAAACCCGATCGAGCGTCTCAACGGCGAGATCAAGTGACGCACAGAAGTCGTCGGCATCCTCCCCAACGACGATGCCATCGTCAGGTTGGTCGGTGTACTGCTGCTTGAGCAAAACGACGTGTATGGACCGCTCCCGGTTTGCAAGGACAATTGTACATTACGGCAGACACGGTGCTTGCGGTCGTGTATCCGGCCTGCCTGTGCGAGCCGCTCGGCCGCAGGCCTTGATGGTATTCGCGGATTGGTGGCCAGACAAATGGACGAGCTCACGTGGCTCGCATCATTCTATGGGCATTTACCGAACCAGGATCATGCCGGTTTGCCATCACATTCGCTTACCCTCGCAAGCCAGCACTGGTCGTCAGATGAGTGCTGAAGCTACTATGCTGCAGACGGTGTCGCGGCAACTGGTCTGCGTTACTTCTCTCCACGCGTCAGCATTGCCCACAAAGCGCGTGCCGTTTTGCGCCCGACGGCGACAGCGGCGACGTTGGTCGGCATGCGTGCTGCAAGCGCAATCAACCAAGGACGAGGCGTCACGTTTTTGCGGAACAGCTTTCCGACTATCGCTCTCGCGCCATGGATAAGAAGCGCCCGCGAATATCGGTCGCCTCGCTGGTTCCGCCAATGCGCTCCTTCTTGCCGCTCGCATGTATCCTAGTGCCAGCCCGAGCCAGGCTGCAAAGTGTCGTGCTGACTGGATCTGACGGCCTTCTCCCACAGCTGCGACAATAGCGGTTGCAGTGATCGGGCCTACACCTGATACGGTCGCCAGCCGAAGACTATCTTCGTTGTTTCTATGCCACTCACCAATCTGTCCTTCGACCGCAGCTATCTGTTCTTCGAGTACATCGATATGGTCAAACAGGGTATTTATCGCTTGGCAGGTGACCCGCCACTGCGAATTTTCTCCAGAATTGATTAGAGCGCATCCACTTTACTCGGGGTCATATCCGCAGGATTTGAAGTAGTTGGCGCATTCTTGCGGCTCGAACAGCATGACGATGTGGCCGACCGTATTCCATAAGCCCTCGACGGTCCGCTCGGCTTTGGCGCGCAAGACAGTTTTGAGCTTGGCGAAGGCTTTCTCGATGGGGTTGAAGTCTGGACTGTAGGGCGGAAGGTAGAGTAACCGGCACCCTGCACCTTCGATTGCGAGACGCACCCCCTCCGTTTTGTGTGCCGACAGGTTGTCCATGATGACGATGTCGCCCGGCACCAAGGTTGGAATGAGAACCTGTTCGACATAGGCTTGGAATGCGACGCCGTTCATTGCGCCGTCGAGGACCATGGGCGCGGTCATGCCCGTAAGCCTGAGTGCCGCCGGTGAATGTCGTCGTCTTCCAGTGCCCGTGGGGGATCGGGGAGCGGCATCGATCTCCGCAAGGGGCTCGTCAGCGAAGCCGGGGCATCTTCGTGCTCAGGCCTGTTTCATCAATGAAGACGAGGCGCGCCGGATCGAGATCGAGCTGGCCGTCGAACCAGTCCTCGCGACGTTTCAGGAGATCGGGACGCTCCTGCTCCAGTGCATGTGCGGTCTTTTTTTAAAAGTCCAGCCGCGCTTTCGCAGCCAGACATCAAGCGCACTTCGGCCGATCGATACGGCTCTTTCCTCGTGCAATCGCTGGACCATCTCATTGAGTGTGATGTCCTTCGCCTCTTCGATCATCCCGAAGATGAAGTCCTCGTGAGTATCCAGGCGTGAGCCGCCGCGTCGGCCCTGCTTCGCCGGGGTCAACAGACCAGCTCGCGCACTCGCAATCCAGGCGATGGCTGTCGAAACCCTAATCCCAAATCGGGCTGCCGCTGAACGCGCCGACATGCCATCCCGCGACGCAGCCAGAACGCGGCTACGCAGATCATCACTGAAAGCCTAGCGGCGACCCCGGACACATCGATATCAGGTCGTCGTGTTGCACGACAGCTGACGACGCTTATCGAGCGACGGGGTAAGCCCGGCATGAGTTTTTCCGACAACGGGACCGAACTAACCTCGGATGCTATCCTGGCATGGTCGAAGGATCACAAGGTCGAGTGGCACTACAGCGCGCGGGGAAGACCAATGCAAAACGGCTATGTCGAGAGTTTCAACGGCCGCATGCGTGACGAGCTGCTCAACGATAGCCTGTTCTTCGGTCTCGACCATGCCCGAAGCGCCATTGCGGAATGCGCCGACGAGTACAATAATTTTCGGCCACACTCATCGCTCGGATACCAGACCCCGGCGGATTATGTCGGCATCATCGCCGCAATCGGCTAAAACGCTAGGCAATGTGGTGGCTTCGCGTTTCCGCCGGTTGCTCCCACCGCGCCATTTCGCGTAGCAAAAAACGCCGAGGCTCTAATCGCCGCCGCATGAAAGTTCAGTGGCAGGTCAGCTACATTAGGGCTCGAGCGTGGAAATGGGGGCTGACGCCGTATTCTTAACAAGAAACGCCTTAAAGGTCTTCATGGGTAAGCTTCGGGTTGTATCTGACCACCGTCAAGGGTGATGCGGACTGTTTCCAACGGACCGCGACCAGCTTCCGTCACTGATGTGATAAATCTTGATTCGAGGGAATAGCTAAGTCGTGCATCAGGAAATCATAGACTCACCATCGATCACGCACTCTTGTTCGCTCGTCATACGTAACACGACCAAGCACCCTGTCTTCCGTATCCCACGTTTCCCGCTTTTCGTCATAAGCTTCTGCAGGTAGCACGCCCTCGGCAACCCGTCTAACGTCATCGGTCGACGGATATTTTGATTCCACGGCTGCCTGATGGGCGAGGATAAGTTCGGCGCGTGTTTTCGCCGAAATCTGCTGCTTACCAGCAGGTCGACCAGAGCCAGTGTTGTCCGAAATATGAACGGTTGGTGAGCTTTTCAACATATAACCAAAACTGTTGCGGGCCGCACTAAGTGTCGCATAGTCCGGATATGCTCCATAGGGAGAGCCCTTTTCACTGGCCCGTTGGTGAATGAAGCCGTAGTCCAGAATATGCAGCTGGCCTGCAACAGAGAGGTTTTCTCCCGTCGCAATGGTCTTCGTATCCCGCAATGCGCTTCTTACATGGTTGCGGAATACACCTGGGTCATTCCAACCGTGATCGGACCCTACAATTTTGACCTTTCCTGACATTACATCGTAAGTGTTTTGAGAGCTTATGTGAGCCTGGTGCAGATCGCCGAGTTCATAATAGGCCATACCCTTGTCCGCAGCCTCTCTGCCCTCTTTGGACGTCCGTTGCATAGGATAGGGATGCGCCGTTGCGAAGGAATACAAATGTTCGCTCTCAAACCGGCTACGATATTTGCCGTCATCATCCACAGCGCCGCCTGAAATGTCGTGGCCGTAGCGCGCCAGCCGCTCACGCTCCTTGTATCTATAACTATAGGTTCCAGGAGCCTTTCCAGGAACTGAAGATTGAGACGGTTCGATTGGATGAACCGTGTGGCTAACTGTATTGATCTCTGGTGGCCTGTCGCTGAATTGTTGCTGCTTGCTCTTCAATGACGGAACGGTTGGTCGAGAATCAATTGCGTCGAGTGCCCGACTTATTTCCTTTATGTCAAAAGCGGCGCTGTCGGTCGGACGTTCGGCGGTCGATTGCATAATGGGTATACCCGAAGCCATCGACGCTGGCGCATAAGGAGGGGGGGAGGACTGGTGACGGGTCGTGCCCCGTAAGGTGTCCGCGTCACCAGACAAGGACCCTTTGGAAGCGGTGTAATACTTATCCTCGGAATTTCTTTCTTGAATCTGCACGTTATTCTCGGCATGCAACGAAATTCTTTTACCGAACAAAGTCTGTATTTTTCTGAACAAAGCCATGAATGAGTTATTTCAAAAAGAGACCGTGTAGATCCATGTTTGGCCGGCAAGCTAGACCGTCATGAGGAATCGACTCGGTGGCGCATTTGGCTAGGTCGGTTTTTATTGCACGGGTACAATTCATCGGAACCGTATCTATCGTTCGTGAGCACGGGATGTAGCTCACATAATATTGGCGCCTTCGGGTAAATTTTTTTTCGGTCGACCCAGCTACCTCAACTGTTTGCTATTAATGCATACTCGGCAGCAACCAAAGAAAGAAGCGGTTACGATAGTAATTATTTTGAAGAGATTGGGTCATGCGCAATGTTCCCCGCGGCGAACTCCCGGCTCATCCTAGCTTCGGTCTATGCCGGGAGAGTTGTGGAGCGACGGAAGTCACGGTTGGGCGCCAATTCAACGGATTGCCGCTGACTTACCCCCAACAAATTGAGCCATTCAGAGCTGGAATTTTCAGCTTATGATCCCTGCGGGGACAGAGGAGAATTCCGATGAAGGCAGCAACGTTTAACGAGGCGCAGATTGCGTTCGTTCTGAAGCAGGCGGAGGACAGCACTAAATAGCCCCGAGATTTGTAGACACCTTCTTCCCTAATTTTGAGGCAAAAAGATTACCATAAGCAAATCGAGTTTCAGCGAAGAGTTTAAGCGAGACGCGGTACGTCAGATCACAGAACGAGGCTATCCGGTTGTGGAGGTCTCGCAGAGTCTGGGTGTGAGCTCGCACTCGCTCTATGAGTGGAAGAAGAAGTTCTCTTCCGTGTCTGGCAACCAGGGCAACGACCAGGCCGACGAGATCAGGCAGCTTAAGAAGGAACTGGCGCGTGTAACCAATGAGCGCGACATCCCAAAATGCGACCGCGTATTTCGCCAGGGATGCAAAGTGAAGTACGCGTTCGTTGCCCAGCATCAGCAGCGATTTTCGGTACGAATGATGTGCCGCCTGTTACGCATCCATCCCAGCAGCTTCTATGGTTGGCTTCGGATGCCCTTGAGTAAGCGTGCCTGTGAGGACAAGCGGCAGATCGATCTGCTCAAAACGGCTTGGAAAGACAGCGGCAAGGTCTACGGGTATCGCAAGCTTCATGACAACCTGCTCGATCACGGCGAAGCATGCCGCCCCAACCGGGTTGCACGTGTGACGCGGATTGCCGGCATAAAGGCTCAGATCAGCTACAAGCGCCGTCCTCGAGTTTACGGTGGCAGGCCTTCCATTCCCATCGACAACACGCGGGCTCGGCAATTCGACGTCGCGGCCCCGGACAAGGCTTGGGTCACCGACATAACCTATAGTGCGCCTCGCCCCAGCCGGGGAGGCATATGACTGGAATGCAAAGAGAAAGGAGGATGTGAAGAATTGCCTTCCCCCTGCTGCGAGGGGGCATGAGCCCAAGCGGCGGCGACCTGCCGTCAACTGGCAGGGTGACGTAGCCCGCAGGTAAAGGGGATTGAGGCGAAGCCGTTACGCCGAGATGGTTCCCGAGGCTGAAGTATTGGAGGGTTGAGGAACACGAACCAGTTAACCCGCATCTGAGGGCTGAAAGGTCGCCTTCGCCTACACGGCTTAACAGGCGAAATGCTGATGAAGCTGCCGGACACGTATGTCGGCGGCATCCGAATACGGTCGTATATGTAGGTCGCCCGTATGGGGTCATGGGGAGAATGCAGTCGGACCATGACATCGGCATCGACTTGCGGAACGCAAGGGAAAAGACTGCGACCGGCAACCTCACCAATGCGCTGACGTCCAGCATATGAACGAGGGAAGGCATGATGGAATGACCACGAAGTATTGCGTCCCAAGGGAGTTGACCCTGATTGTGAATCGGCGTGCAAAATTGGCTCTGACGCAATTTTGGTGGCCAGAGGCCTATCCGGCGCCAATGACGCGGGCCTGAAGGAGGTCGATTTTCCCTCGGCCGTACATCTGGCGTTTTACAAGCTTGAGCTTGGTAATCTGCCCTTCTGTCTTTCTATTTGACCACGGCAAACTGATCGGGGCACTCACGGCTGCCCGGTCTTTGGCGACACCATTGGCGAAGGCCGCGACCAAGCTTGATCGGGCCCGTTCCAGCCATGGTTCGAGATCGGCAAGAGATTTCTTGCGGATGATGGCTTGGAGAGCGGCGACGACTTCCCGCGCCTCCACGAGTTGCGGCACGAAGCCTTCAATCGCGGCAACCGTAACGGTCTGAGACTTGGAGAGATCGTCGCGAGCGATGGTCATGAGGCGTGCCAAAGTCCGTGCCGACGGCGTACGGCTCAACGCTTCGCAATCCATCTTTTCCGCCTTTCTCCGACGCGTCGCCCACTCGGTTACGACACGAAGGCAGCCCTGGAATCCCTGGCGCGTCAGGTCTCGCCACAACTGTGTGCCATTGCGGTGACCGGCACTCCACTGCGCGTCGAGCCATGGCAGATAAACTTCAAGGGAGCTCTCCCGCACGCGGAACACCTCAGATCGCTGACCGCGTAGCACCCGCCTGACGAGGCCGCGACTGTGCCCTGTGCAACGAACGATTTCTTTGATTGCAGCACCGGACTTGGCCAAGTCCAAAATGACGGCGTTCGTGTCTTCTCGATGCAGATATCCCTGATATTGGATCAGCTCTGCTGCCGTCAGCAGCTCCGTGTTGATCGTTACCGACCCGATCGCTGTTCTGATCTGTCGCATCGATTTGCGGACGGCGTCGAGGAATGCCCGACTGGCGTTCTCCATCAAATGCCATCGATCGGCCACTTGGGTCGCGTCCGGCAATGCCTTGGCTGCAGCAAGGGCGTAGGCGCCACCGCAGTCGCGGGCGACGACACTGATCTGTTGCTGACCCGAAAGCCAGGCCTGAGCGGTTGCCGGTTCTCGGTCTGGCAGAAGTGCAATGGTTTTGCGCCGTTCGAGATCGCAGATGATCGTCCCGTAACGCTGGTTGCGCCGCCATACCCAGTCGTCGATGCCGATCACCGTCGGCGGAACGATACGCGGGGTGCCGCGCCGTCGGACGACACGCAGCAAGGTGTCGTTGCTGACCGGCACCATCAGTCTGCGGGCGATAGTCGCCGCCGGTCGCCCACCCAAAGCAAGCCCGAGATGGTGGACGATGTGATCAAGCCGCGCAGTGCGCCGCGCCCACGACGCCAGGACATCTGCCTCAAAGCGCTCGGCAAAAATCCGTCGGCCACACAGCACTGCGTCACAGTAGAAGCGGCGTGCGGCAATTACCAATCGCACAGACTTTCCCGCGATGGGAAGATCCGTCAGGCGTCGATGATAACGACTGTGTATCCGCGCAGATCTTGTTCCGCAGCCTGGACAACCGCTGGATATATCCGTCGATCGGACAGTGAGTATGATGGCATCGCCAGCAGAAGCTGTCTCATCGATGACAAAGCCTCGAGGCACGAGTGCGGAGGGGCGAAGCGAATGAACCATGGCGCTGATTCCTTCTGCAAAACCAACGCCAGCCGACGCCCAGAATTCATCAAAAGTGAGTCAGAGCTAATTTTGCACGCCGATATGGGGTCAACTTTCCGCGCCGATTGACACTGACTGCGTGGTGTTCACCGCCAGCTCGACATTCGAGCACGTTTCTAAACCGCTCTTTTTCCCAATGAAAGAACGCAAGTACGTAACTATGAAATTCACCGTTACAATATTACAAAATCCCAGCTGGAAGCCATATATACGAAGATACAAACAAAATAACAAATAAAGTAATATCGCCATTAAAAGTTAACGGATGTCATTCAATTACACTTGTAACAAATAGTTATAAATACTTGCACTAAACCGAATTTGGTTCAATTATCCTGAAACTTCGCTCTGATTGCATCATCATTTTGCGATGTTCGACAAGGGTTTATATTTCCATAAGGGTCATCAAAGAGGTCCATACAGTTAACTTTCACAACCCGGTGAAACACGCACCATTAATCTCAAGAAGCGCCAGCCGATGAGGCAATATTTTGATGGAAGATAATCCTGAGGCCGACATAGCCGCAAAACGCATTTCGGATACAGCACACCTCTTTGATAATGATGACGACGAAATCACAGAGATTAGTAATTCAGATCACCATGGTGCTCATGAGATCAGTTCTCCCGCCACCTCACAGCACGACATCTACAGCGTGACACCACCCTCCATAGCTGCACCTGTGGGATACGAGAGAGGCATAGCCGCTTTGGCGGTAGATCAAACCCGGACTTTTGAAAACAACGTCAGGAATTATGACAGCATGGAGCCCAAAATATATGCGTCCGGGGTTACTGAATCCCCATCACCGACCCTATCCACGAATAGCAATGCAATTGGCAATGATGAATCTGTTGGAAGTATCCTAGGTAAAAGGAAGCGTCCTCTCGAGTATGACAGCTCTGAAAAGAGTGACGTGCGACCGTATAAAATCTCCAAACCGAGCCTTGCAAATGGGGATGGAACTGAAATTACATCTCAAGATGGCGGGCACAACATGACTCTCCCGATATCCACCTCAAACCAAAGTTTGGAAAACTTATCTCCTCAACCCCATACGCTACCAACCACGTTAATGGAAGAGCCGATAAAGCTAGACGAAAACGATAAGCAGCCCCAATTTGATGCATCTTACAACGCTCCAGCCACAATAAGCTCACCTCTCCAGGATGCCACGAACTTAGCGTCCAATCAGCCAACGCCGCATATTTCACCTCAAGGTGAGGGGCGTAATACAACTTCGCCGCTATCCCGTCCAAACCAGAGTTTCGAAAGTTTATCTCCTCAATCCTATGCGCGACAAACCGCGCCGGTGGCAATGCCAATGAAACCAGACGAAAATGAACTCGTGGAAAACGCTATGCAGTCCCAGCTTGATACGCCTGAAAGTGGTCCAGACACAATGAGCGCTCCTGTCCGGACTGCCACGAACTTAGAAGCCGCTCAGGCTACGCCGGCGGTTTCATCTCAAGGTAGCGCGCCAAATATGACATCGCCAACATCCCCTCTAAACCAAATCTTGGAAAATCATCTACCCACCGAAGCGAATGAAATGGCTGCTGCAGAGACAAAACTTAGCCGGGACAACGATATGGATTACGAAGTCAACAATCCGAATATAAAGGTCGAGCCTGACTTGCCGAAACAGGACATGCCGCTTTTTACCGCCAATACCTCCGGTTACAGCCAACCATTCACCTTTGTTCCGAAAGCGGAGCAGACGATGGTGGTCAATCCTTATGCAGTATCGGACACTGCTACTACAGTTGCTATCTTTCCAGACCCAGAAAGCAAGCCGACAGATGGTACCACGCGCTACCTGACCGACGATATGCACCGGTATCGATACGGGCGGCCTGCCCCATTGGAAGCGCTTAACAGTAGCCAAACTTTGATCAAAGGTTTGGACGACACTATCGTAACAAAAGCAGAGCACCTCGATAGGCTGCTCAACACACCATCGCGAATACCTGGGAAGACTTCCTCCCAAATCGCCCAAGACGAATTCGGTAAAATGAAGCTTGATGTCAACAAGGTTGACAGAAAAGTCAAGCCGTTGGCGGACTACCCCGCGATGGCTCGCTTCGATAATTCCTATATTGCATTTGATCCCAACAAGTCACAACGAAGAACATTAAAGGAAGCACTGCAGGCATCCGATAAGCTATGGCTCCAGGATAAAGACGGCAAGCTGGTCACGACTGAGGCTTTTGATAAACGCCATGGACGGAATGCAGCTGCCATCGAATATGGCAAGCTTTCTGCTGTGGCTTTCGAAGAACGCCGTTCCGACATTCCTATTGCCATGTACCGCGCTGGCGTCAAAGGAAAAGAATATGTCTCGCATGAGGAATATGAACGACAGCGCACAGGTGATAAACCGCCCTTGGGCATGCATAAGGATAAGTCAGCGCGTGAAGTGTTACTTCAATCGCCAGACGGAAAATCCGTTCTTTCTCCCAAGGATTACAAAAAATACGAATCAGATAGCTATCTGGCGACCATGAATGCGGCAGGCCTTGATCTGGCGATGGGCGATAGGTCGCCCGCTGCAGATTCTTCCCGACCAATCAAGCTGGTTTCTCATGACGGCAAACTAATCGAAGCCAAAAGTTTCATTAGAGAAACCGGTTCCAAACCGGACAAGGACGACGTATTTAGCCAAGAGGTTTTCAATGGAACGGCTAGGGGTAGCTTTCACGATAGGCAGAAGTTCCGTAGTCTCGCCGAATTGCGAGGAATTACGAAGGCACCTTCAGCGCGCACGCTGAAACCCAATGTATTGAATAATAATATTCACCAGAAAGTCAGTAAACTTTCTAGCTCTGGAGGGATAAGAAAAATTCAATCGGACAGTCCTGGCAAAGCGAAAGCGCCAGGCTACCAAGCGAAAACTCCCGCGAAACCGACAAGTAAACCCAAGCAGGCGATCGATAACGTCAACGTTAATATATCCAACATTGCCAGAGACGCAAACAGCGCCAGACAGGGCGTTCTTTACGACAACCGTGCCCGCAGTCAGAGCCTCAGCCGCTGAAACCGAACGGCCCTTAGTCGGGGCTAAGGAAGAATATTATGGCCAATTCCAATGATAAAGACAAAGCTCGTCGCGGTTCGATGAATGACGATGACGGAGCCTCGATCTATGAGGATGCCCGCACTTTCTTGGACAAGCGAAAACGTATCGACTTCAAGAACGACAAAAAGTACGGCGGCTTCGAGAACAAAGGAAACTACGAAAAACTGAGCTCAGATTTTCTTGGATTTCAAACCAAGTCTAGAACGCGCCAGGAAGTAGATGGTTTCACCACTGTTGAGGTATCAAAAGATTGGCGTCCGTGGAAAAAGGATACCATCTTTGCTGGAAAGAATGCGGAGGGTGATGACGTAGTACTTGGCCGACGCTCTAAAAACATGTTCAGTGATAAGCATGTCGCCTACGACGCTCCAGGTGACAAACATATCACACGAGAAATGGACAGGCACGTAGTACCTGGGATACCCAGAAGTAAGCCCGGGCTGTCCATAAGTTATAGCAAAAGTGCCGAGGGAAAAGCAACGCCGACCGGTCTAACGATTGGATCGTTATCCATATCGCGCTCAAAAAGCGAAGATGGAACCTCACATTTCAAAATCGCTTTAGGCAAAAACTTTCGCTATGAGAAAAATGTCGACAGTAAAGGGACAACGTCGCGTAAACTAGGAATTACGAAGCACTACTCTACAGATTCGAGGAATGACAATGAGGGAAATTTAATTAGCTCCGCAAAAGAGCTTTTTGGCAGAGCACGCGTATTTTACAAAGATACCACCGGAGAGGTTGAATACTCAGTTAAAGGGAAAGCCGATACTCCTGTTAACCACGATGATCTCGTTAAAGGAATTGACAAGCGTGAACATGTCAAAGTTCGCAGACTGCAACGTGTCAACTCAGAACAAGAATTAGTGATTGATTATAAAAGAGGCGCATTAGGGCTAAATTCGAGGGATTATCGCAGGGGTGGAAACGACGAGAATGACCGGCTGACCGTAAGAAGACTCGGATTCACCTCTCGCATTGACCAACCAGGGAAGGATTTCGGCAAATCCCCACCAGAAAAGCCTTTAAAGATTCCAGGTGCGTTTCCAAACGAGGTCTCACCTGAAAACAAAGTTATTGCAAATGAAAAAATGTTCAAAAAAATGAAAGAGTTTAAGGCTGCGCGCGGGCTAGATGATCGCGCAGGCGAGCGAGCAAGGGGCAACTCACCAATTTCCATTTGATGCAATGGAGCTAACATCGAGTGGTGGCTTCGTTCATTTATAGATACTGCCTGTCCAAGCTCATCAATGCCCAACCGTTCTCTGCGCTGCCGGTAGAGTTGAGACGGTGAGGCCCCGATCTGCCGCGCAACTGCCGACATGTTCACACCGGGCTGACAGGCCTGCTCAACCGCTGTGGCCTTGAATTCGTTGGACCAGTACCGTCGCAACTGTCGCGGCGACCCGTCAAGGCGATCGGGCACCTCCTCAATCATTGGTATCAACCCAAGGTTAGCCGCAGGCCTGAACATAGTAACCGGTGTTTCCAGCACACCACCCAATCCGCTCTTCCGTTGCAGAGATTGCGCGATCCCTTCATAGTTGCAGGCATGTGAGGGTGAATAGCGATGCTTAGAAGGAAATACGATGCGAAGGTGACACGAGAACTCGCGGTGATGAGGATCGTGTTCACATTGATCGGGTTAGCGGCCTGCTCGGCCATCGTTAGGTTTTATTTGTGGCGGCTCCAGCATTTTGAGCGTTCCGTCGCGACTGTGGAAGCCGTTTGGGACCAAGAAGTGAATCGTCGTGGGACGACAGTCGTGACGATGGCGGAGCTATCTTTCTCAAGGACTACTCCGACTGGGGCGGCTATTGCGTGTAAGTACCAGTTTGAGATCGGTACGCCTCGGGATGGTTTCAAAGTCGGAGATAAGCTCGACATCATACCAGCGACTGGAACTTGCCAGCGCGCTGACATTGTTGGCCGACGCGGTGTAAACCCTTAGGCTATCGTGACAAATCTTCTATGCGTCAGCGTCCTGGCGCGTTCCACGGCAAGAGTTCCTCGATCCGGCCTTGCTTGTGGCCTTTGACGATGGCGGTGAGTGTGGCGGTCAGATACGCCTGCGGATCGACGGTATTGAGTTTGCACGTTTCGACAAGCGAGGCGATTGTTGCCCAGTTCTCAGCACCAGTGTCGTGCCCGGCAAAGAGCGCATTCTTGCGATTGAGGGCTATCGGCCGGATGGTCCGCTCGACACTGTTGTTGTCGATCTCGATGCGCCCATCGATCAGAAAGAGCTTCAGGCCATCCCAGTATTTGGCGATGTAGGCCAAAGCCTCGCCGAGCGGGGATTTTGTTGCGACACGGACAAGGTGATGGGCGAGCCAAGTCTGCATATCGGCGACCAGTGGCGCTGACCGCTCCTGCCGTCCAGCAAGGCGAGCTTCCGGATCAAGACCGCGCAGTTCGGCCTCGATCCGATACAGTTCACCAATCCGCTTGACGCCGTCCTCGGCAATCGGCGCTGAGCTGTTGCGGGTGATCTCCACCAGCTTGCGACGGGCGTGTGCCCAGCAATAGGCAAGCTGAATGTCCGGGCCAACGCGCTCTGGGGCGATCAGCCTGTTGTATCCTGCATAGCCATCGACCTGCAGGATACCGGAGAAGCCCTGCAATATTCGTTCTGCATGAATGCCTCCTCGACCAGGCGCATAGGTGAAGGCGACGCCCGGCGGAGCGCCGCCGTTCCATGCACGATCATCACGCGCCAGCGCCCAGAAGTATCCGGTCTTGGTCTTGCGGGAGCCGGGATCGAGAACCGGGGCACGGGTCTCGTCCATGAACAGCTTGGTTGATCGCTTCAGGTCGCCGATCAACGCATCGAAGACGGGACGCAGCTCATAGGCTGCCCGGCCGACCCAGTCGGCAAACGTGGAGCGGTCGAGATCGATGCCTTGGCGGCTTATGATCTGGGCCTGCCGATAGAGCGGAAGGTGATCGGCATATTTGGAGACCAGCACATGGGCGACGGTCGCTTCCGTCGGCAGCCCTGCCTGGATCAGCCGTGCTGGAGCCAGAGCCTGAACAACGCCATCTGTGCAGGCACGGCAGGCATATTTGGGGCGACGGGTGACAATGACACGGAACTGCGCCGGGACAACATCCGGCCGTTCGGAAACATCCTCGCCGATGCGATGCAGGCAACCGCCGCAGGCGCAGATCAGGCTTTCCGGCTCGATCACCTCTTCGATACGGAGAAGATGCTTTGGAAGGGAGCCGCGATTGATGGCGCGTGGCTTGGCAATCCTGTTTCCAGCAGGAGTGTCCGCCTCATCCTCTGCATGGATAACGGCCATAGCCGTCTCCAGGTCTTCCAGCGCCAGGTCGAATTGATCAGGATCGGTCTTCTCGGATCTGCGTCCGAAGGCTGCCTGCTTGAATGCTGCAACCAGCTTCTCAAGCCGTTCGATCCGCTCATCCTTGCGGGCGATGTGCTCATCTTTGCTGGCTATCGCGACGTCCTTGGCCGCCTCGCTTAGCCGCGCCGCCATCAGCATCTCCTTCAGAGCGGCAACATCATCGGGAAGGTCGGCGGCTTCAAGCATGGCTGGAAGCTACCAAATCCCGAGCCGATTTGCCTTCGGAATTTGCGGTGCTGAGTCATCGTGCCGCAGCTATTCAACCGCTTCCGGCGTCCTCGTCTGGATGGCATGAACCCGCCGCCAATCAAGGCCTGCGAACAGGGCTTCGAACTGGGCATGGGTGAGCGTCATCAGCCCATTCTTGATGGTGGGCCAAGTGAAGGTGTGCTCCTCCAGCCGTTTGTAGGCCATGACGATACCGGAGCCATCCCAGTAGATCAGCTTCAACCGGTCCGCCTTGCGGGACCGGAAAACGAAGACAGTTCCGGTGAACGGGTCCTTGTGCAGCTCGTTCTTCACCAAGGACGCCAATCCGTCATGACCCTTGCGAAAGTCCACGGGTTTGGTCGCGACCATGCTCCGGACGCGGTTCGACGGAAAGATCATGTCCCCGCCGCCAGGGCGCGGGCGATGCCAGCGATCCGAGACGCGGACGCACCTTCCTCCAGACGGATCGTAACTGAACCGACAATAATCTCTGCACGTGTGATTGCCTTCACCGCTGGCCGCTCAGGCGGCTGCAGCTCGACAACCATGGCCGCAAACTCGACCGCGTCTTCCGGCTCTGGCAATACCAACTTCCCTTGCCGCGCCAGCGTGCGCCACGATGACAGGTGGTTGGCCTTCAGCCCGTAGCGCCGTGCGACTTCATTTACGTCGCGCCTGGGCGCAAGCTCTCGGAAACGATCCGTGCCTTGACCTCGTCGGGCCATTGGCGGTGCACCTCACGTCGGCTATGCCCCGTCTTGAGAACCTCCAACGTAGACTCCATGGAGAAACTCCTTCTCGCTCATCCATGGAATGTCGATCACAGATCATACGACAACGGGCAACGTGGGGGCGCAACACCGGTTACTAAACATAGATCCTCACATTCAGAGAACTCGTATGTCGTAAGCATCCGGCGAAGGCCGCAGTTTAGGCAGCCTGAGCATTCGGCGTCTTGGGTGTCCAATTTCACGGCAGCAGTTGCTCCAGCCTGCTGATCGGCGTGTCCGCAATGTTGGCGAGGACGTCGGCAAGCCAGGCCTGCGGGTCGATGTCATTGAGCTTCGCGCTCATGATCAGTGTCGCCATGAACGCCGCACGTTCAGCACCACGATCCGATCCGGCGAAGAGCCATGATTTCCGTCCGAGCGCGAAGCCCCGAAGCGCTCGCTCGGCGGAATTGTTCGTCAGGCAAATTCGGCCGTCGTTGAGGAATGACGTAAAGCCGTCCCACCGTTTCAGCATGTAGTCGATCGGCTCGGCGACGGGAGAGCTGCGCGACAATTGTGCCGGCTCGGTTTGGAGCATGCAGTTCTTCGACGAGTGGCTGGCTGTCCTTGCGGCGGCGCTCTAGACGCTGGTCAGCGCAAAGGCCGTTGATCTCCCGTTCAATATCGAACAGGGCATCGATCCGTTTGACGGCCTCCAAAGCCATCAGCGAGATTGGCGCAGCTTTGCTGCCACGTTTGGCGTTCGTGGCGATGTTGGCCAGCACGAAGACCTTGTGGCGTGAATGGAGCACAGGGCCTGTGTCAGAGGTGCGGGATCGCGATCTACCTTGAACAGTGGATTGTAGCCGCCATAGGCCTCCGCCTGCAGAATGCAAGAGAAGGTCTTCAGGTGGCGTTCGGGATGCTCCTGTCGCCTGTCTCGCGACGCGTAGAACCGGGCCGCAGGTGGTGACTGCCCACCGAAGGGTCTGTCATCCCGGACATAGGTCCAGATGCGCGCCGTGTCAGTCTTTCCTTTCGCCAGGATCGGCACTGTCGTGTCGTCGCCATGCAGCCGCTCGGCGGCCAGGACATGGGCCTCGCTCAATGAATGAATTGGCTTCAAGGCTGTGGCACACGCGCCGACCTGATCGGCAAGCGTCGAAAGGCTGAGATCGAGCCCCTCTCGGGCATAGCGCTTGATTTGGCGATTGAGCGGCTGATGCTGCGCGAACTTCTCGAACGGTATGCCGTGAAGTTCGTGTTCCCAAGCAGGAGGAGGAAGATGCCAAACGTCTCGACAGGGAACGCTTGCAGCACTCGGCAGAGCGGACACGCCACGTGAACCGCATTCGTGCCCTGCTCAACCTTCACGGTATCCGTGAGGTCAAGGCCCGCTGGAGAGGAGACTGGCGCAAATGGCTGCAGATGGTGAGGACAGCCGATGACGAACCACTCGGCAAATTCCTTGCAGCAGAGCTAACGAAGGAGTTCGAACGCCTGGAACTGGTCCACGCTCATATTCTTGATCTCGACCGCCAACTCGAGGAAGGCTTGAGTGATGGCACACTGGGCATTCCCAATGTCGACAAGATTCGCCGCATCGCCACGCTCAAAGGTATTGGCAAACTGAGTGCTGTGCTGTTGGTGTCTGAGGTATTCCATCGACAGTTCGCCAATCGAAAGTGTTTGGCGAGCTTTTCTCGGTCTGGCACCAAGCCCATACGCAAGTGGTGCCGTGAAGCATGATCAAAGGATCAGCTAAGCCGGCAACCGCTTCGCGAGACGGCTCCTCGTTGAACTTGCGTGGTAATGGTTGAGGTATCAACCGACAAGCGCTTTGTCCCAGTGGTATCGGGGTACGTTCGGGGCGGGCTCGGGCAGATCTCGCAAGATCGGAGTTGTCGCGCTGGCTCGAAAGCTTGCAGTCGCCATCTGGCGTTTTGTTGAAGACGGCTTGGTTCCCCAGGGCGATTTGGTCCTATGCTGCCACGGACACTCCGGCGGCTGGATTGACGAGCTCTCCGGTCGTGAGCATGGTGTGCATGATGACAGCAAGCTTTCGTGCAACAGCCACAGCCGCTCTTTTGAAGCCGATCCTCTCCCGGAGCTGAAGGCCCCAAGTTCGCAAGGAACTCTGTTTGGCACTGCGCGTGAGAATGACCGACGCTGCTTAGTAGAGAAGTCCACGCAAATGGCGATCTCCGCGTCGGGATGTGAATCGGCGTGCAAAATTGGCTCTGACGCAATTTTGGTGGCCAGAGGCCTATCCGGCGCCAATGACGCGGGCCTGAAGGAGGTCGATTTTCCCTCGGCCGTACATCTGGCGTTTTACAAGCTTGAGCTTGGTAATCTGCCCTTCTGTCTTTCTATTTGACCACGGCAAACTGATCGGGGCACTCACGGCTGCCCGGTCTTTGGCGACACCATTGGCGAAGGCCGCGACCAAGCTTGATCGGGCCCGTTCCAGCCATGGTTCGAGATCGGCAAGAGATTTCTTGCGGATGATGGCTTGGAGAGCGGCGACGACTTCCCGCGCCTCCACGAGTTGCGGCACGAAGCCTTCAATCGCGGCAACCGTAACGGTCTGAGACTTGGAGAGATCGTCGCGAGCGATGGTCATGAGGCGTGCCAAAGTCCGTGCCGACGGCGTACGGCTCAACGCTTCGCAATCCATCTTTTCCGCCTTTCTCCGACGCGTCGCCCACTCGGTTACGACACGAAGGCAGCCCTGGAATCCCTGGCGCGTCAGGTCTCGCCACAACTGTGTGCCATTGCGGTGACCGGCACTCCACTGCGCGTCGAGCCATGGCAGATAAACTTCAAGGGAGCTCTCCCGCACGCGGAACACCTCAGATCGCTGACCGCGTAGCACCCGCCTGACGAGGCCGCGACTGTGCCCTGTGCAACGAACGATTTCTTTGATTGCAGCACCGGACTTGGCCAAGTCCAAAATGACGGCGTTCGTGTCTTCTCGATGCAGATATCCCTGATATTGGATCAGCTCTGCTGCCGTCAGCAGCTCCGTGTTGATCGTTACCGACCCGATCGCTGTTCTGATCTGTCGCATCGATTTGCGGACGGCGTCGAGGAATGCCCGACTGGCGTTCTCCATCAAATGCCATCGATCGGCCACTTGGGTCGCGTCCGGCAATGCCTTGGCTGCAGCAAGGGCGTAGGCGCCACCGCAGTCGCGGGCGACGACACTGATCTGTTGCTGACCCGAAAGCCAGGCCTGAGCGGTTGCCGGTTCTCGGTCTGGCAGAAGTGCAATGGTTTTGCGCCGTTCGAGATCGCAGATGATCGTCCCGTAACGCTGGTTGCGCCGCCATACCCAGTCGTCGATGCCGATCACCGTCGGCGGAACGATACGCGGGGTGCCGCGCCGTCGGACGACACGCAGCAAGGTGTCGTTGCTGACCGGCACCATCAGTCTGCGGGCGATAGTCGCCGCCGGTCGCCCACCCAAAGCAAGCCCGAGATGGTGGACGATGTGATCAAGCCGCGCAGTGCGCCGCGCCCACGACGCCAGGACATCTGCCTCAAAGCGCTCGGCAAAAATCCGTCGGCCACACAGCACTGCGTCACAGTAGAAGCGGCGTGCGGCAATTACCAATCGCACAGACTTTCCCGCGATGGGAAGATCCGTCAGGCGTCGATGATAACGACTGTGTATCCGCGCAGATCTTGTTCCGCAGCCTGGACAACCGCTGGATATATCCGTCGATCGGACAGTGAGTATGATGGCATCGCCAGCAGAAGCTGTCTCATCGATGACAAAGCCTCGAGGCACGAGTGCGGAGGGGCGAAGCGAATGAACCATGGCGCTGATTCCTTCTGCAAAACCAACGCCAGCCGACGCCCAGAATTCATCAAAAGTGAGTCAGAGCCAATTTTGCACGCCGATATGGGGGGTGCGGACAAAAAGTTGGACTGTTCTAAATGCTCAGGCCGAGGCTGTTGCGATATTCGACCGGGCTGAGTGATCCCAGTGATATCTTGATGCGCTTCTCGTTGTACCAGCGGATGTAAGCATCCACCTCGGCGACGAACTGTTCGATTGTGATGGCCTTCCAATCCCGTGGATAAAAGAGTTCCGTTTTCAACCGGCCGAAGAAGCCTTCGCACGCAGCGTTGTCTTGTGAGCAGCCCTTGCGGGACATCGAGCGAACCATCTGCGCGTTGCTGATCCGTGTCAGCCAGCCGGGCCAGCGATAATGGGCTCCACGATCGGAATGGACGATTGGCCGCTCCTCTCCTTTGGTCACGGTCTCAATGGCGGCATCCAGCATTGTGTTGACCAGGCCTGCATCTGGCTGCGTCCCAATCGACCAACTTATGACCATACCGTCGAAGCAGTCGATGATCGGCGAGAGGTACACCTTCCCAGCTGGGATCTGGAACTCGGTGATGTCTGTCAGCCATTTCACGTTCGGTGCTTTTGCATGGAAGTCGCGATTGATCAGGTTCTCGGGCGCCGGGCTGATTTCTCCCAGATATGATCCAAAACGCCGTCGACGCGGCCTGGCAACGACCAACTGCTCCTGCTTCATCAAGCGCTGCACAACCTTCTCCGAGATTGTCACGCTTTGCCTGGCAAGCGACGCCTGCAATCGGCGATAACCATAGCAACGACGGTTTGCTTCGAATATTTTCGCAAGGCTGTGCCGGATGGCGGCATACTTATCTGCCAGACATATCCGTGTGCGGTGGTAAAAGTAGGAGCTCCGGGCAATTTGCAGCTGGGCGAGGAGTTCTGGCAGGCGATAGCTATCTTTAAGGGCGTCAATCAGCTGTGTCTTTTCCCGATTGCTCAGGATCTGCAGATCGACGCCCAGGCCTTTTTTTAACAGTTCGTTGGCTTTCTTCAGGAGGTCATGCTCGAGTTGCAACTGGCGGACATCACGCTGGAGAGCTTCAAGCTGTCGCTCGAGTTCCTCACGTTCTGGCTTTTTGGAGTTGGCTTTGCGGCGTTTCATGGATGAAGGAGCCTCATGACCGAGTAGCTGGTCTTTCCAGCTGTACAATGTCGGCCTTGAGACGCCTAGCCGATCAGCTAACTGTTGAGCGGTTTCATCTCCACAGCATAGTCCGATGACGCCGGCTTGCCGGACCTCCTCGCAATAGCCAGGATGCCACGATCGACCAACCATTGATGTTTGCGTTTCCGGAAAGGCCTCTCGGACCCAGGCGGTCAGAGTTCCTCGTCCGGGATAGCCAAGCGCCCTCATCGTCGCAGAGATGCAACGATCATGGGTGCGAAAGTGCTCAAGTGCCGCCTGTTTCTGTGCCTCGGAATACTTTGGCGCTCGCGCTACCGGCTGCATACGCAGATCGAGATTCTCGACGTACTCGCGGTACCAACCCTTCAGCGCATTCTTTGTGGGATATCCCAGCTGACGAAGGGTCGGGTTGAGGCGCTTGCCCAGCCGTATGTAGAGCTCCACTGCTCGAAGTCTGTCTGAATAGGAATACATGAACTACCTCCTTGGTGGTCCAAGTTTTCGTCCGCATCCCCATGGGGTCAACTTTCCGCGCCGATTGACAGTATTGCGCGCCAAAGCCGAGCGGACCGTCGAAGGCGGTCGGCCAGATCGTCATTCTGTTCGAGCCGCAAGAAGGCGCCAACTACGTCAAATGATGCGGGTATGACCCCAAAAAAATGACGCGTTCTATAATACATACTTGTTATATACACGTATTATTTGTGGAAAAGTAAATACACATTAGATTTATATAAATAATCGGCACGGGATGGTTACATTTGTAACGCAGCATAAAATCTTGTTTACATGGTGCGAATTGCGGAACCTGCAAGCGTCGTTCATTGTCTTAACGCTAAATGGCTGGCCTTCGGCCGCCGTTAGAAGCGCGCCGAAGGATAATGAAAGTGACTAGTGAAAAAGCACCGTTCCCCTTAGCAAAAGAGCTGCTCCTGGAATTCACAGAAGCTCCTCCAAAATGGGATGAAATCCAAACGGGGGAAGATTTCCTTTCTTACTTTGAACGCTTGAATGACCACAGGCATGGGTTCGATAACAATCAAGCCATCGGCGAGCAGGCATTATTGCAGGCTCGAACAGCAAATAGCGCAACGCTAACTTCTTCAGGGGAAAATCTGAGCGAGGCTAAAGAACAGAAACTGCCTCTTATGAAAGCCTTTAGGCTTCCTCGGACTCCTATCAGAGTTGGCGTTAAAGAGAAATTTATAGCAACTGCATCGTCTCCGAAGCGGACGTCAATGCAGTTGTCGACACCCGCGCTCACCCCTGTTCACAACAACATGGCGCAGTTTTACAATCTAAAATTGGAAATGTCGCCAGACTCTACGAGCAAGACTCCGTCACGGCATCTGCTTTCCGAACCGCCCATCCGGGAAAAGACGCTTCCTCCGAGCAGTCCTACTGGATCAAGTATCGAGCAGAAGCGTGTATCTCAGCAGGTCACATCGCCTTTATCTGCGCCCGCCTCCAGTCGTGTAAGAAATAAACAAAGGCAGTCTGATCAGCTCCGTGTAAGAAAAGAAGTGTCTTAGCTGGCGTCACACTTGAAGATAAAAGGCCATGAGGATGTTGCATCATTTTTGATTAAAATGTCTCAGGGTGCATCCAAGGGCTGGGGTGAAGCCTTGCAGTCCAGAGGTAGCATTTTCAATCTGGTGGCCAATGGACACAAAGACGCGGCCTTATCCGTTCGCGACGCTTTTAAAGCGCTTCGAGCAAGCACTGGCGCCGTGAGAAATTTGGAAACGAGATCACGACAGAAAGAGCTACAGATGTGAAGGAGATAGTTTTATTACTTCATGCACAACCAGTTTTTCCAGGTCACAGTATTGAGGCCCCATTTGCCTATCAACAATGATAACAATTCGTTAAGCCGCCAACCGAGATCTCAGCCCCAAACATCGGTCCGCTTGGGAGCATCGAATCTTCGGGAAGAGATGGATGAAGCTTTAGGTGACTACGTTGCGGGCCTTCATCAGAAACAGGAGGAAGCACGCGCAAGGGCCTACGATTATCTCAGCGACCTCGAGACGTTGGTTGAAGCGCGTGTCAATATCCTTAGGGCGCGACTGAGTAACTATGAGGTGATGGCATTAAACCGTCGACTAACTACCGCCCGATCTGCCGAACAATCATTAAATAACGAACAGAACGTCGGTCGACCGTCTACCCGTCGCTTGCAGCATCCACCTGAGAGACCGGCAAGCAGTCGGCTGATGACGGTTGCAGAAAGTCCACCGTCCAACGCACCAGCAGGCCGACGAAGGACGGCGGACGAAGCTTTTGGAAGTGAACAGGAGGCCTCCTCGAGGTCACGCTTACGTAGGGCGCTTTCTGGTAGATGGAGAGCCAGTGATGCAGTCGGCAGGCTCCCTGCGCCACCTTTCGATCTCATCCCTACCGTAAAGGGTCGTGTTCCGCTTAATGAGATATCTACCAATGTGCAACGCCCCTCGGGCTCTCAATCTCATTATCTGGATGAACCAGAGGGAGAGAACCAAGAAAATCTAACGCCCAGTACTTCCAGTGAAAACAGAAGAGATCGGACCAATCGCGATAGTGGTATTGTCCGCTGAATAGCAAGCGTGTCTCCAGCATTGCCGGCCATACACCTTGCGCGCGCGGCTAGTCGCGGGCCTCAGGTCAGTCGGAGAGAAAGCGTTCGTACAAAGAACGATAGCCCTGGTTTTTATCCGCGTCACCCAGTGATCTGACGAAAAGGGGGGAGTTCGACAGGCGGGCACCTGACAAGAGTGTCGTAGACGTAAGCGAAATCGCTTGGATGCGTCACGTCGTTAACCTACTAACCTTGGTGCCATAAGCCGCCACAGAGTTTCGATTGTAATCATCATCAAATTCGTTTCGCACGGCTGGGGTGGTAGGTATTACGGGCAATTGAGAGCGCCTTTCTTACATTGACGTTTACTAGGATCAACACGCACATGCCCTTTCGAAAAACCTCGACATCCGGAGGTCAGCAGCCCGCTTTTGAAGCATCGTTGGCGATAGGGAATCCGCATGATCGCGCCGACGCTGCTGGCGCGCTCCCCGGCAAACATGAGGAAACGGCTGGTCCCCTTCTTTCCGATATGGTTAGATTCCATACAAACCAAGAATTGATTGGAATTGGTGAGGGTAAGTGGAAAACCAATTGCCCCACCGTAGATCACGAAGACACGCGTCCTTCTTTCGAGATAAACGACAGTATGGGCCATTACGGTGCTTACCACTGTTGGGGATGCTCAACACACGGTGGCGGCGAAAAATTCGCGCGAGAAATCATGAGAAAGGAGAGCTGGCATGCTGCGGTGGATGAGTATGTCGTAACAAATGGCGACAGTCGAAGGACAAATGGAACGGTGAAAGTGAACCGACGTGGCCCCGAGACCGCTGCGCCAGCAGTAGAAATTGTAAATTTGAGAAATCGTACGCAAACGGCATTGCAGGCTCCGATTTCGGAGGAAGACTACCTTTGTCACATGTCTATAAGTTATGATCTAGAAGAGAAAATGGAAACGGCGTCAAAACTTTTTCAAGAAAGTCTTCTTAATGATCAGATAATTGATGTAATCGCCAAGGAGCCACTCAACAAGAATGCTAAGGATTATCTTGATTCTCGTGGACTTTGGGAGCCAGATCCAGCGTTTAAAGTTGGCTATTTTCCATCTTCTGTATCTTATGTTCAGCATTTAGATAATACTGATATATTTCGGCAATATTCTACAGACATCAAGAGTCGCGCCATTTTCGATGATTTCAGTTACCTCAAGGGACGCATTATTTTTCCATGGTGTGATGAATATGGGCGGGTCGTAGGCTTGACTGGTCGATCGATAGGAACACCTCGAAATAATACACCAAAATACTGGAATTCGAGAAACTCCGAAATTTTTAAGAAGTCGGAACTCTTGTGGGGCCATCATCTTGCAAAGGATGCAATTCGAGAGTCAGGGGAGCTCCTGATCGTAGAAGGCTACACAGATGTCATGTCGCTACACAAGGCAGGCATTAAGCAAACGGTATCTCCGATTGGCATTGCAATTAGTCGGCCACAACTGGACAAGATCTTCCGTCTTAATGACCATGCACTCGTGTGCCTTGACGGCGATAAAGCTGGCCGAAAGGCGAGCGCAGATGTTGCTAAACGGACTTTGGACTATCTGACTGAGACCCGGTTGGCTCAACAGGGCAAAAGCATGAGCTTCGCACTACTGCCTGCGGGGAAGGATCCCGATGAGATCCTTCGCGAAGGTGGTGAAGCTGTATTCCGAAAAGCGATCAGCAAGCGCATGAGCCTCCAGGAGATGATCGCGTACGGCGAAGAATTGAAGCGTCAGGACACCGACAACAAGCAGAGAGCCGGCGGTGTAGCAGCGGTAAATGGAGCTGTCACTCAAAGTGATGAAGGTTTGCGGAAGGCGTCAATGAAACGCTCTGCGCCCGATGTGGCAGAACAATCCTATCGTGAGGTCAAAAGGCAGCGTTTATCCTCCGGTCTCGATCTGTAAAATCGTAAAATATGTCCGTATAACTATCTTCACGGACTTGGTATCTTGACCCTTTAAAAAAACTGGACGGACACCATGCGCAGAATGTCTTGCCTTTGCCTTGGATACCTCACCGGTAGCCAATAGTATGTTATCCAACTGGACTTTAGAATAACCGCTGTTCTACCCCCAAGTTGCTCACTGGCTCCTGATATGTGATCCAGTTCTCATTGACGAGAGGAATGGAATTTCTCCAGAGAAACTTATGTGGTTGCCTGAACTGCCGTGCGTCGCGCAAGAATTTTCTTCCCAATGAGGTGCGATCAAGTACGGTCTTGTGTCAGTCCTTTGTGTACGGCACTTGCATAAGCCGCATTGCCGGTATGGTGATCAGCGGATCGGGTACCAATCTACGTTCCGAGCTTATTGGCTTTACGTCTCCAATTGGTTTCGCCGTTCCAGATAATCGATCAAGCGCCCATTCGGGTCGTAGACTCCTCACGCCTCCTTATGAGATTGGCTATGCAATGCCGTGGTATTTTAGACTGCATGAGCCATGGCCGGTGCTCGATAATCCTCCATTTTGGTCAGCATGGCCCATATCTTCTGGGCCATTTTGTTTGCCAAAGCGTTTGCGACCAGCATACCAGGTTTCCTGACCAGCATCCGCGAGAGCCAACTATCGACCCGGGGCGGTCAGCGACTTGCACAATTCACCCGTGCCATGGCATCGATAATAAGCAGCCTACGGATATCGGCTTGGCCGGTCTATGTTGGGGACAAGCCCAAGCCACGCAGCGAAATCTCGGCCACGTCGGAAGGTCTGCATGGCAGGCGCAAAGGCTTCGACGGCCAATGCGATCATCGGCCCAACCCCCGGCATCGTCTGAAGGCGTCGCGCGGTATCACTTTGCCGGGCCAGTTCCGAAAGCTTCTGCATCTTTTTATCAATCGGGCCGTCTTCTCGCTGATCTGCGCCAGAAGGTCATGGCACTCTTATCGTACAATCTCAGGCAATTCGATTTCGGCATCCGCAAGGATTGCCTCAATGCGCTTGATATGGCCAACCCCCAAGGGGACTATTTGACCGTATTCATAGAGCGTGGCGCGTAGCGCATTCACGAGCTCTGTGCGCTTACGTACGATACGGGTTCCTCGACCTTAGAGCGGTGCCCTTTCATGCTGGATCGTAACCACATGATGTGAAGAAGTTTCGAGCCTCCTGGGGCTCGATGAGGTCGATCAGTTTCCCGATCCTGTCCCAAAGGCCGGTCACGGTTCGCTCTGCTGCTGCGCAGGAGCGCTTTCAGCTTCGAGAATGCTTTCTATATGGGATTGAAGTCTGGGCTGTAGGGAGGGAGGAACAGCATGCGCGCACCGGCAGCCTTAATCATCTCACGCGCCGCCGGTCGCTTACGGCTGGAGAGATTGTCAAGGATGATGACATCGCCAGGCCTCAGGGTCGGCACCAGAACCTGGGCGACATAGGCCTCGAACCATTCTCCATTGATCGGCCCGTCGATGACGAGCGGCGCAACCATTCCCGTGTTGCGCAAGCCAGCCACCAGCGTCGTGGTCTGCCGGTGGCTGTGCGGGAAGCCCATTCGCAGGCGCTCTCCCTTCCTGCAGCGTCCGTGCGTGCGCGCCATGTTCGTCGCAGTCCAGGTTTCGTCGACGAAGACGAGCTTGGCAGGATCAAGGTCCAGTTGATCATCGAACCACGGCTGACGCGGTTCCAGGACGTCGGGACGGCTTTGCTCTACCGCGTGGCCAGTCTTTTTTGCGAGTCTGGCCGTGCCGGACAAGGAACCGGTGCAAAGCCGACTTGCTGATTGTGATGCTTTAGGCAGAAAGCGCGTCCTGCACTCGAACAAGGTTCCATCGCGGTGCTCAGCGAGCCATGCCATGATCGCCTCGCCATGGGCCTCTGTCTTTCCGGAATTTCGATCTCCGCTAAGAGGACAATGTCGCACGTCGCCCTGGCGAAGTTGCAGATTTGGCCAGCGGCTGACGCTTGCGGCACTCACGCCAAACCGTTCAGCAGCTTCTCGGTGGGTCGCACCAGCGGAAACAGCAGCAAGCACGCGAACACGCAGATCGACAGAGAGAGCTTTTGACATATCCGCCGACCTCCATCGGCAGATAGTTTGAATCAGAACGCGCCTGATTTCGAAGCCCCGACAGATTCAATCAGTCAGGGAACCGCTCTAAAGTGACCCCTTATTGTTTCCAGAAATCTCTGAGCATGAGCCGATAAACTCCTGTGGGCAGGAACTACCACTGCCACTTCGAACGGAACTGAAGGCTCAAAACGACGCGTTACAACCTTTTGCTTGTCCATAGCAGACGCAGCGAATGGATCGACAATAGACACTCCCAGGTTTTTGGACACCAAAGAACAGACCGTAGCGGCCAGGTCAGTCTCAATGTGTTGCTTACGTTCGATACCGAATTCTGTAAACAGCGCATCAATTCTTGCCCGTAAAGGACTTCTGATGCCGAGAGATATGAAGTCCTCGTGCGCCAGGATCTTAGGCGTGAGCACCTCTTGGCGAGCTAGGGGATTATCCTTGTGTAAAATGCAAACTGCAGGTGGCGGGGGAAGTGAAACCACCTTAACCCCTGGATGATCACCAGAAATCTGAACCAAGCCGATGTCAAATTGCCTCAGTGCAACTCGTTCTGCGATCAGGGCAGAGTGAAACGAACCAATACAAATCTCGACCGAAGGCCTTTCTTCAAGGAATTTGGCCGTCACGTCAGCCAGGAAAAACGTAGCCAGCGAATGCGGGGCAGCAATCCTCAGCGAACCGATAGACTGCCGCCTTAAATCACTAGCGACTTTCTCAATACGGCCAAGACCGCGGTAATGGAGATCAACCTCCTCAAACAACACAATCGCCTCGTGGGTGGACACTAGACGGTTCCCCTCACGCCTAAACAGTCGCAACTGCAGGTTCGCCTCCAGATCGCGGATGAGACGGCTTACTGCCGGTTGGGTGACCCCGAGGAGCTCGGCGGCATTCGTCATACTGCCGAGCTGAACCACCGCCCTGAAGGCTTCAATCTGTCGAGAATTCATCTCTCATAACATCCTGTTATAGTGCCACAATCGAGTATGCACTTGATGTTAGGGCATGGTTGGGGGACAGTTCAATCAGAAACAGGGGCTAGTGTGTCGATGCCGATATTTATTCTTCGCCGCGTTCTGTTGTTGGGTCCAATGCTTCTTGGCGTGGCTCTGGCGATATTTCTGATCCTTCACATGATCCCGGGAGACCCAGCCCGTATTGCTGCAGGTCCGGATGCAGCTCAAGAGGACATCGAACAGATACGGACCAATTTAGGGCTCGATATGCCCCTGCCGGTTCAGTTTGGGATGTACGTGGAGCGCCTCCTCGAGGGTGACATGGGACGTTCATTCCAGAGCATGCAGCCCGTAACACAAGGCATCGCTCGAACAATCGGGCCGACATTGGAGCTTACAATTGCCGGAATGCTGTTCGCAGTGGCGCTGGGTGTGCCTCTTGGCATCATTTCCGCCCTTCGACGCGGTCGCTTGGCCGACCGGTTGGTTACCAGCCTTTCCGTTTTGGGGATCTCGACGCCCGGATTTTTTTTGGGCCTTCTCTTGATGATGCTTTTCGCGTCGAACCTAGGATGGCTCCCGCCAACAGGGCGTGGCACACCAGCGCACCTCGTGTTGCCGGCCGTGACGCTTGGATTGCCCTATGTGGCGACCTTCGCCAGATTTACTCGCTCGAGCATGCTCGATACGCTTGCGGAGGACTACGTCCGCACGGCAAGGGCTAAGGGGCTTTCTTGGCCGAAGGTCACGTACCATCACGCTCTGAGAAATGCATCTATACCGTTGATCACAATCTTTGGTCTCGACTTCGGCCGTCTACTCGGTGGTGCTGTCATTGTTGAGACGGTTTACGCTTGGCCAGGCATGGGCCGGTACATGATCAATGCCATAGCTCAGCGCGATATCTTCGTAATCCAGGGCACGCTTCTCGTCTTCGCGATAGCTGTCGTCGTCGTCAACCTCATCGTGGACATCATCTATGGAATCCTCGACCCACGCATCTCCTACTCCTGAGATGGCGCGCAACTCATCGCCGATTTGGATTGGCATGTTTGCGAAGCACTGGCTGACTTTAGCCGCTGCAGCATGCATCATTTTCTTTGTTGGCGCCGCGATATTCGCGCCGCTGCTTTACGATCCAAGCACGATCACTCTCGTCAACCTGGGAGCCGCCCGCCAAGCGCCATCGTGGGCCTACTGGTTAGGCACCGACGAGATGGGCCGCGATATGGTCGCCCGACTGATCTACGGTGGTCGCATAACTCTTTTGGTCGCGATTGTGAGTGTCGCAGGCAGCATGGTTGTCGGCATTACGATTGGCGCGCTGTGCGGGTACTACGACAACTGGCTCACCGCTTTAGTGATGCGCTTTATGGACTTCATGATCGCATTCCCGCGTGTCTTGGTGGCAATCATGGTTATTGCCGTGGCTGGACCAGGGGTCATCAGTCTGACTTTAGCGATCGCTATTTCGACCGTGCCACAGAATGCACGATTGTTTCGCGGTCCGGTAATCGCGCTAAGGCAGCGACAGTTTGTGACCGCTGCTCGTGCTCTTGGGGCGACTGATATGTCCATCTTGTTTGGTCACATTCTACCGAATACCGCGTCGCTCGCGATTGTTCATGGCACCATATCGCTCGCCGAAGCGATCTTGATTGCGTCCGGCTTGAGTTTCCTCGGTCTCGGCCCGCAGCCGCCTATTCCCGAGTGGGGTGCAATGATTGCCGGATCGAGAAGCTATCTCACTACAACCCCGCATTTGATCCTCGTCCCAGGTACCGCGCTGTTCCTCGTCATTTTGAGCTTCAACATCGTCGGCGACGTGCTGCGCGATCATCTGGATCCGCGAATGCGTAACAATCGCGACTAAAACCCCCGTTACCGGAAGAATATTATGTCCTTCGCCACGAAACAGAATGAGTTCACCCTCGCAGAGGCCCGCTTATCAAGCTCTCCTGCGGACCGCCTGATGAAGTACTACGTAGTGCCCGCGCTAACGAAAGAGCGGCAACATTTTGACGAGTTCTTGCTGGTAGATCTGGCGCATACGACGATGCTAGCCGAGCAAGGTATCATTGATCGACCAACAGCAAGGGCTTTACTCTGTGCTCTTCGCGAGTTGCGTAGATCAGGCGAAGATGCCTTGGTTGTTGACCCTGCTAGGGGCAGCTTTCTCCTTCAAATCGAGAATTACCTACGAGAAAAGGTAGGCGATCAAATTTCCGGTCAGATGCATACCGGACGCAGTCGGATTGATCAGGGCGCCACTGTCCGCCGTCTCGCGGAACGAAACCGTACGCTGCAGGTCTTCGCGGCCCTGGTCCAGATGCGGGCGGCGGTACTGACGGTAGCGAGAGCGCACTCGCGGACCGTCATGCCGGGGTATACTCACATGCAACAGGCGCAGCCGTGGGTATTTGGTCACTATTTGCTCAGCTTCGCATACAGGCTTGAAGAAAGCTTTGAGCGTCTGTCAGAGGCATACCTTCGCATGAACCGCAACCCGCTTGGAACGGTTGGCCTCTCCGGCACATCCTGGCCACTAGATCGACGCCGGACAACTCAGTTCCTGGGTTTTCATGACGTAATTGAAAATTCGAAGCTCGGTCGTGAGGCATACTACTCAGCCGAACTAGTCGGGGCCTTGTCGTTCATCATGTCTGATCTTAACGATCTGGCGACCGACCTGCACATTTGGTCTTCGACCGAATTTGGTTTGGTAGAGTCAGACGACTCTTATTGCGGAACGTCCAGCATATTCCCGCAGAAGAAGAATCCGACCGGACTGGAAGCTGTAAAAGGTGCAGCTGGTAGTGCAGTCACTTGGTTAAGCACGGCGCTAGCAACTTTCAGGGCCGAGGGAACGGGAGATCAAGCCATCCGCGAGCTCCCCATGGCTGAGGATGCATTGTCCAGCACACATGCGTCCCTAGAACTACTGGCTGGTATAGTGTTGACGTTAACCGTACACCAGGAAAAAATGCTTGCGTCAGTTCGTGGCAGCTGGACTACCGCCAGTAACCTGGCGGATACGATTGTTCGGCAGACAGGTCTTCCATTTCGCGAGGTTCATCACGTCGTCGGGCGTTTAGTCCGAAACTGCCTTGCGGTGAACATCACGCCAGAGCAGGTCACGGTCGAGCATCTTTCTCAAGCAGCCTTAGAGACTATCGGCTGCCGGATCGATGTGCACCAAGACGACCTCAGTCGTGCTCTTGATCCGGAGGATTTTGTTCGTTCACGCGTTACAATGGGCAGCGTAGCGCCAGCCGAAGTGGATCGCATGCTGGCAAGATGCGAAAGTCGCGTAAGCAACCATCAGGAATGGCTTGACTCCGAGCAGATGCGAATTCGCGACGGGGAGGCAGCTCTCGCTATCGCAATAGCGGACATTCTGGAGGAGAGCCGATGAATGTCACAGGCAAGCCTGCTCTTCTCGTAGTCGAGGACCTCACCGTCAAGTTCGGATCTATGCCGCGAGCCGCAGTTGGAGGGATTAGCTTTGAATTAAGAAAGGGAGAGACATTAGCGCTGGTTGGTGAATCTGGATCTGGAAAGTCAATGACTTCCCTGTCAATTATGGGGCTGCTTCCATCATCTGCGAAAGTTACTGGCACTATACGATTTCGAGGGCAGGATTTAGCCAGCCTCCCGGACGCAGAAATGGAAAAGCTGCGCGGCAACAGGATTGCCATGGTATTTCAAGAGCCAATGACGTCCCTTAATCCGCTGCACACTGTGGAGCGTCAAATAGGTGAAGTCGTAGCCAATCACCGCTCGGTCTCCCGAAGAGAGCTCGATGCTCGGGTGTTAGAGTTGTTGGAGATGGTTGGTATACCGAATCCAGATAAGCGGAGAAAAGCTTATCCGCATGAGCTTTCCGGAGGCCAGCGACAGCGTGTGATGATCGCAATGGCACTTGCGAACGAGCCAGACATCATCATAGCTGATGAACCCACCACAGCCCTTGACGTCACTATTCAGGCACAGGTTCTGGCACTACTGCGAGAACTGAGTGAGCGGACAGGGACAGCTCTGCTGCTCGTTACCCATGACTTAAACGTTGTCCGGGCCATGGCAACTCGTGTCTGCGTGATGAAGGGCGGCCAAATCGTAGAGACTGGCGATACTACTGCGGTCTTCGACCGTCCCAAGCACGATTATACACGCCATCTCGTAAATTCGGAGCCTAAAGGTCAAGCACTGTCTGTGTCCGACAATGCTCCCGTCGTGCTCGAAGCGAAAAACATCAAAGTTTGGTTTCCCGTGCGGTCCGGATTGTTCAGAAGAACAGTTGATTACATCAAGGCGGTTGACGGCATCGATTTAACCATACGGCAGGGTCAATCCGTCGGGATCGTCGGTGAAAGCGGTTCAGGCAAGACCACCTTGGGCATGGCGATACTCCAGCTACAACGTTATCAAGGGGCGGTCCGCCTTGAAAATAAAGATATTTCCAACCTTAAGGGTCGAGAAGCGCAGGCATTGCGCCAACGCATGCAGGTGGTTTTTCAAGATCCCTTCGGCTCCCTTAATCCCCGTCGTTCAATAGGTAAGATCATAAGTGAAGGGCTCCAAATACACGGTATCGGGGCCAACGGCCGCGAGCGAGAGGAGCTAGTCGCTACTGCGCTCCAGGAAGTCGGACTTGATCCCGCAGTTCGTCAACGATATCCCCACGAGTTTTCGGGAGGGCAGCGTCAGCGTATCGCGATCGCACGCGCTCTTGTCCTTAAGCCGCGTTTCATCGTTCTAGACGAACCGACATCAGCACTTGATCTCTCGGTCCAGACACAAATCATCGAACTCCTTCGCGATCTACAAACCCGCTTCAGCCTATCATACATGTTTGTAAGTCATGATCTGAAGGTGGTCAGGGCTCTCGCTGACGAGGTTCTTGTCATGAAGGACGGACTAATCGTTGAAGCGGGCAAGGTCGAGCAGATTTTTCACTTTCCCCGTCAATCCTACACACGAAATCTTATCCAAGCTTCTTTCGATATCCTTCCGCCCCCGTCAGCTGGCTAGGGCATTCAACCTGCAGAAAGGGAATCCAATGCTACATATTCCTCAAAGAACCGGTTTTTGTCCTAAGGCAGCGATTTTGGGCGGTGTGCTATCGGCTTTTTTGAATGCTGGGACGGTCTCGGCTCAAACGCTCACCTACGTGCAAGGAAGTGACGTCGCCAACCTTGACCCAGCAAAATCGCAGAGTGTTACATCACAAATCGTGTTCAGGCATTTGTTCAACGGTCTAGTTAAGTTTGCCGACCCTAATATGACCGATATCGTCCCCGACTTGGCGACTAGCTGGCAAACTTCTGAGGATGGGTTAACTTGGACATTCAAGCTTCGCGAAGGTGTGATGTTTCATGACGGAGAGGTTTTCGATGCTGAGGCGGTAAAGTTTAACATTGATCGGCTGAGGGCCGAGGAGACGGGATCGCCAGTGCGATCTCAGTTCAGCGCAATTGAATCCGTAAATATTGTAGACGCCCAGACGATAGAACTCAAGCTATCCGCCCCCTTCCCAACCCTGATCGAACTTCTTGCCGATGACTACGGCGCCATCAGCAGCCCAAAAGCTGTTAAAGAAAAGGGCGACGATTACGCCGTTCATCCGGTCGGCACAGGCCCCTACGTTTTCCGTGAATGGGTACCAAACGATTACACTCGGATCGAACGAAACACCGCATATTTCGGGACTGGCGGGGTGCCAGCTGAAATCGTATTCCGCGCAGTCCCGGAAGGAGCGTCCCGGGTAGTTGAAGTGGAGACTGGCAATGCTGACATAGCCGGAAACATCCCTCCCGAGTTCGCCGGTCAGCTTGAGCAACGCGACGATACGCGTCTGTTGGTGGTGCCAAGCTCATTTCAGATCTTTTTTGAGATCAACACAACCGCTGAACCATTCGATGATCCACGAATTCGCCAAGCTGCAAACCTTGCGATCGACCGCCAAGCGATCGTAGATCAAATTTTAGGTGGTTATGGCCTCGTTCCTTCTAGTCCTTTTCCGAAGGGAGTGCAGGGCCGAGTTGATTTCAAGCCGCATCCCTACGATCCAGACCGTGCAAAAAAATTGATCGCAGAAGTTTACCCTGATGGATATGAGGGTACCGTTGTGATGTGGACGCCGGCCGGGCGTTATCCAAAGGACAGAGATGTGGCTCAGGCCGTACAGGCATACCTCAATGCTGTTGGTCTGAAAACGGAGTTCCGCACCTGGGAATGGGCGGCATACCAGCGCGAGCTTTACGCAGAGCAAGAGGGTGGCACTGGTCGCGGAACAAACGCAGCAAACATGTGGCTCTTGGGAACCGGCATTACGAATGCAGATTTGCGCCTGCGGCGTAAGACGGTCGTGGGGGATTCCTCCAATCTTACAGGATACAATAACCCTGAGGTTCAGGAATTAATGAAAGCTGCACTGAGAGAACTTGACTATGATGCTCGTCTAGGGCTTTACGCCAAAGTCCAGGAAATTATCTGGAATGAAGAACCGAACAACATTCCGATTTATGACTCGGTACAAATTTTCGCTGCTCGCAAGAATGTAACCGATCCGGTCGTTTTTAGTGACGAAGTCGTTCATTTCGACCAAGTGACTAAGCAAGATTAATCCGGAGACTGCAGGTCGGGCGTCACTTGCGTCGCCCGCCCTCTGCAGCAGCCTAAGCCAAAGCTGCCCGAGTGGAAGGCTTCAAAAGCAACTTCGTGCTAAGCGTTGTACCTCAAGTGGCGTCTCGGCTTCCATTCCCCAGCCTCTTCCCGAGGCGTTTCGGCTGCTGTCGGCGCCGTCCGATGGCAGCCCTTTTTTTTAAGATAGTTCTGATGTGAGCGCATGCTTTTCGATCCATTCAGACTTGCAGCTTCACCTGTCAGCTTCCGCAGGTGTTAACACAAGTTTGCGCCAAGTCGGCGAACGAAGTAAGGTCGGAAAACAAACTAGAGTACCTCGTTCCATGGATGCTTTGATGAAGTGACCTGAGCCCCTGAACTTCCTCCAGAGTTTGGTAGAGTCCGTCACATCAATGCTCTGGGACCAAACCTTGGACCGCCGGAAGCTGGAGTTTTCCGGCTCTGATCACGATGGCTGGCTGGTTGCGCCACCGGGATTATGTAGGGCGATCGGGACGTTAAATCCGGTTATATCCGATCGCCTAGTGAGGACATTCCTCGTTGTAGTGTCGACGCCAAGTTTCCAACTTTTCGCGGGAATCCACAAGGGTCAGGAACCAATGAGCGTTCAGGCACTCCGACCGCAGCTTGCTGTTGAACGCCTCGATGAAGCCATTGTCGGTCGGCTTTCCAGCTCGTGAGAATTCCAGGGTGACGTTATTGGCATAGGCCCAGAGGTCGAGGTCACGGGAGATGAACTCACTGCCATTGTCCATCCTTATCGTTTTGGGATAGCCGGTCTTCCGGCAGATGCTTTACAGGGTCTGGACGACAACCTCGCCCCGGTAGTTGAAGCGTGCGTCGGCGGCCGGACAGTAACGAGAGTGCGTGTCGACCACAGGATGCGCAGCTTCTTGCCAGTCGCAAGCTGGTCGTAAACGAAGTCCATTGCCCAGACATCGTTCGGCCCGACAGCCTCCTGGCGATCATCTCTGAGCTTAGCCTTCACCCGGCGCTTGGGATGCTTGTTGCGTAGTTGAAGCCCTAACTCGCTGTAAATCCTGCGGGTCTTCTTCATGTTGATCTTCCAGCCATCGCGCGGCGCAAATGTACATGGACGCGGCGGTAGCCATACCGCACGCGTGTCTCGCAAATCTCCTTGATGCGTCTTTCGAGTGGGGCCTGTCCGGTGCGGCGGGACTTGTAGTGGTAGGTCGATGTGTCGAACCTCAGGACCTTGCAGGCCCGTCGGATCGATATGCCCCAGTCCACCAGCATCCCGTCGATCAGCTTGCGCTGCCGGACAGGCCTCAGAGCGTTCGGCGGATGACGTCCTGCAACATTTCCCGGTCGAGCGTCAGGTCCGCGACAATCTTCTTGAGCCTGGAATTCTCATCCTCCAGAGCCTTCAATCGACGCATCTCATCGGGCAGCAAACCCGCATACTTTTTCCGCCAATTGAAATACGTCGCCTGGCTAATCCCGGCCTTCCGGCAGATCTCCGCCACCGGCACGCCGTCATCGCCCTGCTTCAAAATAAACACCTTCTGCGCGTCCGAGAACTTCGATGCCTTCATGCTTCCGCTCCTTTTCCTAGCCGGGAAATTACCGCGGAAAACTTCAGTTATGAACGGTCCAGTTTCTAGGGATCAGAGCAGAAGGCCTGCATATACGCCTCCATGGTCTTGTCTGTGGGATCGTGTCCCGGCGCGTGGTGTAGCTGGGTGATAGCGAAGCCGCTCGCGAGCGCGCCCTCCAATGTGCTGTAGGGAGCGGGCGGCGTAGCGGTGGTCACCAGTGTTTTCCGGTAGGGTCGGGTTGTTCAAGACCAACCTGAGGGACACCACCGATGACCGACGACATGACGAACCTGCGCTAACTCGTTGAGAAGAGCGCCGACGCCGATTTCCTACGGGATATGATCGGCTTTGCTGCCGAAAAGCTGATGGCGCTGGAGGTCGGGACGAAGACCTGCGCGGGCTATGGCGAGAAGAACGGCTTCCGACTTGCCCAACGCAACGGCTATCCGGCCGGGACTGGGGGACGCGGGCGGGCACCGTCGAGCTGCGTATTCCGAAGCTTTGTACAGGCTACTATTTCCCGAGTTTTCTGGAGCCGCGCCGAATGGCGGAGAAGACTCTAACGGCGGTCATTCAGGAAGCTTACATCCAAGGCGTTTCGACCCGATCGGTCGATGATCTCGTCAAGGCCATGGGCATGAGCGGTATTTCCAAGAGCCAGGTATCCCGGCTCTGCGCCCCTTTCGGCGATGCAAGCATTGCCTGCCGGGCAAGGGGAAATCGACGAGAAGGTGAAGGCCTTCCTCGATCGGCCAATCGAGGAGGAATGGCCATACCTCTGGATCGATGCTACCTATCTGAAGGTTCGTCGCGGCGGACGCATCATCTCTGTCGCTGTCATCATTCCGCGGGGTCAACACCGATGGTCGACGCGAGGTGCTCGGCATGGAGATCGGCACATCCGAGGCCGAGGCGATCTGGACGGAATTCCTGCGCAAGCTGACAAGGCGAGGCCTACGCGGCGTGAAGCTTGCTGTCTCCAATGCGCATGAAGGCATCAAGGCAGCAGTGTCGAAGGTGCTTTCCGCCACTTGGCAGAGGTGCCGTGTCCACTTCATGCGCAATGCGCTCGCCCATGCCGGGAAGAGCGGACGGCGCGTAGTCTCCGCCTTCATCGCCAGGGCTTTTGCGCAGGACACACCGGAGGCCGCAAGCACCCAATGGCGCAATGTCGCTGACCAGCTCAGGCCAAAGGTGCCGAAACTCGCCACGCTGATGGATAGTGCCGAACACGATGTGCTCGCCTACATGACCTTCCCCAAGCAGCACTGGGCAAAGCTTCATTCGACAAACCCGATCGAGCGTCTCAACGGCGAGATCAAGTGACGCACAGAAGTCGTCGGCATCCTCCCCAACGACGATGCCATCGTCAGGTTGGTCGGTGCACTGCTGCTTGAGCAAAACGACGAGTGGGCTGTTCAGCGATCCCGCTACATGACATTTGAGACCGTAGCAGCAATGAGCGATGATCCGCTCGTCAGCCTGCCAGCCGCAAGCTGACCAATTCCCGGCTCTGTCCGGAAGGCACGGCGATTGCCAAAGCTACACCACTCAGCGGGACACAATCGTCTGTGGAGTTTGTTTTTTATGAAGCCTGATGTGTTCTCATCTTTAGACACTCAGTTAGAACTTCGCTGTCGAATATATATCCGTATCCACGCTCCGTTTTGATATACTTCCGTTCCGGCAGCGCCTTTTCGAGCTTACGCCTCAGCCGTAGGATCAGAACGTCAATGCTACGGTCGTATATTTCCTGATCGTGCACCCGTGTAGCCATCAGCAACTGTTCGCGCGATAAGGTTTTGCGCGGATTGCTGAGAAATGCCAAAAGTAAGTTCAGTTCGCTTGCGGTTAACCTGATTTCCTGGCCTGACGGATCGAGAACCCGGCGCAGCTTTGTATTTACTCGGCACTCATCGAACTTGTAGACTTTCTGCTGCGTGTAAGCTTTTCGGTCGGCGGTGTTGCGCAACGCAACCCGTACTCTGGCCAGAAACTCTCTCAATCCGAATGGCTTGGCGATGTAATCGGTGGCCCCCATTTCCAGCCCCCTCACCTTGTCGGTTTCATCCAGCCGGTCGCCGCTGATGATGATGATCGGTATGTCCAGCTTGGCATTAACCTGGTGGATGAGTTGCAGATCGTCCTCTTGGTCTTGTGTCACACCGACGATCAACAAATCAGTGACCTCGTTATTAAGATAACGAACCATCTGTTGGCTATTTTCAACGGCCTTTATTTGAAAGGCATGCTGAGATAGATAGTCCGACAGGAGATTTCGAACTGAAGGGTCATTATCAACGACAAGGATATTTTTCATGGGTTAACCGCCTTCATCTTACTCGTGAACCGAGGCTGATTAAGAAATTGTTAGCCACCCATTAACGGCCGTGGAGCGCAGCAGCAATCATCGCAACAGGTATGCTATCATGTCGGCAAGTTCATAGTGACACGCATCGATATGCGAGAAAGTGAATTAAATTCACATAAAAAGAGCTTCACCGCGTGTGCTCTTTTTCGGAATAACGGATTGAACAATAAAAGAAATTTAGTGGGTTCGCGTACACGGTGCTGATCTTAGGGCATAAGGTAATGGAGATTTTGGCGGTCCCTGACCAGGGGAATATTCGCACAATTTCAGGCAGCCCGTTTCATTTGTAGTTGATTGAAGCAAATGCCTTGGCGCGTAATTCAGCGAATACGAGTGAATTATAATCTTCACAGTCGAACAGGTGTATCGGCCGGGCTGCAGCCATGCCGTTTCTGAGGAAAGTGGTCCCCTGAACTGCCCCCCCGTTTCGACCGCACAGTCGGCATAAGCAGAAAGGCTCAAGCACAGGCTTGAGGACATGTGTGGACGCTTCCGGGTGCGCAAGAAGAATATTTGTGTGACGGCGTCGAAATTTGGTGCGGACATGTGTTCGGCTTCTTTCGCGGCGAAACACCGCCGCCAGCCAGTCTGGATTACGCGAGCTCGGTCCAGTTCAGGCTTGCGTGCTGCCAGTACTTATCCTCAATCTGGTTCTCCAAGCCCCGTTCAAACTTCGGCCATGCAATCCTTAGACTTTCATTGCTGCGCGGGAAATCGTCAGGCTGGCTGCATGTAGGACCTCCGTGCTTCAGTATCGCCCACGCAACTCGAGCCATCTTGTTCGCTAGCGCCACGATCGCGAGCATCGATGGCTTTCTGTGGAGGATGCTGGCTAACGAAGCGCTCGGCTGGATCCTGCCGCGCCTGATCCAGGATACGACCGCACTGGGGCCCATGATTAGAAGGCGTCTGAGCGTGTGTTCACCCATCTTGGATATTCGCCCGAACCGTTGCTTTCCTCCAGTGGATCGCTCGAGCGGGGTTAAGCCAACCCATGCCGCGAAGTCACATCCCTTGCGGAAGGTGGCGGGATCGGGAGCAACGGCAGCGATTGCCGCCGCTGTCACCGGGCCAATCCCCGGCACAGAGGTCAACCGACGCGCATCAAAGTCGTAACGCGCACGCTTTTGGATTTCCTTGTCAAACTCTGCTAGCCGAGCTTCACAAGATAAGAGATGCTGCCACAACGAACACAGGATGCCTTGAACTGCGGTCGGCAGGTCACCATCACTCTCGATGACCTCCTGCATTTTTGCAGAAGCGGCTGCATCCTGCGGGAAGATGTAACCAAATTCCGCCAGATGGCTCCGTATCGCATTGAGAAGCTGGGTCTTCTGGCGCACCACCAGATCTCGTGCGCGAAAGACAATACTCGCGGCCTGCGATGCTTCACTCTTCACACGAACGAAGCGCATGTCCGGCCGCTGCGCCGCCTCCGCGATAGCCTCGGCGTCAGCAGCATCGTTCTTCTGCCTCTTCACGAATGGCCGGACGTAATCCGGAGGTATCGGAAGCACTTCATGGCCCAGCTCTTCGAGCTGCCGCCCCCAATAATGTGCTGTGCCACAAGCCTCCATCGCTATCCTGCAGGAGGGAATTGACATCAACAGCGTGGTGAGTTGCGTTCGCGGGGATGCGGACGAAAACTTGGACCACCAAGGAGGTAGTTCATGTATTCCTATTCAGACAGACTTCGAGCAGTGGAGCTCTACATACGGCTGGGCAAGCGCCTCAACCCGACCCTTCGTCAGCTGGGATATCCCACAAAGAATGCGCTGAAGGGTTGGTACCGCGAGTACGTCGAGAATCTCGATCTGCGTATGCAGCCGGTAGCGCGAGCGCCAAAGTATTCCGAGGCACAGAAACAGGCGGCACTTGAGCACTTTCGCACCCATGATCGTTGCATCTCTGCGACGATGAGGGCGCTTGGCTATCCCGGACGAGGAACTCTGACCGCCTGGGTCCGAGAGGCCTTTCCGGAAACGCAAACATCAATGGTTGGTCGATCGTGGCATCCTGGCTATTGCGAGGAGGTCCGGCAAGCCGGCGTCATCGGACTATGCTGTGGAGATGAAACCGCTCAACAGTTAGCTGATCGGCTAGGCGTCTCAAGGCCGACATTGTACAGCTGGAAAGACCAGCTACTCGGTCATGAGGCTCCTTCATCCATGAAACGCCGCAAAGCCAACTCCAAAAAGCCAGAACGTGAGGAACTCGAGCGACAGCTTGAAGCTCTCCAGCGTGATGTCCGCCAGTTGCAACTCGAGCATGACCTCCTGAAGAAAGCCAACGAACTGTTAAAAAAAGGCCTGGGCGTCGATCTGCAGATCCTGAGCAATCGGGAAAAGACACAGCTGATTGACGCCCTTAAAGATAGCTATCGCCTGCCAGAACTCCTCGCCCAGCTGCAAATTGCCCGGAGCTCCTACTTTTACCACCGCACACGGATATGTCTGGCAGATAAGTATGCCGCCATCCGGCACAGCCTTGCGAAAATATTCGAAGCAAACCGTCGTTGCTATGGTTATCGCCGATTGCAGGCGTCGCTTGCCAGGCAAAGCGTGACAATCTCGGAGAAGGTTGTGCAGCGCTTGATGAAGCAGGAGCAGTTGGTCGTTGCCAGGCCGCGTCGACGGCGTTTTGGATCATATCTGGGAGAAATCAGCCCGGCGCCCGAGAACCTGATCAATCGCGACTTCCATGCAAAAGCACCGAACGTGAAATGGCTGACAGACATCACCGAGTTCCAGATCCCAGCTGGGAAGGTGTACCTCTCGCCGATCATCGACTGCTTCGACGGTATGGTCATAAGTTGGTCGATTGGGACGCAGCCAGATGCAGGCCTGGTCAACACAATGCTGGATGCCGCCATTGAGACCGTGACCAAAGGAGAGGAGCGGCCAATCGTCCATTCCGATCGTGGAGCCCATTATCGCTGGCCCGGCTGGCTGACACGGATCAGCAACGCGCAGATGGTTCGCTCGATGTCCCGCAAGGGCTGCTCACAAGACAACGCTGCGTGCGAAGGCTTCTTCGGCCGGTTGAAAACGGAACTCTTTTATCCACGGGATTGGAAGGCCATCACAATCGAACAGTTCGTCGCCGAGGTGGATGCTTACATCCGCTGGTACAACGAGAAGCGCATCAAGATATCACTGGGATCACTCAGCCCGGTCGAATATCGCAACAGCCTCGGCCTGAGCATTTAGAACAGTCCAACTTTTTGTCCGCACCCCCCATATCGGCGTGCAAAATTGGCTCTGACGCAATTTTGGTGGCCAGAGGCCTATCCGGCGCCAATGACGCGGGCCTGAAGGAGGTCGATTTTCCCTCGGCCGTACATCTGGCGTTTTACAAGCTTGAGCTTGGTAATCTGCCCTTCTGTCTTTCTATTTGACCACGGCAAACTGATCGGGGCACTCACGGCTGCCCGGTCTTTGGCGACACCATTGGCGAAGGCCGCGACCAAGCTTGATCGGGCCCGTTCCAGCCATGGTTCGAGATCGGCAAGAGATTTCTTGCGGATGATGGCTTGGAGAGCGGCGACGACTTCCCGCGCCTCCACGAGTTGCGGCACGAAGCCTTCAATCGCGGCAACCGTAACGGTCTGAGACTTGGAGAGATCGTCGCGAGCGATGGTCATGAGGCGTGCCAAAGTCCGTGCCGACGGCGTACGGCTCAACGCTTCGCAATCCATCTTTTCCGCCTTTCTCCGACGCGTCGCCCACTCGGTTACGACACGAAGGCAGCCCTGGAATCCCTGGCGCGTCAGGTCTCGCCACAACTGTGTGCCATTGCGGTGACCGGCACTCCACTGCGCGTCGAGCCATGGCAGATAAACTTCAAGGGAGCTCTCCCGCACGCGGAACACCTCAGATCGCTGACCGCGTAGCACCCGCCTGACGAGGCCGCGACTGTGCCCTGTGCAACGAACGATTTCTTTGATTGCAGCACCGGACTTGGCCAAGTCCAAAATGACGGCGTTCGTGTCTTCTCGATGCAGATATCCCTGATATTGGATCAGCTCTGCTGCCGTCAGCAGCTCCGTGTTGATCGTTACCGACCCGATCGCTGTTCTGATCTGTCGCATCGATTTGCGGACGGCGTCGAGGAATGCCCGACTGGCGTTCTCCATCAAATGCCATCGATCGGCCACTTGGGTCGCGTCCGGCAATGCCTTGGCTGCAGCAAGGGCGTAGGCGCCACCGCAGTCGCGGGCGACGACACTGATCTGTTGCTGACCCGAAAGCCAGGCCTGAGCGGTTGCCGGTTCTCGGTCTGGCAGAAGTGCAATGGTTTTGCGCCGTTCGAGATCGCAGATGATCGTCCCGTAACGCTGGTTGCGCCGCCATACCCAGTCGTCGATGCCGATCACCGTCGGCGGAACGATACGCGGGGTGCCGCGCCGTCGGACGACACGCAGCAAGGTGTCGTTGCTGACCGGCACCATCAGTCTGCGGGCGATAGTCGCCGCCGGTCGCCCACCCAAAGCAAGCCCGAGATGGTGGACGATGTGATCAAGCCGCGCAGTGCGCCGCGCCCACGACGCCAGGACATCTGCCTCAAAGCGCTCGGCAAAAATCCGTCGGCCACACAGCACTGCGTCACAGTAGAAGCGGCGTGCGGCAATTACCAATCGCACAGACTTTCCCGCGATGGGAAGATCCGTCAGGCGTCGATGATAACGACTGTGTATCCGCGCAGATCTTGTTCCGCAGCCTGGACAACCGCTGGATATATCCGTCGATCGGACAGTGAGTATGATGGCATCGCCAGCAGAAGCTGTCTCATCGATGACAAAGCCTCGAGGCACGAGTGCGGAGGGGCGAAGCGAATGAACCATGGCGCTGATTCCTTCTGCAAAACCAACGCCAGCCGACGCCCAGAATTCATCAAAAGTGAGTCAGAGCTAATTTTGCACGCCGAAACACAGTCTGGGCAGAAAAGGCTCAACCAGAGCCCATTCCCGATCCGTGACGTCGCTTGCACAGTGCGCAGTGCGCCGGGTAAATTGCCGACAGATGAATTCGCTTCAGGCCATTTTGAACTCCATCGAAACTTCGAAAATCCGAAGGAATCATGACCTCTCGAAATTGCTCACTTCATTTTAAGGCAGCCTTATAGATTTATAAACAAATATCCATTTCTTAGAAAAATTTATTATGCGATGAACAATAATTTATTCATACCAACGCGTGCACAAACATACTAAGATACATTACACTTTCACCTATCCTGCCATCAATCTCCCACTTTCCGAAACGCTAGTACAAATCCGGCCATCAATCTCCCACTTTCCGAAACGCTAGTACAAATCCGGAAGCCCAGGCGACGCCAACCCGAAACGGTATGTGATCCGCACGGCGGTTTTCCGATCCGGAATGAATGGCGTATACGAGATGTAGCCATGGCGCGTGATCCAGCCGCCTGACGCACGCCCTGGTTCGACAACCCTGCACCTGCATATGCGAGATGACGTGCCCCACCATGCATGCAGGCGACCGCCAGTCCTCTTTTCGGTCTCGCCGAAAAATCGCGCAAACCTGGTCAGCCGACCCTGCACCGCCTCAATGCTTCCGGTCTCGGCGGTTTCCTAATCTGGAATGAGTTGCCTATACGAGATGTAGCCATAGCGCGTGATCCAGCCGCCTGACGCACGCCCTGGTTTGACACCCCTGCACCTGCATATGCGAGGTGACGTGCCCTACCATGCATGCAGGCGACCGCCAATCCTCTTTTCGGTCTCGCCGAAAAATCGCGCAAACCTGGTCAGCCGACCCTGCACCGCCTCAATGCTTCCTGTATCGGCGGTCAGTGACCAGAGCTGCCGCGAGCATAAAAATCCGGGCATTTCCCTCGAAAGACAGTCTATCGACACTCACAGTCTCATCAGCATTAGCACTCTTCAGCCATCATCATTCGCCTTGCACTCAACCACTCCCGACGCAATGTCTTCCCCATTTGCTCTTTCCACGCATGGCAGCCTGCTCGTCAGCGAGCTGTCTGAAGGCATCACCCACTATCGCTTTCAGCGCTCCGAAGGCTGGGAGAACGCCCATCCGAGGAAGTCCGAAGCCCACGCCATCCTCTCGCTAATGAAAGATGAGGGCTCCTTCACCGCCGTTCGCATCGCGAACGCCCGGACAAGCACTATCAGCCCTTCCAGCGGCGTTGATACCTCTCTGCGGATCATCCGCGATCTGAGGGGGCCCTTCGTGGCCATCAATGGTGGCTTTTTCATTCATCTCACTAAGCTCTTCCGCGCCGCAGACGGTTCCCTCCTTCCCGATGACAAGGTCACGCATACCGTTGGCCCCTCGAGCGCAACCGAGCAGTCGGGAAAGTATGTGGAGGTTCATTCAGCCTATGCGGACCTTCTGAAGAAACGCGAGATGACCGACAATTCCTTCTTCGTCACCGGTCCCTCCCTGGGGCAGCCGTTGTTGATCGAGCAGCCCACCTTCGACAAGCTCAATGGCCCGGCCGGCCGCTTCAACTATTTCGCGATCGGGCCCGACGGCAACAAGATTGAAAGCCCCATTTGGGCTACCCTGACAGAGTGGGACAAGCAACGCCTGGAGAACAGTGCGAACCCCGACTTCCAGGCCGCGACAACGTTGCGCACGCACACCGAGGATGACTACCTCAAAGAAGCTATGAAGAAAGTGACGTTGCTCCCCTCAGGCGAGTTGGGTTTGGCCAGAGCGCCTCCCGCCAATCCGTTTGTCAAGTCCGTCTGGGCGCAGGTTCCCGGCAACCTTTCCCACGTCACGGAGCCCAACGAGCGCGCTGGTGTCTTCCGAGGCCAGGACGCCTGGTACTTTTTCGCCTATAATTCCCTGCGGGCCAATGGCCTCACTATGAACGAATTCGGTACGCTCACCAAGAAATTCGTCACTCTCTCCGGGAATGTCATTGCACACGATGACGACATCTGGGCGAATGACGGAGGCCCTTCCATCTGCATCCTGTACGTCGATGGCCATAGCGCTACCCGCCTGCTCGCCCAAGGCGGTCTCTTAGAACAGAGCGCCAACATTCCGGTGGACCCGGACACCATGCGCAAGCTGCCCAACATGATCGCTGCCTGGCCTCAAGGCATCGAGGAGGAAGCTTAAGTTGAGGTTCGGATCGTTTTACAGGGATTATGCGGGATCATGTTTTGAAGGTTCAACACCTAGAGGTTGATCGGTGGTTTCAACTCCGCCATTGTTTTCCAGATAGTCGCCTGAATTGAATTTTGGACACCGATTGATGAAAACCCTCGTTCACATGTGAAAACTAATGAAAATTGCAATCGCGCGGTGTAAGTAAGTAAACATCCAAAAAGCTGAAATTCATTTTGACTATCTCCTCATCGATCGCAACGGCCTATCTTCTGCCCTCCCAAGCCGGGTCCTCCAGTATCGCCTCCCGGTCGCATCTCCGTAGGACGGGGGCGCGTCGCAAGGATATCCCTCGGCATGCGCATTTCCAGAGAGATCGTTCCGCTGAGCAAGGATCCGATGACGAAATGCGCAGCATCGTACGATCTCGTCGTACGATCGCTACATGGAAAGACTGCCGCCTGGATCATCAGCCAATCGCACTATTCGAAGAAGGCACGCGGTCTACGCAAGCGCCCGGATGAAACCCGATTTTGACCTGCTGACCCAGGTATCGGCCCGAATGTCTGCAGATACGAGCCTACGTGTACAGGCCGATTGGCCCGCCGGCCGCCGATCCTCATTCCGCACGTCCAAAAATGCCGCAGAAACCTGCTCAGCTGAGCATCTGCGCCACCGACGGATACGAGCTGCATGCACTGCGCCTCCGCGCGGCTTAACCGGCTAGCGTCGGGCATGGCCCTCCCCGGTAATCCGTGGAAGGCACGGGAAGCATAAAAGACGGCAGGTTCCCCGACATTGGCCTTTCGATCAACCAGAGAACCAACACATCATCAGAACAAAGCGACTTCAATCATCATCCAGCAAATCCCTTCACCATGGCTTCGCCCGCTTCTACCGTCCAAGGCACGCTTCAGAAAGTGTGCGACTTCTTCTACGAGGCCTTCCTCAAGACCAACGCCGTCCAGAACATCCGCCAGGGGCAGAGCCATGACGTCTACAAGATGCTGTGCGCCTATCTCGTCCATCACGAAACAGGCGCCGATCTGCCCCAGGAGATCATCGACGCGGCCACGAACCTTACGCTCGAGCAGAAGGAGGGCATCGAGGCCCTCGGCCTACTCGCAAGGGAGTGCAAGGACATTGAGCGTGCGATCGAGGAGGAGTGGGCGGCTCTTCCCAAGACCGCCAAGGACCACATCAAGTCTAACGCGGGCAAGAGCCGAGGTAGAATTCAGGCATTCAGGGATGGCATGCCCTTGTGGCAGAGCCTAATGATGGGCGCCATGACCGGCGGGGCGATCGCCTGGGATGTCTGGTCCGTCAGCAATGTTCCGGACAGCTCACTCTTCCCGCGGGTCGTCCCCTTCTCGGTCGGAACCGTTCCCCTGACGATCGGTTTCCTGATCTCTCCCGGAGCCAACTGGCGGCAATTTTTCAACGCCATCTTCCAGGACAGGGTCTTCCTGGGGGTTAGCCAGCGCATCAATCTCACCATCGGCATTCGTCACGACGACTTCTACGAGGACAAATCGCGCTACATCACCTCGGTCGGCGTGTCGTCCGTTCTGCTGATGCTTGCGTTCAACCTGCCCCAGAAGATCATCGCCATCAAGCAGAACATGGATGTGAACAAGACCGGGAAAATGCCTGCGGCCGACGATGAAGCCCCCGAACTGCTGGGTATCCGGGATGCCATGAACATGCATTCCGAGCGCCTGAACCGATATCAGAAGTCCCTGAAGGATTTGGCGAACCGGTTCGTCCTTTCGCAGGGAACGGATGATGCCCTGACACGGATCAGCGGCAAGGCCCACAGGACCTCAGAGCTTCTGAGCCGGGCTGCGGGTCAGCATATCGCCGAAAAACAACCCGACTTCGTGAAGAAATCCCAGATCGTGGTCCTGTGGGATACCATCCTGGGCTTCATGTTCTACGCGGCAAGGCAGAATGATGCGCAGATCGGCGCGCTCATTCCCTACGCGTCGTTCGCCAAAATGAGGATGCTCGAAGTCCTCTTCAGGCAGACCCAGAACCTGCAGGACATGATCAATCTCTTCGCCCGCTCCGGCGCACTGGCGCTTCTCCAACTCGCATCGATTTCAGCCGTCCTTCAAACGGAGGGCTCCCGCGCGTTTGACGACCCCAAGCTCAAGGCCGGCATCACGGTGGCCCTATCCACCGTCAATCTCACAGTCATCCAGTATGGCCCCGCTATCATGTTCACTCTCCAGGATGCTGGCGCGGCATTCGTCCGCTTCGCCTGGAAGAAGTGGCATGACATCGAGGCATCGCGTGACGGCGAGTTCTTCGATGCCGTGGAGTATCCGGACGACGAACGATCGGAGGAGGAGGAGGAGATCTACCACGATGCACTCGAGATCCTACTGAGCCCGGACGCCGCCTACCTAACCGAGAGTTCCGAGCCAGACGAGTTCTTCGACGCCCGCTCCACTTGGGACGCAGTATTCGACATCATGGCCGATGCGGAACGTGTCCTTGGGTCTACGGTCTAGTGCGGGGATGAGTTTACCGAGGAAAGGGAGTGTTTCACGGGTCCTTTCAACAAGGGCAACCCGGATGCAGAGATCACCGGACCAATCAACTGGCTGGTGTCGGAAATGGTTTCGAGCAGTTGGTATTTAGGTATTCCAGGATGGTTTCAATCAAGTTCCTCTTTCGCTACAGCGCAGCACCACCGAAAAATGTGATCTGAACCTTACTGATTACATCTGCATATATCCTGCCAGTCGCCACCGAGATTGGGCCTAACAGCGGAAACAAAGTTTCACCTATTCGTCATCAGCCCGTAGCAAAACATCGGTAACAGCGTTGACACCAATTAATTTCCGTGATGGAATTTAATAGGGAACCAACGAAAGGGAGTATGCAAAATGACTCGGAGTGCAACATTCGCCGTGGCGCTGGCCACGACCGTCCTCACGTCAGGCGCAACTTGGGCGGCGGACTTAACCCTGCGCTATATGAGCTTCGATCCCGTCCAACTGGAGCAAGAAAAGCCGGCGATAGCGGCGTTCGAAGCGGCCAATCCGGGCGTTAAAGTTCAGGCTCAGGCATTGCCGCAGAAGGACTACTGGCCGAACCTGTCAGCCCTTGCCGCATCGGGCAGCCTGCCGGATGTGATGATGATGTCGTCGGGCTACATCCAGCAATGGGCCGATGCGGGCAACCTCACAGACCTGACGCCCTTCGCTCCATCCCTGGACCTAGAAGGCTATACCAAAAGTGCCGTCGAGGTCGCACGCATAAATGGAGGGCTGTTCGCCGTCCCCCAAAGCTGGCAAGGGCCTGTTCTTTTCTACAATCAAGATGCTTTCGATGCCGCAGGCCTCTCCTATCCAACACCCAGTTGGAAATGGGCCGACTTCCTTGAGGCTGCACAAAAGCTAACCGTGGACAAGAACAGCGATGGCAACCCAGATCAATGGGGATACTGGGTCTTCGGGCGTTACGCGCAGACCGATGGATGGGTCTACCGCAATGGCGGCCGCTACCTGAATCCCAATGCAACTGCGCTGGAGCCCAATCCGCAGGCAATTTCCGCTCTTTCATTCTTGACCGACCTCGTTGTCAAGGAAAAGGTCGCTCCGCCTCCCAAAGACATGGAAGGTGTGCGCTTCCAGGATGTTTTCCCCCTGGGCATGGCCGCGATGTGGGTCGACGGTTCCTGGAACATCTCGAACAATCGCACGATCATAGGCAACAAGTTTCGCTGGGGCATCGCTGAGATCCCACTTGGTCCCGACGCAACGCCGGAAACTGCGCGCGCCTATGCGTGGCCAGACATGCTCGCCGTCGGCTCCACATCTGAAAATCCGGAGCTCGCGACCGCATTTATCAAGCACATGACCGATGGTTCGCGCAGCGCCAAAGATTTCCGCGGCGGCAAGGTGCCTGCATTCATTGAAGTCGCGGAGCGTGAGGAATGGCTTGAGCGAGACCAACAGCCCGGCAATAAGGACGTCATTCTCAAGATCGGACAGCAGCAGCTCTATACTGGTTTCTCCAAGAATTGGGACGCCTGGAGGGGCTACGGAGCATCGGGGTCGGGCGGCGTAAACGGCGAGCTGGACGAAGTCTTCAACGGGCGAAAGTCGCTGAATGAGGCCGTCAAGAGCTTTGTTGAATACGGTAACAGCGTACTCCAGCGATAGAGCCTTTTAGTCGACGCATCGACCCGAAACTAATTCCCGCTTTCGGGTCGATACCCTGGCTACCGCCATCCACGAACTCCTTCGATTTTGCAGCTGGGACTGAGCTCCTTTACCCAGCAGGAGAGCACCATGCAGCGTAACGCCCGCACGTTCCCTTGGATCGCCCTTTTCTTCCTACTGCCAACACTTGTAGGCCTGACGGTGTTCCGCCTGATCCCGGTGGTCTGGGCATTCATCATGTCGTTTACGCGGTGGCAGATTTTCGACCAACCCCAATGGGTCGGTTTCGACAACTACATGCAGATCCTCACCTCGCCGGCGGCGGCGAAGGTCTTTCTGAACACCGCTTGGTTTACTCTTCTCTATGTCCCAGGCGCAATCGCGCTGGCTACGGTCTTGGCAGTCTTGCTGAACAATGCTTTGCGGATATCGGCATTTTTCCGGGGAGCATTCTTTCTTCCTTACATCACTTCAACCATCGCTGTCGCACTGGCATGGCGCTGGATCTTCTCGACAAAGTTCGGGATCCTGAACAACCTCCTGCTGTGGCTCGGCGTTGACGCGCCGCCGGCATGGCTCGCCGATCCGACCTGGGCGCTTCCGGCGGTGGCGATCGTGGCCGTATGGAAAGACAGCGGGTTCTACATGCTGCTACTCCTCGCGGGCCTCCAGACGATCGACCCGTCAGTGTACGAAGCGGCAAGGATTGACGGTGCCAAGAGGATTCGGCAGTTCCTCGAGATCACCATACCGCTTTTGTCCCGCAGCTTGTTTTTCGTGCTGATCATCGCGCTCGTCCGGTCGACCCAGACCTTCGAACTGACCTATGCGCTTACGGGCGGAGGGCCAAATGGCGCCTCCAGCACCCTCGCCTTCTTTATCTACGAAAATGCCTTCGTGCATTTCCAAATGGGTTATGCCTCGGCCCTAGCATATCTGCTGTGCTTCGTGGTCGGCCTCATCACACTCACCAACTTCTACGTCCGCCGGAGATGGGTCCATGAATAACAGGTCGCTCCTTACCGCCCTTTACGGCGCGCTCACACTGTACGCTCTCGTGACCTTGTCCCCATTCCTGTGGATGCTGATCACTTCTTTCAAGGAGCCAGCAGACCTTTTCCGCTTGCCGCCGAGCTTTGTGCCGACCCAACTCTTCACTGACGCACCCTTTGCCAACTACACGTCGGTGCTCACCGAGCGGGATTTCACAACGTATTTCGTCAATTCGCTGATCGTTTCGACTTCAGCCTCCATAGGACAGGTCATCACATGCGCCATGGCAGGTTATGTCTTCGCAAAGGTCCCGTTTCGAGGGCGAAATTTTCTTTTTGCGGTCGTGCTGGCTACGGCGTTCGTCCCGAATGAGGTAACGATCATCCCAGAGTATCTCCTGATGCGGCATCTGGGGTGGATCGACACCTTCCTGCCATTGATCGTGCCATCATTTCTCGTGGGATCGTTCGGAACATTCATGCTGCGGGAGTACTTTTCCGCTCTTCCAAATGATTACTCTGAAGCCGCGCGCATGGACGGCGCGTCGGCCTTCCGGATATTCTGGGATATCTACCTCCCGCTTTCTGTTCCAGCACTCATCTCGGTCTTTGTGGTCGCGTTCATTCACAGTTGGGACGAGCTTCTTAGACCCATTCTCTACCTGAATTCGCCCGAACTCTACACCGTCCCGCGCGGCCTCATCAGTCTGGTTAGCGAGTTCGACGCGCAGTGGACATGGTTCATGGCGGGGTCAGTCATTTCCACGCTGCCCCTCGTCGCGATCTACATCCTGGCCCAACGTTACGTCATCCAGGGGTTCGTCGCAGGCGGAGTGAAGTAATGATCGAAATGACAGGTTCTTCCATGCAGGCTATTAGAAAAGAGAACGTGACCCTTGCATCTGGACTGCAGGCAAAGATCGCCGTGGTTCAAGTCGAGCGATTTCACGTACAGCCATTCAATGACTCGCCGCCCGGCGAAGCCGTTGCAACTATTGAAGCTGCGCTGGCGTCGGCGCGGCTTGGAGCACTGACCTATCAGGTCGCTCCACCGGAACATCGCGCCGCAGAAGGCGGGAGTGCGTACGATCTTCAAGGCAAGACAATAGAGCTTTGGGCCGCCCGCTCTGCGACCATGGCGAAGCAGTATGAAAAGGCTGGCGTGTCCGCTTGCGACCTCTGGAGCGACAGACGAAGCACCACGCCGTCAAAGTACCCTGTCCCGCTCGCCTATACCGACTATATCCGCTTACGTAGCGCCGGTCTCGCCAAAGATGAAATCCTCTCGAACGCAAATTACTTCCTCTTCGAGCCGAGGGAACTTGATACCTTTTTCGAAGCGTATGGCGACCCCGTAGGGATGGTCGCCGCGGCCGGGGTGATTCAGTATCCTCCCCAAGTTCCAAGGGCGTGCTTGGTGTTCGATGGCGAGGTGCATGCCATCAGGAACCTTTCCTTCGCGGATGTCGCCGTGACCTTACCCAACGGAACCGTCGTTCTCGCTCATAAAGCGGGAGCGTTCGGGGACAACCAAACCGGGTGCATCCCAATCGCCCGTTACTACGGTACGAACGATGGCATAACGCCTCTGGACGAAAATGCCGTCGAGGTCGCGATCGTCGGACGTTTCGCCGTGGCCATGTCTCGGGGTGGGGGTATGCCAGTTCCCAGGACTGGCTGCGTGTTGCGCTTTCCGGACGAGCCCGATCCAAGCCTGGTTGAAGCTCTGCGGCAAGGGCAGCCAGTCACGTATTTCCTCCAGAACGGCATGGTTGTGGAAGGAGTGCAGGCAGGTCCAAGGCTAGTGGGCAGCGGAAAAGCGCTAAGCGATGACGCAATTTTCGAAAAAGAAGGTGTCTTCATAAGAGGTGTTTCTGGCGACCTGGGGCAACCGTCGCCCTACAACTGGAAAGCGGACTGGCATGAAACACGTGCCGCGCGGCTAGGTGCCGGCATCGATGTCAACGGCGGTCTATTTCTCCTCGCGGTGGAAGGCCGGTCCACCTATGCCTCGCATGACGTTGTCGCGCAGGGAGCGACGTTGTTCGATATCGCGGATCTTTTGCAAAGATACGGTGCGGTAGAAGGCATGCATCTCGATGGCGGAGGCTCCGTCCAGTTGTTTCGCCCATTTGGAGGAGCGATCCTCAGACCCGGAAATTTCTGCCGCGGTTATGAAGACGTAGAAGCGGACTATGACCGGCCTTTGCCATTGGGGCTTAGGTTGAAACTGAAACAAGCGGGCTAATACTTTGGCATTTCATCAAGAGCTGAATGAGCTTCAACTTCAAACACTGGAGACGGTGATTTCCGGGGCCGCGCCGAGCCGTCTCGAGCTATCCCATCAATTCGGCGTTTCTCCGCAAACAATGACGCGAGCGGTCAAGTCTCTTGTCGATAACGGTTACATCGATGAACAGGCGGATTCGAACGGAACTCGGGGCCAGCCGTCCAGGAGACTGATCTTCAGAACGAGTAGCCTACTCGTCCTCGGTCTGGTTCTGGCAAACGAACGTCTGGTTGTCACGGTCGAAGATCTGGCCGGCGAGCGCCTCTATAAAAGGGACGTCAGCGGAGATTTCCACGAACCGCAACGCACGCTCGACGAGGCGACTGCAATGATCACCGAAGCGTTCGCGGCCGTCGGTGCAACAGAACGTTTCGTCGGTATTGGGATCGCCGCGCAGGGTTTCTTTATAGAGAAAGGCCGCCGGGTCATCTCGATAGGCAATCCACTGGCTTGGTCTCGGGTCGACCTAAAGGAGTATTTCGAACGGTGTTTTTCGCTGCCGGTAACCATTCAGAACGATGCCAAAGCAATTGCTGTCGGCACGATCCGGGAGGGCTTGGCACGGCTGCACAGCCACTATTTCTGCTTCTACCTTGGCGGAGGTGTAGGCGGAGCCCTCGTTAACAACAATGAACTCTATGAAGGGGTCTCTGCGAACGCAGGCGAAATCGGCAACTTCGTTCCAAGAAACGAATTCCGGCCGACAATCAGTAATTTTCTTAAAGTCGCAGATCTCGAAAGAGTGGAGGACTGGAGCAATGTAGGAAGCCTTCCGTCCTCCGTCGACGACTGGTGCAGAGAAGCCGGCGCATCTCTTACGCCAGCCGCCCAGTTAGCCGTCAGAACATACGATGTCGATCGATTGTTTGTCTGCTCTTATATGCCTGGCCCGGTCCTTCAGGCGATCTGCTCGGCCATAAGGGTCGAACCCATAGGCAGCAACCTGCTGAGTGCGGAGGATGCGCACCGACTGCTGCGATGGCCGATCGTCAGCCCAATCAACGATACCTCGCTGAACCGCGGTGCATGCGCCTTGGCGAGTTATCATTTCCTGCGCAATCCTAGAAACCCGCAATCATAGTCCACACTCAGGAGGGGAACCCCCATGGCACCGATTTCGTTACGTAACATTCAGAAGTCATATGGCGACCTTCCGGTCATACACGGGGTGGACCTCGAGATCAGCTCTGGCGAGTTTGTCGTGATCCTGGGACCTTCCGGGTGCGGAAAGTCGACTCTTCTGCGAATGATCGCGGGTTTGGAGGACATTACGACGGGCGACCTCGCGATCGATGGAAGGATCGTCAACCACATGGAGCCGCGGGAGCGCGGCTGCGCCATGGTGTTCCAGAACTATGCCTTGTACCCACATATGACTGTCGCGGCCAACATCGGTTACGCGTTGAAGGTGGCGGGCGTCTCAAAATCCGAGCGCCAGAAGCGTGTAGAGGAGACGGCAAAGACCGTCGGCTTGACCGAGTTTCTCGATCGCAAGCCGGCGGCACTGTCCGGCGGCCAGCGGCAGAGGGTCGCTATGGCAAGGGCCATCATCCGCGAGCCGGCTGTATTCCTGTTCGACGAACCCCTTTCAAATCTCGACGCCAAGCTCAGGGTAGTAATGCGCGCTGAAATCCGGCGGCTTCACCGGCAGCTTGCAGCCACATCCATCTTTGTGACACATGATCAGCACGAGGCCATGACTTTGGCTGACCGCATCATTGTCATGAACAGCGGACGCGTGGAGCAGGTGGGCACGCCTTCTGAGATCTATCACAATCCCGCGACAAGGTTCGTTGCAGGATTCGTCGGCACTCCGGCAATGAACCTGCTCGAAGGTAGAATCACGGCCGACGGCCGCTTCCGGGACGCCCATGGCACTGACATCAAGGTCCGGCCCGAGGTGGCTGGATATGCCGAACAGCCGGTCGTCTTCGGCGTCCGTGCGGAGTCAGTCCGCCTTGTGGAACCCGGCACTCCCGGCGCGCTAACCGCTTGTGCGGAATTCATCGAGGAGCTCGGATCGACCCGGATTATTCATTCGGTGGTGGGTGATGCCGCGTTCGCCGCGACCGTCTCACCGGACATCCGCGTTGGTCTGGGCGAGCGGCTCGGTTTCGCGTTCGATTCCAAGGACACCCACCTCTATGCCGCCGATTCCGGCTCGCGGATCGGGGCATAACTCTCTTACGTCCCCAGAACTGGCGATCGGATCGCCCGTTTTCCGCCCCGTGCGGTGTGGGTCGGAGTGCGGTTTTGAATGCCCCGAGTGGCAGTAAGCACCAGGCGGGCAGAAGTAGGAACTACCAGCATCCGGTCACTCAGAAAGGCGGGACATGCAGTCCACCATCGTGATGATTAATCTGGGCGGTGCAGTAGCATTGCTCCTCTTCGGCCTTTCGCAGGTGAAAGATGGCGCACTGCGTGCGTTTGGTGCCAGCTTAAGAACCGGCCTCGCCACTGGAACGGCAAGTGGCCTACGGTCGTTCCTTTCTGGCCTTTTCACGACTATCGCCCTGCAGAGCTCTACCGCCACAACGATGATAACTGCGTCCTTCGTCGCGGGCGGTCTGATCATGCCCCGCATGGCCCAGGTTTTACTGCTCGGCGCAAACGTTGGAACCGCGATAACCGCGTGGGTGGTCGCCGCCGGTATTGCGTGGCTATCTCCCCTGCTGCTGCTTGCTGGCATCGTACTCCAGCGCCATGCGTCGGCGGCAAAACAGGGATGTGGGGTTGCGCTTGTAGGCGTCGGTCTAATGCTGCTGTCGTTACACCTCCTCAGCAACGCCACCGCGCCGATGAGGGATTCCGCCGCTCTGGTAAGTTTCATCACGCTGCTTGACGAGGCGTGGCCCGTGGCACTTTTACTTTCCGCGACAATCGCATTGCTAGCGTCCTCCAGCCTCGCCGCCGTTATGCTTGTGCTATCACTGGCCTCTACCGGTGCACTTTCGCCAACGCTGATCGTGGTTCTGGTGCTCGGTGCCAACCTTGGCGGCGCCGTTCCGCCGTTTATCGCTACATTTGGCCAATCCATTGCAGCGCGAAGGGTTGCCTTGGGCAATCTCATCGTCAGAGGGACTGGCTGCCTGATTGCCCTTCCTCTTGCCGGCTACGGCGCGGCGTTGCTCGACCTCCTCCCCTTCGGTCCGGAAAAGCTGCCAGTAGACGCTCACTTGAGCTTCAACATCGCCCTGGCCGCCTTAGCATGGCCCTTGGCGCTTCCGCTTTCACGGCTGACGATGGCTCTTCTTCCCGAACATGAGCAACCAGCAGCAGGGCCGAAATATCTCGACATTGAGGCGCTATCCGAGCCAGTTGTCGCCCTAGCGGGAGCCACGCGCGAAGTTCTAGGCGTCGGTGATCTGATCGAGCGCATGTTGCAGCGTGCCTCCGACGCTTTCGAAAGCAATGACCTGTCGAAACTGTCCGAGATTGCGGAACTGGAAAAGCAGGTTGACGCGCTGCAGCAGGAGATAAAGATATATCTATCGAAGCTTGGCCGCGGCGAAATTAGCGACGACTATGCGAGACATTCTAGCACCATTATAGACTACGTGATCAACCTGGAGCACATCGGCGACATCATCGAGAAAGGACTGACCGAGCAAATTCGCAAAAAAGCCTCCTTGAGTGTTCGGTTCTCTGACGAGGGCTACGACGAACTGAAGAAGATGTTCGATCTTACAATCGACAACGTGCGTGTGGCACAAACAATATTCGTCACTAGAGATTTCAATCTGGCGAAGCGGATGATGGACCTAAAGGTAGAAGTTCGACACATGGAGAAACGTTCGGCCGCGCGTCACCTAGAGCGGCTCCGGAAAGAGCGCGTGGATAGCATACATACAAGCTCTCTTCATCTCGATGTGTTGCGGGACTTGAAGCGCATCAATGCTCATCTCGTCTCGGTTGCTCATCCAATCTTGGACGAGAGCGGGCTATTGTCGGAAAGTAGACTGCGAAGCGCAGGCTAGGACGCGAACCCAAAGATCAAAGATAACTAGTTCGTGCGGATAACGCTCTGCGAAATGAATCGCTTTCCCTGAGGGCATCAAAGTAAGCAACAAGCAGCCCCCATGTGGCGAAGCAACTTAGCGGTCGGCTATCGGAAGCGGACAAGATGAACCGCTGTGAGCAAGAACAGCATTTCCCAGAAGGGCTGCCGTCACACTCTGTGCGACGGCAGCAAAGGTGCCCCGAGAGGAGGCGGGGAGTTCGAGTAGCATGTTCACGAGGAACCCCAGTCGGTTCAACTGCGAAAGACCAGAGCATCCGTAGCCACAATGGGTCGAACTACGCTGTTACGCAGAACTGACGCCTTGAACCTGCTCGTCGCCTGCCGCAGCTCAGCGAGTTCCTCAGTGAGGGACATGGTGCCGGCACATGCTTGCTCAGCAAGCGCCGCGTTTTGTTGTGTTAGGAGGTTCATCGTTGCGACGGCGGCATCAATCTCTCGAACCGCGTCCGCTTCGCTCTGGGAGGAACGCGCGTATTCCTCCACATCGTTCGAAATTTCGTGAATGTTGACGGAAATATCATCTAGAGCAACCTTTACTTTCGTGACGTGCTTGACCCCTTCGTCAACCTGAATGGAGGAATTCGTGATCAGCTCTCGGATTTGTTTCGCCGCGCATCCGGCCCTTTAAGCGAGCTCCCGAACCTCCTGTGCGACGACGGCAAACCCTTGCCCCTGTCCCCTTGTGAATCGGCGTGCAAAATTGGCTCTGACGCAATTTTGGTGGCCAGAGGCCTATCCGGCGCCAATGACGCGGGCCTGAAGGAGGTCGATTTTCCCTCGGCCGTACATCTGGCGTTTTACAAGCTTGAGCTTGGTAATCTGCCCTTCTGTCTTTCTATTTGACCACGGCAAACTGATCGGGGCACTCACGGCTGCCCGGTCTTTGGCGACACCATTGGCGAAGGCCGCGACCAAGCTTGATCGGGCCCGTTCCAGCCATGGTTCGAGATCGGCAAGAGATTTCTTGCGGATGATGGCTTGGAGAGCGGCGACGACTTCCCGCGCCTCCACGAGTTGCGGCACGAAGCCTTCAATCGCGGCAACCGTAACGGTCTGAGACTTGGAGAGATCGTCGCGAGCGATGGTCATGAGGCGTGCCAAAGTCCGTGCCGACGGCGTGCGGCTCAACGCTTCGCAATCCATCTTTTCCGCCTTTCTCCGACGCGTCGCCCACTCGGTTACGACACGAAGGCAGCCCTGGAATCCCTGGCGCGTCAGGTCTCGCCACAACTGTGTGCCATTGCGGTGACCGGCACTCCACTGCGCGTCGAGCCATGGCAGATAAACTTCAAGGGAGCTCTCCCGCACGCGGAACACCTCAGATCGCTGACCGCGTAGCACCCGCCTGACGAGGCCGCGACTGTGCCCTGTGCAACGAACGATTTCTTTGATTGCAGCACCGGACTTGGCCAAGTCCAAAATGACGGCGTTCGTGTCTTCTCGATGCAGATATCCCTGATATTGGATCAGCTCTGCTGCCGTCAGCAGCTCCGTGTTGATCGTTACCGACCCGATCGCTGTTCTGATCTGTCGCATCGATTTGCGGACGGCGTCGAGGAATGCCCGACTGGCGTTCTCCATCAAATGCCATCGATCGGCCACTTGGGTCGCGTCCGGCAATGCCTTGGCTGCAGCAAGGGCGTAGGCGCCACCGCAGTCGCGGGCGACGACACTGATCTGTTGCTGACCCGAAAGCCAGGCCTGAGCGGTTGCCGGTTCTCGGTCTGGCAGAAGTGCAATGGTTTTGCGCCGTTCGAGATCGCAGATGATCGTCCCGTAACGCTGGTTGCGCCGCCATACCCAGTCGTCGATGCCGATCACCGTCGGCGGAACGATACGCGGGGTGCCGCGCCGTCGGACGACACGCAGCAAGGTGTCGTTGCTGACCGGCACCATCAGTCTGCGGGCGATAGTCGCCGCCGGTCGCCCACCCAAAGCAAGCCCGAGATGGTGGACGATGTGATCAAGCCGCGCAGTGCGCCGCGCCCACGACGCCAGGACATCTGCCTCAAAGCGCTCGGCAAAGATCCGTCGGCCACACAGCACTGCGTCACAGTAGAAGCGGCGTGCGGCAATTACCAATCGCACAGACTTTCCCGCGATGGGAAGATCCGTCAGGCGTCGATGATAACGACTGTGTATCCGCGCAGATCTTGTTCCGCAGCCTGGACAACCGCTGGATATATCCGTCGATCGGACGCACGGCACATTCTGCCGTCGGGCTCGTTCAACGTTCGAACCGATTGAGCATCTTCATCAATTGTGCGTTTTGCAGGCGGAGCTTTCTCACAAGCTGGCCTCTGAGGGCCCTGATTTCATTATCCAGGCTGATCTCGTCATCGGACGCCGCCATAACAGCAGGTGAGGCCTTTGACGAGGCAAGGACAGGCTTGGCTGTCCTGCTGCGTCGCTTGCGCTTGGCCAGCGTGGCTTCAGAGACATCCTCGACGTTAGAAGCTCCATGTACCGTGATAACCACGGCAGCCGAAAATTGCGTAGGAGAAACATCATCGACCTCGGAGCCATCGGTCACCACCGTGTTTTGATGATGATCTAGAGCTTGTCCGGGCACGCCATATGGGGCGGCAGGGTCATCGGTTGGATCGACATGATCCAGACTCCCTTTATCAAGCAGCTTGGCCGAACTCGCGATCCCAGGCTCGTCCAGGTTCAGACCATCGACGTGTTCATCTCCCTGCCCCTTCTGCCGCCGTGACGACATAAGTCTGGAAATGAATTTCCATGGAGATGCCATTCAATCGGCCTCGCTTTTCATTCCGTATGCAAGATTAGAGCTGAGATGCTGCCGGCCAATGGCCATTACCAAATGCTCGACCCTAAAGCATCAAAATGCGCCGAATCCTAGGCCACCTGCCTTTCGTCAATCGAGGTTTAGTCTCTTGCGCAGATCGGCATTTTCCGTACGAAGCTTCTCGGCCAAGAGCTTGCGCAATCTTTGGTTTTCTTCTTCTAACTGCAAAAGATCCGCCATATCGTCACTTGCTGTGGACGCGGCCGGTACCGCCTGTACTAACTTCCTATCGCGCGCCACACGTGGCGCCCTGGCAAGGGTCGCACTGGCTGTGGATTTAGACTTGCGTCCCCGCTTCTGCTTTTCAGGAGTTCCGGTTGCCTGGTCAGAAACTGCTTCGACGGAAATTGGATCAGGGGCTGTCTTATAGGCGCGAGGTTTGCGCTGCTTCTTTTCGGCAGTCGGCGTTTCACCAATGGCCGCCGCTTCTGTCTTGGTCATCGTGTTGTTTTCGTCGGCCATGTCGGTCACCTCTTTCACTGCCTCAGTACTGTGCCCGCTAATCGTCGATGTCAACACAGCTCTGGCAGCCTCATCGACCGAGAGTGATATACCATCAATGTCTTGGTGATGCTGCTGCTCGTTCCGCGGAAATGGCATTGCTTCCTCCTCGACAGCGCGGGTAACGGACTTGAGATCAACATTGCCCCAGATTGAGTTAGAATTTTCATCTGATGTTCGCCGACCGGATTTGTATTCCACGACAAAACTGCGTTGGACTTTTTTCAAGCTAGGGGCCCTATATGTTGAAGGAACTTGGTGGGGCAGCGTCGCCACAAGACCAGAGAATAGGGATTGCTCATCTCTCAGTCCAGGCCAATGACCTCTGGATATGTGGGATACCACGGTGAGAAGGTCGCACCCCGAGGATCTGGCAACTCGGTCGCCGGCTCGAACAAAACGCCTCACCAGTGTCTCGCCTTGAAAGGATTCGAACCCGGCGCTGGCCAGCCAGAAATTTACCCCTCTGAATCAGCTAGGATTTCTGACTGGCGGCTCAGTCCTCCGTCATCGCCCGCGTCAGTTGGTCAGACAACGGCTACAGGAGGTAGGACATTGCCGTCCTCTCACCTGTCTTGACGAATACCTCCACCGGCATGCCTGACAATAGGTTTAAGTTTCCGAGCCTGGCCATCTCTTTGGCCTGGATCCGGGTGCGGATTGAATACCAGGCCTCGCCCGTCTGCGGAGAATCCAGATTCGCTGATATAAGAGGAAATCTTTTGTATGCGCTAAAATCTCCCCATCACTTCTAAAATATTGTTATCGACGATTCCTACAACCTTATCGAACTCACCTCGATCTTTACCAACAAACATTCGAACCGAAATAGACATGTCACCGCCGAACTTGTAGTTTATATAACATGTCGTACTGCATATTTTTTTATCGTATATAATATCGCCGTTGTATTTATACAAATAAAATTTGCCGCTGTGTCCGAGTGCATTTAAAATTCCAAACTTAGTATGCAACTCACCGGATCGTATTCCTTCATGGAACGAAAACTCTATATCATCAATTGTACTTCTTGTCGCGTTCTGCCTCTTGGAGACAGAACAGAGAGTTGCTAGTGGCGCAATCAATTCCTCGCACAACTCCCTAAAGGTATACCGGACCGATAACGCCCTAAAGCCAGCAGCTTGATGCTTCTCTAGCTCGCGCAAGAATGATGGACTATGGCGCCTAAACACGAGAGTTTCGTCTTCGCCGTTATCGCTGGTCAGCCGGAGAATAGCTCCTTCAATAAGGGGAAACCTGTAGCTGATTGGGGTCTTTCCAGTTGAACTGAATGCGACCTGGAACTCCTTCTCGGAAGACTCTTTTCCCGAAGTTCCAGCCGGCAACAGCAGCAGCAGCACCATCACAAGCGGCGTGCCTCCCCGACCAACTCTATATCTTTCCGGGACCGGCAAAGTGGTCATGTTCATGATCCCGTCTGGGTTGTCTATCTGGGCGAAGCGAGTCAGGCATTTGCTCATCGGCTGCCGAGCCAACCAGCACCAGAGAGCACCGCAACCCTGGATCGATCTAGCCGCCAAACCTTACCCCAAAGTGTGTCGGAGAATATTCCGAGAAATTACCGACGAATAAGACACAGAGGTGAGAGCTTAGGGTCTAATCATGATGCAGTTGCGCGAGTAGCCGCGATAATTCGAAGCCTTCAGACGATGTACGCGTTTCGCGAGGCCCAGGACTGTGGTGTCTCGTTGCTACCTATGGAGCGCGTTTTCGTCGAAGCCAAAGCCGAATTTCCGATTCTTGCCGCCGGCGGATGGCTTGAGGGCAAACGGACTATCGACCCGTTAATGCGAAGCCTCTGCTCTTAACGGATTTGAAGCGTCGTGTTGGTCAAACAGCCGCATCTCAATTGTTTTTGCATCTGATTTCTAACGCCACCGCGCCGTTCACATGAGATTTTCCTTGGCATCAAAGGCAGCTTGGCTGACCGACCGCTGCGTAAGATGCGAATGGAACCGCTTGCAGTCCAATCGCGAACAACATGCCGTGGCATGCGGCCCAGAACCATTTGCTGGCTCGGAGTTGAGGCCGGATGACCGATGTCAGCAAGATCGCGATACTAACGAAACCCACGGCAAGCCAAAGGAGCGTCAGTGGGGGGTTATAAATCATAATCACCTGGAGACAGCTAGTAAGGAAATAGTGTCCTGCCGTGGCGTAAGACCAAGCCACCACCGCTATCCAAAGCAACGCATGGACAAGCATCGCCCCGCGCCTCAAACTCGTACTCTTTCGCAGGTCTGTCTCCATCGTTGCAGCTTTCTTCGTTCATCGGGACTTCGCTCTATGGCAAATGGAGGTGCCGGACGCGACCGCGCGTCATGTGTTACGTCACTTCCCGCCTAATCTGGGCTCGGCATGCTGCCAGATATGGACTTCCATGAACTGAAACAGATGCCTTCTGACCGCTCGCTTACTTTGAAAACCTGCCGAAGCGTACGCTAGTCCGCCTTGGCACCTTTTCTTCGCCCTCGAACCTCCAACTCACGCTGAACTGGTGCCCGCCCACCGAAGGAATCCAGGCAAGTAGAGTGTTTGCGAGGACGTAACCTCCAGTCCAGTCAGAAACGGTCGGGAACGGGCGCCAGACATCTATGAAAGCAGGAAACTCTCTAGTGCAACCAACCCGGTGTTGCGGACGGCTATACATAGAGTAGTCGTGATACAGACACCGAAAGCCATCGCTTTCCAGAATTTTCATGAGATTTAGGCTATGCGGGTTCTTCTCATGATGCGGTTTCGCGCCAGACAGAATGAGATGTAGGCAAACCTCCATGTCACGCTCATTGCGAACACGGTGAAATTGCAACCGGCGCACTCCCGAGCTGTCCGTCCATAAGCAATCATCAGCTGACTGAAACCTGTAAAACGCAAGCGCGTAGCGTCCGCGATCGATTGGATGGCGGGTGGCCCACAGCACTGGCAGGCGATGACCCATCTCGAAGATCTTCTGCTCGGCGCTCAGACGACGAGGATCCCAATCTGTTTGCCAAAGGCCTACGGCCAAAGCAGGAAGCAGCAGCCAAGCGAGGAACAAATTGACGAAGCCGCCCAGCATGGCCACGAACATCACCAGATATATCAGCATCCGCGATGTCCTATGAGATGATCGGAACTCATCACGATCCACATATTTGACGCCACCTGTAGGTGCCCCGGTTTAAACCTATATGTATGCTGCTCCAACGGCACAAGATTTGTCCGCCGCCCGCAACATAGGTCTTCAGCCGCGCATGGCGTGGTAGCTTCATGCGGAATGCGCGCCTGATTACCTGGTCTTCATGGAGACGAGCGCCGCGGGTTGGATATCTACGGCTGCCATTCCTTCATCTGCAGCACGTTTCCTCCGAGCTTCTGAAACGCCCGCTGGCGACAGGAGAACACGATAATCTGCTGGTCTCGAGACTGCCTGTGCAGCGCATCGAACATCTTTTCGATGCGGTCGTCGTCCGAATAGACCAGCGCATCATCGAGAATGACAGGTGCAGGCCGGCCATCACGTGCGAGAAGCCGCGCAAACGCCAGCCGCGTCAGCACTGACAACTGCTCCCGCATTCCGCCGCTCAGGCGATCGACATCCTCTTCCTGACCATTCCGCAGGATGGTCTGGGGTAGAAGCGTCTTGTCGTCGAAGGTGATCGCAACATCGTCGAAGAGCAGTCTCAGCAGCGGTCTGAGCTCAGTCATAACAGGTTTGAGGTAGAGCTCGCGCGCCTCAGACCTGGCATCGTCGAGGGAGGTGGTCACGCGCTGGAGGACAGCCACTTCCTTCTCATATGCAGCCACCCGCGCAGTCGCCGCATTGAATGCCTCCGAAGTCTCCCGCCATTTCTCTTCCACCGCCTCTTCCGATTGTGCGCGGATCTCTGCGTTCAGTCCGGCCATGGCCTCCCGCAGCGCATTGATCTCCTTTTCGGCTGCTGCTTCGATCGAGCGAGCACGCGTCAGCGCCGCCTCGATCGACGCGAGATCACCGGCATCTGTACCAAGCTTCAGGACATGCGCCTCCGCCTCAGAAAGCGATTGGTCCAGATCAGCTAGAGTGGCAGACAACGAACGCTCGCGCTCTGAGCGCGCTTCTTCCGGCCCGAGGATCACAGCCAACTGCGCCTGATCGGAAACCAGAGACGCCAATCTCGTCTCCGCGGCGACGAAGGCGTCATCGGCACGAGACTGATCTGGCTCTACTTCGCGCAGGGCGAGACGCGCCTGCTTGCGGCGTTCTTCGGCTTGTGCCAGCGCGTTGCGAAGCAACGCCGGATCCTCATCTAATTCGAGACCGTCAAGGCTGATGGTGCTACCTGCTTCGACCTCCTCCCTCAGTTTCGCCAGACCCTCTGGAGCAATGAAGGACAGCCGGTCTTTCAACCCCCGCAGGTCAGCATTGGCCTGCTGTGCCCTTGCCTGCCTGTCTCGCGCCGCAGATAGGCTATCGACGCCCATTGATGCAAGAAGGGCCGCTCTTGCCGCTTCTGCCTGCACCAGTTGGTTGTCGCTCCGACCGGGGCGGTTCGAACGCAGGGTAATTGTTCCAATTCCTGCGACTTCAAGTCGAGCATGTCCGTCGTAGGTCCGGTCCTCGCCATCTACCAAGGGCTTGCCGTCGAGCGTCACCGTTCCGGCTGCATCGGTTTCGTAGTGGATTGAGACTGACGGGCGAGCGGCCTCATCGATGGCACGCAGCTTGGCGATTTCGACTTCGCATGCTTGCAGTTCTTCGATGGACTTTGTCGGTATTTGCAGAAGTGCGAGTTGAGCCTCACCCTCTTCAATGCTCTGACGGACCTCCTCCGCCTCGGCCAATCGCTGCTTCAAGTCAGCCAGGCGCTTGTGCGCCTCGTGTGCCTTTGTTGCCGCGTCGAAGCGGGTTAGCCGCTCGCGGAGCTCCTGCTCCTCAGCCTCCGCGAGATCCACGTTCTCACGTGCCTTTTCAATCACATCGGCCGCCTGCCGCCGCCGCTTTATCGCTTCAGCCCTATTGGTCTCTGCAGAAACTAAATCTTCTTGCAGATGGTCTGCCTTCTCCCGAGCTTCAGTAAAGGCCTTGAATTCCCGCTCTGCTGCGTTTCGCCTTTCGCGGACAAGCTTCAGTTCCGCTTCTGCCGTTTTCAGCTTTTCGTTCTGCGCCTTGGCGGCATCAAACCTGCTCTGGGCTGCCTGAATGGCCGTCCCGCGCTCTTCTTTTTCTGCAGGACTGTCGAGTTCGGCAAGTCGCGCTGCTGCACTCGCGCGTTGATCCAGCGCTTGACGCAACCGGGTCACCTCGGCTGCCAGCCGCGCCTCATACGCGGCGAGCCTCTCCCGTTCGTCGATAGCAGCTGCATAGCGACCGCCAGCTTTCGGCCTGCCGGTCGCCGTGACCATGTCTGCGAGGGCCTCTTTCACAGCCGCCAAGATCTCGGCCATCCGACGCCCGCCAGTGACGGCTTCCACCTCGCCCTGGACGGATTCGAGCAGGCTTTGACGAACCTGCTTTTCGCCCTCCTCTTCGGTCCGGCTTCGTTTTTCAATGCCGGTGATACCTTGGCGCACCCACAGGAGGCCTGCAGGTCCGGAGGTCCCTCCCCTGATCAGGCTAGTGACGAAGTTTTCTGCCTCATCTGCCTGGGCGACAAGCCGGCCGGATCCAAGATCCACCACACGGGCTGACCGCCCACCATAATACTGCTTGGTAATTCGGAAGCTGCCCCCGCCGGTCGTGATATCAGCTTCGACCAACGGGTTCCCACCACTATATGGGCGCAGTCTCTGAACATCGCCCGGGGTGCCGGAATGGGGTTGGAAGAATAGTGCATGCAGGGCTTCAAAACTCGTCGATTTGCCGAACTCATTGGCGGCGCAAAGCACGTTCACGCCATCTCCAATGCCTTCCATGGCAACGCCGCGACCGGCAAACCGTTTGACGTTGAAAAGGCGAAGGGCGGAGATCTTCATGGCGAAACCGCCTGGGTATAGGAGTAGAGGCGCATCAAGGCCGCCCGCGCGATCTCGCGCTCAGACATGGGTCGACGTTCATCGGTGGACTCGGCAAGCAGCGCATTGGCAGCTTCACGCAGGGCGCCGCCGCGATCGATCTGGTCTAAGTCTTCCAGCTCGCATTCTGTGGCCAGTCCATCCTGATCCAGCTCCAGAAAAGCAAAATCCGGAGCTGCCTTTTCAACGGCGGCGACGAGCTCAGCACGCGCAGCAAGACGAGTGTGCCCTGATGCCACTACCCGAAGCAGCGAGTTCCTCCGTTCTCGTAGAGCCGGGAGCAAGGTATTGAGAGCAGCCTCTGGGGCGTCGCCGTCAAACAAATGAAGATCGAGGTTACGCCAAGCGAACGTCGCGGTGGGCAATGCCTGAACATCGGGGATACCCGACGAGCCTGCAATCGTAACCAGAAGAGCCGTACCCGGCGCGTCATGCTTGAAACGGTCAGGCTCAGGTGTACCGCAATAATGGGTTCGCTGATCCACACTGACCACGCCGTGCCAATCGCCGAGCGCTAGATAATCAAGTCCTGCGCGTCTTGCTCTATCTGGTGCAATGACCTCGGACGCGCCTCCCTCTTCTGCAAAACTGCGAATGGCCCCATGAGCCAGTCCAATCCGCAGCGTGGCATCGGGTGTGGCTTGACCATCCATCCATTCCGTCAGGTCTCGCCCGGGGCGGCGGGTGGTGCACGGCGCGGGGAGCAGGACGACACCGCCTTCCAATTCGATCGGCCGGGGCTCGACCGCGAGTACGACGTTTTCAGGTGCTTCTGCCTTCAGCGTCGTCCAGAGTTGGGAGGCCTGCAGGGAATCGTGATTTCCTGGCAAGATAACCCATCTGATCGCGGGGTCGTGCGCCATCTCGGCAAAGGCCTGGCGTCGCGCATGCGGTGCAGGTGTCTCGGTATCGAAGGTGTCTCCTGCGAGCAGCACCGTTGTCGCGCTTTGCTCGCGAGCGTGTGCAGCCAGCCGGGCGATCGCGTGGTGTCTTGCTTCGCGCAACCTGCTGGGCAAGTCACCCTCGAAGTTGCCGAAACGCTTTCCGAGATGAAGATCGCTAGAATGGATGAATCGAAACATGACTACCGGGTATTGAGAGGCGTTCGAGTATCTGCCGCGTTATGTTCGCGCAGTCTATCTCATTCTCTCCAGCGATCACCATTGGCTTGAGCGAGCGGCGACGTCAGTCGACCTGTGAACCGCTGCTCAGCGAGGCTCAGACCTCAAGCTGGGCAACAACCAGGATGAATGACCGTTGCGATCCTGGCATCGAAGGATTCTTCAGCCTACACTGGCTCGGACGGGAGTGAGAGACCATTTGAAAAGCAACAGACGACCCTCCCCTGCTATCGGCACTCGAAAGAGATTTCGTAACGCCAGAACATCGAGTTTACGTTATGTCGCGCAACGCGCCGCACCGCCATCACTACGTTCCACAGATGGTACAGCGAAACTTTGCTAACGAGAGCGGAGGATTATTCTTCTGGCGGCGGGGCATGCCCGTTGGCAAGGTTCGCGTCTCGAAGCCCTCGAACCTGTTCGTTGAGGACCACTTGTATACGCTCGTTGATGAAAACGGTATGCGCGACCATTCGATTGAATATTGGTTTGGTCGATTAGAGACAGCTGTAGCACCGTTCATCCAGGGGTTTCTTACCAAAGTACGGGCTGGGGTGACGCCGATCATGCATCGAACGCATTTGGATTTGTGGCATACCTACGTTTACCATGCACAGAAGCGGACTGTGGCCTGGCATCAACGATTTCTCACTCCAGAAGACCTGCTGGTCGTCGTGAAGGAAATTGCCACAGAACAGCAGTGGCATGAGCACCTCCAGCGGTGGGAGACGGACCCGAAGGCCGCTTTGCGCGAGATGAACAACGCGCGAATTGCTTCGCAGGTAACTCCGATGCCTGACGAAATGCTGGAAGAGTTCCGAAGCATGGGACTAGCCATTTACATGGCGCCCGCAAGGACTTCGTTCATTCTCGGAGACGATATGCGCGGAGAGGCAATTCTCGGCGCAGGCTGTATCCAGTTCATGCCAATCGCTCCGGACGTTGCTGTAGGCTACTGCGATGCTCCCGGCGTGCACATGGAACGTGTAACAGCCATGCACGTAAGGCGCATGAACGAAGCAATGACTAAGCAGTCATATCTGATTGCTGGCCGATCGGAGGCGCAGATCGCTTCCTTGTCACGAACTCCCTATGCTCCGCCCAATATACTGAAGGACTGGCTCGATCACCGACAAGTGCCGGAGCAATGAAGATCCAACTGTCAGTTGAGTGAGACCCAATTGCCGTCTGTAGTCCCTGATGCGGCACGATGAAGTGCATAACTCTCGGTAGCGAACTAGCATTGCAGGCCCGCCAGAGTGTCGTACACTGTCTGCGAATAAGTTCTGGGGGGAAGATGCTGCAGGAAGTCTCAATTGCGAATATCGGAAGCTATCCGGGCGAAGGAAAGCGCCTTTCGCCCTGCAAAGAAGTCAACTTCATTTTTGGGACCAATGGCTCGGGGAAGACCACTATTTCCCGTGTTATTGCAGACCCGGACGCTTTTCCCGACTCCCGCGTGACCTGGTTGGGGGGCAGAGCATTGGAGCGGCTTGTCTACAACGCCGATTTCGCCGCCCGGAACTTTAGATCCCAGATGCCCGGCATTTTTACTCTCGGTGAGGAGTCTGCTGAGACCCTTGGCCGGATCGAACAGGCACGCAAGCGCCGCGAGGAAGCGCAAGAGGACGTTAGGAAGCGCCGGACGGTTCTCTCCGGAGAGGATGGAATAGGTGGAAAGGTAGCAGCCCTCAAGACGCTGAGAGCGGAGTTTGAGGAAGCGTGCTGGATCTTGAAGAACCGCCACGACGAGCATTTCAAGGACGTTTTCGAGGGGCTGCGAAATTCAAAAGCCCGCTTTTGCGACAAAGTCCTCTCCGAACTGGACGCCAACACTGCCGCGCTTCGAGCACTTGATGACCTTAAGCCCCGGGCCGCCACGGTTTTCAAGCGCGGGCTTCAACCAGCCGATCCATTGGGACGACTGAACTTTGGCCCCCTGCGCAGTCTAGAAAATGCGCCGATCCTCGCCAAGAAGGTGGTTGGGAAGGATGATGTCGATGTAGCCGCGCTTATCAAGCACCTCGGAAATAGCGATTGGGTGCAGGAGGGGCGACCCTATTTAAAGGCAAGCTCTCCTCGCTGTCCCTTCTGCCAACAGCAGCTTCTGACGGATCTGCGGAGCAGCCTAGACGACTATTTCGATGAGTCATACACGGCCGACCTAGCTCATATCCAGCAGCTGAAGAGCGCATACAACACCACTGCCAACAGTGTTACACAGCGCTTGCAGGGCCTTTTAGAGAGTGAACACCCTCATTGTGATCTCGCCAGGCTGGCTGCCGAGCTTGCGCGGTTGATGCAGGTTGTTACGTCGAACCTGACAAAATTGGATGCTAAGGCGAAGGAGCCAAGCTCGGTTGTCGAGCTGGACGCCGTGGCGGAAATCGCGACAGCGATCAATGAGCTTGTGGACGCTGCAGATGCATCCATCGCAGAGCATAACCGATTGGTGAGCAACCTAGAGACCGAACGCGCGCAGCTGACCTCGGAGGCATGGCGCTGCCTCCTCAATGAGGCTCAGACGACGATCGGTTCCTACGTCAGCGCAAAGACCGATCTGGAGCGGGCCATCCAAGGCCTCACGGATGGAATATCCGCCAAGAACACCGAGATTGCGAGGCTAACGGATGAAATTGAAGAGCTTGAGCGCAGCATTACCAGCGTGCAGCCAACGGTGAACGAGATCAACGGTATCCTGACCTCCTTCGGCTTTACGGGCTTCGAGCTGGCGACTGCGGGCGAAAGCAGCAACCTCTATGCCGTGATCCGCCCTGACGGCACTGATGCCACAAGAACTTTGAGCGAAGGGGAAAAGAGCTTCATCACCTTCCTCTATTTTTATCACCTCATCCGAGGGAGCACGTCGAGCAGCGGCATGAACGAGAACCGGGTCGTCGTGTTCGATGATCCGGTTTCGAGCCTCGATAGTGATGTTCTCTTCATCGTGAGCACGCTCATTAAACAGGTCATGGCAGAAGCGATCGCGGGCACAGGCCGAATCCGCCAGGTCTTCCTGCTGACGCACAATATCCACTTCCATAAGGAGGTCTCCTTCGACCCCAAGCGTTCATCTGAAATGTGCCGCTCTCACGAGACATTCTGGGTGGTACGCAAGCGCGATAACGTAACCGCCCTGGAGCTGTACGGCCACAATCCAATTAAGACTTCGTATGAACTATTGTGGTCAGAGGTCCGTAAACCGAATCCCTCGCCATTGACTATTCAAAACACCTTGCGGCGCATCGTGGAAAGTTACTTCACGGTGCTCGGCAACATGGACAAGGATGATATCATCGACATGTTCGAGGGACGCGATAAGCAGATCTGTGGTTCGCTCTTTTCTTGGGTCAACGACGGCTCACACGCCGTACATGATGATCTTTACCTGTCTGCTGATCAGCAGGTCATCGACCGGCACCTTGCGGTTTTCAAAGCCATTTTCGACAGGACGAAGCACATAGGTCATTACAACATGATGATGGGCATATCGGCCGAGGCAGGTTCAAACATTGTTGCCACAGCAGAGCACAGCGGAGAGGCTGCGGTCGCGAAGGCCTAAAACGAACATTCAATGCTGGGCCTGAGCAAAAAGCCATGCTGCGCGTGCACAGTCACCACGTTGCTCGTGAGAGCTTTTCTGCTAGCTGTCCGCGAAGGCCAACAACCTGCCTAAGAGATTCTAGCGATGACCGAATTTTCAGTCTTTCCTCCGTCCCGTGGCGATCCAGAGAGCTTTCAAGGTATCGGACTCCAGCAGGATAGATGGAACGACTTCAGCTTCATGACGCAGTACCACCTATATGTAGCTGTGCCGGAGTTCACGGGACGCATTGGGACGGTAAAAATCCTGCGGCGAGGCCAGACAGACGCGGATGGGTTACAGCTCGACCTTGGCTTACTTACGCCGCTCGGTGAAAACTTCGTATCTCTTGGACAGGATCTCGATTACTACGAGCGCCTTGCAAGCCTTCCTGACGAGCTCCGGCTGGAGATCTTGAACGGACTTCAGGACGCAATTGCTTTTCCTGACCATGCCGAGACCTTCTTTAACGAGAAAGGATGGGCTACGTCGGTGTTGCGCGACATTCAGTGGACTAGTTTTCGTCAGGACGCGAGTATTCTTCTTCAAAGGGACTATAAGGGGGCGTTTGCGGGAGGGGGCGAAATCCTACGCTAAGCTTCAAGAACTATCGCGATAGCTGCAACATCAGAAAATCGGCCGCGCTCTGGTGAGCTGCTGAAGCGTTCCCTGTTCCCGGTCTCAAGAAAAAATCGTGCGCCCCGCCTTCGTAAACATCAAGGGTAACGGGCCGTCCAAGCAGTTGGGCTGTCCGTTGCAGCTCGCGACCAATCGACAAGGGAAACGTCCGGTCGGCACTTCCCCAAATCAAAAGCAACGGCGGCAATGAACGGACAGGATGTGAATAGCCGTTCGGGAAACCACCATCTACCAACACCAGTGCGCCAATGTCGGATCGCCCGGCCGAAGCAGCCGAAGCGATTTGCGCGCCAAGGGAGATTCCGAGAACGCCAACCTTGCCGCCGTGGCGAGGCTGGCTCTCAAGATAGGCGGCCACGCTTTGAACGGCGGAAATCCAGTCCGGCAACCGCTGTGCATAATAGGCGATGCGCACCCGCGCATTGTCCGCCGTGGCGATAGCGTTGAGATCGTCCGCCGACAGGACATGAACGAGATAGGCATTCAAACCCGCCGCCCGAAGCGTCTGGCCGATCTCATCATAAATGGAGGCCCCGAAGCCTTTGCTGCCACTCAGGATCACGACCGCCGGACATGTAGCGTTCGCGCAGTTCCCGAAGCTCTCGACCTGAACACGGCCGACCGGCGTCGGCACGGTAAATTGCTGCCGGGATGCAGCATGAGCATTGACGAACATACCTGCGAGAAAGACGAGAACGCACGAAAACAAGCGCATATACTTCTAAAACTCCATTCCTTGGCGTCGCGACACAGTTCGCGATCGGCCCATACCAACCGCCCTAATCAAGCGGCTTATCTTCGGTGGGAAGACTATGCTCGGCCCAATCTTCCTTCGGGATCGGATCGCCCATGAGAAATTCAAAGGCCGCAACCTTCTTATGGTCTGGGGTGAGGTCACATTTGAATTGCAACCTATACCAATCTCGCTTGCTGTGCAGAGCCGCCCCCTCTGCCGAAAAGGAGTTTCCCGATAGTTTCGGGTCGTCCATCGCATAGGCTACAACGCGATCAGGCTGATACTCTTCGCTCCACGCTCCGACCTGAGCCATAGCTTCCAAATTGCATAGTTGTTCGATCTGATCCGCGGGCCTGAGCATCGCAAGCTCTTGTCTGGCATTTCGGCTTCTTGGATCGTCCAGCACCTTCTCCGACAACATGCGCAACGGCTTCACCACTGTTGGCGTTTCATCACGACGATGAACCTCGTCCGGGACCGCCTCTGGAATTGCTGGTGTCTTTAACGCCCTCTCGGGCGTTTCCGCCGACATGCCCTCGCCCTGCCGTTTAGGAGGAAGATCAAGTTGCCGCGCCGGTTTCTCCTGTTGATCGGTTCGGGGAGGGGGAAGGGTCACGATTTCCACCTCTATGCTCTGCTCCTGCGGCTCGGTCTGTTTCGGCGCGGCGGGCAAAAGCAGTACGAAAACACCCACAAGGATATGAAGGAGCGCGGACGCCGCAAGGCCCCACCTGTTGAATCGATCCTCTGTCCGTTCCGCCAACCTCATGCAAGCGCGCTCAGAGAGCGGCAGCTACGCACGGGGGGAAGGCAATGCACATAGCCAAGATTGTTGTCAGTTTATGAGACTTCGGCATTCGATTGTTCCAGTTGCGGTAGGCCCAGAAGCCGTCTGCCATGGTCCCTGAGTTCGCCTTTAGGGCCGACATATCGGTAGAGGGTGACGCGCTCAATCCCGAGTTCCTTGCAGAGATCGGAGACAGATGTATCGCGCTGTGCCATGGCGGCCTGGGCGAGGCGAACTTGCGCTTTGGTTAGCGCGAATTTGCGACCGCCTTTGCGACCTCGTGCTCTGGCTGCAGCAAGACCAGCCAGAGTGCGCTCCCGGATCAGATCTCGCTCGAACTCGGCCAGCGTAGCGAAGATACCGAACACCATTCGACCGGATGCAGTCGTGGTGTCGATCTCGGCCCCTTTCCCGGTCAACACTCGCAAGCCGATCTTGCGTTCCGAAAGATCCTTCACCGTGTTGACCAGATGGTTGAGCGACCGCCCGAGGCGATCAAGCTTCCAGACCACCAACACATCGTCGGCGCGCAACGATTTGAGGCAACCGGTCAAACCCGGTCGATCATCACGGCTACCGGAGGCGCGATCCTCATAGATGTTGTCTTGCTCAACGCCGGCTGCGCGAAGAGCATCATGCTGCAGGTCCAGAGACTGGGAACCATCTGCTTTGGAAACGCGGGCATATCCGATCAGCATGTTTCTTAAACGGTGGTTTGAGGCCGCGTAGCGACCGCTATTGCTATGTTCGCCAGAACTGTATCTTAACCAGCATCATAAACAAAGCGTCTTGAATGCTATCTGGTTTTGAAAAAGGAACATGGATGCCGCGTCGCGTCACTCTAACCGAACGGCAAAAGGACGCGCTGTTGCGCCTGCCGACTTCGCAGGCAGATTTGCTCAAATACTGTACTCTGAGCGACGAGGACCTCGAGCATATCAGGCACCGCCGACGACCGCACAACAGGTTCGGTTTCGCCCTGCAATTGTGTGTTCTGCGCTACCCCGGACGGGTGTTGGCTCCGGGAGAGCTGATTCCGGCGGAGGTGGTCGAGTTCATCGGAGCGCAGCTTGGCCTCCATGCCGACGATCTGGTTGACTATGCCGCCCGCGAGGAGACGCGCCACGAGCACCTTGCCGAACTGCGGGCACTTTATGGATACCGCACCTTCTCTGGACGTGGCGCGCGTGAACTGAAGGATTGGCTGTTCCGCGAGGCCGAACTGGCGGTGTCAAACGAGGATATTGCCCGTCGCTTCGTGGCCGAGTGCCGGCGCACCCGCACGGTTCTTCCCGCGACATCTACGATCGAGCGTCTTTGCGCCACGGCTCTGGTTGATGCCGAGCGGCAAATCGAAACGCGGATCGCTGGTAGGTTATCCATGCCGATACGGGAACAGTTGTTGGCATTGCTTGAGGAAACGGCTGATGATCGCGTGACCCGCTTCGTGTGGCTACGTCAGTTTGAGCTTGGCTCGAACTCTTCGTCGGCCAACAGGCTGCTCGACCGGTTGGAATATCTGAAAGGTGTCGATCTTCCCGAGGATCTGCTGGCCGGCGTTCCTGCCCATCGGGTGACGCGTCTGCGCCGGCATGGTGAGCGGTATTATGCCGATGGCATGCGCGATCTCCCGGAGGACAGGCGGCTTGCCATTCTGGCGGTCTGTGCATCGGAATGGCAGGCGATGCTTGCCGACGCCGTGGTAGAAACCCATGACCGGATTGTTGGCAGGCTTTACCGGGCTTCGGAGCGCATTTGCCAAGAGAAGGTCGCGGACGAAGCGACTGCGGTGCGGACCACCTTGAAATCTTTCGCCGAAATAGGCGGAGCCTTGGTAGATGCACAGGATGACGGCCAGCCACTGGAGCCCGTCATCGGCAATGAACAGGGCTGGGACAGGTTCAAAACTTTGGTTGCCACGGCGGTCAGCCTGACCGCGACCATAACGACGGACCCGCTCAATCACGTGCTGGACGGCTATCATCGCTTTCGTCGCTATGCTCCCCGCATGTTGCGTCTGCTCGATCTCCAGGCTTCGCCGATCGCGATACCACTGCTCGATGCCGTGATGACGCTACGTGGTGGTGCAAAGGCTCCGGTGGTTTCCGGTTTTTTACGATCAAGCTCGAAATGGCATCGGCATCTTCGTGCCCAGCCGGCTGGCGACACCCGTCTCTGGGAGATCGCGGTGCTGTTCCACCTGCGCGATGCGTTCCGGTCGGGAGATGTCTGGCTGGCGCGATCGCGGCGTTATGGCGATCTGAAGCAGGCTCTCGTTCCCGCGCAAGCCGTTGCGGAAAATGGCCGTCTCGCCGTGCCATTGCGGCCGGAGGAATGGTTGGCAGACCGACAAGCGCGCCTCGATATCCGGTTGCGTGAGCTCGGTCGTGCCGCTCGCATGGGCACGATTCCCGGCGGCTCAATTGAAAACGGCACCCTGCATATCGAAAAGCTTGCAGCCTCAGTGCCGGATGGCGTGGAGGATCTGGTTCTCGATCTCTACAAGCAGATACCGTCAATACGCATCACTGATCTCTTGTTGGAAGTGGATGCTGCGACCGGTTTCTGTGAAGCCTTCACCCATCTGCGCACGGGGGCACCTTGCGTCGACCGGATCGGGCTGATGAACGTCGTTCTTGCTGAGGGGATCAATCTCGGCCTGCGCAAGATGGCCGACGCCACCAATACGCATACATTCTGGGAAATGATCCGTATTGCGCGCTGGCATGTCGAGGGCGAAGCCTATGACCGGGCGCTCGCCATGATCGTAGAGGCGCAAGCCAATTTGCCTATGGCCCAACTATGGGGGACCGGTATCTCGGCATCGAGTGATGGCCAGTTCTTCGCCGCGACGGAGCAAGGGGAAGCGATGAACCTGGTCAACGCGAAATATGGCAATACTCCCGGCCTGAAAGCTTACAGTCACGTCTCGGACCAATATGCTCCGTTCTCAACCCAGGTGATTCCCGCAACGGCAAGCGAAGCATCCTATATCCTCGACGGCCTGCTCATGAACGATGCCGGCCGCCATATCCGCGAACAGTTCGCCGACACGGGCGGCTTCACCGATCACGTGTTTGCCGCCTGTGCCATCCTCGGTTATCGGTTTGCACCACGCATCCGCGATCTGCCATCCAAAAAGCTATACGCGTTCAATCCTTCGTCAGCGCCAGCGCATTTGCGAACCATGATCGGCGGAAAGATCAATCAGGCTCTGATCGAGCGCAACTGGCCTGACATTCTCCGCATCGCGGCTACCATTGCGGCCGGAAGTATCGCACCCAGCCAGATTCTACGTAAGCTCGCCTCATATCCACGACAGAACGAACTCGCCACAGCCTTACGCGAGGTCGGCCGCATAGAGCGGACTCTCTTTATGATCGACTGGATTCTGGATGCCGAACTGCAACGCCGAGCCCAGATCGGGCTCAACAAGGGCGAAGCCCATCACGCCCTGAAACGAGCCATCAGCTTCCATCGGCGCGGAGAAATCCGCGATCGGTCCGCCGAAGGCCAACACTACCGCATTGCCGGCATGAACCTGCTCGCCGCCATCATCATCTTCTGGAATACCTTGAAGCTCGGCGAAGTCGTCGCCAGCCAGAAGCGCGAGGGAAAGCTGCTATCGCCCGATCTGCTGGCCCATATCTCTCCGCTGGGATGGGAACACATCAACCTCACGGGCGAATATCGGTGGCCAAAGCCTTAGCGTAGGATTTCGCCCCTTCCCGCAAACGACCCCTTTAAGAGAGGAAGGCGTATAGAAACTCGCGCTTACGTAATAAGGGCGGTGAGCGCAGGAGCCCAGCCTTCAAATTGCGCTGCTATTGTACTCAGGGCTAGCTTCATATCGGTGAAATCAAAGGATCATCGAGTTCTTTCAGCGGTTACAAACCTATCAAGCAAAAGCTTGAAATCTCCTTCTGTGTTGATCGGCTTGAAAGATGGAAGGTGGCTTGCGGCAAAGCGCACCATATGGCTTAAAGACAGATTGTATAGGTCTCCCGCCTCGGTCTTTTTTGGCGGGTCAAATGTTGTTCAGACGATCCGGAGTTGTCATATATATCCCGGACGGGGCGAGACAGAGCATCTTGATCATGACTATCTGCCACTCGTGTATCCTCTTGTCTGCCGCCGCGACCAGTTTCCGATATTGTCTGTCCTCCAGGTCCTCAAACGCCCGCAAATCCATGTCGGCGATCGCGGGAAGATCGACATGATGGGAGAGCCGCAATATCATCGGACATGTCGCGGGCATCGCTGCAGGCATAGAAGATCGGGAGCGAGAGGAAGGTACGCGACACAAGGCGATACCGTCGCCCACGCTGCGGAACCGGCGACCACGCCGGGCCGGATTGACAATACACCTGCAACGTCGCCGCCTAACCGTCCTAGAGTCCAGGATGGTCGCGCCCGCTATTAGCTCGAACGGCAAGCCACTCACCTTGTTGGAAATCCGAGCTGCACCCTGTGGAAAAGCGGCTACGAGGTAAAACAAGAGTTTCATTATCCAGTTTAGCCTGACATAAGGGCCTGGCTTTCATTGCGTGGGGTATTCCTGTGAGCCAATCACTCTCTTTAAAGGCATTTTTTGCTTTGTCCGTCTCTTCTCTCGTTCTTGTCCCCAGAGCGCATTCCCAAGATGGGGGATCAACAACGCTTGAGACTATCGTGGTTCAAAGCGAGGGCGATGCGACAGGACCCGTCGAGGACTACGTCGCTACAAAGAGCGCAACCGGTACTAAAACCGACACGCCACTCCTCGAAACACCACAGTCGATTTCTGTGATAACCAAGCCGCAACTTGAAGCCAGGGGCGTCCAGAACCTGAACCAGGCGCTTTCCTATACTTCCGGGGTAGTTGCCGCACCTTTTGGTAACGACACACGCTATTTTGCGCCGATCATTCGCGGCTTCACGGCTGTTGATAATGTTTATCTGAATTCCTTCCGGTTTACCCGCGACTTCGGCGCGCTAGCATTCGAACCCTATGGCCAGGAACGGATCGACGTCATTAAAGGACCGGCGTCTGTTCTGTACGGACAGGGTGAGGCAGGCGGCATCATCAATCTGGTCGCAAAGCGACCGACCTTCGAGAAATTTGCGGAGGTGGGGACGGAGTTTGGTACCGACAGCCGCTATCAAATGAAGGTCGATGCTGGCGACGTTTACGATGACGTCCTATCCTATCGCTTCACCGCGCTTGGTCGCCTTGCCGATGCACAGCAGGACTTCACGGGAGACGATCGCCTCTATATCGCTCCGTCGCTGACCTGGGCTCCGGATGAGGATACGTCGCTAACCGTCCTCGGCACGCTGCAACGCGACACCGGCAGCTCGCCGCTCGGCCTCCCACAGGCCGGCACGCTCGACTTCAATCCTAACGGAATCATTCCAGTCAATCGGTACATCGGCGAGCCCGATTTCAACGATAACAAGAGCATGTTGGCAACCGTCGGATATGAGTTCAAACATCGTTTCAACGATACCTTCGAGTTTCGCCAGAACGCGCAATACCTTTCCTACAAGGCAGACTACAAGAACCTCTATTATCGCTCGCTGGGTGCCGATCTACGTACCGTGGAGCGCGGCGTAAGCATTCAATCCGAAGAGACGGACAGCTTCGGCATCGATAATCAGATGGAAGCCAATTTCGATACCGGCGCGTTGGGGCACAAGGTTCTTGTTGGATTTGACTACCGCTATAATAAGCAAATGCGATCATCGCTGTTTGACTTCAATCGGATCGGACGTGATGTCATCGACCCGATCGATGTCTTCAATCCCGTTTACGGCTCCCCGATCACCTACGATGCCTCGATTACCGACCATATGGACTACAGGCTCAAACAGTACGGCCTCTATGTTCAGGATCAGATCGCCATCGACAAACTCCGCCTGGCGGTCGGTCTTCGTCAAGATTGGTTCGACATCCGGAGCAACGTTCTGGAAGGCGACAACCAATCGACCACGGTCGCACGCAACAAGAACGATGCCCTAACTGGCCGGATTGGCGCGCTCTATCTGTTTGATAACGGCCTTGCGCCTTATGTCAGCTACTCAACTTCGTTCAATCCGCAGGCAGGTACCAATACCGAGACCAAACAGGCTTTGAAGCCAACCGAAGGTGAAATGTACGAGGCCGGTGTGAAAATTCAGCCTGCGGGCTGGAACACAATGCTGACAGCCAGCATCTACCAGCTGACAAAGACCAACATCAGCACGACGCTGGCTACACCAACGGGCAATGTTACATCGGAAATTGGCGAGGCACGATCGCGTGGTTTTGAATTGGAGGGCGTGGCAAGCCTCGGAGAAGGCTGGGATCTAACTGGCAGCTATACATATGCCGATACAAGTGTGACTGTTGGGACCCCGACGACGGCCGGGAACAGGTTGGCGAATATCCCGGAACATTCCGCGGCGCTTTGGCTTGGTTACACATTCCAATCCGATACAGTGCTTGAGGGCGTGAAACTCGGTGGAGGCGCGCGCTACATCGGGGAACGCTTCGGCAATGCTACCAACACGATCGAGCTTCCGGGCACTACGGTTTTTGATGCCTCCATCTCGTTCGAGAAGGAGAGTTTCAAAGCGTCCCTGGCGGTACAGAATGTTGCTGATAAACGTTATGCTGCAAGCTGCAACTTCGGCTGCTTTTATGGCGAGGGGCGCACGGTCGTCGGCAGCCTCACTTACAAGTGGTGACGTCAGACGTGGCGCAGGAAGCTGCACTCGCTCACTCCCTTTACACATTGAAGGGGGTGAGTTTTCGAATCCGGGATCGTCATATCATCGAAAACATGGACCTGACCCTTGAGGAAGGACGTATTCACGGCCTGATCGGCCCGAATGGTTCGGGAAAGTCAACGTTGATCAAAATGCTGGCGCGTCAGCAAAAGCCCTCCTCAGGTAGCATTTCATTTTTGGGGCAGGATATAGAAACTCTCTCACAAAGAGGATTCGCGCGCAAACTTGCATATCTGCCGCAATTCATGCCGGGCACAGATGGGATGAATGTCGAGGAGTTTGTTGCGCTCGGGCGGTATCCCTGGCACGGCACATTTGGACGTTTCACCGCTTGGGACCAGGCCAAAGTAGACGAGGCGATGCGGCAGACCGATGTGGAGCCCTTCCGGTTGCGCCTTGTCGACAGCCTTTCTGGAGGCGAACGCCAACGTGTCTGGCTAGCAATGCTTCTGGCGCAGGACCCCGCCTGCCTCGTGCTCGACGAGCCGACCTCGGCGCTCGACGTCTCCCATCAGGCGGCCATGCTTGATCTCATGAAAGCTCTCGCCCGGCGACATAACTGGAGCGTCGTGATAGTCCTGCACGATATAAACATGGCCGCGCGGATATGTGACAGAATGGTGGCGTTGGGCGACGGGCGAATAGTCGCAGATGGCGCGCCGAAGGAAATCATGACACCTGATATTCTGCGAAGGATTTATGGCGTCGACATGAAGGTGATCATGGACTCCGAGAGCCATCTTCCGGTGGCTTACGTCAAATGATGGCGCGGCGCGACATTCTCGCACTGGGCGGTCTAGCAATGGCAGGTATATGCAGACCGGCTCTTGCCTCTTGCGAACAGATCGCCATCGTCGACTGGGCGCTTCTTGAAACCGCGTTAGCCATCGGCATAACGCCAGTGGCGGCCGTGGAGCTTGTCCTGTTCCGGGAACTGGCAATCGAGCCGTTCGTACCGGAACGTGTGATCGATCTGGGACTTCGCGGGTCGATAAATTTCGAACTTCTCGCCACAATTCGCCCTTCGTTGATCTACGGCTCCAATTATTCAGCCTGGGCCAACGGGACGCTGAGCAAGATTGCTCCTTTGCGGGCCTGGACAATCTTCAAACGCGGCGAACCGCCCTACGTAAAGGCCGTGGCCGCCATGCGCGAGATGGCCGCGAGCCAAGGGCTCCAGGCATCGGCGGAGGCTTATATCGCGCAAACAGAGAGCCTGTTTGCAGATGTCCGCCAAAGGCTATCACCTAAGGCTTCGCGCCCTCTGTTAATCATCAACCTTGGTGATGCTCGACATTTTCGCGCTTTTGGGACAGATTCGATGTTCGGAGACGTCGCGACGAAACTGGGCTTCCAGAACGCGTGGAGCAGAGGAACCGCTTACAGTGCCACCGCTCCTGTCAGTCTTGAAGTTCTAGCGGACTATCCAGAAGCGATTGTGGTGGTTGTCGGACCGCTCCCTGTCGAAGCGCAACGCGTGCTACCCCGCAGCGCAATCTGGCAAAATATGCCCGCTGTGCGCGACGATCGGTGGGTAACTCTTTCTCCGGTCAACCCGTTCGGGGGGCTTCCGGCTGCCCGGCGCTTCGCTCGCCTTCTCAACGAAGCGCTGGAGCTCACATGAACAGCGACCGTCTGCGCTCGGCAAATATCTCGGCGGGATCAGCAGCTGTCGTCTGCTCCGTTTTGGCAGCAGTTGCCACAGTGCTGTTTCTCTATCATATCGCTTCGGATTGGCCGGCTCCAGGAGACGAGCTGGCGGCGATCATTCTCTATAATTCCACTCTGCCGCGTGGAGCTGTCGCATGGCTTGCGGGCGCTGGTCTCGGCCTTGCAGGAGCCTTGATGCAACGGGTGCTGCGCAACCCAATCGCCGATCCTTCCACAGTTGGTGTCGCGGCTGGCGCGAGTCTGGCCATGAGTTGCGCCCTGATCTATGCGCCGTCCCTTATGGCGGTAGGGCGTGAATACGTTGCCTTTCTCGGGGGGGCGGCGGCGCTTTCCATCGTCATGGCGCTATCCTGGCGGCGTGCGCTCGATCCCGTTACTGTTGTTTTATGTGGCATGCTGATATCGCTGATGGCTGCGGCTATATCTGCAACTCTGATACTTGCCCGGGGCGAATACATGATGTCGCTCTTTATCTGGGGTGGCGGATCGCTTGAGCAGCAGGATTGGGGGAGTGCGCAGTCCCTAGCGCTCCGCCTTGCAATCGGAGCGGCCGCAACAGCTTGCCTTGCACGGGCGCTGACGCTTCTGGCGCTTGACGACGCTGGCGCCCGCGCGCTGGGCCTAGGCGTGACCGGGACGCGACTCGCTGCACTCTCGGTCGCAGTCTTCCTCTCCGCCTCAGTAACCGCAGAAGTCGGCATCATCGGCTTTGTGGGGCTTGCTGCGCCCAACTTTGTTCGACTTATGGGGGCATGCACCCTCAGGAAAACCCTTCTTTTCTCGCCGCTTGCCGGCGGGATTATGGTTCTTCTCTCAGACGGTCTGGTGCGGCTTCTTTCCGTTTTTGTTGGTGAAACGATCCCAACCGGAGCCGTGATTGCATTGTTTGGAGGCCCCCTTCTTCTCTGGTTGCTGCCGAGGATTAGCACGTCCTTGAGCACTCAGCAGCAGTTTATCGTGACCAAACGGGCACAACGCTCGGCAACGGTCGTCGTTACACTCTCCTGTCTGTCTCTCACGATTGCGGTCATCGCTCTTTTTATCGGTAGGTCGGAAAGCGGATGGGCTGTTGCTACAGGTACGACGTTCGATCTCGTCGCGCCATGGCGTTGGCCGCGCGTTCTGGCTGCGGCCAGTGCCGGAGGTATGTTGGCTGCGGGCGGCTTTCTGATGCAACGCCTGACAGGCAACGCCTTGGCAAGCCCGGAAGTGCTGGGGGTGTCATCAGGTGCAGGTGTCGGACTGGCTGCAATACTTGTGCTTGTGCCTGGCGCCGATCATCTGACCGAAACGGGGGGAGCCACGGCCGGAGCCTTTGTTGCTTTCATGGCGGTTGCGGTCTTTGCAGTCCGGCATCGCTTCGCTGCCGAGAGACTGCTCCTTTCCGGTATCGCGGTTGGGTCACTTGGTGGCGCGCTCGTCACGCTCTTCATGTCTCGTGGCGGGCCGGAATCTCGGCGCCTGCTCAGTTGGCTCAGCGGCACGACCCAAAACGCATCGCCTTCTCAGGCATTATGGACACTTGCGGCGGCGATTTTCTTGATCGCGCCGTTGCCGTTTCTTTCGCGCTGGATGACGATTCTGCCGCTCGGACGTCCGTTCGCTTCTGCGATTGGCCTGAAGCAGACCCTTTGCGCCGGTATACTGATCGTCTTTGCCACTCTTCTCTCCGCCGCCTCCACCCTGTTTGTCGGCCCCCTTTCGTTTGTAGGACTAATGGCGCCCCACATGGCCCGCATGATAGGCCTTTCGCGTCCTCTTCCCCAATTGGCTGGATCAGTACTTCTAGGAATTGTCTTGATGATGCTAGCCGATTGGGCGGCAAGAACGCTCGCATTTCCCTACCAACTTCCGATCGGCCTAATCGCAACCATGGTAGGAGCACCGTATCTGGTCTGGATGATCAACCGGCGCTGATACCCTCCGGTGATTTCTTCCAACGTATACCCAGGGCTGCTATACCTGTGAGGGTATAAACTGCGGTCTATAGCATCATCCACCCACTCCCACTTCGGGGTGGCTTCTGGCCTGTCTGGTTTTCAGCGAATGATCCTGTAAGCTGCTGACCGCCTAATAGTTTCTGGATCTACCATGACGCGTGCGCTGCCCAACGTCAAAATGCAGCACCCTCTGGGCAGTAGACGGTCGCGGCCTACCACGCCACCGCGCCGGACCGATCCATGAACCGCCCCGATGCCGCATCCGCGCCGATGGTGGCGTAATGTACCGGGGTCTGCGCAGCTTCAGACGCGGTAAGTTGCCCCGTATGGCCATTCAGATCGGTGTTGACGAAACCGGGGCACACCGAGGTCACGACAATATTGGTCTCGCGCAACTCCTGCGCCAACTGCACGGTCAGCATGTTCAGCGCGGCCTTGGAAGCATTGTAGCCGATATATTGGGCTGCATAGAACGGCGATGACGGCTCGCCATTGCCGGCGATCGATCCGCAGCTGCTCGACAGATTAACGATGCGCCCGGCATCCGACCGGCGAAGCAGGGGCAGCATCGCCTGCGTTACGGCCAGCGTACCGAAGAAGTTCGTCTCCATGGACATGCGCACAATTGCCAAGGATGTGCTGCTCGGAACTGTGTCGCTTTGCGCAAAGACGCCGACATTGTTCACTGGCCTGCCCCCATTGGGTGATCCGGGTTTAATGTTAGTGCATGCTTGGTCTGGCCGCCACTGCTGGCGTTGAAGCAGGTCCGTTCTGGCGCGGCCACACGGTGGCTTCAGGTGCGGGTGGCTTGTAGTTCAGTGACGAGTGCGGACGAACGGTGTTGTAGTGCCTCCGCCAACCCTCGATAATGATCTTCGCCTCCTTGAGCGTGTAGAAGATTTCTCCGTTGAGCAGCTCATCCCTGAGCTTGGAATTGAAGCTCTCGCAATAGCCGTTTTCCCACGGGCTGCCCGGCATGATGTAGGCCGTCTTGGCACCGACCAGCGTAATCCACTCCCTCAAAGCCTTGGCGATGAACTCAGGGCCGTTATCGGAACGAATATGCGCAGGAATGCCGCGTAGGATGAAGAGATCGGAGAGCACATCGATCACGTCGACAGCCTTCAGCCTTCTCTCGACCCTGATGGCGATGCATTCTCGCGTGAACTCGTCGATCACGTTTAGCATGCGGATTTTCTTTCCACTGTGGGTCCGGTCCTCGACAAAATCGTAGGACCAGACATGGTTGGGGTATTCCGGTCGAAGCCGGATACACGAGCTGTCGTTTAGCCAGAGCCGCCCGCGCTTGGGTTGCTTGGATGGAACCTTCAGCCCCTCACGCCGCCATATCCGCTCGACCCGCTTGACGTTCACGATCCAACCCGCCTGGTGCAGCATCGCGGTGATGCGGCGATAGCCATAGCGGCCATATTGGAGGGCGAGCGCCGTGATGTCGGCAGTCAATGCCGCTTCGTCATCAGGGCTCTTTGCGATCTTGCGCTGTGTGGAACGATGTTGGCCGAGAACCCGGCATGCCCGTCGTTCTGACACGCCCAGTTCTGCAGTGACATGGTCCACACAGGCGCGGCGGCGGGCGGGGCTTAGAAGTTTCCCCTGGCGGCCTCCGCAAGGATCATCTTGTCCAAGGTCAGATCAGAAACTGCCCGGCGGAGGCGAGCGTTCTCGGTCTCCAATTCCTTCAGACGCTTCACCTGATCGCTCTTCAGGCCACCGTATTCTGCCCGCCAGCGGTAATATGTAACTTCCGTCACGCCTATCGACCGGATCGCCTCCGTCATCGATTTGCCCTGCGCATTCAGCACGTCAACCTGACGAAGCTTTGTGACGATCTCTTCCGCCTTGTGTCTTTTCACTGCCATTTCAATGTCCTTCTTCGGCTCATAAGCCATACTTCAAAAAGGACCACTTTTCAGGGGGCAGACCAGAAACGATCAACGGTCTTTACAAGGCCGAGGTCATCCATCGGCGAGGACCATGGCGCAACTTCGAAGCTGTGGAGTTCGCCACGCTCGAATGGGTCGACTGGTTCAACCACCGTCGCCTTCTGCAGCCCATCGGGAATATCCCGCCAGCCGAGGCCGAAGAACGATACTACGCCATGCTGGACGCACCAGCCATGGCCGCATAACTTAAACCAAACGGTCTCCGGCAAAGCCGGGGCGGTTCAAATACTGCCACGCGCCCAGCTCGCGAAACTAGTAAATGTCAAGTTCTATACACTTCACTTAAACGTGATCTATCGAAACGGCAGGCCGGGAAATCTGGGATTTATTCTACAAAACAACAACCTGGGCGAGCCAACTCGCATTGGTACACACCCTAAAAAAGTCAAAAGTCATAGTCGGCTCTCACGGAGCGTTTACACAACCAGAAGTCATGGTATTCTCCCAGCGCCGTACGGAAAACAATCATCGATGAAACCCTCTCAAATTGGAGAAGAAGATGAGTGACTTTAATACGACGGAAAACCCCACAGTGCAGGCTCCCTCTGAGCACGAAAGCGCCACAAGCCAAGAGGTTTTGGCGCAAGCCTATGATATCGATGACGATTTGGTCTTCGATTCTGAACTGGCGACCATGCAGGTTAGCATCAGCGCATTCTAAATGATGCGAACCCAGCCAACTTTGGCTGGGTTCACCCCCATATTTTCGGAGGTTCTTATGCGTTCATTTGCGCCAATATCGATCTATCCCTCTAGGCAGAATGCAATCTTAGCTAGAAAGCAGTTCTTCTTCACGATGTATTCCAGTCTGGCATATCTACTTTCCCTCGCCGGCGAGCAAGATGATCAGTGCAGCATGGATAGATTTCTGGCTCGGAGACGCGCCGCGGACATTTTGGATCCCAATATCTTTTACTGCCACGACGCGCTCTTGAAGGCCATGAGAGAGCAGAATGTGTCCGAAGTCAGCTCGATCGTTGCTGAGCTGCAAACCATGGCGGAGACCAAATCTACAAAGCCCGGCCCAGCAACAGCAGGTCCAGAGATCCTGTCACTTGGGGAGACCAAATGGGAAGATTTCATAGTTAAATCTTCACTTGATCTGGGTGAGAAGGCTTTCAATCAAAGGCCAACAATTCTCCCAGTCCCCTCCGACGTTGTTGCGGAGCAAGTGGTCCATATTCATGACGCTATATCGCTTATTGAAAAGTTTTTTCCGGCGATGCATCTGGAGTTGCTTGAGCTGCTCAGCAAGATCCGAATCTTCGAAGGAGCGGTCACGATGGGAATTACGGACGTGCGCATGTACGGCTGCATGTTCATTAGAACACCGAGATCCGAGGTGAACCCGGTTCTGTACTACGGCGAGCACCTTACACACGAGGTCTCACATATGTACCTAAATGCCGCAATGGCCATCGATCCAATAATACTCAACAAGAAGGAAGAACTCTTTCGGTCTCCGATCCGCAAAGATCCCCGACCCATGATGGGTGTCTTTCATGCCACTTTCGTTACATCCCGAATAGTCCAACTCTTCTCCAGTATAGCTGACCATGATGCGTCGGACGAGGTGCTCGGCTACCTCCATCAACAGTTGGACGAGTTGATTGTCGGAACCAACGAAGTTGAAAAGGGAGCAAAACTTACGAGCGCAGGTCAAGATATTGTGGATGAATTTAATGAGTTGATCGACAATGTGAGGGGCAGGAGCTTTTGGGAAAACTACGACGCGACAAAACCCAGGGAACATAGATTCGGCGGCGGCGCGATTTACGCTCCGGCAATTCTGAATTCCACCACAGCGAACACTTTCCAGCGGACTTCGGCTAGCATCTGAGGGGCGGAAAATGGCAATCACTAATACGCAAGAACATGACTACCTGGACATCATCTCGACGCGGGGCTGGTTATTACTGCACGACCAGACTCAGGATGATTTTGATCGCCTTACATCTTTTCTCGGCGAACGATTGTACGACTCAGATATTAAGGTGGATTTGTCTGTGCCGAACAAGGTCGCTCAACCCGACGCCATTCCGTTCCATTGCGATAGCCCGAGAGCCAAGTTCATTGGTTGGCGGTGCATAGCGGAAGACCAGATACCGACACCGTTATTTCTTAAAGATGCGCACGAGGCCATCCTTAATCTGTCTTCCATGGCGCGACACGCTCTCACGAGTACGCGTGCGGCATTCAACTGCAGAATCTCTGAAAAGTTATGCACGATGCCACTTGTTAGCACCGACAGAAAGAGCGGGGCACTTGTTGCGTTTTTAAACCCATGGGGCCTGCCAAAGAATATGAATGGCGAACGCACAGGGGCTGTAAACGAGTTCCTTTCGGCCTTAGACCGTGTGATGCCCATTGTGATTACCTTTAAGGCCTCAGACGTTCTAATAATCGACAATCAAAGGATGTTTCACGGCCGACCCCCAGTGCCGCTCCGCGAAGGTGTTTCGTCCAGGCATTTACTTAGAAGACTCGTTGCGTCGAGCAGCGTCAGCCCCTCTATAGAGGCTGCGACAAGTGCCGCATGATCTCCCTAATGTTTCCTTGAAAGGCACACTTCTTGACCGATGGCCAGCGCGCATCGAAGCCAAGCAGTTCAAGGTTGCTGATTGTACATGCTGGCTTTCTAAAGCGGCAATGCGACTGAGACGCGGCGATCGAGAGCAGTATATATTTGGATTTGGCTTTGATCGTGATGAGGAGCGCTCACGTTGCTCCGCCTTTTTTGAGTGCCTCGAACATGTACTTGGTTCAGAGGCCGGCTATAACACATTGGCTCTAGATGATCTAATCACAACCTACTCCTACCGACATGGATCCGAGATTGGGGCGGTTAACCGTGGAACATTGCTCATCGGTGCTGAAACGAGCGATGGCAATAGACTTACTGCTACCGGTCTTGCTTTCGGAACGTCTTGTTATGACGGCATAACGCACTCATGCTTTGAGGTAATTGAACGTCACATCAACTACTGCTGGTGGTTTGATCGATCGCTGAACTTGAGGGTGGAGGCTCTGGCACACAGCCCCTCCCAGCTACTCGCGGTCTTCACCAGAAGATTCACTTTTGGTTTTCACGCCATATCGATGGAAGTCTGCCTGAACGAACCGTTGGTGGCGGTCGGAAGCTCATTCAGGAGCAATCTGGACGACGCTGTCGAGCATGCCACATCGGAGCGGCAGATGCTCACCGCTTCGCTGGCCACCGCACCAGCTATCAAGGGCCGCCATTTCCGTTTGGTCACTCCTGATTTTGCAAAGAAAGTGAAGATGCGCGCAGAGGAGCTCCTTCATCAGGGCGGGGATCTGGAAAACCAGTGGCCGCCTTTAGATGAAGTCATATCTAGCGTTACTTACGGCAAAATTTATGAGGAGCCAGATTTCTATGCGGTGCGCTGTACATCTGAACTCGCTCGCGATGTGCCGCAGAAGCCGTTTCACCAAGGCACAGCGAATCCATTTCTATGAAGACTAAATATATTTTTCTCACGGCTTCCTATTTGCCTCAAGGTGTTGCGCAGGTCGCTGCAACACTTGTTGCGCTCAGGACTATCTCAGAAGGAAACTTTGTGTGGGGCAGCTTTTTGTATGCCCTCCCGTTTACGGCGACATTTGTCATACCTCTTTTGCTTGGCCGCATCGCAAGCGGATTTACCGAGCGCGACCTGATAAGACGGCTGTCAATTAGCCGCATTCTGCTGTCGGTACTTTCCACCATCCTGGTTGCTTCACTGCTTGGTGAGCAGTTCACAGCCGCAGTCGTCGTTTCATGCGCGATCTCTATCAATGTGTCCGCGGACCAGGTTCTCAATAGCCGGACTCCACTTCAAGCCGAGCAAATCTACGGCCTTTCCTACGCGCGAACTTCAGCTTTCGCGAACATGATCGGTAGATCGCAGATGGCTGTCGCTCCGATGATTGGAGCGCTCTATATGCATGACAAGACATATGTGTTGCTGGTCATTGTCGCGCTCGGTGCTGTCGGCCTAATATATCCGACGTTGCTACGTTACGCCACGCGAGCAGCAGATCAGCGAGCGGCTAATGGAGTAGAGTCCGTCGGGTCAGAGCATGCAGAAAGATTTAGGCCTTGGGCGCTCTGGTATATAGTGTTCAATACGATTACGAACCTTGCGCAGGGCGCAATAGCGTTCGTCATTTTAGCCGATTCTGATCCGGCGACAGGAGCGACTGCACTCGCGTGGCTGTATGGTTTCTTCTTTGCAATCCAGTTGCTGATCGTGTTTAACCTTCTTAAGATTGAGAAGTGGCCATCGTCGCCGGGCGCGGCCTGTGTACCTGTGATCTTCACGTCCGTACTTATTGCTTGTTTATCGAGTGACTGGTCTCACCAATTTGGGCCCGCGATATACGGCTGTATAGGCGTGATATACGGCGTATCCATTCCGCTTACATCGCAGGCGATCATAGGACGGCTAAAAGGACCTCGGTTCATGGAGTATCTCGCCTATGCGAAGAGCTCGGGCCGCCTCGCCACGCTCATTTCTGTCTGGGTTGCGGGTGCTCTGCTTCATCTGGGTATTACCCAACTCGCTTTGTTTGCCGCCTTAGGAACGCTGGGATGTGTTTTCGCTTGCTCGCTACTCGTTTCAAGTTGGTGGATCGAAAGAAAAGAGCATGCCGCGAACGCAGCGGCCGAAGCTCTATAAGCGAACCCGGAGCTCTTCAATGGACCCTATAATTACAGAAGATACCCTTACATGGAAAAGTCTGCTGTCAATCATCCGTGGCGAAAGCAGAATCCTGCGGGTCCCAGAGTACTGTGGCGAACCTGTTCGAAAGGCCGTCATCAAGGAAGTACTTGAGACCTCACGTCTTTCGAAATACCCACACGAGCCGAGCGTGGCCAAGGTAGGCGCTGCATTTGTCGAAAATCGGCTTAGTTCGGACAGACGGGCTGCTTACTTCGGAAACGCGATCGCGCGCATACGAAAGTATCGCAGCTGGTGCGGAAACGCGCCAAGCCCGTTTGACAAGCTGCGCCTTGAGCTCGACGAACTCGTGCCGTCTGGCGCAAATCTGGCACGGTTTTCCGCTGGGACCGCTTTCGCTGGGCTCATCCGTGTTTTTGAAGATGGCGGCTTCGGCGCAATTCACCAAGACCGTTTGAAACGTGCCGATCCGGAAGAACGGTTGGCTGATATCCTCGATGCTCAGTTGGCGTTGAACATCCATCTCCAGACTGCGACATCAGGGGGAGAGCTGGAAGTCTGGGATTTTGCGCCTGATCTCGATGAGTATGTAGCGTTACGCAAAAGGCGGCCCGGAGGAATCTCCCGCGACGATTTGCCGGCGAACTCGGTCACATTTCATGCCAAGCCAGGCGACCTAGTAATATTCAACTCTGCCAATATGCACGCCGTGAAGCCTGTAACGGGAGAGACAAGGATCACATGGTCCGCTTTTGCAGGGTACGTGGAAGGCGAAGGCCGCATGGTGCTTTGGAGCTGAACCCGCGCCTAACTCATCCTCTCGCCAAGCGTGAGTGCATTGCCGTCGTTTACACTCGGCTGCAAGTGAAAGACGGAACCAACAAGAATCCTTAAGCTTCGCAGGAGCAGCATAACGAACTTGGCGGGCTTTGTTGGGATGGCAATACTGGTCTGCCCCCTGAAAAGTGGTCCTTTTTGAAGTATGGCTTATGAGCCGAAGAAGGACATTGAAATGGCAGTGAAAAGACACAAGGCGGAAGAGATCGTCACAAAGCTTCGTCAGGTTGACGTGCTGAATGCGCAGGGCAAATCGATGGCGGAGGCGATCCGGTCGATAGGCGTGACGGAAGTTACATATTACCGCTGGCGGGCAGAATACGGTGGCGGTAATCCTCCCCGTTTTAACGGGGTTCAGCGGTAGAATTCACGCAGCCATTTTCATTTTCTGAGCGGGTGTGATGCCGCCAATGCCCATGTTGGGCCGTTCGTGGTTATATGTCCAAAGCCATTCCGTGGCGATCTCTTGCACCTCCGTTATGCTGTCAAAAATATACAGATCGAGCCATTCATGCCGAACAGTTCGGTTGTAGCGCTCGACATAGGCGTTCTGCTGAGGCTTGCCGGGCTGGATGTAGTTCAATGCGATCCCTTGCTTCTCTGCCCACTCGACCAGCTTCGAACTGACGTATTCGGGGCCGTTATCGACCCTGATCGCCAGCGGCTTGCCCCGCCATTCGATGATCTGGTTGAGGCTGCGCACGACCCGTTCGGCAGGCAGTGAGAAGTCAACCTCGATCCCCAGTCCCTCTCGGTTGAAGTCGTCCAAAACGTTCAGAAGCCTGAACTGGCGACCGTCCGCCAGGCGATCCGCCATGAAGTCCATCGACCAGACCACGTTCGGCGCATCGGGCACCGCCAGTTCCTCGGGCTTCTCGCGCTTCAGCCGCCGCCGAGGCTTGATCCTCAGGTTCAGCTCAAGCTCCCGGTAGATACGGTAGACTCGTTTGTGGTTCCAGCGATAGCCTTGGACGTTGCGCATATGCAGGAAGCATAGACCGAAGCCCCAGGTCTTCTTCATCTTCACGAGCCCAAGCAGCAGATCGGCGATCTCATCGTTATCGGCATTGCGCTTTGGGCTATACCGAAAACAGGTCTCACTGACGCCAAATGTTCTGCATGCCAGCGCGATGCTCACACCGTGTTGCGCCACTGCTTTCTCGGCCAGCTCTCGGCGCTGAGATGGCCGCCTCATTTTTTTCCGAGAGCCTCCTTCAGCAGATCGGCCTGCATGCTCAAATCGGCATACATCCGCTTCAATCGGCGGTTCTCGTCCTCAAGAGCCTTCATCTGGCTCATCATTGAGGCATCCATGCCCCCATATTTTGCTCGCCATTTGTAGAAACTGGCGCTGCTGATGCCGTGCTCCCGGCAAAGCTCAGGGACGGGGACACCGCCTTCGGCTTGGCGCAAAACAGCCATGATCTGGGCTTCGGTAAATCGGCTCTTCTTCATCAAAATCTCCTCGAGCATCTTGCCGAGAAAATTCTACTTTTGAAGCCCCTTATTCCCGGGGAGGATTACCGGACGACTTTCTAAGGCAGCAGGAGGTTGTTTTCGAGACCGAATATCTAGTCGAGAGCCCAAATCGGACGGGCCGATACTCTAGGAAAGTAGACTTCTTCGTCTATTCGCAACTTGGTTCAAACGCGCCCCAATTCGCTTTGGAAGCAAAGCCGCTGAGATCTGTTGCGGACATCGGGGGCCGATATCTTGCGGAAGAAGGGATTGGATGCTTCTTCACTACCGATTCAGTCTATACGACCCAGCCAATCGCCGGGATGATAGCGTACACGACAAATGAGGGATCGGTGTCCCATCTGGACGATATCACGTCTGAAATCGAGGGCCTTGACCGACAGGTGCCGGTTAAACGCTTCGCGATACCGCCAAAGCCAATCGTGCTATTGCTATCGGGTCACGACCGCATCGCATTGAGCCTCCCATCTATCGCTATCGTGCATTTCGAGATGCTATTTCCACTCGAACAGACCGATCTGGCGCCGTAAGAATGGCGAATGCTAACCGCGGTGGCCAAGGAGCCATTGCTACTCCGTGACTGCCCAACACGGCCTAGATCAGCAAATTCCAAATCGCAAAGCACCGCGCATGGTGCCCTATTGACGCTCGAAGATCCCATGCTTAACGCCGAAATTTATAGATCTCCAGACAAATCCAGCCAAGGGCGTAGATTAGCGTGACGTAGTCCCAGCCAATCTCGTTCACAACTGCGCCAAAGCCGAAGTACATAATCAGCGCCCAAAAGCTGCTCCAGAAGAAGCAGCTTCCAGCGATGACGACATACCGAAATTGGGATCTGTTTACCCCGAGCGCGAAAGCGGTAGCCGAGGCAGCGTGAGGATGCCAGAAAAGGAGAAGCGGCCAGAAACCAGGAGAGCTCGGTTGCTTACTCAAGGCCGCACCGCGTGAGGAAAAAAACCCTATCCTTTCGCTCACGGATAGTCCACAAAGCTGGCCCACCAAAATGTATAAGAATACGGCAAATGCGTAGGCTGGATCGCCATAGGTCGAAGCCATGACGCCGAGGATTACGACCGAACCCGGAAAATAGATGTTCAAGAACACAATATTCTCTGCGGCAGCGACTGCTCCAATCGCCAAGCCACCGGCTTCGCGAAGGGCTTCACCGAGCCTCCCGATAACGTCTTCCGACGCAGGCAGAAAACCGGCCTCGACGCCAAGCCAAAATAGCAAAACAGCGAAAATCAAACCGACTGGAGGAGCGAGACGCCAGATCATCGGTCTGTAACCAAAGCAACCACAACAAGAAGCATTGGTACACGACTGAAGTCGATACCGAAGCTTAATCGCTGATGTCGCGTTACGATTCCCAAGACCAGAGTTCCTAACGCGGCAACCGCCATCAGCTTCTGGCTTACGTCGGAACTAAATCCGAAATAACCAAGAGCCAACGAAACGCTCATAACGGTCCAACCGGTGATGAGCGACAAGTTGGCGCCGATCTTCGTGGGGATAGTCATCATCCCCACAGCGATATCATGCCTGATATCATCAAGATCGATGAGAATCTCGCGACCGCAAATGAACACAATGATGAGAGAAAGGAAAAACAAAGGGACTGGTGCATTCGCAATTTGAAACCCAATAACAAAAGGCGACGCTGTTAAAACTCCTGTATACAATCCTTTCAAGAGTGGCACGGAGCGCGCGAACGGAGAGTAGCCAACGAGGGCTGCTGCGGCCAGGCTCACTGCAGGCAAAGTTTGCGCTGGCAAGCGTGCAGCAAGTCCAATACTGACGGTCAAGAGCAAGAGCGCGAAAGAAAGAGCATGCTCAGACGTTAACTCACCGGTGACCAGAACTTTATCCACCCTCTGAGACGATCGGTCTTTCCCGTAGTCGAACAAGTCATTTACTACAAAGCCAAACATGCAAAGCGTGGCGCCCAGCAGGAACGCACTGGCAGCGTAATCGGATGTCAGCTCGTCCGCAGATGACCAATAAGCGGCAAAACAGAGTAATCCAGCTAACGCAGATGTTACAGGCCGAGCCATCTTAGCAAACGCTCTGCTGGATGACATTCGTGATTGCCCTGAAGCAGCGGCGGGCTCGCCACCACGAGCCCCAAACTGATTTCCGGGATCATCGCCGTCCAGATCTTTATGAGGCAGCCAGAGTACCGCAGCAAAAATAACGACCATTTCAATCAGATAAATCGTCAGAACAGCGTCAAGCTTTCTGCTCAAAATCGGATTTATACTCCCGTAAGCAACTTGATAAAATGAAACGAAAGCAAATAGCGAAACCATGCATGCAATTATTATTAGGGGAACCAACATAACGCAATTTTGTCTAGATATAAATAGTTCGTTTTTTGCATAAAAATCCGGAAACTCCGTATACGCCCCCGCATAAATTACAAAAAATACAGTAACAACCATTGCCAGGATTGTTGCTATAGTTCCGGCATATTGCTGATAGCCGTCGGCTACCCAAGCAGGAAAATAGTCTTGCCCAATCGCCAATAGAACTACGAAAGCAATTGGCATGAAGAAACCCGCCATACGAACTCCTCGCCGTAATTCGTTCTTCTTCTCACGAAGAGTCCAAATCAACGAGAGAGAAATACAAAGAACTATATAGATTATTATTATAGGGCTTTCGTATAGGAATAGGAAAAATACCGATAGATGTAGAAAAACAAGTATCGACCAGTTTGCACCATTCGCATAGAATCTCAGAAATTCTTTAGCGTTAGCCAACTCAGCGTTTCGACTGAAAATCGAAGGTTGTTTCGCAACCTCAAAGACGCCTAAGGTCATTGTCCATAGAAAAGCCATGCCGATCTCTGGACGATACAAACTCTCAGATATCTGCCGGAGCAGTGCGCTCCCCATCGAAAAAACGACGACGAGGCCGAAATTCAAAGCTACCAATTTTGGTACATTTTTTGTTTTCTTCTCTTTCACCCGCCAATACAGAACCGAGAACATTACGATAAAGAGAAATTGACCCAGCACTGCTTCTGCAGAAGACTGATAGACGCTCCAACCAATCAGAAAGTAGGCCATCAGTACGCTAAGTGCTGGATAAAAAGTCTTCCAGGTGAAATGTTCAGAAGGATCACTTTCTCCGAAACCCGCTAAAGCGATCGTCACCCAGGGTACGGCGACGAAGACTAATATCGCAAAGACGAGCGCAGCGATCTCATAAGTCCAAGGAGCGGTGAAAAACGCCACGGCGAGAGCGATTATACCAATAGCGCAACAAAGAATCCAAATGACCCTGTGCCAATCACCTCGATCGTCACGGGCGCTTTTCGGGTCCAAGATCAAGGCGCGCATAAAAAACCAGCTGAAGGCATAGAGGGCTAAGCCAGCTGCGAACCATCCGGAGGATTTGACCAACCTTACTACAAGTTCTATATCGAAGAGGACTTGCCCCCTATAGCTGACATGGGAGGCCAAACCGCTGATGAACGCCAAGATTACGACTATCGTGTAACCGAGCGCCTCCTTACCCGTCTCCACTAGACTTGAAGACTCACCCTGTACCGCGTTGTTTTCACTCATCCCAAAGCCCTATTGCGTAAGCGCAAGACACCCATCTCCCGTGTAGCAAAGCTTGTTTGAACTTACTACTGTCGCCAGGTCGTTTACCCGGAATGAACGTCGCGCATCTCTATTGAGTTGCGACCGCCTAGACTAGACCCCACGCCCGAAACCTCCCCCTGCCCGTCATCTCCCTTAACCCTAGTTCCTGAACGATCCGCCGCGCGCCTTGAGGCGTCACCTCAAGTGTCTTCGCCACCATGCCGGCGGAGATCAGCGGTCGCGACATGACGAGCTCGACCAGCTCGGGCAGCCTGGATGACATCCGCCGCCCCTCCAGCTTGCGCATCATCATCTCCCGCGCCAGCACCAGCCGGTCATGCTCCTTGAGCCCCGTCTCGGCGGAGATTGTCAGCGCCCTTGCTATCGCCAGCAAACGTGTCTCGCGATCACGATGCCGGCGCCGATCGACAGGGATGGCTTTCAGCCCAAGATTGATCGCCGCGAGATGCCCGCTTGTGGTGACGCCACCCTCGCGAAGGACCGAGGAGGCGAGCATACGCCCGAGCCAAGGCACATGCTGCAGGACGGAGATCTCATTCCACGCATCGAGGGCGACGATCGCCTGAAGGACCGGTGGCAGATCCTGGGCGCGAGCCAGCACGGCCTGCCACTCCGCCAGACGCTCGTCCTCATCCCAGTCAAGGTCGTAAACGAACGGATCCTTTTGCGGAGCGTCTTTGACACGGCCCCGATTCTTCACCTCTTCAATAGCCGCCTCCGAGCGGGCAATTACCGCATCGATCGCGGCAAACGCGTCACCCAGACCGTCTTCAACTTCATCCTCCACCTCCCCCACCCCGGCCGGAGCACCGGTCGGCTCGAAATTCCCATCCGGCCCCCCCTCCCCGTCCTCACCCCATGATGCTCCGGCCCACGGCCGGCCGCGGAGGGAGGCGAGGCCGGGGCCCGACAGCGCCCAGGCGGGCGGATGGGCAGCGATGCGTCGGCGGGTTTTCAAGATGTCGCGGGCGATGGTGAGTTCATGGGTGGGAGCACGGATGTCGCGAAGCGCGTCATGCAGGACGAGGTCTTCGAGATGAACGAGTTCACCGTCGACCCAGAGCGAGGCATGCGCGTCGAGGAAATGCGAGCGCTCGAGAAAGCCCTCACCGACGGGAGAGCGGGCAATGCGCTCGTCGAGACGGGTAAGCGCGACAGCGGCCTCGGAGATCGGCCGCAGCAAGCTCTGGATGGGCAATCTGGCGAGATCGTAAGACATTGAAATTATGGTAAATGATTTGTTAAGCGAAAGCTATATGGGTATTACGGTTCTGTACCTCGCACAAACGAGGCTGGGATCACTGACCTCCGATAAGTAACCCTTATCGAAGGCTATTGATTTGACGGCGTTCGAGGCCTAACGTCGTGGCAAATCACGGCAAGGACCATAGCTGGACGCGCAGAACTAGAGGGCTAACAACAGGATGAAGAGCTCAGTCGCTACGAATGGTCGCTTTGTGCCGTTGGCTTCTGGCAAGCTCGACAAACCGGCGCTTCACCTCTTCAAAGAGAGCCGGAGGCAGTGGCCCGTGATATCCGCTCTCGCTGTCAACAGGGCGAACGTCAGGCCCCGGCCAAACGAAGCGGTTGCTTTCAGTCAGTACGATCCACGACCGTTCGTCGTCGAGACCGAGGCGGCGCTTGGTAGCCGGCGGTATTTCGATTGCGTCGCTGGGATCGGACGGCCGGGAATGTGTGATCGGCAGGACACGAACTGCAGGCGTCCCATCCTCGAGCGTCGCAACAATGGCCAGGACCAGAGCGGGTCGGTCCTTGTCACCCTCTTCCCGTCCGTCCAGATGCTGCCAATGCCAGAGATACGAATATCGGAATACCCAGCCAACCTTGAGTTCAGTCGGCAGCATTCTTGTCCATCAGCAGTTCGGCATTGAGATGATCCAGACCAGTCTCCATCGTAGACGCCTCAATCGCGGCCAGCTCGTCGTCACTGATCGCAGCCGTCAGATCGACCCGCCGGTCTCGCTTGGCCAGGCGAAGATAATCTTCATAGGCCATGAGCACCGTGCGCGGCCGGCCGTTCTTGGTGATGATCACCGGCTCCCGCACGGCGGCATCCTGATAGGCGCCGAAATTCTTCGAAACTGCGGCAGCTGTCACAATCGACGTCATGGCAGATCTCCTTTGTTCCGGAATATACGGGCTTTCCGGAATTTTTGCAAATGTTCTAAAGAACCGAGAAGCACGAGATGACAGGGAAAGCTCCAAACGCACCTTCCAGCGGCGACACACTCGCACGCCGCGTGGAAGAGCTCGATACGATCGCGTCAGTCTTGCCGATCGAGCGGCGTGACGAACTCGCCGAGCTGCTGACGGATCAGGATGTCGACACACTCCGTCATCTGGTCAACGAAGGCATGGGTGCCAACACGCTACGCGCGCTGACCTCAGATCTGGCCTATTTGCAGGCTTGGTCGCTGGCAGCCACGGGTCGCTCCCTTCCATGGCCAGCGCCCGAAGCGCTCCTTCTCAAATTCGTTGCTCACCACCTGTGGGACGCGGAGAAGCGTCTGACGGATTCTGAACACGGAATGCCGGCAGACGTCGAGCAGAAGCTTCGGCTTCAAGGATTTCTTCGCACTCTCGGACCGCACGCACCTGACACCGTGCGCCGGCGGCTCGCCACCTGGTCGACGCTGACGAAATGGCGCGGGCTCCAGGGTTTCTTCGGCTCACCTGCCCTTCGATCCGCCATCAGACTTTCTATCCGAGCAACGCCGCGACCGAGAAAGCGAAAGAGCGCGAAGGCGGTCACCGGAGACGTACTCGCAAAGCTCCTTGCGACATGTGCCACCGGTAATCTGCGCGATGCGAGAGATCGGGCCATCTTGATGGTAGCCTTTGCTTCCGGGGGGCGACGTCGGAGCGAGATCGCGGCCCTCCGAAAAGAACAGTTGCAGCCGGAGGAGCCCATCGAGGTGGATAGCGGCCCTCCCCTGCCCTCTCTTTCGATCCATCTCGGTCGCACCAAGACCAGTGGCACAGAGAACGACGAAGTGGTGTATCTCACCGGCCGACCAGTCGAGACCCTCAACGCTTGGCTCGACGCAGCCAAGATCGACAAGGGCAGTATCTTCAGAGCCATCGATCGCTGGGGCAATGTCTCGCGGCGACCGCTGGACCCGAAAGCCATCAATGACATCGTCAAGCATCGGGCTGAACTGGCTGGCCTCGATCCGGCGGAGTTCTCAGCGCATGGCCTGCGATCCGGCTACCTGACAGAAGCCGCCAATCGTGGCATTCCTCTGCCCGAAGCGATGGAGCAGTCGCGGCATCGATCTGTTCAGCAGGCATCGCAATACTACAACAGTGCCCAACGGCGCAGCGGCCGCGCTGCTCGGTTGATGGACTAGCCATGTGGATGAGGGAGCATAGATGAGTGAATTGCAAAACCGCATCGTAGAACGCTTGGGAGCGCTGGACCCTTTGCGGCAGGTGGCCCTCACCTCCGACAAGCGGGAGAGACTTATGACTGCAGCGATCGACCTGTTCTACGCTGCAGGCGGAGATGCGGACGAGCTAAAGGAAATTGTTCTCGGCGCCGATGATCGCAACCGCCGTGACGTGGCAGATGCCGTTGCCCAAATGGTCGTCGCAACTGCTGCGGTCAGCTACGCATCAGACCTCGACCTGGTTCAGGCGGCCTATAACTGGATTGACAACACACCGGTCTCGCTCTCCGACTGAGCTGTCTGGATTTCCGTTGATCTTTGTGTTCCGTCTCTTTAGCTGTGTTCACAATTCATCAACCGGACAACATCGGGAGGATGGGCGGTGACAACAGGCGAATCTAACCGATCTGTGTCGAAGGTCGCAGCGGTTGCCACCGCCGCGGCTCTTTTGGCACTCCTGTCCATACTCGGCACTTGGGCTGCCCAATCCTAATTCGCGACGATTAACCGTGCCGAAGAGCGCGCCGTTGCGTCTGTAAAAATCGTCGCAAGTCATGTGTCCTGGATCCATCAGATGGGTACCCAGACGGCTCGTCGGATTGATGATGCACTTCGCCTCGCAAATTTGAGGTTCGACGGCAATATCCGTGATATGGACGTGGCGACCCAAGGATTGGCGAGCGGCGTTCAGGCCTATGTTGTCGATGCTGAAGGCCGAACGCTTTATTCGACCGACCCCGAGATCAAGCCCGTGGGGACGAGTGGCAGGAATTCTAGCACCTTGCACCAGTGCCTTGATGCATAGCTGGGAGGATAACTCTGCCCCTTAGTACGCTCCGCCATAGCTTCGAGATGAGCCCACGCCGGGCACGCGGCCTCTCCAGGTAGCTGCACGAATGTGACATGGCGAGATAAAACCAATCGACGTGGAGGCAGCCGCTGCACAACAGCTGCTGGAGAGCCGCTACGACCAGGAAGCCAAGGCGAGAGACGGCCTGCCTAGTGCAGGCCGTTTGCTTCTGCAACTCAGCCCCTACGTAAGCTTTTCTTTTAATACTGGCAGTCTAATATCCATCGAACAATGGGTATCGGCATGCAGCGAATCAGGGACAACAAAGGACAGTCGTTTGTCGGGATGGCCGAAGCGCTATCTTCGAGCGGCCTCAACAAGCACCTGCTTCATGCCTGGGAGCGGCGCTATGGCATCAACGCCGCAGCACGCAGTCCAAGCGGACGACGTTTCTACACCCACGATCAGGTCGAAAGGCTGAGGCTTTTAAAATCCTGCAGCGACAGGGGATGCCGTATCGGCAATCTCGTCAAACTGGACACCCAGACGCTCTTGCAGATCGAAGGTGACCTCAACGCCCGAAACGCTCTTCCCGATATGCTCCAAGCAGTCAAGGCGATCGACAGCGACCGACTGCAGACACTGCTTCAGGCTCAGGTGGACCGGAACACGCCGGAATGTTTCATTCGCAGCACCGCCCTGCCGCTGATGCGAGAGGTCCGTTCACTTTGCGCCGCGAGCGAGGCGTCAATCGCGGCTGAGCACATGACCACGTCGCATATCAAGCGCATTCTCGGCAGTCTATTCGATCATTGCCCACCGCCCGCAACTGGTGCGCCACGCTTAATTGCGACCACACCAAAAGGCGTACAACAAGATATCGGAGCGCTCTTTAATACGCTGCTCGCGCGATTGAGAGGTTGGGATGCCCTGTTTCTCGGCGCCAATCTGAAGCCTGGCGAGATTGTGAAGGCGGCCCATAATCGGGGCGTGCGGTGCGTCTGTCTCAGCGCGTTGAGCGGTCGTCGGGCCGCTCTGCAGCGAGACCTTCGATCCCTACGATCGCTGCTTGCCCCCGAGATCGAGATCTGGATCGGTGGACCGGCATACAAAACCGTCGCCCCCATGCCCGGAGTGCACTACTTGGCCGATCTCACGCCTTTTCTGTCAGCCCTGGAGGCTGCTCACTCTAAGCCGGTCTCCGCTTAGTGTCAGAACCGTTGCTTCGGACGGTATCCGTTTCAACAGTTGCGGACAGTTTTCAGATCTCATGGCGTTATGAGAATTCGCACAAAAAACAGACAAAGCCTTCATGTTTTAGCTTTTCATTTATTGTTTGTATCTATTTTAAGTCTCGATCAAATCGTCGCTTGTCCGCCTTAAAGCGGCTGGAAGTTGGAGAGAGAGATGGGTTTTCCTGGTTTTTCGGATGCTAAGGCTGTCGCCAGAACATTGGCGCTCGACGCGTTGCAGGCCAATGTCATGGTGGCCGATGCCAAACTCAACATCACCTACATGAACCCGGCAGTGGTCGACCTGCTGAAGGAAGCCGAATCGGATCTCAAGAAGGAGCTACCGAAGTTCAGCGTCGCATCCCTGATTGGCAGCAATATCGATGTGTTTCACAAGAACCCATCCCACCAGCGCAATATGCTGGCGGCGCTGAAGAACCGCCACAGCGCAACCATTACTGTCGGCAACCGTGTGTTCGATCTGCTTGTCACCCCCTTGAAGCAAAGCGCCAAGATCGTCGGGTTTGTGGTCGAATGGGCAGACGCCAAGGCGCGTCTCCTGAACCTAGACTACGCAGCCCAGATCGCGGCGATCAGCCGGTCGCAGGCAATCATCGAGTTCTCGGTTGACGGCACAATCATGGGCGCCAACGAGAACTTCCTGAGCCTGATGGGTTATTCGCTTCCGGAACTTGTCGGCAAGCACCACAGCGTTTTCGTCGACCGCGATTTTGTCGCTTCCAACGACTACAAGTCCTTCTGGGAGGCGCTGCGCGAAGGCCGCTATCAGGCCTCAGAGTTCAAACGGATCACGAAGTCAGGCAAGGAAGTCACTATTTCGGCCTCCTACAATCCCATCCTCGACATCCACGGTAAAGTCGTGAAAGTCGTCAAATTCGCAACCGAAGTGACAGCGCGTGTGCGCACCGTCAGCTCGCTCGGCGACGCGTTGAAGCGACTGTGTTCCGGGGACTTCGGCTTCCAGCTGACCGAGCCCTTCTCCGCCGAATTCGAATTCCTTCGCCACGATCTCAACCGCTCGGTCTCACAGCTCTGCGACACCTTCCGCGAAATCTCCAGCAGCGTCGAGATCATCAGCCAGGGCACGCGCGAGATCACCCAAGGTGTCGGTGATCTTTCCCGCCGCACCGAAAGCCAGGCTGCCAATCTCGAGGAGACGGCAGCAGCGCTTGAAGAAATCACCGCCAATGTTAGTTCCTCGGCCCAACGTGCCCAAGAGGCCCGCGACGTGGCGGGCTCTGCCAAGGCGAGCGCTGAGAAATCCGGCGACGTCGTGGCGCATGCAGTCGACGCCATGAGCCGGATCGAAGACTCATCGTCCAAGATCTCCAATATCATCGGCGTGATTGACGAGATTGCCTTCCAGACCAACCTTCTCGCTCTCAATGCCGGCGTCGAAGCAGCCCGCGCCGGTGAAGCCGGTCGCGGCTTCGCTGTCGTTGCGCAGGAGGTTCGGGAGCTAGCCCAGCGATCGGCAAAGGCCGCCAAGGAAATCAAGGATCTAATCCAGAATTCTGCGACGGAAGTCGCATCCGGCGTGAAGCTAGTCAGCGATACGGGCAACGCGCTGAAGTCGATCAGCCAGTTTATCGTCGAGATCAATGACCATGTTGTATCCATCTCGACCGCGGCACGCGAACAATCGTCCGGGCTTGTAGAAGTCAACAGTGCCGTCAACAGTATGGACCAGATGACACAGCAGAATGCTGCAATGGTCGAGGAAAGCAGTGCAGCCGCATCAACGCTCTCCAGCGAGGCCGACAAGCTTCTCGGCATGATTGGCCAATTCGACCTTGGTAAGGGAAACCACAGCTCTTCTCGGACGGCACTGGAACTGAACCGTGCTGCATGAGGCACAGACCAATCCGAACTCTCAATTTCGCTCTTCAAGAAACATCCACCGGATCTAGGCAAAGCCGGCTTTGGGCACGTTTCAGGCGTCATGACCATGAACTTCCTCAAAGCCGGAACCTCTGTCGACCGGGATCTGCTAGTCGAACAGAACCAATCAGCTCTCAGCCGAGCAGGGTTTTGATTAATAACAGCTCGATCATGGTCTCCAATCGTTAGCGAGCAGCTTACTCTCCTCGAGAATCGACAATACCTCAGTGGGGCCACGTCGCTCCAACCAGTGGTCTGCCAAGCCTGACTGATCTCCGGATGCGGGAGCATATCCTGCCACTTGAGCTGGGATACCCTGTTGATATTCAGCGACGAAACCGTCTACCGTCCACGTCTCGTTTTCTCTGCAAGCGAGGCCAATCCGTGTCTGCTGCAACTTGGTCGATCGCACCTCGAATTCACGGCAATATGCACCGTTCTGAGTTTTGACGGTCGAAAGAACGAGAAACTCGCCATCCCCTGGCAGCTCGGAAGCTCCTCCGGTGGGCGTCGTCGTCAGAGCATGTTCAAACGCTGTTCCGGTCGCAATCGGGCCTGTATTTATTCCAGCCGGATCGCCAGAGAGGATTGAAACTGCAGCCAGGGTCGCTGCGACTGCCAAGCCGGCAGAACCAATCCCGGTTGCCAAAAGCCTGAACACATCTCGAGGTTTGAACAGGGAAATCTTACTGGCCAATGGCCTGGTGCTTTTGCCCCTGCCGAGGATCAACGCCTCAAAGCGCGGCGGCGTCGCTTCCATGGCAGGCCCTGCATAGGTTTTCGCAATGGCGATATTCGATGCCATCAGGTCATCGACATAGGCCTGATCCTCGGGATTATCGGCAAGGTGCATCACGACTTCGACCGCGTCTTCTGGAGAAAGCTCACCATCAGCGAACGCCATCAGTGTCATCTGATCGATCTCTTTTTTGCGCATCACTGGCGTCTTCCTTGCGTGGGGCCCAGAATATTGAGAAGTGTCGCGCGGGCACGAGAGAGCCTACTCATGATCGTTCCCAACGGCAGATCCAGTGTTTCACCTGCCTCACGATAACTTAGACCCTCAAGCGCCACCAGCGCCAGAACTTCACGCTGGCCCTCGGGCAACAAGTCCATCGCGGCTCGCACTTTATCAAGCATCATCCGATCCTCAGGGAGGGCTGCAGAATAGCCGCCATCGGAGAGTTCAACGACTTCGGGATCTACAGCAGTGCCGCGGACTTTCTGCTTGCGGCGACCATCGAGCCAGAGGGTTTGGACAATGCGGTAAAGCCAGCTGTCCAGCCGTGAACCAACCAGAAATTGGCCAAAATTCTTCAGCGCTTTCTCGCAGGCGCCCTGAACCAGATCATCAGCATCCTGCATATTGCCCGTCAGGCCATATGCAAAGCGTCTCAGTTTGGGCACCATTGCCACCAACTCTTGCCGGAAGGCGTGGTCAGCTTCTCGCCTCATTGTGACACGCCCTCAAAGTTGACCGAGTGACCGTACACGTCCCAGACCGGTGAGCAACGCGACTTCGAGCTCATGCCGCGAACCAGCGGCTAGACAGCCTCTGCCCGACGGCCATCATTCTTATAGCGTCTTCCGAAGCGCGCCGGAGCAATTTCTCTCCATCGCGGATGGCCTCTTCGAGCGTACAAGGGCGCTTCAGGATGGAAGCGAATGCTGAGATGCCATGGGCGAAGGTCTGATCCACGCCACGTCCAATCGTCCCCGCAAGTGCGATCGTCGGGATGCCTTGCGCTTCGGCGCGTCGAGCGACTTCACAGGGAACCTTGCCATAAGGGCTTTGGCCATCAAGGCTGCCCTCCGCCGTAACGACGAGGTCGGCCTGAGCCAAGAGCCTATCGAACTCAAGGTAGTTCAAGATAATGTCGAACCTCGGATGAAGGGTTGCGCCAGCAAATCCGATGAGGCCTGCGCCCAGACCGCCCGATGCCCCAGCCCCTTGAGCAGTACCGACGTCATGCCCGGTGGTTCGCTCAATAAAATTCGCCCAACGGCACATCGCCCGATCGAGAGCTTCAACCTGCTCGGGGCTTGCGCCTTTCTGCGGACCGAACACTCTGGCGACACCCTTTTCACCGAGCAGCATATTGTGCCAATTGACGGCGGCGTCGATCTGGACGTTCGAAAGCCGAAGATCAAGGCCGCTCAGATCCACGCTTGAAAGGTTAAGGAGCGCTCCACCCCCAAAGGAGAGCTCACAGCCATGCGCGTCGAGCAACCTTGCGCCAAGAGCCTGAGCAAGACCCGCCCCACCATCGTTGATCCCGCTATCACCGCAACCGACCAGTATCCGCTCAACTCCGTGGTCAAGGGCAGCAAGGATCAGTTGTCCGACGCCATAGGAGGTCGTCAGCATCGGATTGCGCATATCGCGGGGCACAAGGGACAGACCCGCCGCCGCAGCCATTTCGATCACCGCCGTCTTCGGACCGTCACCGCCCATGATACCAAAAAAGCTGTCGACTGGTTTGCCAACCGGCCCCAGCACACGCGCTACAACAATGTGACCGCCAGTGGCTCGAATGAGCGCCTTCACTGTGCCTTCACCACCGTCAACCATGGGAGCCGCCAAAATTCGAGCATTCGGCAATGCCCTACAAATACCGTCACTGATTGCGCGTGTGACGTCATCGACAGACAGAGATTCTTTAAAGCCCGAGGGTGCAACAAGGATAGTCAAGGTCATCGCAGTCTCCTTATGTGAAGGTTATGCGACAACAACGTTTCATCGTTTAATCTATTCCATAAATGTCGAAAAAACCCCGCATTTTACGAGGTCTGATCACTATTTGAAAAAGCGTCGAAGATCGCGCCTAATTTCTTTGATTATACTCAATATTCCTCGCTCGAGCTTGCTCATCTTTGGTTTTGCCGGTCTAGGCTTTGGCTTGTTCGGTTTCGACGTCGAGATAGATGTTTTCTCATTATCAACTATCGCCTTGGGCGTCTCGACAAGCTGTTGTCTTCGGTCAGCGGTTTCGACATCTGCGTCAGTGATGGCTCGGATCGGAGAAGCGCTTTGGGGCGTCCCAATTGTGATCTTGTCATCTTTCGTACCGATATCTCGATGCGTGACTGCACCCGCGAACTGATGCGGCCACACGAAAAGAGCAAAACACACCAGGAGGCAAAGTTTGGACAAAGCAAGCGGAAGCGCCAGACGGGCGAGATCACCCTGGGTGAAGCCCGCCTCCTCGCGCGTTCCATAAATTGCCACAGGCTTCGCACTTGCCATCAGTGTCTGACAAAAGCCGCTACCCATCACCACGACAAGGATCATCAATGTTGCGTCGTGTCCCAAGCCTGCGACGGGAAGTGCCACTGCAGGAACAAGGACTGCCGCCCTTGCAGACCGGGACGCGATCAAGAGGTGCGCAGCAATTGATAAGACGGCGACAACCACGACCATCGCGGCGCTGCTCGTTGCCATGTCACCTGGCAATAGACCCATAGCTTGCTTGGCCATCCATCGATCAGCTCCAGTCTGGGTCATCGATTGTGCGATCAGGGTCGTGGCCGCCATGTAGAGAATAAGCTCGACATCAACCGCGCGGAAGACGTCTTTCGTCTTGCTGTCTGTGAACGGTCTGGTGAGGAGAACCAAAGCGCCAATAACGGCAACGAGTGCCATACCAAGCCCATGAAGCGGCTCGCTCAACCAGAGCCCGACCAACATCAACACAACTGCAAGCACGCGGTATTGACGACTGGTCATGGCACCGCTGTTTATGCCCCCCTGCAGACGTTGCAACCAGAGTTTCCGAGGTACAAACAAGAGCAGGATCAAAATGACGCCGGAGGCAGACGCAAGCAGTGCAAGAGGCGCGCCGATCGTGATCCAATCAATATAGCTCAACCGGGCGCCACCGGTTGCGACGATTGCTTCGACGGCGACGAGATGTGCGCCTGCACCGATCAATGAGCCGCCGGCGGACAAAAGGATCACAGTCGGGAACAGCAATGCCAGTGGCCGGCGAAGCTTTTCGTCAGGAAGATGCGGGACAATTGCCAGAAATACCGGAAGGAGCAGTGCCGCCCTGCCTGATGTCGACGGCAGGACGAACGCGGTGAGCGCGATAGCCAGAGCCATTGTAAAAGCAAACAATAAGAAAGCCGGACGGGCGGACAGGATCGGCGCAATCATGCGTTCTGCCAGACCGCATTCCTTCAAAACAGCTGCGATTACGAAAGCCGATAACAGCAACCATACGAGATCGGAACCCAAAACCGAGTAGAGCTGGCTTTCGCCGACGACCCCGGTGAGCACAAGCGCCACTGCACTGGCGAGGGCCACCAGGCTCTCGGGCAAGGGTGTCCCCACCCAGCCAATCAGAGCCAGCACGGTAATGATCAGCGCCATACGTGCACCAGGGGCAAGATTGTCAGGGAGCACCCAGAAACTCCAGGTCACTGCGATAGCAGCCAGCAATGGCCAAAGGATGAGAGCAGCTGCACGCCAGTCTATTCCACGACGGCCCAGAACACCGCCAGATACGTTACCAGTCAGCCTCATTGCGCCCGCGGTCATGGATCTCTCCTGTTCTGTTCACAGGCATTAACGTGCAGACAAACGTTCTATTCCCGGTCGCTCGAAAAGATCGTCATAAAACTTTCATGGAATAGGAACTGGGACCCGAACGTTTTGCCGGCAGAACCATTCGGGAGGACTTCGTGGAAAGTGCTGCACCAGACCTGCTGAGCCTTGGGGCCAAGCGGCAAGATCTCTGCCCTTGCTTAACCGTACGCAATGGCAGACGCAGAACGACCGCAAGGTTCCTACCCGCCGTTTACGAAGACGGGGTGCCTCTGGTCGCGTTGCACGGCATTTCGCGCAACGCAAAAGCCATCTGGTCCGCGTTTCAGCCTCTCGCTGCCGCACAGGGTCGAGCTTTGCTTGTGCCGCTGTTGGACAGCAAGAACTGGCCGAGCTTTCAACGCATCGACGCATGCCGTCCCGACCTGGCGCTACTCGACCTTCTGCACCGGGCCGAACTTGCACAGAGCAAAATCGAACTCTTCGGCTTTTCCGGAGGTGCCCAACTCGCCCACCGCTTTGCGATGCTGTACCCGCACAAGGTCGCACGATTGCACATTGCGGCACCTGGCTGGTTCTGCCTGCCGAGGACCGATGTCGTCTGGCCCGAGGGGCTGGGCGATACTGAACGAAGCCCCGGCAGACTGCGGCGCCCGGTCCTGCGGGTGTTGATTATGGGATGGCCCGCCCTTCCGAGGACATCGAGTATGATGTCCTTCTCTTGAAGGGAAAGGAGCCGAGCCATAATCAACAGGTGACCCAAGCTGCTGCCAGCATCGCGGTTCTTTGCCATCCACCACTCAACTCAGATAGTGGTCGATGGTGTAGATCAAATGGGACATTAAGTTCATCAAGCGCCACATCTACACGCCAGCGTTCATATTCCGCATGTTCAGCAGGGAGACCAGCCACTACCCAATCATATAGCGTTTGAGCGTGTGCCTCCTCGGGCAAATTCTGTACAACGTATCCAATACGCAATCCGCGCGCACGAACAATGTCTCCGGTGGTGGGGTCCAAACGGCCAGCTAAGCATTCGAGAAGGGTCGTCTTCCCGCGCCCGTTCGCTGCCACCAGCCCGATGCGGTCTCCTTTGGAAATTGTCAGGTTCAGATCTTTAAAAAGAGGCTCGCCAAGGGTCACGCCTAAGGCGGTTATGTTCATGATTGTCATCGAAATCTCAAGTCAAATAAAAAGTTATCGTAGCGCTGCTCTGGGCAGATCAATTCGGATGCTACCCGACATTCCCCGTGTGGCCTGCCTCTTGGTGGCATGATCGCCTGACTGTGCCGGCTGAACAAGCGTTTTTCGGCAGGAGTGGCGTCTGCGGTTGAACAAATGCCTGAAACTGGGCGAACCCGGCCGCGAAATAGCATCATCCTTCAACGACATCGTCAAGCAGCGCGCCACAATGGCTGGGTTAGACCCGGCCGAGTTTTCCGCCCACGGTCTTCGCTCAGGCTATCTGACGGAGGCTGCCAATCGCGGAATTCCGCTTCCCGAAGCCATGGAGCAATCGCGCCATCGCTCGGTGCAGCAGGCGTCGGAATATTACAATCACGCTCAACGCCGAAGCGGCAAAGCCTCCCGCCTTCTAGACTAAGGACATAATCCAACCATCTCTGTTAATCACTTGCCCCATTTCTCCTCAAAGCTGTGCATCCTGAAAAAGGTCCATCTTGTCTTTTGCCCCTCACCAGGCAACCAAATTGAGGGCTTTAGCAACGATTGCCCTGAAAGGTTCGAGCAATCGAACGAGAGTCGCCTCGAACTTGAGGCCACTCCCATAGGCAGATTGAATGCGGCACACGCAAGGTCGGAAATCAAAACCGCTGCGAAATCGTGAGAAACGCCGATCTTCCGGCTGCTGGCGCCACCCCATACGTGAGATATTGATACGGGAGATAGTATTTCTCGTCTGTCAGGTTTTTAACGACCAGGTTGGCGGAAAACCCATTCTTCTTATAGCCAACTGCTGCATCAGCCGTGACATAACTCTCTGTCTTGTAGGTATTCGACGGATTTGCGTATGCGCCTGATGCCGCATGAAGGCCAGCGCCGACCGTCCAGTTCTTAAGTGGGCCGTCCTCGCCGAATGAATAGCTGGCCCAGACGCCTCCAGAGTGACGAGGTATCATGATCAGTTTATTGCCTGCTGCGGCATCCGGGATATCCTTGGTAAGCTCAGCATCGACATAGGCATAGTTCGCAATGATCTTCCAATGATCGTCTGGCTGCCAGGTCACTTCCGCATCCACGCCACGGGATCGATCGTTGCCGATCGGCAGGAAGGTGGACAGGGTGCTAGTGTCGAGAACGGGCACATTCTCACGCTCGATCTGGAAAATCGCAGCACTCCCCGAGAAGCCGTTGTCGAATTCAAACTTCAGGCCCGCCTGATACTGCCGCGAAAATTCCGGCTGTGCCTGTTCGGAGTAGGCATAAAGCGGATTGCCTTTCATCCCTTGACCGTAGTCTGCGAAGATCGAAACCTGATCTGTGAGATCGTAGACCGCGCCGAGTTGCGGAAGAAGTTTCGTCTTGCCGGTATAGTCTTCGCCCGTGGCAGTCGAGTTCTGGTCGATTTCCACCCGAGCCAACCGCAGGCTTCCAAGGACATGCAGTCGGTCAGCGTAGGTAGATTGCAACTGTGCGAATGCACCATATGTCCGATACTGGTTGTTCTGGACTGTCGGCGCGGAGACCGGAGTGGTGAAATCGGGCCAGTTTCCCGGATTGGTGAGGTCGACCGATCCGACATAGTAGTCGAAACTGCTGGTCAAATCTTCTTTGATGCTGCTGTAGTCAGCCCCGAGTAGAAGCTTGTTTTCGAGCGCTCCGGTATCGAATTCCCCAAGCATGTGGGACGACACGGAAAACTCGTCGTAGCTATCATCTCCCATATAGTTTGCCAGAGACCATGTTGAAGACCCAAGGTCAGGGGTCGCGGAAATGAAGATCTGGGACCGCTGGGTGTAATCGTACCGTCCAAGGCGAACCTTCGTCGTACTCGACCACGTCTCATCAAACCGATGCTCAAAAGTGGCGGTGATGGATTTTGCGTCTGATGAGCTGTCCGGAACGTTCGGATTGCCGATGAAGAGGTCACGATCAATGCGAAACGGCCCTGCAACCGTGCCGTAGGTTGGCAAGCCCTGATATTCCTGCTGTTCCCACCTGGAAAGGCGAGCCTGAAGGGTCAGCTTGGTATCTTCATCTCTTGCAAACGTGATGGTCGGATTGAATGAATAGCGGTCCGTGTCGATCACATCGACGTCGGAACCCGATTTTACATATGTTCCCGTCATCCGGGAGAGAATCGTGCCCTCATTGTTGAGGGGCTGATTGATATCAAAATAGGGCGCGTAGTAGCCGTTGCTGCCGATGGTTCCGCCGATTTCCGTAAAGCGCTCGTCCGTCGGCTGTTTGGAAACGATGTTGATAATACCGCCCGGTGCGGCACCCGCTCCCCCGCCGTACAGAATTGATGACGCTCCCTTCAGCACTTCGATACGCTCGATATCGACCATGGAATTTGGATCGCCAGTATTCAGGTAGGTCGACATGCCGTCGATGTACTGGTCGGCGAGGAAGCCACGAATGTAGCTGGCGTTGTAAGCCGGCGTCTGGAGGGCAGGCTGCCCGACGGCTCCGCTGACATTTTTTAATGCTTCATTGATGGAGGTGACGCCTTGATCGTCCAGAACGCTGCGCGGCACCACCTGGACAGACTTGGGCACCTCCTTGAGCGGAACATCGGTCATAGTGGCGCTGCTCGACGTCAGCGCCCGATATCCGTCAACGTCTCCAGCCGTCGTGACGGTGATGCGGTCGGATTTGACCCCCTCGATAATTATGGGTTCAAGCATCGTCTCGGTCTGGGATTGAGCAAAGGCGATCGACGAGACCTGCGTAGTAAGGCAGGTGGTCACCAGAAACGTGACCATAAATTTGGACATGGGTGTTGTTCCGACTTTTTGATGGGATGAAGGGGATGTGCATGCGGTTACGCACGCAGCCCACGTTCTTTCGAATACACTTCGCCAAAGCTCACATGTGCCGTCGGAGGAGCACGGGGGCCATATTTTTGCTGATCACGGGGTGGTGGCTGAACAGTTTGTTCCTGTTTTGTTTCAGCGCCAGGAAGAACCAGCTTGTGATGGAGGCGAGCCGTCTCAGGTTCAACCGGTGTGATGTCGGCCACCATTTGACAGCCAGAAACGCAGCAGATGGGGAGCGTCTTTTGCTCTACCGGCGCTTTTTTATTGTCAGTCGTGGTGATGCAGAGTGGATTACCGAATGCGTCAAGATGTGACGAGTTATCGCCAGCCCTGACGGATTGGATCGCGAGCATCTGCCACAATACCAACAGGATGACAGCGAAGATGGCTATACCCCGACCACCGGCCGACACGCCGCCACGTGGAGCAGCCGGGAGCGGCTTTCTTGGGGGGTAGACTAGCGCCGACTTGCCACCAAAGATCTTGAAGCTTTGTTTTACGATGTCATCGAGACCATCAGCCAGACACGACCTTAGGAGCCGATCGGCTAACATGCGCAGAACCCGAAATGCCCCCGACCAACGCCCCATTCGATCGCCTAGAGCTTGGTTTTGGACGCCAGCGCAGCCGCCTGCTCGGAAAACCCTGCAACAATCATCATGGTAGCCTTCTTGACATTCTCCGAAGCTGTCCGCATCGATCCGGCGTTAAACGGCGGATCCGGATCGTACTCTCCCATCAATTGACAACATTCGGCATAGGTCTGATCGCGCAGTTCCGCGACCATGGACAACCCAAAATCGAGCCCAGCAGTGACGCCGGCTCCAGTGATCCGGTTCCGGTCTCGAACGACGCGAGCATCGGTAGGAATTGCGCCAAAGCCCGCAAGCGCATCGCGACACGACCAATGCGAGGTCGCTTTGTATCCCTCCAGCAAACCAGCAGCGCCAAGGATAAGGGAGCCGGAGCATACGCTGGTGATATATTTGGCGCGCTGACCGCGATCTCTGAAGAACCCAATCGTATCCGGGTCGGTTGCTGCTGTCAGCGTGCCATCCGTCCCTCCTGGGGCAAAGAGCACGGTCAAATCCTTCGGGCAGTTTTCGAATGTCGTGTCCGGAACGACAGTCATACCGGCATCGCTGGTCACCGGGTCAAGCGTCTTGGCGACGATGTGGATCTTTGCGCCCATCAGCCCGCCAAACATGCAATGTGGCCCGACCAGATCCATGATCGTCATGCCGGGGTAGACAAGCATCGCGATGACCTCGTTTCCCACCCACGGCACCTTGTTCAACTCCGGTCCCAGATCGGGAATTCCGTGATTGTGCCCTTGAACTTGCTCCTGAGCTGCGGCTGGCATTGCAGCGAAGGGGGCTAGGAGAGCGAGCTTGGTCAAGGTCCGCCGATCAATATCGATCAATTTCTGCACTCCTGAATGAATTATCACCGCAATGGCTGTTGCCGCCTTGCAAGCGCCTTTCTTGCATGTACAGGAAGGAGCCGAAATGGCATATTTCCCTCGTTTTTGGACATTGCGATGATTGCAATTCTTGTCTTCCCTGATTTTCAGCTGCTGGACGCGACAGGACCGGCAGCTGTTTTCGAACTTGCCCAGCGTTTGGCAGGGGTGAACGTGAACATCCGCATGATTGCGAAACAGCCTGGACCGGTTCGAAGCTCCTGTGGCATCGAAGTGATCGCAAGCGGTTTTCCGGGGCACGTGGAAGAGATCTCTATGCTCGTGGTCGTGGGCGGCCATGGGACCGGAGCGGTTCTAGACTGCCAAGACACGCTAGATTTCGTTCAACGGGTAGCCAGGAGCAAGCGCCAGGTCGCCAGCGTTTGTACGGGTGCCTTCGTACTCGGAGCAGCGGGGCTACTCGATGGTTATGAGGCAACCACGCACTGGTCCAGCACTCCAGAATTCTTGTCACGCTACCCCATGGTAAAGCTGAATCCGGACCGCATTTTTCTGCGTCATGACAACATCTGGACGTCCGGTGGGGTCACTGCGGGCATTGATCTGGCTCTTGCGGTCGTAGCAGAAGACTATGGAGCAGACCTAGCAAGGGAGGTCGCCCGGTATCTCGTTCTCTACCACCAGCGACCCGGAGGACAGTCTCAGTTTTCTTCACTCCTCGAGTTCAAATCAGCCGACGGCCGCTTCAGCGGCCTGCTTTCCTGGATCAGAGAAAATCTTGATAAGCGCCTAACCGTCGAAATCCTGGCGGAGAAAGCAGGCGTGAGCTCCAGACACTTCGTCAGGATTTTCAAATCGGAAACAGGATCAACACCAACGAAAGCAGTCGAGAAACTAAGGCTGGAAGTGGCGCGTGAACGCGTTCAGTCGTCCAGCGAACGGATAGAAGACATCGCGGAGAAGACTGGTTTTGGTGACGCGGAAAGAATGCGACGTGCGTTCATTCGGGCGTTCGGGAAGCCTCCACAATCTGTACGGAGGGAGGCTTTGGTCTCTACAATCAGTATTCGGCGGTGACTTAAAGGTCGGCCGCTAAAATTCTCTTTAAATAAAAAGCTGCTGATCGACGTCGCAATGGTGTGAGGCATCCTTGTTTGCCAAACAAATTGACCTGTTTAGGATTACTCCGACCAAACAGGTATACCTCCTGAGACAATCTCCGTGAGACACAAACAAGTGTATCATTTGGGTTGATTTTGAAGTAATGAGACGTCACTTATTGAAGGTCTAGAACCTAATGAGACGTTTCATGGCAATTTACGGGTATGCGCGGGTCAGCACCATCGATCAGGATCTGGCGATCCAAGAGGCGGCTCTGAAGGCGGCCGGGTGCACGGTCATCCGGGCGGAAAAGAAATCCGGATCGACCAAGCAGGATCGGAAGGAGCTTAACACGCTTCTTGAATTCATGCGCGACGGCGACAGCCTGGTCGTGACGCGGGTCGACCGGCTGGCGCGGTCAGTCGGAGATCTTCAGGATATCGTACGGCTGCTCAAGCAAAAAGGGGTGACGCTGAAGGCGACGGAACAGCCGATCGATACCAGCTCGGCGGCCGGCAAAGCCTTCCTTGATATGCTCGGCGTGTTTGCTGAGTTCGAGACGAACCTTCGCAGAGAACGACAGATGGAAGGCATCGCCGCCGCTAAAAGCAGAGGGGTCTACAAAGGCAGGAAGCCCCATGTTGATGTTGCTGAGATCCACCGACTTAAATCCGACGGGATGGGACCAACGGAAATTGCCAAGACGCTGAACATAGGTCGGGCGAGCGTGTATCGAGCCCTTAAAGAAGCCGCTTCATCGTAGGGCGAGATGGCGGCCTCGCGCCATTTGCGGACTTTAGCTTTTTGGTTTCGCTTCCCAGAATTCGATCGACTGACAGGAGAACATGCGAATGGAACATCTCCAGCGGATACTCATCTTCGGCAACGGCGGCACAGGCAAGACGTGGTTGGCAAGAGAAATCAGCGGCATCCTGCATCGACCTGCGATTCATTTTGACGACCTCCGCTGGTTGCCAGGTCAGTACGGCACTGCACGAGACAACCAACTTGTTTTCAATGAAGTCGTTGAGGCGGGGACGGCCGATCAATGGCTCATGGAGGGTGTGTATGGCTGGCTGGCTAACGCTGTCCTTCAAAGAGCCACAAGCCTCATATGGATCGATTTGCCGGAAGACGAATGCGTAGCGAATATCACGGCTAGAGGCATACAAGGAGGAGGCAGTGAGGAAAACTTCCGAGAGCTGATCGATTGGGTGCTCGAATACCGTGAGCGCGAGAACTCCTCAACCAGCTACGCGTCACATAAGAAATTGTTCGATGCGTTCATCGGGAACAAGGCGCTTCTAAAAAGCCGTACCGAAATAGACGATCACGTGGAAACCATCCGATCAATGGCGGCTTAGGGCCGACGGCCGTCATGACGCAGAAGCGCCAACACCGGACATTGTGGCTGCCGCGAAACTCCCTATTCTGCGACTTCGCAAAAGTCAGGAAAACAAGTGTCGCTTTAACTGGGATTTTTGCGACGGGCGGTGGAATCTGTCCCTAGTCATCTAACCAGCGAAACGCGCGGCGAAGGAACGCTTGCCCCTCATCGCTGATCGGCGGGCCGTGCGCTAAAATCACCTTTTCCGTAGGCCATGCCAGAATTCGCCGTAGAGATTCACGCGCGGCGTGTCGGTGGGTAAAGGCGATCCGAAATTTCCGCGGCACCGTAGGTTCAGCGGCGGTCATCAAATCCAGTCGGGCAACAAGCGCCCGCCAGCCATTGAACCATCCGCGCGGGAATTGCTGAATCAGATCGGTGAAAATCGCGGTCGCGCTCTGGCGGTGAAAGAAAACGACTTCTGTCGTGATCCAGTTGCCCCACATGATCGCGTGTTCAATCTCCCCTGCCCATGCCGCGATAGGGCCATCGCTGAAATCACCGTCGAACCTAATATCATTGCGCTTCTCCCGCAGGCCGGGCGGTGCATAGACCGTGGCGTCAGGATATGCCCGCTGCCAGTCAGCAAGGAATGTGTGATGGAGGGAGTTGGGAGGGACCAGATAGCGGACCGCCCCCAATGTCTCGACCTCGGCGCGAAGATCGTCCGTAAGCGCCGTTGGCGACCAAAGGACCAGATCGCCATTGGTCAACCTGATGATGGCCGTGCGGGTGGGATAGCGAAATCCGGCCGCCGCCGTGACCGTTGGCCCGTCCGTGATCCAGATATTCGGGCCGAACTCCTCTAGCATGGCGGCTGCCCCAAAAATGTTTACACAAGTGTAAATTTATACCATTGTGTAGATATGGCAATCCCGAAGCGAACGGAACGGTCCCGAATTCTCATCCTCGATGCTGCCGACGCGGCGTTTCGGGAGAAGGGATTTGCCGCCACTTCCGTTGAGGAAATCGCGATGAGGGCAGGCCTGACTCGCAAGACCGTGTACAACCTGTTCGCCTCGAAAGACGAAATCGCCTCGCAGCTCATAGCCCGCGTGGAAGCAAACGACGCGCCCTACCGCGATCGAATAGAGGCCGGCGGCGATGTGTTTCCCTTGCTCGAAAGCGTCTTTCTCGACAGCGCCCGCTGGTGCTTGGCGAACCCTTCGCTTGCGAAGCTGGCCCTTGCTCCGGTCGAACGGCCATCCCTTGAGCCGCCGCCCGATCGACCATCGTTCCAGCGGCTTGTCAGGGACATTCTGATACTCGGCCAACGGCAGGGTGTCATTCGCAAGGATGACGACCCCAATTTCATGGCGCTGGTTCTTCTTGGAATCTACGGGCAGGCGATGCTTTCAGTCCTCGCCGGCGGGCAGTTCACCGAGGACGAAATCAGACACATCATCCGTGTTGTCGTTGAGGGCATCGGGGAGCGTTCATCGCGGCGAGGCGTCTTGTCGCGGAAATCCTAAGACCAGCATCAGAGTGCGTTACGCACTCCGAGGCTGATGATAAATGGCGACCAGCAACCCATCTGCATCGGGCTCGGTCAAAATTTGAAAGCCACAACGGCGACAGGTTCCTATGCTGGCAGCGTTGTTGGGGGCTATACGTCCTTCCAGTATCGCGTAGGCTGTTCCGGGCCCCGACAGAAACGCCGTGAGTGCCGCCGTTCCAAATCCTTGCCCTCTGAGACTCGGATCTACTGCCAGGTCGAGACATCCTTTGTCTGAATCTTCTCGATCGACCTGCATAAGGGCAATGATCCTGCCTGCGTAAAGCGCCACCCAACAGCTAGCATCCGCACCAGCGGTCACATAGGCAAACCATTCATCGGTCGGGAATGACAGCCGGCGCGACAGCTCCGCGTCCTCAAACCATATGCGGAGGACCTGAAGGTCATTGCGAGCAAGAGGGCGAAAAATGATCTGCATCTGTTTCTGCAACAATCCAGCGCGTTACCCAACATGTAGAGCGTATCCTGAATGGCAGCAAAACCAGAAATCTCACCACCATTTACCCGACGGCCTGTGACCGCAATGGGCCGAAAGGCGACTTCACTCAACGCACTTAGAGGGGAGAAAGGCGCTCTGCCCTCTCTCCCCCACAAGCACTAAACCGGTCTCCCCATGCTTCGGCCTGCGGCCTGCAGCACCGGCCGCATTTCCATGAAATCCGTCTCGGCCCTCCGGGTGGGTGATCCCCCTCCGGTTTAGCGCTTGTCCCCCTCTCTCCAGCTGTTCCGCACGAGCTCGGGAGCAGGAGCGGGGCTCCTGCCCTCCCTTCGATTTCGGGAGGTCAAGGAGTGGTCGCTTGCGCTTGTGGAGAGGGAAAGATGACAGAAAAGCTTGAGCTGCAACCCAACGAGCCATTGTCCGTGAAGGTCGAACGTCACCGGACCTTCTACCTGGCGGCCATCAACGGCGGGGGCGGCGCTGACATGGATCAAGAAGCGAAGGCACGTATGGATATCATCGGGCACGCGCCGTCAGATCCGGGTGAGAGAAATCAGAAGCTGCTTTACGTGGCAGGGTATCTGATTGCCTCCAAGGGAAGCCTAAACCCTGAGGAAATGGAGCTTCTTTTTTCAGGCTCCATCTCACTGCCGGGGCCTTGACGAGCAACAGGCATCTGGCCGAGATCAGTAGTTGGTGGCAACCCACTCGCCGGACGCTGACTTGACAAATCCAATGACGCGATCGAGAGGAGCTGCATTAGGATTCCTCTTGATAACCGCTACGCATGACACGCCTGGGCCACTGCCGTTCTCGTCACACTCTCCCAAGGCAAGGGTCACATCGGCTTCGCCGCGGCCTGTTCTCAGAGGGTTGCGGGCATATGCTTTACGATATGCGGCAAGGGCCTCTTCCTCTGTCGGCTCATCGAGCACAGGGGCCGGAGGTTCGGGAATTAAGGAGGGATTGGCTGCGATGAGGGCCGCGATCTCCGCGTCAGTGGGAGCCCGAACAACCGGCTCGGGCTCCGGCATGATGAGGTAAGTACCGCCTGCACCTGCGAGAATGCCGATGCCGGCGGCGGCTACGATGAGAATGTTGCTGTTCATGTGATCCACTCAGTCATTCAGGTTGAACCAAGCACGCTGCTTGACGCCCTTATCGTTCGGAATGTCGAAGTAATAGGGATCGGCGCGGCGAGGGCGAGGCTGAGTGATCTGCACCATGCAGCCATTGTCTCGGTTGAAAACATCATTGTCGTTGTTCTGGTTGATCTGCCGGATCGTAACACCCTTGCGCTCGTTGTCGCGTTTGTCACCAAATTGAGTGCGGAAGGCGGCACGGTTGCTGCACTGGTTGAGGGTCTTCGTGCACTGATCCTTGTCATCTCGGCCCAAGAACGACCGATCCCCGTCGGTGCGGGAGGAAACGGCGGTCATGCCGGCAGGGCATTCCTCGTAAGGTTCATAGCCGGGTTTTCCGGCTTTTGCTTCATGGCAGATCGGCCAGGAGAAGCCGGGCTTCGCCATAGCTGATATGAGCCTTTTCATCGGGGGAACGCAGTAGGGGACGCCATGCCAGGACGGGCTTTGTGAGGCTGCGCACAAGAGAATCTGGCAACCCCATGAGGCATCTTCGGCCTTGGCAGAAGCTTGAGACATGGCAAGAGCCGCGAGACCGGCTACGGCAAAAATCACTGGTTTCATATTAGGTGTCCCTCTTGATCAATGCTGCTGAAATTGCCGGCTCGGAAAGGAGCCTTTCGAACGGAATCCTGTGTTGGATGCGTTCGCCCGCAGCGTAGATGACAGCCGAAATCAGGGCGAAGGACGCAAACCAGGAAATGCCGATGCGATAGAGCAGTGGCTGGTTGGGGATATCCCGAGAAACGGCGGCGAAGGCGAAGAGCCCGACCAGGTAGCTGTCGAACGACAAATGGCGCTTGTCGTGGAAGGCCAGCGACAGAATGAGAAGGGAAATCGCAAGCGGCGCGTGGATCCACCAGAGTTTTTGCGCCGGGATGATCAGGGCGATCGAAAGGGGGATGGCAAGCAGCAAGCCAGCCAAGGGATCCGTTGCGAGAGAGGTCGCAATATGTGCGAGGTCTGGCAACTATCGGTCTGTCCTCTTCGGCTTGTTTCGCGCATCAGCAAAAGGAGGAGAGATCTCGCTTTTCCGCTCGGCCAGTAGATTGAAGTCGGCAATCGGATTCCGATCTAGCGTCTTGTCGACGGCTTTGCGGCGCCATTCGTTCATGTCCAAGACGTAGGTCCCCCACATCCCATACCGGGCGGCCATAGCGTTGGTCTGATAGGCGTAATACTGGGCGTTGATGTAAGGGGAATCGAGACGAGCCCAACCGACGCGCAGCATTTCTGCGGCGAGATCCACACCGTTAGTCGTGCATTGTGCGACGGGTATGCCATCGTTCGCGTAGGCCAAACCGACGCAAGTTGTGGGCCTGTTTCCGACAGTCCTCTTCAGCCAAGCCTTGGCGAAGGGACCGCAAGGGACAGGGGTTGGAGCTTGTTGCTTGTCCCGGTTGATCCACTTTGGGTTCAAAGCCCATTGGGGAAGCTCGCAGGTGTCGATGCCAGCCAACCTAACTTTATAGCCATTGCCAAGCATGCCGAACCACAGCGTGCGGCCGTCGAGAACGGCCACAGGGCCTTTGAATGTCGGCAACCGAACAGCTGCAGCAACGGGAGGCGCAGCCTGGCCACGTAATGCGTGCCAGTTCTGATAGATAGGATCGGCTGCCAACGCCGGCAGAGCCAAAGAACTTGCGGCGATAGCAATGATAAGGCGGCTTCTCATGGCTGGGTGCTCCTCGATCGTTGGTTCGCCTCACGACTAAGCAGGATAGAAGGATGCTGAACGTCGGAGAATTGCCAAAGGCCGGCCTTCTTTTGCTGAGCGAGCTGCTCGGCTATCGCGTAAGGGGCATGATAAGGGAGACCGTCTGTCTTCAAGGCGGCGAATGCATAGCCGCTCGTCACCATGACCTGCGCGAGGTCGAGACGTTGACTGCCAACCGTGGCGTAACAAACGACATATGAGATGCCATTAAGCTTCGCCACGGGCGCACATATCGGTTTGGTATCCTTGATATAGGCCGCCAACATCGCGAGCGATGCCTCACCGCAATCTTGTCTATTGCCCTGACCATCCGTGTAGGCAGTGCCGCGCAAGCAGGACTGGATGCCGTAGAGACGAAACCGTTCTCCATTCGAGATCCAGGTGTCCCCCGTTTCCAAGGTAATGCCGGGAGCAAGATCGAAGTACCCTTCAGGTGCGGCATTGGCGGCAAAGGGCAGTAGGGTCGCGACGAGTGCAGCGGCAAGCTTCATTGCGCCTTCACCCGGGGATCGGCCCACATCCCGAAGGAGCCCTTCTGCCCGATCTCCTGAGCTTCCGTAAGATCCGGACGTTCGAATGAGCCATCGGCTTTCTTAGTCAGACGAACCGCTCCCAACGACAGAAGCTGCTCCTCAAGATTATCAACCGTGTCCATTGCTCCAGGATAATTATAGTAGCCGTAGCAAGTGACATCCTGAACGGGGGCAGTCTGCTCGCTGATGAAGGCCCTGCAGAACAGAACCTTGGGGCTCTGCAGCATCGTTTGCAGCTGCTGCGTACCAAACTCCTCGCAAGTCCCGGAATAGTCCTCCGCGCGATTGACCAGATCGCCGTTGCAGGGCTGAACGCCATACAGATGTAACGTTGTCGATTCATCGACGCGAAACTCAGTCGCCGAGATAGCCTTGAAGCCATTGGCCGTAGCGTAACCTTTGCGGTCAGCGACTTTGCCGGTCCCGTCGTAATACTCGACGACAAGAACCGTCTTGCCCGGCGCCGCCAGCGACCTGATGTAGTCCTTGTTCACCACAGGAGCGGCAAGCGCTTGTGTTGCCAATGCGCAACTTAGAAGCGCGGGAATGATGGCCTGTTTCATAATCTAGCCCTAACCATCCGTAGTGCGATTGTTGACCCTGCAAAATAGGGTTTAACACCGATCAGAAAACTTGTAAGAGTGCATCAAATCGGTATCATGTGTGCATTAACTCTAGTCGGTTTTCGTGGCGATCACAACACCGTTTGACGGGCGGGTGCGATGGATAAAAACACTGTCTATGCAGGGTATCTAGGCCCGCGAACCCTGACTAGCGCAGCATTATCCGTGCTGCTCGCTGCCAATACAGCTGCGTCACAAGACCTAGCCACGTCAGGGCGTAATTCCAGCAATTACAACGGTTCTGTGACAGTCAACGAGGAATCTCTTGTCACAAACTTCGAAGATCGCTGGAGCGGTGGCGAGACATCAGAGAAGGAATTCGTCCTTGGTGCAAACGGTGTTGTCACGAAGGGCGGAGCCGAAGGTTTTGGCGTAACAGCGCCGAACGACGCGGGCGCCAAAGGGCATCAAATTGATGCGGCTGTCAGCGCGTATTTTGATGTCTCAGAGCGCGCCACAGGCCGCATTGATCCTGTCCAAACTCCAACTCTAGACACTACATCTATTGATACCCCCGAAAATCTAGGGGCCGGAACTCTCGTTGAAGAGTGCGGGCCGTCGCCCCTGTTACCTGACGAGATTAAAGCGCTGGTTGCATCTACCGCGCGTCGATACAGCGTCGATGAGGGCTTCGCGGTTGCGATTGCCTGGGCCGAAAGCCGCTTCGATGAGATCCGCAATTCACCGAAAGGCGCACGCGGACCAATGCAGCTTATCCCGGCAACCGCGGCTCGCTTCGGGGTTCAGGATATCTGCGACCCTGCCCAGAACATCGAGGGCGGGGTGAAGTACTTGCGCTTCCTCCTCGATGAGTTCCAGAACCCGCTTCTCGTTGCGGCTGCGTACAACAGCGGCGAGGGGCGCATCTACGAGTATGGCGGCGTCCCCCCGTTCCAAGAAACCGTCGGCTATGTCGCAAAGGTCGTGAATTTCCAGCTTGGCCTACCGATGCCAACCGGCAAACGGAAGGCGAACGGGATCGGCCGAGACATGGGGGCAAAGAACACCAGCGATGCCGGACTCATCGCTGTGGAGAAGACCGGCAAGTTCGTCGGCGGCGTGATGCATTTTTAAGGAGAGAACTATGAGACATGTCGTTTCCCGGCATTCCGGGGCATTGAAGGCAGTAGCCGTCATTGGCTTGGTGGCAGCCCTGCAAGTTGCAGGCGCTCACCAAGCGCTTGCACAGGCAAGCGGTGGCGGCGGCGGTGCATTCGCCCCCCTTCAGACAGCCGTGCAGATGATCGTTGACTTCATCACCGGCCCCTTCGGACGTCTGATGGCAATCATCGCCGTGATTGGCCTCGGCTTCCTTGCCTTTGCCGGCAGGCTCTCGTGGTTCACGGCTGGAGCCGTCGTCATTGGCATCGGTCTCGTGTTCGGCGCCCCTGCCATCGTTGACCAGATGATTTCGTCGGTAGGCGGCGGCTGATGAGCGATTTTCAGGACGAGAAGCCAGCTTTGACGCCGTTGGTGATCGGCTTGACCCGTTCTCCGACGCTATGGGGCGTGCCCTACATGGCGGTCGTCCTGATCATCGGCGTGACCATCATTGGGTGGCTGGTGACGAACCATCTGGCGGCACTGCTGATCGCGCCAGCCGCCTACCTTGTCCTTTTCTCGCTTTGTGCCTGGGACAGCAAGATTCTCGACGTCCTGCAGGTCACATCCCGCAAGACGCCAAGGACGCCCAACAAGCGCTTTTGGGGCACCAACTCATACGGACCATAGTAGATGCTGAAAGTCGTCAAGGAAGAGCTTGGGTTTGGGAAGGTCGCCGGCAACGAGCGGCCTATGTCCGTTCACATCCCCTACATGCGGCATGTGTCTGACACGGTCATCGGGCTCGAGAATGGAACCCTGATCAGCGTCATCAAGCTCAATGGCCTGTTCTTCCAGACGGAGGACCAAGCCGAGCTGAACATGCGTTCTGTCGTCCAGAACACGATGATCCGGGCCCTGGGTTCAAGCCGCTATTCCCTTTGGTCGACCGTAATCCGGCGTGAAGTCGAGACCGAAATCGGCGGTTCGTTCGATTCATCCTTCTGCGAGATCCTGAACGATCGCTACATGGACCAGCTCCGCAAGAAGCGGATGTTCACGAACGAAATCTACCTGACGATCGTGCGTTCGGGCATGAAAGGGGCGCTGGGCCTCGGGGACTCCCTGAAGCGGATATTTGAACGCTCGAACAAAGAGGCCAGGGCTCAAGCAACCCGTGAAGATGTGACGGACCTCGAAGAGTTGGTTGGGAACATCGTGAAGGAGTTGCACAAGTACGGCGCTAAGCCGCTTGGCATCACTTATCGCAAGAAATCCGACGATACCGCGAAGAAGGACATCGATGGAGAAGAGGGCAAGGGCGATCCGTATTCTGAGCCCTGCGAGTTCTTCAACACGATCCTGACTTGCGGTGTGCCGCGAAAGATGCGGCTTCCGCGCATGGGTATCCGCAACTACGTCGGCACTTCACGGCTGCATTTTTCAAAGCGGACGATGCAGGCACAAGCGGCGGTGGAAGAAGATAGCCGCTATGCCGCCCTTCTATCGATCAAGGAATACCCTCCATTCACTGGTCCCGGCATGTTGGACGGGTTGCTGCAGGTGAACCATGAGTTCATCCTGACACAGTCTTTCACCCTTGCAGACAAGCCGATCGCACAAGAGCGGATCAGCCGCCTTCAACGACAAATCAAGGCCTCCGACGAATCGGGTAGCTCTGTCGAATCCGACATCGATTATGCTTTGAACAGCCTCCTCAATCAGGAGGCTGTATTCGGCTTCCATCATTTTTCGCTTCTGTGCATTTCAAGGGATCTGGAAAGCCTGAGCCGCTGCGTCTCCGAACTTGGCGCGTGCCTCACCGACATGAACATCAATTGGCTTCGGGAAGATCTTAACCTTGAAGCAGCGTTTTGGGCGCAGCTGCCGGGAAACCGCTCCTACATCTCCCGCATCGCCATGCTGTCGAGCGCCAACTTCTCCGGCCTCTCCTCGATGCATAATTTCGCGACTGGACAAGCGGATCGTACCCATTGGGGCCTGCCGATCACCATTCTGGAAACGACCTCACAAACCCCCTACTGGTTCAACTTCCACCGTCGAGATATCGGGCACTTCACGGTGACTGGTCCTACAGGATCCGGCAAGACCGTGGGTTTGACCTTCCTCCTGGCTCAAGCGATGCGAGTTTCACCCACGCCTCGAGCCGTGTTCTTCGACAAGGACCGGGGGGCTGAGATCTTCGTCAGAGCGATCGGTGGAGCCTATGAGGTTCTGTCTCCGGGAACGCCCACGGGCTTCAACCCGCTGCAACTGGAGAACACCGGCGAGAACCGGGAGTTTCTGGTTCGTCTGCTCAAGGCCATGTTGCGCGGTGAACGTCGCACCGACTTCACGCAAGAGGACGAGGACACCTTGGAAAAGGCAATCGTCCGGATCATGCAAGAGCCGGCAGCTCAGCGAAATCTCCCCAATCTTGCCGGTCTCCTAATGGGGCGGTCTAAGGCCGACGCCAACGATCTATACTCTCGGCTTCGGCCTTGGATAGAAGGCGAAAAGGCCTGGCTGTTCAACGCGCCCCATGACGTCCTGTCCTTCTCGGGTCACAGCGTCTTTGGCTTTGATATGACCAACATCCTTGGAAACGAGGAGTTGCGAACCCCTGCGCTGATGTACCTATACCACCGGCTGGATGAGCTGCTGGACGGCAACCCCGTCATGTTCTTCATGGATGAAGGCTGGCAGCTGCTGATGGACGACACGTTCAGCGCCTTCATCGTCGATAAGATGAAGACGATCCGCAAGCTCAACGGCATCGTGGGCTTTGGTACGCAGTCGGCCGCTGACATCACCAAATCCAAAGCCTCGCACACGCTCATTGAGCAGTCGGCCACCAACATCCACTTCCCGAACCCACGGGCTGACGAAGAGAGCTACATCAAGCGCTTCGGCCTGACGGTGAAGGAGTTCAAGTTCATCAAGAACACGCCTCCCGAAAAGAGAACCTTCCTGATCAAGCACGGCAATGACTCTGTCATCGCGCGCCTCGATCTGTCGACAATGCCGGATCTCGTGAAGGTGCTTTCAGGGCGCAAGGAGACGATCGAGGAGTGCGCCGCACTTCGCGAGCAGTACGGAGACGAACCCGAAAACTGGTTGGCGAAATTCTGCGAATGGGAGAAGGCCGAATGAGGAACAGTCCGACCCTGACGCTGCTTGTGGCAGCCTTGGCATGGGGAACAGCGCTGCCCGCCTCCTCGCAGGTTCCTGTCACGGATGGCGCCCTTACGTCCACCGATGCGGTGCGCAATGAAACGACCAAGCAGATCGAGGAAACGGACGGTCGCCGGCATTCGGTGAGCAAAAGTGTCACCTGCTCGATGTATCGGCCAGGGCGGGGAGGTGACGCTCCCTCGGCCGCACAAGCCAATCCGGAGATTGTCGGCCTCGTGAAGCGCGTGGCGCGCGAGGAAGGTGTAGACGAAACACTCTTCATGTCTCTCGTCTACCAGGAGAGCCGGTTCAATCCGTGCGCGAAGTCGCCAGTCGGCGCTATGGGCTTGTCCCAGCTGATGCCGGGCACGGCCAAGGATCTTGGCGTCAATCCTCATGACATCGAGGATAATCTTCGCGGCGGCGCACGCTACCTGAAGCAACAGCTCCGCACCTTCAACGGCAATACGAACCTCGCGCTAGCCGCATACAATGCGGGGCCAGGCAACGTCCGGAAGTATGGCGGCATCCCTCCCTTCAAGGAAACGCAGGGATATGTTGCCGCGATCAGAGGCAAGTGGATGCCACAATTCGGCGGCTCCGACGTCTCGAACATCCCTGAAAACTTTGGTGGGGGGACTGCTGGTTTCACGGGAGCTCGAGACGCGACCCTTAACTCGATGGCGACCAGCCAATCAATTTCTAAGAATAGCGGAAACATCGCTTCTTGGCTTCAGCAGCTCGGTCAGATGGATAGCGGGACCATCCAAGACAGTTGGGACCATAACTCGGGCGCCCGCAACGCCAACCTGGAAATGATGAACCAGGTCATACGGCTCGGCACGACGATGGCAGAGCTTATGAACTCGCAGAACGCACTCGACCTTGGCGAAATCTCGGGGTCTTCGCGGTCCAGCGACTACAAGCGGGACGAGAAGGAAGACGATCGCGAGGTAGCCGACCTCTGCGACAAGGAACTGCAGCTTGAGTGGAATCCGGAGGAACAGGCCTGCGTTCGAAAACTCGAACCAGAGGCTGACATGAAGCTGATGTTGAGCGCCGAATGACAAGGAGAACGGCCATGGAAAGAGCATTTCTGACTGCGTTTTCGCTAGCGATGGCGTCTACTGCGCATGCACAGGTTCCCGTGATCGACAGCGCCAACCTGAAGATTGCAACGGAAACCTCTCAGACGACCGATCAGATCCTGGATACGAACAAGGAGGTTCTGAAGACGGTAGAAGAGACGCTTAATGCCGTCACGGGGGATCGCGGGAGCGTTTCAAATCCCATGCAGAACCTCGCCGTTGGTCAAGGGTTCAGCGTTTCTCAGATGCCGTCACTCGACAGCCTCATGCAGGGCGGAGTCCCGAACTTCGGCAGCATGGGCGGTGACATCGGCCAGATTGCCACCACCTTCATCAACGGTCTTCAGCTAGTAAAGAACTTGTCTGGCAAGGCGGACAGCACGTTCTCCGGCGACAAGTCCTACGAAGAGATGATGAAGACCGTCCTTGGAGTTGCTGCCCTAGTCACCGGCTCGCAACAGGCCGTTCAGTCGCGAACACAGGCATTCCAGCAGGCAGGTCAGCAGATCGGCCAGGCTGAAGACATCAAAGGGTCTATCGATCAGAACACGCAGCTGCAGGTTCAAACCGGCCTGACGATCAACGAAATGATTGGTGTGATGAATGGGGCGGTCGGCTCCCTGCAGGCTCAAAACCAGCGCCGCCTTGTCGACATCTCCAATACCAAGAAGGCGCTGACCTACGGTGACTAAGACATTTCGAGTGAAAGGCTTTGTGCTCCTCTCCGTTCTGGTTGCTGCCGGCGTAACTGGCTGCGCCGGTGCTCCGAAAGAGAAGACTGCACCATGCAAAAGGCCGGCAAACCTCACATCCTACGCCGAGGATCCGCGACAGGAATGTGGCCCAATGACCAGCGTGAATGGCAACCCATCGGAAGCGCTGGCGGCGATCGACGCTTTCGCTGCAAGCGGAGAGCAGTGACCCCATGAACTTTCTAGGCGGCCTGCTTGAGGCTCTTGAAGATGCAGGGCGGAATTTCTCGGAGCAGGCGTATGAGGTCGTTGGCGACGAGATCATGCCCTTGCTGACAATCATGCTGATTGCCTACGTCGCCTATTACGGACTTCAACTCGTTATGGGGACCGCGCGAGTGAGCGTCGCGGAGATCGTCGGCCGCGTCGTGCGAATGATGATTATCGTCGCTTTCATCAATCAGTGGGGGAACTTCCAGACCTTCTTTTACGACTGGCTGAACAACACGCCGGAGGATGTTGGGCGGGCGCTCCTGACGGCCAGCAGTACCGGAATCACAGAACCGACCGACGGCCTGTCGATGATCTGGAAAACGGCAAATGACGCAGCGGCGGCATTTGCTGAGCAGTCAGGCTACTTTGCCATTCTACCCGGCCTTATAGGCTTTTTGATCATGTTCGCTGTCGGCGTTTTCATTGCGGTAGCGCTCGCAATTTTGGTGCTGGCAAAGGTTATGATGTGGGTTTTGCTTGGAACTGCACCCATCTTCATTGCCTGCCTTTTGTTTGATTCGACCCGTCAGTACGGGATGGCTTGGTTCCAGCAGGTTCTGACCTACGCTCTCATGCCATTATTTGTATATGTCGTCGCTGCCTTCCTCATCACCACCATGGATGCAGAACTGCAGAAGGTCGCAGCGGCAGCATCCGCTAACGAGATCCAGCTAGACGATATCTCCGCTTTCATCCTGATCTGTGCCGCCGGCGCATTTGTTCTCTTCAATGTCCAAACACTTGCACAGGGCATTACCGGAGGCGTTGCAACGGGCATCGGACAAATCGCTAAATCCGTCGGTTATGCCTCGGGCGTCGCGCTACCTGTGACGGCATGGGATGGAACCCGTTCTCTAGCCGGAAAGGCAGGAGAGATCGGTATGGCTGCGCGTGCCAGAACTCATGCCGGTATGAAGACCAATCTCCAAAACGCTGCGGCAGAAGCGATGCAAAACCGGATTAGCAACAACAGTATGCCCTCGTAGGGCGTGCCGTGTTCGAGAGTAACGTAAGGGCTAGATTTCATGGCAGATCCGAATGACGCTCTCAGGAGCTACTTTCAAGATGGGGACCGTTGGGAACAAGAGATCGTCAAGAAGGCCAAACGGTCTAAGGCGTTCGCTTGGCTGATTACGCTGATCTTCGGCGGCATTACGATCCTGTCGCTCTCCGCATTGGTGATGCTCGTGCCCCTCAAGAGCTTCGAGCCGTACATTGTCGAGGTCGACAAGAACACTGGCTATATTGAGGTCAAGACAGGGCTGACCCGAACATCGAACATCACTGATCAGCAGGCGGTCACTCAGGCGAATGTCGTCCGTTACATTCGATCCCGCGAGGGTTATGATCCTTTTGCCATCGAGCAGAACTTTGGAATTGCAGCTTTGCTCTCCACCGGCGACGCAGCGCGCGACCTCCAGGCCCAATGGAGTGCCGCGAACCCTGACAATCCAGCTCGCCGGCTCGGCAAAAATAGGTCGATCACCGTCGACATAAAGTCTGTCACCTTCCCCAACACGACAACGGCGCTCGTCCGGTTCTCGACGCATGAGCGCTCTGATTCAGATGTCATCACGCGCCACTTCATCTCTATCGTTCGCTATCGCTACACGGATACGCCTGAGCGCAACGAATGGCGCTTCGAAAATCCGTTGGGCTTCCAGGTTTATGACTACCGCCGTGATCAGGAAACGGTGACCTCGGGAGGTCAGCAGTGAAATATGGCTTGCCTTTGGCGGCGTCGATCGCCGCTCTCACGATGGTCCAAGCCTATGCGGCGCAACAGCCCCGCCCTGGCAGTCTGGATGCGCGTGTGACCAGTGTCGTCTATCAGCCGAACAACGTCGTGAAGGTATCTGCGACCTACGGCATCTCAACGATGATCATCTTCGACGAAGATGAGAAGTTTGAGACGATTTCGCTTGGCGACACCGACAGTTGGCAGGTTGCCCCGTCCGAAAAGGGCAACATCCTTTTCGTCAAGCCAATAGCCAAGGACGTCTCCACAAACATGAACGTGGTGACCTCAAAAAGGATCTACTTCCTTGAGCTCAATGACTATGCACCGGAAGCAGGGAAAAAGGTCTTCGGCATTCGGTTCGTTTATCCGGAGAAGAACCTGAACGAGTCTCTGCGGAAGGAGGCTGAGTTTCGGGCGGCCAACCCGAACATTTCGAGCATCGACAAAGCGAACGTCAACATTGACTACTCTTTCTCGGGCGACGCGGCACTGAAGCCGACAATGGTGTTCGATGACGGCAAGAAGACCTTTTTCAAGTTCGGCCGAGGGACTGTGCCGGCCATTTTTGCCGTCCAATCCGACTTCTCCGAGACCCTGCGAAACTTCCGCAAGGAAGGCGAATACATCGTCGTTGACGGCGTAGCGACGCAATACACGCTCCGGGACGGAAACCAGTGGACGTGCATTTTCAACCTCCGCAAGCCGGACTTTGCAGCACCTGACCCTGACATCATGGCTCCGAAACAGGATCCTGATGCCAGCAAACGCAGGAGGAGCGGCAACTAATGAAGCGCAGCCCTGAACTCGACGCTATGGCGGCGGCCGACGAGGCCGAAATCAGCAATCGCAACGTGAAGCGCAATCAGAGGGTCGGCATGGCCGCTCTGTTGCTCGCTGGTGTCTTCGCCGCGTACCTGGTGCTGGCCACGTCCGGCGAAAACCTGCCTGAGAGCCCGCAAAGTGAAGAGGAATTTCGGACAACGACTTTTCGGCCGCCTGGCTTTGTGCGCGATGGGGAGCCCACTCCCCCACCACCAGAACAGCCGGTTTTAGAACTCCCGCCTCCACCGCCTCCGCCGCCAGCTCCGCCGGTCGACGTTACAGAATTTAACGTGCCTCCCCCGCCCGAGGTAGCTCAACCGGCAAGCGCTCCCCCGCCCGCCGAAGAGGTATTTCCGGAGCGGTTTCGGTCGAAGCTAATTACGCTTGACCAGAACTTAGGCGGCGCCGCGAATGGTTCGCTGGATGGCTCGAACAGCGGCACGCCTTTGACCGTCGCTGGCGAGGATCGCAACAGCCAATACCTGTCGTCAGCGAGCGCGATCGGGGACCGTTCCGCGAAGGCGCGAAAGATTGAGCGGATCGACGCGATGATTCCGGAGGGCACGCTGATCCCCGGCATCTTGGAAACGGCGATCGTCAGCGACCTTCCGGGGCAGGTCCGGGCCATCACATCCAAGGATGTCTACTCCTTCGATGGCCGGCGTGTGCTGATCCCGACAGGTACACGGTTGATCGGGGAATATCAGTCCGAAGTTACGCGGGGGCAGAAGCGGGTCTTTGTCGTGTGGACGAGGCTCATCCGCGATGACGGCGTGTCGGTGCGCCTGAATTCCATCGGAACGGACAGCCTCGGTCGATCGGGTCTGACTGGTCATGTCGACAACAAGTTCCGTGAGCGCTTTGGTGCATCGATCCTGCTATCTATTGTCGGGGGTGGCGCAAGCTATCTCACCGGATACGGTAGCGACTCCAGCTCCGGAAACGATGACGCCGAAAGAGGCGCAGAATTGGCGCGCGAGACGATCGCGCAAACCTTCAGCGACATGGCGAACACGGTCCTGGCCGAAAATCTGAGGATCCCGCCAACGATCAGCGTACCTCAAGGCGAGCGGATCTTCGTGTATGTTCGCCAGGACCTCGATTTCAGCGCCATGTACGACGATCCTGTCACGGAAGCGATGAAGGAGATCAAACGTGAACGTTATGGTAGGTAACACGACGGCTCATGATCCCCACTATTTCCTGAACCGGTCTTTGGAGCCCATCAGGCAATTTCTCGATGACCCGAAGGTGGTTGAGATTGCAGTGAACCGGCCGGGCCAGGTCTATGTTGAGCGCTTCGGTGCTGATCACATGGAGCATCATGAAATCGATGCTCTGACGGCACGCGAGATCGAGAACATTGGCGAGCGGGTTGCCGCAGCAACAAAGCAGTTCCTCAACGCCGCTAATCCGATCCTTAGCGCAGCACTGCCGACCGGCGAACGTATCCAGGTTGTCTTGCCGCCCGCAGCACCTGACGGTGGGTCGATCACGATCCGTAAGCAGGTTGTGCAGAATTTCTCTCTGCAGGACTACCGTGACAACGGCTCTCTCGACAAAGTCTCGGTTGCTGTCGGGGGCCTAAGCGACGTGGATCGGGAGCTGATCGCCTATCTACGCGCGGAGAAGATCTACGACTTCATCCACACGGCCATCACGAAGCGGGTTTCGATCCTGATCAGTGGCGGCACGTCGTCGGGAAAAACCACGTTTCTGAATGCGTGCCTGAACTCTGTAGACCTGAATGAGCGGATCCTGACGCTTGAAGACACTCGAGAGCTATTCCCACCACAGAAGAACGCGGTCCACCTGCTCGCCTCCAAGGGTGGGCAAGGCACCGCAAACGTGACGATTCAGAACCTCCTTGAATCGGCGCTTCGAATGCGGCCGGATCGCCTCTTTGTTGGCGAAATTCGTGGAGCTGAGGCCTTTTCCTTCCTTCGTGCCATCAACACCGGCCATCCAGGCAGCATGTCAACAGTTCACGCCGATACGCCGCTCGGCGCGTACGAGCAGCTTGCCATGATGATGCAGCAGTCCGGCATGTCCGCCGGCTACTCAAAGCAGGATCTGATGTCCTACATCCAAATGGTCATTCCGATCGTGATCCAGCTCAGGCGGGAAGGCGGCAAGCGCGGGGTCTCCGAAATCTACTTCGTACGGGATGCATCATGAGCAAAGGTCTACAGGCCTTCTATCTGTTCTTCTGCCTGTTGATCGCATTTGCAGTCTGGATGCTGGCGTACGGGGCGGGGCTTCAGCTCTTCTACCGTGACGGTAGGATCCTCGAGGCGACAATCACCTCAAACCCATTCGCGCCAATTCAGCAGTTCTGGGCCTATAGCTCCTCCCCTTCCCTTCAAAAGGTCGCGCTCGGCTCCGTGGTGTCCGCGCTGCTCGTATCAGGCCTCATTGCTTACCTTGGGCTCAAACCTACCAGCAATCCATTGGGGGATGCGGCCTTTCAGGACCTTCCAACCCTTCGGCGCGGGAAGTGGTTTGGCAGACGAGGTCACATATTCGGCCGCATCGGGAGGAACGTCCTCCGCGCGTATGATGATCGCCACCACCTCATTATTGGCCCGACGCGATCCGGTAAGGGCGCGGGCTACGTCATCCCCAACGCTCTCATGCACGAGGGCTCTATGATCGTCACGGATCTGAAGGGCGAGCTCTACAAGGCTACCGCCGGCTATCGGAAGCGCAACGGCAGCCAGGTCTTCCTGTTCGCGCCGGGTTCCGAGACGACCAACAGCTACAATCCCTTGGATTTCGTTCGTCCGGAGCGAGGCAATCGCACGACCGACATTCAAAATATCGCCAGCATTCTTGTGCCGGAAAACACCGAATCCGAGAATTCAGTTTGGCAGGCCACGGCTCAACAGGTTCTCGCCGGCGCCATCAGCTATGTTCTCGAAAGCCCCTTCTACAAAGGGCGCAGGAACCTCGGCGAGATCAACTCCTTCTTCAACAGCGGGACCGATCTGCAGGCCTTGATGAAGTACATCAAGGAGAAGGAGCCATATCTGTCGAAGTTCACGATGGAGAGCTTCAATTCATACCTGTCTCTCTCGGATCGGGCCGCGGCCTCGGCACTGCTTGATATCCAGAAGGCGATGAGGCCGTTCAAGAACGAACGCGTTGTGGCCGCAACGAACATGACCGACATGGACCTTCGATCCATGAAGCGTCGCCCCATCACAATCTACCTTGCCCCGAACATCACCGACATCACGCTTCTTAGGCCGCTGCTGACGCTATTCGTTCAACAGGTGATGGACATACTCACCCTTGAGCATGATCCCAACTCCGTGCCGGTCTATTTCCTGCTGGATGAGTTTCGCCAGCTGAAGCGTATGGACGAGATCATGACGAAGCTGCCCTATGTGGCCGGCTATAAGATCAAGCTCGCCTTCATCATCCAGGACCTGAAGAACCTGGATGAGATCTATGGTGAGACGTCCCGACATTCGCTTCTTGGCAACTGCGGTTATCAGCTCATTCTTGGTGCCAATGACCAGGCCACGGCTGAGTACGCCTCCCGTGCGCTTGGCAAGCGAACCATCCGTTATCAGTCTGAATCGCGCACCATTGAGCTTATGGGCCTCCCGCGCCGAACAAAGGTTGAGCAAATTCGCGATCGGGACCTGATGATGCCGCAGGAAGTGCGCCAGATGCCCGAGAACAAGATGATCTTGTTGGTGGAGGGTCAGCGGCCGATCTTTGGGGAAAAGCTGCGATTCTTCAAAACGCAGCCCTTCAAGGAGGCCGAGGCCTATTCTCAGACGCACATTCCGACTGTCCCGACTGTCGATTACCTGCCACCCAAACCCGTACCAGCGACCACGCCGGCCTATGCCAATGCAGGCCAGGAACAGACTGAAGAAGCGGAAGCGGTAAAGCCCGCAACGGAGGCCAAAGCTGATGCACTGCAGGCGCCAGCGCAGAAGGAAACTCCGAAGGAGCAACCAGCCTCCACCCCACCCCCTCGCGTCGTGAACCCCTCTGCTTTGACAAGCAAAAAGGTCAGCACCGGTGGCACCGTGGAACCTGCAAAAGCAGCTGCGCCCGCTCGCGAAAAGCGCGCGATGCCTATCTCAGAGGACGAGATTGAGAAAGCGCACAATGATCGAGTTAGCCGCCTCAAGGAGGTGGTCGATCGGGAGGCAGAGGGGAAATCACCGCGCAAAAGGAAAAGCTTGGAAGAGCTATTCGCGGCGACCGTTCCTGATCCAATCATGGAACAGGCCGGCCGCTAATCCAGGGTCAGAAGGGCCAGAAGCTGGCGAGGTAGTTCCCTGTCTCCGCTAACCAAAGGGCCGTGGAGTTGTACCATCTCTCAAGCGTTTGGAAGATATACATCACGCCGAAGAGCAGGGCGCAGAGGGCCATAGCGCCGACCATCATCTTTCCAGCGGCTTCGTCGGCCTTTGAGTTATCGACCTGCACTATGAATTTGTTGTGGTCCTGCATGACACTTTAGCGATCACGGTCGTCCCGATTACGCTCCCTCTGTTCAACCTGTTCACGCTCCAACTCCTCAAGACGAGGAATGTGCTGTTGCGCGGGATCAGTCCGAGTGGTCTCGCCGGCCCGGTGGGCCGCTTCCCTGTCTCTGTTTACACGATCCTGCTGCCTCTGAGTAGCGTCCACCGTCTCAGCGAGCTGGTGAGCCTCACGCTCCGCTTGCCCGATCGGACGTTCCTCTTCCAGGTCCACCCTGAGATCGCGTTGGCGATCGTCGGCAGTATCCGCAGTTATCGGCTGCTTGTTTGACTTGGTTTCGTCCCCACGCTCTTCATTGCGTTCAATGGTCTCGATCTCCGCGCGCAGTTCCGGATCCTCGTTGGCAACATCCCGGAGATAGCCGTTTCCGGAAGCGGCGAGTTGAGCTGCATGATGTAGCGAGTCCTTAAGGCCCTCTTCATACTGCTCTCGGTTTTCGTCTCCGAGCTCGCCGGTTTCGATATGGGCGAGGCCGGAGCGATAGTGTTCTACATTTGCCATCGCATCGTTACCAGCCTCAACGACAGCCTCTCCATGCTTGGCAACAGCTGCCTCCCACTGGTGGTTTGCATTCGTCTGCTCTTGCACCTCAGATGCCGTTCTTTCCGGCGCGGCACCACTTTCTTTGGAGACTTCGCCAGCAGCGTTTCGCCCATCCTGCTCATCAAGCCCACGCTCCTTCATTTCGAGCATCTGCCTGCGCAGATCGACGATCTCGCGAGCGAGGGAGGAAACTTCTTCGAAGCCTGACCGGTCCTCTGAACCAGCGCTGCGCTGAAGGTTGAACAGAGCCGTTTCAACCGTCTTTTCGTACGCTTCGAACTCTGGGCGTGTCTGCTCGCGCATGTCCTTTGCCTCCGACAACATGTCTCTGATTGCTACCATATTGGAGCGGTAATCACCGCCGAAATCTGCATGAATGACTGCACCAGCAGGCGATTGATCCCCTTGGGTAACGCCGCTTTCGAGATAGGAGCGATGCTGTGCGGCGTAGGCCGCAACCACTGTGTCGCCGGCGTTGACTGCAATCTTCTGCCAGGTCTCCTGAGCTTTTAGAATGTACTGGCGGCTCCTCTGGCTCGTCGCCACCACGCGCCGATCAGCTCGCTTTGCGTCATATCGCGCCTGTGCCGGCTCGCTGGTGCCTACATGCTCGGTACGACCGTTATGTTTGACAGCGCGAACCTGATTACGCGTGAAGGCTGGCGGCGTAGCGAACTCGCGGCGATCGGTCATTTCCATATTGATGCCGTGGTCACGCGCCTTCTCGGCCATGACCTCCCGCCATTGCCGGAAGGTGGCCGGAGTCGTCTCGATCCGATCGCCCGATTCCGATCGCATCGTCACGATGGCATGGGCATGAACATGCGGCCGCTTGCCCCCCTCCCCTGCCTCTTTCGGATCGTTCTCCGGATCGTGCATAGCGAATACGTACCGATGGCCCGCAAACTGCTCAGCCAGGAAGTCACGAACAGCTCCTTCAAACGCAACAGCATCCGTGCCGGCACGCGCCGACATGATCACGTGCATCACGTCACGGCTCTTGCGGCTGTGCAGCTCATCCCGCCATTCCTTCTGCACGAGATCGCCTGCAGCCTTGTCATCGGCAATCGAGCGACCCTGATCGTCCCGAACGTCGTTGCGCTGCGCGATCAGGTCTCGCAACTTGGCAGCGCCGTATTCCACGCCGTTGCCATAGCCTTTGAACGAGAAAGCCGCAGGGGCCTCTTTTGCAACAGCGCTGGCGTTAAAATGCTCCTGAACGATGTCGGCCGCCTTCGCGTCCGCCGTCAGTCGCTCGCCCTGCCCGCTGCGCAACACAACGTAGCCCTCAATCGTCAGCGATCCGTCATTCTGGGTTTCGACAGAGTAAGCATAGCGCCGATTACCAAAGCCACTGGTGAGAATGTCCCGCACCTGCTCATGTCGGTCCGAGCCGCCGGACAAGCTCACCTCGACGCTGAACGCGCCGATATCGCGGCTCTCGGTCCTGTTCTGGAAAAGGTGATCCCAATCGCCACGGAGACGCGCCAGCTCCTCACGGCCACGCAACGTCTCGCCGTTCTCATTTTCAACCTTCAGCTCCCCGCCTCTGGAAACATAGTTGAGCATCGAACCGACACGGGCGCCACCACCGTAGGACGCCAGTTTAACCACGGCTGGCTGGCTCCCTTTGGCAACGCTCGCAAGACGAACTTCCATCGATCGCGCAGCACCCGAACCGGCAGCCACCGACCTCGAAGGGGATGACGCGTTGAATGCCGAAGTCCTCCCGCCTCCCCTGGCTCCGGATCCGCCTTTTGACATTCCAACCTGGTGCTGGAGATTTTTCAGTCTCTTCTCAAGCTCTTCTTCTACGGCGCTCCCACGGCCGCCAAGCGTCATTTCGTGCAATAGCGCCGCGCGTCTCTGCTCCCACTCGCTTGTGAAAGTGCCAAAGAAGAACTCCACGGCCTACACCTCCCCTCGGCGCTCATGGCCGGCGCGGCGCGAAAGTGTCCGGAGCTCGCTCATTACAGCCGCCTGAATCCGTTGGACGTTGCCAAGATTGATCTCCAGCTCTGAGGGATGGACACCCTTTCCTGCATTCAGGGAGCGCGCGACCTGGTTCAAATTGATGCCGATCATCCGCATGTCTTCGAGCAGTGCGCCCATGATCAACCTGTCTTCCGCAGTCAGAATTGGGCGAACACCAGCACCCTCGAGGAGCAGCGAACGGAAAAAAGCAGACACACTCATACCGGCCGACTTGGCCGCTTCTTCGATAGCCGAATGCTCAGCATCGCTGACGCGGACGTTGATGAGACGCCCCTTGCGTTGCTTGGCTGACGGTACTTCGATCGTGTCTTCGCTCATCAATCAATCAAGCCTTTTCGGAGCTTAGCGACCCTCATCGTGGGCACGTCCCACGATCGCAATGCAAAATGTAAAACATTTTTGCGTATCCTGCCACCTCTAACCTAAAGCACTTTCTTCCAAATTCAATCTAATTCACCTCTTGGCTGGCTTCGCTTAATTTCCGTTGGAACGCCCACCAGGGTTCACCGCCAAAACCGCTTCTGAAGGCCTTTGTTTGTCCCTCGTACTCGAGGTGACAAGGGACGCTTCGCTCTTCGCCCTTGCGCCTTCCGTGCGAGCGCCAAAGACGGCCTCACGCGGCTCCGGGGTTCCCCACTCGACCTGAGCACTCGACTAAACCACACGACTAATTCGTGTGGTTTAATGACAGCATGATACCGTGTGTTCACACGGTCGTTTTGATCTTAACCTGCGTGCATTCACATGGTAGTTGCGCATCGATGTTATGATCTTAACGACGATATGGCTCTACCGATTGAGCACTCGTCGGACTGCTAGGGGGCGGGGTGCACTGTTAGACTGGAAGTGGATCGTGAAATGGCAATCTGCATATCGCTGGTAAGCGGCAAGGGCGGCGCGGGGAAGACAACCGCCGTTATCCTGATCGCTGGGGAATATGCGCTTCATGGTAAGCAAGTGCTTTTGATTGATGCGGACGGACGACAAAACCTAAATGAGTGGTGGTCCCGCTCCGAGGCGAAAGACAACAGGCCAAACGGCATTGAGCTTCGCACGGCGGTAACCAACGCATCACTTCAGCATATTCTGGAGAACGAAACCGCCGGGTTTGACGTCGTACTGATCGACTCACCCGGTCAAGACACCGTACTACGGGACACAATCATCGCCGGCTCGCAGATCGTTATGACGCCGATCCAGCCAAATCAGGACGAGATCCTTGCGGCTGGCCAGGCCGCAATGGACGTGGCTGACGCCTGCGATCGGAGCGGACAATACATTCCTCACCTCAACTTTAGAACCCGGATCACTCTCCCCGGCCGTTCACTGGAAGCTTACCGCCTGATCCGCCCCTTCATCGCAAACCTGCAGGAGCAGGGATATGATTCACACCTCCTCGACACCGAGCTTTATGAGCGAAACCCGTATCGCGACATCAGGCTCGGATATGGGACACTGCAAATGCTGGAGCTCAGCGACCCTGTCAAAAAGGCCCGGGGTGAGGTTATGGCCATGATGCAAGAAATTGAACGTTTCCTGCCAAACGAGCAAAAGAGGGCGCAAAATGGCTAAAGGGACTTCTAGTATATCTGATTTTCCCATTGCACCGCGACGGTCGCGGGGGAATGTGCCCAATCCAATGTCGCAACCGGCCATAGACCATGAAGCAGAAAATGTGGTGCCCAGTGATCATCCGGCCGAGGTCGCTCTCGAAGAAGCTCCCGCTAAAGTTCGTGACGTTCAGGTGCCACCAAGGTCGAGTTTGATCCTGCCATCACCGGAGGCTCGCCGGGAGAGAGCGACGAGCAAATCGTTGGAGCGTGAGGCGTCCAGAATACGACTGCAGGAGCTCAAGCAGAACAAAGCGCGGGAGAGCAAACACTTCGTCAACTGCCCCCTTGATTACGACACCAAGAAGCGTCTGGAGCGAGCAGCCTCTGACAACGACTTGAAAATGACGGTAATCGTCAAAGCCGCGATCGACCAGTTCCTGAAGGACAATGGTTATTGATTCTCGACCTTCGATTCCTGGCCGGGGTGGCGCTTGGGGCAACCCTTGGATTTTTGATTAACCCAAAAGCGGCCGAGGAGGTCGGAATCGATATTAGCGCCATAAAAAGAACTCTGCCCAGTTTCAGGGCCGCTCCATCGGAGCCTTTCAAGCAAACCGACTGGCCAACGGACGATCGCGCCAAACGTGAGCTGTTCCGGTTTGCAATGTGGGACTTCGAGGCATACGGACCGAAGTCTGAGATACGGATCACGAGATGCATCAGCATCGACCAGGTCTCCTTAGCTTGCGAAATGCGCGTGAAGTTGAGTTGGGTCTCCGAAGAGAGGACCCTCGAAGGCGTCTTTCAATCCAATGCCCACGGCTGGAATCTGATTGCTGCGAAAGCGGTGAACAGGAATACGCGCGGTCAATCTTAAGGCTGACGGACAACGCGCCTCTGAGTTGCGCATTTCGCATCCAAGAGATCCATGCCGACGTCATTGCCCCCAATTTTGTGAGGGTTTTGTAACTGGTGCGAAGGATGACAGTGCCTTAATGGCACGATATGGTGCGTGATATCTGCCACAGGCGGATTTGGGGACTGAGGGAATGCCTACGGTGCGGAATCTATCCGACTATATCAAATCGAGGGAACTGGTTGAGACCACAGATCCAGATTTCCAGAGACCCCTGTACCGCAAGGAGGGATTCGACGGCATAGTCAGCTTCGGCGAGATTGACGCAAAACTTTCCGCATTCCTCTTGGACGAACGCGCGAAAACAGGTCTGACCCAGAGCGATTTCGCGACCCTGGCTGGTCTCGCTCGAGTGGTCTATAGCCGCTACGAACTGAATATTTCGCGACTGACCGTCTCTCGGATGATCCACCTTTCCGAGCTCCTCGGGTTTCTGCCGATGCAGATGGTTCATGCCGCTGCACCTCATCTCTACGGAAAAAATCCTGAAGAGGCCGACGATCGGGTTGAACTCTTCAGACTCATTCATGACCTTCCCCACGACACCATACGCAGTTTGATCGGTATAGTTGGCCAACTGACGCCTAAGGATGTCCTTGAAGCTCGGCAGAAAGCGGAAGCGGAGGCCGAAGCCCAAGCTGAGGCTGAACGACAACGACTGGCTAGAAAAGCGGCGAGAGTCAGCAGGAAAGGCCGTCCTCCGGGCCGGCCACCAGGTCGCAAATCATCCAAGGTCGAAACCCCGACAGACGATTGAAGAACGGAAAGGGCCGTCAAGTGATGGCCATCTAGGAACGCGCCATCCCTCTTCGCTGTGGGCTATTCGATCGAGCCCACAACTTGGTACGTCGGCACTCCCCCTCACCCCGTTTTCCGGTCGCTGTTCGCATTTGCACGCATCAGCGACATCAGCATTGGTCCCAGCCCAAACTCCCCTACCCTCGCTCGGCGCGTGAGATCGCGAAGATATCCACCTGCCGAGTTTATATGCCCTGCCCTCTCCAAGATTGCGGCCATAGCAACCGCGGCGTTCTCAGGACCCATAACCTCGCAAGCCTCCTGGTAGGCCGACGGGCTGACGCCAAGCATTGATCGAACCACCACCGCGGCCGCCATCAGCTCGCGCCAATGGGAGATCGTGCCCCCGGGCCCGTAGTCCGAAATCTGCGGGCAGGCTTTCAGGACCATCGACAGCGGGAACGCCTTCATCTGTTCCGGCTTTGCTAACGGCTCAGCAACCGCTTTGGGTGCCACTTCCAGCTCGACGGCTCCGCCCTGCTCTTCTTCAGAGCTAGGTTCAAGTTCATAGATGGATTCGGGTTTTGAATTCTGTATGTGGCAGCCATTTTGAACAGCATTGCCGTCCATATTCTGAGAATCTAACTGATTTTCCAGAAGGTTGAGGATTTCGGTGCGCAAGAGTTGCATCTCGTCAAGAATTGCCTCCACCTGGTGACGGTCAGGATTGCGGGCAAGTCGGCCGACAATGCCGACATAAATGTCTTCGATAGCTTCCCAGTTGCCGTCAGCCCCCTCCTCCATAGCGGCGGAAATTAGCTTGCGTACATCACGCCGGCAGATCGTAAGCGCCTCTTTGGCTCGTCTGAACTGCAGGCGTTCGGCAGCGACTTCCTGTGCCAGGATTGCCAGTTCCGCAGCGCGAGCCAAAAGTGGAGAAAGATCGAACCCAAAGGCCTGCTCAATATCGCCACCCTTGGCCCGGTGAGCGTAGCGCTTGCCGTTCGGACTATCTTTGCGCTGGATGAGTCCGGCTTCGACCAAGGCAGCCAAATGGCGCCGCAAGGTCGTTCCAGTGATGCCGTGCGCTCTGACCGAGAGTTGGGCATTGGATGGGAAGACGACCAACCCATTCTCGCTGTTGAGTTCGCTCTCCGGATAGAACGTCAGCAGGGCGTCGAGTACAGTCAGTGCCCTGTCCTGGAGGCCGAGGCGTTCACGGGCCTCACAGGCGTCGCGAAACACCTTCCATTTTTCTACCGGGCGGCTTGGTTTCGTCTCGGACGTCTGGAGCTGCCTCTTTACAAGAGCAAGCACAACCGGCCGCCGCCCAAAGGGCGTCGTCACATTTCCCGTCTGCATATTCCTTCACCTTTCTTCAGGCAAAAGAAATCCGCTCACCAAAACGATGCCAAAGACTCTTGACTGGGATTCATGGAAATGCGATTCTCGATCTTGCTAGGAATTGAGAGAGGCTTCCATGACGGAAACGTTTTGGGGGCCTTTTTCTTTTGTCGCGGTCTCTCCTCTTGACCAATTAACGAGTGTCTCGATCACACCTCTTGGTGAGTTGGATGGGACTGACTGTTGTATTCGCTTAGAAGATCAGGCATTCGGTCCGCCAACCAGCGCGCAAAAGCGCGTTCCTGCTTCGGGATTGAGACCGTAGTTCCAGCCGAATTGCTCTTCATGCGGCCAAAAACTCGGTCACCCACGGCGAAGTCAACAATCTCTTCCGCTGGTTCCGCAGTCACTTTGTCTGCCGCAGAACTTGCAGCTCGTATCGCTTGGGCAATACGGCTGGAGCTGTCAGCGCCCCGAAACTCGACCGTGTCGATTATCTTGCGAACACGTGCTGCGCTGCTCGGATCGTTCAGCAACTCGGCAAATGCGGTCCATTTCGGCCGACCAACTCCTTTTGCTCTGCCGATCGCAAGAATGATGTCTTCGGGAACCGCATCCGTCACTCGGAACAGATGCGATATTGCCGCTTCTGAAGCGCCCAATATTGGGCACATGGCGCGATGGGAAAGGCCAGCACTTTTGAGCTGTACTGCCCACATTGCCTGCTCGATCCATGTCAGGTTTTCCCGAACACCATTCTCGAGCGATTGCTCTTCAATCAATTGCCGATCGGAAAGCTCGCGAACATACGCTCGAATCTTTATGGTCTCCGGGCGATCCGATTCTGCCATTATGGCCTTGATCGCCGCCCATCGACGGTAACCATAGGCAAGCTGGTAATGATCCGCTTTCGTCGGATGCGGCCGAACGAGAACCGGAATTTTTTGGCCTTCGCTTGCGATAGAAACTTTAAGCGCCTCGAGCTCTTTGGCCGCATCTTCGTCGTTGCCAAAGCGATCTCTATAGGGGGAGCGGTCGATACGGTCAGGATCGAGTGAAATGACACTATCTTCTGTTAGCTGTGTCAGTGCTCGACCCACATTGGAAATGACAGGTGAAGAGTGCCGCCGCGCCAGCGAGGGCTTGTCAGACGCGTCCGACACCACAGTAGATTCTGTCCGGCTTTCGGCTGCCGCCATTCGCTGAAGGATGCTTTTCTTCATGTGCTACGCCCCCAAACTTTGTGAACGAGGTCGAGAATCTCGGAGTTAACTCGATCAGCGCTCTCAATTGCACGCTTCAACGCTTCACGACCGACCTCGCCCGACTCGAGCTCGTATAAGGTCTTCTTCGCTACCGCTGCGCCGGCGATTGCCGTCGATTCGAGCGCCTCCGCAACGAGTACATCATCACCAAACAATCGGCGCATGACTCCAGACATGTACTTCTGAGGCCCGTCATTCGGGTTCACGCGGGTGAGCAGGAAACGGAAAAAGTCATGCTCAAATTTTGCTCCAAACTGCCCCAGCACCTCCGATAGATCGGAGATCATGATCAGGAACTGATTGCACGATGCAACGTCGAGCATCGCCGGGTGAACGGTAATGATTAAGGATGTGGCTGCGTAAAGAGCGGCGAGCGTCGAGTATCCAAGGGATGGTGGGGTGTCGATGATAACGATATCGTATCGATCATCGACGCGGGCCAGGGCACTGCTTAACCGCTCGAAGAACAAACCCAAGTCATCTCTGGTTTTCGAGGTCAGATAGGACGGGGTATCAAACTCAAAATCCATTAGCTCCAGATTGCCAGGAACTAGATCGACACCTGGAAAATAGGTTGGCCGGATCACTTCAGCGAGCGGCCGCCTCTCATTGTCATATCGAATGGCTGCATAGGCTGTCTGGTTCTCGCCGAGATCGAACTCGGGCTGAATACCAAATAGCGCAGTCATTGATGCTTGCGGATCAAGATCCAGACACAGGACCCGATAACCCTGAAGCCCTAGAAAATGTGCAAGATGGATAGAAGTGGTTGTCTTGGAACTACCACCTTTAAAATTCGCCGTAGCAATTACCTGAAGCTTTTCCCCTTTGCGACGATGCGGAAGCAGCTCGCCAGCTTCGTCCGGACGAAGTTCGGCCAAGAATGCCCTCAGTTCCTTGACCTGTTCTATCGTGTAGGTTCGCCTATTATTTTCTGCACGTTCGGGCAAAGGCCCCTTCCCTTCCAGCGTCAACTGGCGAAGAGTGCTTTCCGGAACCTTAAGTAGCCTCACTAGGTCAAGGGTTGAGAATGTCCGGCCAAATGTTTTCTGCGCAGATGGGGGATAGACAGCCTCACGCATATCGTTCAGCTCCGCAGAGAGTTTCGAGGTGTAGACCCCGATCTTCGACGCAGTATCTCTGACGCTCTGAGAAGCTGGCTGCAACAT
>NZ_JBWHZM010000002.1:0-289046 GCF_056323085.1 Allorhizobium sp. nf9_anc | reverse complement strand
CGATCTGACGCTGGACCACGGCACGACCGGGGCCGGCCCCGTCGCCCAGACCTCAGCACAGGACCTGCGACAGCTATCCCTCAGGGGAAACGACGGTGTACCGATCAGAGACCGGGTGATGCTGCTCGAAGACCTCTGCGAAATGCTGACAGCAAACCCCGCCCATCCCGATGCCCTGCTGCAGCTGGACTACAAGGAGGACCTCTCGCGTCTGTCCGTCAGAGCCGTTGCAAGCTTTGCGGCGGCCGTCTCGCCGGTGTCACGGTCGATGATCCTGTCGGGCGGAGACAGTGGCGCCATCGCCCTCTTGGCCAAGGCTACCCCCGGCCTCAAGACCGGCTACGACCCCACCTATGTCGGCGTGCTTGACGATCTCAGAACAGCCGAGGACTTCTCGGCATTCATCGCTGCAGCGCTGAAAACAGCGCCGGGCGCTGCCATGATCTATTTTTCCTATGAACTCATCCTTGCGGCAGACGCAGCGGGTGTCGATCTCATTGCGGCCGTCCATGCCGACAATCGCCGCGTCGATGCCTGGACGATCCGGTCAGTCGATCCCGTCACAGTCGGCCAGGTTCGACGTCTGCTCGAACTCAGTGTCGATCAGATCACCACGGATGACCCGCAAGGCCTGGTTGCCGCTTTCCAAGGAAATCTCTGATGCCCATCGACCCAGCAATGGTTCTCTCCGATATGATCGAGGCTGCACGCCGCGCGGGGGCTCTGACGCTTGACTATTTTCACCGTCGCGAATTGTTGGAGATCGGAATCAAGGGGCCCGGTGATTTCGTCAGCATTGCCGACGAGGAATCCGAGACCCTGATCAGGGACTATCTTTTGACGCGCTATCCGGACTGGAGTTTGAGTGGCGAGGAATTCCCGCCCGTCGACGGGGTGGATACCAGCTACCGCTTCCTGGTTGATCCAATCGACGGCACCACCAATTTCCTGAACGGGCTTGATTACACGATCACGATTGCGCTCCGCCAAGCTGGCGAGACCATTTGCGGCCTTGTCTACAACCCCGTGACAGATGAGATGTTCACGGCCGTCAAAGGGCAGGGGGCCACTCTGAACGGCAGGCGGCTGATGATGCGAGACAATGGTGAGGTCGGCCAGATGGTCGTGGGAACCGGTCTGCCAACGCCGAACCTGTCGATGTATCCAGAAGCCTATGCAAGGCTCGACGCGATCCGCGCACCGATCGGTGCCGTCCGGGTGCTGGGCAGTGCTGCCAATTGCTGCGCCTATGTCGCCTGCGGTCGTTTCACGGGATATTTCGAGCAGACAGGCTTCGTTGACACTGCGGCCGGCATCCTGCTTGTTCAGGAAGCTGGCGGGATTGTCACGGACTGGTGGGGACGGGGACCGGAATTCTACGAGACCTCCGGTTTGCTGATCGTCGCCAACCCCAGCACGCATGCCTTCCTGCTGCAGCACCTCAATCAGGTCCAGCCACCCGCTTGATATTCGACGTCAATGCAAGACGCCCTTCACTCGCCGGAGCAGTCCCAACAGAGGAGGGAAATTGTTTCCGCGATGATGAAAGCAGATCCAGGAGAGGCTGCGCGCAAGGGCCGAGACGTCCGATCATGTCAATGGGCTGCGCAGAAACGCAAGGAGCGGTGAAGCATCGCCCTCTCCCAGGCGATTGATGGATCCGATCGCTTCGATCTGCTGGTCTGGCGATAGGCGACGCCGTGTAACAGACTGGAACTTGGCAATGATGTCTTGTCGGTCCATGGGCCAAGCGGGATCACCGCGCGCACCCGTAATATCAGATTGGCGCTGAATTCCAGACGTCAGGAAAACAGTGACCCTTGCGCAAGTCTCCGCCGGAAACCGGGCCTCGGCCTCCATATCCTCATGCAGTACAATCTTCGCGGCGAAGGCTGTGAGCTCGGCGCGGTGAAGAAGGCCAGGCGCGATGGGCGCTAGCGCCTCTTGCCCCTCAAGGACAAGCACCGCCAGGCAGTAAGGAAGGCTGTATTGAAGGGCTGTAAGGTTTTTCGGATCCGCACTGTTGGCGAGCCTCAGCGCAAAGCGGAAGGTGTTCACCTCGATCCGATCAATCTCGACAGCTGAGAAACCATAGCGGCGTTGGAGACCGATGAAGGCATCGAGGGCGGGGTGGATATAACGACAGCAGGCATAGGGCTTGAAATAGGTGTCTGAGATCTCGCAATGCTCCCCTAGCCGATCAAGGATCCGATCGCGATCGTAAAATTGCCGATGATCAAGGAGGTCGACAGGACCAGAGAAGCCGGCCCCTGCCAGGAACACTGCCTGAAGACCTGTCTGGGCACTGAAGCCTATCCCTTCCTTGACCAGGTTACCCGTCAGCCGCGAATAGCCAGAGCTGCCATTGGCCCTTTGGTTTGGTGCTGTAACCCCTGCAATGGCAAGAGCCTCAGCGAGCACACCCGGATCCACCCTCAAGAGACGACCAGCTGCGGCTGCAGAGGCAAAAGCTGCCCACCGTCCAGTCTGACGTGTGGGAATGGCCTCCAGTTTCTGAGCGGCCGCAATCCTGACGCCAACATCATAGCCTGCAACAATGGCAGACAGGATATCCGCGGCACCAAGCTGCGGCATGGTGGATGCAAGGGTCAGTACGGTTGGAATGACGATTGCACCGGGATGACCACGGGCCGCACGATTGCCGTCATCGAGATCAAGTGCAGAGGCGCAAAGCGCATTGTGAAGCAGGGCCGACATCAGGCAAGAGGTCTGCCCCGTAAACCAGGCGGGTGCGCGACCACTGCCATAGAGAAGATCAGAAGTCTCCAGTGCAGCGGCCGGGGCAGCGGAGCCAAGACCGACGATTGCGGCTGTGAGAAGGTCGAGGATGCAACGAAGCGTAACCTCCTTCACCTCCAAGGACAGCCGTTCCACATCAATCGACAGGGCGTGATCGGCAAGCCGACGCGTCAAATAGGACATAGTGCTTCCCGCTTCTTGAAACATGACCACACATTGCCAGCCGCGAGACCAAAAAGGTCTCAAGACACCGCGCGATATTTCTCATAGAGGGCGGCCACCACATAAAGGTCGAGCATCGGCAATCCGACACAGGTGACAGAGACCGGTTCGTCAGGAGAAAGCTGCCATTCACCCGTTTTCGACAATTCGAGGATCCCCAGATGCGGACCGAGTGCCTCGAGTGTTGTTCCCGCCCTGGAATATTGCAGGGAGAGACTTTGCGAGTTTCTTCGCGAGACCGTGGCCAGATCATCGCAGCCGAGCTGGCCCTGCCTCAAGATCCGGCGCAGGGTCTCGACTGGCACCTCATCGCCGCCGAGATGCAGAAGACAGGCATTCCGCTTCAGTTCGTCGTCGGCAAAGACCGGTCGATCGGAATTCGTGGCGGTAATGACGAAGTCTGCCTGGGCGAGACAATGATTGTCTTCGACAGCGACCAACTCGAAGGGAAGCGTGGAGGACAGTGACGTTACAAGTGCCTTTGCACTTTCGAGCCTGCGCGCCCGGATATAGATGCGGGCAATGCGCCCGGCAGCACGATGAGCAAGCGAGGCGAGAATTGCCTCGGCGATCGGGCCTGCGCCGAAGAGAAACACCGTGATGTACTCGATCTTCTTCAGGCAAAGACGAAGAACCTGAGACGCATAAGCGCCAGTTCGGGCAGCCGAAAGCCCCGTCGCATCAATGATTGCGAGCGGCTGCATCGAGAACTTCTCCAGAAGGATGAAGGTCGATCTCGAGCGCGGAAGACCCAGCATGCGGTTGAAGGCATTGGCTCCGATCACCTTGACGCCGGCATAGCGTGGATTGACGCCATAGAGGCAGGAAAGCTTCCAGCCGAGCCGCTCCCCGGCGAAATCGGCCGGGCGGCCCTCATAGCCCGCTTGAGCCCAAAAACCCTCTTCAGGCAGCGACAGAACCGACTTCGCCCCCATTGCTCGACCAGCTCGGATATCCGCCCAGCCCTGGTCCAGTACGTCATGTACTTCCCCGACGGATAGCGCACAGGCATGCTCTGCGATCCTTGCCGCATCAAGCATCAGCGGCTCGAAATGGACAGGAATGGTTGGCGGGTTCGACACCGTTCTCGGCACTGGTTCATAGTCTCCCATCACTACATCCTCCTCTTTGCGGCCTTCGCGATCCAAGCTGATGTTAGCGGGACCAGAGGCAAATGGAGGCAAAGTCTGGGAGAAGTCTTGGAGAAGTCTTGAAGGTGAAGCAGGGCATCAGTTCGGAGTTAAATACACCCTCCAAGGGCAGCCCAGTCAGACAACATTGAGAGGGCTATATTTCGCACTTGCTGCACCTGCTCAGTGGGGCATATAGCATGAGCGGTGTAATCATTCACAACGAAGACAGATATTTAGCGTGCTGCACCCGCGAAACAGCGGACGATGGCGGCTTTTTCTCATCGTCTGCCCAAGCTTCCACCGCTGTGGAATACGATGTGAATGATGGGCACGCCACCGCGGCTCCTCTACCAAACCCGGTAGAGGCAGAGCAGATGGCGCTGGTCGATTTTCCCCGCAACGAGATAGTTGTTACCTGTCAGAACTGCGGCCAGGTTTTACGCTTCCGGACACATCGGCTGATTGCCGAATACGGCCGGAAAGAAAAACTAGGCGACGTCTTGGCACTGAAGGCCCAGGCTTGTGAGAGCGGCGCGCAATCCAGATGCGAGCTCGTCCTGATGGCCGAGTCCGTCTGAAATCTACGACCGTCTGTCGCCTATTTGCACCCTTTGCTCTTCAAGGTGTTTTCGATCGCCTGAACCTTGCCCTTCGCAACGGCCACCTGACCTTCCTTGTCGCCGCCGACGGCAGACGACATCGGGACACCAATCAGGAAGACGCCAACTGCATCACCGGTCGCAGCCTCGTTCTGAGCCTTGGAAACGGCAGCGAGATTCTGCTGCTCCTTGATCAACTCGCGGCCAAGTTCACCGCAGGACTGGTTGTTGTAAACCGCCATTGGAATGTCGACGGGCACGATGGCATCCGGTCGCTTGGCGCAAGATGTGACGGTAACCAGCAAGATCGAGGTCAGGATAAGTCTGTTCATGGTGCTCCCCAGCAAATTGGCTGTTGGAGCCTATCGAAATGGTTGCGCAGGCGAAAGAGCCAGGCGATTAGAAGTTGTGAGCCACGGCGCTAGCTAGCACCCGAACTGGCGCAAATCGTCGGGCCTGCATTTGCAATTGGCCCCAAGGACTGGCCGGACATGAAATCGGGTAGCCAGGAGCAGCCGAGAGACACTGCGAGTTCACGAAATGATCAGCCCGTTTGTAAACGGCAACTTCCGGGATCAGGTTGGCATTAGCACTCTGCGCCGACGGCGACACAGCATAGCCAAACCTGCCATTGCAAGGGCAACAAGATCGGTACCGGCTTTGGTCACGGCCACGGTCGCACTCTCGAGCAAAGCACGAACCTGGCCGCGTATTGTCGGCTTAAAGCCTGTGACCACAGGATTTGGAAGTCGTGCGCCGGAGCAAACGCCCCGCACAAAACTGTCGCAGACATGCCTCAGTTCGATGGAACGGCGCCGATCAGAGAATTCAGTACAGGATCAGAATCAACGAAGGGCTGGCTGGCACGGCACGAGCAAACTCAGACGCCCGGGCAAAAGGTCAAAGGGTTCTTGTGCTGTCGCCATCCGAAGCTTTGCGGAGCAGGAGATTCATAAAAATGCCGAGGCTCACGCCGATCATCACACCGAATGCCTTGACGACTGCATCATGCATCTGTGGGTGCCGGGTCAAGGAGAAGAACTGTGTCAGTTCGATCAAGAAGGCGGCGACAAACAGCATGATCGAAACGACCAGGACTTTTCTGGGATAGGCGATGATGAACAAACCGGCCATCACGACAAAGGCAAGCGCACGATCGAGATCTGTCGAGGTCACATCCGACGGCCGGGCGTCGATCGGTGAGATGGTCACAAAGACAATCAGAGCCAGACCAATCCAGGCGGCAAAAAGGGCGAATCTTCTAATGTTCATCAATCCATGATAGCAATGAAGGCGGTCCCTGCAAGACGGGCGGCAGAGCTTGGATGAGGATCTAGAACGATCCCCGATCCCTCCCAGACGTTCCCTACCGTTGCATCTTGAAGTGGTTCGGACCAGCCACAGACGTGCAGGGCTGCCATGCATGTGCGGCCAAGGCGTCCGAGACCCTGGCCAAGCGATCACTGTCCTGCTGTGCCCTCGCGATCCTGATGGTCCGCCGATGGCAGACAAGTCGCCCCATTGGTCGAGGCGCTGGCAAGAAGCTCGTCGGGTGTGATCGACAATGCCTGACAGATCCGGGAGAGACGGCGCTTCGGTATCGGACTTGCCGCACTCTCGTAGCGCGCAAGATCGCATGGCTCGATACCGGCCAGCGCCTTTAAGGAACGCGGGCTTAAAGCCAGGGCCACTCGCCGCTTCTGCAGGATATCCGCAAGCGCATGGTCGAGCGATGTCACTTTGCGCATCCGGCAGACCTCGCTTCTGGAAAATGAGAATCGCAGCCGCTCTTCGACTTGCTGGCGAAGACCAAGCCGGCTTCCGCACCGACCAGGCCACATTACATATTATAGTTGATAAACTTCGCGCGACCAGCCTGCCATCAGACAGTCATGGACATGCGCAAACTGGTCGGCCGGAACCTTGCGCGCCTGCGTCGGGAAAAGGGCCTGACACAGGAGGAACTCTCCTTGCGCTCCGGCTTCAGCCAGCAATATCTGAGCGGTCTGGAAAACGGACGGCGAAATCCGACAATCGTGACCATTCATGAGCTCGCCATGACGCTGGAAGTCAGCCATCTCGACCTGTTGGCGATCGACACAGACTGTCACTGACGCAAGCCTTGCATCCGCCTTAGCGGTCACCTGTCTCAGCCATCAGGATCGACATGTCCTTGATATCCCTGCGATGCGCATGCATTGGGATCATCTCGCGGACATGCTTGACGAGCGATGGCTCAAGGTTGGCCTCCAGCACGCAGATCTCGTTGCCAGCCATAGCCAGAACACGTCCCCAGGGATCGGCGACCAGCGAGTGGCCGAACATGAAACGACGTTCGCCGTCGGGGGCAAGATAGCTGCCACATTGCCCGCAGGCGGCAAAAAAACACTGGAATTCGATGGCGCGTGCCCGACACAGGACCTCCCAGTGGTCTCGCCCTGTCTGCTCGGTAAATGCAGCGGGCAGGATCACCAAATCCAGATCAAGGCTCGCCAGTCGATCAAACAGACGCGAGAAGCGCAGATCGTAACAAATTGCGCAACCGACACGGAAGCGCGCGATTTCATAGACGAGCAGACTATCCCCGGGCGCAACCACCGACGACTCGGCATATCGCTTGCCATCAGGCGCTGTAATGTCGAAAAGATGGATCTTACGGTAAGAACCTATCTCGCTCCCCGATCCGTCAAACACGACCGAAGTATTATAGACCCTGGGATCATCTCGGCGTCGTTCAAGCAAGCTGCCGGCATGGATCGCAACCCCGGCATCCCTCGCAAACTGTCGCACCATTTCATAGGCCTCACCACCCGGCACGAAATCCGCAGCCTCACGCTTGTCTGCTGGCGTGCCGCCAGTCCAGTCAAAATGCTCCGGCAACACCAGGAGATCGGGTTTTTCTCCAGCACAGGCATCGCGCATCAAACGCAGGGCCTGTGCGAGATTGGCTGCCCGATCAGGCTGCGAACTCATCTGTAAGAGGGAGATTTTCATGCGCTGTGTTCCCGATCGAAGTCAAAGATGGAGCGCCCCTCGGCAAGATGGGCGCGCAAACGAACCGAGCGCGTTTGACGCTCGATGGCAAAACGGGCAAGCGCTTCCATCCGGTGCCGCTCGGCGACGAAGACACCCTCCTGATCAGCGAGCACGGCATACCCGGGGAGAACAGCTGCCGTCCCACAGGCGACGGGAACATTGATAGACCCGCCGACAGCAATCTGCCGATTGCTGGTGCGAGATGATCGTCCTCGGCACCAGACGGGAAGTCCGACGGCCATGATCTCTTCGAGATCGGTTGCAGGCCCATCAATAACGATGCCTGCAGCACCCCGCGCCCGTGCAGCGAGTGCAACGCCGCCCCCGACACAGGCAATGTCGTCCCGGTCGACTCTCGAAATGACCAGCATGTCGCCTGGCTGCAAAAGATCAATCGCCTTGTAGATGACAGTGCCGTCACGTCCCGGCGCGGCCACCGTCACGGCCTGGCCCGCCGCCCGCGTCGGATAGAGGGGCAGAATGGCATCACCGACGAAGCCGACATGCTCGACATGACCGATGGTTGCAGTTTCGGTCTGCGAGAGCAGGTCAACGAGCTCCGTCGGCAGAGGCGGGTGGCTATGTGCAACATGATAATGGACGCTCATGGTCTACTCCTGCTCTCGCAACCTATCTCAGACGGGTCGCTCGCCGGACGTCGTTGTCCGGTGCATGATCCGGATCGTTGTGGGGTCAAAACCATCACGGCGATGCATGGTGCAACGATTGTCCCACATCATGATGTCGCCCTCTTCCCAGGTCTGGACGAAGACATCAGCCATACCTGTGGTGTGATCCCACAGTTCCCGCAGGAGCCCGAGACTCTCGTCCTGCGGCATGCCGACGATCCAGGCGCCTTCGATCGTGCCGCCCAGATAAAGCGCCTTGCGACCGGTTTCGCCATGCGTGCGCACGAGGGGGTGGACAACGCCATCCCATTCACGGAAATCTTTAGTCTTGGGCTCCAGCTTGTTGAGGCGCAGTTTGCCAGTCTTGTCGTAGACATTCTGGAAGAAGATCTGCCGGCCGGTAATGGCTTTCTTCAGCGCCTCGGGCAGGCTCTCATAGGCGAGGTAGGTCGACAGGAAGTAGGTGTCACCGCCAGACGGCGGCACCTGGATCGCCCTCAGGATGGCGCCAGCCGGCGGACGCTCGTAAAACCAGGTGTCAGTGTGCCAAGTCGCTTCACTGTTGCCGAGTGCGCCGCTCGGCTTGCCGTCCTTCATCTGGTTGGAGATCACCAGGATCTCCGGATGGGTAGGATGACCGCCTTCCTGCAGCTGTTTGGGGTGGATGACGAACTCCCCGAAATGCCTGGAAAACCGCACCTGATCTGCATCGCTGATCCGGGTCCGCTTGAAGCGCAGTACACCATATTCCAGCCAGAGCCGGCGAAGCTCCGCAATGTCACGGTCATCATAGTCATGGAAATCGAAGCCTTCGATCTCTGCGCAGACATTGGTGGAATTCTGCGTCGCGTGGATCTTTTCCTTGAGCATCATCTTAAGTCTCCTCGGGGATGTTCTGGCGGTGCCAAATGCACCGGAGACGACCAATTGCCGTCGATGAGAGCCTAGGCGGTTTGAAGACCGGCTCTCCAATACCGATCGGGCCCGATTGATAGGCGAGCCCGATCGGTGGCACATGTCAGTGGCTAAGAAGAGTCACGTCGCTAGGGGCAACGACGACTTGCGCTGCGCAGCCCAAAGCAGGCAGCCCCCCGGACTGGGACGAGGGGATCACCACAGTGATTGAAAGATCCGGCGTGATCTCCAGCAAGAGCTCAAGCTGGGCGCCGAGATTGACGATCCGCCTCAGCGTGCCTGAGAGGCCATTTTGTCCAGATGCCGCAGCACCGTCAGCGGCAATGCGCAGGCTCTCGGGTCGAATGCAAAGGAATCGTGGCTCCTCTGATGGATACTCCGACGAAATCAGCCGCAAACCGGATGTTGCCAGCATCACCTCTGTCCCTTCGCTCGATGAGCGAAACGAGGAGACCGGGATGATGTTGGAACGTCCGATGAAGTCCGCGACGAAACTGGTTTTCGGGTGCCGATAGATATCGCCTGGCCGTCCTTCCTGGGCAATCTCTCCCTGCCACATGACGACGATCCGATCCGACATGGCCATGGCTTCTTCCTGATCATGGGTCACGTAGACGAAGGTCATGTCGAGTGCGGCCTGGATTTCCTTCAGCTCAATACGCATCGCTTCGCGAAGCTTAAGATCGAGGTTCGAAAGAGGCTCATCGAGGAGAAGCACGGACGGGCGTGGTGCAATCGCCCGGGCAAGTGCCACCCGCTGCTGCTGGCCGCCGGATAACTCCCTCGGATATCGATCGGCAAAACCAGAAAGATGCACGCTTTCAAGCGCCTCCAGGATCCGCCCGTCGATATCGCTGCGCGCCACCTTGCGCATCTTCAATCCAAAACCGACATTCTCGGCGACCGTCATATGCGGAAACAGGGCGTAGTTCTGGAAGACGAGACCGATATTGCGGTTTTCAGGTGCGACACGAACCTGACTCTTGCCGCGGATCCGGATGTCTCCGGACGAGGGTGCGGCAAAACCTGCGATCATGTTGAGCGTCGTGGTCTTCCCACAGCCGGATGGTCCCAGAATGCTGACGAACTCTCCGCGTGGCACATCGAGGCTCAAGTTCTGGACGACGGGGACCGCGCCATAGGATTTCGTGACGGCCTGCAATTCGATATCGAGAGCACTCATTTGCTTCCCCCGTGGAGTTGGGCGGAAAAGCCGCCGATTTTCTCAAAGATGAAGATCGCCGCAAGGATGAAGATCATTGATGCGACGTTGACGGCAGCCATGACCGGATCGAGGCTGTATTCGAGATGGTTGATCACCTTGATCGGCAGGGTGGTGTCCCCCGGCCGCACCAGGAACACAGACAGGGGAATGTTGTTGAAGGAGATGATGAAGGCGAAAGTGACGCCCGAGAGCAGCCCTGGCTTGATCAAGGGCAAGAGCACGTATCGAAGTCGGGCAAATCTGTTGGCCCCCAAGATCTGCGCTGCCTGATCCAGCCCCCGGTCGAAATTCGCAATCGAGCCAGCCACCATGCGTGTCACGAAGGGCAGAGTAAGCACCACGTGAGCGGCAATCAGTGCTTCCGTTCCGAGAAACTGCTGCAGACCAAGCTGCGAGATGAAAAGGACGATGGCCACCCCCTTGACGATCTGCGGCACTGAAAGAGGCGACAACAGGAAAGACATGACCATTTCGCTCTTCGGAAACCGCTCGAAGACGATGGCATAGGCGGCAAAGAGACCAGCAATGCCACTGATAAGGCTCACGATCACCGCAATCTTCACGCTCAGCCAAAAGGGGTCGAGCCAGCGCGGTTCGAACAAATCGGCGTACCAACGAAGTGTCCAGAGCCGCGGATCAAGCGAGACTTCTGAAGTCGGGCTGAAGGAGGCTGCAAGCACGACGATGATCGGCATGGTGATGAAGACGAGGACACCGGCAAGCGACGCCCAAAACAGAAAGCTGGAGATCCTGTTCATGATGCGCGTCCTCCACGACCGCTCAGCCTGCCCCGTCGACGCGCCTCGAAACGGATGCCGAGATAGGACACCACGAGCATCATCAGGAAGAGGACATTGGCCATGACGGCGGCAAAGGACCAATTGACATAAAAGAGCACCTGCTCGGCGATCATCGTCGCCAGAACCTTGAAGCCAGCACCGCCAAGAAGGGCAGGGGTGGCATAGGCACTGGCCGCCATGGTGAAGGAGATCATCAACGAACTGACAATCCCCGGAACGGAGAGCGGCAATACAACGTGCCGCATCACACTTGCCCTGGAGGCACCCAGGACCTGGGCGGCCCGCTCGAGGTTGGGATCGATCCCCTGGATGCTTGTCATCAGTGACAGGATTCCAAAGGGCAGCACCACGTGTGTGAGCCCGACGACGACGGCAAGCATGTTTTTCGACAATGGCAGAGGCGAGGATATCAGGCCCAAATGCAGGAGCGCATCATTGATAAAGCCGCGATCCTCCAGGATGATGAGCCAGCCATAGGTACGAAGCACGACCCCGGCGAGTTCGGGTGCCAGCGCCAACGCAAACACCAATGCACGCGTCCGGCCCCTGGCACGAGCCAGGTAGTAGGCGACGGGATAGCCGAGCACGGTGACGCAGACGGCGACACAAAGCGACATCGAGATCGTCCGAAGGATTCCCGGCAGCGAAAGCCCATCGGTGAAGAAGCGATGATAGCTCGCAAGCGAGGGCAGTCCGGATTGAGGATCAGAAAAACTGAGCCCGATCATCATGCCCATGGGTAGGGCGAAGAAGACAAGAAGCATCAGCACGGAGGGCGCAAGCGCGAGATAAAGATGCGTCGGCCCCGATGCCCGCGATCGCGTCGCGGGCAGGACAAGAGAAACAGTGCTCGCCATTGAATTCACCTCGCCGCCGGAACGACGTCCCGATCCCAGCGCTCAGACCATTCGGCCATGCGCTCGGCCATAAGAGCCAGGTCGGGCAACAGAAGTGCATCGAGCTCGGCCTCCGTGATCTGACGATCGCGAAGCTCCTCAGGCACGACAATATCCGTCCTTGCGCTGCCGACGCGGTATCCCGCGACCCAGGCTTCCTGGCTGGATTTCCGAAGGAAGAAATCGATGAAGCGATAGGCCGCTTCCTTGTTCTCCGCACCAACGGGCACGCTGAGCGTAGCAATCAGCGGGATCGTGCCCTCGGAAGGCCGGACGTAGTCGACAGGCGCACCGGCGTCGACCAGCAACTGCGCCCGTCCATTCCAGAAGGGCATGGCCCAGACCGACCCATCCTTGATGTAGCTTTCTAGAATTGCTGATGACTGCTCGAAGCCGATCGATTGCCGGGCAACGCTGGCCATGGCGGCAAAACCCGGGTCGAGATTATCCACGAGCCCGCCGCCATTCATGACCGACATCACCTGCAGGAGATTGACCGCCATAACATTCTGAAACGTCGGCAGGATCACACGCCCATATAGAGCAGGATCCAGCAACAGATTCCACGACGATGGAACTCCAGCCACCTGATCCGTCCGATAAAGCAACGACATGTATTGCACTTCATGGACCGCACCACAGGGCCCAGCGACGGCCGACAGTCGCGATGACACAGCAGAAAGCTCGCCAACCACATCAACGGACAGCTTCTCCAGCAGCCCTTCCTGGCACCCTTGCAATGCCTGGGAAGCCGTCATCACGACGACATCAAAGCCCGGGCGTCCGCCGGTGGCCTTGATCTTCGCATAGTCCTGCGAGGAGGACCCGACTGCATCATAGACGACACGAATACCTGTCTCCGCCTCGAAAGGCTCAATGATCCGTGAGCGGATGATTTCCTCATAGGGGCCGCCGTAGCTGTTCAAAATCAGCTGATCGGCCAAAGCTCCATCCGCTGGTCCGGCAATCCCAATCAACGGAAAAAGACCGACAATCATACGTCGCATGCCCATGGCAGTTCTCACTCTCTTCTGGTTGTTCCCGGAGAGAAAGTGCTGCGACTACGAAGCAAATTCTAATTGATGACCCAGAGGATTGATCTACGGACGGCATAGAAACTCGAACGCAGGGTTAGCGGCTGCGTCTAACGATCAAGCAGTATCTGAGTTCAAGCCTTCATCGACTGCACTTCTCGCAACATCTCGAATGGGTCGAACTGTAAGACCTCAGCAAGCTGCAAAAATTCGATAACGTCCACCCGCCTTTGTCCACTCTCCAATCGCGCCACGAACGACTGATATTGGCCGAGATTGCGCGCCAACTCCATCTGCGTCAGACCGACTTCTAAACGCCTTGAGACAAGGCGTTTGACCAAAAACTCGTGTCTTTTTGTGCCAAGTGTTTTTACCACAATTGCTCACCAATCGTTGTGATGAGCTCTTTGACTATATCTGAAAATCAGTTATCTTAAATTCAGATATTTTCTCGGGTCTCGATGGAGCCTTGACATGGAACTCCGCCAGCTTTCCTACTTTGTCGCTGTCGCCGAGGAGTTGCACTTCGGTCGTGCCGCCATGCGCGTGAACATTGCTCAGCCGGCGCTGAGCACGCAGGTACTGGCGCTCGAGAAGGGGCTTGGCGTGCAGTTGCTGACGCGCTCGACGCGCAAGGTCGAACTCACGCGGGCAGGGGAGGTGTTTTATGATCGCTGTGTCAGGATGCTAGGGGAGCTTGATCTCTCAGCAGAGATGGCGCGTACAGCAGGGGGCAGGACTATGCGCGAGATCCGGATCGGGACGATCTATCCGGCAACGACGGGTGTGCTGCCGGCGTTTCTGGCCCGGATTGGCCGGAAGTTCCCCGATATCCGCCTGCATGTGTCGAATGGTTCGACTTCCGACATCATCCGACAGCTGGAATGCGGCAAACTGAACCTCGGCTTCATCCGACCGGTCGAGAACATCGGGTCATTGCGCTTCTTCTCGATTGCTCATGAGCGATATCTGCTCGCGGTACCGATGGGAAATCCGCTTGCATCAAGAACTGAGGTGACGATCGATGATCTTAAGGCTGAAAAGATCATAGCATTCAAGCGTCAGAACCTCTCCTATACGGAGCGCTATTTCGCTGAGACGTTTGACGAGTATGGGTTGAATGACAATGTCGCCTATACCTGTGACGACACCTTCTCGCTGATCTCGCTTGTGTCGTCAGGCCTTGGTGTCGGCTTTGCACCGGAATGGACAGTAAATCTGCCGGGCCGGAACGTGGTGCTGAAGAAGGTCAAGGGCATCGATCTGAAGATCGGGCTCGGTGTTGCCTGGAGCAAGGACGATCCGACCGCCGCCCGAGATGACATTATCGACATCGCTCGGACACTTGGACGATCGCGCGATCAGAAGTTCCCAATCACCCCAGCCTCGAAATAGTCGTCCGGGCCGTAAAAGGCCGAAATGCCGCTTGACGCCAGGGGAGAATGGCCAACGAGATCAACCGGATTCGTGGGCACCAGGCTGTTACTGACTGGAACTTCCCGTCCATGCAGGCTATAGCACGCGTAATGTGCTGAACCAGTAACGAGCGTGCGAGCGGGCGTGAATTCTGAACCACACCGTCACCCAACCGAACGAAGCCACGTCCACATCGCGCCCATAGCGCTCTGGAGTGCCGCGGTATTCTTCGCTATTGCGGCCACAATCCTGTTTGCAAACGATCAAAGAAATTTTCGCTTGCTGACCGAGTTAGTCCTAGGTCCGAAGTCGGCCGTATCTCCTGAGCCGCCAGCTACGACACAATCTCAATCGCCAGAACCAGCACCTAACCGGCCGCAACTGCTTGAAATACCATCGACCAACACCATGCCGCTTGTGCGGTTGGCGAGCGCAGAAAACAGATGCAGATCACTGACACTGACCGATCAGGAACTTCCTGTGTACACCGAGACTGATAGGTTCTCTCAATGCATGGTGCTCTACCGCGATGGCGGCAGCCAAGCATCGACATCAGTTTTCATACAGATCCAGACAGACCAAACAGGTATGGTGAATTCATTTCGTCTGAAGTTCAACACGCAAGGAATAGCATCGAAAACGCTAGTATCAGAAGGGCTCAAATTTCTCCAACGCTTCGGTGGGTTTTTCCTAAAGACCGAGGAATTCATCTCAGTCCTTTCGAACCGAATTGCAAGATGGGAGAAATTCCAAATGATTTTGGGGCCCTATGTTGTCGAGATGAACCAAGAGCATATTGATCCGACCCGTTTCAATGTCATCGGGCGTCTCCATCACGCCAAGATTTCAACCGGCGATATATGGCGGGAGCAGCAAGGCAGTACACTTCAGAAAGGGCAAAACTCAAGTCAATAATGCAAACTTTCCGCAGATGTCTTAACAATATCTGTACGCGCTGCCGATTTAAAACACCAAGTGCTTCAAATTTATGAAGTTGCGACATGCAAAGCTGATATTTTACGTCCTGGATACTGGTTATGGATCTGATAGAGGAACCGCGGACTTCGCACGCTTGCTCAGCATTTGCTTTAGAGTATGGATAAGCCGACGTTCAAACAGCAAAGACAGAACACCATAGATAAGCCCCCCGAGGGCAGTACCAGCAACGATCTGCAGAAGCGGGTGGGAGATCAATTGTCCGTAATTCTCTAGAACATAGCGCAATACAAGTGCCATCACGATTGCCGACAACATCGGGCGATTAGTTAATGCGAAGCTACCCAGCGGCGCCCGATCCGCGTAATGCACGACCCAAGAGTAGGCGACCAACACCAAGGCGTTTACGACACATAGCGCGATCATCGCATCAATGAGACCTCCATGGATAGCCGCGTATGCAACCGCGCCCGTTGTCCCGAGAGCGCGCAATAGAGCCCACCAGAATAGGACATCGCCTCGGCCTATCCCCTTCAAATATGGGATATATGTACTGCAGGGTGTCAGAATGCCTTTTGATAGCGCCAACAAAGCAAGCACTGGCCACGCGTCCGCCCACTGTTGACCAAAAAGCAGGCGCATACTGGGTTCCGCAAGCGCCCAAAGCCCGAACATCATTGGCGCGAGCAACGCAGTGGTTACTTGGGTGCTAAGAGTCAATGCCTGTAGGCGACGTTCACGATCGTCTAACATACTGCTAAATGCAGGGAAAAGAACCCCCATGACGCCGGACAGGACGACTTGATTAGGTATACTCGCGAACCGGTTAGCAGCAGAATAGGCACCGGCATCAGCCAATCCGAGATACCGTGAAATGATTATCATCGGGGATTGGAAAGTGATGAAATTGGCAATTTCAGATCCCATCATGCCAAGGCTAAAGCGCCCAAGCACGTAGACGGCGCGAAAACGAAAAACTAGCTTCGGACGGTAATGCGTCACCGCAAAGAGGCCGGCAAGGCGTATGAGTGAGGCACAAAAAAGTTGGGCAATTAGCGCCCAAACCCCAAAGTCCATCAATGCGAGGCCAACTGCAATGAGTGCGGCAGATGCTTCGGATATCATGCTCCACATGGCATCACGGGCGAACTGCATACGTCTTGCTAACAAGGCATATGCCACATCTCCTGTGAGTTGAAGCGGTATCAGCAAACTCATAATGCGAAGAAGGTCACCGGCCTCCGGTGCACCTAGTAGAGAGGCAAGATAGTCAGCCCAAACATACAGGCCGAATGCCATACCTATAGAAATCAAAAAATTGGTCCAGAAAACGGAGTGGACCATCACCATATCTTCATCGCGCTGGATGATCAGGCCCGAAGCGAAACCCGCGCCTCCGATCATGGCCAGAAACTGCACCAACGTGAGCGCGACAGCCACCGCGCCAAACTCCTCTGGCGAAAGTATCCGTGCCAAGATGGGCACAGTTACAAATTTGAGCCCGAATGTCCCGGCCTTCGAGAGAACGCTCCATCCGACGTTGCGTGTCACAGAATTGGCGTCCACTGATGAAGGCATAAACGAAACCTGAGGGTTGTAAGGAATAAATGCCCGGCATATAAGGCACCGTACGGATTGGTGACACGCTATATCGTTAATGTAGATGTAGTGGCAACGGAGAAGATGTGGCTGTTTGTGATTAGCGCTCCAAACCCCTGTCTCGAGACCCAACGACACGCCCAAAATGGCAGGCGCGTCTATAGTAACTGATACTGCATGGGTACATTGCATCTCTTAACATGATCAAAAAAGCCAAGAAATTTCCAGACGCGAAAGACTGCGACAGAAAGTATCATTCGACAGTCAATGTTAATCGCTCAGAAGCGGCCTTCGGGCGCATCAACTTTGAATTCTGTCGCAAAATTTACTTCAACTTAACATGCCATGCGCGCACCGAGTCTCGGAACGGGCATTTTTGTGTGCTGCATACAAAACGTTGTCCAGCTTCAGCAAACAAGCGTTTGAATGTTGACCCAATTAAGTTTGTACGGCTTACCCGTCCAGATGAGCCCGGCACCGCACAGACAGCAACGCCGTGTCGGCACCAGCAATCATTTTGCATTGACCAAATCCAACTGTCTATATGGTTGCAATGAGGCCGAGCGATTTTATGTTTTTGATAGGATCAATTATCTATAAAGAGGCAAGAGCAGCACAGAGACATTACCTTGACTGAAACAAGCAATCACAAGGCAGTAATTAGGGAATTCTCGCTCAAAGCCTAGAATTGCAATTTGCTAACACCGCTTATCACAAGACCATGTCCAATCGATTTTGGGCACACTCGGGAGTGCATCATGATACCGTATTACTGGGAATCGCATCACGGCAATTTTGGCGATGACCTGAATCTTTGGCTTTGGGATTACCTGCTGCCAGGATTCCGTGACACTCATCCGGAAACCCTTCTAGTTGGCGTTGGCACTGTTTTAAACTCGGCCTTGCTACCAAGCGAAGGCCACAAACTGGTTGTCGGAAGCGGTTACGGCTACGGTAAACTGCCTGATTTATCTGACCGTTCGAAGTGGGATATACGATGCGTGCGGGGACCACTCACCGCAGCGCAAGCGGGCCTTCCCCCTGACATGGGCATCATCGATCCAGCTGTCATGGTAGCGGAGATGCCAGAATTTATGCATCTGCCGAAGATTTATCGCAAAAGCTTTGTTCCACATTGGGAATCAGCGATCGCAGGCGCTTGGCCGGCGATTTGCGAGACAATAGGACTTCATTACATCGATCCACGAGGCGAAGCGAAGCACGTGATTCGTGAGATTGCCCAGTCAGAGACGATTGTCGCAGAATCTATGCACGGCGCCATCCTAGCTGACGCATTTCGTGTGCCGTGGGTTGCAGTAACTACCTCAAGCAGCATCAATAGCTTCAAATGGAATGACTGGGCGGCCACCCTTGCAGTTTCATATTCACCGCGGAGGGTGCCAATCTCCTCTCGTGCTGAGGCACAGACTAAAGGGGCGCGTTTCTGGGGTATCGAGTTCAGCAATGAACGGGCACCCGCTCCCACAGTCCAGAAGGGTTCACAGTTAGATAGTGGGCTGGGCGTAAGTGGAGAAACACCTAAGCAAGGCAAGGTACGCTTAGCGGTTAAGCAGGCGCTTGCTGCACCGTCGACTTTAGCGCTTTGGAATGCGAGCCGAGCTCAGCCTATATTGAGCTCGGATGCTATACTTTCAGAACGCAAAGCTCGGTTCTTAGACGTCATTGAGGGAGTTCGACGTGACTATCACCTCTGAGCCCCCCCATAGGTTGAAGCCCCCCCCAAACAAGCCGGATCTTCGATCTTTTTTAAGATTAGCACCCAAGCAGAAGATCTTGAACTACCGTAATTAAGCTTTTCCGATGTAGACAGTAATCCGAGATCTTAAACTTGAATTTTTTGCTCGTTAAAATTTCACTTTTACAGCCTATTGGAAAATACCATTTGACACCGAGCTCAGAACTTTTTCGCATCTGGGTGACGATCCAAAGCAACGGACAAAGCAAGAAACGGGATCGCAAGCGGATATGTAGGATTAGAATTGCAAAACCTATAAAACGATTCCGATAGAAATTCTTGCCTCTTAAATAACGCTCGCATAACAAGATACGCGTAAGCACGTTTATACTTGTCACGAGTTGAAGCCGCGGCTTTCTTATTGCTTTTTGTTAAGTTTGAAAGGCGAGTAATTTTGTCACCGAAAAGCGCTAAGTTGCATATCCTATCAAGTGTTTCGATTTTATTCCAATCGAAAGACGAAAAGAAGATGTTTACGCCCCTTCCGCACTCAACATTGCACGACCACGAGATGGCAATACGCGCTCCCGCGATTACCAGTTCGATCCAAAACATCCTGTCTTCACCTGCAGACCTCAGTTCCAGATCGAACCGTACTCGTGAGACAGTCTCTGCTCGCAGCACAACACAGGAAGTATGGCAAAGACATGTCTCAATCATCTCATCCTTGAGGGCCAACTTAGGGAACCCTAGATACATACCATCTTCGGGAACCCAATCAGCCCTAGATCTGATCGATGCGGCTCGGTCGATCAAAACTTCCAATTCTGAGTGGTAGCTCAAGTAAGCACCGTCTCGGCGATTGTCACAGAAGTAGAAGTCGTAACCTTCGTCCAACGCGACTAACGCATCCTTGATGTGTCCACTTAACCAGATATCGTCAGAGTCCAGAAATGCTACGAATTCGTAGCAACCTCGCTCTTCCACCATTCTGAGACCGTTGTTACGCGCCGCACCGGGCCCGCCATTTGCCTGGACGTTAATGACGAAGTTGAACTGTCCGCTGGTTTCGATATCGTCCATTTCAAGATAGGCCGGATGCGGCGACGCATCGTCGATAACGAACACGTCAACTGAAACGTCGTCTGCAAGCTGCTGTTGAAGCACGCTTACTAACGCGCGACGAAGTATGCCTGGCTCACGTTGAAAATAGGGAATTATCACTGCAACTTTGCGCTGTTTCAACGTCATAACGATCACACCCATCTCATCTTACAATTAACTATCTCAGCAACACACCAACTACGGCAACCAACTAAATGGTCATGGATCACTAGGTTCAAGAGGAAATAAGTTCGACCCCATGCCGACTAGGCGGGCTTTTTTCTCTTCTGGAAGCGTCAGAACCACGGACCTGACGAGCGGCAATACAGGTCCACTAAACTTCGCTTTTATAGCTTCGATGTCGTGTCTACGACCATAAGAAAGCAAGCGAGCAAGATCAGCAGTGAGCGTGGCCTCCTCAACTCCATGCTCGGTCACATCCATTTTCCGCCAAACCTCGAATCTAGCCAAAATGACGTGTATCTGAGCAGGAGAAAGCTCAACCGATCGACTCATCAATTCAGCAGTTTCGGCCGGCAAAGACACTGCAGCCTGGCGCAGCATTGCCAACCTGCCCCAGAGGTTCCCGTCTGCTGGGAAACAGCCGATGGCATCTTCGACAACCGCAGAGGCCCTCTCAATGCCACGGGCCCACTCTTCATAGTTTTCCGTTTCATCAAGTCGATCGAGATAATGGAGATGGACAGTGAGCACGTCAGACAAGATGTCACTTCGGCATGACACCATGTCGTTGTCTGTTCCAAGATCAGTCGCAATTTTCGAGAGAACGTGCGAGTCAATTGGATCGTCTTTCCGAAGCCGGTCCGCCAGCACGGAAACCGATGAAAGCTCAATGGACTTGCCTAACTCCGCTGTCGCAATCGCCCCCGACAACAACCCCACGCAAACCAAAATTGCCCGGCTCAGGTGGACAGCCTTGGTCAATTTCGTCAGGCTCCGTCTTGGTAGTATGACCGATAGCGTGCTGCGTAGTATTCGCTCGATCCGTATTCGCTATAGAGCTTCATTTTCTTCTGATCGACCTTGCTCAAAACGACCCCGACGCATTTCTGCATGACGTCAGAATTTGCATCCATATTGCTTCTCACGACCGAGCGGGATGTCTTGCCCCATTCAATGACGTAAACGAAGCTGTCGATATTCGGTACCATGACCTTGGCATCAATGACTGGCGCCAGAGGCGGAAGGTCCACAACGATGTAGTCGAATTTGGTCCGGGCGCTGGACATGAATTTTTCCATACCCTCAGAGCGTAGAAGTTCTGATGAATGAGGAAGTCTACGCCAGGAAACCGTTGGGATGAAAGCAAGTTTGCTCTTCGGGTCCAGCATAACAACGTCCTTGACGTCGCGTCCCTCGGTAATGACTTCAAGCAACCCCGCGTCCGCATGTCTCGCGATGGACCGGGTCGCGCCCGGATTACGCAAATCAGCATCCACCAGAAGTACACGGGCTCCCTGCGCCGCGAGCAACTGAGCGAAATTGATTGCAAACGTCGACTTGCCTTCTCCGGGTAAGCTTGAGACAATCCCCACAACCCGGCAAGCCAAGGACGAATTATCAAGATCCACGGCGAACTTCGTAGCTCTCAGTGTTTCGGCCAATCCCGAGCGCGGATTGTCGCTGCTGAAGGACGTTAGGGTTGAAAGGTGCCTGATATGACGCTTGTGCTCTCCTTCGCCAGCCAGCACGTTTGACGCTTCGATCAACGGAACCGGCCCGAGATAGTCAACGTCCAGCAGCTTCTTGACCTGATCCGCGGTCCGGAAGAATCGATCCTGAAGCTCCCTGTATGCGCCGATCGCCCCACCGGTCATGGCGCCGAGCAGAAGGAAGATGACCAGCGCCTGCTTTTTCTTAGGCGAGCTCGGACCTGTCGGTACGGAGGCACGACTGATGACGCGCGCATCGGTCACCGGGAAGGACTGCTGCTGCAGGGCTTCCTGATGACGCTGCAAGAAGGTTTCATAGAGATTACGGTAGGTATCGGCTGTCCGCTGAAGCTCACGCAGTTCAACCTGCTTCTCACCAGCAAGAGCGCTCACGCCACGCGCAGCATCAACGCTTTCTTGCATCGATTTTTCACGGGCTTCAGCAACATTCAATTCGTTTCTGTAGCTTTCAGCGATACGCCGGAGCTCTTGAAGCATCAAACTCTGATACTCCTGCATTTCTTCCCGAAGACGAACGGCCTGCACGTGATCTGGCCCTAAGCGCCTTGATATCTCCGACTCCAGCTTCGACGCATCAAGGTACTTACGGCGGAGCTCATTCGAGATGGAACTTTGAAGAACATCGTCGACCGTCGCATCGGTTGCGCCAGATTCCAATATCTTGGTTATCTGCTCCAAGCGTGCTTTCGCCCGGGCGGTATCGGTTCGCATTCCCACCAGCTGACTGTTCAGCTCTGAAAGCTGCTGGTCACTCACCAATCTGTCACCTGCAACTACCAAGCCGTTATCTGAGCGGAACTTTTGCACGGCCAGGTCAGAGGCCCGCGCCTGTTCACGTAGCTCATCGATCCTTTCGAACAACCAGTCGCTTGCACGCCGCGTTGCTTCGTATTTCGAGTTCAGCTTGTCCAGCAGGTACGCGTCAGCAATTGCATTCGCGATGTCAGATGAGAATTCCGGGACGGGCGACACGAATGAAATCCGGATCACATAAGTACGCCCCACGCGCTCGACGCTCGTGCCGGCAATCACCTTGGTTATTGCCGCTTGACGCCGAGACGCCTTCTCTGCAGCACTAAGTACCTCCTCATCAGCAAACCATGAGGCAGGATCTGTTATCAATCGGAGTCCGTTGAGCACCTTGGTCGGCAAGCTCACGTCCTGCGCCAGAAATACATCATTTTCTGCCAGTTTCTGCTTGTCGACCACGTATCCAGCAATAGTGTCGGATCTTAAAAGCTCCAGCTGGCTGAGGATGGACGCTTCATCATCCACAGAGCTGCCGATTGCAGAAAGTTGGTTGACGATGTCGCTCTTGTTGCGATCGATCAGCACCGTGGTCGCCGCTGTGTAGAGCGGCACCGCTGAAAAGATGTAAACAAAACCAAGAAGCAGCGAGACCAGCCCACAGCCTGCAGCTATGCGCCACTGACGCCGAACAAACGAAAAAATCTGGTCAACCGAAGCTGAGATGTCAGCCTGCGGATCGCTTGCGCCTGTGCGCTTGCCTGAGGAATACAGGTTATCTGGAGACAGCAACTATTATATCCCCGCTAGTGAAACGCTTGACGCCGCCATCAGCCTCACTGGACTGGGCTAACGACGACGATCGTATCGCCGGTAGAGAACAGTGACCGGGCAGCCGACAACGAAACAGCGTCAGCCGATTGCGCTACGGCATCGTCACCGGACAGGCCACCGGAAAATGGGCCAGCCAATCCACCAGCGCCCAGTCCGGCCGCTGGAGCGCCACCGCCCGCAGCCCCACCGGCCCCGGCTACTGCAGCAGTCTGGACTTCTTCGGACGCAGCAAGAAAAGCCGTAATCACCTCGGCGGCTTCTATGCTTGCTACCTGTTCCTGAATGAATGCTGCATAGAGCGGGTTAGGTCGCGCACAGGCGCGCGCAGCGCGTGCAAGGCCCGAACCGATCGCGGCACGCTGCTCGATGTTGGCCGAGGGAACCAAGGAAACAACAGCCTGCACAGCTGCGCCACTTGACCCCGCGAGCGCACGAACACGGCTGGACATCGGCAATCCTCCAGCAGGATTATCGACCAGCAATCCGTTAGGATTTCCGATGAAAGCAGAAATTTCATTGTCGGGCAGTTTTGCCGGAGAGACGAAGCAAGCCGAGGGGACCCCTTGAGAAGAAGCTTCACCATGCCCGAGGAACACGAGCCCTCCGGATACCAGCATCAACAGACCCGAGATTCGACTAAGTTTTGCCAACTTCAAACTCCTGGCCAACACTACAACGCAGAAATAACACGTTGCACGCTACATGCAATCATTACACGATTTTAGAGTTAAGCGGTACCGGCTGGCATCACTCAATCCGTCAACTGCTCAACAGCGGTACGGGCGTTGGCTGCATCAGTTGCAACACCAGACACCGTCGTGGAAACATTGTTTATGATGCTGAGGAATTTGGTCAATTCTACAGCGTCAGCATTCGAAACGTAGAGAATATCCTTGTCCTGCATTGCAAATTGCTGGGCAGCGAAGAATGCTGACGGATCGCGCAAATTCGCGCGGAAGATCACAGGTATCTTCTCCTCGGAGAACTTTGCAACATCAACACCAAGGTGCTGCAACACAGAACGGTCAACCATCCTGTAGAGAGCGACCTGGGCGGGATCAGCCCGACCGTCAAGCAATCCACCTGTTTTTGCAAGTGCTTCCGCAAGCGTCAAAGACGTCTCTTCAAAGTCGAAACGACCATTGGTTCCCGCTGCACCGAAGGCGGTGAACGTGCGGCGCTCCCGATTCACAAATACCGTGTCGCCAGGGGCCAGGAAAATGTTTTCCGCCGGCGAATTTGACAGCTTGGTGTAAGAGACGGTTGCAGTTCGACCGCGCCGTTGCAGCGTAACGTAGGTCTCTATGCCTGGCGAAGAGATACCACCTGCAGTGGCCACGACGTCCAGGACGCGCTCTCCGGCGGCCGTAATCGAGACCTTTTGCGGCTCGTTCACATCGCCCAGCACTGACACCTGATTCGACCGGCTAGAGGTTACCGTGATCAGGGCCTGCGGTTCGATCGCACGATTGGCTAGCATCTCCTCGATTTCCGTTTCGACCTGCTCCTTAGGTCGACCCGCTGCGGGGATCCTGCCTGCATAGGGCACGGTAATCGTACCATTGCTGTCGATCTGTTGCGGAGGAAGGGTAATGAAGTTACCCGGTCGACTTCCAGCATCGGCAGGAATGAACAGGCCACCGGCCTGCGCCTCAAAGATCGATATTTCGACAGTGTCACCAGCACCAAGAGGAATATTTGGAGCAGCCCCACGCCCACCGCCAAAACCATCCTTCAAAGAAGTGACAGGCTCAACCTTGAAAAACGGCAATATCGCTTTGCTGATGTCGATTAGGGCATAGTCTATGCCCACGCGCTTATCTTGACTCTCAACCTTGACTGCAGCCGCGCCATCAATGGCCCTGTGTGCGGGACCAGATGCCGATAGGGCATTGCACCCACTCAACATCGCAACGCTGGCCAAAAGAGATATATGAGTCTTTGTTACCGTCATCAGCCCGCCCATTCTTGTCTTCGTCCTATGCCATGCATTGGGTAGCGCCACCAGTCGGGCGGAGATGGTTTTTCCACAAGGGTATCGAATAGATGGATCCATGTTGTTGTTTAGCAACAATACAACATAAAGGTTAAATACATCAAAAAGATGCATCAGCGCGAGCGGCTGCGGGCTTAATGACTGGCGTCTGGCTTTTGCCACGACCGAGCGACAAGACCACCAATGGTGCAAGTATCGCGGCAAAGTATAGGTTGAAACCAGGTATTTGGAGAGAAAAATCTACCATCGAGTGTGACAGGACCAGAATCACTGCGGCAAGGCCAGCTGCCGGATAGATTCTTTCGCGCTTCCTTTGGCGCATTCCGACGCTGAAAGCTCTCGTTAATGTCCAGATTGCGATGAACAGCAAAGGCAAGAAAACAATTCCAAGTCCAAGCATTCCCTCCAAATAGAAATTGTGAGCTCTCTCCCATATTCCGTCGAGACCGCATGACGCTGGTTGATATGGTGCAAAGCTCTGGGTGAATGTGCCGAATCCTGTCCCAAAAAGCCAGTTTTCACGAATAGCCTGAATGACGGCCGGATAGATACAAAACCGTGCATCATCGGCGATGCCGGCGGCGAGCCTGATCTGCGCGAGACCTGTAAATAGCGACGCAAAGACCAGCAGCACCGCCATGCCTCCAAGCATAACAAGCCACCTCGGCACCACCCGGCCGGATCGTTTGGACGAAAACCGAGTCAGCTCGGGACGGATCCAAGAGTGGAAACAAAAAAGGCAAGCCATAGCAACAAGCGAACTGGCGATGCCAGCGCGTGACGAAGTGAGAACGAGGCCCAGAGCACACGCGGCGCAAAGAATTACATGTAGGACATTCAAGACGATGAGTCGGCGCAAGCGAGGACTTATTTTCTCTCCAGATAGCCAGCGCCACATCCCCGCGATCGTTTGCCGATCTGCTTTTCGAATGATCTGAGCGACTAGCATAATGGTAACAAGGCCGATGAATGTTGCGGCAGTGTTTCTATTGACGAAGGTCCCAGTGAAACTTCCGAAATAATGCTCTCTCTGCCAAATCAGCAAGGCATTGGGTTCGACCAGAAAAAGGACCAGTGTGCCGAAAACGAGCAGTCCGCCGCCTGTGACCAAACGGTCAATCATCGTCCTGGCTGATTGATCGTCCCTGCAAACAAGCAGACCGCAGCAGAATAAAAGGAGGGGATTTGTAATGGCCACGACCGAGGCGATTGTGTCGGCTGGCGCAAGCGATACAAAGCTTGAACTAAGGCCAGATACTTCCGCGGCTTTCGCCCAGATATCAATGACATGTAAGCTCCAGGCAGGAACATGGGCCTGCAGCAGAATGTACAAGCTCAGAAATCCAGCGATTGCGGCTGCACCATTGAAAACCCAGTATGTTGCTGCGATAGGTCGACCATTGGCCGCAGCAAGGAGTACAGTGAGAGCAACCAGCACCGCCAGCCCCATCTGAGCCTCGACGGCGACGGCCCCTTTCATGGACAGCGCAAGCAGCGGTATTGCAAGCACCAAAGCCCGTGAAATGCTGGCAAACATGAGGTCCCTGCCGGATATGTCGTTACCGCGTCTAGGCGGCGACAAGGCCACCACGCGGCCCTTAGTTCACCCGCCCTTTCTCGCACATAGACTTTTGAAAAACCGGATCTCGGATACGGCGCCTGAGCTTAGGTTGCGGCATCACAGAATGTGAAAACATGGACTTGCAGAGCAGCTATCGCACGCTCGCTGTGTGGACATGATCAACCTCCGGATCACTACCCATCGCAAACACGAAGCCAGCATATATGATGGCCCCCCAAATCAAAAACGAAACCTGGATGACGACCAGAAAGGACTTTAGACGGAAACTCATAACACTCTCCCTCATTGATCGAGTGTACAAAGGACCGCCTAAAACATCATTAAGAGGCGCTGCCTAGATTTCTGCAATACAGTACACACAGTTGACAGGAGAGTTCATCTGATAGGACAGAATTCGGCTGTCAGACGACACGCCGTCTTCGGCCGAAACCGGTCGCACAAGCCAATTGTGTGCGCAGACGAGTACGAAGAGGATGCATTTTTGGCTATGCATGAGATAGCTGTTCGTAGGTTTCGTCCCAGAAAGTCGCCGCAGTTTCGGCATCAAACTGGCTCTTTGTACGAAGATATGCCTGTTTTGCCATATCGACATAAAGGCTCGGCGAGGAAAAAAGATGCTCGAGTCTCGAGAGCGCATCAACGGCTATACGGTCAACCTCGGAATGGAACGCGGCTATGAATTCTGGATCATCTCGTCGGTCGAAATCCCAACTCCAATCGGATCGGCCAGGGGCCTTTGCTCCATCGACAATCAGACCACACTCATCATCGACGATCTCCGGAAGTGCTCCCTGACGAGTCACGAGTACTGGTTTGGCGAGCGACATCGCCTCAATGACGCTGTAGCCGAATGTGTCACTAAAAGTCGGAAGAAGCCCCATATGTGCGTTCTTCAGCAAATTCATGACGTCCGCGTTTGGCAGAGCCAGGTGATGCTCCACATTCTCCAGTGTCAGCAGTTTCAAGTATCTATCAAAGCAATCGACACCTAAAGGATCAGACCATATCGCTCCGCCGCACTGTAAATCGGACACGATGGCAAACTCAAACGGGAGTTTTCGCCTGAGAGAAAGCTCCGCCATTCTCAGGACAACGCAGCCACCCTTTCGAGCGAAATGATTGCCGACAAACAAAAATCTGAAAGGGCCTCCCGTCACGAACTCTGTATTCAAGTTTTCGTAGGCGGGGAGCGGTAGGTTCGGATATCTTGTCGTCAGCTTCTTTAATAGTAAAGCCTGGTCGGAACTGGGAAGTGAAGCCGCTTCAACTTGTTCGACAAAACTATCGCGCGCAAATAGCGATATCGCAACGATCCCTCTGCACCGGTCGGAAACGAGAGACGACCACAGATGTCGCTCCAGACGATGAGGCAGGCCACCAAACATGCGGGGAAGGTGGGACTCAAAACCTATGACAAATTTTTTCCGGCCCAAAGGTATCCGGTTGAACGCATGAATCAGATCACAACGACTGGTCTCGAGCGGCGGAAACAAGGTGAAGCCATCGAAGCTTGAATTGACGCGGTTGAAAGGTACAAAACTGCATCGCTTGATCATGTGCCTTGAGGCTCTAGGACCATTGAAAGTCCAAGGGTATCTGGTCGGTGCAACAATTTTAAGCATCGAAAGTAACTCATTACGTTGTCTCGATATACTATAGACTTTGGCACAACCATACATGGTTAGCAAACACCATTTAACGAACTGGTAACTATTGCATGCCGGACTTCTCGTTTAACCACTCGGGTGCAAGTGACCAGGCCGCATTTGGCGAGCAACGCGGTCCCGCATCAGCGCCTGCCAGGCATCTTGGATTCAAGAATGCGAGGAACGCCTCAGTATTTCTGAGGATGCCAGGTTCCAAACCTCGTGCAGGTAGCCTGCGGCGTGACCGGCATGGAGGTGCTTTAGCAATTCTCGGCGTCTGGGCAACTCAGCTTCAGAAAACTGTCCAGGAAACACAGCTGCCACCAAGTCTCCGTCAGCCATATGAATACCCTGCCGAGTCGTCCAATCCTTTCTACCTTCGACCGGGCCGAATAGAACGCCGGCGGTGTGAAGTGAGAGGTTCAGAACGGGCCTAAGTGAATGCGGAAGATTGGTAAGCGCATCATCATTACAGCTATGATCGTACTTCTTTGCCAACGCCAGAATATCCATAAGATAACAGAGAGCCGGCTGGCGATTGATAAGGGCCTTGGCGAAGTTTATCAGCAAGATCGCATATGAATCCGTCGGGCATGGCACCTTGAGTTCACAACCGAGGAATCTTGCAGACTTCGACCGTCTGATAATGCCGCCGATATCATCATATCTCGGAATTCCGGGCTGCTTTATACCCTTATGCAAATCCACATTGCGGTTACCCTCTTCATCATCGAAATGAAGTTCTTCCAGAAAATGCTCCCACCAGAATCCATTGCCATGATGGCGACGCTTCAGCCCTTTCGACTTTAGTGCCTCAGCTGCGGACCTGAAATCGTTTTCGTCCACGAGGATATCTGCATCACAGGAGAGGCGATAGAATGGATTGCCGTAAAGAAACCATTGAAAGACGGTACCCTTGAAGTGCACGCAGTCGATGCCAGCGCCACGCATGGCACTCTGAGCGATAAGAACCGAAGCCGCGGAGTGGGCATTCTTAGCCTTTTTGAATTCCTCGAAATGCCGCAGACTGACTTTTGCATCCTCAGAAATTTCTATCACTCCATCATCGGCAGCCTTACAAACCAAGGCTTCCGCCTTGTTACCGATCGCGGTAATCATCAGCTCCTGGTCTACTGTCCGAAATGACGGCTTTTGCGATTTGTCGAGCGAATAGCGGCAAACCTCAATGAGGTCATCTACAGTTCTGTGCCTGGCTGCCGTCATGGGTGGCTTCTCCATCCCGAGAGTAGAGATCACGCAGCCCCCCTAGAACAATCATCAAGCGCTTTGGACCGATACTGCTCCCGTTTGCTTCGGATAAGCTGGGTGAGAAAACCCACAGCCCATGAAAAATGCATCAGAATAGCAGCGGGCAACACAATCAATCCTGCCGCCGATCGATTCTTGATTGTAAGATGGAGCGAAACGACAAAGAGCGCTCCGAGATAAGCCACGGGCAAAGCTGCGGCGAGAAGGCTCGGATCGAGCAGAAACCACAGACCGCTCAAAAGCACAGCGACCGAATTGGCCGGGACCAGCAATTGCCGCAGACGCAGGGATTCTGGGTGACGCAGGACGGTCCGTGACCTCCCGCGCCCATAACTAAAGTACTGACGCCCAAGAGCGGCAAGCGTCCTGCGAGGAAAATATGAAATACGGTGGTCGCTGTCCATATAGATGCGTCCTCCGCTTTTTCTCAGACGGCAATCATACTCAGCATCTTCGTTGTGCGTAAACGTTTCGTCGTAGCCGCCGAGCTCGAGGAACCGATCCAGACGAAATGCTGCGTGATGCCCATGATCGACATAGCCGCTTTTCGTCCCTCCGCGGTGAGCGGAGCCGCCGGATCCGACAGGCGTGTCAGAGAGCCAGGCTATAGCACACGAGACATAGTTGCTACCGACCGAATCCATGGGAACAACAACTGAGTCAGCACCTGTCGACAACAAAGTAGTGGCAACGCCGTGCAGGAAGCCGTGTCTGTAGCCGCTATGGGCATCGCAACGGATCATGATTGCGCAATGCTTCCATTCATTCGCTGCCATATTGACCGCGACACTCTGGATGCGCCTCTCGTTGTGGCGCAAGTATACGAATGGGAACCGGCTGCTCATTTGCTTCACGATCTCGACCGTACCGTCTGTGCTGCCGCCATCAACAACAGCAATATCGAACTCAAAAAAAATAGTACGTTCCATTGCAAGGAGTTCGATCAACTTTGCGATGTTCGCCGCTTCGTTCAGCGTCGGAATGATCACGATAACCTGCGGGAGTTTACTCATTGTTTCTGCCTGCGATTTCGGGGGTGCACACGCTTTTTACGTGTTTTCCTTTAGTGGCTTTCCCTAGAGTGTGCACACATTTGTTGAAATTAAGGTTTACAGCAGAAGCGAAGGTTGACTTCGCGAACAGACTCGACTCTTGCGCTGCGCCGCAGTATCAGAATAATGCTGAAATCAAGTTCAGACCTTAACAGGAGTAGAAAAATGAACAATACCCAGAAAAAGTCTTACCATGCGCCTCAGCTGACGAAAGTCGGGAGTTTCGAAACGGTTACTCAACAGAACAAAACCGGGAACTATATCGACATGACATTCACTGGCGGCACCCTAGTGGGTTCGTTAACCCTGTCCTGAGCCGTATCGGTGTAGCGGGGAGTAACACTCCCCGCTACTAACAAATTGGAAGTTAGAATGCTGTACACCTGCAAGCAGAATGTATTCGTGACCGAACTAGCAGACAAATTGGCGCTGCTGGATATGGAGTCAGGTACATATTACACGCTGAACGATACGGGCAGATCTGTTTGGGCAAGCATCAGCGAAGGTAAGGATCGCGATTCTGCGGTCAAAGACCTATGTCTACAATTTGATGTTACTCATGAGGCCGCAGCAATGGATGTAGACAACTTGCTCATAACATTAGCGGAAAACGGACTCATACACAGAAATGTTCACTCCGATAAAGAGTAAACTCCGCCATCTAAAGTTCGTGCTCTGCCTCGCTTCCCTCCATTTCTTGCTGCGCGTTGTTAGGGCTGAGAATTTAATCAAAGTTCTTCCGCAGAATGGCTCTTTAGAAGCGCCCAAAAGGTTTGCGCACGAAACCTTCGTTTCAATCAGAGCCGCATCACTAAGCGTGAGGTTCGCGACCTGCCTTCCGCAGGCTCTGCTTGCTAGACTGGTACTCGCTCGGCAAGGGTATAAAGCACCGATATACATCGGAGTAAACACAGTCGATGGGAATCTAGTGGCTCATGCATGGACCATGAGTGGTGAATTCATCGTTTCAGGCGGACCGCAGGAGGTTGTCCAAACCTTCAAGACAATACGAGTACTGGATTAATATACATGGGCGGCATCGCTGGCATTGTATTTAGCTCGAAAGAACAGAGTGATATCTCGCTCTCGTTGGCTACCAAAATGAGCTATCGCGCGATCGACGGATCTTCAACCGCGGCGGAAGCGGGTGCAGCTTTCGTAAATTTGTATCGTAGACCGCATTGCGGCTATAGCATACATCCGCCAGCGGTTGATTTCGATGAGAACGTCTTTGTCACCAGCGACTCCCGCATCGATAATCGAGAGCACCTTTTAAACGATCTCGGACTTCAAGAGGCTAGCGATCACGAACTGATCTACAGGGCTTGGCTAAAGTGGGGGCAATGTTTCGCGGAAAAGCTACTAGGCGATTTTGCTTTTGCTATATACGAAAAACGAAACTCACGTCTTCTTTTGGGCCGCGATCCCCTTGGAGTAAAACCCCTGTTCTACTGTTGGACACCGGCTGGCCTCGTGTTCGCGTCGGAAATAGCGCCTTTGGCTGACCTGAACGACAAATGTTTGCTTAGTGAAGCGCATATCAAGAATTTTTTATTAGGTCAGTCGACTGATACCGACGAAACAGCGATAAAGGGCATCTTCCGCGTACCGGCAGCCCATACTGTTACCATGACGCGTAACTGCAAGCCACAAGCTCTACAATACTGGGATCCTTATTCGATTAAGGTCAAGGGTGAGGCCTCGCCTGAAAAGCTGTGGTGTCTTTTAGCCGAGTCTGTAAGGTTGAGGTCAAGAAACATCGGAGCAGTCGGATACGCTTGCAGCGGGGGCTTGGACTCGACGTCAATTTGCTATGCCGCCGTAACGCCTGAAGGGCAGGTTTCGCAGCCCCTAAGGACCTTTTCTATCGTGTTTGACGAAACACCGAATGACAGCGAAAGATCCTTCATAGAAATAGCCGTAGATGATTTGTCCGCAGATGCGAAATTTGTTGACATGAGTGATTATGATCCTGTCGGTGAGCTTGCACAGCATTTACAGGAGCAGTCAAGAATATTCCACGCGCCCGGCTTGGTATTGACCGGTGAACTCTACCGAGCCGCTAAAGCATCAGACTGTACAGCCTTCATGGACGGCCATGGAGGCGACGAAGTTATGTCACATGGCTTTTACCGTTTAGCGGAACTTGCGCGTGAAAAGAAATGGCTCACGTTGTGGCGCTGCACTAAGGCGGCACACGAGACATGGGGAGAACCGAGGGCACGGTTATTTATACTCTATTTCCTGCGCTACTGTACGCATAGGTTCTACCGGATTAGGAAGCGGCTAATAGATCTATTAGCGCGACAGAGTCAGGTCGAAGAGATTCTTGGAACGCGATTTCAAGCCGAAGAGTCAAACATAGACGTAACAGCGCTAAAAGGCACCGAACCTGGTTCGAACGCTGATCATATCGCGAGCGTCTTCGGACCGAGAGTGAGCGAAAGTCTGGAGATCCTAGAGCTGGCCGCAGCCAGGAGAGGGATAGAGGTTCGATTTCCCTTCTTCGATAGGCAATTGGTAGAATACGCTCTGTCTCTACCGGAAAGCGCTAAACTTAACGAACAATGGGCACGGGCAATATTTAGACAAGCCCTAAAGGGAAGGGTACCGGATCAGATACGCCTCCGGCCTGCAAAATTCGACTTCACTGTTCATATGGCGAGAGGCCTTCGCAATAATGCTGCGACTGTTATGAATGCAATTCTTTCTTCCAACACAATGGACGACATGATGAACATCAACACCGTTCGAAAATCATGGACGAACATTCAGAGTGGGGATGAAACTTCCGCCAACATAGATACGCTTACGGTTTGGCGATCAATTGTACTGTATGAGTGGCTGCGCGTAATGAGGCATGGTGCGTGAAATGAATCTATATAAATTGTACGGCTATGTAATCGATAGCGCAGTAGATTTAAACTTACCGCCGTCACTGGTAGGCGACGCCGACATAATTGTCCGCTTTGCGCCTGAAATTGATGGGAAGTTCCCTGAATATTTGAAAAGCAGTCACTTTGAAGACGAATACCAGAGATTATACTGGCCATTTCTTGGAATTGCTGAGATTTATTCTGGAAAAAAAGTTATCTTTACACCGCTGAATGATGTAGATATCTCCCTTTTTTCTTTTGCATTGGTCGGGCCGGTTATAGGGATGATTTTGCACACAAAATCTTTTTTGACGCTGCACGCTAGTTGTATTGCCTTGGAGGGAAAAGGCGTCGCTTTCATGGGAGACAAGGGTGCTGGTAAATCAACTATAGCTGCAGCACTAATGGAAGGTGGGCATCAACTCGTCGCTGATGACATCGCCGCTATCAAAGTCGAGAACGGCTTGGACGTTTGCCAATATGGATACCCGTCGATGAAACTATCTGAGGCGACACTCTCCGCCTTTCCTAAAGCCTTCGACGGCCAACCTCAATTTGCGCGGTCACCAATTGGCGACAAGCATATTGTGAAACTGCCCGAACCCCATCGAACCAGCGTACCTCTCGCCAGCTTATTCCTTCTTGGAAGAGGTTCCGAACCCCGGCTACGCCGACTAACGGACGAAGAGGCATTTGCTTGTCTGATGCGATACAGCTACCCAATCCGATTTGGAAATGACGTACTGCGAATTAGCGTCAGTAAATCATTCGTTGAGAACGTCGCAGCCACTTCAAATCGGATACCTGTTTATGAACTTACATCTGTAGATAGCATCGACCAGATATCTGAATCTGTAAAGCTTGTGGAGCAGGCAGTGACCGATGGCCGATAACCCATCCGTTCATAGACGCTTTGAACATGAGGCATATCCGCTCTTGCGCTATGCTAAAGATAGATCCCCAACCCGGTTCTGGATAGCCGTAGCGGCCTTAACTCTCGGCATCGGGCTCGAGGGCGTGTCAGTGTTCTTGCTGATACCGCTATTTGGTTTTCTTGCCGCACGCAACACAGATATCAGCCAGCCAATAATATTAAGCCTTCCAGATTGGTTGTGGAATCGTGACCTCGCATTCACGCTTCACGAAATACTAATATTTTTCGTTTTTCTAATCATATTAGCCTCAGCAATAAATAGAGCTAAGACGCTCTTTATTTCGAGTATTGTTTTAGATACGACGAAAATGATCCGCATTGACTTATTTGACGCTATCAGCAGGGCAAAATGGGGATTTATATCGTCAAAAAGGAAGACAGACATTGAATACTTGCTGAACGGCAGTATCGAAAAACTCCAGGGAGCAATGTCAGCGGCGTTCTCTCTTGTCCAAAATGTTATAGCGCTGATGCTTTACACCAGCATTTCAATTGCTGTTTCACCTATGACCACTCTAGCAGCCTTTTTATCCGGGATAATATTGTTTTTACTATCCTCGAATGCGCGGAAATTAAGTGTGCAGTTCGGCAAGAGACACATTGAGTTATCAAAAGATCAACTTCGCTTCACATCAAACTTTGTACATGGGCTGAAGCTCGTTAAAAGCAACTCAGCAGAACCCATATTTAGGCGGATCGCCAACGATGCATTCGAAAAAGCGGATAAAGAATACAAACTCTACATATCTCGCGTCACATTGTCCAGTCTGATTGTTCAATCGCTCAACATTATATTTGCAGTGCTCGTATTGTACGTAGCGCTTGTTTATGTGCGCTTATCAATCGAGTATGTAATATTTTTGTTTGTTATATTCCTTCGAATAAACCCACGCTTTTCATCGCTTCAGAGCAACTTTGAGCAACTGTTGGCGGATTCTCCTGTATTTCTCGATATTAGGAGTTTGGAGCGTGAATGTATTTCGCGGGCTGAGCCATCGCACAATACATCTGCAGATGATTTGAATATATTTGAGGGCGATATTAAACTGGAAAGCATCTCTCTAGTCAGAGGAGGCGTTTTTGTACTCAGAGACGTCAGTTTACGCATTAGAAGGAACGATCTGACAGTGATTTGTGGGGATTCAGGTAGTGGTAAGACGACAGTTGCTGATGTAGTAATGGGCCTGCTTGAACCGCAAAGCGGAGCTGTTTATGTGGGGGACCAGATCCTATCGGTCGACAATATGAAAATATGGCGGGACAATATTTCTTACGTGCCTCAGCAGAGTTTCTTGCTCTCTGCTACGGTTAGAGAAAATCTAGCTTTCGGCACTAGCGGCGCAACGGATGAACATATCTACATTTCACTCGATCGCTCAAATGCTCGTGCATTAGTTGACAGCATGCCGCACGGACTCGACACTCTGGTCGGAGACGGTGGTACCCAGATATCTGGGGGAGAGCTGCAACGTTTGGCGTTGGCGCGCGCACTCGTTCGCTCTCCGGGTCTCCTCATATTGGACGAGGTCACCAGTGGCCTTGATTCCGGCAATCGAGATCTCATCCTTGATTCGCTATTTCGCTTGAGACAGGAAATGACAATCTTGATGATCACGCACGATGAGGAGATTGTAAGACGGGCGCCTAATATAATTGAATTGGTTAATGGCCGATCGACTAATAACACTGATCTCAACGACCGGAGCTGATTGTGTGTTTAGCTCGGCTAAAATTAAATCGATGAGAGAAAACATCAAAAATCCTTTGCCTCCCAAGCAAGCAATTCGAGGAGTTTACAGTGTCCGTTTCCAGTGAAGATACAATCAACCTCGTCACCGGCGCCTCGGGCTTCATTGGCACCCACCTCATCCGCCGGCTCGTGAAACAAGGCCGAACGGTAATTGCGCTGGACCGAAAGCCGCCCCGCGAGACTCACCCAAGTGTACAGTACATCAATGCAGATGTGCGCGATCTCAGTCATGTTCAGATCAATACGCCACTTAATATAATTTACAATTTTGCTGCAGTTCATACGACGCCCGGGCATGAACCGTACGAGTATTATTCTACAAATGTTTTGGGTGCACTGGAAGTGACACGGCTTGCTGATCGGGCGGGGGCGGGCGAAATTGTGTTTACCAGCTCGATATCAGTTTATGGTCCGAGCGAGACCATGAAAACTGAGGACAGCTCACCTGAGCCCGTTTCCGACTACGGACATTCAAAGCTCCAGGCGGAAAGGATCCACGAGAATTGGCTCGGAACCGGTTCTGCCAATAAAAAACTTACGGTGATGCGCCCCGCAGTCGTGTTTGGAGCAGGCGAATATGGAAACTTTACACGGCTCGCGAAACTTCTGAAAAAAGGCATATTCATTTATCCAGGTCGCAAGGACACCATTAAGTCCTGCATTTACGTCGACGACCTGCTGGACGCCATGGAGTTTGCTCGACAACGAAATGAGGGACATATAGTCGTAAATGGCTCTTATCCATCGCGGCCGACACTGGAAGAGATTGTGACTGCTTTGAAAACAGACTATTTCACTGGCGCCAGGACTGTGACTGTCCCGCGTATAGCTGTTACATCAGCCGCCAAGGTCATTGGCGCAGCCGGCTTTCTCGATCTTGGGATACATCCGGACCGCGTCATGAAACTTGTCCGATCGACCGATGTGTACCCCCAATGGCTCGTCGATAACAATTTTCCGTTTCCGGCAGCACTCGCTGATGTCTTCAAGCGTTGGCATCGGGATACGAAAGGCGACTTTATTTGAATGATCGGAGACTGAGCTATTTCAGGTTCAACACGCCCCTCAGCCGCCTCGACCTGATGAACTTGTTTTCCTCGAGTGCCCGCAAGACTGCTATGCGAGCAGTCTTGCGTGGTGCGAGGACTAGAATCAGCTCCTCTACAGAACCATAGGCCGACGCGTGATCCCGTAATGTGCTCAGGTCAGGCATATCGAGGATGATAAGATCATATAAATCCGTTTGCGATCGGGCATGCTCGATACAGGATTTGAGCATGAGATCCAGATTACTTTCCGGTCCTGATCGGAATTGAGTAAGAGAGAGAAAGTCCAGCCCGGTGGCTTCGTCATGAAAAATCCGCGCCTTCGGACCATTTTCAGATCCCGAGAGACCTTCAGGGGCTATAGTGGATGTCAGGTTCTTTCTGTTGAAGGAAGCGTCGACCAGAAGAACTTTTCTTCCTTCACTCACGAGCAGCAGTGACAGATTGACCGCGAATGTCGACTTACCATCCATGGGCAGCACGGAGGTCACACCGACCATTTTGGCCACGGCCGCAGGTCTATCTCTGCTGATGAGCAGATACGCACGACGCAAGGTCTCTGCGTATGGACTTACCGGATGATCGATCGCGTAAGAAAATCTGCCGTTGGCAACATGCAGACCTGCTCTATTGCGCCTCCGCATCAACCTGGATCTTGTACCGAACCTTGGCAAGGCGCCCACCAAGTCGACACCATAGGAACTCAACAGCACTTCAGCATCCGTAACGGACTTGTCCCGCAGCTGGATGAAGGCTGCCAAGCCCGTGCCGACGATGAGCCCGGCTAGCAGCGACGCGGTGATGATCATGGCAGGATTTGGAAGAGCCGGATGAATTGTCGCGCGGGCGGGGGCGATGATTGCGGCCTCATTCAGAGGAACCGGTAATTTCTGGAGAGTTTCCTGATAACGAGCCAGAAACTCGGTATATACACTTTCTAAAGAAGAATACTCGCGCTCAAGTTCCCTCAACCCCGCTTCCGCTGTCCCTGCCTGTCCAGCCTCCTTCAGTGTCTGCTCGAACTCTGCCTGAAGTGCCTCAACGCGGGACCTTTCGATACCCACTTGGCTGCGAATACCCTGTCGTATCCGTTCGAGCTCCTCAGCCATCTGCCGTTCGAAGGCCAACATCTCCTCCTCATAGCGCTTCGTCTGCGCATGATCTGGCCCTTGGCTGGCGGCAAGTTCAGCCGCCATTTGCTGAGCCTCAAGATAGCGACGCCTCAATTCAGTTGATGTGGCGTTCTTGAGCGCTTCAGTAATCACAGCCTGCTTCTGTCCCGACACGAGTGCCAGCGTCAGAGAGTCATAGCGGGCTTCCGCCTTGGCAAGGCTTGAGGTAGCGTCAGACAAAGCCTGCGTGATCCTGGTAAGATCGTCACGGACCAGCGAACTCGGTTCGCTCCCCTCGAGATTATTAAGGTTTTTGTAGCGCTGAACCGCTTCATCGGCATTGCGAACACTGCGCTCCAACTCGTCGACACGCGTCTCAATCCACTCATTGGCAAGTGTGGTTGCGTCAAGCTTGGAAACGAGCCCATCCGAGGCAAATGCCCGAGCCAGAGCGTTTGCTACATCGGCGGCCAGTTGCGGATCTGTAGCGTAGTGAGTGATCTCGAGTATTGCATCGGAGCGCACGACATCAACGACAGTTGATTGCTGAATGCTCTGTACGATAAGCCACTGAGGGACTTCGGCTTGGCCTATTTCGTTCGCTTCCGGCAGAATGCTCGGTCGCCCTCGGAGATAATCCAGGTAGCTTTTACCGGGGGCCAGATAACGGGGATCCTGCACTAGGTTAAGTTGCTCGACTGCCGAGGACACGACCAGATCCGAAAGCACCAGTTCAGCCTGGGTCATGAGCCAGACGTCATCAACATCCGGCGCTCCAAACAAAGGCATATCTGCAAACTCGAAAATATTGCCACGCTCCGCACTAACCACGACGGTTGATGCATAAATCAGCGTCGATCGCCCCAGAGCAAACATGCCGATGACGAGGCAGATGAGAACCGAACAAGCGATGAGGCGCGCGTGGCGTCGGATAAACCTGCCGATCTCCGCCGCCCCCACGACGAAATCTACCTCTTCAAGATCAGTCCAGCCCTGCGCCGCCCGAATATTCAAAGTGTGTATTGCCTCTTTTTTTGCTGGCATTGTCCGGCCTAGTTGGCAGAACAAGCAACAGACCCTCTAAACTGGCATTTATCTCCGAGCCTCGTATAAGAAATACGATCTATCTCCAGAAAATAGGGGATGCTGGGCCTAACAAATTCCCCCATCCAGTCTGTCAAAGTATCCGAGCTCCACAGACTTGCAAAAATCTTCTGCGGCGTCACCGGTATCTTGTCCGGATCGTCAATGATCCTCACAGATTTACCGTTGATGAACCACTCCAGCTTGTCAGGTTTCCAAACGAATGCGTAGTCATTAAATTGCGCACTTAAAGGTTGATCCTGAATGTCTATCCCGTTGGCGCCGTCGCCGTCGACATGGACGTTAAGCCAGACTGACGACGGCTGACGCATCAGCAGTTCCACGTCAATCTCGTCATGCCGCGTTCCCATATGAGGGCCCGTGTATGTGAAGAATGCAGCATTGAAGCCAGAAGAAGGCTTTGGCGCACGCATTCTCACTTCGAATGTTCCATGGGAATAGATCTCCGTGCTTTGAACTTCGGCGCACTGGTAGCGACCCGATCCTTGATTGAAATGCAACTGCAGGATGCCCGATCGGATCCGAGCATTCGACTTCGTCCAGTAACAGTTCTGATGGGCGCCGTTTGTCCAACCGTCAGATACGTACCACTTTTGTTCAGAAAGATTGTTGAAGTTCTCAACAAAGCTCACACCACCGCCAGCGCGTACGTGTTGGCAAGCCACAAAGACTGAAACGAATGTCACGGCAGCGATGACGCTTTTGAACTTTTGATGCTGCTTCATCTTTAAACTCCTGCTCTCGAAGAGACATCTGCAGCATGGCCGCCACCGGCGACCACACCACCCAATCGATCCCCTTGACCCATGATCCTGACAAACTCATTTTGTTCGATGGTGCGCTGCTGCCGCGCGGATGCTTGAAGTGAACTGGCAACGCAGACCAGAACAAACGTGATGGCAGAGAATTCAGAGAAAACATCAACTTCAACAAGGCTTCTCGTTAGTACCAGGAAGACAAAGGCAGCTGCCCAGGCCAAGATTGGTTGCGGCTGCACAAACGCCAACTTGAGGACACGGATTGAAATCGACCAGAGGACGTAGAGTTGTAAAGCCATGCCAAGGAGCCCGATCTCCACCGCGTTCGAGAGATAGGTGTTGTGAAAATGAAAGCCGGAACGCGATTCAATGTAGAACATCCGCCAAAGCTCCTCAGCCTCGGGATTGCCCTGCACCCAGAATGCACGATAGCCGAGCCCAAAGACAGGGTTCTGTCCTATATACTCGATGGCCTTTTCCCAGAGATCCGTCCTTCCCGTTAGGGTCGGATCCTTGCCGGTCGAAACAATCAGCTGAATAAGCAGCTCGCCGACAAGTTCGTTAAGAACGATGCCAACCAGTAAGGCGAGGATTGCCATCAGAAGCAGCGAGATTCTCGTCGACATTTCATATCTCTTGAGGAGCATGAAAGCCGTGTAGGCAACTAAGGTGGAAAAGGCGCTCACTATCGTCCCAACAGATTGGGCTCCGATCAAAACCGCTACTGAGCCGAGTATTGAGGCATATACGATCACTCTCATGTATATGTTTCTATAGTAGCTCAGAACATAGATGCCACATATCAGAACGATAAGCGCGTAAATCGCGAACTGGTTTTTGCTTCCGAAGATCCCGGACCACGGGGCACTGGACGGGATGTTCCCAATCGCAAAGCTGAGCACAACTGGCACTAGGTGCGACCAAAACGTAAACCGCGCAATTGTCTGGATACTCAGATGCGATCCGACGGAGATGGCAATTGCGATGGTTAGCGCCAGAAAAATACCAAGCCGGGCACTTATAGTCGGATAATCCGACCACAAAACGGATGCGAAGCAGTAGACCGGGATCAGTGTGATCGCAGTCGAGCTCATGGCCGCCAGACTACGGTTGAGAGTCAGGGCAACAACAGCGGTGCCAGCCAACAGAAAAATCAGCGCGGCAAATGTGGCAAAGGCGGGCACCAGTGACAGGGCAATCATTGCGAGGAGCGCCAGGGAGCGAACAATCCCGATCCTCATGCAAAGTCCCTCATCCAGTCATCGAGAATGATGCTAGGCATTTTCTGCGCTTCAACCCTTCTAGTATGATCTAACCTGTAGCACTAAACGAAATTTTTGATCGATTCCAACAAGTCTGAGATACAGGCGTCTTCAATACACGTCATATCAGACCCGCGCACGTCAACCACCTGACACAATCGGCCTATTCTCGTCTTGATCGGCGGACCACTCCTTAATTGCAGGTTGATTGAAATACGGGGCAGATAATGACATGACACGGTCGACACAACTGCTCTCCTGATCCGCCGTCATGCAAGAGTCGTTTCGAGTTAGCATTTTGCAGCGCACTCTCGGATGATCGACAAGAACCGTACCGATCGATTAGATTGACCTCCCGGCAAGCTTCGCGACCACCGAGAGGGACGAATGCACTGGAAGCCTAGGAAGCCGGATCACTTTGGACACGCCAGGACAGGTTTTGTTACGTTCCATCTTCAAAAAGATCATAGGCGGCACGACGTCGCAGTCGCCACCCTCACGGCGGCGGCTGTCGATCACAAATATTCCAAGCATCATATATGCCGTCGGGGACATCCATGGATGCCTCAAGAACCTGATGATTTTGGACAACATGATATTGTCGGAGGCAAAAACTCTCCCTGGGCGGAAGGCAATCATATACCTGGGCGACTACATCGACAGGGGCCCGCACTCGGCGCATGTTATCGAGTACTTCTGCAGGCGCTTGGAATCTCAGGTCGACACCGGAATAACGCTCCTGAATTTGTGCGGAAACCACGAGGAGATGTTTCTCTCCTTCATCGATACGACCGGTGATAGTGAAAAATGGCTCACTTATGGGGGAATTGAAACTCTTAAATCCTATGGTATCAGAACAGCGAACAAAACGGCCAGACAGCTGGCGCTGGAAGCGGCAGAGGCCGTGCCGCTCTCTCATATTGAGTTTCTCAGGAGCCTTCCATCCGCCATCAGGCTGCGAAACTACTGGTTTGTTCACGGCTTCGTGGATCCCAAGCGCAGCTTCGAACAGCAGAAGGAGACAACGATCATGTGGGCACGCCCTGAGGATTTCAAATGGCCCAACCAGGGCGCCGAATTCACTGTTGTTCACGGACATACGCCGGTCGAGGATGTCAGCATTCAGCCGAACCGAATCAATGTTGATACCGGCGCCTTTGCAACGGGCGTTCTTTCCGCCGTCCGGATTTCAGGGAATGACTTCAGCGTAATACACTCAAAGATATAGGCTGAACAAAGCCACCAGTGATAAGCCTGCTCACGATCATCAATGCGAGGACGCATAAAAATTGTGGAAACGGATCTATATCGCACCGGTTGCCAGAAACTGATGTAAGCTGGCGACAACAGTATTCCTCGGGGAAAGGCAATCGATGGAACTCGCTCGGGTCTGTGTGGTGATTGCGGCCTACAATGCTCGCGATACGATCCAAAGAGCCATTGCTTCGGCCCTAGCAGAACCGGAGGTTCTCGAAGTGGTCGTCTTTGATGACGCCTCAAGCGACGATACCTCGGCCGAAGCGCTGCTTGCCGATGATGGGTCGAAAAGGCTCAAGGTGATCAGGAGCGAGGTTAATCTCGGGCCTTCAATCGGCAGGAACAAGGCGATTGCGGCCTCGACGGCGCCACTGATTTCCATTCTTGACGCTGACGACTTTTTCATTCCCGGACGCTTCAAATCGATGCTTGAAGTCAGCGATTGGGATTTGCTCGCGGACAACATTCTATTCGTTACGGATGTCACTCAATGCAAAGAGTTCAAAGATCCGACGGATATGCGGCAGGAACCAATTTCTCTGAACGCGCCAGCGTTTGTTGCGGGGAATTTACCGAACAAGCAATTCGCACGTGGACAACTCGGCTTCCTGAAGCCCGTCGTCTCGCGGGCATTCCTGGACCTACACGATCTGAGATACAATGAAACCATGAGGCTTGGTGAAGATTATGATCTTTATCTCCGATGCCTCGTCGCCGGTGCAAAATTCAAACTCATGAAATCCTGCGGTTACTGCGCCGTGGTCAGGCGTAACTCCCTGAGCAGCCAGCATGCCACGGAAGATCTGAAGAACCTTTATCTAGCCGACATGAAGGTCCTGACCAAGCCAGATCTGAGCGAAGACCTGAGATCTGTGCTGTCGGATCATGCAGGTCACATCAGATCGCGCTACGAGCATCGGTGGTTTCTGGATTTGAAGCGGTCCCGCGGACTTCTTGCAGCCGCAAGTTTCCTGTCTGAATCACCACGACGCTTCAGAGACGTTACGGCCGCCATTTTGCGGGACAAGATGAAGTTCATCCTCGCTCGAGACTCGTCCTCTACTGCTGGATCCCGTCTGCTGATGCCAGTCGATAATTCCCTTTGAATACCGAAAATTGATTTCACTGGTTGCCGCGGCCACTCAAGGGAACAAGAATAAACTCTTCATTCGCCATCTACTGCGAATAAAGCGTGAAGCTTGATTGAATGTTCCTTGCAGGATATGAGCGCAGATATCTGTGGCGGCCACATATGAGCTAAAAGATATCATGAGTCCAAATGTACTTTATCTAGCGCATGATGTGTCTGACCCCGCCATTCGACGCCGAGTTCTAATGCTGAAAGCCGGGGGCGCGAGACTATCCGTGGCAGGCTTTTTGCGTGACGACAACCTGCTCAAGAGCGACGCAGATTTGTCTCTCGTGCTTCTCGGCAAAACGGCTGACGGCCGTCTCGGCCAGAGAATCAGGGCCGTCCTCATTGCGTGGATCAGGCTGAGACGCTTGTTGGAAGGCCTTCCAAAGCCCGATCTGATCATAGCCCGCAATCTCGAGATGCTAGTGCTTTCCAAAGCAGTATCGCGCTGTTTCGGCGGGGTTCCGATCGTCTACGAATGCCTTGACATCCACCGGCTGCTGCTAGATCGCGGGATAAAGGGCCGGCTCTTACGAGCCACGGAAGCGCATTTCGGCAAGGCTGCTGTATTGCTCATGACCAGTTCACCCGCCTTCGTTACTCACTACTTCAAACCTATTTCAAAACTCAATTTGCCGTTCTTGCTTGTTGAAAACAAGGTGCTGGATCTCGGGGGAACAAGTGGAAGCACTCGTGACGCTCGTCCACCGGGCCCTGGCCAACCATGGCGCATCGGATGGTTCGGGGCGATCCGCTGTCGCAAAAGCCTTGATCTGCTGTCAAATTTCGCAATCTCCATGAAGGGCCAGGTCGAGATTGTCATTCGCGGTCGCGTTTCACCTAGAGAATTTCCGGATTTCGAACAGCAGATCGCGTCGCACCCATACATCTCTTTCCACGGAGCCTATCGCAATCCCGAGGATCTTGCGGACATCTATCACCAAGTGCAGTTTGTTTGGGCCATTGATTTCTTCGAAGAGGGATTGAACTCGGAGTGGCTACTTCCGAATCGGCTTTATGAAGGCGCACTTCATGGTGCAATTCCCATCGCACTCAAAAGTACTCAAACGGGGCAGCATCTCCAAACCATGGGCCTGGGCTTGCTGCTCGATGATGCTGAGCCTGAAACGCTCATGTCGTGTTTTGCAAGCCTGCAACTCTCAGATTACCAGGCAATGTCAGGTGCTCTCGCAAAAACGGACGACACGAGTTGGTCCATCAACGAGACGGGCTGCAGAGCCTTAGTTCGAACACTCGCAAATGCGGCAAAAATCACTTCCGAATGACCCCCTAATCCATGCTTTATAGAAGGAAGTACGGTTGTGGAAGAGAGCGCGGAAAGTGTGGACATGAAGATCGGGGAACAGCCAATGACGGTACAAGTTGACGTGGGGATCTGTACGTTTCGCCGCTCGGAACTTGCAAATGCGCTTCAGTCCTTGTTCGCCCAGGAGTTATCGTCAAACATAAAACTTCGATTGATTGTTGCCGACAATGATGAGCTTCCGAGCGCCGAGGCGCTGGTTGACAGCTTGCGTAGCGGATCCCCATTTGAAGTCTCCTACGTTCATTGCCCTATGTCGAATATATCCCTGGCTCGGAATGCCTGCCTCGATGAAAGCAGTGGAGACTATCTAGCATTTATCGATGACGATGAAACAGCCGGTCCAACCTGGATAGCCAGTCTTCTCGAAACTGCGATCAAGACAAAGGCCGATGTCGTGCTCGGTCCAGTCAAGGCAATCTACGCCACAAATGCGCCGACCTGGATGAAGGAGGGAGATTTTCACTCCACGCAGCCAGTATGGGTTAATGGGCAGATAAAAACCGGCTATACCTGTAATGTCCTTCTCGACATGAACTCCCGCTTCATCAAACATCGGAGGTTCGATCTGGCGCTTGGCCAAAGCGGTGGCGAGGACACTGCTTTCTTTGCAAATGTGACAGCCGACGGCGGCTATATAGCCTTCGCACCGCAGGCGAAGCTCGAGGAGCCTGTGCCTGCAAAACGAGCAAGTCTGTCCTGGCTCATCAATAGACGGTTCAGATCGGGACAGACCCATGGGCGGTTGCTACGCGCGCGCTCTTCATCGCTTCGGCTTATCAAGGAGTTGGGTCTTGCCGGACTAAAGGCGGTTTTTTGCCTGACAGCATGCGCCGCGAACGTCTTCTCAGCACCCGGCCGAACCGGGTTTCTCCTGCGAGCTGCACTGCATTTCGGGGCAATTGGTGGCCTTTTAGGAATGCGTGAATTGCGGCTATACGGCTCTGTGGAGGCAACGTGAGCGTGGACGATATCATCGATGTCACATTCGTGGTTGCGGCCTACAATACGCGGGAGACCATCTCAAGGACGCTGGCAAGCGCCTTGTCCCAGACTGATGTCTCTGTGGAGGTCATCGTTGTGGATGATTTCTCCACCGATGACACCGCCAAGGTTGTGCAACAGGTCATCGATCCACGTGTTCGGCTGATCAGGCTGGCGGAGAACCGTGGCCCTGGTGCTGCACGCAATCGAGGCATCGAACAGGCGCGTGGCCGATGGGTAGCCGTCCTTGATTCAGACGATGAAATCCTCCCGAATCGCTCAGCGAACATGATCGCCCAAGCCTTACGGTTGCGAGCGCAAATCGTTGTTGACAACCTCAAGGTCTCTGAAGCCGGGTCTAAGCCCGTGACAATGTTCTCACGCCAAGTCCTCGAGCAGCGGCCGACACTCAGTCTGGTGGAATTCATCGATTCCAACGTTCTGTTCAGATCCACGTTCAACTTCGGTTACCTCAAGCCGATGTTTTCGCGAGACTTCCTTCAGGATCACGATTTAAAGTTTGATGAAGGATTAAGGATCGGCGAAGACTATCTCCTGCTGGCCTCTGCCCTTGCCAGTGGTGGGATATGTGCAGTCGAACCCGAACCCGGATATATCTACAACGTCCGGGAAGGCTCAATATCGAGAGTTCTGAAGCTTGAGCACGTGGATGCCATGGTTGCCGCTGACCAACGCTTCTTAACCTTCTACAATCTTGATTCAGCTGCGGCCGTTGCGCAGCAGCGTCGGAGCCGCAGTCTAGAAGAGGCGCGCGCCTTTCTCATCCTTGTCGAGAACATTAAGCAGAAATCGCTCATCGCATCTCTTCAAGTGGCCCTGCGCAATCCGCGTGCATTACGCCATCTCCGGATGCCTATCACAAAACGTCTCCGCACTCTGCTCAGAATTGCGAAGCCGGTGTAATCGCACGGGACCGTCAGCGTCTCTGTTGATGGTCACAGTGTTGATTTCCACAGAGAGCTGACGTGGCGCGGCCCGCTAGGAGGTGCGAACGAAAACTTGGACCACCGGGAAGTATGACCTTCTGCCCGCCGTACTAATCCATTTTGAAGTAAGCTCTGGCCTGTTGGGAGGACCAGAGATTGAAGCGCAAGCGTTTCATTGACGAACAGATTATCGGTATATCGAGGGAGCATGAGACAGGCACACCGGTCATGGAGCTTTGCCGTAGGCACGGTGTCATCGATGCCAGCATCTATAAATGGAAAACGAAGTTCGGCGGCATAGACGTGTCGGAGGCCAAACGGCTTTAGAGGCTGGGGACGTGAACACGAAGCTGAAGCGGCTCCTGGCAGGTGCGATGCTCGACAACGCAGCTCTGAATGACCTGTTGGGAAAGAGATGGTGATGTCCACAGCAAGGCGGAAAGCTGTCGTGTATCTGATGGATCATCACCAGATGAGCGAACGTCGGGCGTGTAAAGCCAGCGACTTTTTGCCAATTGACGGTTCGTTACGAAACCAGGCGCAGCGATGACCATGACCTTCGCGAGCGGATGAGGGCGCTGGCGCATGAGCGTCGTCGCTTCGGTATCGGTGCCTTTATGTGCTTCACAAGCGCGCGGGGCACCTCATCAACCACAAGAAGCTCTTCCGGCTTTATCGGCAGAAGCTGACCCTGTGCAAACTTAGCGGCCGGAAACGAGCGATCGGTACACCAGCACCGATGCTGGTCCCGATAGTAGCCAATGACCATTGTTCGCTGAAGTTCGTGTCGGATCAACTCACCGATGGCCAAAGGCTCCGGGTACTGACGATCTTTAATGATTGCACCAGAGAATGCCTGGCCCTCGTCGCCTTACATTGCCTCCTGGCCTGCGCGTTGCCCGTAAGTTGGAGCGGATCATCGAGAGGCGTGGCAAGCCGAAGATGATCGTTCTCGTCCTAGAACCAAGCCCGATCGACGCTCTCAAGCTGGCGTAGCGACTAAAACGATGATCGACCACATTCCGGCCTCGGTTGGCTCACACCGGCCGAGTTCGCTCAGACCTTCAACCCGCAAAATGATGCGGTGCTGTGCAACAGGTAAGGGTCACACCGCAGCACGCCTCTACCGCCCCAAATGCAGCAAGCCAAATTAGCCGGAGCGAACTCAGAACTGGATAAAACTTGGGGGCAAGGTCACCCTGCCGGGTCCGCTATCATCAGAAATCAAAGTTTCTTTTCACGCTAAGATGTTGCTAAAGCTGCTTGCATGCTGCTGGATATGGACCGGATTAAACAGGACTGTAGCTCCGTGACTAAACAACGCGACACTTGCCAAAAATTCTAGCCACCAGATACCTGCGCTTTGGCTTGTGCGCCGAAGCGTGGCCAGTAGAGCTCGATCGCTCTTCTAGCGCCCGCGGGCGAAAGGTGCCCGTAGTCCGAGAAGTAGTAGCCCTCCGGGCCTGCATAGGCGCAGATATCGCCTACGCACAGGCGGGTGAGAGGGTCGATGAAATCCGCGCCTAACGTGTACTTTTTCAGCTCCATGTTTATCTGCGGATCCATAGCGAACTTCCAGGCCTGATCAGAGCTTCCCCGTTGACGGATATAGTAGTCGAGCTTTCGAATGTCGGTTACAAATTGCGGTGACTGGCCGATTACCGTAACCGCAACGCCGAGAGCACGGATTCGATCTACTGTCTGCTGCAACCCTTCAAATCCGCGATTTTCATAATCAACCCAGCGGGCGGACAACACCACGGCTTCAATGTCCAGCTCTTTTATGAACCTCAGTGCGTTGTGGTTAAAGTCAGAGCAAGACCGCCGAGCATATGAGAAATAGCTGAGGTCGGGCGGGCAGCCGGCATAAGTGTACTGAACCACGTCAGCGCCGATCGAATCAACGCCTCCGGCAGTAAGTCCCGGCACATAGTGGGCCGCAAAAGAGTCGCCCCATAGTAAGACTCTCGTACGGTGCGTTTTAGTTAACTGGCAAGTTTCCGCGTTCCAGTTTTCCAGCGGGTCACCCCCTAGGTTGAAGCAGGTGCCCCAGTTCCAATTCCCCACCTCAATTGACTCGGGACGATAGTTCGGAAAGCGGCTAGGAACACCATTCAGCATGGTCCCAATCAATCCAATCGCAACCAGCACCGAGATGGTTGCTCCGGATAGGGCGAAGACTAATTTCGGCCTTCCCAATCGCTCGTTACGGCGAAATGGCTGCTCTACAAAACGCCAGGACATCGTTGCTAGCGCGAAGCTAGCGACGACCATTGTTACTGAAAGAGCGGCGCTTACTTCGTCCATGCTGAGGTAGTGCGCGAATGCACTTATCGGCCAATGGACAAGATAAAGCGAATACGAAATGAGGCCGATCCACACCATCGGCTTAAGGACAAGGAAACGCGTTACGATAGACATGTGACCGCCATCGGCCGCTCCACGACCTGCCTGGATCAGCAAAACAGCGCCCACACAGGGGTAGAGAGCGTTCAAACCCGGAAAAGCGTCCGTCTCGGATAGGCAGAAAAAGCCATACGCACACAGCCCTAGTCCGGCAAGACCAACACTCTCCGCCGCGGCGCGGCTACGCGGTGCCGGGAACCGATGTAACCTCACCAGCGCTCCAAGCATTAGCTCCCAAACACGTGTAGGAAGTAGATAGAAGCCCGCCGTCGGCGCTGCAGAGGTTGCCAAGACCGAAATCGCGAAGCTTCCAATGATGATCGGTGCCAACGCTAGCATCCAACGCCCACCAAGCCAGCGATGGATCATCCACACAAGAAAAGGCGCAAATATATAGTACTGCTCTTCCACCGAAAGCGACCAAGTGTGCAAAAGAGGGCGCAGTGCGCCTTCTGTGGCGAAGTAATTCGTGGTCTTCCAGAAGTAAATATTGGACCAGAATGTCGCGCTGGCGACCAGGCTGGCGCAGTATTCGGCGAAGTCAGGCGGCAGCAATATGAGGAAAGCGGCCAGAGTCGATACGACTAGGACGACCGTCAACGCCGGCATGATCCGCCTGAACCGGCGCCAGTAGAAGTCAATAATACTGAAACGGCCGCGCTCCAGATCGGCGACCAGAGTGCCGCTGATGAGATAGCCAGAGATTACGAAGAATATGTCAACTCCAGTGAAACCACCCGGGATGAAGGTAGCACCAAAGTGAAAAAGCACAACGGGTAGGACGGCCAGCGCGCGAAGGCCATCAATATCACGCCTATATTCTGTCAATGACGGAGAAACCCAGTTTAGAAAAAAACGTTTTTACGACTACATGATGCACGACATGTGCATCATTGCAAGGCGGATCCAATCTAGCAGGCTCCCAATTTGCTTAATGGAAGGTTGCGAACGCCAACTTGAAACAGAGTTTCGTAGACACCTCTCGGGTTAGATTTTCTCCCGCTTCTCGAACTCGACGGGCGACAGCATTCGGCGTCTAACATGTTTGCGTTTCGGGGTGTAGAATATTTCGAATATTCGAACACGGCCTAATGGTCTGCCCCATGAAAAGTGATCCTTCATGAAGTATGGCTTATGAGCCTCAGAAGGACATTGAAATGGCAGCAAAAAGACACAAGGCAGAAGAGATCGTCACGAAGCTTCGTCAGGTTGACGTGCTGAATGCGCAGGGAAAATCGATGGCGGAAGCGATTCGGTTGATAGGCGTGACGGAAGTTACATACTACCGGTGGCGTTCCGAATACGACGGCTTGAAGGGTGATCAAGTGAAGCGCCGGAAGGAGCTGGAAGCGGAGAATGCTCGGCTCCGGCGCGCCGTTTCCGACCTCACCTTGGACAAGATGATTTTAACAGAGGCCGCCAAGTGAAACTTCTGAGCCCCGCCCGTAGTCGCGCTCGCGTGGATCATGTCATCGAAAAACTGAAAGTGTCCGAGAGACGGGCATGCCGGGTTCTCGGTCAGCATCGTTCCACACAGCGCAAGATCGCCAAGGCCCCGGATGACGAAGCGGCGTTGACCGCAGACGTCACGACGCTCGCTCTCCAGCATGGCCGTTATGGCTATCGCCGCATCACTGCGATGCTGCATCAGGCTGGCTGGATCGTAAATGTCAAACGGGTCGAGCGCATCTGGCGACGGCAGGTGCTGAAAGTGCCGCACAAGCAACCCAAGCGCGGTCGGCTGTGGTTGAACGACAGTTCGTGCATCCGAACTACGACCGGAATACCCCAACCATGTCTGGTCTTATGATTTTGTTGAGGATCGGATGCACAATGGCAGGAAAATCCGCAAACTTAACGTGATCGATGAGTTCACGCGGGAATGCATCGCCCGCGGCAGTCCAAGATTTGGTCCCAGAGCAATGCCGTCTGCGACCAGGCAAAGGCATTCACGGGTGAAGTCGTCGACCACCGCCAGAATACGGAACCGGCAGCCGTCGCTGAAGTCACCGCTGGTAAAGTCCAAGCTCCAGCGCTCATTGGGACGTGAGGGCAGAGCCAGATGAAGTCTCGTGCCCAAGGCCCCCTTTCGACCGCCACGCTTGCACATTGTCAGCTTCACCTACCGATAAAGACGCCGTAGTTTCTTCAAGTTCATAGCGCTCCGCTGCCGGTCTAGCTGACGTAGCTGAGACGGTTACCAAAGAGCCGCCGCTCGGATGCCACCTTCTTCATCGCCTCCCGAATGGGCGCATCATCATGCCGCACACTGCGATTTCGTATGCTCGACCGACAACCTGAGCACAGGTCGCGCCCATGGCCAGATTGGACGAGCGCCTCAAATCGGCAATCAAGGCATCGAAGACTGCCCCCGGTTCTAAGGCTGGCCGGCCGACACAATCGGCCAGCGTGATCGGTGGAAATCAATGCCTCGCAGCTAACGGTCTGGTCTGCCGAGAGCGCTCACGCCTGTGGATCGCAGTCAGTCGGGGGCCAACCACGAGATTGGGGTCGGCGAATACATGCGTCAGGCTTTGCCATTCCTGCAAAGGCTCCAGTGTCCAAAACGGCGATATGTAAAATTGAATACAACCATTTAAGCAGCCTGCAAAACATGCGCGGTATCTTGCCGGACAGAAGGCGGCTCAAACCGCTCGATCGACCGCAATGCCCTCGCAACGCGAAAAGACAAGAACAAGAATAAGAAAGCGACACCGACATGCTGAAGCTGCCTTTTCGAGCCCTCACCATCATTGCAACATTCGGTCTTGCGCCCACACTCGGTCATGCGGCAGGACCTGGCGAAATGGCGCGCGGCATAGCACCTGGCCTCTCGGTCAATTATATAAAAGAGAAGACCCCAACACTGGCGCCGTTCGCACATGTTCGGTTCTGCATGAAAAACCCGCAGGACTGCGCGGTTGCTCAGGCAGGGGCTGCGGACACGGCTACGGAAGATATGGAAACAGACCTGCTTGCAGTGAACCGAGAGATCAACAGGCGTATCAAGCAGATCAACGATGATACGAATTCTGACTTCGGCGACGGCTGGAAGGTGGCGACTGCTTCCGGAGACTGCGAGGATATCGCGCTCGCCAAACGAAAAGAGTTGATCCGCATGGGTTGGTCACCGCGTTCCCTGCGGATTGCAGTCACGCGCACCGTGGCTGGTGAGGGGCATGCGGTCCTGGTCGCCAGGACATCCAAGGGAGATCTTGTCCTGGATAACCGTTCAGACGTGGTCAAAAACTGGAAAAGAACAGATCTGACCTGGCTGAAGATCCAATCCTCTGACAATCCGCGTTTATGGATGACGCTGTAGTCGATAACAAGCTGGCCGACCAACATGGTGCCGCCATCTGAAGGGTCACTAAGAGCTAACCAGCGCCATTGTTCTGATCGCTAAAACGATGGCTCCGGCCAAATTGACCGTCCTAAAGACGGGATTTGCCTGGAGAGCCAAGGATACCAACGACATGTAGTCCATGTCGGTGAGTGAATGCGGGGTATGGCTGACCTGACATCCAGACAGTACCCCTGTTCTAAGTGCGCCTCAGAAGCCCTTGCCACCGTTCAACTCTGACCAGACGGTACCGATTAGGATCTTCACGTCCAGCATGAACGAATAGTTTTCAATGTAGTGGAGATCCGCATTGATGCGGGCACGCGCCTTGGATGGCTTATCCGTGGGGCCTCTGAGACCGCGCATCTGAGCTAATCCCGTCAGGCCTGGGCGCATGACGTGACGCTTGTGATAGCCCGGCACAAGATGCTCATACAGAACTCCACCCGCCAGCATTCCGATGGCGTGGCAACGTGGCCCGACAAGGGACATGTCTCCGATCAGGACATTCCAAAGCTGCGGAAGCTCGTCGAGGTTTGACTTCCGCAAGAAAGCACCAAAGCGCGTCACTCTCGGGTCGTTTTCCACTGTCTGGGCCACACCGGACGGATCACACAAGTCCGAACGCATAGAGCGGAACTTGTAGATCCTTATTTTTTTCCCGTGCTGACCATATCGGAGCTGCGAAAAGAATGGTGAACCTGGGCTTTCTAGCCTGATCAAGACAGCGATGAGAATGAGCACCGGAGCCAGGAACAACAGCATCGAGAGAGAGACCGCGATGTCGAGCGTCCGCTTCAACACGAAGTCAAATGGGCGCTGACGGCGAATGCGCGCCCAACTGTGGGCAGATGGGTAACTGCTTGCGTTGTTGACGGCACCAAATTCTACCATAGCAAAATCTCTATATGACTTGTTCGACACACGCTGGCGCCCAACGGCACCACACCACAATCGCGATTCACATACTTCAGTCTAATGCCCCCGTCGACCTCATTCTTAACCGATGGTTAACTCTGCTGTTCTTGATTTACATTTCGTGTTGCGCTGCAGCAACGAACTAGAGACTTACCCAAAATTGGTCTGAACAAAACTACGGCAAATGCCTACTTAATATGTTTCAAATTGAACCCGTTTAATTTATGGCGAACAACGTGTCCTAGACGAGCAGCGTCGGGAAGGGTGAGCGTTCTCCCGAACAGCCGAATGAACCACAAGCAAAACGCAGTTGGAGCTCAAGACAACTGCGCCTTCCGGTCTGCACAGTGTCCGCTGGCGCCTGTGGATCACTGCTCACAAATGTCTATCTGGTAGATTTGATACGGCGGCAATCACTGCGCCCGAAGCGACAGCTCTTGCGGATCAACTGCAATTTTCAAAAGACACATTGAGGTTGGTCACCTGAGAGCTGTCACGTGTCAGCCGGCTTGGATTTTAGCTTCACCGACCCCAATAAAGAGTTTCATGATAGCCGATGAGAATATCAAAGGCAGAAGTTCGCTGAGTGACGTTTGACATATGCAACAGAGCAGCATCCTATTATACTTTAAGCTGCATCATATATTTAAGCTCTCGCCCATCATGTTCAGTACCGGCAGCAACTGAAAGAAAAACTGAATGAAGGAACTCATCCCAATGAATGTTCTTGAACGGCTCGAACGGGAATGGCGCATCATCGACCCAGAACGACCATCAGGCAGCCAAAGAGAAATGCCGCGGTTCGATACTCCTCCCGCTCGCCGACTCCGGGTTGGCCGCGTCGACGGAACTATTAACATGGGAGAAGAAAGTGCCTGAACAACCCGGTGAAGGCCAGGAGCATACTAAGCTGAGCGGCTAGTGCTATTTTTAATTCGCGACTTGAATGTCGTTAAGGCTCAGTAGAAGAAATTTGGCGCGCCCTCGATCGAATTTACCGAGACGCGCGCCAGCATTCCTGGACGGTTATTTCAAAGCCGCGATCAGGGCCTTCAGCTGATGCTCAACGGTCGGACGAATATCGGCACGCTCGATGGCGAAGGCAACATTGGCCAAAATGAAGCCGTCCTTTGCTCCGCAGTCGAAGGTCTCGCCCCTAAAGTGGTAGCCCGCGAAGTCTTGGCTCTGAGCAAGCTTCAGCATGCCATCGGTCAGCTGGATCTCATTGCCAGCACCGCGCTCCTGGGTCGACAGGATCTCGAAGATCTCAGGCTGCAGAATGTATCGACCGTTGATGAAGAAGTTGGAAGGTGCCGTCCCCTTGGCCGGCTTCTCGACCATCTGGGTGATCTTGAAGCCACCTTCGAGCGTCTCGCCCACGCCGACGATGCCATACTTGTGAGCCTGTTCGGGCGCACACTCCTCGACAGCCACGATGTTACCACCGGTCTTTTGGTAAAGTTCCACCATTCCCTTGAGACAGGCTTTTTCTCCGCGCATGATCATGTCGGGAAGAAGAAGGGCGAAGGGTTCGTGCCCGACGATATCGCGAGCACACCATACGGCATGACCGAGACCCAGCGGCTCTTGTTGGCGCGTGAAGCTGGTCTGTCCGGCCGGCGGCTGCAATTCTGCAAGTAGCGTGAGTTCGGCAGCCTTGTTGCGAGCCTTTAGAGTATGTTCTAGCTCGAAGTGTATGTCAAAGTAGTCTTCAATCACCGCCTTGCTGCGGCCTGTGACAAAGACGAAATGCTCGATGCCAGCCTCGATGGCTTCGTCAACCACATACTGGATGACCGGCTTGTCGACGACTGTCAGCATTTCCTTTGGCACCGCCTTCGTTGCCGGCAGGAAACGGGTGCCGAGACCGGCGACAGGAAATACGGCTTTTCGAAGCTTAGAATTATTCCGCAACGATTTTTCCTCTATATTTAATTCGAACTGGCAGTTCACATTTGCCGGATTCAAACATGCCACAGAAATTGTAAAATTTCCCTGCATACAATAAGATATACGTGCCGCTATCAGGTCCCGAATACTGGTCAGTCAGCTTCTTTTTCGCTAGGACTCACCGGTAGCGCGACAACAAGCCCCCCGGGTATGATTTTAAGCTCGCTCTCTTTCGGCTTTGTTCAGGTCTTACTCCATTCTTTCCAGTGCGACTATATTTGTTGAATTTTATGAGAAACCAGGTTTATAACGGACTGACAAACAGATGACTGCCACCCCAATCCTCGTCGTCGGCGGCGCCGGCTATATCGGCTCCCACACCTGCCTCGCCCTCTCCGAGCGCGGCTATCTGCCCGTCGTCTACGACAACTTCACCTCGGGTCATCCGGAATTTGTCAAATGGGGTCCGGCCGAACAGGGCGATATCAGGGACAATGCGCGCCTCAAGGAAGTGCTCGCGAAGTACCAGCCGAAGGCGGCCATGCACTTCGCCAGCCTCATTGAGGTCGGCCAGTCCTTCAAGGAGCCGGAGCACTTCTACGACGTCAACGTGTCCGGCACGCTCAGCCTGCTGCAGGCCTTGAGCGAAGCCGATATCCGCAACTTCGTTTTCTCCTCGACCTGCGCCACCTATGGTGCGCCGGAATACCTGCCGCTTGACGAAAAGCACAGCCAGAAGCCCATCAACCCCTACGGCCGCACCAAGCACATCGTCGAGCAGGCGCTGGGCGACTTGAACCTCTGCGGCCGCATGCGCTCCGTCATGCTGCGCTATTTCAACGCCGCCGGCGCCGATTTCGAAGGCAGGATCGGCGAGTGGCATTCGCCCGAGACCCATGCCATCCCGCTTGCGATCGAAACGGCCCTTGGACGCCGCGAGTTCTTCTCGATCTTCGGCGAGGACTATGACACCCGCGACGGCACCTGCATTCGCGACTATATCCACGTCAACGATCTCGCCGACGCCCATGTGCGCGCCGTCGACTATCTGCTGAAAGGCGGCGAGACCATCGCCATCAATCTCGGCACCGGCAACAGCACGACCGTCAAGGAATTGATCACGGCCATTGAGACCGTGTCGGGCCGCCCCATGCCGATCAAGCGCACCGAGCGCCGCCCCGGCGACCCACCGGGCCTCGTCGCAAGCAACACGCTTGCCCGCGAGGTGCTGGGCTGGGATCCCAAGCACGGAATCGACGACATCATCCGCTCCGCCTGGAAGTGGCACTCGACCTTCAACGGTCATTCGACCTGACGGTCTTCCGGGAACTGATGATGGCGCGCTCTTCGCGACCCCCGCGCGGGTCTAAGTTAGTAAATCCTGACCGAATCCATCGAGTTGGAAAATGATAGCGTCACCGCCCGTTTCGCGGATCTGGCTTTAGCGGAATAACGTGAGCAATTCCTCACTACTGCAATTGGCAATCGACAATAATTGCACGCCAAGCTGCTGTTGGGTCTGAAGTGCCTTCAGACGTGTAGACGCTTCATTCATATCTGCATCGACCAGTCGACCGATACCGCTGTCGATGCTGTCTATGAGACTATTGGCAAACTCCTGCTGTATCTCAACACGCGTCTTTAACGCGCCAAGCCTGCTTGCGCTGCTGATGGCTTCCTTCAGCATATGTTCGAAACGGTCAATGTAGTCATCAACACTAAACGCTCCGGAGGCGAGGTCGATTTCATCGAGGTCAAAGCGCAGGGTGAAGGGAGGATCGGGCCGGAACGCGGAGATGAAGAACGCTATCGCCTTGGAACCATAGCCTGGACGTACCGTCTGATCGAGTCTGAACGATACCTTGTTTCCATTCGTTTCAACGTCGAGGCCCAGGCTTGGCGTGAGATAATCGACAATCGCCTTAAAGTCGGCTGCACTGTTGATCATTCCGTCCGATGTACCAAGCGCCGCGTCCACCACGCCCCGATCAATCACGTAGGTGGTCTCCGGCGCATTGTTGATGCTGATGTCGAACTCGATCGTTGCATCCAGGTACATTTCAAATGGCTGGATGAAGCTCATATCAGAATTGGGATGCATGTTGTCGTGGTCGACTATTGAAGGCGTGCTGAGACCTAGCTTATTGAACGGCCCGGCCAACTGATCGAAGTAAATACTCGATCCATTATGTCCAGACGTCTCTAGACTCTCGATGGCATAACGACTGCCGCCAGGGTCGAAAATGCCGTTCAAGGTGACTGAGCCTGCAGAGCTCGCGCAGCGATGAAGTGACAATCAGGAGCGGCGGCCATTTAGAGGTTAGCGGAAAGAGAGCGCAGTCGGATTGGAGCGAGAGTGGATTAGTGCATCTCCTTGGGCGGCATGATATTCAGCGTTGCACGCGCTTCATGACTGCATACCGTTTAATTTCGAGCGCTTTATTAGTGATCAGTCCAACAAAGGGAGCCAAGCAGGGGTGTGGGTACCCTCGGCTCGCGTCCTTTCCAATCGCGAGTAAGACGCGCGTGATATGACTTTACTGTCAGCTCCCAAACTGAGCCAGAATAGGTGTAGCAAATTGATCATCCGATCGATGCATTTTTGGCCATAATGCCCTCATGCAAACGCCCCACGATCCTGTAGTCATAAAGGTCAGGTTGCTCATAGAGCCATTTAAGCGCCTTGCCGACAGGCCAAGCGGCTTTGTAGGGGCGCGCTGATGTCAGCGCCTCAAAGACGTCGCAGACTGCCGCAATCTTGCAAGATAGGGGAAGTCGAGCCGACTTGAGGCCATGCGGGTAACCTGAACCATCAAGAACTTCATGATGCCATAGACAGACATCCAGCATGACTTGGGTGACGTTTTCTGCCGATCTCAATAGATCATAACCAATCTGCGGATGAGTCCGAATTAGGGCCTTCTCGTCAGCTGCAAGCGCGCCTGTCTTTTTAAGGATCGCGTCCTCAATCAGCAGTTTTCCGACATCATGTACCAGACCTGCCATCCCGAGTTCGCTGATTGTATTATCTGGCAGATCCATAACCTGACCGACACGCATCATCAGCGCGCTTACTGCGACAGAATGGAGATACGTCACCGTGTCTTTTGATTTCAGGCGCGTCACCTTGAGAAGCACGTCCGGCGCATTTTCGACAGACTTTCCCAAGGCAGAAGAAATACTCGCCAGCTGATCGACATCCAGGCTCTGATCTCGTGCCAGCTTACCAAGCGCTGGTCCTAGCTCGTTGACCGCTCCATCTACGGACCTTCTAACAGCGGCCAAGCCTTTTGCATCGCTCTGCATGTCTTTTCTGCATGCGTGGCCGAGGCTCGTGTTGATCTCTACTCTTTGCGCAGAACTAGCTAGAATCGCGGCAAGATCCGCCTGGCTTTTCAGAATAAAACGCTTCTTCTGAAACTCTTCATGAGGGCACGCGACGGCCTCCACAAACATGCCAAACTCCAGTTGGAACTTATCGATCTGAACGAGCATGAGGTGCGCTACACTGGAACTAAAGATTGTAGATACCTGAATAGCAGCCTTTTCTTAATGAATTTTACTGGTGTGCTCTTAACTGTCCATCAGACATCCTTGTACTAGGTTTGGCTAGTCATACTGAGATATTTGGCACAGGGCAGACGCCAAACAGCTTTAGCCACCATCTCTCCCTTCGAAAACGAGTGCTGATTCGCAAGCTGCAACCTTTGGCAATCCCCGGCTCCAATAGGCTAAATCTAGGGGCCGACAGGGCGCAGAGGAACCTGTAGGCTTTTTTCCGTTGTCGGTGGGGCTGACGCCAGATAGCAATTTTGTAATTGAGTATTGTGTCATGCTGCGTCCTACATTCAGATTAAAGTCTCTCGTCGTCGTCATGCTGCTCTGTGCAGTGTTCTGGTGGCTGATCCTTTAACCGCCTCAGGCCCGAGCGTATCTCACTGCTGCCTTTGGTCGCTTGCCGCGGTTTCGGCCAGATCCATGGTGATCGAACGTAGACAGGTTCCGCTTCCGCTGTCCGACAGATTTGCTGTGGTCAACCTCCTCGCGCGGCGTGAGAGGTAATGAGATAATCCGCAACTATGGCTGCAAGCCTGTCAGCCGACAAACGACAGCACCAACCCGTTTGCAAGGAACACCGGCCAATGTCGTCCAAGTTCCAGACGTTGCTCGATATCGTCGATACGGCCATAGATCGCAGCACTTTCGCGCATGCGCTCAGCAGCTTCGCAGCTGATCTTGGCTTCGAGCACTTCGCCTATCTCAGCCTGGAGAGAGAACGGGTCAACTACTTCGGCGACTATCCGCAACCGTGGGAAAAGCTCTATTTGCGACAACGGCTGGATCGGCAGGATCCTGTGATCGCACGAGCAAAGCACTGTGCCGGCACCTTCAGTTGGTCGGCGGCGGACTGGGTGACGAGCCCCAATAGTGGAGCCAAATTCTTCGCAATCAGTGCCATCGAGCACGGGATTGGGTACGGAGCGACCATTGCGGCGCGAGCAAGTTTTGACACGCAGCTTATCTTAAGCTTTGCCTCACGCGATCGCCGCGGGCAGCCGACAAGCCACAATCCGAGTGACGCAATCCCGCTCCTGATGGGGCTCCACTACAGACTGACGCCCATCCTTGGCGAGCGCGGATGTTCGACCGTCAGGCCACTGTCTTCAAGGGAAATCCTGTGCCTCAAATGGGCAGCCATGGGCAAGACTGCCCCCGAGACGGCAATCATCACCGGCCTCTCTCCCCGCACCGTCCAACATTACCTCGACGCTGCGCGCGGCAAGCTGAACGCGTCCACGGTCACGCATCTCGTCGCGATCTCAAAAGACTTGAAAGTTATCTAGCGAAAATGGCTGGCTCGAGAACGGTCAGAGCGGCGAGACAGCCGTCACAATCGCTATTTGGCTGCAGAGCGGCTGGTGAGGTGTGGAGCTTCATAACGACATCCAAACAGCGCGAAGCCAATATCAAATGCTCATCGCTCATCTGCGATTAGGCGAAGTCTCAGCCAATGGTGCGTGCGGTTTTCCGCCTCGAAAACACCACAGTGCCCAAAACTGCGACAGCATAAACTGGCCAAACCAAGCTCAGAAGTAGGCCGCCAATTCGCCATCCATCCCATGGCGCTTCGGCTTTCTCGCCTTCTGCATAGGTCTCAATGAGAAATACCAGGGCAACAATGCCGTATACACACCAAGCGAATACAATCATGTCCCTGTCCATCGCTGCCAATGTCTGCACCCTTTCACGCTATGGTTAATGTTTGGTGCACATACCATGATTGACGAGGCCCAACAACGGCGACTGCTGGGTATACCTGTATCAAAAAGGCAACTTATCGCGCAAAAATGGTGCGCCGCACACTGACGTCTCCGTGGCCCCTGGATTGAGCCTTGGTCGACATCACCACGCCTGCGATCACATGAGAAAGGAAACGGAGTGTTTTGAAGCGGCACGGAGCCAATTTTAGCAACTGGGCTGGCCGGCATCAGACTCCGCCCATTACAGCTGTAATCTTGCCGGTTAACGATATCTTTAGCTCAATATTGTGCCGCGAAAAGCGGCGCGGTAATACGGAACAACTACCGCGTGGACGCAATCCGCCTACCAACACTTCAGAAACGAGGGATGAGGACATAGAGCAATCAAGATTGTGTTGGTCATCATGGCCGGAGACTAGACAAGGCAGCTCTGTCTTCGATCACGCGCAGCTGCCGCCAGAAAGTTTGTTCCTCCGCAACAAAACACTGCTGCGAAAGACCCAAGCCCGTATCTGATACTGTGCGATCCGTGACGCAGTGCTCGACGTTTCCAGTAAGGACTTCCGCTTCATGGTGGCAGCACAGGCCTGCGCACTCGACCGGGAATTAGATCCGCCGCATCAGAATTGAACCGGATGGGCGACAACCGCCGATCACTGCAGACTCGGGCTTCTGCCAATCTGCGCGGCCGGGCAACTCATTAATAGACACTGCTCGATCAACTTGTTTGTCGGGTATCCAATGTATCGAGAGTGAAAGCAAATTGGAAACGAACGGCTCCATTATAAGCGCGCTGGTCCTTGGCCTCATTGAAGGCCTGACCGAGTTCGTGCCGGTATCCTCCACCGCCCATGTTCTGCTGGCCGGCCATTTCCTCGGCTTTGAATCGCCCGGCAACACCTTTGCGGTGCTTATCCAGCTGGGCGCGATCCTGGCGATCCTGAGCGTCTACTTTGCCAAGCTCTTAGGCATCGCGCTGTCGCTGCCGACAAGTGCTGAGAGCCGCCGCTTTGTCGGTGCGGTCCTTCTGGGTTTCCTGCCTGCTGCCGTGATCGGTGTCATCGCGCATGATTTCATCAAGACCGTGCTCTTCGAGACGCCGATGCTCATCTGCGTCGTCCTGATCCTTGGCGGCTTCGTCCTGCTCTGGATCGATCGTCTGCCGCTGAAGCCGCGATATCACGACGTCACAGAATATCCGCTGTCGCTCGCGCTCAAGATCGGCTTTTGCCAGTGCGTCGCGATGATCCCGGGCACTTCGCGTTCGGGCGCCACGATCGTCGGCGCGCTGCTGCTGGGTGCCGACAAGCGTTCGGCGGCGGAATTTTCCTTCTTCCTCGCCATGCCAACCATGCTCGGCGCCTTCACGCTCGATCTCTACAAGAACCGGAATGCGCTGACTGTCGACGACACCATGATTATCGGGATCGGTTTCGTGGCCGCTTTTGTGTCGGCGCTTTTCGTGGTGCGGGGGCTTTTGAATTTCGTCTCGAAACGGGGCTATGCGCCCTTCGCCTGGTGGCGGATCGCCGTCGGCCTGACCGGTATCATCGGTCTCACGATATGGGGTTGAAGCGGGTGGACTGAAACTCTTTCCACGCCTGGGGACCCTTGCACCGCGATACATATGACGAGAACTTCCAAGCTGCTTGCTCGGCAAGCCTTACGCAGCCGGTATCTGCGCAACCAGAGTTTTTCAACTCAGTAGTGATCGTCCTGTGAACTCGGAACAAGCTTGGCGAGCCCCATGATAACAATTGCCGAAAGCATGACGCCAACAAATCCGATCGCAGAAAGCAGCGACGCCAGCGCGCCCATTGCAGGCCGCTCCCGCGTCAAGCTTGAGATATTGTCATTGCCCGACACTCGCTGAACATTGTTCTGGATAACCTCCAGCAATGCCTGGTCGGTTGGCCGGTCTTTGCCAGCCACGAGGGGCTCTGACTTATAGCTCTTTACCAACTGACCACCTTACCGTTGTGTATTCTTGACCACTACAATTGCCAGATCCACGAACCGCTGGTCAAGGACTTAACCCTAACTGTTGAAGATTTGGTAACCATGATGTCCATGTTGCCGAGCAAAAAGACCCGTCGCAGGGGCGCGACGGGCCTTTTCTATCTTTCAGGTACCGGCAGAGGAGAAGTCCACGGCACCTATTCTCGGACACTTGTGAGAGGGAGTATCCGATGACGCTGATGGCGCGGGAGAGGTGCGTTCATCATCGTTAAAAAAATGTAACTGACGTTTGCAAACTTTCCAAGTGAAATTGTTGCATTGCACCATTCAGATCCTGCCAGGTCGGGGAAATCAATGCGCGGCCGATCGGGGCGTAAACGCTCTCAAGAAGTGGAGATAAGTCTCCTTCTATGAAGCGGCTCCTCCATCAGAAGGCTCGTCTTCACCGATCACACGAGCGGCTGACAATCGGCATCCCGATGCCAGCTCACCTGTTAAATGACCGGACCAAGGGGACGTCGAAGAGGAGGGACCAGGCTTCTACGCTTGCCTCCTGTATCTCGACAATCGACGTACCCTTGGTCCACCAGCCGTTGCCAACCGCAACCACCACATCAGGATCGAAAAGCATGGAGTGCAGGACAGGCCAGACGATCAGTTGCTCATAGCAAATCAGCGCCGCAATACGGCGATCTCCAACCTCGACGGCCGGATTGCCAAAGACTCGTGAACGCGCGCCACTGCCGACCCCGGTCAGCCGTGTCCAGGGTTGCCACATTGATCCAGGGACGGGCATGCGCTGGCGGTAGAGGACCTGATGGGTAGTCGCCGAGATTAGGACGAGCACATTGTCGTATCCTTCAGGCCTGATCTCTGCTGCACCCGCAATAACGGTGATCCCGGAACCGACAAGTCCGCTCTGCCAAAGCCGAGCCAAACCGGGCGTCCAGAACCCAAACGCGCTTTCAGGAAGAACGACGATCAGGCTGTCCGCAGTGGCCGTTGAACGGTCGCGCACAAAGGCGATCAGCTCCCTCTGATAGACAAGGCTCGCGTTTCGCCCCAGTTCGGAACCCATCTGAAGATCAAGACCCTGCCAACCGTCGGGCCCTCTGTGCTCAATCCAATCGATGGCAGACGCGAACCAGAGACCTGTTAGTATGACACCTGCGGCGGGCCAATGCCGGGTAGTCATGATCGCGAGGCTCGCCGCCATCGCCACCAACCCCGACCAGCCCCAGCCAGGAAACAGCACGCCAGCGGCAGTGACAGGATGAGCCCAGCCCACGACACCGAGCGGCGGAAGGGCCATTGCGACCGAGGCAATCAAGAACCGAAACGACCTCCGCCATCCAATGAGATCGGTCCACAAAGCCATGTAAACGAGGACAAAGACCAAAGAGGCGATCAGCCAGAGTAGAAGTCCTGGCCAGATGTCGAGGGCATAGAAATTCGAAACGCCCTGAGGCAACCCCCTGGATGCGGCAAGGAAATAGGCGGCGGATATAGCTGCGGCCTGCGGCCGTGTCCTCGCCTTTGACCAGAGGAGGGGGAACAAGGCAGTCGCTGGCAGGGCAAGCACATACCCGCTCCATGCAAGCCAGCCGACAGCCGCCGAGACCCCGATCAAGCACAAGAGACGAACTCGGTCATGGGTTACCAAGTCCAGACCTCCTTTGCCAATCCAAGAATGCTCGCGCTGGGCAGCGGTCCAAAGTAGCGGGAATCGAACGAGCCCGGAAAATCCGAATGCAGATAGACGGCCTCCGCGGGAACCGGGCCTCCATAATGAGGCAAAAGTAATCTTCGCTTGCTGTCAAAAGGCAGGAGCCTGGAATGTGCCAGCAGATGCCCGTCGATATAGACGAAGTCAGAGATCAGGACAGACTGGCCAGGCATGGCCGCCACCGTCTTGATCAGGGGCGCAATCTTTCCCTTGCAAAGCCCCCGTCTCAGATATCCGCGCCTCAGCCCCTCGTGGATCACAGGTGTGAGGGGAGGGCAGACAAACACCCGCTCGCCCGTCCGCACCGGGCGCTCCAGTGCAACGATCCTCCAGATGCCAAGCGGCACGCTGGGCGTCAGATTGATCCGCAACCCAAGACACCCACCAACCAACCCGGCTAGGATCAGGAGCACCAGACAGATCAGGACTACGCTTGTCGGCCAGCATCGGCCATTCCACCGCATCTGTAGCCGCAACCTGGCTGTCATTTGAGGGAAAGTCCTTGGGCTTGCTTCTGGCGCAATCCCTCTGATGCCTTGAGCGCTGCCGCGCTGCGCTGATGCGCATCAAGCATTTGCACCGTTCGCAGGAGATTCCAGGCTTTTTCCATCTCCGTCACCTGCGCGGCATTCATGCCGGACGTCAGTCGTTTGAAGACCTCACCATGGGCTCTCGAAGCGGCAAATGGCAGAAGGGTCCGCTCTCCGAACCGTTCTGCAACGGCCTTGGCAAGATCTTTAAGTTCGGAACTCACGTGCTCACTGAAGCGAAATTCCTCGACCAGGGAAGCAAATGCGTTGTCATCGGCCGCCAATTTCAAACGCTCGAGCACCCTGCGGGCCTCGATCGATGGTGTAGGGATCTCGAGTGCGGCCCGTTCTCGGAGTGCTATCTCCTCGACACGATATCGTTCTTCAGCCTCAGTGCGCTGGCGAATGTAATCGCGAAGACTGCCGGCAAGAGCCGCAACGTTTCGAACGGCACGCTCTCTGTCAGATCGCTCAGTGCGGCTGGCAAAGATGCCCGTCTTGCCGTTGAGCAGGCCAAAACCGTCAGGTTGATTGGCGATCTTTGCAATCGTCACATCTGCATTCACACGGCCTTTGAGGATCGCGTCAACATCAACCGCACGGAAGGCTTTTTCCGGCTCAGCATAGACAAGATGAAAGCGAAAGGAGACGTCTTGCCAAAGCTTGGCAATCACAGGATCTGCGCGGAGCCTTTCCTCGACCACTTCCTCAAGTGACCTGGCATGCAGGGTCACGCCTGCCACCATCGGCCTTGTCATCAAAGCGCTTTCCGCCTTCGCACCTTCTGCGCCGAGGATCCGACCAATCCTCATCCCTAAGCCAAGAAGTTGATCGGCAAGTGCATTGAGCCGCGCTTTCTGACGAACGGTCCATTCGAGACGATCCCGGGCCATGGTTCGCGCCACGTTGAAGAGATGGAGACCTCGCACTTCAGCGAAGCGCAGTGCTGCCCGATAAAAGCGGCTGTCGGCATAATCGAGTGTGGTTTCCTTGGCGTTTCGTCTCGACAGGATCCCAACCAGACCTGCGGACTTGGCAAAGGATCGTCGACCGAAATAAACGCTAAGCTCCTCCCTGTGGCGCGTCATCGCCACATAGGTCAGGTGGCGGTCAAGCGAAAGCGAGGCCAGGAACTTCACACGGTCGACGGTCGCCCCCTGGGCCTTGTGAACCGTCGTGGCATAGCCGTGATCGAGATGATTGTAGAAGCGCTCTTCGACCAAAACCCGTCGTCGCTCATCGCCTTCGCCGACCTCCACAAGTATCCGACCGACTGAAGCCTGACGCACCTTGCCAAGCATGCCGTTCTTGACACCAATCGAGCCCTCGTTTTTCAGGAAGACGATTTGATCCCCGGCGGCAAACGCGCGAGGTCCATCGGTCGTCTCAAAGGCATATCCACTCTCGATTATCCCGCCTTGAACGAGCCTATCTCGGGCCAGCCTGTTCAAAAGGCGGACATCCCGGCGTAGATGCGCAAGGATAAGGGTCGATTTGGTCGCATCATAGTCGCGCTCCCAGTCCGCGATCAGGCCAAGGATTGCATCCGCCTTCTTCTCGGCACCGATCACCTTGCCCTTTGCGTCATAGGCTTCCAGTGCCTTGGCCGTATCGCCACGTGCAAGATCAAGCGATGCCTCGCGCATCCATGGCTGCCGCTGCCGATAGATCGTCTCAAGTTCTGCATAGCCAACGCGGTCCGCAATCGCGCGAAACGCAGCTCCCGCTTCAATCGGCTGCAGCTGCTCCGGGTCGCCGATCAAGACCAGTTTGGCGCCGGCCCGTGTGGTTGCTTCGACAAAAAGCGCCATCTGCCGCGACGACACCATTCCAGCCTCATCGAGGACAAAGACGCACCGGGCATTAAGCCGGTCACGCCCCTGCACCCAGGAATGCTCCCAGGACGAGAGCGTTCGAGACCGGATGCCAGCCTCCTTCTCCAAGCCCTCCGCCGCCTTGCCAGCGAGCGCTCCACCCACAACGCTGTAGCCTGCAGCCTCCCAAGCCTCACGCGCCGCCTTCATCATCGTCGTCTTGCCGGCGCCAGCGAGACCGACCACTGCAGCAATCCGTGCGGTACCGGCGATATGCGCGATAGCCGTCCTCTGCTCATCAGACAGATGCCGCTGGCGAGCAAAGACCCGTTCCAGCAGCGGCTGTTTGACGCCGCTCGACCGACGCCTGGAAAGCCAGATCGCGCGATTGGCCATCTCAGCTTCAAGCCGAATGAGCGCACGTGTCGTGTATTTGGCCGGCGTCCTGATACCCGTCGCAAGCTCGAGACGCTCACGATCAAGGCGCAAGATTTCATGACTTTGCAGGATGCGACCCATCAGGTTCTGAAACAGCCCGGCATCATCGACATAGCGATGCAGCATCTTCGCTACATCTTGAGCATCAAAGACGCTTTTCTCGCGCATGATCATGTCGAGCACGATCTCAGGATTGCGGATTATTCTCTGAGAATTCTCCAATCGACGCTCCTCCTGAAGCGCCAGCTGCGCAAGCGGTGCATCCTCCTGCGCGATCTTGGCTTTCCGTTCGATCGCCTTCGTGCTCACACCCAGATGAATAGTCGGTGTGAGCTCTATCCCCTGCTTATCGAAGGAACGACCATCAACGCACAGATCAAGGCCAGCAAGGGCCAGATGCCGGTTCTGACAGGCAAACCAGCCATCACGAAATGCGTTGAAATCATCCCGACCGCCGGCCCAGATTTCATAAAGGATCTTGCCGCGATCGTTGCGCAGCGGACGCCCATCAGGCCCTGTCATCACCACCTTCTTCTGACCGAACCCGTCTTCGGTCAGCGGCCGCAATGTAGTCATCAGATGAATATGCGGATTGCCCGGCACATCGTGGAACACCCAGTCTGCCACCATACCACGAGCCGTGATCTGCTCGCGCACGAACTCCCGTACGAGCTCGATGTTCTGAACGCTTGAAAGCTCGACGGGCAAAGCGATCGTAACATCCCTGGCAAGCTGCGCATCCGACCGCGTCTCGAACGTCTCAACCTTGTTCCAGAAGGCTTCCGATGCGTCTGCCACCGGTCGGTCAGCGATCAATGCCCTGAGCCATTCCGGTGCATCGGCAGGAATGGCGAACTCCTCGTGGGCCAACCCTTGTTTTCGGGTGTAGTCAACCAGACGGTCCTCCCGCTCAAAGGTCATCCTGGCGCAATGCCGGTAGGCGGCCGACATCACGGCGCTCCCACCTTTGCCGCGGGCCAGGATCTTTGCCGAGAAATGCGGGACCGCCATGATGCCGAACCTCCTTGCGTCTGAGTGCGTCCGCCCGGCCCTGTGCGCATCTCGCTCAGGCCAGCAAACTGGGTAAGGCCTGAAGCTGAACGTCGCGGCAGCGACGTATAATTGCGCCCTTGGAAGCCTCTCCTATGGATCGGCCGGGATCATCGCTCGAAGTTCGACGTCGCGATATTGTAGGATTGACCGTAGTGCACAGCGCTCCCGATCCTGCAATTCTCAAGCCATGGTGACGACGATCCAGCCATGGGAGACGATTGCAAATGAAGAAGACCTCCAGTCGAATCCGGGAAGAAATTGCAAAACTCCAGGATGTCTTGAAAGCTGCCGAAACCCGCGAGGCCGAACGCATTGGTCGGCTCGCGCTCAAGGCCGGGCTTGGTGACATCGAGATCGAAGAGGGCGTCTTGCTCCGAGCCTTCGACGATCTCGCAACGGGCTTTCGCAAAGGCGTCGCGCACGGCACGACCTCACCCACCACACAAAGACGTGGCCCAAAGGCCGTCGAGAGCGCACAGGACCCGTCTGGCGCGGCTCAGGGCAGCACTGGCGAGGCTTGATCGCATGGCCAGAACCGTAGCCAGTGACGTCCGCAAACAAGACACCCGGCAGAAGATTGCGCTTGGCGGCCTGATCGTGAAGGCCGGTCTTCGCTATGAAAAGCGTGCCGTACTCTACGGCGCACTGCTCGAACTTGCCCAACGCCTCAAGTCGGACCAGGAGGAACGCGCACGGCTGATGTTGATAGGCTCGGAGGCCTTCGGCCATGACAGCGACTAAAACCGTGCTCGTCATCGCCCCAGCGATCACCCTGGCCGGGGTCATGCTTTACCTCGATGATGTTGCTCTTCCCCTCCAAGACCTGGCCATAGCGTCGGGCGGACGGATGGCGATCGAGCGGATCGGCAGTGCGCTTCCCGGTCTCGCTGTCGCAGGTCTTGGGATCATCATCCTTCTGGCGACAGCGGGTTCGAGACACATCAAGTCGCTCGCATGGGGTGTTGTCGTGGGCTGCGTGACCGCGGTCTGCATCGCAGGCTTATCGGTTCTTCTGCGTCTTATCCCTGTAGCCGGACAGCAGGCTCTGGATCTGTCCAGTCTCGTTCAGATAGAACCAGCAAGCCTGGCGGGCGCGACTGCAATCATCATGGCCGGCGGCTTTGCGCTCAAGGTCGCAATTCTTGGCAACCGAGCGTTCGGCACTCGAGCACCGCGACGGATATCTGGCAGACGCGCCTTGCATGGAGAGGCAGACTGGATGTCGATGACCCAAGCAAAGCAGCACTTTGCCGAAACAGGCGGCATTGTCATTGGTGAAGCTTACCGCGTGGACCAGGACAGCGAGGCAGCCCGTGCATTCAGGGCCGATGATAAAGCGAGCTGGGGGCAAGGGGGCAGGGCATCGCTCCTGTGTTTCGATGGCTCGTTTGGTTCGTCACACGGCGTTGTCTTTGCGGGTTCTGGTGGCTTCAAAACGACCTCTGTCACAATCCCGACGGCGCTGAGATGGGGCGGAACACTGATTGTTCTTGATCCCTCCGGCGAAGTCGCGGCCAAGGTCCTTGAACACAGAAAGGAGGCGGGGCGACGGACCGTGGTCCTTGATCCGCGCCACCCCGAAACAGGGTTCAACGCTCTCGACTGGATCGGACGGTTCGGCAATACGAAGGAAGAGGATATCGCCTCCGTCGCCTCCTGGATCATGACGGATAACGGGCGGGCAACCGGTGTGCGCGATGACTTCTTTCGCTCGTCAGGACTTCAGCTGCTGACTGCAATGATTGCCGATGTCTGCCTGTCGGGCAGAACGCCACAGCAGATCCAGACGCTTCGGACCGTACGCGCAAATCTATCTGAACCAGAGACACAGTTGCGCAAGCGCCTGCAGGACATCTTTGCCAATTCGGCCTCCGATTTCGTCAAGGAAAATGTTGCAGCTTTCGTCAACATGACGCCGGAAACCTTCTCCGGTGTCTATGCCAATGCGATCAAGGAAACCCATTGGCTGTCTTACGAGAACTATGCAGCGCTGGTCTCCGGATCGGCATTTGCTACCGATGATATCGCATGCGGCGACAAGGACGTATTCATCAATATCGACCTCAAGACACTTGAGACCCATTCAGGTCTGGCACGGGTGATCATCGGTGCCCTGCTCAACGCGATCTACAATCGCGATGGCAAGTTGCAGTCTCGCACACTCTTCCTGCTCGATGAGGCAGCCAGGCTTGGCTACATGCGCGTTCTGGAAACGGCAAGGGATGCAGGCCGCAAATACGGCATCACGCTTGTCATGATCTATCAGTCGATCGGCCAGTTGCGCGAGACCTATGGCGGCCGCGACGCCTCAAGCAAATGGTTTGAAAGTTCGAGCTGGATTTCCTTTGCAGCCATCAATGATCCGGAAACCGCAGAATATATCTCCAGGCGCTGCGGCACCACGACCGTGGAAATCGACCAGGTAAGCAGAAGTATTCAAGCGCGAGGCAGTTCGCGCACGCGATCAAAGCAGCTTGCCGCCCGCCCACTGATCCTGCCGCATGAGGTGCTTCTCATGCGAACCGATGAGCAGATTGTCTTCACGGCCGGCAATCCCCCCCTGAGATGTGGGCGCGCGATCTGGTTCCGTAGGCAGGATATGAGACAGTGTGTTAGCCCGAAAGCAAAGGCTTGATGAGCGCAGCCTTGGCCGAACGCCTTCAACAGCCGGAGCATATGGCGTGCCTAGAACATCAGTTGGGTGACATCAGCTTCAATCACTGGCCATAAACAGAAGTTCCTGGCGGGAACGAAAGCCCGACTTGTAAAGGCCAACCAGAACGGATGCGAGGATTGTGGCTTCCGGGCTTTTCGTGTCGACCTGGGCCTTGCGACAGAGCTCAACCATCACGTCGTGCAAGACATACAGCGCCTCAGGCCCGATGGCCTCGTCATCATCGAAATACGGCGCCTGCAAGAATTCCCTCCATCTTTCCCCTGATGCCAGTGTCGATGAAGATCACATGGCGTCAACAGCAAAAACACGGCTGTGAACCGCGAACACCCATCAGAATCGTGAATCGGTCATGCTCCACCGATTCAAAACTCTCGTTGGACGTCGTCGACCATCCCACTAATCATCACCCCATGATCACACAGCCTTATAAAATCTATTGTGAACGTCTTGATCCGAACCGCAACATGGCGCGCTACTACAAGATGGAGATAGCGCGTGACCTCTTCGGGCAGACATGTCTGATGCGCAGCTGGGGACGGATCGGAAAACGTGGCCAGCTCAAGCAGCACCATTTCACCGAGGAGCGGGAAGCAGTTGGACTGTTTCTTGAGATCCTGCGCAAGAAGCGTGGACGCGGCTACAGGCCTCCGCCGATTGACCGAACCAACCGGTCTCTTGGCCCCGATCATCTATTTTTTGATCGCGCCGCTTCGGCGTCGTCAACTGACGCATGATCGAAGGTTTTTGTGCCCGGCTTCGCGATTGCAAGGCATAACAGTACAGGCTTCCACATCCTGTCCCAAAGTGCTCCCCTGCCTTCTGACGATACGCAGCGTTCCGTCCTATCTCTGAGCATAAAAAAGAAGGGGCCGTCACCGGCCCCTTCCATTCACCCTGCCTCGGCTAAAGTCAGTCAAGCGTGACAGCAGCGTGCTTGTCGTCAAACAGGATCTTGACCGCCGTATCATGGTTCTGAAGCACGACCACATCTTTCCAGCCATGGTCTGCAGTCTGAACGCTGACGGTCGTGTTTCCGTCTACGACGGCCGCACGCATATGTGAGCCTGCAGTTTCTGCCGTCAGCTGCTCACCAAGCAGGCTATCCAACAGAGCCGTCACATCAAGCACATCACCATCTTCCGCATTGTAATCGGTGATCACATCCGCGACGTCCATTTCGTCGAGTGCGGTCTTGTCGAACACAAATGTGTCCGCACCCTCACCGCCAGTCGTCACCACCTGACCCATACCGCCATGCAGGACATCGTCCTGATCGGTGCCGAACAAGGTGATGCCCTCAGTGCTATCCGAAACGAACATCGGGGCGATGTCCTCAGGACCAAAGTCGAGCAGGAAGAATTCCGCACCATCCTCGGTGAAGTCGAGGCGCGACAGTTCCGGAGTGGGCTCCTGTTCCACCGTGATCTCAAGCATCCCCTTTGCGGTGTCGCCGTCGCCATCGACGACTTCAAAGCCGATCCTGATCGGTTCGTAGTCGTTGGCTTCATTGGCAACCGGCGCCATCAGTTCGAAGGTGTAGGACCCATCCTCGAAAATCTTGAGGACAGCAGCGTGCTGCCCAGATTGCTCACCTGTTGCCAGGAAGGTTGTGACGCCGTTTTCAGAAGGCGCAACCACATCCCAGACAACAGCTTCAACGAGGCTCACCTCACCAGGAGACTGCATGTAGCGAACCGAGAAGGCACCGCCACTGATCGAAACCGACTTCAGACCATCAGCACCAGCTCTGAACAGAGCGCCCGTTTCCCCAGTGGCCTGTGTGCCCAACTCATCATCAAACGTTGCCGATACGACCACCATCTCATTTGCAATCGGTGTGTCGTCGTCGACCCTGACCCAGAGATAGCTCTGAGCTGTGTCGCCATCGCCGTCCTTCACTTCATACATCAGCTGGAAGACAACGTCGTTTTCGTTAGAGCCTGCAGGATGCTGAACGACGCCGTTTTGCGTGATCGCATACTTGCCGGTCTCCTGGTCGATAACCGCCGTATAGACCAAGGCACCGAACTGCTTGACGAACAGCGTCTTGCCACCGTCTTCAACTTCAAACGTGAAGCCCTTGGCATTGGCGTGCACAAAGCTGCTGGCCAACCAGGAAATGGAAGCCCCGACCTTGTCGGCACCGAACGAGAAGTTCACTGTGCCGCTTGCGTTCTCCGGCGTGTTTTCATAGTCGCCGATACCGCCGAGATTGCCGCCTTCCAGATTTTCATCGTCAAGCCAGACAGTCGTGCTCGGCCGTGCTGTCGGAACACCATCCGTGACCGTCAGTGAAAGCTGGCCGGCATCCTTGTCACCATCGCCATCGATGACTTCAAAGCCGATCGAAATCGTCTTGTCGCCAGCGCTTTCGCCGGTGTGGACAATCGGAGCCTTCAGCTCGAAGCTGTAAGAGCCATCCGCATTGATTTTCAGAACTGCCGCTTCCTGGCCGGACACAGCACCCTTAGCTACGAAGGTCGTCGTGCCAGTCTCAGACTTGTTGCCCTCGCCCCACTTGACGGCTTCACTCACCGAGACGCCTGCCTGCTTGTAGTAAACCTCGAAGGCACCGCCGCTGATCGACACCGACTTCAGCCCATCAGCACCAGCACTGAACAAGGCTCCCGCAACACCATTGGCCTGTGCGCCAGAGCCATCGTTGAGCCCACTCGATGTGACGACGACATCATTCGCAATCGGCGTGTCATCGTCGACCCTGACCCAGAGATAGCTCTGCGCTGTGTCGCCATCGCCGTCCTTCACTTCATACATCAGCTGGAAGACAACGTCGTTTTCGTTAGAGCCAGCAGGATGCTTGACGACGCCGTTTTGCGTGATCGCATACTTGCCGGTCTCCTGGTCGATAACCGCCGTATAGACCAAGGCACCGAACTGCTTGACGAACAGCGTCTTGCCACCGTCTTCAACTTCAAACGTGAAGCCCTTGGCATTGGCGTGCACAAAGCTGCTGGCCAACCAGGAAATGGAAGCCCCGACCTTGTCGGCACCGAACGAGAAGTTCACTGTGCCGCTTGCGTTCTCCGGCGTGTTTTCATAGTCGCCGATACCGCCGAGATTGCCGCCTTCCAGATTTTCATCGTCAAGCCAGACAGTCGTGCTCGGCCGTGCTGTCGGAACACCATCCGTGACCGTCAGTGAAAGCTGGCCGGCATCCTTGTCACCATCGCCATCGATGACTTCAAAGCCGATCGAAATCGTCTTGTCGCCAGCGCTTTCGCCGGTGTGGACAATCGGAGCCTTCAGCTCGAAGCTGTAAGAGCCATCCGCATTGATTTTCAGAACTGCCGCTTCCTGGCCGGACACAGCACCCTTAGCTACGAAGGTCGTCGTGCCAGTCTCAGACTTGTTGCCCTCGCCCCACTTGACGGCTTCACTCACCGAGACGCCTGCCTGCTTGTAGTAAACCTCGAAGGCACCGCCGCTGATCGACACCGACTTCAGCCCATCAGCACCAGCACTGAACAAGGCTCCTGCGACGCCATTGGCCTGTGCGCCAGAGCCGTCGTTGAGCCCACCCGAGGTGACGACGACATCATTCGCAATCGGCGTGTCGTCGTCGACCTTGACCCAGAGATAGCTCTGCGCTGTGTCGCCATCGCTGTCCTTCACTTCATACATCAGCTGGAAGACAACGTCGTTTTCGTTAGAGCCAGCAGGATGCTTGACGACGCCGGTCTGCGTGATCGCATACTTGCCGGTCTCCTGGTCGATAACCGCTGTGTAGACCAATGCGCCAAACTGCTTGACGAGCAGCGTCTTGCCACTGTCTTCAACTTCAAATGTGAAGCCTTGGGCAGGAGAATGAACAAAGCTGCTAGCCAACCAGGAGATGGACGCCCCAACCTTGTCGGCACCGAACGAGAAGTTAACAGTGTTGATCGGGTTTACAGGCGTACCTGGATAGTCACCCAACCCACCAAGATTTCCATCGGCCAGATCCTCATCATCAAGCCAGACAGTCGTGCTCGGTGTTGCTGTCGGAGCACCATCCCGGACGGTGAGAGAAAGCTGGCCACCATCCTTGTCACCATCGCCATCGATGACTTCAAAGCCGATCGAAATCGTCTTTTCGCCAGCGTTTCCGCCTGTGTGGACAATCGGAGCCTTCAGCTCAAAGCTGTAAGAGCCATCCACATTGATCTTCAGAACTGCCGCTTGCTGGCCAGAGACTGCGCCCGTTGCCACGAACGTTGTCGCACCGTCCTCGGACTTCGTGCCTTCACCCCACTCAACGGCTTCGCTCAACGTGACGTCAGCCTGTTTGTAGAATACCTCGAATGCTCCACCGCTGATGGAAACGGACTGCACGCCGTCAGCACCCGCGGTAAACAGAGCGCCTGCCAAACCGGTGGTGGTGCTCGTCAGCGGCGTATTGGGATCCTGCAGTACTTCCGTCGCATTGACCACGGTCTTGGCGACGGGCGTGTCATCATCAACCGAGATGACCACGGCGCCGACTGCCTTGTCACCGTCACCATCGGTCACGGTGTACGTGAAGACGAGCTCGGTATTGTCTTCGCGGACACTGGAGACAGAGTGTCCGACCGGTGCATTCAGCGTGAACTTGTAAGACCCGTCCGCACGGATGATCAGCTCGGCCACCACCTTGATGTCTTCACCGCTACCGACCGTTGCCTTGAACGTGGTAACCCCACCTGCGCTGCGAACGCCTTCACCCCAGTTGGCTGACTGCTCTACTGCAAAGCCATCATCGTCCCGGCCGAGCACTGAGAAAGCGGGCAGACCGACCGAGATCTCGGACAGACCATCAGCCCCCATCTTGAACAAGGACCCCTTGCCACCCGAGACCGTCTTGATGTCATCTGGAACGTCTCGGCTGCCACCAGGGTTCACAGGTGTGAACTCTGTCTGTGCTTCGTCATCGAGGGCAGCGGTAATGGTCAAATCGACCAGCGGCTCCGGCGTGTCGTCATCGACCTTGACCGACAGCGAACCGGAAGACGTGTCCCCATCGCCATCAACCACCGTGAACTCGAAGCGAAGCGTCTGTTCTTCCTCAAAGCCCGATGCAAGCGGCTTCTGCTCCGGATGAGCAAGAGGAGCCTTCATCGTGAAGGTGTAGGAACCATCTGGGCCGATCCGCAGAACAGCGGCACCTTCCGGTGCACCGTAGTTCTCACTTATCGCAACGAAGATCGAGGAGCCGTCTTCACCCGGGGCGCCCGAAACCCACTCAACTTCTTCGGTCTGGGCAAAGCCTTCGGCGTCCTTGAAAACGACGGCAAAAGCCGGGCCCACGATCGATACGGACTTCAGTCCATCAGCCCCTGCACTGAACAAGGTCCCCGCATTGCCGGAAACCGAGCTGCGGTTTGTGGAAACATCCGAACCACCGAACGGCCAGTTCGCACCGTCATTGCCCTTGAAGACAGCCTGCGCCTCGTCATCGAGCTGACGTGCAACTTCGACGTTCTTGGCAACAGGTGTGTCGTCATCGACGTTCAACGAGAAGGTACCGGTTGCGACGTCACCGTCCTTGTCCGTCACATTGTAGGAAACCGTGAATGCAACGTTGTCTTCCGTACCCGGGATGGTGCCCTGCGGATGTTTTACCGGAGCGAGCTGCTTTATCGTATAGGCACCTGTCAGCGTGTCCGTGATCGTGACCTGGACCACGGCGACACTCTGACCGTCCTGGGTCTGGGTGATCGTCATGACCGTGCCATCTGCGGAAGACGTGGCAAGGAAACCACTGGGAACAGTCACACCATTCGAAGCCCAAAGGACCGAGGCCGTGCCATCAGCACCGCCGCTGTGCGCAAGCATGCCTGTCAACGTCGCGGTCTCAGCGTCATCGGCATTGCCGTCCGCAATGCCGTTTGGCAACGCGTCGTCATCCAGCTGGACCAAAGTGTTGGTGCCAACCGTCGGCGCGTCGTCATCGACGTTCAACGAGAAGGTACCGGTTGCGACGTCACCGTCCTTGTCCGTCACATTGTAGGAAACCGTGAATGCAACGTTGTCTTCCGTACCCGGGATGGTGCCCTGCGGATGTTTTACCGGAGCGAGCTGCTTAATCGTATAGGCACCTGTCAGCGTGTCCGTGATCGTGACCTGGACCACGGCGACACTCTGACCGTCCTGGGTCTGGGTGATCGTCATGACCGTGCCATCTGCGGAAGACGTGGCAAGGAAACCACTGGGAACAGTCACACCATTCGAAGCCCAAAGGACCGAGGCCGTGCCATCAGCACCGCCGCTGTGCGCAAGCATGCCTGTCAACGTCGCGGTCTCAGCGTCATCGGCATTGCCGTCCGCAATGCCGTTTGGCAACGCGTCATCATCCAGCTGGACCAAAGTGTTGGTGCCAACCGTCGGTGTGTCGTCATCGACGTTCAACGAGAAGGTACCGGTTGCGACGTCACCGTCCTTGTCCGTCACATTGTAGGAAACCGTGAATGCAACGTTGTCTTCCGTACCCGGGATGGTGCCCTGCGGATGTTTTACCGGAGCGAGCTGCTTTATCGTATAGGCACCTGTCAGCGTGTCCGTGATCGTGACCTGGACCACGGCGACACTCTGACCGTCCTGGGTCTGGGTGATCGTCATGACCGTGCCATCTGCGGAAGACGTGGCAAGGAAACCACTGGGAACAGTCACACCATTCGAAGCCCAAAGGACCGAGGCCGTGCCATCAGCACCGCCGCTGTGCGCAAGCATGCCTGTCAACGTCGCGGTCTCAGCGTCATCGGCATTGCCGTCCGCAATGCCGTTTGGCAACGCGTCGTCATCCAGCTGGACCAAAGTGTTGGTGCCAACCGTCGGCGCGTCGTCGATCACATTGACTGTAAAGATCGAGGACGCCGTGTCTCCATCGCTGTCCTGGGCGGTGAAAAGCAACTTGATGGCGAAAGTATCCTTAGTCGTCTTGTCTGGATGATCGATAGCGCCGACGAGATCGAATGTGTAGGATCCGGTACCCGCATCCGACAGATTGACTATGAATACGGGTTTGCCCGGCACATCATATTTTGATTCGTCAGATCCAGCAGCAGCAGCGCGTGCAGCGTCGATGGGGCCCTCCTCACCGCCATCGGGCTTACCGAAAGGCTTATAGGCAATCAGCGTCGTGCCATTATTAGTGAGCACGTAAGCGAGTTCGACACCATCAGCTTTCAGATTCTGCTCTTCGAGTGCCTCAACGCTTGCAGCTGTGAAGGCGACACCACGATCGTTCACAGTGCCTGTAAGACCTGCATTCCCGCCTGCATTGCCGTCGTCTGCACCCCACCGGATGCCCAGGGATCCTGTGTCGGATGACTTGGAGGAGAGCTCCGCGGAAATGGCCGTCTTGACAACCTGCTGCTCGACCGGCGGCATGTCGTCGTCATCGCCGAGATCACCGTCGTCGACATTGCCGTTTTCCAGATAATCCTCGTCAACAGCACCGTCTTCAGCCGGGACGAAAGAGACAGCATCGTCCTGCACATCGATATTGAACGTGCCGTCGGCGAAGTCGCCGTCGAGATCTGTCACCCTGTAGGTGAAGCTGAGGCGCAGCAGATCCTCGAGATTGTCCTGCGAGCCGTTCTGGCCGGCGTCTGGATGCTCAAGCTTGCCGAAGAGTTCGAAGGTAAAGTCACCGGAGGCGCGGTCCACGCTGATCGTGAAGACAAGCCCACCCGCGGAGTCGCGGCCTTGAAGAGCGAGAAAGTCCGGGCCAGTGTCCACCGCCGGAACGCTCGTCACCGTGATCGGACGACCGCCAGACGTAAAGCCCGTCAGAACCTTCAGACCATCACCTTCGTCGACATCGGATGCGCCGACAAAGCCGATAGCGGAGATGGCGCCGGAGTCCGGGCCTGGATCGAAAGGCAAAGTGCCTGTGATGATTTTCTGACCGTCGCCACCAGCAATGACAGCTTCATCATAGATGAAAGAGCCTTCCAGAGCGGTGATCGACGGCTGGCCATCCCCACCGAAGGTTGCTACCGTCTGCAGTTCATCCTCAAAGCTCGTGTCACCAAGCAGATCGGTGAGAGCGAACTCTTCCGGGCCTGCCTCGATCGGGTCGTCATTGAAGTTGCGGCTGCCGTCCGGCGTGCCTTGAGCGGAGAACGTCCCATCCGGGCCGGCTGCGACGTTGATGTTCGAGCCTTCGAGGGCTGCGAAGAGCGCGACCTGCGGAAGCTCGACATCGCCGATCACGAAGGTCGGGATGTTGGCCGCACCGCCGAGAACGACGATCTCGGTGCCGTCGGCGAGGACGAGAACCAGGTTCTCACCGTCGACTTCGAATTCCAGGTTGTCGAGTTCGATGCCCGCCGGCAGCGTCACGACATTCTGTTCGTTCGGCTTGACTTCGGTCGGGATGGTTGCCGCCGCAACTTCAACCGGAGGCGTCTCAGCCGGCAGGCGGTCGGTGCGGGTGGCGTCAGGCGTTTCAGCCTGAGCGACCTCGATGCCGCCTACGGTCTCGCTGGCGTAACCCAGATGCTGCTCAACCGCAGAGTCGAAATCGTCAGCTGCGGAAGTATTGTCGATGCTGGACAGGCGCGGATCTTCGATGGACATGGTAACTCACCCCTTAACAAGTTGATCGCAGTTAAATCGCGGTCCCGGGGCGGGCGCAAGAGTTCGTTAACCCTCAAAGCATAACGGGTTATGCCAAAAGCGACCATTGTTGAAAATGGGGTTAATTTCGGAGGCAAAAATCGTTGTATTTCCGGGATTTATTCAAATTTTATCGAAATCTGTCTGAAGCGCATCTTGGGGAAAAGCAAGGCGTGATCGCGCCCACGTCCTGTCGCAAGCCTCAGAATGGAGAGGAGAGCCCCGCCTCTTTTCAGGGCGGGGCTTTGCAACCTCAGTCGCGGCTCGACCGAGACCAGATCAGCTGAAAGCCATCTTCACCTTCCCCCTCGCTCAGCGTTGCATAGATCGGCGCTGGAAAGCTTGGATCGTCGAGCTTGACCGAGAGGTAGTCGCGCCCTTCGCCGGAGGTCTTTTGCCAGGCAGCGCCGAATTCAACGCTTCCAGCATAGACGCGAAACTGGGGACCTTTGTCGGAGGGGTTTTCAACCCGGGCGATCCGGGCCTTGACGTTGAGGGTAAGGGTGCGAATGGAACCCGCAAAACCGGTGTCGCTGGGTGTGAATGTGCCGATGGTTGCCATTATCCTAGTCCTTTTTCGTTTTTGGGGCCGCGCCAATCGCAGCCTCGATGTCAGTAAAGAAGACCGGGGAGGGTGGACCGCACCCGGCCGGGACCCACTGCAAATAAAGCCGTGGGATGACAATTGGGCCGCAACAGAGGGGAGGATCGCAAGAGACAGATTTGTCAAAGGGCAGGCGAGGGCTACGCGGACTTCAGCAAATCTGCTGATGACGTTGCGTCATTTAAAATCGAGGGACACAGCCGCGACAGGGCATCCATCCTCGCGACCGCGGGAAAGCAGACGGGTTAGTAAGTCAGCTGACGCCCCAACCAGCTTCACTGACCCAATTCGCTCGAAGTCCACGCAAGAGCCGGTCGTACTTATCGACGACACATGGCACAGCATTCGATCAACTAAGAGGGCTCCGGCCACGCGAAAGCCTCCGGCTCGCGGCGCATAAGCATATGCGGCCGCCCGGCACACGACACCGTCCCTAAGCAAAAGGCACCCGCACAACCTGTGGGGGATTTTTTCTCCCCCAGTCGCTTGACGGCTTAGTGCAAATTCCATCATATTAAAAATTACCCCACAGATTTGGGGGTCCGACGTCTCGTGGGTGGGCAGACTGTGGCAATTCAGGGCATTCAGATCTCGAGCCTTGTGGAAACAATCATCAAGGGCCAGAGTTTCCTGTGTTTCGACGTCAGTTTGAGTGGGCATCTGATCTCGACGATCAGCGTGCGGCATCAGAGCGGTATTTTTGTCTGGTCTGAAGCCCGCGCCTATGGCTTCGAAGACTTCGACCGATCGGATTACCAGGCGATCGAGCAGCAAATTCGTGCAAGCTGGACCAGCAGAGCCAGACAAGCCCAAATCCACTAGAACAACAAAGCTATGTCTGCGTGGCGACTGTTGCGCTTGTTGCCGCAAGACCAAAGGTCGAACCAAAATGCAACCGAGCTGCACAGACGCCGCAGATCGTTTCCTCGTTGCACTGCACGACCGAGACGGCTTGAGGTACTTCCTTCAACAGCTGGAACGGGGGAGCCCCGCCTTTTCGGCGGGGCCCGGCGAGCTCAGTCTCGATTGGTGCGCGACCAGATCAGCTGGTAGCTATCCTCACCATCGACCTCCGTCATCGTCGCGTAGATCGGGGAGGGGAAGCTTGGATCATCAAGCTTGACCGAGAGGTAGTCCCGGTCGGTCTCGCTCGAGCGCTTCTGCCAGGCAGCGCCAAGCTCAACCGAACCCGCGAAGATGCGAAACTGTGGGCCCTTGTCGGAGGGCTTCTCGATGCGGGCGATGCGCACCTTGACATTGAGGGCGAGTGTGCGGATCGAGCCGGTGAAACCGTTTTCGGTGGAAGTGAAAGTGCCGATGGTAGCCATTGTCCTATTCCTTTTCGCTTGATCGGGTCGCTCCATTGCGGCCTCGATGGCAGTCGAAAGGCCGGGGACGATCGGACCGCACCCAGCCGGGGCCCTGTCGCATACGCGGCGGGGTGGCGATCGGGCCGAAACACCGTGGAGGGCGGTAATTGAGACCGTTTCTTGCCGCGCGAGGAATGGCGACACCCGGGGCTCCCCGCTTGCCCTATCAAGTGGGGTGGGTGGTGGCAGGGGATGAAACTGTTTCAAGCTCCGTTGCGGGAGGACGAGCGAGGCGCAGCCGCTCCCCGGGCAGACCTGCCCCATCGAGCCCGCAGATGGAGTATTCACAAGCGGGCAGGGAACCGGACACTGGCAATCCCACCGGCACATCACGGCGAAGCTCATTCACCAATGCCGCTCAAACTGACCTTGAATTGGGTGGGGATATCAAACGGCGCAGCCGCCCTTCGGCTAAGGCCTTCTTGTTCAAGAATGATGTCGCGATAAGCTTGTCTCAGCGATTCTGCGCCTGGGGGAAAAATGCGTCAGCAGACCAAGTCATTCACCGTCGAAGTCAAGCAGTCCCGGAAGCTGAAATCCGGAAAAGAAAAGTCGTCGATCTGGGGCAAGCTGGATTTGAGCGTGGCTGAAGATGGCGCTGTGCCGACAGACCATCCCGATATGCCACTCCCCTCCGATGGGCGAGATCCGAGCTAAACAGCCAGCACATCCAACTCGATAGGCCGCATCGCACTTCTAACAGGAGGCCACGCGTCAGAACTATGTCACCCGGCAGGGACCACTGCCTGTTGAGGCGCTCGAACATCAGGAACGAGCTATTGGAGAATACATGCAGCAGCAGATGACAGGAACAGCCCAGCTTGTTTATTCTCGGATCAGCGCCGGCGCTCCGTCGGGTGTCTGGTCTCGCTGCGATTTCCTCGATCTCGGTGCTTCACATGCGGTCGAAAAAGCACTTCAGCGCCTTACAATTCGTGGCGAGATCCGCAGGCCATCTCGCGGCCTTTATGACAAACCCGCGCTTGACCCTGTGACGGGGAAATGGGTTTTTCCACCACCGCTTTCCTATGTTGACGCTATTGCAAGGCGGGACAATCGCGCATTCCTGGTCGATGAAGTGACGGCCGCCCATGACCTTGGTCTCACACCTTTCAGACCAAGTTTGACGACGATCCATGGGAACACGCATCCCCGGATGCTGAAGATCAACGTAGCCCGCGGTTACCGCAACAGCACGGCGCCTATCATCTATAAGTTAGCCTTCAAGAAGTCCTCGACAAGAACTGCGTTCTTCTGGGCAGGCCGCCCCCCTATGCGCATCATCCAAGCCTTTCACTGGCTACTCGACGAGCGTCGCGACCTCGAAAGAGCAACACATGAAATGCTACACAAACTCAATGATCATCCTGATCGGCAAGCCATCGCGGATGATTTGCGCTCGAACTTCAGCATGCTGCCTGACTGGATGCAGCCGGCTATGCTGCAAATCGCTGAGGCGTTTCCATTGCAAGGTGGATCGAGCCCCTGATCTTGTCGATGGCGGGGAGCTAAGCTCTATGGCGGTCGCTTCAACAAGAAGGGCACCCCGGCTCTTTTCACCGCGTTGACGGAGATGAAGGCTGAGAGAATCCAATCCGGCTGGCAATCTGCAACCAACCAAGCTGATCGCTTACGCGGCAGACATCGACCTTGCCTTCGACACGCGTGACGAGGCAGAACTGCAAAGACACGGCATGACACTGTCTTTTCTTTCGGATCCGCTGTGGCGCGGTCAGGTTGTCGCTGTACACAGATGAGACACGCGGGCGCAGCAAGAACTCAGGTCTTTGCCCACGAGCAGATCGCCGGAGCAGGCTATGGCGATCTGCTCGTCAGAAGTGTTGCGCCTAGCGGATCCACCGAAGACCTCGGTTCGGTGCTGTGGCGGTGGGGACACGGCGCAGCTGAGCGGTTGGTTTTGGTCGACGACGAAAGGCGGCTTTCAAGATCAGGGATTGCCTGACGGCGGAAAGCGCATTCTGCGCGCAGATCACTCCCAAAGGCTTGCGTCGTGATCGATCAGGACGTCATTTCAACGAACTGGAGAGAAGGAAAACCTGGACGGATTCCTTGGCGCCGCAGCCACACGGCCTTCTGATACCATGGCTTCTTGGCTCCAACTTCCGCTTTCAGAAAAGTTTTCCGGAACAGAGCTCACCTACAGTGCTTCAGCGCGGGAAAAGCATAGTTCCCGAAGGAAATGCAGCGCCCCTCACCGGACTTGACCAGCGCATTGCTGTTGGCGCTGACGATCCTTGCTCTCGTTCAAGTCTGAAAAACGCTCCGGACACCCAGATTTAACCATTGTTGCCCATCTTCCCTCGATAAATTGCGCGGGAGCAAATCAGATCGTTTGCCAACGTCGATGTCGGTGCAATCAATAAGTACTTGGGAATGATGGAAGCAACCGATCTGCTGGCCTATCTGCCAGTCATTGTCTTCATGATGCTATCTCTGTTTTTCCTGCTCTTATGGCGCGTCAAACTCGCGTCATCCTGGCAGTGGTCTGCAGGTTTCTTTCAGACATGCAGCGGATTTGCATTGTCAACATTCCCGGTTGAACCGCATTTTGATCAGCTGGCATCCGGGGTTCTTTTCGTTGGCGCCGCCTACTGCTATGGCAGCGCCCTAATGATCCATTTCGGCGCTGATTTGCGACTGTCGGCAAGACGGGGACTGGCATCCGCGTTTATTGTCCCCCACGCCTATTTCATATTCATCGACCCAAATCTGCGCATCGTGCTCTTTGTAATCGAGATGGTTTTCGCTGCGTTGATGATCGTGGCGGTGGTAAGTGTGGTGAACCGCGCCAGGCAACTCGCAGATCGTTTTCTAGTCTTCGCCTGCGTGCTGATAGTCGTTGACTGCTTGATCCGAGGCATCGTGTTCACCTTCATCTACCCGACCAGCGCGGACATGAGCGAATTCGTTCGCTCGGCATATAATCTCTCGGTGCACGTCACAACACTGACGGTCTGTCTGCTCTTTCCCTTTGCCGCGATTTCGGCTCTTTCGCTTCAGGCCGTCGAGAAGCAGCGGCAGGCTGCTGCGCGCGACCCACTGACAGGGCTTCTCAATCGACGTGGCTTCGAGGCGGCTGTTGATGACATGACACGTGCGGGGGTCATGCGCGGCTCGGTGCTGATTGTCGACATTGACCATTTCAAGTGTATCAATGACGGTTACGGCCACGACGCCGGGGATCGCGTGATTACTGAGGTCGCGCGAAGGCTTGAGAAGCAGAGCGATCATCATCTACGCCTCGCGCGGTTCGGCGGCGAGGAGTTTGTAGTCCTTTTTGGCAATACAAGCGAAGTGGCAGCTGCGGTCTGGGCAGAGGCCATGCGAGCCCAGTTGAAAGACGCGGGATATGCCGCGGGGCTGCCGCTTGAGGTCAGCGCGAGTTTCGGCGTGAGCGAGGTAGACGATTTGCAACACGGGCTCGCGACGGCGATCAAAGATGCAGACGCGGCACTCTACGCCGCCAAAAACAGCGGCCGGAACAGGGTGATGCTTGCATCCGCCACCTCGAAAGGGCCTCCGCGCTCAGGCTTGTCTATAGTGGCGTCAGGCTAGAGAGGGCGAAAGTCGCACTTGGAAATAGAATGTACCCCGGCTACACACAATGTCAAAGCTGGTTAGAGGCGCGTGCTCACTAGCCAGTTAGAAACGCGACACTCGCGCTGCCGATTAGCCCCCGATCCGACCGGCTGGGCCGGTTAGCAAGGGCGGAGCGGGGGCGGGTTAGGAGCCGCACCCGTTGGCTTTAGCTTCCTCAGTAGCAAATCCTCCGCCGACGGTTGATACTCATATCCTGGAACGTGAAAGGGTAGGGAGAGTCACAGCTCGCGATGCTGCCAGAAATCAAATTGCAGGCCGATGTCGATCTCGCCGCGATGTCACCACTGATCCGCGGAATGTTGCTCTCAGTTGCCTATGCCGAGGAAGAGGGCGGCATCGGATTGACGGCGACCGGGGCTATGAACCGCAAGTTTGTGCATTGGGCAGCAGTGAACTTCACCTGGCCAGGCTTCACAGCCGAAGACCTTTACAGCATGAACAAGGTCCTGAATGAAAACGACGTACCGCCGCTCTGGGTGGTGCGCGATATGAGCCTTCACATGAAGTTTCTTCGTCGCAGAAAAGGGCTTTTGCTGGCAACCAAACGCGGCCGAGAGTTTCTTGAGAAGCCGCAGGGCTACTTCGATCTGATCGCCACGGATTATCTCTATTCCTATATCCACGACACCGAACGTGAACAGGCCGTTCACGCAAGGTTACGTTGGTGGCGCATGTTTCTGAACCTTCTCAACATCAAGACCAGAGAAGGGTGTACCCCAATGGAGGTTGTCAAAATCCTCCGTCCAGACCTGGCACCTTTGACGGAAAGCGAAATGACCATTGAAGCCTGGAACCTGAAATACGATCTTCAATATGGTGTCTTCCGGCGTTTGTGCTGGCTCGGTCTGCTCTATGAGGCGAGGGAAGGGCTCGCCATTTTTGAGGACGGCTCCTTCCACAAAGCGCCGCTTTGGTCCGCTTGTCTGCAGCTGGAATCGGACATGCAAAGTGATATCGGCGTGCATTGACGATTCTCATTCCGCAGCAGGCGCCTTCATCAACGCCTTCTCCCGTCTGGCAATCACCTTCGGATCGTTCATGAAATCCGTCCGAGGGCCGGATTTGCGGCCGCGCTTCTGATAACCGTTTCCAATGCTACCGTCCCGAATGCCAAACATATGATCTTTCTGACCCGTCCGGGATGGGCCGCTCTTGCTGCGCTCAAGTTCGCGCCCGACCTGCATCTCAGCAACGATCGACAACATGTCGTCCAGCCGTTTGTTGTCGACGACCTCCGCGCGATGCACCGACCGTAATGTGTCGAAGGTTCTGTAGGGCAGCGCAAAGCTCTGATGCATGATCTCAAGCCGTCCATCCGGATAATCACAAACGATGACCTTTTGCCCGGCCAGGGGTCGCGAGATCTCGGTTGGATCGAGAATGAACAGCACCTTGTCGTAGCGTAGCGTCAGAGACTGCGACAGTGTTCGGACTTCCTTTCGACACATGGCGCCGTCGAGGTTCTCATGATCAGCGAGAGGCCGGTGCATGTCTTTCGGATTGCGCGGCAGCTTGCCAAAACGCTTATTAAAATCGTCAATAAATTCATGTGCATAGGCATTAGCTGCTTCGATCGTGCTGATGCCCCTAAGTCGCATCTCCTTCACCAAGCGATCCTGCAGCGTCTGATTGGCCCGCTCGACCCGGCCTTTGGCCTGAGGCGTGTTGGCGCAGATGATGTCGATGTTCAGCTCATAAAGCGCCCGACCGAATTGTGTCAGACCGGTCGTCCTGTCCGTCTTCGAAGCATTCGTCGACCGGAAAACACCATGCTTGTCGCTGTAGAAAGCAAGCGGCTTACCCCATTGCTGCAGATAGGCTTTCGTTGCATGCAGGTAGTCAAACGTGTTCTCTGACCCAGCAAAACGTAGGTGCAGCAGCTTACCGGTGGCGTCATCGATGTAGACGAGGAGGGCGCATTTGGGGCCGCGGTTCTCAAACCACCAATGATGCGACCCATCGATCTGCACCAGCTCACCAAAGCAATCGCGCCGACCACGAGGCTGGAAAACACGCTTCTTGCGTTCACGACGCGAGATCCAGATACCAGCCTCGGTCATCCATTGCCGCAACGTCTCCTTGGCAACAGAAATCCGATGCAGCTCGATCAGCTTCTCGCGCGCCAGCGTCGGACCAAAATCCAGATAGCGTTCGCGGATCAGATCCAGTGCCGCATTGCGAAACTCCTCGCTGTGGCGCCGGTTACTTGGTCGAGATCGCTTCTTTGACACCAGACCGGCTGCACCATCAAGGTCATAGGCCTGCAGCAGCCGATGGACCTGACTTCGACTAAGATCGAGCTGCTCAGCTGCCTGTACGACGCTAAGGCGGTCGTCACGGATCTTCTGAATGACTTCGAGGCGATGCAATTCTATCTGCGACATGGTGATCAAAAAGGACATGACGACTCCAACCGCTCATGGTCTCGACCAAGCTCGAAGTCACCATCCTTGCTCCCGACGTTGATATTGACCAGTGCATTGAGGGGCGAGGCTGTCGCATCTCTAACTGGCCCAACTGTCGCATTACTAAATAGCCGCTACACACAAAGATCGCATAATAAGTATTATGGAACTCGCAACCAAGTTGCAACGATGAGTTTAGGACTCAAGTCGCAGCCCGTCCGCTGGCCATAGCCGCCACCAAATGCGATACGAGGCCGGCATTCGTCGTCTGCCTGCTGGACGTTTCGGTAGCCAAAGCACGCTTTGCATAGGCCGCTCCCGGCCCAATGTGCTCGTCTCTATCCTCGCAGCCTGCGCTCTTAGTCCGCCATGTTAAGGTCGTGCACCCTACAATGGTGGCCGACCCGGCAGGTTCACATTGCTAGCAACTTGCCGCTCATCGGATTTACGTTTCAGATGCGAGATCGTCATGTTCGCCGACCTTCGAGCTGCTCTAGAATATAGGCTTCGATGTAATCGAACACTTCGACCGCCCCGGCATCCGTCTCAATCATGTCGATCGGGCGACGGCCGCCGAGATGTACGCTTTCCTTGCGTGCCCACCTCATTATTTCACCTTCTGTGCACAGCACCGGACGAGCCATTTCAAGCATCTTTGCGAGGTGATCCGGCTTCGCATACCATGAATGCGGTTTGACGCTGGCCCGCCGTCGCCCGGGAATAACATCCGGTAGTTGAGACGTCCTCAACTCGTCATCTGAGATATACCGTCGGACCCAATGGGCCAGTTTCGCCAGCGACACGTTCGCCTCACGTTCGAGACCGCCGCCCGCGCTAACTCTACGCGTCGGGATCACCAAACCGCGGACGATGTGCGGGCAACGCGACTGAAGCATCTCCAGAGCCGGTGCAAGGTCGGTGTCGTTGGTGACCAGCACCACCTGGTCGATTTCGCCGCTTAGGGCGTCATCGTAGAGATGAAGCGCCAGATTCACGTCTGACTGCTTCTCCTCAAGCTTCCAGACCTGGATCTTGTCGCAGTCACGCGGCCAACGCTGCGGATCGTAGGGCGGCACAATATGCTGATTGGCCTTGTAGAGCGAATAGTGACCCATCACGAAGGACAGCCTGCCCCCGCAGTGCGTTGTCAGCGCATTGTGGTATTGGGCCTGGGACGATACCGAGTCTTCAGCCTTGGCGGCGCTTTCAATGATCTTCGCAGTGAAATACTTGATCGCGCAGTCTGGATGGAGCGTTGTCGTTGTGGGATCGGCGCCCGGTGCTGGCCGATAGAGGATTGACGGCAAGATTTGGTTTTCGAACAGGGCAAGAACGTCGAGCCACTTGAACGCTGTCTTCCGCAGGCAGCCGTAGTAGAGATTGTAGCCGTCGATGTAGACGCGCGTTCGTAACGCTGGCACGGCCTACCCCCAAGACATAAAAAAACCGGCTTGCGCCGGCTTTTTACCCCAACCGCCTGGAGCCCAAGTCTCTCAGGATGCTAGGTTAGTTGTTAGCTATAAACATAGCGTCGAGTGGCTCACTCGTCAACCAATGTTAGGGGAATACCACGCGCGGAAACCGCCGATTCCACCTGAATTCAACCAAAATAGGCGTCTTTGTTCGGAATCAATAACGGAATGTCATGGCTCTTCGTGGGCCGTGAAACAGCCGAAGCGCCACCGCCTATTCCGGTTGGCTGCGCTGAACGATACTCATTCTCGTAAATTGTGGAAATTCATCCGTCGCTACCAAAACAGCACCTCGAGCGACGAAATGGATCTCGGATCGGACGAACCTTCAGACATTTTCCCTGCCATCTGGACGCACCATGAATGCCGGGAGATCGTCAACATCGTCATGAGGCCGCAGCAGAGCATCGACGGCCGGGATTATCGCCTGTGGTATAAGCTTCAATTCAAGCCCGACTGCGCGGGCAATGTTAATCAATGTCGTCGTGCGCGCGACGCTGCTTCCGGCTTCTATCTCACGATAGCGAGAACGCGATATCCCGGCCATATCGGCCACCTGCTCTTGAGTTAACCGCCGGCTTTTACGCGTAGCCTTCAGCAACTGCCCGATTTCCAGCATGGGTTCTGACTGAGGCCGTGCCATCCTACCTACTCAATCCCTCTCCGTGAGAAGGACAAGCTACCTCATGACCCCGTCAAGAATTAGGTGCGTTTACGGATCATTATGCAGAAATTGATCTGTTTTTAGATCATCTCTGCTGCATGCTGAATGGAAGTGCCAGAGCTTGCCTGCGATACCCATTTCACATGAAACTTTAAATGCACGCGCCTGATCATGTGCGCCTTCGGTACCCGTCGATACTGATCCTGATGGTCAGTGGCGAATTGCAGGTCTAAGCTTACAGTTCACGGGAGCCGGTAGAATAACGGCTCGAGGTCGGCACCTGCTTCATTATCTCAGCGAATTGGCTTCGCCGGCAAATTCCGTCTCACGCGTAGAAAGTCAACATCAGCAAGCCAAGGGTTGAGGCAATCGCGCCTGCAATACCAAGTCCAAGCAAAGTCATTTCCCATTTCATTTTCCAAGCTCCTTTATGATTATCGCTTGCGATCACCATATTCTTCCCGCGAGGCCCAACATTTAGACTGAGCGCCAAAGCCCTTCCGCGCGATGATCAAATGCTGCGGACTGCAAATGGTACATCCGCCACGCACAAGATGGTCTCGCCATCAATCTTGCATGTTGCAGTGCGAAACGCACGTTGCAAAATCGTTGCACACGTTTAACGCGATCAGCATATATTTCAAAGTATCAATATACTGGATGAATATGGAAGCCACGTCTGTTCGCCCCCCCCCTTTAATGGGGTGAAGCTGCGATCCGATCCTTTCATTGACCCCTTCAAGGTGTCACTCATGCGACTTTTCTCGCAACGTTTTTTCAATTAAAAATTGCAGTTAAACTTCTTTTTTGGAACGTGATGAAGAGAAGACCGGTTCCGAAGATCCGTCCGTCGTTGAGTAGTCTCGACTATGTCGTCACTGCAGCCTCGGCAGAATTCGCAGTCGGCGAAACCGTCCTGGATGATCGCGCGTTCTTCAGTGGTTGTCCCGCTGATCTTGAGAGCCGGTACCTCTGCCGCTGGCCGCCTCTTCTATCGGATCTCAGACCGCAGAACCGTGTGAGCCAAAAAGCAGAAGATCGCGGACCCGGCGACAAGTGGCAAAGATCGAGGCCAGGACGGCCAACCAGACACTGGCAACTCTAAAGAGAATTGGGCGCTTATAGCGGGGTCTCCGTGCGAAGGCAGGCGGCGCGCTGATCTTGAGCGTTCCCCTAGAGGATCGCCGGGGGATCATCGGCCCCGGCAGGTCCCTGCGAGGCGAAAGGTGCAAGCTAGTCGCAAATAACAACCTGTTTGTCGGACGCGAAGAACTTGATCGCTGACATAGCCGCATCAAAGTTCTGATCAGTTCCCCCGAGATTGAGTTCAATGGTGTGGCCGAGCGGGTAGTACGGTAACCACATTGCCCAACCCATCCAACCTCTCCGAGGAAAACGCTTCCGATCGATCAGGTGGAGCATGATGACACGGTGCTTGCGAAACGTGCGTCGCGAAATCTCGTGAATTTCCGACCAGGGGATTGTCACGGTAAACCATCCGCGGTGTAGGATTCCGCCCGGCCCAACACGGATATAGTTTTGAGTATTCCAGCACCGGAATGCAAATGCCGCAGCAGCGTGTGTAGAAATCACAACGGTCAACCAGCCGATCGCCATTACGAATTCTGGACTGTAACGCCTTGAGGCTTTCACAGGGCCCCAAAACCCGGTCATCCTTGTGCCAAAGTAGAGCATCACCAAAGCGAGCAGCAAGAGCAGACCGCACTTCCAGCGTACATTGTTTGCCGAAAAGTCCTTCATGACTTCGCTACACCTTTCACCTAAAAGCTGCACATTTGGCGGTCCACTACCAGAACAGCTAGACGCGGACAAGGCGCACCTGTTGGCGCAGCAGGTCGCCAGCGCTGCCTCCCCGAGTGAACGTGAACAGCGGAGCAGCACCGGCAGGTCCCCCCAAGATCACGGCGAGAAAACCGAGTGAACCCCGTGTTGCTTCAAGCACAAGGCCCTCGGGGGAGTCATGGTGGTTCATTCGAACCAACGTAATACGCCACGATCTCGTCAAACGATTGCTGGTCAATCTTTGCGGATATCGTTGTATCAACATAGAACCCTAAATGGATTAGAGACGACGTATAGAAGCATCTTTCCAGGTCCTCGTGCCTGATCCGCTTTCCTATGATCACTATTGACCGATTGATCCGATCTCTGAAGCCGCATGCGCCATAAACATGCGTAAAACGAGTTGCTGCATACTCGCTGTCCGAGATCAAAAAGTTCATCCCGACCTGATCTTCAAAACGCGACCTTAGATAAGTTACCAGCCCATTCCTCGCAGCGATGGCGCTCAAGTCCTCGCAGACATTTGTGGGATCAACGCCTCTTGCATAGATGCAAGAATATATCAGGTGAACGTTGGCGCTCTGGAATTGAGAATGCAGTTCCTTGGGATTCTTCACGATGAAGTACTCTGTCACGAACGTCGTGCTACCAGCGATGGCAGCATTAACTGTCGCGAGGATGGCCAACGCAGCGGCAACAAAGAGAGAAGACGAGATCAGCACCGATGCGGTCCGACAGCTTGCCATTTTTTACGACTCCCTCCGTCAACCGCTAGCGGCACAACCTGTCTAGTGCATAAAGAATTTGATACGCCAATGCTCGTTACCCTGAAAGAGGATCATAGACTGAGGGCGAGCGTTCGCCGGAACCAACACGCCAAACTGAAGAACGCGATATTCAAAGCCAAAGCTTAGTAAGGGCAGCGAAACACCATCCCTGCGCCAGATGACAACCACGGCTTAGTTTCAGTCGGCGAATGGAGTGCACCCCGTTTCACCGGACATGTCGGCTAGTTTGATTTAGCCCTGATGAACTGCCGAGGGGAAGCCATCCTGAGCGCGGAATGAGGGTGGATTTCGTTGTAGTCCTCGATCCATCCGTCGATGAGCCGGAGCGCTGTTTCGGCGTCCGGTAGTGCTGCGATGCGTATATAATCCCGTTTCAGGGTTTTGACGAAGGCTTCCGCCATGCCGTTCGACTGCGGACTGGCCACCGGCGTAAAGCAGGGTGTCAGATTGAGCGCCTGGGCAAACAGCCTCGTGTCCCTCGCGGTGTAAGCCGAGCCATTATCCGAGAGATGCTCGATTGCGTGCGGAGCTCGGGTTGCTGCGAACCGCTTCTCGACCGCCTCCAGCATCATGTCGCGCACGTCTGAGCCGGAGATGCCCGCATTGGCGACCGCCGTCCAGGCGATGATCTCGCGGTCGAAGGCGTCGATGATGAAGGCGAGACGAATGACCTCGCCATTCCAGCAGGCGAACTCCAGCCCATCCGAGCACCAGCGCAAGTTCGAGCGCATCACCGTGACCTTGCCGTCATGGATACGGCCCTTGCGAACGGCCGTATGCTTCTCCAGCAGCATGGCGTGGTTGCCCATGATGCGATGAACCCGTTTCGCGTTGACGACAGGCTTATCGGCGGCTCGCCTCTCGCGATTGAGGAGCGCGGCGATCCGCCGATAGCCATAGGTTGGCCTTTGATCTACCAGCCTGCGGATGATGGGCAGAAGCTCTGCATCCTCGGCCTTGTGATAGGACCCGCGCGGCTTTGATCTGCCTTTCAGCCGCTCGATGAGGTTGGAACGGGATACGCCCAGCGTGTCTGCGACGGCCTTCATCGGGAACCGTCCTTCGGCAACAAGATCGGCCGCGATATCCGTTTTTTTGAGTCTGCTTTGGACAAGGCTTCGCGGAGGATTTCGGCCTCCATCGTCTTGCGGCCGAGCATGCGCTCTAGCTCGCGGACACGATCCTCCAGCTTCTTCACTTCCGAATTGCCGACAACCGGCTCGTCAGAATCCACGGCTGCAGCACCTCCCTCACTCAAGAGCCTGCGCCACCGGTAAAGCAGATTGGGCGCAACGCCATGGCGGCGAGCGGTCGAAGACACCGTCTCGCCTGGTTCGAAACTCTGCTCGATGATTGTCAGCTTCTGCTCGGTTGTCCACCGTCTACGGCGGACATCGCCCGTCAGCAATTCAACGTGTCGATACTCGTTAGACATAAGCCTGTCCTCAAGCCTGTGCTTGAGCCTTTCTGCTTATGCCGACTGTCCGGTCGAAATGGGGGGCAGTTCAGCGAACTTGCGTCGCCTATCCGTTAAAGGAGATTAAAGGCAACTGGGGCAGTGGCAACGTGGGTGTAAAACAGCGCTACGCATAGGTGCGCTCGCACACCAGCGACTTCCGATGAAGCTTGATGTGGCAGTTTACTTACCCAACAATCAGCCGCTCGTCCGACAAGAGGCCTCTCGCCGGCCTTACTCCGATCTCATCGCTCGCGAGAAAAAATCGCTGAATGGTTTTATCAAATAAGAGCCGACGGTCCGATCTGACGTCCTCAAAAACGCCTCCACCGGCATACCCGGCTTCAAGGGGAGAGCGACGCCCTCATGATCGAGCAGAACCCTTGCCTGATAGTAGGCCACGCGGGTTTGCGGATCGACAACAAGATCCGGCGAGATGCGCTCGATCTTCCCATGCAGTTCCGGCGTCAGGCGCTGATTGAATGCGGGGAAACGCAGGAAAGCACCCTGTCCCAAATGCACCTGGTCGATGTCCTCAGGCGCAACCCTGACATCGGCGACAAGCAGGTCGGATTGCGGGACGATCAACATCAATGTTTCCTGCGGCACCACCACCCCACCGACGGTGTGGATCGCAAGTTGGTGGATCGTCCCGGCCTGGGGCGCGCGGATATCCAATTTCCGCAATTGATCCTCCGCGGACAGCTTTCGCTCGCGCAGTTCGGATATCGATGCACTCACCTCTGTCAGTTCGCGCGCCACCTCGCCACGCAGTCGCTGGTCGACCTGGAAAATCTCCAGTCTTGTCTCAGAAATGCGCGCTCGCGTCTGCGCGATGCTGGCTCGGATACCGGCAAGCTCACCGTCGAGATCGGCCTTATCGCGCTCTGCGCTGTTCAGCCGGGAATATTGAACGAGCTGCTGCTTCCACATTTTCTGGGCGAGTTCGACGTCGGTGCCTGCAAGTTCGACCTGGACGTCCATTGCCTGGGCTTGTTGTTCGAGACCCGTCACCTGCTCGCGCAGCTGCACAATACGCTCTTCAAGCTGCGCTTTTTCACCGTCACGCGCCTGACGGCGAAGATGAAAGGCGCCCATCTCGTTTGACAGCACGTAATCGAGGTTTTCCTCACCACGACGTTCAAGAAGCTCGCGATCAAAGACGATCTCTGCCAAGCCATCACGCTCGGCGAGAAGACGGGCGCGTTTTGCAAGGATCTCGTCGAGTGCTGCGCTAATGATGGCGAGATTGGCGCGAGCAAGCGTCGTATCGAGCCGTGCGAGAAGCTCACCCGCCTCAACCTGCTGACCGTTCGACACGAGGATTTCGGCGACCGTGCCGCCTTCCGGATGCTGTACCTTTTTGACTTCGGAATTGACCACCACACTGCCGGCAGCAATCACGGCACCAGCGATCTCGACAGTCGCTGCTACCCCGCCTCCGGCAATTAGCAAGCTGAGCATAGCGAGTGCTGCCGTCAGGTTGCGCCTGATTGAGCGGACAAGGCGTTCTTCAGACATCTCGGTCATGTTCGCTCCGCAACAGCATGTAGACGGTCGCCAGCGCCATGGGCCTCAGTTGCATAAGACCCGGCTGCAACAAGCCGTGGTGCTGAACCCAAAACCGAGGGATCCTCAGGCACAGAGCGGATTACGTCGCGCTTGCGCTCGAGCATATGCGTCTGGCCGTCACTGACCAGCATCACATGATCACAAGCCTCCAATGCACTTGCCCGATGGGCAATAACAACGACAATACCGCCGCGATCCCGCACCGCCCGAATGGCAGATGTCAGCGCTTCCTCTCCGGCCTGGTCGAGACTGGAATTCGGCTCATCGAGGACCACAAGAAATGGTTTGCCGTAAAGGGCGCGCGCAAGTCCGATGCGCTGACGCTGGCCGGTGGACAGCACACAACCCCCCTCACCAATCTGCGTGTTGTAACCATCAGACAGCTTCAGAATCATCTCATGAACGCCTGCCACCTTTGCCGCTTCAATGATCGCCTCGGGCGGAGCGGATGGATCAAAGCGCGCAATATTGTCCGAGACGCTCCCGCAAAACAGTTCGAGATCCTGTGGCAGATAGCCGATATGTCGGGCCAGAACCTCGCGGTCCCAATGATCAATCAGCGTTCCGTCAAGGCGGATAGAGCCCCGTGCTGCTGGCCAGGCACCGACCAAGGCGCGCGCCAGTGTCGATTTCCCGGCAGCACTGGGACCGACCACTGCCAATGCAGAGCCGGCATTGACGGAGAATGTTGCCTGGAGGAGCCCTGGCATCTGCGCGCCGGGTGCCGAAACGACCAACCCGTCCACATTGAGGCGCTCGTTCGGAGCTGGCAAAGCCAAGCGCTCTGGCCTGCCGCTTTCAGAAAACAGTCTCGCCAGCCGCTTCCAGCTCTGACTTGCGGCAATAAACGTCTTCCAATGGGCGATCGAGACCTCGACTGGCGCCAGTGCCCTTGAGACGAGGATGCCACTTGCCACAATCATGCCAGAGCTCACTTCGCCACCGATGTAGAGATAGGCGCTCAGCGCCAGGATCGCTGATTGCAAAAACATGCGAAACGACTTCGACATGGCGCCGAAGCCAGCCCCCACATCGCTCAATGTGAGGTGACTGGCGACGAAGCGGCCGTTCAGGGCCGACCACCGTCGCGCCAGATGTGGCACCATACCGAGAACGCGAACGGTCTCTCCGTTGCGCGCGGCCGCGTCGGCAAGACTTGCCTTCTCAACCGACAAACCGGTCGCAACCTGACTTGGCTCGCGCGATGCCAAATCGGTGGCGAGCGTCAGGCAAAGAAGCACGAGTGCGCCTAAGAGCGCCGCCAAGCCTATCCACAGGTGAAACGAAAAACAGACGAGCATGTATAGCGGGATCCATGGCAGATCGAACAAGGCGCTTGGTCCCGGGCCACCCAAAAACGACCGGACCTGGTCCATGTCTCTGAGCGCGAAAAACCGCTCGTTTGGCCGTATCTGTGTCGGTAGCGCTGTTGATTGTGCAAAACAGACTTCACTCGCGACACGGTCCACATAGGCACCGACCCGTGCCAGAATACGATTGCGGATCAGGTCGAGAAAGCCCTGGCATGCATAGAGGAAGACGAGAATAACCAGCAACGAGACCAGGGTCGGCACGCTGCGGCTCGGCAGGACCCGGTCATAGACCTCGAGCATGAAGAGTGGACCAGCCAGAAAGAGCAGGTTGACGAGAGCACTCACCAGACCCACGCCTACAAGCGCGGTTCTGCAGCGCCGGATGGCCTGCTTGAGAAGATTGATCTGCCCTTGAGAGAAGTCCCCGCTCATTGTCAGTCCTCTTGCCGCTGGCTTTCCTCATCCGTCACCGTCGGGTTGCTCCAGTCTTCCGGGCGCTTTCCAAGCCCCCGGGCTCGCGCAATGCTGGAACGCGTGGCTGCATAGTCAGGGGATGTCACCGGATAGTTGGAGGGCAGGCCCCAGCGCATTCGATAGGCGTCGGGTGTCAATCCATGCTGAACTGACAGGTGACGCTTGAGGGACCGGAAGGACTTGCCGCATTCAAGGCAGGTGATCCGCTCTGCTCCGGCCGGGACCGGTGGAATGGGCGGCTCTGGCTCCTCTCGCTTCAAGTTCGCCAGATTGAGGACAGTGCGATGTGTCTGTTCAAGCAGCGCTGCCAGTTGCGCTGGCGGCACGATATGATTGGCAACGTAGGCGCGCACCAGGTTGACGGTGAGAGCAACGGCACTGTCGACTGACACATCCTGCGCCTCTCCTTTCAGAGAGACTTCCGTCAATAAGTCTCGTTTCATCGTCATACGGCGATGTGCCGCCCCGGGATTAGCGTTAGATCGGCAATTGTCCCTTTCGGGGGAGCTGGTGGAGTGCGGCCTCAAGGCCCCATCTGAGAAGATATGAGGCGCGATTTGCCTCCTTGGCCTCGACGTAACATCTAAGCTCGGGAGCATTGCCGGATGCGCGGTAGTGGATCACCGCGCCATCGGCAAACTGGAACCGGACGCCATCGAGCTGGCTCATTGCCACTATGTCGCCAACCTTCCGGAAGTACTGGGCGGCAAAATCCTCTTCATCGGCCAGCCGCATCAAGAGCTGCAACGAGAGTGCCGATGGCACGTCCTTCAGCCTGTCGGCCAGAGCATGGCCCACATCCAGGCTGTGAACGATGATCGACAGAGGCCGACGAGACCGGGCGATGGGTATCAGACTGGCAAGGATTGGCAGGACAGCATCTCGCGTCGGCAGAGCCTCAAGGAGACTGCCATCGGTACCGATCACGGATGAGTGCATGAGGGTGCCGCCATTGGCCTCGAAACCGATGATGGTCCCATCGCCTGACGCTGCGGCCTCTTCCATCGCGGCCACGACATAGGGCGATCCGACACGCGTGCGAATGACACGCTCTGCAAATCCGCAAGCGTCGATCACGCTGCCTGAGGTGACCGGTGTGACGATTGTTTGCATATTGAGGAGCTTTGCCGCCAGGAGACCGAGCACGTCGCCCCGCAGGATCAGTCCCGCCTCATCCGCAACCAATGGCCGATCCGCGTCGCCATCCGTCGAGACAATGGCGTCAAATGAACCAGACCGCGCAATCTGCTCTATATAGGCGATCTGTTCCGGATCATGGGCCTCGGTATCCACGGGGATAAAACGATCAGCCCGACCGACGCCGACCACTTCCGCACCCATCGCCCGCAAAAGCTCGACAAGGATATCGCGCGCCACCGAACTGTGCTGGTAGACGGCGATCCGCAGACCTTTTAGACCATCCGGACCGAAGAAGGACACATATCGATCGATATAGCGCGGGCATGCGTCATGGTCGATCGCCACGGTCCCGGGCTCGGCCTTTGCAAGGGCATGAAGCCTTGCGTCATCGAGACCGCCATGGATGTTCAAGATAGCCTGCTCGTCAGCCTTGGCGATTTCACCCTTGGCCAGATAGAATTTCAACCCGTTGCGATCATCGGGAATATGACTGCCGGTGACCATAATGGCGGGCCAGCCCTGTCTTTGCGCTTGAAGCGCGAGAGCCGGCGTGGGCAATGCGCCGCAATCGACAGGTTCAAGACCTGCCAGTCGGATCGCCGCCATGCAGTCAAAAGCAATTGCCTCACTGCTTGAACGAAGATCCCGGCCGACCAGGACATGGGTTGTCTGGGGTGTCTGATCGATCACATGCAGGACGAAGGCAAGACTATAGGCACGCGTGGGCAAGCCGATGAGATCAGTCACAAGCCCACGCAATCCAGATGTGCCGAACTTCAGGCTACCGGGTTCGTGTCCAGCGTCGATGACCGACAAGACGGGGCCTAAGGTCGCAAGAGCGGCGGATGACGGCGCCGACATCACGACATCCTCATGACGATGCCAGCCGGCATGATCTGATCTGCGTTCACGTCAAGCATGTCTGCCTTCATGACACCGATGCTGACACTTGTATTTGCGCGCCCGACATATCGCATCAGTTCACCAAGGGCACACATGATATGATAGAGGGAACTTGCTGGTGCTGCCCCGGACTTGAAACTGCCGTCTTCCAGCATGACGTCATGCCAGATGCCGCGTGAATCAAGGGTCAGATAAGAGAGCAAAGTTTGACTTGCCTCGAGCGCATGTTGCTCGGCAATCCAGCGGGCCTCGCCGTCGCTGATCTCTGCCAGAGCAAGCCAAGCCTTCAGCCGTTCCGTCTGCGGCCAGAGCCGTGCGTTTCCGTCAGCAATCAGACCGTCAGACCAGACTTCATTGACAGCCACCCGCCTTGCCGGATCGACGCCATGATTTTCGGCAAAGGCGATCATGCGTTCGGCGCGATCGCCGATCTTGCCGCCGGTTGCCTGCGACCAGCGCACCAGAAGCCAAGCCCATTCATAGTTGTGGCCGGGTTCAATTCGCCAACGACCGCCCTCGTCGACTACATTCCAATCGGCGTCAAAATACTCCCGCACGACGCCGTTCTCGGGGTCGTAAAACCGGCTCTTAAACAGCTGGACGATCTCATCTGCCAGCGCGCGCCACAAGGGATTGGCGTCGACCGCCATCCAGGCAAGTGCGGCCTCAAGCAAATGCATATGTGGATTGGAGCGGAGGGGGTAGGGCGACAGCGTATGATCCTTGAAGCCCCCCGCCTCGTGACCAAGCCTTTGCCTCAGGCTATCAAGGACGACGATGGCACGCCGGCGGAAATCCTCATCCTTGAGATGAGCAAAGGAGTGCGCATAGGCAAAGAGCAGGAAAGCCTGGTCATAGAGATGGTGATCCTGGTCAAGAAGCGCATCGTCATCACTCAGTCCGTGGAACAAAAGTCCGTCCGGCGAGCTGTTGCTTAACAGGAAGCGATAACCGTGCCGAATGCAGGCAGCCGCCGCCGTCGGGTTCCAGCCGAGACGAGCCGCCTCACAAAAACTGTAAATCTGCCGGGCAGTCACTCTTACTCGGCGGGAAGAGGACGGAATTCGGCCTTCGCGTGAAATACTCTCGCAAAAACCACCGCGGTTTCTATCGATCCCGACCGTAGACCAAAGCGGCAATATGTCTTCGAAGAGCATACGCCGGAAAGCACGTCCGGCATCATCAAGACCTAGAGTAAAATGTTCTTGTGAATCTATCGCCAAACTATCATTGATTGCATCAATACGCATGCTGGCACTCCACCGTATTCGGAAGGAGCTTATCGGTATCAAGCAATGAAACCCGGCGTCGTTGACGTGAGTTAATCAAAACTCAAAAACAATTCGAATCTTTAAAATTTAACCACTTGTTCACGTTCTGATTCTTTGTATCATTCAGCCATACAAAAAAACGCCAGTTTCAAGTCACTGCTTGAACAAGCCACAGGAAAGATCGAGCCAACGGCGGCAAAGATCGAGGGCGGCAAGAAAAGTATCTAGGGATTTAAGCCAGGGAAGCGGGGGTTTTCAGACTATGTTCTGACACACCCTCGCCTGATCCGTTGTGACCTGATCAGCGCTTCGGAACGATGTAAGGCATGCAGGCAAGTCTTTTCAGTAGCTTTAGCGTTGGGGACAGTAACATGCATAATGTATCACCCTTCATGCAGCGGGTCGCGCAATTGCTACCCTCATCCGGACGATCGAGTCCGCTGCTCAATAGCGTCCACTTCCGCTCGACCTGTGCCGACAAAGGCGCGGAAATTCTGAGCGCAGGGGCTACAGTCAGACAGGTCGTGACCATCGGCCACGGGCTCGCTATGCGATACCGTCTGTTGCCGGACGGCAGTCGCCAGGTCATCATGTTTCTGACTGCAGGTGATATTTGCAATCCACATATCTATCCCACCGTCATGGATCACGGCATTGCCGCCGTTACGCAGGTCCGGATCGACCGGTTTGATTGCGAAAGCCTGATCGGTTTGACCAATACGGTCGTCGGCCTGAACCAGGCGCTTTGGATACTGGCCGAAGAGCAGAATGCCATCATGCGCGATCACATCACCAGCCTTGGCCGCGGCGATGCAAAGGCTCGCGTTCTGATGCTCCTCAAGGAGCTTGCCACACGCCTTTCCGCCCGGGAGACGAAACCGTGTCCCGTCTTCATTCCGGTCACCCAGACCTTGCTCGCCGATGCGATAGGGGTCACCCATATCCACTTCAACCGCATCATCGGTGACATGGCAAAACGCGGTGCGATTGCGACCAGCCGCGGCGGCATTCTCGTCAACTGTGTCTCGACCCTCGACAAGCTTGGGGACGATGTAATCGTTGCCGCCTGACACCATCGTCAATAATCTTCAAGCAGTAAATCCAAAAAAAATAGATATATTCGCCAAATGGGTCGCCGGCCAAAAAGCCGATTGCGGCCCATTTTGTTACAAACTGCATCTATTCTTCGATAATTTTACAGCTTGATTAACAGATGTTGATGTGAGGCTGATTTTTATTTGATTAATTGAAGCTCTATTCAAAGGAGCTGACCATGAAGATCAGTATTTTCGGTGCCGGTTATGTCGGCGCGGTGTCTGCAGCATGCCTCGTAAAAGAAGGTCACCAGGTAACGGCGGTCGATCCGGATCCCAACAAGATAGGTCCATTGATGGCCGGCAAGTCGCCGATCATCGAACCGGGTCTGGAGGAGCTGATCCGCGAGGGTGTGGCGGCCGGTCGGCTGACCGCCACCTCGGACGCGCAAGCTGCGATCATGTCTACGGATCTTTCGCTCATCTGCGTCGGCACGCCTTCCCTGCCCGACGGCAACCTGAACACCGAATATCTGAAGCGTGTCGCGGAAGATATCGGTGCCGCTTTGAAATTGAAGAACACGTTCCATTCCGTTGTTGTTCGCTCCACCTGCCTGCCAGGCACCACCGACAGCGTCGTTGTGCCGGCGCTTGAGGCAGCCTCGGGCATGAAGGCATCTGAGGATTTTGGCATCGCCTATCTGCCGGAATTCCTGCGCGAAAGCACAGCGATCAAGGACTATTACGACCCGGGCGTCATCGTCTTCGGTGCTTCTGACAAGTTCACGCTCGACCGGCTGGAGGAAATCCATGCGCCGCTGAAGCGTCCGAAATTTGTTGTCGATATCAAGACGGCGGAAGGGATCAAGTATACCAATAATGCTTGGCATGCTCTCAAGATCAGCTTCTCTAACGAGATCGGCAATATTCTCAGCAAGGCCGGCATCGACAGCCATGTCGCGCTTGAGATCCTGTGCGCTGATGATCGCCTCAACATCTCCAAGGCCTATCTGACGCCCGGCTTTGCCTTTGGCGGCTCCTGCCTGCCGAAGGATCTGCGCGCCCTGATCAGCATGTCAAGGCGCCAGGGCACCCCTGCCCCGTTGCTCGAAGCCACGCTTTCTGCCAACGAAGTGCAGATCAACCGCGCCTATAGCCTGATTGCCAATCAGGGGAGCCGCAAGGTCGGGATTGTCGGGCTTAGCTTCAAGCCGGACACCGACGACCTGCGGGAAAGCCCGCTGGTCGAGCTTGCGGAGCGTCTTTATGGCCGCGGCTATCAAATCAAGATCTTCGATCCCAATATCCGCCTCAACCGTCTGACGGGGGCCAATGAGAGCTTTGTGCGCGCGCGACTGCCGCATCTGGCTGAGCTCTTGAACGAGGATATCGAGTCCATCTTCGAGGATTCGGAAATCATCGTGGTTGGCAACCGCGCCGAAATGCACGGTACGCTTGATCGGGTAAGGCCCGAAACCCGGATTATCGACCTCGTTCGGGTCGACAAGTCGCTGCGCAGCCAGGGCAATTATCATGGCATCTGCTGGTAGTTTTTCCGCCAGTCCGGCGGCACATGTCTTGATGGTGCTGGGCATTGCTGTGGCAGCGACTTCGCTGCCCAGCCAGGCCTATGCGATCATCGATAGCAAGACGGGTCTGGCGATTGGTCTCATCGGGGCCTGGCGCTACGGCTGGGGTATCCTGCATTTCCTGCGCGGAATGCTCTATCGAAGCATTGTCTATCCGCGCATGCAACGAAAAGCCTATGCAAACAAGCGGGAAGGATTTGCGTCCTATCTTCTGGTGACGAGCTTTCGGATCCCGACGGAGACGACGATAGACGTCTATCGTGCAGCCTTTGCTGCGGCTTTGAAGGCGCCTGGTCCAGCCACGGTCATCGCGTCCATCGTCGACCTCTCAGATCAGCGCATCATCAAGAAGCTTTATGCCGCGATGGTCACACCAGCCGACCCTGTCGACCTTGTGATCGTGCGCATTGATGGAACCGGCAAGCGTGATGCGCTCGCCTCCGGTTTTCGCGCCATTGCCCGCCTGTTCCCGGCACCGGATGCCATGGTGGCGGTCATCGATGGTGACAGCATCGTTCCTGACGATCTGGTCGAGAAATGCGCGCCCTTCTTCCACGATCCAAAGGTGGGTGCGCTCACGACCGATGAGTATGCTGAAGTCCGCGGAAAGTGGATCTTCCAGCAATGGTACGATCTGCGGTTTGCTCAGCGTCATATCCTGATGTCATCCATGGGGCTGTCGCGCCGCGTTCTGACGCTCACCGGGCGCATGTCGATGTTCAGAGCTTCGATCATTTGCAATCCGGAGTTCGTCGCTCAGGTCGAGGTCGACTTTATCGATCATCCAAGGCTGGGTCGCTTCAAGTTTCTGACCGGAGACGACAAGTCGAGCTGGTTTTGGCTGCTGCGCAACGACTACCAGATGCTCTATCTGCCCGACGTGATGATCAAGACCATCGAGGACCCGCCAAGCGACAGTTTCTTCCGCTCGGCCGCCATGCTGATGGTCCGCTGGTATGGAAACATGCTGCGCACCAATGCGCGTGCCCTAGCACTTGGTCCACGCCGCATTGGCTTGTTCGTCTGGTGGGCAATCCTCGATCAGCGCATGTCGATGTGGACCTGTCTGATTGGGGTCACGAGCGCCATTCTCGCTACCATCATCATTTCGCCCTTTACCATCCTGGTTTATGGCGTTTGGATCCTGGCCTCACGATACGCCATCACGCTCTCGCTGTTTTCGGCCCGGCGTCAGATCTCAATCGTCACCCCGCTGCTTCTGTATTTCAACCAGATCTTCGGATCAGCGATGAAGGTCTTCGTCTTCTTCCATCTCGACCGCCAGAAATGGACCCGCCAGAACACGACGCTTGCCCGGCGAGACCGCGACTGGCTTGTGACCTACCGCCAATATGAATCCAAGCTTTATCAGTCCGTCAGCGTGCTCGCCCTGATTACGGCCTGCAGTCTGATGATTGGCATCAGCGCCATACCCCGCCCTTAACACCAGAGAACCGGAGCATCGATCATGGGAGCCATGACCTACGAGGCTGAACTTCAACGTCAGCACCCCCGCTATCGTCTGCCGATGCGTGCCAAGATCGACGGCCGAATCTATCAGGTGCATGACTGGTCGATGAACGGTTTCGCCATCGACGCCAAAGGCTATACCGCCGGCAAGAAGGTCCTCGCGGATCTTACGATCCCCTTCAGCAGCTACGAATTCAGCCTGACCGAAGTTCCAGCAGAAGTCCTTTATTCCACCGATCCTGTGGGCCGCACCAGCTTCGTCTTCCTGACACTCGAAGACGGGCAACTCAGCCTTTTGCAATATGTGACCGATGCGATCCTGTCGGGCGAAGTCGTGCGGGCCGGCGACGTGCTCGATGTGGCGCGCCGCAATGATATTGTGAAGTCTAAACAGGTCCCGCCACCGCCGCGCCTATCGACCGGCGCGCGTATTGCCCAGCTTGGCCGTCGGGCAGCCGCCACCGCCGGCGTTGCAGCAATTGGCGCGGCCCTCATCGCCTTTCTGTCGGCAAATGTCTATGACGAGCTTTATGTGGTGCGCCCTGAAAGTGCCGCAGTAACCGCCAAGACGGTCAATGTTGCAGCGCCGTCGATCGGCCGGATCACCTTCCTCAACGAAAAGCGCGAGGTCTCCTTCGGTGAGCCACTGATGACGGTCAATCCCGCCGTCGGCAATCCGATTACGGTGGAATCGCCTTGTGACTGCGTGCAAGTCGATCAGCGCTTCGCCAATGGTGATTTCGTTCGCACGGGCGATCCGGTGGTCAGACTGATGCGCGCTGATGCACCGATCGTGGTCTCGGCCACAGTGGGCGACAATGAACTGATGAGCCTTTACGGCGTCGAGACAGCCTCGCTGGTCTATTCAGACGGCTCGTCTGTCGGTGAGGCCGAAATACTCTGGCTGCCGGGTAAGGGCGGCACCCAGGCCGATCTGCCGCGGGAGCCGCTCACTGTGCTGCTTGCCCCGAAGAAGGCGCTCTCGCCCGAGATGATCGGCCAGCCCGTCGAGGTCAAGTTCGATCTGTTTGGAGAGAGCCTGTTCGGCCGTCTCATCGCCGGCGTTTCTTGGGCGCGGGCCAAAGAGCAGACAACCGCGTTCTTGAGCGGCGAGGTGAAGTGATGAGCGTCATTCGCCCCGTCGTTCTTTGTGGTGGCTCTGGCACCCGTCTATGGCCACTTTCACGGCGCCTCGAGCCGAAGCAGTTCCAGAAGCTGAGCAGCGACCGGTCGCTGTTTCAAGACACGCTTGCGCGTTTCGAGGGCCCGGAATTCGGTCGTGCAACCGTGCTCGTCAACAGCATGCAAGAGCCACGTGTGGAACTCGATCTGCATGAGATGCAGCATCCGGCAGGGCTTCCGACCATCCTCATCGAACCGGCCATGCGCTCCACGGCACCAGCGATTGCCGCTGCCGCACTTGCACTCGCCGCCGAGGATCCCGATGCTGTGATGCTGGTGGTTCCAAGTGATCATCGCATCGGCCGCCATGAGGTCATGGTCGAGGCCTATCGGGCCGCCCTTCCCTATGTCGAACAGGGGGGTATTGCGCTTTTTGGCATCCGCCCGAACGCTCCCGAAACCGGCTTCGGCTACATCGAGGCCGATTTTTCAACGCAAGGCACAGTCCTTGATGTGCTGAGTTTTGTCGAAAAACCGCCGCTTGACGTTGCAACGGCCCTGGTCGCAGGTGGTCGGCACACTTGGAACAGCGGCATCTTCATGTTCCGTGCGCTGACCATCCTGGGAGAACTTGCTCACCATGCGCCCGACGTCCTCGACGCCGTGACGACGAGCATTCGCGACGGCCGGCATGACGGCAACCGATTGCACCTGTCGCCAGTCTTTGCCGAGGCGCCCGAGATCTCGATCGATCATGCCGTCATGGAGCATACAGTGCGCCTCGGCGTCGTTCCGGTCTCGCCGGAGTGGAACGATCTGGGATCCTTCGAAGCCCTGTGGGAAGTCGGGCATCGGGATGACAGCAACAACGTCGTCAAGGGCAATATCCTCCTGCGCGACGTTGAAAACAGCTATGTCAAGGCGCAAGGACGGCTTGTCTGCGTCATCGGCTTAAATGACGTCGTCGTTGTCGATACGGACGACGTCCTGTTGGTCACCACCCGTGCGCGCTCGCAAGACGTGAAGTTCGTCGCACAACATCTGGCGAAAATCGCTCATCCGGCAGCCGATCGCCATGTCTTGCGCCAGGAGCTGGCTGGCAGCCGCCGTGTCATCGATGAAGGTGAAGGCTTTTCCGTCGAACGCATTGAGCTTCTACCGGGCGCGACACTCGAGTTGACCGAGACTGAAGGTCCCCTGTCGCGGGCGCTCCGTGTGCTTGACGGTGAGGTGATGATCGAAGGTGCATCCATGCCGGTCACGCTTGGTACCGGTGAGGCGGCTGAGATCGGACGCGTCGGCAAAACGGCCCTCTACAATCCGACATCAGACACTGCGACCCTGCTCTTGAGTGCAACGCGTCAGCGTAAAGGCGCGGTCGCAACACTTTCAACCGAGACCGACAGACAAGGCCGGAGCAATCCGGACATCAGGAAGGTTGGCTGATGACCTCTCATGGCAAACGTCACCCCCGGATCACCTTGACCGCCCTGACGCTGGTCTTCAGCCTCGTCTCCTTGACACCCGGCCATGCCGCGATCGAGGGCGAAGTCAGCATGGCGCGAAGCATTGTCTCTGAGGCGATGGTCAAGCTCGATGCAGAAACCGACCCGGGCCGACGTGTCCACTGGCTGCGGGAGGCGGTCGATGCCATCGCCGTCCTGGAGGGACTTGGACGGCAGGCCGTCGGCATTCAAGAGGCAAAGTCGGCTCTTGCCAATCTGGCCGGACAAGCGATCACACCTGACGTGTTGCGGCTCAGCCTGATCGGCGCCCTGGCAGGGCATCTCAGCGAGGGCGAGGCTGGCCTTGAACTTGATCTGGAGGCCAAGACCATCGTTCAGCAGCTGTCCGATCCTGCCTATCGCTCGGCCGCTTGGTCGACGCTGGCTGCGGCACATATGCGCGTTGGTGAAACTGAAGAGGCCGAACGACTATCAACGCTTGCAATCGAGGAGGCACGCTCCATCCCGCGCGACGCCACCCGTGATGGAGCTTTGCGGGCCGCAGTTCTGGTTTTTCCGCCAGCTCAACTGCCCGACACCCTGCTTGAAATCGCAACCAATGCCGTCGTCCTCGCGCGCACCCGCGCGGAGCTTTACCAGACCCGTGCGCTGGACAGGCTTTCGGCCGAGGGCACGACGGACAAGACCGCGGCAGTGCTCACCGCCGGCGCGCGTCAGGCAGTCGACAGCCGCGACTATGCGCGCGCATTGCTCTTTACTCAGGCGCTTGATCGCGATGAGGATGTCCGCCAGGACCTGCTGGAGGCTGTCCTTGCCGCCGCACTTGGAACCGCCGATGACGACCTGGCACTGCGTACGGCGAAGTCCATGTCGCGCGATCGCGATCAGAACAAGGCCCTGAGACAGGTGGTCGACGCACGCATCGAGCGGAGCAAAGCCATGCGCGCCCGCGAAATCGTCCCACTGTTTCTCACCGACAAGGCTCGCATCGATGCCGACATTGCCATTGCCAAAGACCTGAAACGTCAAGGTTATGACGATGCAGGACTGCAAATCCTGAAGCAGAGCGTTGATCACAAATTCGACGATGCCAATGCTGTTGCCAATCTCGTTTCGGCCCTGGCGGGTTTCTCGGAATTCGCAGCCGCCCGCAAGCTTGCCGAACCCATGGCCGAAGGGCCCGAGCGCTCTCATGCCTATTCACGCCTGATCAAGGGCCTGGCTGATGACGAAAGACTTGACGAAGCCGAGAGCCTTTTGGCCGAGGTTTCGCAAGCGCAAGATCTCGGCTTTGCCCGATCTGCCATTGCCAGGGCACTCATCAAGGCCGGCAAGGCCGGCCAGGCGGAAACGCGCCTTGAAGAGATCGAGGCGGGTCCTGATCGTGATCGGGTCATCGAGGCACTCGCCACGCATGCCCTGAAGACGAAGGACTTTGACAAGGCCCGCACGAAGCTTGCCATGGCTGAGAGCGAAGCATCGCGATGCCGTATCCTGATTGCGATTGCGCTTGCATCCGAACCCCTTGGTTCAGCAGATGCAAAGGCCGTGCTGGAGGAGGCCGTTGGCGTCATCGCACTTCGCCCCGACATGGACGGCTCCCGCGCCGAGATTGCCATCGCCTTTGCCCGGATCGGCGAAGTCTCGCGAGCCGACGCCCTGATACAATCCATCGAGGATGCCAAGGCCCGGCAGGAGGCCGAGCGCGAGATTGCCGAAATTCTCGTCAAACAGGGCGCGCTGTCACTGGACGATCCGCGGCTCAAAAAACTTGCCGGGCCGGAGCAGGCAAGGCTTGTCAGCCAGATCGCATTTGCCCGTTTCGAGACGGACGGCAATGTCGAACACTTCGTCAGCCAGGTGGCGGAGCTCCCCTGGCAGGCACGCATCCCGGCACTACGCCGCCTCGCGGAGGTGAGGGCCCGGGCATTGGACGTCAAGGGCTGGCTTACCGATTCTACAATTGACCCACTCGCACGGTCCGTCGCCTCCCCCGCCATGGCTGCCTCGTCACCTGAAGCTCTCGGTCTTTCAGCCGATTTCTCCGTGGCGGGCCACCGTATCAAGGCCCCGGCACCGGAAACGCGCGCTCTTCAGGGAATTGCCATGCCTGACATTTTCGGGCTGGATGCCGCCGGTATGCGCGCGCGCGTTCCCGCACCCGCCGATCCCGTCGGCCATCTTGCCATTCTTGGTTTCAGCCCCTTCAGCCTTGAAGCTTTCAAGCTCGGCGATGGCGGCGAAGTTGCCGTTCACCAGGTCCAGATCTCCCAGCAGATGACATGGCCCCGCTACATTGCGGTCGAGAAGGGCGTGGTCACACTCGGCAGTCTGTTGAGAGATCTACCTGAGGCGACCACCCGCCGTCTTCTGGTCGCGGACAAGGACAATCTGCTCATTCGGGTGCCGATCATCGTTTTGCCTGGCGCCACGTTGCTGATGTCCGGTGCCGAATTCGATCAATATCGTCTCGGAGCCCAATCAGGCGCCTTCATTGCGGTGGCTGGACGCATGATCGTCCAGGATACTGAGATCGTCGGCTATGATGAGGTGGCGGGAAAGCCTGCCCATGCGACCGACCAGGACAGAAGCCGCTTTCGCCCCTTCATCACCGCTTGGGGAGGCAGCGATCTGCAGATCGCTGGAAGCCGGCTCGCCATGCTCGGCTACGATTCCAGCAAGGCTTTCGGGCTCACACAGTCAAGCGGGGCGGCAGTGCAGTCGCTTTATGCGGTGAAGGAAAACCGTCCAACCGGCAATCTGATCGACAACAGCTTTGAGAACCTGCGCTATGGCTATTACAGCTACGAAGTCGATCATGTTCGCCTGATCGGCAACGAATATCGTGACAACATCATCTACGGCATTGATCCGCATGATCGCTCCCGCCACCTGCTGATCGCCCTCAACACCGCCTATGGCTCCCAGAAAAAGCACGGCATCATCATTTCGCGTGAGGTGGATGACAGCTTTATCGTCGGCAATGTGTCCGTTCACAACAAGGGTTCGGGCATCATGTTGGACCGCACCAGTATCCGCAACATTGTCTATGCCAATACGGCGGTGGCCAACGAGGGCGATGGACTGACCTTCTACGAAAGCGGCTGCAACATTGCAGTAGCCAATGATCTGAGCCGCAACAAGCGTGCCGGCGTGAAGATCCGCAACAGCACCGATGTCGGCATGTACGACAACCGGCTGGAAGCGAATGGCGCAAGCGGTGCCGATATCTATGTCTCTGATCTGCGTCAGTCGCCCGAAGGTCAGACACGCAACTTCGAACTCGATCCGTTCCAGGCGCTTGTCACGGCTGTGCTGAGTGGAAACGCATTTGCCGACAACGGGAACGCCATCAATGTTGCCGGTGCCGCCCAGCTGCTCATCGAGGAAAACCAATTCCTGCGTCAAAGCAACCGGATCTATGGTGGTGACTTAAAGCCGCTGTCGCCCTTTCTGCTGCGCCTTGGGGAAACCTCTGCCCTCTTGACCAGCGAAAACTGCGAGCCGGAAACCGCCATCAAGGCCTGCGACCTCGGCGGCTGGCCACATCCGCCCCGGACAAGCCCGGTCTGCACGGGCCAGTTGTTGAAGCAGGCGCCTCCGATCAGCGAGGGGAGCGCCCGTGATGGCTGAACGCTTGCACAAATCCTGGGGCGCGCCGCTTTCGGTCCTGATTACGCTTGCTACGCTGAGCGCGGCGACACCCGCTTCGGCAAATGGCTGGTCTGGCCTGTTTGACGTCAGCCACCGTGCAACGCTGCTGTCCACTGAACCCTATCGCGAGATCCGGCAGTTGTGCCTGTCTGTTGCGATCGATCCCGCCTGGGCCGGGCTTGTGCCCATCAAGAGGCTCAGCGCCACGGAAGGCTATGGTTCGGATCAATCGGCCGAGGATTTCTCCTGGGCGGTGATGGTTCTGTCGGGGCGGGTCTTGGCCGGCGACGCGAAGGCACGCTCAACACTGGAGCAGCTTCTGTCAGCCTGGGCGACATCAGGGGCCTTCACCGATACGCAGGAAGTGCACGACGCCTATTACGCTTTGAAGCGGCAGCTTCTGCCGCTCACGGTCGCCTATGCCATATTGAGGCGTGATCTGGAGCCTGAACGCGCAACGCTGCTGGAAGGCTGGATCGGCACGCTGGTAACCAAGGTCGATCATCTCTTCGACGGTGACGTCGACCGCAACAACCACCGCATTCTGGCTGACAGTGTGCTGGCTGTCTGGGGCTCGATCGTTGACGATCGCGCCATGATGGAAAAGGGTCTTTCGCGCTATGACGCCGTGCTCGCCGAGGCAAGACCAGACGGCACGCTGGAGCTCGAGGCGCGGCGTGGTGCGCGTGCCTTGTGGTACCAGCGCCAGACGCTGTCCAGCCTGACAGTTCTGGCGGAAGTCGCCCGGGGCCAGGGCATTGACCTTTATGGCCGCACAGCGCCCGGTGGACAGTCCTATGCGGCGCTGCTTGGGGCCTTGATCAACGGTATTGCCTCGCCGGTCCTCGTTGCGGTCTACGCGGCAGAAAATCACATTCCAGGGCCTGAGAAGGACTACCGAAAGCTTGAGCTCGGCTTCCTTGAGACCCGCGGCCATGGTCGCCACTACATGGCCTGGTCAGAGGCTGCAGCCTTGCACGGCAACGGTCTCTCGTTTGACCGTCTTAAGGGACTTTTCGCGCGTCAGATCCGGGCAGATCGCCCGTTGATCGACGAGTTCGTCGGTGGAAATTCGACCTGTTTCTGGGGGCAGCCATGATGGTTTCGTCACGTATAGTCATCCTGGCCACGCTTCTGGCCACACTTCTGGCACCGGGTGTTAGAGCGCAGGAAACCGATCTTGCCCAACGCTTCGAGACAGAGCGCGCGCTTGTCGAGCAGCTGACAGACAGCGATGTGCCTGAAGATCAGCGCCACTTGGCCGAACTCTATCGCGACGGCTTGATCTTCAGTGCCTCCAATCCGGTCCGCAAGGCGGATCGAGAAGCCGCGATCCGGGCCTATCGCCGGGCAATAGACCTTGGCGACCGCTCGGCATCCTCGCTCGTTCCGCTTGGTCGACTGCTCCTGCGGGAAGACGGTGGCATTGCGTTCAAGACTGTTGCGCCGGATCTGCAGCGGCTTGCGCTTGAGGGTAACGGCGACGCGCTTTATCTTTTGGCCACAGATGCCCTGGAAAACCAGAAGCGCCCGCTTGACGATGTCGTCCCGCGCCTTGAGGCGGCGGCACTTCTGGGAAGTCTTGCAGCCATCACCGATCTGGCAGCGCTCGGTCAGGACATCGGCGAGACGCTGACGACGACCCTGATCAGCCGTTTGACGGAGAGGGCGAGCCAGGGCAATGCTGCAGCCGCCCTCTCACTTTTCAAGGTCTATGGGGATGGCATCCTCGTTCCAGCGGAGCCCGAACGCGCGATCGGCTGGCTCACACAGGGCGCTGACGCCGGCCATCTGGCCGCGATTGAGCAACTGGCTGCGGAATACCTGTCAGGCCAGCATGTCACCGCTGATCCCGCACGCGCTGCAGACCTTTACCAAACGGCCGCGAACGCGGGCAGCCGCGTTGCGGCCCTTGCGCTCGGCAGTGCTGCGATCACGGGGGCAGGATTGCCGGTCTCGGATGCCAAGGCCCGGACATGGCTGCAACGCGCCAGCGAAGCGGGAGTCCGCCAGGCGGCTGTTCTTCTGTCGAACCTGGACCTGAAGCTTGCGCTCGCCTTTCAAGGCGAGCCTGCCGAACGTTCACGGCTGATCGAGGCGGCCTTGTCGCCCATCGCAACCGATCCGGAAGCCCTGGCGGATCTCGCCAGTCAGCATTGGCGCTCCGTTCAATCCGATCAAGTCGCACCTGTGCTGCTTCCAATGCTCGAGGCGCAGGCGCTGAGGGGCAAGAGCGTTGCAGCTCTGGCCTTGAATGCCTGGCTGGAGGCCAATGGCCGTCCCCTGCCCGATCATGTTGCCCGGGCTCTGATGGAGAGCCTGCGAAAGACACCTCTGGTCAGCGTCGGCTTTTCCAATTTCACAGTCGCCAATCTGGTGCTCAATGGGCGCATCGCCCCGACGGTCCTTACCACTGAACAGGCACTTCGCCTGCTTTTTCGGGCTGCAGACGACGATGTCGGGCAAGCCATGTTACGGCTTGGCCAGCTCTACCGGCATGGCGATCAACTGGCCCGCAGCGAGAGCTTTGCGCGCCGATGGTTTGTGAAAGCGCAAGAGCGCTTTGTCGAACGGGCGTTCTGGGAGCTAGCCGACCTGAATGCCCACTCTGCGGATGGCAAGGAGCGCCAGGCAGCAAAAGACTTCTACCACAGGCAAATCGACGAAGGCGATCCAAGGGCTGGCATCGCGTTGGTGGACTTGCTTTTGCGTGACAGCGAGCTCGATGGGGTGAGCCTGGAGCGTGCCCTGTCGGTCACGCAGGCGCCGGCAGACAGGATCGCGCTTGCCTCTGTCTTGTTCTCGACCGGTCTTGAGGGCCACATGGCGACGGCAGAAACCCTGCTGACGTCGCTGGATCTTGAGCGAATGCCTCCTGCCGATCTCGTTGCGCTTGGCCGACTGCGGTCGACCATGGCCACCAATATCGAGGAAGCGACAGATGCTGTTGCAATCCTGAAACAGGCCGCATCCTCGGGCGCACCGGTCGCAAAAACGACGCTCGCAGCCACCTATTTGTCCTCCGTTGCCTATCGTGAGGAGGCAAAGCACGCAATTGCAATGCTGCAGGAGGTGCTCAGCGACAATCCCCGGGATCCCGAAGCACGCTTGGTCATGGCGCGAGCCTATATGATCGGCCTCGGGGTGGAGCGGGATGCTGCCAAGGCTGAAGCGCTGATCGCTGACGTCCGGACCGAGAACGGGTTCAAGCTTCCCAAGGCCAGTCTGCTGGAGGCCGACTGGCTTGCCTTTTCCGCTGCCGGGCGTGATCCGGTCGCCGCCGAAGCCTTGCTCGTCGGTCAGGCTGCCCGCGGTTCGGCCGCTGCGCGTCGGTCCCTTGGAGAATACGCCTTGAACGGTTTTGGTCCGTCCATCCGTCCGGATGCGGCGGCAGGCCTGATGCACGACGCAGCAGAGGCCGGTGACAAGGAAGCCATGGCTGCCCTCGGGCATATGCTGCTGAATGGCTACGGCGTCAGCCAGTCCCGCGAAAAGGGTATCGACTGGCTTTCCCGGGCCGCCAATGCCGGCAACACCAATGCGATGTACGAACTCTCCCGGATCATGGCCCTGAAACAAGGGCCAACTGGCGATCCCCGGGCAGCGGTCGCATGGCTGAAGAAGGCGGCCGAGCGGAGCCATCCCAATGCCGCCTATCAACTTGGCCTTGCCTATCTTGCCGGGGATTGGGTGGAACAGGATGTCGACCAGGCGGCGGCTTGGTTCGAAAGATCGGCCCAGTCCGGAAACCTGCTTGCGGCACGCACGCTGCAGGCGGTGCGCTCGGGCGCGGGCGCGGAGACACTCGCGACGATTTCCAACACCTCCGACTAGAGGCGCCGCCAAGCGCTTCGGACGGGAAGAGGACGATGTGACATGGCAGGAGGAAAGCTGATGAACCGACCGCACAACCAGACCGTCGCCATGATTGCGGCAACGCTGTTTACACTCGTCCCGCTACCCTCCTCGGCCCTTGCCGAGACGTCTGGGACGATTCCCTTTGACGCCCTGCCGCTGCCCCTTACGCCGCCAGAGCTCAATTACACCAAGGTCTGCCGCAAGGCGCAAAGCCCGGCCCCTCTGTTCATGGACTGGAAGACATGGACAGGCGGGCAGCCGCCGCTTGAACCCGATCAGATCCTGGCTGACGCAAACCGCCTGATCGACGGCGGAGCGGGTGTCGTGCGCGATCTGCCCCTTGCCCGCCGCCTTCTAGAACAGATCGTCGAAGACAATCGGGTCACGGGACTGGGTGCCAAGCGCCGTCTGGCCCTGCTTTTGCTTGACGAGCGTGCTGGGCCTGTGGACCGTCAGTCCGCTGCCCGATTGCTGATGGAAGCGACGGCGGGACAGGAAACGGATGCCGCTTTGACGCTTGGTCGATTGATCGTGCGTGGCGCATTGCCGTCCCTGCCCGCTGATGATGCTGCGCGCTATCTCAGCATCGCTGCCGGCTTTGGCGAGCCCATGGCCGCCATTGAACTTGCCCTTCTTTATGCCGATGGAAGGCTTGCCGAACCGTTTGAAGGTGCGGCCACCCATTTTGCCAATTTGGCGACGATCAACATGCAGACGGCATTGAGCCAGGGTGAATGCGATCTGGCGATCGATCTTGGTCAGGTCCTGCTTGAGCGCAAGTTGAAGAATGCAGACCAGCTGTCGGTTGCCTGGTTCGCGATTGCGGCAGGCGCGGGTCATCGCGCCGGCCTCGAAAAGCTCGCAAGAGCCTATGAGAACGGCATCGGTATTGCCGTTGACAAGGTCAAGGCACATGCGCTCTGGGACGAGGCAATCGCGCAAGGTTCGGTCCTGGGTCATGCGGCGGTCGCAGAACTTGAACTTGCCTCCGGTTCGGATCCAGCTGGCATCGAGGATCTGCTGCTGACCGGTGTAGACAATGGCGACCCAAGCGCTGTCCTGCTCGGAGCGCGCTTTTATCGGGGCGACTTCACAGGCACCGCAGATTTTGGCCGAATGCAGATGATCCTGCAGTCCGCAGCAGAAAGGCCGGGTACCTCCGTCTTTACGCTCGACATCCTGGCCAATAGCTATCTGACAGCGCAAGGCGTCGCACGCGATCCGGATAAGGCCGCCGAGCTCTATCAACGAATCCGAGCAGTGGGCACAGCCGATGCGAGGGCTCTATACGGCCGCTATCTGCTCAAATGGGGAGGCGGATTGCAGGAAGCGGAAACGGAACTGCGCGCCGCAGCAGACATGGGGTCTTCTCTCGCCATCGCAAGCCTGGCTGACATTTCCGTGTGTCGCCCCAGCCCAAGCCTTGATCCCGACCAATGGCTTCAGGACGCTGCGAGCGACGGCAATGGGCTCGCCATTCGAAAGCAGGCCCGTCGCGCCTTGGAAGCAGGCGACAGGGCAAAGGCACAAGCACTTTTTGAAGAGGCTGCAGCAAAGGGCGACCGGATCTCGATGGTGGAGCGCGCATCTGCGCTGATCGCGCAAGCCGGTGGGCCGACCAAAGCCTCGCGCGCCTTGGTCGCTGCCGCTGGTGCTCCTGGGGAAAACGTGATTTCAGGCCGCTTAGCACTGGCCCAGGCTTATCGCAGTGGCAAGCTTGGTCCAGATGACGGCAAGAGCACAGAGCTTCTTCAAACGCTGATCGGGAGCTTCGACCCGGCTGCGGATTTCGAACTCGCACGCATTGCCCTGGAAGAAAACGCCGTCGATGAGGACGTCCGGATCCGACTGGAACGCGCCGCAATTGGCGGTCATGCGGGCGCCATGCGACTTCTGGCGCGCATCAAGGGGCAAGACGCCGGAGGGTCTGTTGAGGCCGACGGCTGGTTGTTGCGGGCCGCAGAGCGAGGCGACGCGGAGGCACTGGCCGAGCTTGGCGATGATCCGGTCCCGCTTCCGGCTGTTGCCGCAACCCTCGACACAGTGTTGCTCTGCGATCCCAAAAGCCTCGTTCAGAAGGCAAGGCTCCACAGACTTCTTGACGATCCAGTTCGCGCGATCGAGGCGCTCGAGGATGCAGAGGCTGTCGTCGAACACTCCCCTCGCCTGCGCCTTGCTCTTGCCGAGGCGATCCTCACGCTCTCTCCTGAAGCCCATGACGATGCCGCGCGTGCAGCGCGCCTGCTCCAAGGGGCCGCCGAGGAAGGCAGTGGCAAGGCAGCCTTCGTGCTTGCCCGGCTGGAAGAAGGCGACAGGCTCGGAAACCAGCGCGGTGCCGCGATCAACTGGTATCGCCAGGCGGCCTTGGATGGCGAGCAATCTGCGGTTCCAGAGCTTGCACGCCTGGCTGATGGAGGATCTGCGCCTGATGCCATGAGCGCCCTTCAGACCGTGGCTGCGACCGGCAATCCCTTGGCGCTTCGCAGTCTGGGAATGTTGCTGGCAACACGTGGGGACGAGGATGGTCGCGAAGGCATCCAATTGCTGGAAGACGCGGCGAAAAAAGGAGACGTTGCGGCCATGAAGATACTTGCCCGCTTCCATGCGGCCGGCATTGATGGCGAGGTTTCGGCCGCAAAGAGCACCGACTGGACACGGCTGGCCGCAGAACAGGGTGACCCTGAAGCCATGTTCCAATACGCGATCGCGCTCGATCTCGGTTTTGGCGTCGTATCGGACCCGCAATCGGCGAAAACCTGGCACAAGAAGGCGTTGCAAAATGGCTATGTGGAGTAATTCTGCGATGACCGACCACCCTTTCGTCAAACATCCTTTCGTCAGACACCCTGCCGTCAAGCGGCTCGCGCTGTTCAATGGTCGGGCTTTCGCCTTGATCATCATCCTGGGCCTTGGCCTCGGGTCGACCATATCCCCACCACCGGCATTTGCCGCGGGGCCGGAAGCCCAGCTACGACAGTCACTGCCAAGCGCATTGCGCGGCGACCGCGTCGCGGTTCGGGAAGCGGCCAAGGCGATCGTCAAGATCGGTCCCCGACCGTTCAAATCAGCCGCACAGCTGCGCCCCCTGATCCGCACGGAGGCCCTTCGTGGTTCGGGCGCTGCTGCCAATGCCTATGGCATCATGCTGCAATACGGCATCGGGGGTCCGAAACTGCCCAAGGAGGCTGCCAACTGGTACGCCCGCGGTGGCTCGGAAGGCAATGTCGGCGCCTCCAAGAACGGCGCGCTCGCCTATGCACTGGGCTGGGGTGTAAGGCGCGATACGAGGCGTGCCAATCAACTGCTGCAAAGCGTGCCAGCCGATCAGCGCAGTCGCAAGATGCTGGAGATCGCAAGGGCCATGATGCAGCCAGGGCGCGAAGAGCCAGAACAGGCGCTCTATTGGGTGGAACGGGCTGTTGATCTCGACGAGACCGGGCAGCTCAATGCAGCCGGTGTCTACCGTGATCTGGCACAGAGCATGCCCGGCGGCGAGCAGCTCTTGCGCGACTGGCTTGAGCACCTGGCGGCGAAGGGCAATGTTCGGGCAGCTCTCATTCTGGCACGGGAATTGGAAACAACCGGCGACACGACAGACCTGATCACAGCGAGCGAGCTGTATCTGAACGCAGCGCAAAGTGATACGCCCGGCGCCTATGACGGCCTGGGACGGTTGCTGGCAACTGCGCCTCGACCGCTATCGGACAACATCCTGGCCAGACTGGAGGAGAAGGCTAAGGCCGGTGTCATACCCGCGGCTGTCGCGCTTGGTACCCATCTGATCTTCAGCCCGGCCGCATCCCAGGACAACAGGCAGAAGGGGATTGCCTATCTGCAGGAAGCGGCCCGTTCGGGGCATGCGGAAACCCAATATCGGCTTGCCATGATCCTGCTCGGCGACGGCCAGCAGGCCGACAAGCACGAACTCGCACGGGCCTATCTCGCCCTTTCGGCCGCCAGCGGCAACGAGAAGGCAGCCAAGGCTGCAAGACAGTTTGGAGAAATCACCGTGGCAGACGCCCGCCTGATCGTTTCCCCACGCGAAAACTGACCGGGGCGAGACTTGGCCCGCACAATATGGATCGCCTTGTATCATCCGGGTTAAATGGAATTTAGATCTTTTGCGCTAGACCAGCATGAAATTCGTCCTGGAGTTTCATGTTGGCAAACGCTGCCCTGTCCCGAACCTCAGTCGTGCTCGGCCTTGCCATGATGATGGCCTCGCTTGCCGTGACGGAGCAGACGGCGGCCTCCGACGACACTTACCCCGCGACCCACTCGGCGATCCATTCGGCGGCCATGGCACGGCACGACAGCTGTACCAAACCTGCGGATCTGCCGCGGCGTCTGGCAACACAGTCGAAATACGATCAGTCGATCGCCTCCCGCTCTGTGATAGACGAAGCGGCGCGACAAAAACGCGCCGACCAACTGGTCCCGATCACGGCCGCCATTCGTCATGTAGCGTCACTTGCACGACGGGGAAGCGAAGACGGGCGCGTTGGGACGAAATGTGCAATCCAAGCCTTGCGCCACTGGGCAGCCATCAAGGCCCTGACCGAGATGGTGACGTCTGATTCCAATCTCACCCGCGACCGTTTGACTGGCGATATCGCCTCCATCGTCCTTGTTCTCCAGGCGCATGGCGAGAGCCTTGATTCCGAGAGCGGTATTCGCGCCTGGCTTCGCACGCTCGCCCGTCAGACCATGGCCTATTATGATTGGAAAGCCGGTCCGACATCACGGCGCAACAATCACCGCTACTGGGCCGGGACCGCGGTGGCCGATATTGGCGATTTCCTGAACGACCGGGACATGCAGGCCTGGTCGGAGACGAGTTTTGCAGTCGGCGCCTGCCAGATCGACGAGAACGGTTTTCTTCCGCTGGAACTGGCGCGGGCGGAGCGGGCCTATGAATACCACCTCTACGCCTATGGAGCTCTCAATCGTCTTGCCCATCAGGCGGCGCGGCGCGGCAAGGCTGATTTGGCCTGTACTGATCGGCTTGAACGTCTTCACAGGCTTGTGGCCGATGGCGCAACGAGCGCCTCGTCCTTTCAGAGGCGTACCGGCCTTGCCCAGCGCAGTCCGTCACGCCTTCAACTTGCCGCTGCCGTTACTGCACCACCGTCGGCCGACAACCTTGGTACCACATCTGACGTAAATCCACTGTAACGCCCGAAGGATACCAAGTGTAGTTCAGCTTATGCGAACTAAATCAGGTTCTCGTTGATCTGCGTTTATATCCTTTCGATCGCCCTCCCCCTACACTCCAGGGAAACAAGGGAAACAGCCTGCGGGCGGATCGGGGAAAACATGCCAACGTTTAATGTTCTTGATTTTGGTGCCACTCCCGATGACGCCACAGACGACAGCGCCGCCATCCAGGCGGCCATCGACGCGGCTTTTGCGGCAGGCGGCGGCACAGTCGTGATCCCGGCTGGCACTTTTTATGTGAGCGGCGATCCCTTGAACCCTTCGCAAGGCTGCATCGAGGTGCGCTCGAATGTGACCCTGACGGGTGCTGGTGCCGGAGAAACTGTCCTCAAACTGGTTGACCATTTCGACGCCCGCATCAACGGCATCGTGCGCACACCCGTGAATGAGAGTGCTGAGAATATTGTCATCAGCGACCTGACGATCGACGGCAACCGGGCAAACAACATCGAACACCAGGCCGGCATCATCACGGGCGTCAAGGAAAACGAGGACGGCCGCATTCATCAAAACATCACCATCAGTGGTGTCGAGGTGATGAACTGCAACGCCTATGGCATCAACCCGCATGAGATCACCTACAATCTCGTCGTCGAGGACTGTGTTTCCCACGACAATGGCAAGGATGGCTTCGTTGCCGACTATGTCGAAGGCGGCATCTATCGCAACAACATCGCCTATAACAATGATCGCCATGGCTTCAACGTCACGACCAGCAGCAATGACGTCGTGCTCGAGAACAACAAGGCCTATGACAATGCAGGTGCTGGCCTCGTCACCCAGCGCGCTGATATCTTTCCGGAGGGACAGGACAACATCCCCTGGCCGACACGCATCACGATCATTGGTGGGGAATATTACAGCAATGCCCGTGAAGGCATCCTGATCAAGCTTTCCGACAGCGTGACCGTGACCGGCGCCCTGATCTACGAAAACGACCGCCAGGGGATCCGGGTCGAAGGCGCGACAAACACGACGATCACCGGAAACACGATCTACAACAATTCCCAGGCCGGCGACGGTGTCTATGACGAGATCAATATCCGCCTGCGCATCGATGATACGATTACGCCGGCGCGCATCTATTACTCCGAAGGCACGGAAATCTATGGAAATATCATCTATGCCGACGGCGCGATCCGCGGTCGCTACGGCATCCGCGAGGAGTTGACCAACTCGACCGCCGACAACCCTTCCGGCACGATCGTTTATGACAATACGGTCAGCGGAGATCGCAGTGGCGACATTTTCATCCCGCCCCATTCGGCAACAGAAGGTGCGGATATCTTCTATGGCACGGCGAGCGGTGATGCCTTTGCCGGTCTTGGCGGCGACGACATCTATGTCGTCAACCACTCAGGCGACACCGTCTTGGAAGCTCTGAACAAGGGCATCGACACCGTCATTGCGTCCATGAACCATACGCTGGGCGCCAATGTCGAGAACCTGCTCCTCGTTGGCACTGCGATCCGCGGCACGGGCAACAGTCTCGACAACGAGATCATCGGAAACGACGTAGCCAATGAGCTGGAAGGCTTAGGGGGCGCAGATATTCTGGATGGTGGGCTGGGTGCCGATATCATGCAGGGCGGCGATGGTGACGACATCTATTTCGTCGACAATGCCGGCGACACGATCGTGGAAAAGGACAATCTCGGCGCTGGCGGCTTCGACACCGTCTATTCGAGCGTCAGCCATATATTGGCGGCCCAGGTCGAAAAGCTTGTTCTTCTCGGCACTGATGATCTTGATGGGACCGGCAACGCTGGTGCCAATGTCCTGATCGGCAATGCCGGTGACAACCGGCTCGACGGCATGGCCGGGGCCGACCAGATGACAGGTGGCGACGGCAACGACACCTATGTCGTCGACCACACCAGTGACCTTGTCAGCGAACTGGCGGGTGAAGGCACAGACACCGTCTTGAGCTCACTCACCTATACCCTTGGCGCAAATGTGGAGAACCTGACGCTCACAGGGGCAGTCAGCCGCGATGCGACCGGCAACACGCTCGCCAATGTGCTCAAGGGCAATGACGGCGCCAACAAGATCCATGGGATGGACGGCGACGATACGATCGAAGGCGGTCTCGGCCTTGACCAGCTTTACGGCGATGCGGGCAATGACACTTTTGTCTTGCGACGGGGCGAATTTGCAGGCGACGTCATCGAGGACTTCACCGGCAATGGCACGGGCGCAGGCGACCAGATCCTGTTTACCGGATTTTCGAGCGCAGCTGTGCTTGTGGATCTGGGGGGCGGAAACTGGATGGTTCAGGACGGCAGCTATACGGAAAGTTTGCGGATCAAGACGCCTATTGGCCAGACAGCATTTGTCGCTGAGGACTACAGCTTTGATGGCGTGGTCGTCGCGCCAATCAACACGGCACCGGAGACGGCGGCGACTGGAAACCAGGCAACCGGCAGTGAGGATAGCATCATCACCGGCCAGGTTCCGGCCGCCACCGACGCGCAAGGACATGCAATCACCTATCAGCTGGTCGCAAACATTGCTGGCCTCAGCTTCAACGCCGATGGCAGCTTTTCGTATCAGCCGGCGGCCAATGCCAATGGCCAAGTCAGCTTCGACTATGTCGCTGTCGACAGCCTTGGTGCCACAAGCGCAGCCAGAAGCTTCACCATCGCCGTCACACCCGTCAATGACGCACCGCAGACCGCCCAGACTGGCAACACTGCGTCAGGGATAGAGGACACTATGCTGAACGGGACCGTGCCCGCAGCAACGGATATCGACAGTTCGTCGGTAAGCTACGTCCTGGTTGGGGCGCTTGCCGGCCTCACCTTCAACGCAAACGGCAGCTTCAGCTTCACGCCGCCGGCCAATGCCTTTGGGGACTTCACGTTCCAATATGCAGCGGTTGACGCCGAAGGGCTGCAAAGTGCCGTGCAAGGCTTCACCCTGACGGTTGCGCCGGTCAATGACGCGCCAACAGCGGCCGTTGTGGGCAATACGGCCAGCGGTATGGCCAATACGAGCATGACGGGCCGCGTGCCTCAAGGGTCAGATCTCGAGAATGACAGCCTCACCTATGCCCTGGTCAGCGGTCCTGCCAATCTTGTGCTGGGCACCGATGGCAGTTTCTCGTTCACCCCGCCATCAGGGACGATCGGCGACGTCACCTTTTCCTATAAGGTGGTCGACGCGGCGGGGGCGGAAAGCGCGCCACAAACCTTCACGATATCCGTCGCCCCGCCCCTCACGGGCCTCGTCGTCACCGGCACCAATTCCAGCAACACCCTTCACGGAAGTGCTGGACACGATGTGATTGACGGCCTGAAGGGCGCCGACACCATGTATGGTCATGCCGGCAATGACACCTATTATGTCGACAGTTCCAGCGACAAGGTGATTGAAGCGGTGGGCGCAGGCTATGATCGGGTGATCACCACCTCGTCCTTTACCCTGCAGGCCGACTCCGAAATCGAAGTCGTTCGAGCCACAGGCACCTCATCTGTCACGCTCAAGGGCAATGAGCTTGCCAATTCCCTGATCGGCAATGGCGCAAACAATACAATGAGTGGCAATAATGGCGATGACCGCCTGGATGGTGGGTTGGGCCGGGATACGCTCACTGGCGGGAATGGCAAGGACAGCTTCGTCTTCTCCACCGCGCTCTCTGCCGGCAATGTGGATACGATCAAGGACTTCAAGGTCGTTGATGACACCATCGTGCTCGACAAGGCGATCTTCTCGGCGCTTGCGCTTGGCCAGCTCGCCGCTGACAGTTTCGTCATCGGCGCGCAAGCGGCAGATGCCAGCGATCGCATCATCTATAACAGCACCGCGGGCACCCTGCTTTACGATGCTGACGGTGCCGGTGGCGAGGCTGCAGTCCAGTTCGCAACGATTTCGAAGAATCTGGCAATGAGCTATCTCGATTTCGTGGTCGAGGACACACTGATGACCTAAGGTGAGGCCAGCGCCAGTCAGGCTCGGCGCGCTTCACTGACGGAGGCACCGAGAAGGGGTTTGAATAGGGCAGACGTGCGATTTTGAAGTACGTCTACGCCCTGAACGATGAATTGCGTCAGCAATGACCCGCAGGGACCCGCGCAAGGCTGGATAACTCCTCGGGCGAAAGATCGGCAAAACCAATCTGTTGCAGTTCGGCAACAAGTTTCGAGCGCGCCGCTTTAAGATCCGACAAGCCTTCATGGACACCAATGTCGCCAGCGACCCCAATCGCATAGCCAATCATATTAATGATCGCCAGAAGCTCTTCCGCGCGATCATCGTCCAGTCTCTCAATGTTTCTGACAAGCATTCATAGCCCCACACTGCCACTCGACACACACTGACACGCACCGGGCGACAAGGCGCGTTGCAAATGCGTTGCACACGCGTGGCGCGACGCCTTTCGGTCCTACACCATAAATACTTGTTTTCTCAGCCATATAATTCACGCCAGAGGGGCGTTGCATTGAAGCTCCAAGCGTCTTTTGTCGCCGTCTCGCTTGCTACACCTTGACCAACGGCCTCGATGAGAACCAGCGCATCTGCCTGCTTCTGGTCGGTCCAGCATTGATCGACAATTTCCTGGAGACGCGGCCAGGCGATCCCGCTGAGCTCTGCCAAGGCCTTCCATGTCCGGTCCTTGTAGTGGATCCGGCGCGCGGATTGTTGAAGTCCAACCAGCAGCGTTTCATCGATCAGGCCCTTACGGCTTGCCGTTTCAAGCGTGGCATCCACGTTGACGAGCGGCACCGTGACCGGTGCATAACCGAGCGCGGACGGGGCGTGGAGGAGCGCCACATCGGCGTCATCGAAACGCCGACCACTTGCATAATCATTAAAGATCCGGCCAAGGCCGCACATCCCGAAAGGCTGGCACTCCACGGCCCGCAAAGCGCCCATGCTTGAGGCGCCGAACACGCAAACGCCGACCTTCAAGGCATAGAGGATTTCCTTGTGCCAGACCGGCGCGACATATTCGAACTGACCGTCGATCAGACCGATGACCGTTGCCCCATCCTGGACGGCTCGCATGATGTCGCCCTGGATCGCCGGCGGACGAAACTCGATGTCCCCCGGCAATTCAGATCCCAAATCGGGAGGGCTCTCCGTTTTCGCACGTCTGCCTGAGGTGCTTATGCCTGAGAGACTCATGCCCGAGAGACTGGGGCCGACAAAGACGACCTTCATTGCAAACTCCGCGACAGCGCACGAGGTCCAAAGCGCAGCCGCCTTGCTCCGTCTGGATTTTCAAGTTGTGGTGCAAAGACCTTGACGACACTGACAGGCAACCAGTCATGTCCAAGCTCGACCGCAAAGAGATCGGTGATGGCGCAGGAGGCAAGCTGGCTGACCATCAGGTCCAGAGCAGAGCGCGTGGTGTCAGCGCCAAATACGGCCATGTCTTCGACACGCCGCAGAGCTGGCGAGAGGAAGGCCGCCAGATGCATGGGGTCTGCCGCCTTTTCGAACACAGACGGAAGCAGATCGTCACGCGCACCGGCGATATAGGTCATCCGAGACTGCACGGCCTCGAGGACCGCGCGCATGATAGCGCCTTCTGGCTGAAGGGCGGCCCCTGCACCAAGGGTCAGTTCAGCGTATCGGATGGTCTGGCGAGGGTCGTCAGGCGAAAGCAGCGCTGCCACGCAAGGAATGCCAAGATCCGTGGTGATATCAAAAATGGCCAATTGAAGTCCGGCCCGTCTGATCGTTGATAGAAGGTCGGCCAAGGGAGCAGCGTCCAGAGGCCCAGTATCGATGCGTCTTGCAAACTTCTTGTCAGCATGGCTCACACTCCAAAGCGCAAGCGCGTCCCGCTCGACCCGTTCGAGCAATCCATGCAGGATCGCCTCTTCGCGGGTATTGCCTGAGGCGAGGCCGTCCGATGTTTGCCAGTAACGGGGGGCATGACGCGTCCGATCAAAATCCAAGGCTTCGAAGGGTAACCAGATCCTCCCACCGGTTGAGAGGTCATCGGCGTCGACCCAGGCGACCGCCTCATCATGTCTAAGAGGCACCTGGTGTCTTGCAATCAGACTGGAAAGTGTATGGAAGCGATGGCCGCGGCGCTCATGCTCCGCTGCAGTCGCGTATTGCGTGGAACATCCAGGCTCGGTGGCGACGACACGCTCGACGGCCTCCATGACCGCCGAGACCCGGGCAGCTTCCCAGTCGAGCCCTTTTCCCTGGGCAATCACGATCGCCTTGGCGTTTGGGACAAAGGCGCACCAGACAGGGATCCCGAGACGGTCGAGCCCCGTCTGGCTTGCGACACGGGTGACCCCCAGCCGCGCCAGATAGGGCTCGACCTTCTGATAGGTTTCAAAAGGCGAGCATGCCCGCAACTCCCCAAGCCCAAGGTCCTGACCAAGCTCGAGCCCGAGCTCAACTGCAGCCCTGTCCCCCGCACCGTCTTGCGTGAAGGGTACAGGAGCCGGCATGTCAGTTTTCATGCAGGCCAGAGGCGACCTCATGCAGGCCTTGGGCAATTTCATGCAGACCCTCGGCCGCCTTCTCAGCCGTCGTTACGTGAACGGCAAAATTGACGCCCTTCGTGAAGGTCGCGCCGACACGGCGGTAGGACGCTGCCACTGCCATTTCGCCTTCCGGCACCGCATCAAGCGGCAAGACCGCACCGGCATCCAGATCAACCACCCACAATCCGTCTTGCCCCGCAAGCCCCAGTATCACCACACCCGCCATGCTTCAGTCCCCCTTAAATCCGGCCCTGATCAGGCCTTCGCGATAAAGTTCAGTTTGCCAGTGTTCCTTATGCGGCACCATCGCCAGCCATTGCTCGAGATCGAACGATGGATTGTCCGCCAGGAAGCGGTTGCGGCAGAGCCGCGCTCTGGTTTGATCCCCAAGCATGCCGTAGCACGCAGCCGCAAGGCGGTTGGCGGGTTGCCTGTCCTGCATACGATCGATGAAGGCGAGAGCACCTTCAAAATCCTCCAGAAAGTAGCTCGCGCCAGCGGCTGCCCAATAATAGGTGTCCGGCGAGATCGGATTGAGCGAGATCGCAAGGTTGACCTTCTCAATTGCAGCAGCTGGCCGGCTGGCATGGGTCAGACTGTCGGCATGGCTGAAGATGGCATCGGCATAATGGGGGCTCAAGCGTTCCGCCTCGCTGAGCGCCGTCAAGCTCTCGTCGATATTGCCCTTGTAAAGCTGACTGACACCCAGTTCCTTGAACGCCGTTGCAGAGGATCCGTCGAGATCGATAGCACGCCTTGCAAGACGCTCGGCTTCCTCCAGAAGGCTTGCATCACCGCGCGCGGTCAGGACCCATTCAAGGGTCAAGGTCCTTGATATTCCGGCCAGAGCAGACGCCAGATCCCTGTCGTGGCCGAGCGCCTCGCGAAAATGTTTGCGCGCGCGCCGCAAGGACGGCAGGGAGGTCTGGGACAGAGACTGGAGGCCTGACAGATAGGCAAAATAGCCCTCTGGCTTTGCCCGGAACCTATCAACGGGTGCTGCGGTCGCATGCATCCGCTCAATCATGGAATTCTGGATCGCTTGCGCGATTTCCATTCTTTGCTGGGCTGTGTCGGACGGCTCGATCCGGAAACGGGTAGCCCAGACCACTTCGTCGGCTGGGAGAAAGATCAGCTGCGCAAAGAGCCAGTCACCTGAGCGGCGAGTGTCCAGCGCATAGATGACCTGGTGTTGCCTCAGCAACGAGGCCTTGTCGCCGGATGCCCGGATTTTCTCGGCCGTGTAGGGGGCAACCACGCGCAGGCTGCGACTGGCGCAAAGACCAATCGTCAAATCCTCGATCAGAGCATTGGCAACAAATCCTGAGCCTTCCGCTTCAGAGACAATCTCAGGCGGCAGGAGGGCAACACGCGGCAGCTCGATCACAGTTGAGGTCGAGTCTTCTGCCGGATGATTGGGCGGTGACACCACGGATGCCGGGGTCGCCTTGCGGTCGTGCGCCCGGTCCAGCACGGATGAGACAACCGATCGAACGCCTTCATCATGGGGATCTTCCTCAAGCAGCAGCAAAGCGGCGCGCTTCAATGCGGCACGTGGAAAATGCGGATCGTTCAAGGCATGGCACGCGAGCAGCGTCGCCCTCAACTGGCCAGCAAGAGCCAGATGGACTTGCGCAATCCACTTGCCGATCCTGCCGGGTCTGCCCGCATCGCTTGGCATGAAGCCACGTGACAGAGCATCAATCAGCCTTTCCAGACGCGCCAGAAGATCTTGCGGCAAAGCCTCCGCCGCATCGACAGCCTGCGCAGTCACGGGCCCAACTTCGGGAAGATCACAGTCGAGACTGCCTGGCCGCAATTCGACTTCGCTTTGTCCGATGATAAGCGGGCAGGTACTGCGATCGGCAAATGAGAGCTGGAAACGCCGCAGCATTGATCTCAGATTTGTCGCGGCCACCTCCCCACCCCCTGACCAGAATAGATCCGCAAGCTCGCGCCGGGAGACAGGTGCCTGCCTTTGATGCACATAGGCAAGCATGATCAAAGCTGTCATAGGCACATTGAGGACATGGCCCGACGGATCCTCGAGCCGACAGCTTCCAAGCGTGACGAGGCGGTAGCGCATCGGAGTTACGGGCTGGGAGCCGCGTGGTCCTCAGGACTGACGGGATCGGCCTGATCTGAGCTCAAGGCGCGCACCAGGGAGAGAATCTTCCGGCGGATCGCCTTGTCTTCGATCGCGTTAAAGGCGCGAACGAGAGCGACACAATCCTTGGAGGTCAACAACTCCGTCGGGGTGTCCGTTATCCAACCGTCTTCCTGCGGAACAGGACTTGGTCCCTCCTCGAAGAAGAAGGAAATCGGGGTGTCCAGAACAGCTGCGATCCGCTGTAGTCGGCTGGCACCGACCCGATTTGTCCCCTTCTCGTATTTCTGGACCTGCTGAAATGTGATGCCAAGGCCGTCTGCGAGCTTCTCCTGGCTCATACCTAGGATATTTCGACGCAGGCGAATACGTGCGCCAACATGCTTGTCGATCGCGTCTGGGCCTTTTCGCATTTCCGTTCTCCCTCGTGACGAACGTCAATCATTGCGTGAAACCAATTCTGACGCAATCATGACATATACCAAGTTAAGAGCTTTTTTGGATTTAAAGGTGGGTTTGCGCCAAGTCCTCACCTAGGTCTTGGAAGCTTGGCGCTTCAACCTTCTGCACGATATACATTCGCGCGCACCCACAAGATGCCTCAAGTTCTTGCGTGGCATATCATTGATGGTTCAATACCAGCCATCCATAAGCAATGCCTCATAAGTTTGCTCAAAACACGGCGCGTCACCAGGTCTGCACGGCGCGATTGAGAAGCTGCGACTTGCTGCGCATGACCACAACCGTTATGCGTGGGCGTCGCACATGACCAAAGAGGACATTATGGCTACCGGCATCGTAAAATTCTTCGCCCAGGACAAGGGCTTTGGCTTCATCACCCCCGACAATGGCGGACCTGACGTCTTCGTCCATATCTCGGCTGTCAGCTTCGGCGGCGCCTTGCAGGATGGTCAAAAGGTCAGCTTCGACATCGGCCAGGATCGCAAGACAGGCAAATCCAAGGCCGAGAACGTCACCGTTGTGTAAGCACGCAGTTGGCGGCAGCCGACGTGCTCGTTCCTAAAACACAGCCGCTCAGCATCCCGCAAAGCTGGTATGCATGAGCGAAGCCCTCGATTTACCGAACTTTCCCCATTGAAATCGCTTATTGTCGGATCTCAACAGGGCAAGCCCCGTGATCAAGCCAAGCCCGGAGAGTACCTCTCCGGGCTTCGTCGTTTGCTCTCAGGCTCCGAGATGAAGCCACACTAGGTGGATCAAGTGGATTGGGACGCACAAGGCATACGACAAGATTGACGTGAAGGAGATCGAACATGATGGCTGATCTTAAGCCCATCCGATCAGAAGCGGACTACGACGAAGCTCTGGCTGAGGTCGAGAAACTGTGGGGTGCACAGGCAGGCACGCCCGAGGGCGACCGGCTGGATATTCTGGCGACGCTCATTGACGCTTATGAAGCGAAGACTTATCCCATGGCCCCCCCTGATCCGGTTGAAGCAATCCGTTTTCGGATGGAACAGCAAGGCTTAACCCGCAAAGACCTTGAACCGATGATTGGTCCGCCTAACCGTGTGGCAGATGTCCTGAATCGCAAGCGAAGCCTTTCGATCGATATGATCCGTCAACTGCACGCTCGACTTGGTATATCAGCGGATGTTCTGATCAGGCCGAGTAGGGGCAAGGTCGCCTGAGCAGATCTGCGACCTATTCACCTAATCGGACAGTTGCAGGCAGGTTTACATGTCTTCGCTCAGCCAAATCCGCGTGGAGCTCACTCTCCGGATCAAAGCCGCGCTTGCGCGAGATCCGGGCGGACAATGAAGAATATCGGAGGCCTCAGCATTGCGACGGCTCCAATGAGCCGGGAGGCCGGGAATTCTCGACACGCAGGGGACCGGTTAAAAAGGGTAGCCGCAGGAGCCTGAGCGGAGCGACCCGAAGGGTCAGGCGGGACCGACTGCCCCCGGGCCCTGCGTTCCGCTTGAAAGGGATTGTCGCACTCCGGCTAAGTTGATTCCTCACAACAAAAAAACGGCAATCTGTATGGCTGACAACGGACGCGGAATGGCGAGAAGAGGGGCCCTCACCTGCCCTGCCGCCCGAGTGTCCTTGCAATATCAATGATATCGTCGCGTGCAGCCGTCGGGTCATCCTTGCTCCAGGCAACACCGAGCCCGATCTTCAGATCAATGCCGGTCACCTTTTTCAGGACAACACCCCTGCCCGACAGATCCCCCGTCCATTCCGGCGCAAAGCCGACACCGAGGCCCGAGGAGACCAGCGAGATCAGCGAAAACGTGTCGTCACAGGTATAGGCGACATTTTCGGGAGCCCTGAGCCACGGCCCGGGCGCTTTTGCCCGAAGGGTCCAAGGTCTTGACGGGTGACGGGGCGACAGCCCCTTCTCGATTTGGCCCAAAATCATCGATTTTCATGCAAAGTTATCGCTTTTCATGAGCTTGATCGTTTGTGAGCTGATTTCACGTGAAGAGAGCAGCAGGATGGGGAAGTCTCACAAACAGAGCGAGGTATTCGGTCAACCTCGAGACCATAGAAAACTTCCCGATCGGTAGAAAATCCTTCTTCGGAATAAACGTCCCGTGCGGTAAGCGACCCGAGGCGATTTTTCGATTTCCAGGTGAGCCTGGGATTCCGGTGCAGCCAACCGGGCAAAACGTGAGGGGCCTTTACTGAGGTAGATCGAGCTTGCCAGGTTGAGGCGCACTGGCGACAACTTCATCATCGAGCTCGGATCCGGAAAGCCGAATTGGCAGCTTGAACAGCTGCTGATCACTCTACGCACCTTGTCATTTTCCTCACCCGACGATCGCCTTGCAAAGCCCAGTCATTCCGTTAGCCTGACCTTCACTGCCAGCGTCCTTGGTGCTGTCATCGTCCAGCACCTTCGCTTGCGATCAGCATGCTGCGCGCCATACTGAAGGCATCCTGCAGCGCCTTGTGATCATTAAGGCCTTCGAGAGCGTAGAGGTTGAGAAACTGGCGCCCAGCGAACAGCTTACGATCGATGGGGCTGACGTCTGCTTCGTCGCAGACCTCTTGCCAGAACTGGGCAATGGTTGTGATCTGATGTTCGATCAATGCGGCCGCTTGCGCTTCCTTCAGGTGATAGTCTGGCGCCGCGGCGAGCAACGTGGCAAGCGTGCTGGCGCGGCGATTGCCCTTGATGAGCATGGCTTGGGTGGCTTCGTTGCCCGTACGGCCTTGCGGGCAGATATCATAGGCGGGGGTGAGCTTAAGCATCTTGCCGTCCCAGAAGGCAGCATGGTTGCGAGCATGGTCGTCGGTATTCCCGCACAGCACGTTGAAGCAGATCCGTCCGTACAGTTCCTTGAGCGTTTCCTTGGGTTCCGTGAAGCAGTGGCGGATGAGTTCGGCCAAATCTTCGTATGAGGCGTAACGGGCCATCATCTCATCAAGACCCAGCATGGTCAGCGCCGAGACCATAGCGTGCCTCGTCCAGCCATCTTCTGTGCGTGTGCGATCGAAGCGCTCGATCAGCAGCACATCCTTATGGGCCACTTGGGTGATCGAGACGGACGCGACGTTGATCCGGCATGCGGCCGCCAGCTTCATCGCGATGAACTCGGCCTTCACGACGCTGTATGTATCGTTTGCTGCCGAGAATTTGGCGATGAATTTCTTCGCGCCGTCGTCGATGAGCACCTTGGGGCGGGCGCCCCCGATCGACGTGCCGTGATTGAGGGCCTGATCGAGTGCCGGGGTCAGAGGGATACCTTTTTCAATATGGGCAGCCGCTTCCATCAGCTCATCAAGCGAAGCCTGTGCGGCAAGGCGGGGGACGTATTCTGTGGCCGATGCCTGAAAGTCGAGTGCACCAATCCGGTCGGAGCCTGACTGCAGAAGGAATGTCAGCTCGTCGATCTCTGGCACGCCAGCATCGTCAGGTTTCCTGCCCGTCAGCCTGTTGATGATAACCCGGCGGCCCCAGGCGTCTGGCGAGCCATCGCGAATGCAGCTTGCCATCGACAGGCCAGTAATGGGCGCAATGATGCCCTCCTGGAGGGGCAGTTCGGGCTCATAGATGGGAATGGCGCTCTTTCGACGGCGATAGCTGGCGCCGTAGGTATAGGTTAGGCGATCGCCATCCTGATCAAGGCGGCCGGCCACCACTGGCTCGGTCGCCCCCGGCAGCCATATCCAGACGAAGGCTTCGGAAGCGCCCTCCCTAGAAGTCATCATTGACCTCCTTCGCGGCGTGGCGAACGCTCTTGGGCATCAGAGTGAGTTTTTCATCGAGGCGTGCATTGTGCGCCTGAAACTCGCGCTCGTCATAGTCGAACAGGCGCACGCCAACGATGGAGGCAACCTCAAGGACGATACCGATCTCGGGCCCCGGCGTGCCTTTTTCGATGTTGGACAGGGTTGTGCGACTGATCCCCGCGCGGTCCGCCAGTTCCTGCGCGGTTAGGCCCCGCTCGGCACGACCAATGCGGATCAGCTTGCCAAGCATGGCGAGTGCTTGGTGCGTGACCCTTGAGTAGCTTCTCTGACGCGGCACTCCCATCCCCTTTGTTCATTCAAATGAACACGAGGCAACCTCACGTCCAGATTTCTGTACGTTATGCACTAAAGCTCACGTCTGATCAAGCTCAGTTCATTTAACTGGTCACAAGAGCACCTCGCGTCCAGTTTTTTGCACAAAATCAGGTGTCCGCAACCGCGACCAGCCAAGCTCGGCTTGAATATCGGAGGCCTCAGCATTGCGACGGCTCAGATTAGCCGGGAGGCCGGGAATTCTCGACACGCAGGGAACCGGTTCAAAAGGGTAACCGCAGGAGCCTGAGCGGAGCGACCCGAAGGGTCAGGCGGGACCGACTGCCCACGGGCCCTGCGTTCCGCTTGAAAGGGATCGTCGCACTCAGGCTAAGTTGATTCCTCACAACAAAAAAACGGCAATCTGTACGGCTGACAACGGACGCGGAATGGCGGGAACAGAACCCCTCACCTGCCCTGCCGCCCGAGTGTTCTTGCAATATCAATGATATCGTCGCGTGCAGCCGTCGGATCATCTTTGCTCCAGGCAACACCGAGCCCGATCTTCAGATCAATGCCGGTCACTTTTTTTAGGACAACACCCCTGCCCGGCAGATCCCCCGTCCATTCTGGCGCAAAGCCGACACCGAGGCCTGAGGAGACCAGTGAGATCAGCGAAAACGTATCGTCGCAGGTATAGGCGACATTCTCGGAAAGCCCATGCTGTTCAAATGCCTCTGCGAAATACCGCTCGGTATAAGAGAGGTTCTGTCGCTTGAAGCCTATGATCTTTTCGCTCCGCAGATCCTCGATCGTCACCTCGTGTTTCAGCGCCAGCGGATTGTCCTGTCGCACAGCCAGGAGATAGCGCTCATGGGCAATCGAGAAGAAGCGAAGAGATCCGATGTTCTCGACCGGTCGGATGAAGCCCAGGTTCAGGCGCCCACATTCGAGCTGGCGGATGATATCGGCGGTCGAGCCGTTTGACACATGCAGGCGGATGTCTGGAAACTTCCTTACAATCCGCGCCAGGAACGCCGGCAGCACACCCACCGTTGCCGGATAGATCGTGCCGATCTTGATCTCGCGCATGGTTCTGCCCCCTGCCGCACGCGCCATCTCGGCGGATAGATCAAGATCCCCGAGCATGCGCACGCAGCGATCATAAAAGACCTCCCCTGCCCGCGTCAGCTCCACCTTGCGCGTCGAGCGGGTAAGGAGCTGTACGCCGAGCCCCTTCTCGAGCGCCTGCACCTGGGTGCTCAGCGCCGGCTGGGCGATGTTCACCCGCATGGCGGCCCGGCCGAAATGCAACTCCTCGGCAACGGCGACAAAGTAGGAGAGTTGGCGGAGTTCCATAATGAGCTCCCCGGACACAGGTTAGCGAGCCTATCGTCAGCTGGGCACGACAAATCGCGCTCGCGACGGCGAGTGAATACATTTATGGTCATGGAATCAGCGGGTTCGCCGCATTATGCAATTGATAGCTGAGCAAAAACGCCACGTCAAGTCGTTTTCGCTCATTGGAGGCGATTTTGTTTGCGGTTCAGTGCAAAATGGCTCGCACCGCCTTGGGCTGGAGCGTCAAGGATCTGGCAACAGCCGCAAGTGTATCGACCAACACGATTGTGAGGCTCGAGCGAGGAGAGGCACTGAAACCGCGCACCATCGCTGACATACGCGACGCCCTTGAAAATGGCGGAGTAGTATTTCTGGACGGTGAGTATGCCGGAAATGGCGGGCCAGGCGTCAGGTTCAAAAACCAGCCTTAAGTGCCAGCCGCGAACCCTCGGACGAGCTGTAGGAACCCTCCACTGGCTGGGCTGCCACAATTGGAACTCCAGGATAGCAGAAACACCCTGCGCCATTCATAGTCTCAAAGGTTGATACCCATCATTCCGACAGTTGAACCATCTTGCGGTGGTTCACGAAGCTGCTATGTTCTTTTTTTGTTCCGAAAGAACCTCGTCGGCACGGGCCTGCGCCCAAGATGCCAGTGCACCCCGACAACGATCAAGCCATTGAGCACGAATGACGGCCTATCTGGAAAAACTGAACGAGCAGCAACGGCAAGCGGTCATGCATGGCGTTGGGGCAGCTGACGGCGCGCCTGGAGGGCCGCTTCTGATCATTGCCGGTGCGGGCTCGGGCAAGACCAATACCCTTGCCCATCGCGTCGCTCACCTGATCGTCAACGGGGCTGATCCCCGTCGTATCCTTTTAATGACGTTTTCACGTCGGGCAGCTTCAGAATTGGGGCGGCGCGTCGATCGGATCTGCCGGCAGGTGCTGGGAGACAAGGCCATGGGTGAGGCGCTCACCTGGTCGGGGACGTTTCATGGAATTGGCGCCAGGCTGTTGCGCCACTATGCCGAACAGGTCGGTCTCAACATCGATTTTACCATCCACGACAGGGAGGACAGTGCCGACCTGATGAACCTCGTTCGTCACGAGCTGGGGTTCTCCAAAACGGAAACCCGCTTTCCGACCAAGGGCACCTGTCTGTCCATCTATTCGCGTGTCGTGAATGCACAGAGCTCGATCCTGGACGTCCTCAAATCTGCCTATCCTTGGGCCCTTGGCTGGGAAGACGAATTGAAGCAGCTGTTTGGCGCCTATGTGGAGGCCAAGCAGGTTCAAGGCGTTCTCGATTACGATGACCTCCTTCTTTACTGGGCGCAGATGATCTCGCATCCGGAACTTGCAGAGGATATCGGTGGTCGCTTCGATCATGTTCTGCTCGACGAATATCAAGACACCAACCACCTTCAGGCGGAAATCCTGCTGTCGCTTAAACCTGGCGGGCGCGGGCTGACAGTCGTCGGTGACGACGCCCAGTCGATCTATTCGTTTCGGGCAGCAAGTGTGCGAAACATCCTCGACTTTCCAAATGCGTTCTCGCCGAAGCCCGCCGACGTCATCACGCTTGAGCGCAATTACCGCTCCACCCAGCCGATCCTTGCGGCGGCAAATGGAGTGATCGGTCTTGCCCGCGAGCGCTATACCAAGAACCTCTGGACGGACAGGACGTCGGAGCAAAGACCACTTCTCGTGACGGTCCGCGACGAGACTGACCAGGCTGCCTATATCGTTGAGCAGGTGCTCGCCAATCGCGAAACCGGTACTGCCTTGAAACAGCAGGCAGTCTTGTTCCGAACATCGAGCCACAGTGGAACGCTGGAAGTCGAACTGACCCGACGCAACATTCCTTTCGTGAAGTTCGGAGGTCTGAAGTTTCTCGACAGTGCCCATGTGAAGGATCTGCTAGCCACATTGCGCTTTGCCCAGAACCCGCGCGACAGGGTCGCCGGTTTTCGCCTGCTTCAGATGTTGCCGGGTATTGGCCCCCAAAGGGCCGCCAAGATCCTTGATACGATCGCTGACGATCCAGAACCCTTGCAGTCGCTTGCCGAGATCCCACCACCGCCAAAAACGGGTGACGACTGGGGAGCTTTCGTGGATCTTCTGACGACGCTTCGCAAGGCAGAAGGCGGGTGGCCGACAGAACTCCAGATCGCCAGGCTCTGGTATGAGCCCCATCTCGACCGCATTCATGAAGATGCCGAAACCCGCAAGGCCGACCTTGTGCAGCTTGAACAGATCGCCGGCGGCTATCCGAGCCGTGAACGCTTCCTGACTGAACTGACACTTGATCCGCCGGATGCCACAAGCGACCAGGCGGGCGTGCCGTTGCTCGACGAGGACTATCTGATCCTGTCGACCATTCATTCAGCCAAAGGACAGGAATGGCGTTCAGTCTTCATGCTCAACGTCGTTGACGGCTGTCTTCCCTCGGATCTTGGTGCGGGCACGACGGCCGAGCTTGAGGAGGAGCGGCGCCTGCTCTATGTCGGCATGACACGCGCACGCGACAGTTTAAGCCTGATTACCCCCCAGCGGTTCTTCACACATGGGCAGAATGCAAAGGGCGACAGGCATGTCTATGCCTCACGCACGCGCTTCATCCCGGCCATGCTTCTGCAGTATTTTGAGCAGGCAGGCTGGCCGAAGGTCGCTCAGTCTGCGACGCAACGCAGTGCAAACCAGATCCGCATCGATGTTGCGGCAAATATGCGCGGCATGTGGAAATAGACGCTAAAGGTCGGCTCAATCGGATGAGTGGCGAGAAGGTCAGCCTTGTGAGCCAATATCGCTTTCAAAGGTGAAGGTGTCGGTATCCGATCCGTCGATGATGTCATGGGGTCTCAGGAGCCCATTGACAGCCGGCACCCAGACTTTCGGGACGAACATCAGTTCGAGATTCATTGCGCGGGCAATGCTCATCAGTGTGGTGATGCGTGCAGCGCTTCGGCCAGCTTCGATGTCGTGGTAGCGAAGACGCGATATGCCGGCGATTTCGGCCACCTTCTGCTGACTATAGCCGAGTTCCTTCCGAGCCGCTTTCAACAGCCGTCCGATTTGCTCGAGATCTTCCAGTTCTGACGTCAACAGCAATCCTTCAAAGATCCTTGATCAGCAGTTCATGTTCAAGACTCGCTATAGCTTGTCAAGCGCGACGAACCGTTGACGGCAGAGCATCCCAATCCAAACCTTGCGGTTGAACTCAACGACAACCCACCAGTATCAGCGGTCTTCTTCAGTCGGAATCCAGCACTCCCTGATCGTCAAAATGCAATCCGCACCAGCTCACCATCTGGCAGAGGCCGCTGCAGCGCACGCGCTTCTTCCCAAGGCGCGGTCATCCAGGTCTCGATGTCCTCAGGCGTTTTCAGGATCACCGGCATTGCCTTTTGATGCACGGGCGCCACCACCCCATTCGGCTCGGTTGTCAAAAAGCCAAAGAGATCATCGCGCGTGAGCCCATCCTTCACCTTGCGCACGCTTTGCCACTGCGCGACCCAGATGCCGGCAAAGACCATCAAGGGCTCGCCTGCGTCACCGGCAAACCAGGCATTCGGTGTCGGCCCGTCTTCAGGCTTGGAGGCCGGATCCGGTTCGGCAAAGCGCGTGACAGGCACGACGCAGCGGTTGTCGACGCCGAGCCATCGTTTCCAATGGGCACTTGCCGTATTGCGGATATTGGTCGTGCCGCGGTCAGGCTCCAGTTTCAACAGCTCTTCGAAATCGACGGGTTTGTTCTTTTCGCGCAGCTTCTGCGCCCGTTTTGATGCTGCGTCATTAAGCGCCTTTTGCGAGGACGGCATGCCCCAGCGCAGCATCACAGCCTCGCGCTCACCATCCCTGTTGCGCACAACAGGCGCCATCTGGTCGGGATACACATTGAGCGACGGCTCCAGATTGCCGAGCCGGTCGATCGCCTTGGTCAGCGCCCGGATCGCCTCCTGGTTGGTGGTAATGGAGTAGAGATTGCACATTGCCTCAAAGCTCCGATCTCAGTCGCGCGGCAGTTTAACAATCGATAGTCGATTGCCCAGTTTTCACCGCTCTGTTCATGGAACCAATAGGGAACCATAGACGCGAACGGCGGTTCACTTGTTGCGTTTGTTGCGTTTATTGCGATTAAGACGTGACTTTCAGCTTTCTCGGTGATAGTCTTGGTGCTCGAATAAATAGGAGACTGAAATGCTTGCACTCATGGATCAGACACGTGCGCCGTTTGTCGCCGACGAGGCTGAAGCGGTGATCGCAAGAAGGGCTGCCGATCTGTTGAGGACTGTTGCCGAGGCGAATGAAGGCGTCAAAATCACGGTAGATGGCAAAGAGGACTCGAAGATCATCGTCCCGCTGCCTGCTCGCGCCGTTGCCCTTATATATGAAGTCCTGCAGGCGATGGCCAATAGAACGCCAATGTCCCTTATCCCTCACGATGCAGAGCTCACCACGCAGCAGGCTGCGGACTACCTGAATGTGTCTCGCCCGCACTTTATACGTCAGCTGGAAGCCAACAAGCTTGAGTATCGCAAGGTGGGCAGCCATCGCAGAATTCGGTTCGCCGATCTGATCGAATATGAGAAGGCATGCAGGCACGAGCAGAAAAGGGCTCTTGTTGATCTCAACGATGAAGCCAGACGGCTTGGGCTCGAATGATTTCAACCTTCACCGCGTTCATAGATGCCAATGTTTTTTACGGCGCCAGACTCCGAAGCCTCGTGCTGTTCGTTGCCCAGTCAAAAATCTTCCGTGCCCGCTGGTCGAATGAAGTGCACGAAGAATGGGTTCGCAATCTCCTCAAGAACCGACCGGATCTCAAGGAGAGCGATCTTGATCGCACCCGAGAACTGATGAACAGGGCGGTGCCCGACTGCCTTGTCGCGGGCTATGAGCCTTTGATTGCCGGACTACAGCTGCCCGATGAGAATGATCGCCATGTGTCGGCGGCAGCCATTCAAACGCGAGCAAACGTCATCGTGACATTCAATCAAAGAGACTTCCCGGAGGAAGCGATCTCGCGGTTCAGGCTTCACACGAAGCATCCGGATGATTTCCTGGTCGATGCATACAACATTTCGCCCGGTGAATTTGTCGAAGCCGTCCAAGACGACTTCAGCCACTACGGGGAACCACCTTTGGCCTATGAGGAGTATCTCGCAAGCTTGGCGAAAGCCGGAGTGCCGAAGCTCGCCGAGACACTTAAGCCATTCAAAGTTCTGATGCCCAAAGACTAGACGCGCGCCGGATTGAAAGCTCCCGGCTCGAAAACGCTTAGAGGACTTACCCCACTTCAGGGGCCTCGACGCTTTGCACGTCCCCCATTTTCGACCTCTTCCCACCGTCAGAATCACAAGGTCCAGTTTGCCTCTATTATCGCTGTCTTTTCCCTTAGCTTCAGCTTCACGGCTAAAGTCTGAAGCATTTCTCAAGAAGCGTAAGCCGCCGCCTTGAGGTGCGAGCGATCCAGTCGCTTTGCAGACCGCCTCGCACGGGTCCAATACAGGAACAGCGACCGACCGCTTACGCTCGTCCCTCTTGAGCGTCCGTCGAGGCCTTCCGACCATGCAGAAAGGCGACCGCACGCTCCGCATGGGCGGCAGCGCTGAAGATGGCCCGTTTGTCTTGCCTCAGCACCTTGAGCCAGCTCTGGATATAGGCTGCATGATCGGCACCGGGCTCAGGCGTTAAAGCGAGATCAGCGCATAAAAACGCAGCCCCCAGTTCGGCCACGAGCTCTTCGCGCGCATAGCCTTCATCACCGAATGCCTTGCCTCCCAATCTACGATCCAGGCGGCTCTCATGTTTTGTCCAATGGGTCGCTTCATGCGCAAGCGTCGCATAATAGGCCTCCGCGCTTCTGAAGCTCTCGAAACACGGCATCTGAACGTGATCGCTTGAAGCGCTGTAATAGGCCCGATTGCCACCGTGGCGGATATCGGCACCCGTTACGGCAAAGAACTGATCGGCATGCGCGATGCGCTGAAGCGGATCGATCACCGCGTCTGGCTTGATCTGATAATGCTCGGGCAGTCCCTCGATCTGTTCGGTATTGAAGACCGTGTAGGATTTGAGAAAAGGGATCTGTCTCGTCTCATCACTTCCCTCGTCCTGACTTGCCCGGTCCTCACTTCCCTGGTCCTCACTGTCGTTCCGGCTGATCGTGCCGGCATAGACAACCAAGGCACCCTTCTCGCCCTTTCGCACATGGGCGCCCAGTTCGATGGCCTGCCGAAAGGTCATCCAGCAGGAAGACGAATAGCCCGCCTCGCTCGCCGCTGCCCACAGCATCAAAACATTGATGCCGCCATAGGGAAGTCCGTTGTGACGCAAGGGCCGTGTGATGCGGCCTGCCGTATACCCGGCATTCCATGGCCTCAGCCAAGTGAGCTCTCCCTTTTCCAGATCGGCAATGATCTTCTTCGTCACTTCAGCGTAAACATCGCTTCTCATGTCCCTTTTCCTTTGATCGGGTTGCGCATGCAACCGATCTGCCCCTCTGGCGAAGAGAGGGGGGAACCCGTCCAGACCCAAAAGTATCCGGGGTGGTGCGGGCGCAAGGGCCAAGAGCCCTGAGCCACGGCCCGGATGCTTTTGCCCGAAGGGTTCAAGGTCTTGACGGGTGATGGGGCATCAGCCCCTTACAGCCTGAGGCGGCCAATGCACCGAAGAAGCTTTCCAAAGTTCACTCACAATGCCCCTGAACAGGAAAGCGTTCACACTTGCGCGCTATCTACAACCTTGGGAGGATAGTCGCAAAAGCAACCAAGGTTACGGCAGCAAGAATGAACGGGGCAACATTTTTTCTGGTGGTCAATTTTGTGGTTGCCATGTCGTTCGCTGCAGTCTTCCTCGTTGTTGCCCGGCGTAGCCAGTCCCACAAGGCGGCCATGTGGCTCGGTAGCGGCTTCGGTGTCGCCTCCATGTCGGCGATCTGCGAGCTTCTGGTTGCCTATGCAGGCCCCCCGAAGATCTGGGCCCTGGGTGCCTTTGCAATGGTCCTGTGCGGTATGGTGATGCTGACCATGGGCATCGGAGAAATGTATCGGCGGCGGATCGACCCGCGCATTACTGCCGTTTTCGCAGGTGCGGCGATATCCCTCGCTTATGGCATCTATGACCTCCCGCGGGGCACACCGCTTCAGGCCTTCCTCTATCAAGGTCCTTTTGCCATCGTCGTCCTCGCTGGTGCCTTGATCGTGATCCGGGCGCGCGGACGAACAGCAATCGATCGGTTTTTGGGCTGGCTCCTGGCAATCGCGGGCATGCACTTTTTCGCCAAGGCCGGATTGGCTGTCACCTTTGGTTCGGGTAGAACGGCAAGCGATTATATTCAGACGAATTATGCACTGATCTCTCAGAGCATGACGGGTGTCCTGATGGTTTCAGTCGGATTGACCCTGCTTGCAAAACTCGTGCTGGAAATCATGGATGTGCAAAAATCGGAATCCGAGATCGACATCCTGTCGGGGCTGTTGAACAGACGCGGCTTCGAGCGTCGTGTTGAAGACATGTTTCGTGCCGACCCGGATGGCGTTTATGCGATCATTCTGTGTGATCTGGATCATTTCAAGCAGATCAACGACAGTTTCGGCCACCACATTGGTGACAGGGTCATCGAGGCCTTCGGTGCAAACCTGCGGTCAACTGCCCCTCTTGCAAGCGCAGTTGGACGTCTTGGCGGCGAGGAGTTCGCCCTCTTTCTGAAAGGGACCGACTTGGATGCCGCAGTTCAGCTCGCCCAGCGCCTGAGGCTTCAAACCATGTCCCTTGCCAATATACCGTCTTCCATCAAGGTGACGGCGAGCTTCGGTGTGGCCTCAGTGTCGGCATCATCCGAGCTCGGGTGGGCCGAGGCCTATCGCCAAGCGGATCAGGCACTTTACAAGGCCAAGAACGCCGGCCGAAACAGGGTCAAACCGGCAAGGACGCGACCAAAGGTCAGCATCTGAGGTACAAGGGCCTTATGGCAGTTGCGCATCCCTGCAAAGAGCACAAGACAGCCACATTCTCTTCCGGTCCATACGCTCGTGTCATAGACACTCGCCTAATAGCATCAGGCCATATAGATGCCGAGCTGCTTGCAGCATTCATGGGGAAGCACTTAACGGACGGGACACGTTGACTGTTGACCTTGCACTTGGACAACAAGTTAGGAACTGCTACGTTCCTCTTTTGTTTCACTCGGCCTTATCGACAATGAACACCCTCACATTGCCTGTCCGGAAAATCATCCATGTGGACATGGATGCCTTTTATGCGTCGGTGGAGCAGCGCGACAATCCGGAGCTGCGCGGCAAACCGCTCGCTGTTGGTGAGGCAGCTGCCCGGGGCGTCGTTGCAGCAGCCAGTTACGAGGCGCGGGAATACGGCGTCCGCTCAGCCATGCCGTCGGTCACGGCCGCACGGAAATGCCCGCATCTGATCTTCGTGAAGCCGCGCTTTGAAGTTTACCGCGCAGTCTCGCGGCAGATCCGCGAGATTTTCGCGCAGTACTCACCCTTGATCGAACCCTTGTCGCTCGACGAGGCCTATCTTGATGTGACCCAGAATCTGAAAGAGATGCCGGTTGCCACCGAGATCGCACTGGAAATCCGCGCCCAAATCAAAGCTGTGACCGGTCTCAACGCCTCTGCCGGCATCTCCTACAACAAGTTTCTCGCCAAGATGGCGTCTGACCTCAACAAGCCGAATGGTCAGGCCGTAATCACCCCGAAATACGGTCCGGACTTTGTGGCGTCACTTGCCGTCAAGAAATTCCATGGCGTCGGTCCAGCCACGGCCGAGAAGATGCACCGATTGGGCATCGAGACGGGTGCAGATCTCAGGGCAAAGTCGCTGGAATTCCTGATTGAGCATTTCGGAAAGTCTGGCCCTTACTTTCATGGGATCGCCCGGGGGATCGACGAGCGTGAGGTCCGGCCTGACCGGATGCGCAAGTCTGTTGGTGCGGAAGACACATTCGCCGTCGATATCAGTGGCCTTGATGTTGCAACCAACGAGCTTCAATCGCTTGCGGAAAAGGTGTGGTCCTATTGCGAGGCGAACGGCTTGAGCGGCAAGACGGTGACGGTGAAGGTCAAATATTCAGACTTCACGCAGGCGACGCGGGCGAGATCAACTCCCCTTCCCTATTCAGGTGTCGACGATATCTTAGAGGCAGCCAAGATTTTGCTTACCGGTGTCTACCCTTTCAAGCGGCCGGTTCGGCTCCTCGGTGTCACGCTGTCGTCCCTCACCCCTGCCAAGGGGGCCAAGGACGCCATAGACGAAGAAGAGCCGCAGCTTGGACTTGGGTTTTGACCAAAGGAAACGGGAATGGATCCAAGCCTTGAAAGCGAACGAGCCGCCGCCTGTATTCGCGTGATCGATCTTGAAACCGCGGGCAATGGGGCAAGTGACGTCTGCGAGATTGGATGGCAGGACGTCGTTCAAGGCAAAGATGGACGGTGGCAGGTCTCGCCGGAGCGGGGCTCGAGGCTCGTCAATCCCGGCCGGCCGATTACAGCCGACACAATGGCGATCCATCATATTCGGGATATGGACGTGGCCGATGCACCGTTCTGGAAAGAGGTGGCGCCGAGCATCTTGAGACCGTCGCATCCGATCGTTGCCCTTGCCGCCCACCGTGCCTCTTTTGAGCAGCGTTACTGCACGCCGAAACTCTCGGGTGGCGCACCCTGGATCTGCACCTGGAAGTGCGCATTGCGGATCTGGCCGGAGCTTTTGCGATTTTCCAACCAGATGCTGCGCTATCAGCGCAGGCCCGAAGGTCTGGTCCACGAAATTGGCTTACCAGCCCATCGCGCCCTGCCCGATGCCTATGTGACCGCCCATCATCTGCGCGACGCGTTGAACGAGGCATCATTGGAGGAGCTCTTGTCGTGGAGTACTGAGCCTGGCCTGCTGCCGCGGGTACCGGCGGGGCCCGAGCGCGGCAAGAGCTGGGACCGTCTGGCGACAGAGACGCTCAACGGTTTTTTGCGCGATCGTGACGTGGATGTTCGCTTCAGCGCCCAGACGGAGCTTTTCCGGCGAGGGGAAAGGGAGCCGCCAAACAAGGCCCTCCCCGCCCAGCCGACGCTTCTATGATGGAGCCGGATTTGCGCGGCAAGCCAGGACCACCGACTTGAAGACCCGCCATCCAATGATCGTGACCGCGCGCATTGAAGAGGGCGATCTCGCCCGGTTTACCCTGCTTCGCCGGAAGCATTTTTTGCTGGATAGGAATCGTCTGCCGGCGCATCTGACGATGTTTCATCGGCTGCCAGGTGAACATGTCGACAAGATCATCGAAAGCCTTTGGGTCTCGACGAGGTCAAAAGGCACAATCCAGGCCAGGGTCAGCGGCATCCGTTATCTGGGATCAGGCGTTGCGTTTTCGATCGAGAGCCCGCAGCTTTCGGACATCCGCGCTTTTTTTGCGAAAGAACTTCGTTCAATGGCTCGGTTCGCAGGACATGCGGACCTGGCAGCCGCATATCACAGTGCAAAACAAAGCCTCCCGTGCGGAGGCGGACGGCCTTTACCGAGACCTCTCGGCGAGTTTTCATCCCCATGACGTCAAGATTGTGGGGCTGGATCTGTGGCGATAGCTGGGCGGTCCCTGGGCAAGGGAAGCCACCGTCCTCATGGCCGATCAGCCCGCTTTGATCGCGAGACCTTGAGCCGTGTTCGACACGGGGCGTTCAAAACGACGGTGTGATGGCGCATCGGGATTTGCACCAACAGGAAACACATAAACAAAAAAGCCTGCCGCGGGAGGAGGTGCGGCAGGCTTTTCAGAAAATAACGGAACAGCGACTGGGAGGAGGAGTGTCGCCGTTCTCTCAAATGCCCTTTAGGAGGGAGGAGGAGAGCATCTGAAACCCGAAGCTTTGAGGGAGGAGATCATTGCTTCGTTGCAAAAAGATATAGAGATTGCCTCGCCGCGGCACCAGATGCTGCGCCGCAACACAGCCATGCGAAGAGCGCATAGCCTGTCAGCCGCAAGCCTAAGTTGGGGTCGTCACGCCTTGAAGCGGTCGAGTGCTGTGAGGAGCTTCGTTGGCGGATCTGCATCCGCATACCGGTAGATCTCGGTCCGCAGATATCGGAGCTCCTCGGCAAGTTCCCGCTCTTCAACCTCGATCCACCAGGACTTTGGGCGTCCTTCGCTTCCGTCCGACCAGCGATATCCGCGCGCCTTCAAATGGTCCTTGAGATCGAAGGGACTGTTTTCTGCAAAAATCCTCACGCGTGACCGCTGGCTGACCGCATAAAGCTCTGCAAACGGCGTCCAGGCACTGTTGGCTGGATTGCGGTCGAGCACCTCAAGCAGCGCAAAGCAATCGTCGACAGCCCGGTGCCCGTCGTGGAAAAACCCCGCCTGGCCAACAAGGTAAGCAAGCTTGGTGCCTTCAAAGCCGCGTGAGGACCAGTCGATCTCGACGTTGGAGCAGGCCCAGGCCTTGTGTGAAAACACTGGCGAGAAGGCCTCGCAGAAGGGACGATCGAAACCGGCATTATGCGCAATGATCAAATCTGCAGGTTCAATGAGCGAGTGGATCGCTTCCATGTCGATCGCCTGCCCCGCGACCATTTCATCCGTGATGCCGGTCAATCGCGTGATATCGGCTGGAATAGGCAGACCCGGCTGACGAAGGCCGCCATAGGTGCCTGTAATATCGCCGATCCGCCCTGTGGCATCGAAGGAAAATGCAATCAATCCAATCTCGATGATCTCGTCCTTGCGGTGATTGAGCCCGGTCGTTTCGGTATCGAGGATGACCCCGACCAACGGGAATTCGGGTCTCAGTGTCTCTGTGATCGGCCGCTTTTCGAGCCTTTGCAGGATACGATAGCGTCCAGTCGCCACCAGATGGGCAACCATCGCCGCCTCATCTATTGACGACGGCGAAGACCGGGGTGCTGATCTGGCAGGCACAGCTGGGGCCGGCAGCGACGTCATTTCGTCTTCAAACATTTCAAACTGAGCGGGCGTCACGACCATGTCCTGTTGGTCTACTTCGTGATTTTGCCATGCGGATATCCTGACTCATCGCCTGAGTGAAGGCGCCGCATAATGGCGCGACATCTTGGTGCCTGATGACTGCCCGCGGACGTTAAGCAGACCTTATGCTTCTGGAAACATCCTGCAGCATGAGGAATGCTTCATAACGCCGTTCGTGAGTATAGGCCACTTCTCCACTCGGTTCATACAGTTCAGCTGCGCGAGAGAGAGCCGCCATGGCGCCGCGAACGTCTAAAAACACCCCCGCAGCAACGCTGCCGAGAATGGCTGAGCCAAGCAGAACCGGCTCTTCAGCAGCCGGTGCTACGACAGGTTTGCCGCATGCGTCTGCTAGGATCTGACGCACCAGTGGGCTTGCCCCCGCACCACCGCTAATCACCACGCGCTCCACAGAAGCACCAGCCCTCGCCTGCGTTTCGATGATCTGGCGCAGCCCGTAGCCGATGCCACACAGGCCGGCGAGGTAGAGAGCGATCAGACTTTCGAAGTCACGTTCCATTCCAAGGCCGGCGATCACCGCTCGCGCATGCGGATCAGCAAAGGGCGCTCGATTGCCGAGGAATTCCGGCACGACATGCAGGCCAGCAGCAAGGTCGACGGCCTCTGAGGCATCGGCAATCTTGAGTGCTGCCTGCTCGGCCATGAAGGCGGGCAAAGACTTCCCCTCGGCCTGTGCCCGGGCGGTCGCCTCGGCGGCAGCGGGATGGAAGGAGAGAAGCTGATCTATCGCCGCGCCAGCGGCACTCTGGCCACCTTCGTTCAGCCACATGCCGGGTACCATGGCCGAATAATAGGGTCCCCAGACGCCAGGCACGAAAACTGGCTCGGCCGTCGACGTCATGGTGCAGGAGGAGGTCCCGAAGACGTAGGCCAGGTTCTCGGCCGGCTTGCCGCCGATACCGACAGTGCCAATGCCACCCGCATGGGCATCGATCATGCCCGCGGCGACCGCCGTGCCGGGTTTGAGCCCCATGACTTCGGCCGCCTCTGCGGTCAGCCCTTGCCCCAATCGGGTGCCGGGCTCGACGATATCGGTGCCGATGCGGGCAAAGCCTTCTTTCGCCAGTTCTAAAAGGCCGATCTGCTCGAAATAGCTTTCGTCCCAGCGTGCCTCATGGGCGAGATAGGTCCACTTGCAGGTTACAGTGCAGGTCGAGCGCGAGAGATCGCCAGTCGATTTCCAGGTCAAAAAATCGGCGAGATCGAAGAACTGCCAAGCGGCTGTGAAGGTCGCCGGGCGGTGTTCCTTCAGCCACAGGATCTTCGGCGTCTCCATCTCGGGCGAGATGCGGCCACCGACATAGCGCAACACATCGTGTCCGATCGCATTGATGCGTTCGGCCTGGGCAACGGCGCGGTGGTCCATCCAGACGATGATGTCACGCTCTGCCTTTTCCGAGGAGCCGACGGCAAGCGGCTTGCCGCCAAAGCCCAGGACCACCAGCGAGCAGGTGGCGTCGAAGCCGAGCCCGATGACCTGGTGCGGTGCGACGCCGGCTACTTGTACCACCTCGCGGATGATCGCGCAGACCGCGTTCCAGATCTCGGTGCTCGACTGCTCGACGATTAAGCCTGCCTCGCGGTAAAGCGTGATATCGCGTTTCGCGACCGACAGCATCCGACCCTCGAGGTCGAAGAGGCCAGCACGCGCGCTGCCCGTTCCGACATCGACGCCGATGACGTAACGCCTGGCTCCTTCGGACAAGATCGGTGTCTGGTTCATTGTCTTCCGCTCTGTGTCTGGCTTGTCATATCAGCGCCCGCGGCCGCGCCACGTCATTTGAGCCTTCGGCTTCTGGGCCAAGCCCATAGCTCATCCGCTTCATCTGATCGATCACGCGTTCCATTTCCGCGTCCTCCAGGATCGGCGGTTCTCCGAGCGTCAGCACCTGCACATACATACGCGCGAGTGTTTCCACTTCGATTGCCAGCCACAAAGCCTGTTCCAGATCCTTGCCGAGCGAGATCTGTCCATGCTGCCCGAGGAGGCAGGCGAGGCGACCGTCAAGCGCCTTGAGGGCATGATCTGAAAGAGCCTGGGTACCGAAGGTGGCATATTCAGCACAACGAACTGTTGTGCCGCCTGCAACGCCAACCATGTAATGGAAGGCCGGAATAGTCTTGTGATGGCAGGCCAGCGTCGTGGCATACATCGAGTGGCAATGCAGCACGACATTGATATCCGGGCGGTTTTTCAGAATGTCGCGGTGGAAGCGCCATTCCGACGAAGGCCTCCGTCCAACATAGGTGCCGTCGAAACCCATCTCCACGAGATCCTCCGGGCTCATGATATCGTAAGGCAAAGAGGAAGGGGTGATCAGGAACCCATTGCCTGCACGAACCGACACATTACCGGCAGTGCCCTGGTTGACGCCACTGGAGTTCATCCGTCGGCAAATATCGACCATCTTGCGGCGCAGATCGTCTATTTCGGTATCGGTCATGGGATGTCCTTTCTGGGAGAACTCAGAGGCTGGCGGGCGAGTGCGCGCCAGCGCTGATGATACGACTTCATGAGATTATCCGGTGCCACCATCTGATCCGCGGGTCGCAGATGCAGGCCGTCCATCGCACGCGTGGTCCCATGAGATGCCAAAAGTGCAGCGCCCGTGGCGACCCCGTATGCGTCGAGATTGAAGAGGGTTTCGCCGCGACCACGAAACGAAGCGACAAGGCCTGCGAACAGCGGGTCCTTCAGATAACTGCCGTCGAGCACCACAGTGCCATCGACATCGAGGGCATCGAGACATTCGACCGACAGCTGCGCGATATAGATGAGCGCCAGGGCCCGGCGCTCAGCCGTGTCCTGCACAGCCTCCCCCAGGATCTGGCCCTGCCTGGCACTTCCAGGAAAGAACCCGTCGCCATTTCCGAAGCTGGGCAGAACCATGATGCCACGCTTTATAAGTTCCACGACAACGCTTGGGTCGACGGGCTCTCCCGCGTCCTCGCCTGCCACATGCACAAACTCTCGGCCACCCATGGCGAGTGCGCCGGCCACCGGCCGACCATAGACATCACTGTTGATTGTCATACCGGCGGTCTCATCGAGACCGTCAAGCCGGGTGCCGTGGCTCATGCCGACGATCCAGGTACCGGTCGACAAGATTGCAGCATCGGAAAGGCCGGCTGCCTGATAGCGATAGAAATTGGCGCTGCTGTCATGAATGCCGACCAGGACCTCCAGCGCAGCCGGCAAACCAAAACGACGCGCGAGGTTCGGCCGCACCGGACCGAGGCTTGACCATGCCGGCGCAAATTTTGGCAGAAGGCGCGTCCAGCCACGCTCAGTGACAACTGGCGTCGGTCGATTGTCCGGGATATTCCAAAGATGGGATTGCGCCCCAAGGCAAGTTGCTTCTGAGACGGCCTGACCTGTCATTCGCCAGGCCCAGTACTGCGGCAAGCAAAGGAACCAGCGGGCATCCGCGAAGCGTGCCGGCTCGGCCATTTCCATCCAGAGCAGTTGCCGCGCCTGATGGGTTGCGCCGTGCATGATGGCGCTGCCGCGATCATGAAACGAGCCTGCCAGCGGCGCATAGGCCTCTCTGATCGCCGCAGGCAACGGCTGTTCGTAGTCTATCATCGGCAAAGCCGCCCCATCGCCGGCGTCGGGATCGGGCCCTACAAGAACACCACCAGAGCCATGAGCAGTAGAAACAAAAGTCGTGATGGGGTGACGCCGGGCAAGCTCGGCAACTTGCGTAAAGACCCAGTCTGAAAGCTGGGCGAGATCGTGGAACTGCCATGGTGGACCGGGCTGCACAGGATTTGAGATGGAGATCGTCTCAACCACGTCGCCAATGGCAGTCATGGCATTCAACTTCACATTGGTCTTGCCGACATCCAGGACACAGATACTGGCAGACATCTCCGCTTCAGACATCAGCTCCCCTCCAAGTTGGATCGGGTGCTACTCTCGTCTGCACATCTTTCATGGCGCCCGCCTCCTTTGTCAGTTGTTGAGGCGGAGATCCGGCTCAGCACTGCCCTCGATGATGGCAACCCCGTTTGGCAGATCGTTTTCCTCGACCTTGAACCGGATCTGTTCCTCGGACAGGCCATAGCCCTGCCAACGCTCGTTCAGCCTATGCCGCAGGTGGTCTCTCGGCACGTCAACAAAGACAGTAAAGTCGAAGATCGGTTTCAGCCTGTCCCAGGGCGGCTGCAGCATCAGGAGGTAGTTTCCCTCACAGACAATGATGCCTGTGTCGCGCGTGATCAGTCGACCACCTGCACGGGCAATCTCGATTTCTCGATCGAAGACCGGGACTGCAATCGCGTCCTCGGCATTTTCCTTCAGCCGCAGCAGCATGTGCCGCAGCCCATGAGCATCGAACGTATCCAGAGCGCCCTTATGCGCCAGGCGCCCCATAGCCTGGAGCACGTGATCGTCATAGTGATAGCCATCCATCGGAAAGACGGCAGCAAGATCAGGCTTGTTGCGATTGATCGTCTGGACAACCAGCTCCGCAAGCGTCGACTTGCCTGAACCGGGCGCGCCTGCAATGGCCAAAAGCACACGGCGACCGTGTTTTTCCGCATGGTGACCCAGAGCCTTCGCGGCCAGTAGCTCCGCATTTTGATCCAACGGTGACATCAATAGCCCTCCCAGGCATACCGTGCCCGGTCGCAAAACCGGGCACCGAAAACCGTTCACCGGTCAGATAAGGCCGTATTGTTCCGCCTTGTTGCGCAGGAAAGGCAGACCATTGCCCATGACCTCCTCCATGTCGCGCGCGACTGGCCGCCAGACAGCAAGCCCATAGGCCACTTCGGTCGGCATGTTGATGAAGCTCTCCATGGCAAGTCCGCCCTTGAAGCCGATCGCTGCCAGCGTCGCGTAGATTTCGTCCCAGGGCACGTTGCCATAGCCGGGGGTCCCGCGATCGCTCTCGGACAGATGGATGTATTTCAGGTGGTCGCGGGCAATGAGGATACCGTTCGCCGCTCCCTTTTCCTCAATGTTCATGTGATAGGTGTCGAGATGGACGAAGACATTGTCCGCCCCCACCCGCTCCACCACATCAACGGCCTGCTGCGCGGAGTTCACCAAGTGGTTTTCGTAGCGGTTGACCGCTTCAACGCCCAGTTGGATTCCGAAACGCTTGGCATGCTTGGAGGCTGCCTCCAGAACGCGGGTAATGTTGTCGTATTCGGCCTGGGTCGGCGGCACACCGGTACGCTCCCCGATCCCGCCATAGATGACGCCTGACAGCGCCTCGCCGCTCATCTCTGCCGTCTTTTCGATCGCCACCTTCAGGTGTTCGATCGCTGCATCAGGCCGGACCGAAGCCCAGGCGGATTCTGGCAAGCCGAGCGAGCACACTGCGCGCAGCTTATTCTTTTCCAGGAGCTCACGGGTGTGTTTCGCATCGACCGCTGGCGCATTGAGAAGCGCGATTTCAATAAAGTCCATCTTGTAGTGGACGGCGCCGGCGATCGCCTTTTCCGCGCCGGCTCGATCCCAATTCATGGTCCACATGCTGGTGTGAACGCCAAAACCTTCCATAGCGATACTCCTTATCTGTTTTTCTTGATGAATTTGACCGAGACCCAACGCAGCATCATCACCGCGATCAGCAAAAGACCCCAAAAAGCAGTCGCGAGATGCTGGTTGGCACCGAGCAGATTGAGCCCTGACGACAGCAATTGCAGAACGATCAGCGCGACAAAAACTGGGACCACCCGGCCAAAGCCGCCGAATGGGTTGATGCCGCCAAGGAAGCAGGCAAGCACGGTGATCAGCAGGTAGGATTCGCCGTGCCCGACCCGCACGGAGTTGAAGCGCGCCATCATGATGATCCCCGCGATCGCGGCAATCGCACCCGAAAGCACATAGACCATGACCAAGACCCGGCGGGTGTTGATGCCGGAATAGCGAGCCGACTCGATGTTCGAACCGATCATGTAAGTGGCAAAACCGAGCCGGGTTCTGGACAGGATCAAGTGCGTGATCGCCACGCATAGGATGAGGATCAACAGTGGCACCGGCACCCCGAATATGCTGCCATGGCCGATCGGCGCGACGAAGGACGGAAAGCCGGAAATGTCGCCACCTCGAGTGAGAAACTCACCCAGACCACGCAGAAAGATCATCATCGACAGCGACACGAGGATCGGATGGGCGCGCGTAAAGGCGATGACAACACCCATGACCAGACCACTCGCCATACCCACGCAAATGGCGAGGACCGACCCGAGCAGAAAGGCCATGGGACCCGCCTCAATGCCGCCATTTGCATGCAGCACCCATGCGAGCGTGAGCCCGGCAATATTGGCCGTGAACGTGATCGCAAGATTGAGGCCGCCTGTCAGGATGGGAATGAGCATCGCGAGCGTCAGGATCCCGAGCTCGGGCAACTGAAAGGCGACAGACCCGAAGGTTGCAGCGGTGAAGAATTGCGGCGACGAAAGGCCGAAGACGAGCAGAACCAGCGCAAGCGCCGCGAGCGGCCCGGCCATGTCGGCGCCGACGATGGCGTTGAAACGCGAAACGAGCGTGTTCATACAGCCCCTCCTTTTTCATCCTTGTCGGAAAGGTTTCGGTTGCGGGGCTGAGAAGAGCCAAACAGCCCCTCGATACGGCCGCTCGACAGCGTGATGGCGACAAGGATGATGGCACCGACGATCATCTTGAATGCGAAGGGGGATACACCCATCAGGTTCAAGCCGTTCTGGGTGATAGACACCAGGAGGACACCCAGCACGCAGCCCATGACCGACCCCTTGCCACCGCCCAACCTTGCGCCACCGAGAACCACGGCTGCAAGCACATCGAGTTCCCGGCCATAGAGTGCGTTGGGCACGACCTCCTGGGCATAATGTGCCTGCATCAGTCCAGCGATGCCCGCCATCAAGCCGAGCCAGCCGAAGGCGATGTATTGCATGGCGCCAATATTGATCCCGAAGCGACGGGCACCTTCCGGATTGTCGCCAAAGGCGTAGAGCTGGCGCCCGGTGGTGGTTCTGGTGATGAACAGCCAGGTCACCAGCACGCAGACGAGCATGACGATAACCGGCAGGGTAATCTCCGCCCAACTGCCATCGGCCATCTCACGCTCATAAACGATGACACGCGTGGTCAGCCAATCCGGCAGGTTGTAAATCGACACGCCCTTTGTGAAGAACATCAGCAGGCCGAAATACACATTGAAGGTCGAGATTGTCGCGACGATCGAGATGATGTTGAAACGATGGATCAGAAAGGCGTTGATCAGCCCGAGAAAAACGCCAAAGACCGAGGCGATCAGCAGCCCGGATACCCAGTCACCGCCGCCGATCTGAGCCAATGCCAAGGCCGTCGCATACTGGACCACCGAGGCGGCAACCGCAAACGAGATGTCGATACCGCCGGCGATCAGCACGACGAGCAGACCCACGGCGAAGATGATGTTAACCGCGCTGATATTCAGCAGGTCAAAGGCATTGCCGAGGCTGAAAAACCGGTCCGTCAGGAGCGAAAGCGCCAGGCTCATCGCGGCGATCACCAGGATCAGGACAAGTTCGGTGGGGTGGGAAACCAGCAGCTTACGCATAGACAGCCGCCTCCATTTCAGTGAGCGACATCATGCGTGGATCGTAGCTCGCTTTGATACGTCCCTTGTCCATGTGCAGGACGCGGTCAGCGTTGAAATAGACTTCAGGAACCTCGTCCGAGATCAGGATAATGGCGAGCCCGGCGTCTGCGAGGCGCGCGACGATCTCAAAAATCCCCGCCCGGGCGCCGACATCCACACCAACGGTCGGGGCATCTAGGATCAAGACGCGTGGGTCTGTCGCCAGCCACTTGGCAATCGCGACACGCTGCTGATTACCGCCGGATAGCGTAGAAATTGCATCTTCCGGCAGACCGATCTTCACGCCAAGATCAGCGATCCATTTGCTGACCAGGGCTTTTTTTCGATCGGGCGCAATCAGCCCCCCGCGCAGGATACGGTTGAGGGACGCCATGACCAGATTGTCGGCGATCGACTGTGGCTGATTGAGACCAAGCGACAACCGGTCTTCAGAAAGATAGGCAATACCGGCCGAGATTGCCTCGCGGTTCGAGGCAAACGATATCGGCTGATGGTCGAGACGGATAAGGCCGGTATCGGGGTGATGCATCCCGAAAAGGGTTAAAGCCAGTTCAGTTCGGCCCGAACCGAGCAGGCCTGTGATACCGAGGGTCTCGCCTCGATGAAGTTCGAAGCTGACGTTAGAATATTCGCCTGAACGAGTGAGCCCCTCAACGGACAGGACGATGGGTTCGCTTGTCTTGTCACGCGCCCGCACCGTCTGATCGAAAGTACGGCCAGTCATCAATTCCGTCACCTTCGACTGGGTCATACCCTCGACGGGATAGACACCGACCAGGCGGCCGTCCCGCAATACGGTAATGCGCGACGAGATCTCAAGCACTTCGGCGAGCCTGTGGCTGACGAAGACGACCGCCACCCCTGATTCAGAGAGATTGCGCACTATGGCGAGGAGATAGTCAGTCTCGGATTGGGTGAGTGAAGCCGTCGGCTCATCCATGAAGACGATGCGCGCCTCGCCGACCAGCGCGCGGGCGATTGCCACGATCTGACGCTGCGCAATGGCAAAATCCTTAAGAGGCCGGTCGACATCGAAGGCGACACCCAACTTGGCCAATGCCTGCTCGGCAATTTCCCTGATCCGAGTATAGCTTACAAGCTTCGGACGGGATCCTGTCAGGGTCTGGAAAGCAATGTTCTCTGCAACCGTCATTTCGGGAAAAAGAGCGAGATCTTGCCAGATCACCTGCACACCGAGGGCTTGCGCCTTGCCGGGGCTCATTTGTGAAACCTCTTCACCATCGAAGACCATCTCGGCACCGGATGCCGGACGGTAGACGCCGGTTATCACCTTGATCAGCGTGCTCTTGCCGCATCCATTCTCGCCCGCCAGGCAGTGGACTTCGCCAGGCATCACGTCGAAGGAGACATTCTTGAGCGCCTGTACGCCTCCGAACGTCATGTTGATGCCGCGCAGCGAGAGGAGCGGTCGGGCCTGTACGCCCTGATCCGTTGCGGTATTCATTGCAATGGCCTGTTTGCTTTTCTTCAATCGCGTAAGGGTCGGTGTCCGGCCGAGGGGTGGCCGGACACCGGGGTCAGCGAATATCCGGGCTGCGGGGTCTGCAGGTCCGGAACCGGGGAGGTCCTTCGCTGGATCAGAGCCCCATGGCTGCCAGGTCGTCGACCGTGTCCTTGTTGATTGCAAGCAGTTGGTCGACGATGATGTCGTTGCCAGCGGGCTTGATCAAGCCGAGGCCGGGAATATCGTCGCCTTCCTTGACGCTTTCGCCCTTGATGAGACGATCGGCCATGGTGACGAAGACTTCACCGGCCTGCTTGGGATTCCACATGAAGCCCCCAGCAATGGCATCCGCCTTGATCAACTTCTGACCCTGGCCAGGAGAGAACGGGCCGATGACAAAAATTTCGCCCGTCTTGCGGCGTTCCTCGACCGCGCGGCCTGCACCGATCGGGCCTTGGCTACCAAAAGCCAGGAAGCCCTTGAGTTCAGGATGAGCGGCAATCAGGTCAAGCGCCGTGGAGCGGCTCTTGTCGACGTCTTCAGCGACACCGTAGCGATCACCGACCAGCTTCATGTCAGGATGGTTCGTCTTGAGATATTCGATGGCTGCATCGGCCCATGCATTGTGCAGCGGCACGGTGAGTGATCCAACGTAGACGGCATACTCGCCCTTGCCGCCCATCTTCTCGGCAAGAAGTTTTGCGTGCGCCTCACCAAAACCGGTCGAGGAGGCCAGCTCGAAATTCCAGTCGGCACCCTTTTGGGCCGGTGATTCATGGGTCACGACTTTGATGCCCGCAGCCTGCGCCTTCATAAGGACCGGCTCCAGAACCTTTGCATCATTCGGGACGACGCCGATGACCTTCACGCCCTGCGCGATGAGGTCCTCGATCGCGCGGACCTGAAGTGCCGGGTCAGCGCTGGTCGGGCCAACCATGAAGGCGTCGAGACCGAGTTTCTGGCCCTGCTCCTTGATACCGGCTTCCATAGCATTGAACCACGGTATGCCGCCGATCTTCACGACGACACCCACCTTCGGCGCATCGGCCGCGTAAGCGACCACAGCACCGGCAAGCGAAAGCGATGCGGCAAGAGCCGCCACGATAAACCTTTTCATGCTCACTCCTCCTCAAGGATCGTTGACGCCAACGATCTCGACCCAGGCTCTCGCTCAAGGTCGTCCCAGGTTTCCTCTTGGCCAGGGAAATCCCTTGCCTCCCATCGCCTCCTCCGGCGAACCATCGTGCACAATCGATGTTTCTTTTTTGCACAATCGATGGTGCAAACAATATCCGACAAGGTTACACTTTCGTCAAGAGGGGAATTTTTCTAAGGAGAGGCTAGGGAGAAACAGATGAATGATTTCAGCAGAAAGAAGGCGACGATCTACGACCTGTCGGTTCTGTCGGGCTGCTCGCCATCCACGGTAAGCGCTGTGTTGAACGGCAGCTGGCGCAAGCGCCGCATCAAGGAGGCAACCGCACAGCTCATCCAAGGGCTCGCGGACGAGCACCAGTATACGGCCAATCTGCAGGCACGCGGACTGCGCTCATCGCGATCTGGTCTGGTTGGCCTGCTCCTGCCCATCCATGACAACCGCTATTTCTCGTCCATGGCGCAGACCTTCGAAGCAGAGGCGAGAAGCCGCGGGCAGTGCCCGATTGTTGTCAGCGCATGCCGTGACCCGGAGGAGGAGCGCCAGATTGTCGAGACCCTGATTTCCTACTCGATCGACGAACTGTTCATCGCTGGAGCTACCGATCCGGATGGTGTGCACGAGGTTTGTATCAAGGCGGGCCTGCGCCATGTGAATATCGACCTGCCCGGCACGCGTGCTCCGTCTGTGATCTCGGACAATTTTGAAGGTGCCCGCATGTTGACCCGCGCAATCATCGAGCAGGCGCAACGGGATGGCATTGTCAAGCCAGACGAGGTGTACCTCTTTGGCGGCCGCGACGACCATGCCAGCCGGGAACGCATCCGAGGCTTTAGCGATATCAAACTCACGATGCTGGGCGGCAGTCCCAACAGCTGCATTCAGCCGACAGGCTATTCACCCGGCATGACCGCTCGCGCCTTTGAAGCTTTCTACGAGGCCCATGGCAAGTTGCCTCGCTGCTTCTTCGTCAATTCCTCGATCAATCTTGAGGGGCTCATGCGGTTTCTTGGCCAACACCCGCACGAGACCTTCGCCGACATCGTTGTGGGATGCTACGACTATGATCCCTTCGGATCCTTCCTGCCCTTCCCGGTCTTTATGATCCGTCAGGACAGCGAAGCGATGATATCAGAGGGCTTCAAGATCCTCGGGTCTACGCGCCCTCCAGCGATCACTCACCTCGTGCAGCCGATGCTTGTAAATCCGAGAACCGCGTTGACCGGTCCGCTTGATGCACTGAGGGATGTCGACTGATGAAGCGCCGCATCTAACGCATCCGCGTGATCTCCCGCCGCCATATCGAAGAGACGGGGCGTAATTTGCTTCGGAGCCGGTAGCTTCCTTTGCGTGGCTCACTGCGTTTTGTCCCAGCTAGATGGCTTTTAGTGCTCAATGCCTCGGCTTCCCGTCGGGTTGAGGACTGACTGAACTGACACTTTCGGCCCTGCTTTGGTCGTCCGGCCACGAGATGATCGGGTTCATGGCCTTTGCTCTGCAATACGAAGGCAATTCCACCGCTGCGGCCGCGGTGGCTGTCCTATCAACAATGGGTACTGCTGTTGGCGACCAAAGCCACACTCGCAAGCCGAAGATTGCCATTGGGAATACTGCCCAAGGTGGACTGAATTCTTGCAAGACCCCAATGAGGTCCCAAACTTCCATGGTGCATGAACGATCGCTCGGGACGATTGAAGCCAAGTCGAAGGCGGCAAAATATCAGCGAGGCTGCCAACTCAAAGGGAGACGAGAAGTTCTGCATGCCCACAGGCCAGTTCCAGCACAGCCTGCGCTAGCACGTCGCATCCAATCACAACATGCGACGGCTCCACATGTTCAGCCTCGTTGTGACTGAGCCCATCACGGCAGGGCACAAAGATCATCCCTGCTGGTGCGGCGCGATTAACAAACAACGCGTCATGAAACGCTCCTGACAATATCGGAACAGTCTCAGCCCTGCAGGCGACCGCTGCACGATTGATGGCCAGTTGAAGGCCTTCAGAGAAAACGCAAGGTGGCATATCGAAGGATCGTGAGATCTTGACGTGACAGCCCTGCCGCTCCGCTTCCTGGGCGATGCATGATCTCGTCAACTCTTCAATCTCGTCGAGCCGACCTGGATCTGGATGACGCATATCGACTGTGCACCTGGCATCTTCGGGGATCGCATTCACGGAGCCGGGCGCAGCAGAAATCCGGCCAATGGTGAAGCGGGCCTCAGGATCTCCTGGCATGACTGCCTCGTAGAGGCTTGAAAGGGCAGAGGTCAATGCGCGCAAGGGGTCGCGGCGCCAGGACAAGCCCGTCGTACCGGCATGCGCGGTCTGGCCCGTGATTGTCACGTCCAGCCACCGTGTGCCCTGAATGCCTTTCACCACTCCGATCGGGATCCCAGCGGCCTCCAGCGACGGGCCCTGCTCGATATGGACTTCAAGATAGGCATGAACTGGAAACCCGAGCGGCAGCATGGCAGCCTCTGGCAGGCTTTGGATTGTAAGGGACAGTTCTTCGGCAAACCCTGCCCCGTCCGTTGCAACCTTCTCCTGCCACATGGCCGGGATCGCGCCTTCAGAAAACGTCATGGATCCCATGCAGCCTGGGGAGAAGCGGCAGCCCTCCTCATTCGTCCAGGCAACAACGACAACGGAGCGGTCGGTTACCGTCCCTGCATCTTCAAGGCTTTCGAGGACCTCGAACGCAGACAAAGTGCCCAAGGCACCATCGAAGCGACCACCCGCTGGTTGGCTGTCGAGATGGCTACCGATGAGCAAGGGAGGAAGCGTCTCGTCGCGGCCTTTTCGCCAAACAAAGAGATTGGCGATCGGATCCTGGCAAACCCGAAACCCCCGGGCCGTGGCAAGCTCGGCCAGCAGTCGCCGCGCGCGCCTGTCACCCTCAGTCAAGGCCTGGCGATTGACGCCTCCTTTTGGGGTTCCACCGATGGCGGCAAAGGCTTGAAGGCGTGCGTTGAGACGATTGGCGTTGATGGCGAGCATGGCGGATTTCCTCAAAGGTAAGGTGCGTCGTGGAAATCGATCTCGAGCGCCTGGGCTTGGCCGAAGATGCTGCTCAGACGAGACCGCTCGGCCTCGCTCATCTGATGACCTGCTTGATCGAGCTCAGCTTTCAGCCAAAGTGCTTGAGCGGCAAAATCCGCATCGGCGTGCAGGTCGATCCACTCCTTCAGCAAGGGATCGCTGATCTCCAGTTTGGCCGCCTCTTTCGACCAGGTCCAATACATCCACTCGGCCGCAAACATGGCAGCCACCGTGTCGAGGAAACCGCCATCGCGCGCGATCGCAAGCATGCCCTCCCGAAATGCTGCGACCGCCGGGACCGAGAGGTTGAAATCGTGGGGGTCAATGCCGCGCGCTGCAAACGTCTTTTCGAAATAGGCAATCTGCTGGTTGGCGAGCGCATCGAGAACGGCGATCAGCCAGCGTTTTTGCGCGATCGTGTCGGCCTTGGCTGCAGCAAAGGCAAAGATCGAAATTGCGGTATCGACAAAGGCGCCTTCAAAAACGAGGTAGCGCTCGAAGACGTGCCTATCGAGACGGTTGGCCTTGATGTCCTCGACGAAGCGATGGCCAAGCATTGCGTCCAGAACTTCGGCATTTTCACGCAGGATCTGCTCAGAAAGCGTCTCTGCCATATCAGGGCTCCAGACCCGGGCGCGCGGCGTCGACGAAGGCCTTGACCCGTGCTGGTTCGACCGGGTTCCACCAGACACCACCTTCTTTCAGCGAGGACGCAACGATCACACCATTGGTCCGTTTCAGAATTTCGAGGATATTGTCCTTGGTGACCCCGGACCCGACCAAAAGGGGCAAATGGGTTGCCGCACCGATTGTCTCGATTTCCTCAACCGTCGCCGAATTGCCGGTCCGCTGCCCGGTGGCGATGATGACGTCAGCGTCGAAAAACGCCAGATCGCGGGTCAGTTCTTCAATGCTGCGATCGGCGGTGATCGCGTGCGCCCCGTGTTTGACATGGCTATCCGCGAAGACCTTGACGTGTTCGGCACGCAGCGCCGAGCGATAGCGCATTGCTTCAGCCGCACGCCCTTCCATGAAGCCTTCATTGGCCACATAGGCATTTGCCCATTGGTTGACCCGGATGAAGCGCGCCCCACCGGCCATGGCAATGGCGAAAGCCGGGATCGGGGCGTTGGCCAGCACATTGATGCCCATGGGAACGCCGGTCGCGCGTCTGATCCGATCGGCAACGACAGACATGAAGGCAGAGGTTTCAGGGCCGATATCGTCCGGCTTTGAAAATGGAATATCGCCATGGTTTTCGATGATAAGCCCGTGCAATCCGCCTTCGATCAACGCCTCGGCATCGCGCATTGCAACGTCGTAGATCGCATCGACTGACGTACCACGATAGCGCGGGGCACCTGGAAAGGGCGCGCAATGGATCATCCCGATCAGCGCCTTGTCAGTGCCGAATATTTCCCTTATGGCGCTTGAATTGTTATCCGAAATCGTCTGCATTTTCATTTCCTTCCGAAGGCCAGCCATGCCTGCCAATGTTCGTGCTCATGTGATCGGTAACGTCGCAATCGACGAGACCATATCCGTTTCGACCATGCCGGAAGCCGGGGCTTCGATCCTTGGCCGCGAAGAAACGCGCGACCTTGGCGGCAAGGGTGCAAACCAGGCTGTGGTCATGGGCCGCACAGGTCTGCCCACCACTCTGGTCGCAGCCGTGGGCGAGGATTTCCGCGCCCAGACCATTCGCAATCAACTGGCGCCTGAGCCGGTCGAGACCAAGCTCATCGCCTTGGCCGGCCGCTCCAGTGACTTCTCCATCATCTTCACGACCCCGGACGGCGAAAACGCCATCGTGACCACGACGGATTCGGCAGGCTCCTTGACACCACAAGACGCCATAGCCGCACTCAATGACGCCGCCGCAGGCGACCTGATGGTCCTGCAGGGCAATCTGAGCGAAGCGACCACCCTTGGCCTGCTGCAGGAAGCCCGGCGTCGCAATCTCGTCACCGCATTCAACCCCTCACCACTCAGGCCGTATTTCGGCGACTTCTGGCCACTGGTCGACATCGCATTCCTAAACCGTGGGGAAGCCGAAAGCCTGACTGGGTCGTCCAACAGCGCTGCGACCGATCGGCTGCTGCAGTCTGGCGTGCGCCACGTGGTGCTAACGCTTGGTGGTGAAGGTGCGCTTTTGGCAAGCCAGGGATCGGCGATTGCGATGATCCCAGCCGTTGCCACAAAGGCAATCGACACCACTGGGGCAGGCGACACCTTCATGGCTGTGGCGCTGGCATCAGCGGCGCTACGAGGTGTGGAGCTTGATACACGCGCCATCAGCCATGCAGCCTCTGCTTCAGCCCTCACTGTCAGCCGCCGCGGCACGCGATCAGCCTTCCCGAGCAGCGAAGAGATGCGGTCCATCCTGGCGCGTTGAAAAGCCGCCGGATGAACCGCCCATATCTCACCCCTTGTCGCTCAGCCATCCCAGGATATTCTTCCATAGGCGACCATAGCCCTCCCATTCGCAAAATGCCGGCGACAGCCAGTGTGGGCCGATATCGGATGTCCAGGCAGCGCTTTTGCCCTTGCCGAATTTGCCCGTGACCAGCAGAGGATGGCTGCCCTGCTCTTCAGGGAGACGAGCGATCACCTCGACATCGGCGCGGTCACGCACTTCAACTTCGTTGACACCTAGGAGCACAGGCCATTCACCCTCCATGCCGGCCACAGTGGGATGATCTGCCTTCACGATGACAGCACCTGTGCCCTCGGGGATCTCGACACGGTCATCATAGGGCAGGCAGGTCACCGGCAGGACGTCCTCGACTGGCGTGCGGCGCCAACGAGCCTTGCCGTCGATCCCCTGGAATGAGAAATAGCCGCCGACCATCAACAGTCCGCCGCCTTTCTCCACCCATGCCTTGATGAGTTTCAGCCTGTTCGGCACGGTCTTGGAATGCAACCAGACGGCAGGTGGCAGCAGCAAGGAATTGGCGCCGATATCCGATAGAATGATGACGTCATAGGCATTGAGTCCTTCCATATCGAACGGGAACTTCTCGACCGCATCATGGGCTGTCATATAGGTCAGATCGAACTCACTGCCTTCAAGCGCCTTGACCAGCGGCTCGGCGCCGAGATGAAATGTAACGCTGCCGAACTGATCGAACCCCTTATAGTGGGTGGCTGAGCTTACCCAGCTCTCGCCGACGAGTAGAACTTTCTTTGTCATGATCTTTTCCATGGTTAGTCGAATTTGGATCAGGCCTTCGCCTCGAAGACCGATCTTGGATTGTCACGCATGAGGATCTCGAGCTGTCGATCACTCAGGCCGTGGCGCTTCAGTCGCGGCAGAAAATGCTTGAGGATGTAGGCATAGCCGTTACCGCCATAGCGGGTCAGCATCATCTTCAGGAAGACGTCATGGGATAGCAGGATACGGTCGATGAACCCTTGGTCGACCAGCTTGACGATGGCGCGGGCTGCTTCTTCATCGCTTGGGCATTGCACCTGCTGATCGGCATAGAAGAAATCCATGCCGATCATATCGTATTCCAGGAAGGCGCCGCGGGATGCGAGTTCCAGCTGGTAGCCAAGGTCGTCATGGGACGGGTTCATATGGCAAAGCACGGTGTGACTAAGCTCTGCCCCTTCCTCTTCCGCAACGTCTAGCACCTTGTGCCCAAGACGGAACCACCCTGGCAGGTGGATCATCAGGGGAAGCCCCGTACGCACTTGCGCCCGCGCAGCCGCTCGCAGCGACTTTTCTTCCTCGACCGTGAAATCCGCGGAAACGCCGATCTCACCGATCAGTCCAATCTTGATGTCAGTACCATCAACGCCAACAGTGGCCTCCTGGACGATCTCATCAGCGATCTGATCGATCGACATGTCCGCAACCTTGGCCGGATGCGACGAGCCGAGATAGTAGCCAGCTCCCATGATGATGTTGAGGCCCGACGCTTCTGCGATACGCTTCAAGGCGCGAGGATCACGGCCGATGCCCTGACAAGTCGGTTCGACGACCGTATGGCCGCCATGGGAGGCAAAGTCCTTGAGCTCGGCAATCGCCAAAGGTTCGTCATCAAGGGCGATATTGTGCTTGTTGACGAAAGGGTCCTGGCGCAGTTCGCTGAGGATCTCGATACAGACGAAGCTATCGGCGAGATACTGGCGTTCAGACGTCTTGGGAGCGTGCCACCAGCATCGGCAGTCGTTGAGAATATGCTCGTGCATCAGGGTGACACCGAGCGTGGAGGCCGGGATTGGGCCCGCCACCGTCATCACATTGCCTGAGCGGATATGTGCCTGAGAGAGTTCACTCATCGCCCTCACCTCGTCTTTGCGCCGAAGCGGAAGTTGGTGGTGAAGATCTTGGTGTTGAGCCAGATGGCAACGAGAATGATGGCGCCCGTGACGATCTGGGTAAAGAAGGGCGATATGTGCATGAGGATCAGCCCATTGCCGATGACCGCAATGGTCAGTGTTCCCAATACGGTCCCCAAGATACTGCCGCGCCCGCCCATCAGTGAGGTACCGCCGAGCACGACGGCTGCGATCACCTGCAGCTCAAACCCGACCGCGGCGTTGGACGAGCCCGAGCCGAGGCGTGCAGCAATCAAAAGCCCAGCCAGGGCGCAGGCAACGCCTGAGACCATATAGACCGAAGCGACGATCCATTTTGCCGGCATGCCGACGCGACGTGCTGCTTCAAGATTGGAGCCCACGGCCACCACCTGACGGCCGTATTTCGTATAGGCGATGATGACATAGCCGATCACCGCGACCAGCACCGCGATCAAGGCTGGAACCGGAATGCCGAAGAGCTCGCCGCGTCCCAGCCAGAAGAAGCCTGGCGCATCCTTGATGGGAATTGAATAGCCTTGCGTGAGCCAAAGGGCGAAACCCCGCAAAATGGACAGACCGGCCAGTGTCACGATGAAGGCCGGAATGCCTTGATAGGCGGTGAACCAGCCCTGCGCGATGCCGATGATGCCGCCAAACGCAATCATCCCCAGAAGGACGACGGGCCAGGGATAACCCATGGCCAGCAAGATCGCGGCAACCGCATTGACCAGCGCCACTTGCGAGCCCACCGAAAGATCAATGCCGCCGGTGATGATGACCAAGGTCATGGCGACAGCAACGATCAGAATGGGAGCGGCCTGGCGGACAATATTCAAGATATTGCCGAGCGTCAGGAACGTGTCTGTCGTGCTGGAGAAGAACACCAGGCAGGCGACGAAGAAGACGGTGATGGACATCACCTGCGCGTGTTCTGAAACGAAGTCGGCAATCGGCGACCCGGACGCGCGTTCTGTGTAAGCGGTCAATGCTTCTGCCCTCCAACGATGAGCTGCACGAGGTCCTGCAGGTCCGTATTGGCGATATTGCGCTCAGCAACCTTGGTGCCCTCATACATGACTGCGATCCGGTCACAGACCCGGAAGAGATCCTGCAGGCGGTGCGTAATCAGGATGACTGATACGCCTTTGGCCTTCACGCGATTGATGAGATTGAGCACCGCCTCGACTTCTGCCACAGCCAGAGCCGATGTTGGCTCGTCCATGATCAGGACCTTCGGATTGAAGGACGCAGCCCGCGCGATGGCGATGGCCTGGCGCTGGCCACCCGATAGCTTTTCGACCTTGGCACTGAGCCTCGGGATGCGGATTTCGAGCGCATCGAGCATGGCACGTGCCTCGGTCATCATCCGGGCGCGGTCGAGGAACAGGCCTTTGGTCAGTTCTCGTCCAAGGAAGAGGTTGCCGACGACATCGACATGGTCGCACAGGCTCAAGTCTTGAAACACCATTTCGATGTTTCGATCGCGCGCATCGGCTGGGCCGGTAAACTGGACCGGCTGCCCGTCGACCGTGATCGTACCATCGTCTGGAATATAGGTGCCAGAAATCACCTTGGTGAGGGTCGACTTGCCGGCTGCGTTGTCACCGACGAGGCCTAAGCACTCACCCGGATAGATGTCGAGATCGACGCCACGCAGGGCCTGGTGCGAGCCAAAATTTTTGCGGATGCCCTTCAAGGATATTCGGGGCTGGCGAACGCCGCTTTCGCTTGACCGTTGGGGGAGGATTTCTCCTCCCCCCGGCCCTGCGACAGCGGTTGGGGGCTGTCGGTCAGACATCATTTGAAGATCGCCCGGTAGGGTTCGACATTGTCCTTGGTGACGATGGTGATCGGGACGGAAATGGTCTTTTCCACCGTGCCACCCTCCGAGATTGTCTTCAGCGCGTCGACGGCTGCAGCCCCCATGGCCGACGGGTCCTGCTGAATGACGGCCGTGACGTAACCGGCATCAATCCCGGCGATCGCCTGGGCGGTCAGATCCCAGCCGAAGACCTTGACGTCAGCCTGCTTGCCCTGGCTTTCGACGGCAGCGATCGCCCCCATGAGCGCGGGTTCGCCCGTGGCATAGACGGCTGTCATGTCCGGGTTGGCGGTGATGAGGTTTTCAGCGGCAGCAAGGGCCGTGTCCTGGACATTCTGACCGTCGACGACGCCAGCCGTGGTGACGCCCTCTGCCGCCTTCACTGTTGTCTCAAAACCTTCCTGCCGGACGTTCTGGATGGCAGAGTTCAAGGCGCCGACAACGCCGTACTTCACAGAGCCGCCCATGTTGGCCTTTACATAATCGACGAAGAACTTGCCGATGTCTGCGCCGGCTTTTGCATTGTCGACACCGATCTGGGCCATCTGCGGGCCTTCCGGCAGGATCGCATCGATTGCAACAACCGGGATGCCGGCCGCGGCAGCCTGCTGGACGGCGGGCATGATCCCGTTGACGTCGATCGCTACCACGGCAATCCCGTCAACCTTCTGCTGTATATAGGTCTCGATTGCACTGTTTTGTGCAGCCGGGTCATTGTTGGCATTGAAGATCACGAGCTTTGCGCCGGCAGCTTCAGCGGCCTTTTGTGCGCCTTCGTTCATCTGATTGAAGAACAAGGCCTGCTGATTGATCTGGACAAGGGCGAAGGTCTTTTCGGCCGCATGCGCCATGGAGCCGAAAGAAATGCCGGCGAAAGCCGTTGCGGCAAGGGCCGCAGTCACTGTTCTACGTGTGAAACGTGTCATGTTCTCTTCCTCTGGTTTGGTTCAGCTTCGTTGCTTTTATGGTTTCGCCGGCGGTGCAACGGAATGCCGCACGACGATTTCGACAGGCAGCAACTCCTCGGACGCCAGGCTGTCCGAGTTCTGCCAATTCGTTTCGAGAAGAAGCGCCAGTGCCCGCTCGCCCAGCGCCCTCACAGGCTGGCGTATCGCGGTGAGTGGCGGGGAAAACAGGTGCAATGGTCCGACGTCGTCAAAGCCAATGATCGAGATCTCGTCTGGGATAGAAACACCCTGGGCACGCAAAACCTCAACCAGACCAATCGCGATTTCGTCGGAGCTCGCAAAGATCGCCGTCGCGGGCATGCCTTCTTTAATGAAGCGCCAAGCGGCCTCACGGCCAAATTCCACCGAAAAACTTCCCTCATAGCGGGTCACCTCGAACGGCTCACCCCTTTCCAGAAGGGCCCGTTCCAGTCCCCGGTAGCGGCGGCGGGTGCTGATCATTTCCTGCGGACCGCCGATATAGACAATGCGCCGATGGCCGTGGTCGGCCAGATGACGCCCGGCAAGATATCCACCCTCTTCGTTGTCACAAAAGAGCTTCGGAACCACCGCATTGGGGACGTCTTCATCGACGATCACGACCTTGCCGGTCTGATTGATCAGCGCCGCCAAAACGCCGTCGTCAGGATGGTTCGTCACGAAGATGAGACCATCGACATGATTGCGGGCGAGTGCCGTCACATAGGAAATTTCTCGCCCGGGCCGGTTCAGCGTCACATGCAGTGACAAGGCAAGGCCACGTTTGTCCGCCTCCTGTTCAACAGCCGCGACAAGGGTGGCAAAGAAGGGGTTTGCAATATCGGGGACGACGAGACCGATCGTATCCGAGCGACCGCGGCTGAGGCGACGCGCATGCGGGTTCGGCTCGTATTGCAGATCGCGGATGGCAGTTTCGATCCGCTCTCTGGTCTTTGGAGGCAGCTGCAATGTGCCGTTGAGAAGACGCGAGACCGTCGCCACCGACACGCCGGCAGCCTCTGCAACGTCCTTCAGGCTTGTCGCTCCCGTCCTTGCCATTGCGTCCGATCACTCCGTCCTCACGGTTTAGTAAAACGCTTTACTAAACCGCTTTACTAAACCGCTTTACAGTGCCACCAGTCTGGCACTTGTCAAGGGTAAATTTCAACAGGGCCGAGACGAGAGACAGGGTGCAATTGCCCTTTAATTGGGCACGTTATCCGGTTGACGAAAACAAAGTCATGACTTAGCGTTGAGGTCGACATGGCCCCGTCTGCCGATGGCAAATAAGCCCCGATACCGCAAGTCTGCGGTGCGGGGCTTTTTTTGTTTCTGCCCTCAAAGGCAGCCCCGGCCAGATGTGAGCCACCCGGCAACAGGGGTATCTATGATGGATAGGCGCGGGGCAAAGACGGCCGAAGGGACGGACGCGATGAAACGCGAGACCTTCCCTATCTCCATTCTTTACTCGACAACCGGGCCCTATGCGCAACTCGGTCGAGAAGCCGTGGACGGCGCAATGGCCGCGATCTCGGAAATCAATGCCGCCGTCGATCACCCTTTTCGCCTGGAACCGAAAATCGCCGATCCGGCCGGCCGGCCAGAGCACTATGCCTTGCTGGCGGATGCAGCCATCCGTCAGCAGGGCTGTCGCCATGTGATCGGCACGATCACTTCATGGAGCCGGAAAGACGTCCTGCCGGTTATCGAAAAGCATGGTGCCCTTCTCTGGTACGGCTTTCCCTATGAGGGCTACGAGGCAAGTGACAGCGCCATCTATCTTGGCGCCTGCCCCAACCAGCACCTTCTGCCGCTCTTCGAGCATGTCCTTGAACGCTATGGACGCAATGCCTTCATCGTCGGCTCCAACTATATCTGGGGCTGGGAGATCAGCCGTATCGCCCGCGAAATCACCGAAGCGTCCGGCGGAGAGATCATGGCTGATCGCTTCGTACCATTGGGCTCCAAGGAGGTGGACCATCTGATCGCAGAGATCAGAGAAAAGAGGCCCGATTTTATTCTGAGCAATCTTGTAGGAGCATCCGCCTCGGCATTTCTGGCCGCTTACGACGAATTGCGTGGCCACCTCGCCTCCCCGCCACCTGTCGTTGCCTGCAATCTCTCTGAGATCGATCTGGTTGACTTGGCACCATCCGCGCGCGCCGGCCACATCTCCTGCTCGCCTTACTTTAACGGCCTGGACAGTGACGACAACCAGAGCTTCAAGGCCAAAATGGTACGTCGTCACGGCAGTGATCGGCGCCTGACGAACTCGTTTGTGGGCGCTTATACCAGCGTTTCCATCCTGGCTGAGGCGATCAGGGATGCAGCAACTGATGCGCCAGAGGCGATCCGGCGTGTGGTCACATCTCGCCACTTCGAGACACCCATGGGGCTGGTTGCGATTGACCAGCGGACCCACCATGCAGCCTTGCGTCCGCATATCGGCCAATCAAACACGAAGGGTGAGTTTAGCATCTTTCAAAGCGCACCAGGCGTCATCCAAGCCGACCCCTATCTGGTGCACACGCTGGCCGGCTTCCTGGCAACCAAGACAAGGGACGTTGCCCCTGCCAATGGCAACACGCTCAAGGTGATCAAATGAGCCGCGTGGACCGTCCTGCCCTTGCCAGTTGGCACGCAGCCATCCTCCACCGCGACCATCCCTCCGTAGACGCCTTGCGGCGCCAACTCGAGCTCCTCCACATCAAGGTCACCGTCACCTGGCCACAGATCGACGCTCAAAACACCAATTACGATGTCGTCTTTTTCGACGCAGACATGGGCCATGAAGGTCAATTTCCCTGGCCAAGCGGCTTTGCGCCTATCCCGATGATTGCGCTGATTGGCTCGGAGGCTCCGGGCCGCATTAAATGGGCGCTTGCTCAGGGTTCCAATGCCCACCTCCTGAAACCAATCGGATCCACGGGCGCCTATAGCGCGCTTTTGATCGCAGCTCACGCCTATCAGGCAGCCCGCGCCCAAGCCGATGACATCCGCGCACTGGAAGAAAGGCTGCGCCAGCGGCCGGTCGTGGTTCGGGCGATCGTCAAACTGATGCAGCAGGACAGGCTCGATGAGGCGAGCGCATGGAAACGCATGCGCAAGATGGCCATGAGCTGGGGCATGACAATCGAGGAAGCCTCGAGAGCCGTCTGCAGCAACGATCGACGTTCAACGAGTGGCGGCTGACATGATGATCAAGGCAACAAGGAGCGAGACGCGTGACAATCACTGAAGGCTATGCCCCATATGGGCAATACAAGACCTGGTACAGGATCACTGGCGATCTCGCCTCAGGCAAGCCACCACTGATCATCGCCCATGGCGGCCCCGGCTGCACCCATGACTATGTCGACAGCTTCAAGGATATTGCAGCCAGTGGTCGTGCAGTTGTCCATTACGATCAGGTCGGCAACGGAAAGTCGACGCATCTGCCGGAAAAGGGCGCCGACTTCTGGACGGTCCCATTTTTCCGCACCGAACTGCACAATCTGATCGACCATCTGGGCATTCGCGACGCCTATTGTCTGCTGGGTCAGTCCTGGGGTGGCATGCTGGGAGCCGAGTTTGCGGTAGAGCGTCCTGCGGGTTTGAAGGCCCTGATCATCGCGAACTCTCCGGCCGCCATGAGCACATGGATCTCCGAAGCCAACCGCCTGCGTGGAGATCTACCCGCTGACGTTCAGGCAACATTGCTTCGCCACGAGCAGGCCGGCACGACCGACAGCGCCGAGTATATGGCAGCAACCGATGTCTTCAACGAGCGCCATGTCTGCCGCGTTGTACCGATGCCAGACGAGGTGAAGCGCACTTTCGATGCGATCGGCACAGACCCGACCGTCTACCACACCATGAACGGTCCAAACGAATTCCACGTCATCGGCACGATGAAGGACTGGTCGATTGTTGGCCGGCTGGCGACGATCAACGTCCCCACCCTTTTGATTTCCGGCCGCTTTGACGAGGCGACGGAGGCCTGCGTGCAGCCCTTCGCTGACGAGATCCCCGATGTCCGCTGGCGGATTTTCGAGCAGTCCAGTCACATGCCGCATGTCGAAGAGCGCGAGCTGTGCATGGCTGAAGTGAGCGCGTTCCTCAACGAGAAAGCACCCTGAGCATCACCAACGACAAGCCCGGCCAACGGGTGAATACGACGAAGACGTTCAAACAATAACAGAGGGAAACAGCATCATGACACTTTATCTGAAGCCTTTCGCCCGCCGCGCAGGTCTCCTCGCCGTCGGCATTCTGCTTGCCCAGACGGCACTCTCAAGTGTGGTCTTGGCTCAAGACCGCGCCGAGCTCATGGCCAAGCATCGCGGCGGGACCATGACGCTTGCAGCCGTATCGGCCGCCGGCACGATCGATCCGATGATCAACTACACCGCGCAGTTCTGGCAGCTGTACCAGATGACCTATGACGGGCTTGTCAAGTTCAAGCAGGCCGGAGGCACCGACGGATTCGAGATCGTACCATCGATCGCCGAAGAGATCCCGGAGGCGACCAATGATGGCAAGACCTATGTCTTCAAGATCCGCAAGGGCATCATGTTCTCCAACGGCAAGGAACTGAAGCCGTCTGACGTATTGGCATCCTACCAGCGCATCTTCAAGGTCAAGGGGCCGACCACCGGCAGCTTCTATAACGGCTTCGTCGGCGCCGAAAAATGCATCGCAGAGGCAGAGACCTGCACGCTGGAAGGCGGCGTTATCGCCGACGATGCAGCCGGTACCGTGACCATCAATCTCGTTGCCCCCGATGCAGAGATCTTCTCCAAGCTTGCCGTTCCCCACGCCTCGATCCTGCCGGCCGACGCGCCCGCAGCCGATGCAGGCACCACCCCGATCCCGGGAACCGGCGCCTACTATTTCGACAGCTACAATCCGACCGAACAGCTCGTCATGAAGCGCAATCCGCACTTCAAGGAGTGGAGCGTCGATGCCCAGCCTGACGGTTATGCAGACGAGATCATCTACAAGTTTGGCCTGACGGAAGAAGCGACCATCAACGCGATCATCAACGGACAGATTGACTGGATGTTCGACACCCCGCCGGCCGACCGCTTGCCGGAAATCGGCGCCAAATATGCAAGCCAGATCCATATCGATCCGCTTGCTGCCTTCTGGTACGCACCGATGAACACGAACATTGCGCCCTTTGACAACGTCAAGGCACGCCAGGCGCTGAACTATGCCCTTGATCGCGACGCACTTGTCGGCCTGTTCGGCGGCGAGGTGCTCGCCCAGCCCACCTGCCAGATCCTGCCGCCGGACTTCCCCGGTCATGTTGACGACTGCATCTACACCGCAGAACCGGGGCCCGAATGGGTCGGCCCAGATATGGAAAAGGCCAAACAGCTCGTCGAAGAATCCGGCACCAAGGGCCAGAAGGTGACTGTCATTGCCGAAGACAACGCTACCTCGCGCGGTATCGGCACCTATCTCCAGAGCGTGCTCACCGAGCTCGGCTACGATGCCTCGATGAAGGCGGTCTCGCCGAACATCCAGTTCACCTACATCCAGAATACCAACAACAACGTCCAGATCAGTGTCACCCAGTGGTACATGGATTACCCGGCGGCTTCGAACTTCCTCAATGTGCTTCTGTCCTGCAGTTCCTTCAACAAGGGCAGCGATTCCTCGATCAACATTGCCGGCTACTGCAACCCGGACCTGGATGCGAAGATGAAGGAAGCGATGACATTGGCGCTCACCGATCCGGATGGTGCCAATGCCAAATGGGCTGAGGTTGACAAGGGTTTCATGGAACAGGCGCCGATGGCGCCACTGTTCACCCCGAAAAGCGTCAACTTCTCCTCGGCTCGGCTCGGCAATTACCTGTTCAACAAGCAGAACCGCTGGATCGCCTCGCAGTCCTGGGTGCAGTGACACTGTCCCCATGCCAACGGGTGGCGGTTCACCGCCACCCCACTTCCATTCGGCCTTCCGGGGAACAGATGACCGACGCAATCCAGACCACGCCCGTTAATACCGCCTCTTCGCGTCCGTCGTCCGGGCCCTGGCAGCGCGCCTGGCGTATTCTGAAACGCGACCGCCCGACGCTGCTGGCCGCTTTTGTTCTTCTTGTCATCGTCCTTTCAAGCATGGCAGCGCCCCTTTATGCCAGGCATGTGGCCGATACCGACCCATTCCGCTCCAGCCTGAGCGCCCGCATCATGATCGACGGCAAGCGCGTCAAGGTCATGCAGGCCTCCACGGAAGGCTTGGGCCTTGGCGTCACGCCGATCGGTCCCACCTGGGGTGCGCAATACTTTCTGGGTGCCGACACCCAAGGGCGCGACGTCGCTGCACGCCTGCTCCATGGCGGGCGCAACTCCCTCTTTATTGCCGCGACTGCAACCGTCATCTGTCTGACCCTTGCAGCACTGATCGGCATCTCCGCCGGCTTCTTCGGTGGTTGGGTCGACAAGATCCTGTCGCGCATTCTCGACATTCTCTGGGCCTTTCCCGTCTACCTGCTCGCAATCTCGCTTTCGATCGTGCTGATCTCCAATGGCATCGTCATCGGTCCGATCGAGATCGGTTCTGACAGCTTGCTCTTGCCGATCTTCATCATCGGGATCATCTACGTGCCCTATGTCGCCCGCCCCTTGCGGGGACGTGTGCTGTCCTTGCGCGAAAGCGAGTTTGTGCTTGCAGCACGCGGTCTTGGCATCCCGTCCTGGCGGATCTTGCTGCATGACATCCTTCCCAATGTCGCGACCATGCTGATCGTCTTTGTGCCGCTGATGATGGGTCTCAACATCATCACTGAATCCTCGCTTTCCTTTTTGTCGATCGGCGTGCAGGCGCCGGATGCAAGCTGGGGCACGATCATTCAGGATGGTCAAACCCTGCTCTACACCCGCCCGATCGTCTCGCTTGCACCAGGCATTGCCATCGTCTTGACCGTGCTGTCGCTCAACGTGCTCGGCGACAGCCTGCGCGACGCGCTTGATCCCCGCACCAAACTGGCCTGAGGAGGGCTTCATGGCAGTCGCTATTCTCCAGCGCCTTGGACAGATGATCTTCGTGATGTTCGGCATCTCGGCACTCGTCTTCCTGATCTTCTTTGCCACTCCAGGCTCCGACCCCGCCGCACGGCTCGCCGGACGCAACGCTTCACAGGAAACGATTGAATCCATCCGCAAGGAGTTTGGTTTCGATCGGCCGCTTCCGGTGCAATACGGCGTGCTGATGAAGCGCCTGTTCATCACCCAGGACCTCACCTCCTTCGTCAATCGCGGCTATCGGATCATCCCGGCCGTGGTTTCGGCCGCGCCAGTGACCCTGTCGCTTGTCGCAGGTGCTGCCGTGCTGTGGATCGTCGGCGGCATTTTCGTCGGTGTCCTCGCAGCCTTGACACGCGATACGCTGATCGATCGTGGCCTGATGGCGCTGGCACTGATCGGTGTTTCCATGCCGGTCTATTGGCTGGGCGAGATGATGAACCTGATCAGCCAGAGCCGCTTTCACGACACCTGGCTTTTTTCCTGGGTGCCAGCGCTTGGCTACAAGCCGCTGACACAGGACCCGGTCGGATGGTTCAAGACGCTGGTCATACCCTGGTTTACGCTGGCTGCGCTCTATATCGGCATTTATGGCCGCGTGTTGAGAGCCAATCTGGTGGAAGCCTATCAGGAGGATTTCATCCGCACCGCGCGTGCAAAAGGCCTCTCGCCTGCCCGCGTGATGCTGCGCCATGCGCTGCGCACCTCGCTCATTCCCTTCGTCACGATGTTCGGTCTCGACTTCGGCGTTTTGGTCGGTGGTGCAGCCCTGCTTACCGAAGTGGTCTTTGGCCTGAACGGTGTTGGACGCCTGACCTACCAGGCACTTCTCAATCTCGACCTTCCCATGATCTTGGGCACCGTCATGTATGCCTCTTTCTTCGTCGTCATCGCCAATGCGCTTGTCGACGTCGTCTATGTGCTGATCGATCCACGTGTGCGGGGGAACTAGACGATGGCCAATTCGGACAAGCCCATTCTCCTTGATGTCAATGGCCTCTCGGTGTCCTTTGCCACCGATCGCGGCCCCGTCCAGGCGGTCCGCGACGTCTCATTTCGGGTCCATGAGGGCGAAATCCTATCGATCGTCGGTGAATCTGGCTCGGGCAAGTCGGTCACGCTCTTGTCGTTGCTCGGTCTGCACGATGCCAAGACCACGCGGGTCGACGGTGCCGTGTCGTTCAAGGGCAAGCCGATTCTGGACCTGCCAGCAAGCCAGATGCGCTCCATTCGCGGCAAGGAAATAGGCCTGATCTCGCAAGATCCGATGACGGCGCTGACACCGGTCTATACGATCGGCTGGCAGATCGCCGAGCAGATCCGGGCCCATGAACATATTTCAGCCCGCATGGCACGCCGTCGCGCGATTGAGCTTCTCGGCGAGGTCGGCTTGTCCAATCCAGGTGAAGCCGTCGACCGCTACCCGCATCAGCTGTCTGGTGGTATGCGTCAGCGTGCGGTGATTGCGATGGCGCTGTCGTGCAATCCCGCTTTGCTCGTCGCCGATGAACCAACGACGGCCCTCGACGTCACTGTCCAGGCCCAGGTGCTTGACCTCTTGCTGCGGCTGCGCCGGGACTTCGGGTCTGCCATCATCCTGATCACCCATGATATGGGCGTCGTCGCCGAGGTCGCCGAACAGGTGGCTGTGATGTATGCCGGTCGTATCGTGGAGCGAGGCCGCACCGAGGACGTCTTTTCCACACCTCTGCATCCCTATACCTGGGGTCTGATGGCGTCGATCCCCCCGCTCAGCGGGAAGCGCCTCGCCGAGCTACGCTCGATCCCGGGTATGCCGCCGACACCTGACACGATCGGTGAAGGATGCGGCTTTGCACCCCGCTGCAACTTCGCCCGCCCAGCCTGCGCCGAACGCCCACCGCTGCGCCGGGCCGGCGACCAGACCGCCCTCTGCGTCCTTGATGACGCAGAACGTCCCTCCCTGCGGCGAACAACCCTGCCACTTGAGGAGCCTGCATGAGCGCCGCCGTCCCAGATCCCATCGCTTCAGATCCAGTGTCAATGACGACAACCATGACAGCAAACTCCGGCCCCTTGCTCGAGGCCCGCAAACTCACCAAGAATTTCGTCGTCGGCAAGACCATGATGCCAGGCTCCGGTCGCGTTCTGCATGCGGTGGACGCCGTCGATCTGAAGGTCAGCCCTGGTGAGACACTTGGCCTTGTCGGTGAATCTGGCAGCGGAAAATCGACGCTCGGCAGATGTCTCACCCGCCTCTACGACATCACCTCCGGGGAACTCAGCTTCGATGGCGAGGAGATCGGGAAGGCCGACGACAAGGCGCTAAAGCCTGTCCGACGGAAGATGCAGATGATCTTTCAGGATCCCTCCGCCTCGCTTAATCCGCGCCGCCGCGTACGCGACATGCTGTCGGAAGTGCTCACCGTCCACCGCATACGAGAGGGTGAAGCGATCGGCGCTCGTCTGGACGAGCTGATGGAACTGGTCGGCCTGCGCCGCGAATATCTTGATCGCTATCCGCACGAATTCTCCGGCGGCCAGAGGCAGCGCATCGGCATTGCACGCGCACTTGCAGTCGAACCGAAGCTGATCGTCGCCGATGAGCCGGTTTCAGCCCTCGACGTGTCGGTCCAGGCGCAGGTGGTCAACCTCTTCGGCGAACTGCGTGAGCGGCTCAACCTGACCTATGTGTTCATTGCACACGATCTGGCCGTCGTCCGCCATGTCTCGACCCGGGTTGCCGTCATGTATCTTGGCTCAATCGTCGAGACCGGGGAGACGGAGGCCCTCTATGCACGCCCGCACCATCCCTATACGCGGGCTCTGCTCTCGGCCATTCCACAGCCGCACCACAGGGGCAAGCGTGAGCGCATCCTTTTGACCGGAGAAATCCCAAGCCCACTTGCGCCGCCACCAGGCTGCAAGTTCTCCACCCGCTGTCCCCATGCAACCGATCTGTGCCGCGAAAGCCGGCCGACGCTGTCGCCTGTCGCAGCCGGTCGTGAGGTCGCATGTCACTACCCTCTGGACTGAACGGAAGCGGACCACTTAGGCGCAACAGGTCCTTAAACCACGATCGCTCAGCACCAGTTGAAGACCTCAGTCAGTGAAGGACGTGAAGGGATGAGAACCCACGGCACCACTTTGCCAACCTAAGTGGTCGGGACTTCAATGATGATTTGCCGGCCGCATTATGCGGTATGTCATTTAATAACATCAATATCCTGCGTCCCCCAGCGATGGCATAGTCCGTGTTCGGCCCATACCGGTCATGGATGCAGCAGAAACTGTCGCTAAATCCAAACTGATGTGACCGAGACCTTCGACCTTGATCTGAGGCCCAGCTTGCCTCCAATCTTCGGAGGATCTGAGCAAAGGCCAAAACTTGCAGAGGTGAGCAACTCCATCCATAGAGAGGCCATGACTTCAGATTCAAAAATATTCGTGCGGCTCAGATCTGTTCGTAGCAGGTCAGCCTCCGCTACCGAACCCACTGGTCCCAAATGCCAATGGGACGGCTGCGCAAGGGTAGGTACACATCGCGCTCCCGTTGGGCAGGGCGCTGAAGGCCTATATCTGCTTTTCTGTCTTGAGCACGTTAAGGAATACAACAAGGGCTACAGTTTCACGTCCGCTCCATCAAACATGGATGTTGCTCGCTATCAAAAGGAAGCAACGGTTGGCACCCGAGCAACCCAGGGAATGAGAGTTAGCCAGCCGACCGAACTCCCGATCCCATCGACAGCCCGCTCCGGCTCAGCAAAGGCCGTAAATGCCCGAAAATCCGCGGCGCAACGCCAAGCTCAAGCAGCCGATCTGCAAAAAAGAAAGCTAAAAGTGCTCGAAGCCAAGGCTTTCAAGACACTGGGTCTTTCCGCCGATGCACCACCTGAGGAAATCAGAAACCGCTACAAAGAACGTCTTAAAATGCACCACCCCGACACAAACCAAGGTAACCGCACCGCAGAAGATGAGCTTCGCGCAACGATCTCCGCCCACAAGATCCTTAAACTGAATGGATTTTGCTAAGGCTCATCGTAAGCGATGTTCCACTTCTAGTCGGAGTTGACGGCCTCTCGTGTGGCAAATGCACAGTCGGCGAATAGGTCAACTTTGCGTGCCGATTGGCATTGCTGGTTGGACTACAGAAAAATTGACTTCAGGCTTTCCCGCGAACTGCGGCGACTTCTCGTCGCTTGACAGACGGCAGTCTTCCGGCCGGTCTTTCCTTGTAGGCGCCCGGCTTAAGGATGACAGGCTGCCTGTCGTGCAGCTTGGACAGCGATTTGCCTGAGGGCATCCTGATGATCGAGCAATTGGTGACGCCCACCTTGTCGTTCTGCGCCCAGGCCTTGTCACGACCCCCCTATGCTCCGCCCGACATATTGAAGGGCTGGCTTGATCACCGAGAGGTGACGGCGCAATAAAGATCCCGCTATTGATTGGTTGAGACCCGGCCTCTGTCTGTGATCCACGATTGGGGAGGATGAGGCGCAAAACTCTTGTTGCGCATGCAGCAGCAGTTTCAGCGATATGTCTTCGGTATGGACATTCGCTCGCGTCTTGGTGTTGAAGGAACTCGAACCGCCGACCCGTTTGCCCAAGGACAAAGCGGTGGATATCGAGACCATTCCACTGCTTAAGTGACCTGCTCGGTGACTCTCTGCAATGAACCAGCCCGGCTTGAGATGACTTTGCGAATTGCACTCAAGATGGGGTGCCTGATCCCCTCGTCGGCCAGTTCTGCAACAAGAGTATCGGCCTCGCTCACAATCCTTTCCGCCATCTGGGCAAGATCGCGAACAAGGATGCGCTGAGAAGACTTGGTTTCCGGCACCAATGCCTTCCAATGCTTCAGCTGGATGGTGTCAGGCACATCGTGGCCGCCAATCCTCATGGCGAGCCTCTTTGACAAACGGGGATAAACGGCCGTGCAAACGACATCGTAAATCGGTGCCAGATCCGGTTCATCGGAGCCGTAAAGCAGGGCGTAGTTCTTGCCGTGGGCATCGGCGTTGCCGACGAGATAGTGGAAGATCAGCATGCGGATGAATTGCAACCGATCCACGACAGGTCTAGCGCAGGCCCGGTCGATCAGCCCGAGAGCCCGTTCTGTTCCCGGTCCGCCCTCGGCCTCATACTTCAGCTCCGGCGGGACGCTAAGGGCCTGGCAAAAGTCTTCCTGGTGTAGGCGCTCAATGATGCCGTCTGCAGCCTTCGTCCGATCGTAACGTTCAACCAGGAGAAAGGCAGTCGCCCCGTCTAGGCGTATCTCGACATGAGGTACCCGCAGCTTGAGGCGGGCAGCCAGCCACATACAAAAATACTCGTTCTCCACCGTGCCTTCCAACGCCTGGATGACCGGTTTCAAGACATGGGTTGTTGGTCGACCATCTCTTGCCAGGGCAATGGAATCTCCGTCGACAATGACCGCCAGTTTGTCCTGCGCGCCGGCGAGCGATAGGCGAATGCCTTCGTCTCCGCCAAGCAAGGGCCGGGCCCGCAGCCTGCTGAAAAGTTCATCCAGCCGTTCCGAAGTGAGAATTTCGGCTTTGGACTGGCCGGGAGGTTCGGGCGCCGTGCCGGTGGGATAGAGTGACAAGGCACCTGCGCACTCGCCCCCGATAACTTCCAGTAGCCCGAAGGCATTGCCTGCCGAGAGGCCGAGCGCACCAGCGAGGCGTTGCCGCGCCCCCTCGTCCGGCAAGAGACCGGAGAAAAACGGGCGCACCACCTGATCACCAAAGGGCTCTTCTTGCAGGGGCATCGAGAAGGAGATCGCAAGCGATCGTTAGTCTAGGAGATACGCGCCATCATAGGCAAAAGTCAGCGACCCGTCGTCAAGTCGGCTGAGTACGCCCGCCTTGGTGTCGCGAAAATAGACATCCAATACGCGGGTCATGATCGCGTACCCTGGCGACGACCGACCGAAACAACCAGGCCCAAACCAGCCAGAACTTGCATCGCACGGCCAATCTGGCAGCTCTCTTTGCCGGCCTCGAGTTCACGCAGAAACCGTACGCCCACACCAATCACCCCGGCGAGTTGCTCCTGGGTTAACCCTTGCTGTTTGCGCTCCTGACGGATCAGCATACCGAGGCTTTTTATATCTTTGATCTTTTCCATAATCACCCCTATCGGGATGATTATATCACCAGACGACATAAAAGGAATTAAAAAGTACCGATCGGGATGATTCTAGGATAACTGGCGCCAACTGACCGGAATAGAACCGATCGGGATGAATTTACGAAACCGCAGGACTACACTCATGTTCACTACTCGAAACAGTTCTCACGGTGCCATCTCAGGAACTGGGGATGTGGCCGCTCGAAGACCCGGCAGGGCACAATCGTCTTCCCGGTCTTGTTGAGGAGTCCTCGAATGCTGTCAGGATCATTCGCCTGACGCGATATCAGAATATCAAGATCATCCGAAAGGCCGATCAGGCCGATCAGACCGATCAGTCCGAAGTCAAACAACCAGTGTGCCGTGCCCGAAAGAGCAATTCCATTGGTTAGAATGTCAGGCCCGCTCACTTCCACCGGCCGGATATGTGCGGCGTCGACCACCCAGCCACCACGATTGATGAGCTTCAATCCCGTAATGGCGCATCGTTTGTCATATGCTTGAAGAACGAGCCGGCGAAACAGCCGATTTCGAACGATCCGCGAGACGACCAATTGAAAGTCACGCGATGACCATCTGAAAGTTTGACAATGACCAATTGTAACGAGATATCAGGAGCCGGCAGCAAGATGGACACCGTTGCAAGCTACGAAATCGGCCCTGTGGCGTAGGGTTAGATTCTGAAATTATCCGGACCTTCAGACATGTTGATTTTCAGGCTGTCTTGATGCGCACGCCGAACTGAGTTTCAGTATGCAATCGCTAATCTCGTGCTCAACCCACCACGAGTAAAGGCCGTGAAAGAAAATGAAGTCGACCGCTCACGCAAAGGATCATCGTCACCAGTGTTGCCGACCGACGCCCACGTTCTGGCGCGAGAAATCGAGTGAGCTGTCGCGAATGGGGAGGCGTGCATGAACGCATCGGATGAAATCTGTACCATGACCTGGGGAGACGCGGCGACGGCTCTTTCCAACGCCCGGTCCAAATTTGAAGCGCTCATCATGGACGCCGAGGCAGAAGGTCGGTCCCGCCTCGCTGCAGGGCGCCCCGACTTCGTCCAGATGCTCGGCCCGCTTCATGACTTAAAGTCAGGCTTGGCTGTGGTTGAGGCACTCGCGGAGATGTTGAACGCCGTCCGCGATGCGCCAGAAAGTGTCAAGCATTCGGTCATCAACAAAATCGCTCTCGGACTTGGCGAAATGACAATGGCTCGCGGGGAAGTGAACCACTGAAATGGCAACTTTCCTTGCGAACTGACAGCCTAACAATATGGAACGGTCTTCAGGCTGCGATCATTTCAAATCGAAGGCTTGGCACTTAGTCTGAAAGCGATCTTTTAGGCGGCGACATGCGACGTGAGAAACACTGATCAACTGCGAACGTAACGCAAATGGCGCGCTTCTTGCCTTTGAGCAGACATGAAGATCTCACAGCTGCCGCTAACCGAAGACACCACATGGTTTCGCATTTTTGATACTGTCGACCGTGGCGGTGCACCGCTCCACATCCAAATTCGCCGCATGATCGTCAGGGGGACTGAGACTGGTAAGCTACCAGCTGATACCCGCCTCCCCTCGTCGCGTCATCTCGCGTCCATGCTCGGCGTTGGCCGCAATACCGTCACGTCAGCCTATCAACAGCTGATTGATGACGGGTTCCTCGTTTCACACCATCGGAGCGGAATCTTCGTATCTGCGGACATCAAGCCAACGCCTGAGAAATCGAGCCAGAAACGCTACGCCGACTTGGGTCAGAAGTTTGTCATCAGACCCTCACGGCTGCATCATATCACAAAGCCACGCGACTGGCGCTCCTACCCCTATCCATTCCTGTCGGGTCAGTACGACCCGGCGCTCTTCCCAACAAACAACTGGCGGGAGGCCGTCAGGGCGACCTCGAGTGTCCAAGAGATACAGGGTTGGGCCGCCGATATGATTGATGATGATGATCCCGATCTTATCGAGCAGTTGCGGGCAAAGGTGCTACCGCGGCGAGGAATTTTCGCACAATCCGACGAAATCATCATCACAGTAGGCTCCCAGCAGGCGCTTGCGATGATCGTTCAGCTTTTCATCGACCGTGACACCACTGTCGGCCTGGAAAATCCCGGATACCCGGATCTGCGCAATATGGTGAGCCTTGCCACCCGCAACACCCGTTTCCTCACAAACGACGATCAAGGCATCGTGCCAGATCGGATCTTGTCCGAATGCCAGATCGCCTTCGTGACAGCTGGGCACCAGTGTCCAACCACGACTGTGATGCCGCAAGAACGACGCAAGCTGCTGCTAAAGACGGCAAACAGAAGCAATCTTCTTGTGGTCGAAGATGACTATGACGCCGATCTGTCAGTGGAGGCCGATCGCGACATTCCCTCGCTGAAGAGTATGGATGCGGCCGGTCGGGTCATCTATGTCGGCAGTTTTTCCAAGGTCCTCGCGCCTGGATTGCGCATCGGCTATATCGTTGCCACAAAGCCGGTGATTGAGGAATTGCGTGTTCTTCGCCGATTGATGCTTCGGCATCCGCCAACGAACAACCAGAGGTCACTCGCCACCTTCATTGCGCTGGGTCACTATCGGCAGCATCTTGCCCAAACCGGCTTGATGATAGCCGAGCGAGCGCGTCTGATTGCAGACACCCTGCCGCACGTCATGCCCTCATGTAGCTGGCTGCGCCATGCGGGCTCCACAAGTTTCTGGGTAAAGGGCCCGCCTGAACTGGATGCGCGCTTGGTGGTCACCATCGCGCAGGCACAGGGGATCCTGATCGAGGCCGGGGATATTTTCTATGCAGACCGAGCGCAGGGGCGAAATTGCTTCCGCATAGGTTTCAGCTCCATTGCGTCCAGCCGGATTGCGGGCGGCCTCGCCAAGCTCGGTGCAATCGTCGAAGAGCAGTGCCGACGCGCCAAGGACCCGTGATAACGCTGAGCGCAGGAACCAGACGGGAGTTTTGAGGGAGCCAGCGGCCCACATGGGGTCCATGCCGCCGCCCCTGTGGTAAAACCGTGACGCCCAAGGCGCTTCGCGAACAACCTGTGAATGTTGGCAAGCAAACCCCGTGATCCCAGGGAGACATTCCAGCCATGAACATGGTCCAGCAGCCCAACGACATCCGCGACATCATCGAGGCCGACCGCTCACATGTCTGGCACCACCTCCTCCAGCACAAGCCACTGGAGACCAATGATCCGCGCATTTTTGTCGAGGGCCGCGGCATGCGCCTCTGGGATGCGACCGGACGCGAGTTTCTGGATGGGCTCTCAGGCGGCGTGTGGACCGTCAATGTGGGCTTCGGACGGGTCAGCATCGCCAATGCTGTGCGTGACCAGCTGGTCAAGCTCAACTACTTCGCCAATTCGGCTGGCTCGATTGCGGGGGCAGAATTTGCCCGCAAGTTGATTTCCAAAATGCCCGGACTGACGCGCGTCTATTATTCGAACTCCGGCTCGGAAGCGAATGAGAAGGTGTTCAAGATGGTGCGCCAGATCGCCCATCGACACCATGGCGGACGCAAGTACAAGATCCTCTACCGCGAACGAGACTACCACGGCACCACGATTGCGACACTCGCCGCAGCCGGCCAGCCACAGCGTCGCGAGCAATATGGCCCGATGCCACACGGCTTCGTCGAAGTGCCACATTGCCTCGAATATCGTAGCCAGTATGGCGCGATTGAGAACTACGGCGAGCGCGCAGCCGAAGCGATCGAGGAGGTCATCCTGCGCGAGGGGCCGGATACCATCGGCCTTCTTTGCCTGGAGCCGGTCACGGCCGGCGGCGGAGTTATCGTTCCTCCCGCCGGCTATTGGCAGAAGGTCGGTGAAATCTGCCGCAAATACGACATCCTGCTTCACATCGACGAAGTGGTGTGCGGCGTCGGGCGCACCGGTCTCTGGTTTGGCTACCAGAATTACGGCATCGAGCCGGATTTTGTAACCATGGCCAAGGGCGTCGCATCGGGTTATGCGGCGATTTCCTGCACCGTCACTACTGAGAAGATCTTTGACATGTTCAAGGACGATTCCGAAGATCCGATGTCGCATTTCCGCGATATCTCGACCTTTGGCGGCTGCGTGGCCGGCCCGGCTGCGGCTTTGGAAAACATGCGGATCATCGAGGACGAGGGGCTACTCGAGAATACGCTGAAGATGGGCTCAAGGCTGATCGCCAACCTTGAGGCGCTGTCGGAGCGTCACGCGGTCATCGGTCATGTTCGTGGTGCTGGCCTGTTTTGCGGAGCAGAACTGGTGGCCGATCGCCAGACCAAGGAGCCAGCGGCGGAAAAGCTGGTCCAGGCGGTTATCGCAAACTGCGCGGCACAAGGCGTGCTGATCGGCGCGACCAACCGCTCGCTGCACGGCCTGAACAACACGCTGTGTCTGGCACCCGCCCTGATCGCAACCGAACAGGATATTGATCAGATCACCGACGCCATCGACACCGCATTGACGACAGTTTTCGGCTGACGACCACCCCCGCAAAGAGGGGATTTAAGCCCCCTCCGCTCTCTCTTCACGCCCTATGGATCTGGAACGGGGCCCAGGATTGACTAACCGGCATGACTTCCAGGCTGTTGATGTTGACATGGGATGGAAGCGAAGCCACCCAATAGACAGTCTCTGCAATATCCTCGGGCTGCAACGGGTTGGCGCCAGCATAGAGACGGTCATAGGCCTGGCGGTCACCACCTGTGCGCACCAGCGTGAATTCACTCTCCGACAAGCCAGGCTCAATGGATGTCACGCGCACACCCTTGGTCGACAGATCGCTGCGCAGCCCGAGTGAAAACTGCCGGACAAAGGCCTTGGTGCCGGCATAGACATTACCGCCGGGATAAGGCCAGTTCGAAGCGATCGAGGCCAGATTGACGATCAGCCCGCGCTGTTCGATCAACTGACCGAGCAGCAGGCGGGTGATGGTGACGAGACCCGTCACATTGGTATCGATCATCGTTCTCCAATGGTCGAGATCGCTTTCCTGCGCTGGCCCGGTCCCCAGCGCCAGCCCGGCATTGTTGACGAGAACGTCGACCTTCGAAAAGGGCTCGGCAAGTGTGGCAAGCGCGGCAGATGTCGCCATCTCGTCGCGGATGTCGAAGCAAAGAGAGGTCAGCCGTTCAGGCCCGCCGAGCTCGTCTACCAGCTGATCCAGCCGATCCTTGCGCCGGCCCGTCAGCACCAAGCGGTGGCCCTCGCGGGCAAAGCGCTCAGCGATGGCTTTACCGAAGCCGGATGTAGCACCAGTGACGAGGACGGTTTTCCGCATGGTCGAAGTCTCCTTGGCGATTGGGTCAGACTGTTGCGATGGCACGAATGGTTTGAAGCAGGCCGGCGAGCGCGATGAAAACAAGGCCGATCCCGGCGACGCGATCCCAAACATGCCGCGGCAGCCGGTGGGACAGGATGTAGCCCGCAGCGAAGCCTGCCAGAGTAAGCGGCATGTAGATCAACAGCAGGCTTAAGAGCTCGGCATCGATTTCACCCATGGACGCCCGCGCCGCGAGGGTAAAGATATCGACCACCCCGAAAAACACCGCAAGCGTGCCGCGAACGCAATCCCGCTTAACACCACCTGCCAGAAGCCAGGCGGCGATCAATGGGCCTCCGACTGCGAAGGCCGATAAAAGAATTCCGGTTAGAAACCCAATACCAATCCCGAGCGCTCTGTGCGCCAGCCAAGCCGGCGGATTGGCAATCAGGGCGATGCAAGCGGCAAAAACGATCGTGGCAGACACCAGAATGCGCGCAGCCTCGCCCTCAAGATAGGGAACGAGCAGGCTACCGCATAAGGCCCCGATCACGCCGCTGACCAAGAGAGCCCGCGTGACCCGCCAATCGATCGTGCTTCTGCCGCGGTCGACGACGGTAAACGCGGTTAGCATGAGGTCGTTGATCAGTATAAATGGCACCATACCAGTCGGTGAAAACACCCCAACGAGACCAATGGCCGCGACAAGTGCATAGCCAAAGCCGGTCACGCCACGGAACGCACCCGCGGCAACGGTTACGGCGCCGATGATCAGTGCGTCCATGCCAATCCCCTGACCCCGTGAGCCTGCCGAAACCCGGCCATCGCACGCAGTCATATGGCCGCCTCTTGCGACAAGACAGAGCCAGCCATCTTCAAGCATGGAGCCAGTTTATCCGGGCAACAGGCATCGCCACATCAGCCTAGAGAAGCGCTTATTTCCCATGGATTTCAGCTATCCTTTCGCTTTTCCACAACGAAAAGGTCGACGTGGAGATACTATTACGCACAAAAAAGCAGCATTTTGCAGATTTTTTCGACAGACAAGAGATTTATATTTAGACATGCGGCGGCTCGAGTCCGACATCCTGCCGAGTATACAGCATTCATCAAACTGTTGCTGGTGATCTATTGTTGTCAGACGTCTTCTACGTGTTAGCCTGTTTGCCGAATGACAGCGCGCAAAGCTGCAGAGGACTGAATGAATTCTGGCGATTTCCAACCTGTTTCTGGCTTTGACCTCCCCCGTTTTGCGGGCATCGCAACCTTTATGCGCTTGCCCCACATTACCTTCGACAATCCCCGGATCTGCGAGGTTGAGATCGGCTTAATCGGCGTTCCCTGGGACGGTGGGACGACAAACAGGCCAGGTCCGCGGCATGCGCCGCGCCAGCTGCGTGATTACTCGACCATGATCCGCAGTCAGAATGGCGTGACGAGAGCCAAGCCCTTCGAACTGGCGCGGTGTGCCGATCTTGGTGATGTCGGCCCGAACCCCGCAGATCTGCAGGATTCCATGGCTCGGATCACTGCCTTCTATTCAAAAGTGGTGAATGCCGGCATACGACCTTTGAGCGCCGGCGGCGATCATCTCTGCTCGCTGCCGATCCTGCGCGCGTTGGCGAAGGAACGTCCGGTTGGCATGATCCATTTCGACAGCCATACGGACTTGTTCCACTCCTATTTCGGCGGCTTCAAATACACCCATGGTACCCCGTTCCGCCGCGCGGTGGAGGAGGGCCTGCTGGATCCCAAACGCGTCTGCATGATCGGCATCAGAGGCCCGGCCTATGACTTCGAGGACCGAGACTTTGCCGATGCCGTCGGCATCCGCGTCATACCGATCGAGGAGTTTCACGCCCGCGGCGTCCAAGATGTCATGGCGGAGGCACACGAGATTGCGGGTTCTGGCGAAACCTATGTCAGCTACGACATCGACTTCATCGACCCGGCCTTTGCGCCGGGCACCGGAACGCCGGAGATCGGCGGCCCTAATAGTTTCCAGGCGCTGGAAGTTGTCCGAGGCTTGAAGGGACTGAACATCATCGGCGCCGATCTGGTCGAGGTGTCGCCGCCGTTTGATGCGAGCGGTTCGACAGCCTTTCTCGGCGTCACCATCATGTTTGAACTCTTGTGCGTGCTTGCCGAATGCAAGGCACGTCAGGCTGAAAACTGACATTCATAACAGAAGACCGGAAAACCGGCTGTTGCATTTACGGGAACCTGACGAAACTGGGAGCTAACCAATGACCTTTTTTTCCAAACCACTGACACGCCGTACCCTCTTGAAGACGTCTGCAGCAGGTGCGGGCCTACTGGCCGCTCCCGCCCTCATTTCCTCCAGTGCACTTGCGTCGTCCGGCGAGCTGAACTTCACCGGCTGGGCAGGCTATCCCGGCATGGCCGAAAAAGTCTTCCCCGCCTTCGAGAAGGCGACCGGCATCAAGGTCAACTTCACCGAACAACCCGACCAGGACACGATGTTCGCCCAGGCGAAGATCTCGCTTGAGACGGGCACGTCGGACGTTGTCGAGCCGACGCTCGATCGCGTGTCTGCCTGGAACTCCAATGGCCTGCTACAGGGTTGGGACATAAGCAAGCTTGCGCTCGACAACTACGCACCGGGTCTCGCCGACGGTTCCGCCGATGAACTGGCAACGATCGATGGCCAGAAGCTGATCGTGCCTTCTGTCTGGGGCACCGAAGCGCTGGTCTACAACACGACCGACTTCCCGACCGAATATGGCAAGGCGAGCCTGGCTGACCTGTTTAACCCGGAAAACGCGATCACGGTCCGTGGCCATTCGGCGCTTGCAGCCATGGGTCGCTGGCTCGATTCAGAAGGTAAGCTGCCGAAGCCGTGGATTGACGGCTACAAGGACGAAGCAACCATGGTCGAACTCTGGGACATTGTCCTGGCAGAGGCGATCAAGGCCAAAAGCAACATTGTGCAGTTCTGGGGTGGCGAGAATGATGCGCAGGCGGCCTTCCGCACGAATGGCGCAGTGCTTGGCCTCTGCTGGGATTCCACGGGCTTCAACCTGAAGAAGGAGGGCGGCTATAGCTATGTCGCTCCAAAAGAAGGCGCGTTTGCCTGGAACCAGGGCCTCGTTCTTCTGAAGAACGCCAAGAATGTCGAGCAGGCGCATGAATTCGCCAAATGGGCGTCGACGGCAGAAGGCTCGGCACTATGGGCCACCGCCTTCTCCGCAAATCCCGTCGGCAAGGGTGGTATCGACCTGATGGATCCTGCCGTCTCAGAATTCTACAAGGCAAGCTTCCCCGGCGATGCCGTCAGCAAGCTCTACTGGTGGCCGAGCCAGGCCGCCTGGTTCCTCGCCAAGCGCGGGGAATATGCCGACAAGTACAAGGCTGCCTGAGCGGTCAGAAAGATCATGTCGGCCGCTTTTGCGGCCGGCATCGGAGCCACATAAGGCCCGTGCCGGGCCAAGGGAAATGAACCACACGCAATGAGTGCCAGTGTCGAACTTCAAGATGTTTGCGCCGATTTCGGCCCGTTCCGCGCCGTAGACAACGTCTCTTTGTCGATCGGGGCCGGTGAATTCTTCTCCTTCCTTGGACCATCCGGCTGCGGCAAGACGACCATTCTGCGCATGGTCTCAGGCTTCATCGCACCGACATCAGGTACAATCCGCATCGGCAGCAAGGATATGCAGGGGCAACGCCCCAACCAGCGCCCAACGGCGCTCATTTTCCAAAATCTCGCCCTCTTCCCACTGATGCCGATCTGGGAAAACATCGCCTTCGGACTTGAAGCGAGAGGCGTCGACAAAAAGGCTCGCCGGCAGAAGGCAGAGGAACTGTTGGCCCTCGTCGATCTCCAGAACGCGGCCGACAAGACAGTTAGTCAGCTCTCGGGTGGTCAAAAACAGCGCGTGGCGATTGCCCGCGCGCTGGCCGTGGAGCCTTCCGTCATGCTGCTCGACGAGCCTTTGTCGGCACTTGATCTGAAGCTGCGCCAGCATATGCGGGCTGAGCTGCGGGCGATCCAGAAGCGCACCAATGTCACCTTCATCTACATCACCCATGATCAGGGCGAGGCACTTGCCATGTCCGACCGTGTCGCTGTCATGTCGCATGGCAAACTGCAGCAAGTGGCAGCGCCTCGCGAGATCTACAACACTCCCGCAAATGGCTTCGTCGCGTCATTTGTCGGCGAAACCAACTGCTTGACCGGCACGCTGTCTGCTCGGTCCGGTGCTTATGGCGACTTCCAGACAACCAATGGTGCTTTCCGCGCCAAACTGGGCGCCAACATCAACAGCGGCGCCAATCTCTATGTTCGCCCGGAGCATGTGCGCCTGGATGGCAGCGAGGCCGCCGCCAATTCCATTGCGGTGTTGGTAACGGACATTGCCTTTGAGGGCAATTTCATCTCGATCAAGGCCGTGGATGCCTCGGGACGGGTAATCGTTTCCGAAATCCGCAACGACGGATCAACTGCCATACCGGAGCGCGGCACCCGACTGTTTGCCAATTTCGAGATGGATCACGCTTTCATTCTAGCCAATGACAGCACAAGCGGCGCGGCGGTCGTGGCATGAAGGACCTTGTCGAACGGTATGGCAAAGGCCTTACCCTCACCATTTGTCTGCTGGTTGCCTTCTGGCTGTTGATGTTGGTCGTCGTGCCAAACCTCTACCTGTTTGAAAACTCCTTCAGACCCTATTTGCCGGTGCAGGACATAGGCGGTCCGAAGGATGTTTACACACTGAAGAACTATATGACCTTCCTTCAAAGCCCGATCCACATCTCGGTCTTTGTCTGGACGGTCATCTATTCCTCGATCGTCACCGCCATCTGTTTCGCCATTGCATATCCGCTGGCTTACTATCTCTCGAAGAAAGCGACGCCAAAGAGCCTGCCAACCATCTTCCTGCTGCTCACCATTCCGCTGTGGGTCAGCGAAATCATGCGCTCCTTCGCGTGGTTTATCATCCTGTCACTGAAAGGCCCGCTGAACTACGTTCTGCTCGATATCGGCATCATCGAACGTCCGATCCGCTGGATGATAGGTTTCCGCAGCGTGATGATCGGGCTCGTCTACACCTATGTCCTGTTCATGCTGTTCCCGCTCTACAATGCGATCCAGTCGCTCGACACGAGCCAGATCGAGGCGGCGGACGATTTGGGGGCTTCTTGGTGGCGCATCCATTGGCGCGTCATCCTGCCCCATGCAAAGCCTGGCATCGCCTCCGGATCGGTCATGGTCTTCATGCTCTCAGCGGGTTCCATCCTCGTGCCGACCTTGCTCGCGTCGACCAATTCCCGGTGGTTCACGGAGATCATCCAGCAATGGATGTTCGAGTCGCTCGACTGGAATACGGGCGCCGCCTATGCATTCCTGCTCCTGATCCTGTGCACACTATTTGTGACAGTGGTCATGCGACTGTTCAGCGTCAAACTCTCCGACATTGCGAAGTGAGGCCTGAATGACCCAGAAATCCGACTGGTTGTTTCGCGTCTATCTCGTGATCTTCCTCGCCTATCTGCTGCTGCCGCTGGTGGTCATGGGAGGTGCTGCCTTCAACGACACACGTTTCCCCTCCGTCTTCCCCTGGCATGGGTTTACCCTGAAGTGGTTCGTGGAATTGTGGAACGATGCCCGCCTGCTGAACGCCTTCAAGAACACGCTGCTGGTTGCCCTTGCAGTCGTCGCAATCTCCGTGCCGATCGGCACGGCAGCCGCCATCCTGGTCAACAATCTTCGTGGCACGCTAAGGTCCACGCTCTACGGCATGATGGTCGCACCTGTGCTCACCCCCGGCGCCGTGATCGGCATCTCCACGCTGCTCCTTTGGAATTCGCTTGGCGTTGCACCCGGTCTTCATCTCGCAGTGCTTGGCCAAGCCTCATATATCTCGGCCTTCGTGATGCTTTTGGTCCTGGCACGCTTGCAAAGTTTCGATCGCTCACTGGAGGAAGCAGCCCTTGATCTTGGCGCAAGCTATTTAATGGTTATACGCCGCATTCTTCTGCCGCACCTCTACCCCGCACTCGGCGCAGGCGCCGTGATCGCATTCTTCCAGTCGATCGAAAATTTCAACGTTACGCTGTTTACACGCGGCCCCGACGATACCCTGACGGTCTATGTGTTTTCAAAGGTGAGAAGTGGAATTACACCAACAATCAATGCGCTTTGCGTCATTCTGATTGCAGCCACCCTGCTCAGCGTTCTGATCATAGAAATCCGCAGACGCGCGGTTAGAAGCCAATTCTGAAAGCCATAACACAAGGCGGGCGCTTCCACAGGGTCGAGCACTCGTCCGCCGCTGGCACGACTTCGATTTCGCGATTATTATTTACGACTGAAACCTCGTCAAAGGTTTCGCGGCCGCTCTGGCTGAAACTCTGGCTGTCACAGAGTGAAATGACTAGCTTTGCAACGTCCGCCTCGCAAGGATTACGGAAACCGTCGGCATTGAGCTCTTGAGCGGGATCGAACTACGACCCCGTGGTTGTTCCGCGCCGATCTTATCTACCTCCTAGAGGCGTCAGATACTTAGAAACACCAGTCCTCGTCCTGGGTCGCCAGTGCCTCACCAAGGCGTAGGAGGACCGTCATCTCGCTCACGACCGACAGTTCTGACAACTCTCTTGCGGAAAATGGATGGAAATGGATGGATAAATAGTACATGACAGCTTCTCAGGAATTGGATGGGAATGGATGAGCAAATGGAATTTCTGAACACGGCGACCATCCGGATCACGCCTGAAATCCTGTCGCTGATCGCCGAAATCGACGAATTCAAGGGTGCTTGGCGTGCGATCGGCCGGATCGCGCCCGAGCGGCTGTCCGGCCTCCGCCGTGTCGCCACGATCGAAAGCGTCGGTTCCTCGACCCGTATCGAAGGGGCACGCCTCACCGATCGAGAGGTCGAAAAGTTGCTGGCAAACATTCGCCTGGGGTCGTTTACGACACGTGATGAGCAAGAGGTTGCCGGCTATGCAGAGGTAATGGAAACCATCTTCAGTGCTTACGAAGCTATTTCGTTTACCGAGAATCATATCCGTCAGCTCCACCGCGACCTTCTTGCACACTCGACAAGGGACGAGCGGCATCGCGGCGCCTACAAAACCCTCTCCAACAACGTGGAAGCGTTTAACGAACAAGGAGAGAGCCTTGGCATAGTTTTCGAAACGGCATCGCCGTTCGATACCCCGCGTCGAATGGAAGAACTGATCGCCTGGCTGGATGAGCAAGGGCGAGAAAAGCAGCTCCATCCACTTTTAGTCGTCGCGATCTTCGTTGTCGTTTTCCTCGAAATCCATCCATTCCAGGATGGCAATGGCCGCCTATCGCGTATTCTGACCACCTTGTTGCTGCTGCGCGCCGGCTACGCTTACGTCCCCTACAGCTCGCTCGAAAGCATCATCGAGCAAAGCAAGGAGAGCTATTACATCTCGCTTCGACGCACGCAGGGAACGATTCGCAGTGCCGAGCCCGACTGGAATGCCTGGATCGAGTTCTTTTTGAGAGCCCTGCATCGGCAGAAGAAGCGGCTTGAGAAGAAAATGGAGCGCGAGCGTATTATACTCGCCGACATGCCGGAATTATCCGTTACATTGCTCGAGTTGGCGCGCGAGCACGGGCGGATCACGGTCGCGGAAGCTGCACGGATCACCGATGCAAGCCGTCATACCATCAAGGATCATTTCAAGGGACTCGTGGATCAAGGGCACCTCGTCCTGCACGGTGCTGGCCGCGGCGCCTGGTACGGTCTTTCCTAATGAAGGGAGTGTCAGACCCATCTGAATTGGGCGCCTTGACGGGAATCGAACCAGCATTCCGAAGAACCGCCCTCATCACCACCATTACAACCAATCCGCACTTTCAGTTATTGCAGTTAGAGGCGTTGTTCGCTATATTAACGGATAAGGAGATATCGTCATGGCCAGCCAGATTGTTCATTTCGCCAGACTGTCAGATCGAGACCGAAAAATAGCAACGCCATTGCCAAAGCTGGTTGCCGGCGACAGGCTGGAACTCCACGTTCGTGATGCAGGTGGCAAGCAGCAGATGCTCCCGATTCCGCCCTCAGCTGCCGCCGCTGTTGAAGCTCTTTTGGCGCACATGCTGCGCGGAGAGGGTGTCGCCGTGCTGGCCGAGGACCAAGAACTAAGCCCGAGCGAAGCTTCAGCCATTCTTGGCATCTCCCGCCCACTCGTCGTCTTGCGCATGGACCGGGGTGAGCTGCCATTCCGCTACGTCGGCAAACACCGCCGCGCCCTCCTTAAGGATGTGCTCGCATTGAAGTCGAAGCTTGACAAACGACAAACGGCGATGGAAGCGCTAGCCGAGGACACAGAGGACCTGATCGAGACCTATGGCCTCTAATCCGCCCGTCGCGGTCTACGATGCCTGCGTCCTCTACCCCTTCCACCTGCGCAACATTCTGATCCAGTGCGCCTTCGACGGTCTCGTCGAGGCGCGCTGGACCGACGATATACATGATGAGTGGATGCGCAATCTCGCCGCCAACACACCAGGCTTGTCAATCGAACGCCTGGAAGCCACGCGCGACCGGATGAACGCTGTCATCCCAGAGGCAGTTGTGAAAGACCATCGCCTATCTATTGCGGATCTCACCCTACCGGATCCCGACGATCGACATGTCCTCGCGGCAGCCATCGCCGGCAAAGCCTCCGTCATCGTTACCTGGAACCTTAAGGACTTTCCCGCAAAAAACCTTCTCGCACATGGTGTGACCAGCAAGTCGCCAGATGATTTTCTTACCGATCTCCATGCGGCGTTTGCGGAAGCGCTAATCTCCAGCGTCCGAAGTGCGAGGCATAATCTGCGTAGGACAATCCCATCGGTTGAGGCGTTCGTCGACGCGCTTGATCAAGGCGGGTTGAAGAAGTTTTCAGGGGTACTTCGCCGGAACATAGCCGGATTGAAGTGAGCAGGCGCCATCCTTGAACTGCCCAGAGTGCCCGACGACTTCCCTGGGTTACCGTGTCGCGCTCGCCAGCTTCACGGATTTTTAACTGTCTGCCCCTAATTCCGCACGCCCTCGGCCTGAGGCCCCGAGAAACTGCGGAATGACACATGCCAAACGAAGACCTTTCCAAACTCCATTTTCAGAAGAAGATTTCGACCTACTGCGATGTCCGTATTGCGCCCGTCGCGCCGGATTGGGTCGTAGAGAACATACGGCCGTACCTTCTGGGTTTGATTACCTTTAAAAAGACGCCTGCGCTTGCGAGCAACCGGTATGACTGGCGGCAGATCGCACACGATTGTGGGATCGATGAAGCGCTGACGACAAAGTTGAAGAAGCAACTGCGACCGGCGCTGGATGCGATCATGCGTTGGCTGAAGGAGCCGCCTGTAGAAGACGACGCCCGGAAAGGCAGAAGACTTCAAGCAGCACCGAAATCCGGTGACACGGGACAGTTTACCCCCTCCCCGACGAACCAGCATCACGAAGTAGAAGAGGTCGAGAGCTCGCCCTCACCTGGCCGCCCCGGCCCTAAGCCGAGACCAGTTTCTGACAAACCAGAACCATTATTCGAGGCGAACGACGACCCGAGTTCATTCGCCGATGCACTCGCCTATCAAATGCGCCGCTTTGGCGAGAGTTACTGGCAACTCCACCGGGCGGTCGTTCGGCTAGACGAAACGTTTGACGCGAAGACCTTGCTGTCGTGGATTGAGGGCCAGCGCGTGCCTCGCTCGGTGGCAAGCTTCGATATCCTTTGCCGGATCGAGCGTAGATATGGCTTGGAGCGGGGCTACTTCAAAGCGAAACTGCCACATCAATCCAGATCGCTATATGGCCACGATCTGGAAGACATCAGTCTGGCGGAACGGCGACGGCTTGCCTGGCATCTTCCTGATGACTTCGGCAGCCTGCCATTTTCAAAGCGCGAAGAGATCCTAGAATGGGTCCGGCGCGTCATCATCTCGGGGTCGACGGATTACAGACGGTTCCAGGCGGCAGCGACGAAGCAGCGCTACGCAATCCGGTTCCCTGGGATCACATACGGCGGGAGTGCACTCACTCCTCGACTAGCGGCTTCTAGCTGGCTGCGAGATGAGGACGAAAAAGGGCCTACGACCGAGGCGCTGGAGGATCCAGATCTGCTCTCCGGTGTCGTTGATGCACCCCCTCGGCTTGCGATGGAAATGGCAGACCTGATCCGCTTCAAGACGTCGACACTGACCGAGATCGGCTACCGCAGGAATGGCGTCTGGAATGAGGAGACAGCCAGCCAGAAGATCGAACATCTTGGTCTGATGTTTGGGGCACTTGCGGCATCCCCGAACGGAGTTGTCAAAGGTCGAGGCGTGCAGCTCAGCCAACTCACCTTCGGTCTCCTGATCTTCCCTGGCGTGTGGGACTGGTATTTGCAATGGCGGGAGCGCCGGCGCGGCTTCTTCACCAAATGGGAGGAAGACATGCTAATGGTGGCTATGGCCCTCACTCGCGCTGAAGTCGGCTGGATCCGCCAACATCCCGAACTGTTGCGCAACGTGAAGCCGATCGAAGGACTGATCACGACAGACGAGATTGATGCTGCTCGTCGAGATTGGCACGGTGCATGCGAGGACTTCCATCGCCATGCGGCCAATCGATCAAAAGAAATCCAGCGGGTGATGCGGGTGCACCGCGATCCGTTCGAGCCTATCATGTGCGTGCTGGAGGCAGATAGCCCGCTCGCTGAGTATCGCAAGATCACCGAGGAGATCTTGAAGCGAATGCCCGATGAGCACCGGTACCCGAGAGCAGCCGCTGAGGCCGTCCGTTCGTTCCTGATGCTAAGGCTTGGTCTACATCTTGGCCTCAGGCAGAAAAACCTTCGGCAATTGCTGGTCTGCCCGCGCGGGCAATTCCCGACCGCAGAACGCCGGCTCGAAGACATGAAGCGCGGCGAACTGCGTTGGAACGAACGGGAGCGTGGGTGGGAGGTCTTCATCCCGTCCAACGCGTTCAAGAACTCGGGCTCATCTTTTTTCGGGCAGAAACCGTTTCGTCTGGTGCTGCCGGATCTTCTTGATCTCTACACCTATCTCAATGCCTATATCGAGCGACATCGGAAGGTGCTCCTAGGTCGCGGCATGATCCGGGGACGCTTTTCGTCAAAACCGTCAAAACGACCAGTATCGATGCGGCGTATAATCAGACAACATTCTACGAGGCTTGGCGGTTGGCGATCCAGCGCTACGGCATATACAATCCGTATACCGGCCGCGGCGCGATTAAGGGTCTGCTACCACATGGCCCTCACAATGTCCGAGACGTGCTCGCCACACACATCCTAAAGCAGACAGGATCCTATGAGCAGGCAAGTTATGCCATCCAGGACACGCCTGACGTCGTGCAGCAGCACTGCGGGCGCTTTCTGCCGCAGGACAAAGCAGCATTGGCGGCGCGGATCCTTAATCAGGTATGGGAGGCGGCGTAGTGTGGCGGATGCGTCGCTCAGCCCATTGCAGGCATTTGCGCAAAATGTCCACGTCCGTCTAGGGCACTGCCTGTCGTCTCCGCCTTGAAAGGATTCGAACCCGGCGCTGGCCAGCCAGAAATTTACCCCTCTGAATCAGCTAGGATTTCTGACTGGCGGCTCAGTCCTCCGTCATCGCCCGCGTCAGTTGGTCAGACAACGGCTACAGCAGGTAGGACATTGCCGTCCTCTCACCTGTCTTGACGAATACCTCCACCGGCATGCCTGACAATAGGTTTAAGTTTCCGAGCCTGGCCATCTCTTTGGCCTGGATCCGGGTGCGGATTGAATACCAGGCCTCGCCCGTCTGCGGAGAATCCAGATTCGCTGATATAAGAGGAAATCTTTTGTATGCGCTAAAATCTCCCCATCACTTCTAAAATATTGTTATCGACGATTCCTACAACCTTATCGAACTCACCTCGATCTTTACCAACAAACATTCGAACCGAAATAGACATGTCACCGCCGAACTTGTAGTTTATATAACATGTCGTACTGCATATTTTTTTATCGTATATAATATCGCCGTTGTATTTATACAAATAAAATTTGCCGCTGTGTCCGAGTGCATTTAAAATTCCAAACTTAGTATGCAACTCACCGGATCGTATTCCTTCATGGAACGAAAACTCTATATCATCAATTGTACTTCTTGTCGCGTTCTGCCTCTTGGAGACAGAACAGAGAGTTGCTAGTGGCGCAATCAATTCCTCGCACAACTCCCTAAAGGTATACCGGACCGATAACGCCCTAAAGCCAGCAGCTTGATGCTTCTCTAGCTCGCGCAAGAATGATGGACTATGGCGCCTAAACACGAGAGTTTCGTCTTCGCCGTTATCGCTGGTCAGCCGGAGAATAGCTCCTTCAATAAGGGGAAACCTGTAGCTGATTGGGGTCTTTCCAGTTGAACTGAATGCGACCTGGAACTCCTTCTCGGAAGACTCTTTTCCCGAAGTTCCAGCCGGCAACAGCAGCAGCAGCACCATCACAAGCGGCGTGCCTCCCCGACCAACTCTATATCTTTCCGGGACCGGCAAAGTGGTCATGTTCATGATCCCGTCTGGGTTGTCTATCTGGGCGAAGCGAGTCAGGCATTTGCTCATCGGCTGCCGAGCCAACCAGCACCAGAGAGCACCGCAACCCTGGATCGATCTAGCCGCCAAACCTTACCCCAAAGTGTGTCGGAGAATATTCCGAGAAATTACCGACGAATAAGACACAGAGGTGAGAGCTTAGGGTCTAATCATGATGCAGTTGCGCGAGTAGCCGCGATAATTCGAAGCCTTCAGACGATGTACGCGTTTCGCGAGGCCCAGGACTGTGGTGTCTCGTTGCTACCTATGGAGCGCGTTTTCGTCGAAGCCAAAGCCGAATTTCCGATTCTTGCCGCCGGCGGATGGCTTGAGGGCAAACGGACTATCGACCCGTTAATGCGAAGCCTCTGCTCTTAACGGATTTGAAGCGTCGTGTTGGTCAAACAGCCGCATCTCAATTGTTTTTGCATCTGATTTCTAACGCCACCGCGCCGTTCACATGAGATTTTCCTTGGCATCAAAGGCAGCTTGGCTGACCGACCGCTGCGTAAGATGCGAATGGAACCGCTTGCAGTCCAATCGCGAACAACATGCCGTGGCATGCGGCCCAGAACCATTTGCTGGCTCGGAGTTGAGGCCGGATGACCGATGTCAGCAAGATCGCGATACTAACGAAACCCACGGCAAGCCAAAGGAGCGTCAGTGGGGGGTTATAAATCATAATCACCTGGAGACAGCTAGTAAGGAAATAGTGTCCTGCCGTGGCGTAAGACCAAGCCACCACCGCTATCCAAAGCAACGCATGGACAAGCATCGCCCCGCGCCTCAAACTCGTACTCTTTCGCAGGTCTGTCTCCATCGTTGCAGCTTTCTTCGTTCATCGGGACTTCGCTCTATGGCAAATGGAGGTGCCGGACGCGACCGCGCGTCATGTGTTACGTCACTTCCCGCCTAATCTGGGCTCGGCATGCTGCCAGATATGGACTTCCATGAACTGAAACAGATGCCTTCTGACCGCTCGCTTACTTTGAAAACCTGCCGAAGCGTACGCTAGTCCGCCTTGGCACCTTTTCTTCGCCCTCGAACCTCCAACTCACGCTGAACTGGTGCCCGCCCACCGAAGGAATCCAGGCAAGTAGAGTGTTTGCGAGGACGTAACCTCCAGTCCAGTCAGAAACGGTCGGGAACGGGCGCCAGACATCTATGAAAGCAGGAAACTCTCTAGTGCAACCAACCCGGTGTTGCGGACGGCTATACATAGAGTAGTCGTGATACAGACACCGAAAGCCATCGCTTTCCAGAATTTTCATGAGATTTAGGCTATGCGGGTTCTTCTCATGATGCGGTTTCGCGCCAGACAGAATGAGATGTAGGCAAACCTCCATGTCACGCTCATTGCGAACACGGTGAAATTGCAACCGGCGCACTCCCGAGCTGTCCGTCCATAAGCAATCATCAGCTGACTGAAACCTGTAAAACGCAAGCGCGTAGCGTCCGCGATCGATTGGATGGCGGGTGGCCCACAGCACTGGCAGGCGATGACCCATCTCGAAGATCTTCTGCTCGGCGCTCAGACGACGAGGATCCCAATCTGTTTGCCAAAGGCCTACGGCCAAAGCAGGAAGCAGCAGCCAAGCGAGGAACAAATTGACGAGGCCGCCCAGCATGGCCACGAACATCACCAGATATATCAGCATCCGCGATGTCCTATGAGATGATCGGAACTCATCACGATCCACATATTTGACGCCACCTGTAGGTGCCCCGGTTTAAACCTATATGTATGCTGCTCCAACGGCACAAGATTTGTCCGCCGCCCGCAACATAGGTCTTCAGCCGCGCATGGCGTGGTAGCTTCATGCGGAATGCGCGCCTGATTACCTGGTCTTCATGGAGACGAGCGCCGCGGGTTGGATATCTACGGCTGCCATTCCTTCATCTGCAGCACGTTTCCTCCGAGCTTCTGAAACGCCCGCTGGCGACAGGAGAACACGATAATCTGCTGGTCTCGAGACTGCCTGTGCAGCGCATCGAACATCTTTTCGATGCGGTCGTCGTCCGAATAGACCAGCGCATCATCGAGAATGACAGGTGCAGGCCGGCCATCACGTGCGAGAAGCCGCGCAAACGCCAGCCGCGTCAGCACTGACAACTGCTCCCGCATTCCGCCGCTCAGGCGATCGACATCCTCTTCCTGACCATTCCGCAGGATGGTCTGGGGTAGAAGCGTCTTGTCGTCGAAGGTGATCGCAACATCGTCGAAGAGCAGTCTCAGCAGCGGTCTGAGCTCAGTCATAACAGGTTTGAGGTAGAGCTCGCGCGCCTCAGACCTGGCATCGTCGAGGGAGGTGGTCACGCGCTGGAGGACAGCCACTTCCTTCTCATATGCAGCCACCCGCGCAGTCGCCGCATTGAATGCCTCCGAAGTCTCCCGCCATTTCTCTTCCACCGCCTCTTCCGATTGTGCGCGGATCTCTGCGTTCAGTCCGGCCATGGCCTCCCGCAGCGCATTGATCTCCTTTTCGGCTGCTGCTTCGATCGAGCGAGCACGCGTCAGCGCCGCCTCGATCGACGCGAGATCACCGGCATCTGTACCAAGCTTCAGGACATGCGCCTCCGCCTCAGAAAGCGATTGGTCCAGATCAGCTAGAGTGGCAGACAACGAACGCTCGCGTGTTGATTTCCACTGAGAGCTGACCCGGCGTTTCCACCGAGAATTGACCCGCCTTTAGGTATCGTTCGTGTTGTTGGTCTGGGTCAAGTTCCTGCGTTTCTCCTTTGATGTTTTGGGCTGATGCGCCGAGCTGTTCTTGAAGCGGAAGCTGTCGTTTCCGGTTTCGAGGATGTGGCAGTGGTGGGTGAGCCTGTTGAGCAGCGCGGTGGTCATCTTTGCGTCGCCAAAGACGCTTGCCCATTCACTGAAGCTGAGGTTGGTGGTGATGATGACGCTGGTGCGCTCATAAAGTCTGCTGAGCAGATGGAAGAGCAGCGCCCCGCCTGAAGTACTGAATGGCAGGTATCCCAGCTCGTCGAGAATGACGAGATCAGAGTGGACGAGCCGATTGGCGATCTGTCCTGACTTGCCTTGTGCCTTCTCTTGCTCGAGCGCGTTGACCAGTTCGACCGTCGAGAAGAACCTTACCCGCTTGTGGTGGTGTTCAATTGCCTGAACGCCGAGCGCGGTGGCAATGTGCGTCTTTCCCGTGCCAGGTCCGCCGACCAGAACGATATTGTTGGCGTCATCGAGGAAGTCACAGCGATGAAGCTGTTGCACGAGCGCCTCGTTAATCTCGCTGCTGGTAAAGTCGAAGCCATTCAGGTCACGGTAGGCTGGAAAGCGTGCTGTCTTGAGCTGATAGGCCGTTGATCGAACCTCGCGCTCCGCCATCTCTGCCTTGAGAAGCTGCGACAGGATCGGAAGGGCAGCCTCGAACGCGGGCGATCCCTGCTCAGTAAGTTCCCCGACGGCCTGGGCCATGCCATGCATCTTCAACTGCCGCAGCATGATGACGATCGCGCCGCTTGCTGGATTATGACGCATGGCGAGCCTCCGTCTTTCTCAAGGTGTCGTATCGTTCAACATTAGCCTTGGGTTCATTGGTGAGCGTCAGTGCCTGAGGGGTATCGAGGGTTGGCGGCGTGAAGGATTTGCCGTCAACGAGCCGATGCAGCAGGTTCAGCACATGCGTCTTGGTCGGAACGCCAGACTTCAGCGCCATGTCGACGGCAGACAGGACTGCCTGCTCGTCGTGCTGAAGGACCAGCGCCAGGATATCGACCATCTCCCGATCGCCCCCCGGCTTCTTGAGCAGGTATTGCTGCAAGGTCCGGAATGCATCGGGAAGCTCAATGAACGGTGCGCCGTTACGAAGAGCACCAGGCTTACGCTGCACCACCGCCAGATAGTGACGCCAGTCGTAGATGGTCTGACCCGGCCGATCATGGGACCGATCTATGACGCGGCGGTGCTCGCAGACGATCTGGCCTTCTGCGGCGACCACGACACGATCCGGATAGACCCGGAGGCTCACCGGTCGATTGGCGAAGGATGACGGAACGCTGTAGCGATTGCGCTCCAGATGCACGAGGCAGGTTGGCGTGACCCGCTTCGTATATTCGACGAACCCGTCGAACGGCCTGGAGAGCGTCATGAGAGCTGGGACTTCCTCGGCCCAGATGTCGGCAATAGTGCCACGCAACTGACCGTGGGGTGTCTTGGCCCAGAACTCCTTGCAACGCTCCTCGAGCCAATCGTTCAGGGCCTCCAGTGATGGAAAGCGCGGGATCGGTTGAAAGAAGCGATGACGCGCATCCTGCACGTTCTTCTCGACCTGTCCCTTCTCCCAGCCGGAAGCCGGATTGCAGAACTCGGGCTCGAACACATAATGGCTGGCCATCGCCATGAAGCGGACGTTGACGTCGCGCTCCTTGCCACGACCGACCTTGTCGATCGCCGTGCGCATGTTGTCGTAGATGCCGCGACCAGGAATGCCACCGAAGACACGGAAGGCATGGTTATGGGCATCGAACAGCATCTCATGCGTCTGCAGGAGGTATGCCCGGATGATGAAGGCCCTGGAGTAGCTCAGCTTCGTGTGGGCGATCTGCAGCTTGGTGCGCTCATTGCCGATGATCGCCCAATCTTCTGACCAGTCGAACTGGAAGGCCTCGCCTGGTTCGAACGTCAGGGGCACAAATGTCCCGCGGCCCGTCGTTTGCAATTCCCTCTGACGATCATTGCGCCATTCCCGCGCAAATGCCGCCACACGATTGTAGGACCCCTTGTAGCCGAGGCTGACAAGATCAACGTGTAGCTGCTTCATCGTCCGCTTCTGCTTGCGGCCTTTCTTCGACTCCGTCTTCAGCCAGGCCGATAACCGATCTGCAAACGGATCAAGCTTGCTCGGCCTCTCCGGCACGTTGAACTTTGGCTCCACGCCGTCGGCGCGCAGATATTTGCGGATGGTATTCCGGGACAAGCCGGTCCTGCGGCAAATCTCCCGGATCGATAGATGCTCTCGAAAATGCCAGCGCCGGATCACGCTCAGTAACGCCATGTCGATCACTCCAGAGCCCCCGCTGAAAACATGCGAGGGACGGTTGAAACATGGGTCAATTCTCAATGGAAATATCTGGCTGAGCCGGGTCAGCTCTCAGTGGAAATCAACACTCTCGGAAAAAAATGAGGCGGCCATCTCAGCGCCGAGAGCTGGCCGAGAAAGCAGTGGCGCAACACGGTGTGAGCATCGCGCTGGCATGCAGAACATTTGGCGTCAGTGAGACCTGTTTTCGGTATAGCCCAAAGCGCAATGCCGATAACGATGAGATCGCCGATCTGCTGCTTGGGCTCGTGAAGATGAAGAAGACCTGGGGCTTCGGTCTATGCTTCCTGCATATGCGCAACGTCCAAGGCTATCGCTGGAACCACAAACGAGTCTACCGTATCTACCGGGAGCTTGAGCTGAACCTGAGGATCAAGCCTCGGCGGCGGCTGAAGCGCGAGAAGCCCGAGGAACTGGCGGTGCCCGATGCGCCGAACGTGGTCTGGTCGATGGACTTCATGGCGGATCGCCTGGCGGACGGTCGCCAGTTCAGGCTTCTGAACGTTTTGGACGACTTCAACCGAGAGGGACTGGGGATCGAGGTTGACTTCTCACTGCCTGCCGAACGGGTCGTGCGCAGCCTCAACCAGATCATCGAATGGCGGGGCAAGCCGCTGGCGATCAGGGTCGATAACGGCCCCGAATACGTCAGTTCGAAGCTGGTCGAGTGGGCAGAGAAGCAAGGGATCGCATTGAACTACATCCAGCCCGGCAAGCCTCAGCAGAACGCCTATGTCGAGCGCTACAACCGAACTGTTCGGCATGAATGGCTCGATCTGTATATTTTTGACAGCATAACGGAGGTGCAAGAGATCGCCACGGAATGGCTTTGGACATATAACCACGAACGGCCCAACATGGGCATTGGCGGCATCACACCCGCTCAGAAAATGAAAATGGCTGCGTGAATTCTACCGCTGAACCCCGTTAAAACGGGGAGGATTACCCTACAGCGCGCACCATGGGCTCTCATTCGCCTCCAGTTCAACTCAATTTCAGAGAAATGACTTTAATCTCAGTCACGGCATTAATCCGCTTCATTCGATATCTCGATCAGATTCTCTTTCCGAAAAGTCTCGTGTCCCGGTTTGAACAGCACCAATTGAGGCCAAGTGAATCCAGTGCTTTTGCCCACGAAAATGGGAGGTTTCCCTTTTGGACTGTACTCGATCACGAACCCTGCCAGTTCCAATCCGAGCGAGGGCATAATGACGCTGTTGTGGTTCCAGAAAACTGAGCCTGCCGCTCTTCCTAGCGCCGAATAGACGCGTTTTGGATCGTCTCGAAATATCGAAACGTCCTGAAACCTGACATCAATTGTGTCGGACTGCCCAATAGACAAAAATGTTAGAACTCCTTCTTGGAATGAGCACAGAGGGGCGTCGCGATCACGAAATTCATTAATCGCCAGACTGCCGCCGGGTAATGTTTCTTCTGTGGTTTCATCGATCGGGCCCATTACGTTCTCAAACTCCGCAACCTGAGCCTGCGTCATTCCGAATTCCAGTGGTCCAAGACCTTTGTGAGGGGTGACGGTCCATATCTCGGTCACAATGTGTCTCCTTGTCCTTTACCTTCGGGCAAAATTTGATCTATCCATATCCGTCTGCAACGCAGCGTCGGTACAGGCGCGTCTGGCATAGTACACACGTTCTGTAGGCGACTTGCTGGAATGGGCGAGCATATACTCGGCCTCCTCGTGACCAGGACGTTGTTCGAACTGCGGTCCGTACTCACACTCGGTGCGTACAAAAGTCTCGAGGTCCTCAAGTGTTTCGAGACTGTAATTCACGCCGCGGTGATAAGCGGCAATGACCAGGTCTTTGTAATCCTGTCCATATTTCTCGAGATGGTCGGAACAGGCCACGATCAAATGTCGAACTACGCCGACTGAACGCCGCGTTTCGATGGCGTGCATTGTTGCGTCGGTGAACCTCAGCCCGCCCACACCAGGGGGACTACGCTGAGGGTTAGTCAACGTGAAGTGGGGCGTTTGTCCAATTGACCAAACGATATCGGGAACGAAATTAATTTCTTCGGCGGGCCCCATCAAAAGTTCCAGTTCCCGCTCCGGTAACACTGGAAGTATTTGAGCCATAACGTTCGCATCGGCATGGCGAAAAAGGAGTAAATCATCCTGACTTGAATCAACACGATTTTCCTGAGCCGCCGGAAGATGGCCAGCTTCCACGCGTACGCGATTAATCTTCCTTAGATGGCGAAACAGCGCATCGCCACCTCTACTGCAGGACCAGAACACGCCAGCAGAGCAATCCTCCATCAGTTCTGATACCGCACCCAAGATGCGCTGTTTGGCGGGACCATCGTCATTTTCCGTCACATCATCCCTCGATCTGTCAAGATAGATCATTTGGGGTGACGTGAGGTCAAAGTCTCTAATCTGCCCGCCGCGATCCGCATACAGCGGTCGGTTTACAAGGCGGCTTCTCAGCAAGGCGTTCGGGAGGTCGGAGAACTTCGCTCCATCCAGGACGGCAAATGCTGGACTTCCCGCATTGGTCTGCCCCCTGAAAAGTGGTCCTTTTTGAAGTATGGCTTATGAGCCGAAGAAGGACATTGAAATGGCAGTGAAAAGACACAAGGCGGAAGAGATCGTCACAAAGCTTCGTCAGGTTGACGTGCTGAATGCGCAGGGCAAATCGATGGCGGAGGCGATCCGGTCGATAGGCGTGACGGAAGTTACATATTACCGCTGGCGGGCAGAATACGGTGGCCTGAAGAGCGATCAGGTGAAGCGTCTGAAGGAATTGGAGACCGAGAACGCTCGCCTCCGCCGGGCAGTTTCTGATCTGACCTTGGACAAGATGATCCTTGCGGAGGCCGCCAGGGGAAACTTCTAAGCCCCGCCCGCCGCCGCGCCTGTGTGGACCATGTCACTGCAGAACTGGGCGTGTCCGAACGACGGGCATGCCGGGTTCTCGGCCAACATCGTTCCACACAGCGCAAGATCGCAAAGAGCCCTGATGACGAAGCGGCATTGACTGCCGACATCACGGCGCTCGCCCTCCAATATGGCCGCTATGGCTATCGCCGCATCACCGCGATGCTGCACCAGGCGGGTTGGATCGTGAACGTCAAGCGGGTCGAGCGGATATGGCGGCGTGAGGGGCTGAAGGTTCCATCCAAGCAACCCAAGCGCGGGCGGCTCTGGCTAAACGACAGCTCGTGTATCCGGCTTCGACCGGAATACCCCAACCATGTCTGGTCCTACGATTTTGTCGAGGACCGGACCCACAGTGGAAAGAAAATCCGCATGCTAAACGTGATCGACGAGTTCACGCGAGAATGCATCGCCATCAGGGTCGAGAGAAGGCTGAAGGCTGTCGACGTGATCGATGTGCTCTCCGATCTCTTCATCCTACGCGGCATTCCTGCGCATATTCGTTCCGATAACGGCCCTGAGTTCATCGCCAAGGCTTTGAGGGAGTGGATTACGCTGGTCGGTGCCAAGACGGCCTACATCATGCCGGGCAGCCCGTGGGAAAACGGCTATTGCGAGAGCTTCAATTCCAAGCTCAGGGATGAGCTGCTCAACGGAGAAATCTTCTACACGCTCAAGGAGGCGAAGATCATTATCGAGGGTTGGCGGAGGCACTACAACACCGTTCGTCCGCACTCGTCACTGAACTACAAGCCACCCGCACCTGAAGCCACCGTGTGGCCGCGCCAGAACGGACCTGCTTCAACGCCAGCAGTGGCGGCCAGACCAAGCATGCACTAACATTAAACCCGGATCACCCAATGGGGGCAGGCCACTTGGAGTCAATTCCAGCCGATACGTACAAACTACCCGCAACATTGCTTGTATAATTAGCGCCAACGGTAGATAAATATACACCTCCGACATATACACTGTATATTTATGACGCACTAATTGTAATTGAGTTAGCTGCATTCAGCGTGAAATTTCCATGACCAAGTTTTTCAGTGGGAAGTGCATCTATGAAATAAGCAGCAGGCCTCATCCCAAATACATCATGCCTTGCATTACCGCTAATTATATTGCCCATCATCCCTGAACCTATATTTAAAGATAGATTCTGCGCGATATTTTGGGTACTCGATCTTTCAACCTCGACGAGAGACATTCCGCCTATCGATGTAATTTTGTTCGCATCCACACGCTCAGTAGAATGATTTTCGACTTTGGCTGTGAAATCTTTTTGGGCATGAAGAAAAACTTCTTCACGTCCTTTCTCGTCCTCAAATGTCAGCTCATTGAAGCCCTGGCCTTTGTGCGTATTCGTCCTGAACACGCTCTTGGTCTTATTCGCCGGCAGCTCATACGGCACGGCATTGGCCGGGTTCGGCACCACACCGACGACCAGCGGCCGGTCGGGGTCGCCGTCGACATAGGCGACCATCACCTCCATGCCGATGCGCGGGATGATTTGGCTGCCCCAGGTGCCGCCGCCCCAGCTTTGCGCCACGCGAACCCAGCAGGTGTCCGTGCCGTCCTTCTTGGCCTTTCGGTCCCAGGGAAACCACAGCTTGATGCGGCCATATTGATCCGGATGGATCTCCTCGCCCGTGGGGCCGGCAACGATCGCCACCTGCGTGCCCTCGATCTTCGGCCGCTTCGTCTCGCGATGCGGGGTGAGCGGCACGCGCGCCGGCAGGGCCTCGAAGCTGTTCTCGTATTCCGGCAGATCGGTCGAGGTCTCGTAGGACCGGTCCACCACCTGATGGCGGATGGCGATGATCACGTGTTCTTCATAAACATGATCCGGATGGGCGACCTCGTACGGGGTAAAGCGCCGGCCGGCTTCCAGAATGCGCGAGGTCGAGCCGCCATGCACACGGTCATGATCGGCCTCCGTCGCCTGCACCCTGAGCTTCTCGGCCCGCTCCGCCTCGGCGACTGAGGAAATGCGGGCGGGATATTCGTAGAGCTCGCGGCTGATCGCATCCGGCATCTTCACCAGCGACGGCCTTGTGGCCCGTCCCTGCCCTCACTCGAACGTGATCCACGGAACGCCTTGGACCAGCCTTCCGCCATGTGCACAGGCATCGCCCAACCGGGCGATCTTTTTGCCCTGAATGCTGGCGACTGATGACCCACTCGTGATTTTATCCGACGTTGTTGGAACTCCCGTGCACAGCAGGCTATCTCCAACGATGGCGATGGGCACACCGTCGACGGTGACGAAGTTCTGCTGCGTTGATAAGACCGGGCCGCCGATATGCGGCTTTGGGCCAGGATCGACCATTGGGCAAACATGCATATGGCCCTTGAGCGTAACAGGCATGGCAGCCATAGCTTATTCCTCTGATTGAAAAATATATCGAACCAGCTTCAGCTCAAAAAGCTGATAGGGGTTAATTCGTCTCGTAGCGATTGCCATTCTTCAAGCACGGATATCGTCATTGCTTTGTTTTCTTGGTCATCGTCATGGAAACCGGTCAGCGAAAGGCCCAGTTTGAGAAAAACGATAAAGCCGTACATCTCGAACGCTTCACCAGCTTCAGCCTCCATTGCTTTTAAAACTGACAAGGGTTCGGCTGCGAAAACATCGGTATCCTTGTATGTAATGCCTAAAGAATAACGCGTCGCCCCAATTCGATACAAAACGTCGTTGCGAAACGCTAGGTTTAAGTAATTTTCAAAGTAAAGCTCGGTTACGTCATCGCGGACAGAGCGATCTAATTCCTGACCGAGGATAGTCCGTGATTCACTGATAGTCATTCCGAACTTCAAATTTCCGAGACCCTGAGCGGGATATATTTCTAGCGTCATATCACTTCCTTACGATACTGGAGGGTCAGAAGGACTAGTTCTGCCCGACCCTGGCGAAACTGGATCGGGTACAGTTACGTCTACAGGCGTATCGACCTCCTTGGGTTTGTTCAAGCCATGCTTCTCGCGGCATGCAGCATACTCTTCAGCCTCTTTTATAGCCTCGTCGTATCTGGTTGGGTCTCCGGCCTCTTTTGCAATCCGGCGGGCGTCGTCGATGTCCATTTGCAAAGCTTCTTTGTATTTTCCATCTCTGATCAGCTCGCCCTGTTTCGCGCGCCATCTAGCTCCATCTGCGCCTTTGTTGCCATTGCTCATGGTTTTCCTGTGATCAAGTTCCTCCATTTGTATTGCGGGGAGATCATTAAAGTCGGATTTGGGAAAGGAATCTTTTGCTGGCATGTGGTGTGAGTCCAACTTATCCCCCCGCGGCTTCGCCATCTCTTTATGGGCGCCACCTCTATACTTTCCGGAACCCTGACCTCGCCTCAGATGCTCGCACGGATCTTTTGGCTTACAGTTTCCGGTGGCGCAATCATCTGTATCGGCTATTGGTTTGGTTTTAGATTCAACATTCTCGTTCGCATCCTCCAAGTAACTGGCTAACGCTTCTGCAGCCGCACGCCCCGCGTAACCGCCAACCCTTGACCCTACCGCGCGACCTATCCATGCACCCACAGGCCCGCCAAAAACGCCGCCTATTACGCCGCCTAGAGCTCCGCCCGCTACTTGCCCTCCAACCTGCCCCACAGTTCCCGCGACAGCGCTCATAGATCGAAACCTTTTATGGCCCCAGATCGCATCGCATCGGCAGTATGACCGATGAGCGTCTTTACTTGATTGTCTGGCGTAGTGTTTTCCTGTTGAATGAAGCTCCTGACTTCGGGTAGCTCTGCTGCTTTGCCATCCGACAGCACCATCACAGATGCCCAACGGGCTCGTCCACGCTCGCTTTTTATGCCGAGGTCATCAGCCGACACTTCGCTTGCGAGCGTAGCACCCCAGAAGAAGTCGTCGTTCAAGCCGGTAAAATGCGGTGGTGGATTTGCTTTCAAAAACCGAGCTATTCTCAGACGAGAAGAGTGAAGCATCGCTGCTTTCAGCTTTTCCATCTGATCCTGTTCAATGCGCAAGGGGCCGGGAGGAGCAACAGGCAGGTCTGCTGGCGCTTTCACTCTTTTTACCCCACCATAATCCGGTGCGTTCATTACGGCGCAATCTGCTGGACCAAGGAATCGAGCAAGCTGCGAGCGTGTCAAAATTGGGAGTAGAGCGCCGAGGACATTAGGATCCCAGTGACGGAACAACACACGTTCATACTGTTGCGAACTTGTGCTTTGCGGATCGGCACCAGCTTGCTCCAGCGGGATCATAACCTCATTGAGGGTGCGCAGATGGCGATAGAGTCTGTCATCTCCAGCCGGACAAGACCAATAGACAGCGCACGCATGTTTTGAATCGAGCCAGCCGATGTAAGAGCGCACTGGAACAGCCGCGAGATCAACCAACCATGGTCCTGCCAAACGAAAATCGGCAGATGCACCTTCAAGGAACAAGGAACGCGCGCTTATGCCCTCTTCATGAAGCAGCCGTGGAAGGTCATCGAATGCGCCCCCATCCAGAACAACCGAGACCGGTCCCGTCATCGCCTCTGTGGCCTGTCTCGTGAGTTCGGCGGTTTCGTTCGGATTTGGCAGATCGATTACGGGTGTATCGGTCATAATCAAATCCTCACAAATGGCGTGGAATTACGTGACATCGACTTCAAGCAGGAGCCACTGTCACCCGGCCCACCTTTCTTGAAGTTAATCTGGTTGCCCTCGATATCGATCTTCAGTGCAAACAGCTTGATGCCCGTTTTCGTCAGGGAGATGTAACCTCCCGGGGTAGAAAGCCTGATTTCGTCATCTGCGAAAATCTCCCAGACTTTCGCCTCGCCGTGGTACTTGTCCTCAGAGACAAGATTGTAGAGTTTACCGACATTGACGGTGATCTTCTCACCGACGCGGGTGTACTGGCCTGTTCCGATCTCGACATATTGCTCATTGCCGATTGTCAGGTTCTGCTGCTTGCCAACCTGGCGAACTTCGGTCTGCCCGATATTGGTCACCTTGCTGACGCCGATTTGCTCGGCCTTCGCAACACCCACTGACGTTGACTGAAACGCACCGACGATCGTGTTCATGATGCCGGGGAGCGGAAACAACCCACCGGCATCCTCGCCGACGCCTGTTCCCGATCCGGCCAGCGCCGTGCCGGCATCCGCCCTCGGGCTTGGGCCCGAGACGACGCCCTCGCGTGCGGCCATGCCGCCGGAACCCAGGAAGCCGAGTGCGGACGATGCGAGCGTGGTGGCGAAGGCGGCGATACCGGGGCCGCCGCCGCCGGCAATCTGAGCGGCTTGGGAGAGGAGCCCCGCTGTCTGGCCTGACAGCGCCTGAACGCCGGCCATGGCCAGCATCGCCATCGGTCCCGTTCCGCCGACCACCGTGTTCACCGAGCCGCCGATCTCATGCTTCTGGTTGCCCGCCACTTCGACGGCCCGGTTGCCGCCGACCGAGGCCACCTCGTGCCGGTCGATGCGCTTGGTGCGGTCGTTGAGCACCCGTGTCGTCTGGTCCTTCTGGGCATGGAAGAACTGGTTCTCCCGGCCCGCCTCGTCCTCGAACGAGATCTCGTTGAAGCCCTGACCCTTATGGGTGTTGGAGCGCAGCACCATGCGCGTCTTATTCGCCGGCAGCTCATACGGCACGGCATTGGCCGGGTTCGGCACCACGCCGACGACCAGCGGCCGGTCGGGATCGCCGTCGACATAGGCGACCATCACCTCCATGCCGATGCGCGGGATGATTTGGCTGCCCCAGGTGCCGCCGCCCCAGCTTTGCGCCACGCGAACCCAGCAAGTATCCGTCCCGTCCTTCTTGGCCTTCCGGTCCCAGGGGAACCACAGCTTGATCCGGCCATATTGGTCCGGGTGGATCTCCTCGCCGGAGGGTCCGGCGACGATCGCCACCTGCGTGCCCTCGATCTTCGGCCGCTTCGTCTCCCGATGCGGGGTGAGCGGCACCCGCGCCGGCAGGGCCTCGAACGTGTTCTCGTATTCCGGCAGATCGGTCGAGGTCTCATAGGACCGGTCGACCACCTGATGGCGGATGGCGATGATCACGTGTTCTTCATAAACATGATCCGGATGGGCCACCTCGTAAGGGGTAAAGCGCCGGCCGGCTTCCAGAATGCGCGAGGTCGAGCCGCCATGCACACGGTCATGATCGGCCTCCGTCGCCTGCACCCTGAGCTTCTCGGCCCGCTCCGCCTCGGCAACCGTGGAAATGCGGGCGGGATACTCATAGAGCTCGCGCTTGATCGCATCCGGCATCTGGATGAGCGAGGGCGTCTCGGCGCGCGGCACCATGGAGGGCGTCTCAAAGTTCCAGTCGCCGCCGGTGCGTTTGCCCGGCACATAGGCGAAGTGGCGCTGCCACTCGGTGATATGGTTGCGATCCGACGAGCCCTGCGCCAGCCGCACCCGGCCTTCGCCTTGCGCCGACGGCGAGGGATCGAGCCAGGCGGACGCAGTATCACCCACATGCAGCGTGTGGCGGCCGTCCTCGTGGGAGAACCAGTAGAAGAGACCGTCCTCCTCCAGACGCCGGGTCAGATAGGCGAGATCCGTCTCGTTCCACTGCACGCTGTAATGCTGCGATGGCGGCGGGGTGATCACGCCCGACGTGTCGGCGGCCGGAATGCCGTGCTCGGAAAACAGCGTGTCCAGCACGTCGAGTGCCGTCTTGTCCATCCAGATGCGGCAATCGGACCGGCGCGACAACAGCCACATCTGCGGCCGCAGCACCATGGCATAGGCGCGAAGCCCACGCGTGATCGGCGGCCCCTCGTTCAACGCCGTCACCAGGCCGTTGAACGGCCGGCGCACTGCCGAGCCCGCCTCGCCATCGCCCTGGGAAATCTCCAGCGACACGTCGACGAGGCGCCCGATCAGATCCTCCGGTTTCACCTGCGGCTTTTTCGACCGCGCCGACAGTCGGATCTCGAAGAGCCGGTTGACCCCCTCCTCGACCACCACGCGCTCCGGCAGCAACTGGTCCTCGCCCAGGGGCGAGGCGATCTTCAGCACACGGCTGGCCTGGATGAAATCGGCGGCGGAGGATTGCTCGTTCATGGGGGCACCTCGGTGGGTTACGACAGACGGCCTGATACGAGCGGCCAGAACCAGATCGCGCGGGACTGGTAGTAGCAGGCCGACGCACATTGCGCGGCATCGGCGGCCCCGGTCACGAGATCGATGTGCCCGCCGCCCGGATAACCCGGGACACCATGGAACGCGACGACCCCCTTGCGGGCACCGATGCCGGTCTGCGCCGTCTGCGGGGTGAAGGTCTCATACGAGCCCAGATAACCGGGTCGCGCGAGAAGATCCGCGAGCTTGCGCATCGACACCTCGACGCCCTTGCCGCTGTGCGGCCCCTTCAGGATGTTGTGCGACTTCGGCGCGATCCTCACACCGGATTTCACCAGCGCCAGGCTGACCCTCAGCGCGCAGGTATTGGCATAGAGCGGATTCCGCGCCAGCGATTCCCAGCCGATCTCCTGGAACAGATCCGGCTGGCTGACGTAATTGGCCCTGTGGGACGCGCTGCTCGAATAGTTGGACAGCAGAGTATCGAAGGAAACGGTAATCATCTCGGCTCCGGATCATTGATCTTTGCAGGGAAAGGATTTGCTCAGGGCTGCAGCCACGGGGATCGCGGCATTTTGCGCGAGGGCCTCGGGGCTCAACGTTTGCAGCTCGGTGAAGACGCGATCGGTCAGTTCATGAATGAGGATGCCCCCCTCCATGCACCAGAGCTTGCCGTCGGTCGCATCGGCGACACCGGCGACATAGGCCGCGCCGCGCTCGAAGGACACCTGGCGGCGCAGTTCGACATCGGCGATCTCGGGAGCGGCCTCGCCCTTCAGCGCCGCAAGCAACTGGACGCCGTTCATCCGCCAGACATCGGCCTGCTGAGCAATTGCCGGGGTGACGATCGCCAGCAGCGGCAGCGCCGCCATGCAGCGCGAGACGGGGCGCCGGATATGCCTTGGTCGGGCGATCCCCGCCTCGGTCACCACGCGCTCTTCGCCCGGCAGCGAGGCGATCTTCGACATATGGCTCGGCCTATTCAAATCCGGTCGCCCAACGCTCTTATTCATGGGATATACGCCTCTTTCTCATGCCGCATCGAAGCCTCCGACGCCTGCGGTATCGGCTGCGATTGCCTCGACGGCACGCTTGAATTCTTCGAATGTGCCGATCGGGGTGGCCTTAAGATCCAGCCACCTTTTGGCGAAAACTGAGGTTGCGCGATGGCCGTAGAGAGATTGGAAACCCCGCATTTCAGCCATGAGCGCCTGGCTTTGGGCCGGGGAGAGCGCGGTGAGATGGAGCGCCATTGCATGCGGCAGGTCGTCTGCCCCCTGCACGCCCAGTCGGCGCGCCTCCGCACTGACGAGCGGTAGATCCGTGCAGGCACGCGCAAGGCGACGCAGGTGAGGAAATTCTGCCTGCAGATCCTCCTCAAGAAAGTCTCGAAAAGCGGCGGGATCGTCGATCAGGCTTGCGATCATGCGCAAGAAGTCCTGGATCCCGAAATCGACTTCGCGGGGATCGAGGTCGTCTCCGAAGGTCTGGAGGAAGATCTCGTCCAGATCGGCGGCGTGGGTTTGCAGAAATCCGGTGATATCTGCCCGCAATGCATTTCCGTCGGCCCGAGACAGGCCACGCACATACAAGGCTACCGCCTCGGGAACGGTCTCGGCCTCGAGATCCATGTCCTGATGGAAGCAGCAAGCCATCAATGTGGCTAGAGCAGGATAAGCCGGATCAGCGTTCATCGCTTCTGCGCTCCTGCATCACGGAATGGGAAAGGAGGTCAGCACGAAATATGGGCGACCCGCGTGGAATTCTCGCATCAGCCGCACCTCGATACGGGTCATTGGCTGAATGCGTTGCGTGGACTTCAAGATGCCTCGTCCGACTTCGCGGCCAAGATCGAGTTCGAGTCTCAGCACATCGCCTTTGCCGGCATTACGCGACCAGGCAAAGATCCGCGCCCGATTGCTCTGCAAGGCCCGCGTGATCGCCCGCTCGGCTGTGGCCAGATCGGCATAGGTCGAGATCGACTTGGGTGCACGCCCCCGGCCTGCCATCTGGCTCATCCGCTGCGTCAGTTGCGCATCCGTCCAGCCGACATGCCGCGCGATCGTGTGGCCGCCGATGGAAGTCCCAACTTGCGCTTCCTGGCGCATCAGCGAAATCCGCCCCGCGCGGACGGCCCCGACGCGCACCGCGCCGGCCATTGCCGAACCCGCAAGCGGAACCAGGATCTGGACGGCAAGCGAAACGTTTTCTGCCGTCTGCGGGCTTGCACCAAGACCGCGCGCCAGCGATTCCACGCCCTTTTCCGACAAGGCCTTTACATCGCGTCCGGACCAGACCTGGCGTGCTCCGGTCACGCACTGGTCGATGCCGTGAGCACCGAGCGCTATGCCACCCGCCTTTGTCAGCATGGTTGGCTCTGGCGCCGCCAACAACGCGCCTGCACTGACGAGTTCGGCGCCACATCCCAACAGCCGAAGCCCACCAATGACGCGATTTCCGACGGTTCCCTGGGGCTCAACCGTCACCTGCTCCAGAACCGCTGCAAGCTGAACGGCCGATAGCGCGATCCTGAGACCATCCTGGGGTTCGATCTCTCCGACGCGCGGAGACGCCAAGGCCACCATATATCCCTCCAGACAATGACGTAGTGAACGCTTTTCGCAGTTTCTGGACTTGCGGCCCGGGCGCAGCGGCCCGGGTCGCAAACCAATCTTTGGACGATCAGGCGGCCTTGGTGGTGGCCAGATCGTAGGAGGCGATCATCGGCGACTGCGGCGACTGGTTTTCGTCGAATGGGGTGTACTTCACTTCCATCTTGGTGAAGTTCAGCTTCACCGTTTCGACCGGGCGATCCCCGTTGGAATCGATCGAATAGCTCGCGATCAGCGTATTGGTGAGCGAGTATTCGATATAGGTGTCACCTGGATTGCCGGTGGTCACCATGTGGATGACGGCGCGCTTGCCCGTGCGACCCGAGCAGGCCTCCTGGAACAGCTTGGTCGAGGAGCTGTCCGACACTTTGGTGAGGATGACTTCCGAGACGGTGGGCTCGGAGGCTTCACGGTTCGCAGCCGAACCCGCGGAGGTGTTCATGTTGCGCGAAACATTCCAATGAATGGCTTCGATATCCATCCACTTGCGGTGCTGCTCATGGGTTGCATCACCTTGAATACCATCGATCTGCAAATAAATCGGCATGCGTCTGATCTCCTGTAAGAATGAATAGGTCGGTCTACGGCACGTTGTTCTTCCGCCGTGCCCCTCCCCTCGCCCCTCGGGGCTTCGGGGCTTCTGCATCCGGAGCATCAGCCGCCGGAGCGACCGCAGCACCAGATTTCCCATCGACGTCGATTTCGTGCGCCTCGATTGTGAAGCGATGGCCATCGTGTCGAATCGTGATCTCCTCGACGCGGACACCGCGTGTCAGCGTGTCGAGAAGGAAGGTCGAAAGCACCGGCATCAGGTCGCGCATGATCATCAGCTCGATGGCGCGCGCGCCGAGTTCGCTGGTCCGGGCGCGAGAGACGAGACTGCCGCGCGCCTGCTCCGTCAGCACGATGCGGGCGCCATAGGTCGCCTTCACCCGATCGGCGATACGCCGCAACTGGATATCGATGATGCCAGAAAGTGACGCGGCCGTGAGCGGCATGAAAGGCAATATGGTCGTTCGGCCAAGGAAGGCCGGCTTGAACCGCTGCTGCAATTCCGGAATCAGCAGGGCTTCCAAAGCTTCGCCTTCCGGCATGGTCTCGGGATCGACAGCCAGCGAGGCCAGCAATTCCGAGCCCGTATTGGCCGTCATGAAGATCGTGGTGTTGCGAAAATCGACATCACGGCCCTCGCTGTCCCGCAAGGAACCCTTGTCGAACATCTGGTAGAAGATGTCCTGAACGCCGGGATGCGCCTTATCGATTTCATCGAGCAGCAGCACTCCGAACGGGCGCCGCCTGACGGCTTCGGTCAGAATACCGCCCTCACCATATCCGACATAACCTGGCGGCGAACCGAGCAGGGTCGAGACTTTGTGCTCTTCCTTGAATTCGGACATGTTGATGGTCGTCAGGTGCTGACTTCCGCCGTAAAGAAGATCCGCGACGGACAGCGCGGTCTCGGTCTTGCCGGTGCCCGACATGCCGACCAGCAGGAACACCGCCGTCGGTCGGGTGGGATCCGAAAGTCCGGCCCGTGCTGTGCGAAGCGTAGACGCGATGCGGTTCAAGGCAGCATCCTGCCCAAGGACGCGTGCGTTCAGTCTCGTTTCCAGTGTGCGCACCGCTTCGACCTGATCGGAAAGCAGTTTGCCAACCGGAATGCCGGTCCAGCGGGACAGGACCGATGCAATCACGTCACGGTTGACGACCCTGGGCACCAGAGCCTCTTCACCTGCAGCTTCGGCAAGATTGCGCTCTGCAAGGACAAGTGCATCTTGTGGACGATCGGCTCTCGCCGACGGCGGAAAGACGGCGATGTTTTCGGCACTGTCCGCCGTAGCGCTTGGGATCGGTATGAGTGTCCCATCGGCGGAACACAGCTGTTCCAGCCGATCGGCCTCCTGCACGAGCCGCAGCTCGACATCGTGCTTGGCTTCGAGGAGTTCAATTTCGCGCAGGATGTCCTCGACCTCGACTGCGGTCGCCGCAAGACGTTCCGATCGCTGGCCTGTTTCCGGCTCGCCTGACAGCCAGTTCCTTTCGCGCTCCAGGAGCGAGAGTTCATGCTTGAGGTCGGATAGGCGCTCGGGTCGGGTCTGGCGCGCCAAAGCCACCGATGCGGCAGCCGTGTCCAGTAGGCTGATGGCCTTGTCCGGCAACTGCCGCGCCGGCAGGTAGCGCGCCGAAAGTTCCACGGACGCCCGGATCGCCTCGTCCCTGATGCGAACCCCATGGTGCCGCTTCAGACTGTCTGCAACGCCTCGCAGCATGCGGATGGCTGTGGCTTCATCCGGCTCCAATACCTGGACGATCTGGAAGCGCCGCGTCAATGCGGCGTCCTTCTCGATGAAACGTTTGTATTCGCTCCAGGTCGTGGCGGCTATGGTTCGCACCTCGCCACGCGCGAGGGCCGGCTTTAGGATGTTTGCCGCATCGCCTTGACCGGGCTGGCCTCCGGCGCCGATCAGACCATGGGCTTCATCGATGAACAGAATGACGGGATCGGGCGAATGTTTCGCCGCATCGACCACACCATGCAGACGCCGCTCGAATTCGCCCTTTACGCCTGCGCCAGCCTGGAGAAGTGTCAGATCGAGCAACAGGAGGCGAACGGCTCGAAGACGTTCGGGAACATCACCGCATGCGATCCCCAGCGCCAAAGCCTCGGCAATCGCCGTTTTACCCACGCCAGGTTCGCCCACGAGGATCGGATTGTTTTGCCGGCGACGCATCAAGATATCGACCACCTGCCGCAATTCCCGCTGGCGTCCGATCACCGGATCAAGCCGACCGGTTCGCGCATCTTCGGTCAGGTCACGCGTGTAGAGACGCAAAAATTCGTTGTCTGCCACCGGCTGCCGATGCGAGACGGGGTCGGGACCAACCTCGTCGAGCCGACCCGTTTCACCTTCTGCGGCGCGCTGAGCATCCAGCGCTGCACGATCAAGACGCAACAGAGACGGAACAGCCCCGCGCACGACGAAGCGTAGTGCTGAATCATCTAGCAAGGCGATCAACAGATCGGATGGCAAAACAGTTGTACGCCCGGCATGCAGCGACGCTGCCAACCAGGCCTCGCGACTGAGCGTCAGCAATTGCTCGGACAGAACAAGGGATACCCCATCATGGCGCGCGATATCGGAGAGGGCATAGTCGAGCTCAAGCCGCAGCACTTGAGGCTCTAGCCCCAGACGCCCGATCAGATCCGCGAAAGCGCTATCATCGAGCAATGCACGTAGCCAGTGCGGGATCTCGACAGCCGGATGACAAAAGCGGACAGCCAGAGACGCTCCTGTCTCAAGAGCGACACGCAGAGATGGCGTCAATTTTTGGACCAATCGGTCAATATCAATCTGCGGCATCGGTCAAATGTCATCCTGGGTTTCAAGTACGCCCACGCACAGGTTGTCTTTGAAGAGCTATGGCGCCCTTCGCGACCTGTCTAGTGCGCTACATCACAAAAATAGTTTTTTTAAGATTCTCCGACCTTGCCACAATTTTGTCGCGATCTTACGGGCGTTTTTCGCCGGTGTTTCCCTGCCGAACTTATCGGCTATTTGTAATATCTGAATTTTACGGAGAGTAATTCTGAATGAAATTCGAATCACTGTCCAAACCAATCTTAGATGACGCGCCATGCGGTCAAGATATTCGGCGAAATACTAATTCTCGTGATTTATATTTGAGAATTAAGGACTCCCGAAATATGGCCCGCGCAGCGGAGCGCAATGTCGAGCCAGGGCAGAGCGTCGGGATCTCTCCAATTTGGGGGGATGTTAACAATCTTGGGTTGCAGCTTCTGGGCTCCCATAGTAAAGACATTGAGGTGTTGGCATGGCTGATGGAGGCGCAACTCAGGCTTGAGGGCTTCTCGGGTCTTCGCAACATCTATGACGTGACAGCGTCGCTTCTGGAACAGCATTTCGACGGTCTCCATTCGATCGGCAATGACGATCCGGAAGAGCGGTTTGCACCGTTCGCCGGATTGAACGGTATCGGCAGCGAGGGAACGTTGATTCAGGCGATCAGGCTTGCACCCCTGACCCCGAATGCCAAATTCGGTCAAAACTCTCTCTGGGACTTTCAGGTTGCCCAACGACCGGGCGAAGATCGCGCTCGTGAAACGTTGCAGCAGGCGGCGCAGGACGTGGGGGCCGTCGCCATGACGGGTCATTTCAACACGATCAAGGCCTGCATTGCCCTGTTCGACCGGATTAACGAGATCCTGACCGAGCGGTGCGGCAGCCAGGCGCCGCCGAGTTCGAACACGCGCAATGCGCTGCTTGAGGCCGCGGCAGCGGTCAAATTTCTCGGGCGGGTCGATGACCAGACAGACGCCCCGGCAATCGGCGTGACCGTGCTGGATCCTGCGGCAGCAAGCAGAGACGAGCAGCAGCCCACCGCCTCCGCTACGCGACAATCCTTCGACCGCATAGGATCGAGAGAGGAAGCGTTCGAGGTCCTCCTCCTGGTGGCGCGCTATTTCCGCAAGACCGAGCCGCACTCGCCGCTCTCGATGTCGATCGAGACGCTGGTGCGTCGGGGCCGGATGGATTTTTCCCAATTGCTGGCAGAGCTGATGCCGGACGCAAACCAGCGTCAGGCCGTCATGAGCGCCGCCGGCATCCGGCAGATGCCCGATAGCATGTGACGAGACCAATTCCAGAGCGACGGTTCGCCTGGACTGCGACTGATCGAATTGAAACGGATCTGCCGTGAGGCAGGAAGGAGAGAAACATGGCGAGTGTTCACGAAAAGCTGGAGCGGGTCCGCAAGCCCCGCGTTCACATCAAGTACGAGGTGGAAACCGAAGGCGCGATGGTCGTCAAGGAACTGCCTTTCGTTGTCGGCGTGCTGGGAGATTTCTCAGGCAATCCGACCCAGCCGCTCAAGCCCTTCGGCGAACGGAAATTCGTTCAGATCGACAGGGACAATTTCGACGATGTGATGCAGCGCATGACGCCGGGACTGCAAATCGCCGTTGACAATACGCTGCAGAACGACGGCAGCCAAATGCAGGTATCGCTGAAATTCGAGCGCATGGAAGACTTCGAACCAGGCTCGGTAGTCCGGCAGGTACCTGCCCTGAAAGCGCTTCTGGATGCGAGAAACGAGTTGCGTGACCTGATGAGCAAGGCTGACCGCTCGGAGGATCTGGAGCGACTGCTCGAGGACATCCTGCAGAACAAGGGCGAGCTGACGGCTCTGATGGCACAGCTCGATGAAAAGAACCCGAACGGCAAATGAGCCCCTCGGCGGTCGCGATCGAGGCATCACGACCGCATGTTGATCACTCGGAGCATCGCGCCGGCGCGACAACGCTCCCACCCGGAAGGACTAAGACATGAGTGCTGAAACGCAAGTGCAGGGCAAGGCACAATCGATCTCGGCTGAAGGGGAAAACCTCCTCGCCAAGGTCGTGGCCGCCACGCGCCAGACGGAACCGGATCGGGCCCAGAGCCTGCTGCGGACGCTGACCGACCAAGCGATGAAGGGCACGGTCTCCTATGACCGCAACCTCACCATCACCTTGAACAACGCGATCGCCGAAATCGACAAGGCGATCTCGACACAGCTTGCGGCCATCATGCAGGCGCCCGACTTCGTGAAGCTGGAAGGAACCTGGCGCGGGCTGCAGTATCTCGTCAAGAACAGCGAGACAAGCGTCAACCTGAAGATCCGGGTGCTCAATGCGAGCAAGAGGGAGATCGCCAAGGATCTGGCAAAGGCTGTGGAATTCGACCAGTCGCGCCTGTTCAAGTCGATCTACGAAGACGAGTTCGGCACCCCAGGCGGCGAACCGATGGGCGCCTTGATAGGCGACTACCAGTTCGGCAATTCGTTCGACGATGTGCAGCTCCTGCAGGGCGTGTCGATGATTGCCGCAGCGTCCTTTGCGCCGTTCATTGCTGCGGCCAGCCCCGAAATGTTTGGCTTCGAGGACTTCACCGAACTCGCGAAACCGCGCGATCTTGAGAAGATATTCGAGACCGTCGAATATGCCAAGTGGCGGAGCTTCAGGGAAAGCGACGATTCGCGCTTCGTCACCTTGGCGCTTCCGCGTGTTCTGGCACGCATGCCCTACGGGCCGAAGACCATGCCGATCGACGACTTCAACTATGACGAAACCGGCGGCTCGAAAACCGGCGAGCTGCCGCATTCCTCCTATTGCTGGATGAACGCATCCTATGTCATGGGCACGCGCCTGACCGAGGCTTTTGCGAAAAGCGGCTGGTGTACCGCGATCCGCGGCGCTGAAAACGGCGGCAAGGTCGAGGGATTGCCGATGCACGTCTTCTCGAGCGACGATGGCGATCTGGACCTGAAATGCCCGACCGAAGTCGGCATCACCGACAGGCGCGATGCCGAACTCGGAAAACTCGGCTTCCTGCCGCTCTGCCACTACAAGAACACCGACTATGCGGTGTTTTTCGGTGCGCAAACGACCCACAAGGCGAAGCTCTACGATCGACCGGAGGCGACTGCCAATGCGGCTGTCTCCGCCCGCCTCCCCTATATCATGGCGACTTCGCGCTTCGCCCACTATCTGAAGGTGATGGGCCGCGACAAGATCGGCTCCTTCATGGAAGCCGAGGACTGCGAGGTCTGGCTCAATCGCTGGATCTCCAACTATGTCAACGCGAACGATGACGCCGGTGAGGAATCCCGAGCAAAGTACCCGTTGCGGGATGCGAAAGTGACCGTGCAGGAGATACCGGGACGCCCGGGTGCCTACAACGCCGTGGCATGGATGCGCCCCTGGCTGCAGATGGAGGAATTGACCACATCCCTGCGCATGGTCGCCCGTATTCCGAGCAAGAACTGATGCAATCAGGCGCGGGCAGAACCACTGCCCGTGCCTCCCTTCAGCGCGAGGCACCGAACCATGCTTGATACGTGTTTGGATGTGCGACGGCGGATCGATCAACTGATCCATCTGATCGACGTGCGTCTCAACAGTCAGGTCAATGCGATTTTGCATCATCCCGATTTCATGGAGATGGAAGCGCGCTGGCGTGGTCTTGCCATGCTGGTGCGCCAAGCCCAGCAGGGCGTAGACGTGAAGGTCAAGATCCTATCCATCTCGTGGTCGGAATTGTCGCGCTCGATCGAGCGAGCGGCCGACTTCGATCAGAGCCACTTGTTCGAGCTGGTCTACAATCGCGAGTTCGGCATGCCGGGTGGCGAGCCGTTCGGGCTCCTGATCGGTGACTACCACCTTTCGCCGACGGAGCCTGCCGGAGGCGATGCCGTTGGAACGCTGGGCCAGATCGGGATGGTGGCTGCGGCTGCCTTCTGCCCTTTCGTTGCAGGAGCCACGCCGCAGGCGATCGGCCTGGAAAGCTTGTCTGAACTCGACCGGGTGCAGGATCTGTCCTTCCTGGCGACCGATCCACGTCGCCTCAGATGGAACAGCCTGCGTTCGGCCGAGGACGCTCGGTTTTTGGGTCTGGTGGCGCCACGCATTCTCATGCGAGGACCATGGGCACCGTTTTCGCGGAAAAGAGACGACCTCTTCCCGTTCACCGAGACGGTCGCCGCCGATGGCAGCACCCTCGTATGGGGCAATGGCGCCTTCGCCTTCGGGACCATCGTCATCCGAAACTTTATCGAAAGCGGCTGGTTCGCTGACATCAGAGGTGTCACCCAAGACGGGGTGGACGGTGGACTGCTGTCCCAACAGCAGCTTGCGCCGCTGGAGCTCGGCATTGAAACGAATGGACTGTCTGACCAACCGCCTGTCGAATTCCGGCTTTCGAGCACGCAGCAACAGCAACTGAGCGAATTCGGCGTCATCGCGATCGGAACGACCTACCTGACGGCCAATGCGATCTTCAACAGCAACCCGTCACTGCATGCCCCGGCACGTTACGCCACCGAACAGGCGTTTATGAACGCTCGGCTCGCCGCAATGCTCCAATACGTGTTGTGCGCATCGCGCTTCAGCCACTTCCTCAAGACCATCATGCGCGACGAGGTCGGCCAGATTTCCGACGCCCGGTCGCTGGAACGCCGGCTCGATGAATGGCTGAGCGGTTACACCCTCGGCAATGACGATGCCGACCTGCTGCTGCGCATCCGCTATCCGCTGCGTTCGGCGGGCATCACTGTTTCGGAGATACCTGGCAAACCCGGATCTTTCAGCTGCACGGTTCGCCTGCAGCCGCACTTTCAGCTCGACGACATCTCGACCAGTTTCCACCTCATCGCCGAAATGGCGAAAGACACCGCCGGCCCTGCGACAGGCTATGCCGGACGGGAAAGGATTTCCGCATGAGCTTTTCCAACGAGATCGATGTCCTTCTTCGCGAGAACGATCTTTCGGCGGCACTGGAAGCCTGCAAGGCCAAGCTCAAGGCCGTGCCCGCCGACCGCGAGGCGCGTCATGTCTATATCGACCTGTTGATTGTTGGCGGAGACTATGAGCGAGCGGACAACCAATGCGGTGTCGTTGCTAGACTTGATCCGTCCCAGACTATGGGCCTTGCCATGTTGCGGCACCACCTGCGTGGCATGGCGGCGCGCGACGCGTGGTTCGAAGCGGGTGCACTGCCGCAGTTTCCGGGCGGTCCGACCGAACTTGATACCATCGCGCTGCGGCTCGGCGTCGCCCATCGCGCAAAAGACCGCAACGCGACGGAGGCCGCCCTCGCCGTCCTCGAAGACGCGCGCGGCGAACGCAAGGTTCTGATCGACGGCGTAATGATCGAAGATTTTCGCGATCTCGACGACCGAATTCCGCATGCCCTTGAGGTGATCATGAGCGGCGGCTCCTATCTCTGGGTCGATCTCTCCCGGGTCCACAGCCTCGAACTCGAACCCCTTCGGCGTCCGCGGGACCTCGCCTATCGACCAGCGCAGCTCACCTTGACAGACGGCGCGACGGCGCCGGTCCTGCTGCCGGCTATCTATCATGGAACTGGCAAAGAAGACGCCGCCGGATTGCTGGGCCATACCACCGAGTGGCTGGACACGTCGACCGGGTTGATCATCGGGTCCGGACAACGATGCTTCCTCGGTGGCGAAGCGGTCCTACCTTTGCATGAACTCGGCGCGCTGACCATGATGACCATCGCGGAGGCCGTAGATGGCTGATCCGCTCGACATCTACCGGCCCCGGGAACGGGAAGTTTCACGCTCGATCCTCGATCGACTGCTGGACGACGCACCCTACAGTCCAGCCGATCCGCCGATCAGCTTCGTTGAACAGATCCGCCAGATGCGCGAAGCCATCCGGCGCGATCTCGAAGCCTTGCTCAACACCCGCCGTCCCATTCGCACCCCACCCGGCCAGCATACTGAATTGCAGGATTCGCTGCTTGCATTCGGCGTCGACGGGGCCGTTTCGGCCAACCTAATTTCCGACGAGGCGAAACTCTCCCTCGCGCGTGGGATTGAACGCCGCATAGCGCGCTTCGAGACCCGGCTCGATAATGTACAGGTCACCATTCTCAAGAGCCGCGCCATCACCGAACGGGCCCTGCGCCTGCGCATCGAGGCGACGTTCCGACTGCACGAAGGAATGCCTCCGATCAGTTTCGAGTCCACCATCGATCCGGCAACACAGCGCTTCCGGGTCGAAGGCGTGTCGACGCTTTCGCAGGGTGACAGCAATGGCTGACGGATTTCTCGGCCGATACAACGAGGAACTTGCAGCGCTGCGTCAGCGTGCGGGACGCTTCGCGCGGGCCTTTCCCAAAATCGCAGGACGGCTGCGCATATCCGGCGATGTCGCGGACGACCCTCATGTGGAGCGACTGATCCAGAGCTTCGCCTATTCTGCCGCCCGCATTCGCCAGAAGCTGGACGACGAGTTTCCGGAACTGACCGACAGCATGCTGGAGACGCTTTATCCACATTATCTGGCACCGATCCCATCGATGACGATCGTGCAATTCGAGCCTGACCGAACTCTCGCCGGCCAGCAGACGATCCCGCGGCACAGCGAGTTGGTGGCCGAGGCGATCGGCGGTGAGAGCTGCCGCTTCCGCACCACCCAGGATGTTCGCATCGCCCCGATCCAACTCGTTGCGGCTAAACTGACAGGACAGCCGGTCGAGGCGCCACAAGCCCCGTTCCCCGGCGTCGCGGCCTGCCTTCGCCTCTCTGTCAGGACCTGCGACGAACGTATGCCGGTCTCCGCGATCGGCCTCACGCATCTGCGCATCGGCGTGGTATCCGCCTGGCAGCACGCCGTCGCAACGCATGAACTCCTTGTCAATCATGTCGCGGGCATCGCACTGGCGCGCCATGCTGACGATCGCGCGCCCATCTTCCTTCCGGCATCCAGTCTCAAGTCTGTCGGTTTTTCCCAAGAGGAGGCCATGCTGCCCTATCCGGCGCCAAGCTTCGAAGGATATCGGCTGCTGACGGAATTTTTTGCGCTGCCGCAGAAATTCCTGTTCTTCGAAATCGACGGGCTGGAAGCGTGGCAGGGCGAGCAGCTCGAAATCTTCATCTACCTGAACCAAGGGGACGCCAAGCTCGAGCGATCTGTAAGCCTGCGGGATCTTGCGCTGCATGCGAGCCCCGCCGTCAATCTTTTTCGTCAGGCATGCGAACCACTATTGATCGACGGAACACGCACGGAATATCGGTTGATTGCCGATGCAAGGCGGCAAAAGACGCGCGAGATCCACAGCCTCGAACGCGTTGTTCTGACCGACTCCGCAGGGCGACGCCAGAACTGTCAGCCCTTCTTCGGACGATCGCAGCGGACCGATACGGCCTCGACGTTCTACCAGACCTATCGGCGGTTCGACGAAGATGACAGGACGAGTGATACCGACATCGCTTTCGTGGATACCAGCAAGCGTCACGCCACACCGCTCGATTCCGTGGCGAGTATCGATGCGCTCTGCCTCAATCGCGATCTGCCGGAGCAACTCCCGTTCGGCGGAGGTCATCCCCGTCTGCAGCTTGCATCCGGTCACGAGGCGGTTGCCACGATCAATGTCTTAACGCCACCGACACCCGTGGTTCGCTTGAACGAACGCGAAGGTCGTGCCTGGCGCCTGGTCTCTCATCTGGTGCTCAACCACCTATCGATTGGCGACGGCAATGGCGGGGCGCTCAAGGACATATTGTCGCTTTACGCGTTTCGAGACGCTCCGGAAACGCGCCAGCTGGTCGAAGCCATCAGTTCTGTGCAAACAGTGCAGTCGCTCGCACGCATGCCGCATGGCGGAATGGTGCCGGGAACCGACGTGACGATCACCTTCGACCCGGCCAGGATCGACCATGCGACGGCGCATCTGTTCGGATCCTTGCTCGATCGATTCTTCGGACTTTACACTTCACTCAACAGCTTCACCCGGTTGACCGTGTGCATGCGCGGCGCCAGCGAGCCGGTCGCGCGCTTTCCCGCACGCGCAGCCGAACGTCCCTTGATTTGACGGGGTTGCGGCGATGGACATAGGCATCGGCAAAGCAGAAGACGGCCTGGCAGACCTGCTGGAGCAACAGCCCGGGCGCTTCGAGCCCGTGACGGCGTTGCGGGTGGCACAGTCGGCCGCATTCGGCGAGCTCGACGTCGGGTCACCGCCAGGGGTCGCCCCGATGCCGCTTGCCGTATACTCCTATGAGCGGAAGAGCCCCCGGCAGCGGATCCGCGCCCTGTTCGCCAGTCTCACCGGGCCCCTCGGTTCGCTGCCCCACAGCTATAATGAGCTTGTGCTGCGCGAAGAGCGGAACCGGTCGCGTGCACTTTCCGCTTTTTTCGACCTGTTCAACGGTCGGCTGGCCGAACTCTTCGCCGACGCCAGCGACAAGTATCGGCTCGCGCGTCGCCTGCGCTGGAAGGGCAATCACGAGCAGGGCGGCTTTGTGAAGGCGCTCCTGGCGCTGTCGGGACTTGGCACGCGTGATCTCGTCCGCAAGGCCGGGATAGAGCAGGAACTCGTGGTTCGCTTCTCTGGCTATTTCGCGGATCGAACGCGCCACGCGACCGGCTTGCGCTCGATGCTTGCGGATCTGACGGGTCTGCCTGTGCGGATCGAACAGTTTCGACCCCGCTGGCTTAGCATTCCTCTTCAGGAACAGACCAGGCTCGGGTCGGCGAGCGGTGCACGCCTTGGGATCAACACGACCGCCGGCAATGCCGTTCGAGATCTCGGCGGCTCGTTTCGTATCGTCATCGGGCCTCTGGGATATGCCGACTACCAGCGCTTTAGTCCGAGGGGACGCTTTATCCGCGAAGTGGTGGCGCTGACACGTCTCTATGTTGGGCCGACACTGGATTTCGACGTCCAGATCGTTCTGCAGAAGGACGACATTCCCTATTCGACGCTTGGACCCGTGGGCATGGCTCCACAACTCGGCTGGAACAGCTGGGCCCGCAGCGCCCCTGCGATCGCGGACAGCGGAGATGCCGTCGTCGCCGCGCGCACGATCGAAAAGGCAAGCGAGGAGAGCCGACATGCGTCTTGAACTCACGCCTGTCAGCGATCCGACCGGCCAGCTTCCGCGCAAGATGGTTCTGGAGCGTGGCCGGCGCTCGCTCGGCCGTGCCGCGGACTGTGACTGGAACCTGCCGGAGGGCCTGCGGTCGGCTTCGAAACTTCATTGCCTGATCGAGCGCCAGGGGGACATGTACCAGTTGATCGACAGAAGTTCGAACGGAACATGGGTCGACGGCCAGCTGATCCAGGACGGCGCGGCCGTCCCGTTGAGCGACGGCAGCCGTATTGCCATTGCCGGCATCGAGTTGGAGGTCACCATTCGCGGCCAACCCAGCATGGTGACCTCCGATCCAACCCATGACTTCACGGCGGTTGACGAACCGATGACGATCTCCGCCATCCTGTCCGACATTGCACCCGGCGGTCAGATCGCCGGCGGGATCATCGGTGCCGCCGAGACAGCGGAATTGCCAGACGGCCCCTTTGCCCGCAATCCCAAACCCGGCGGCATGTCGTCGTCACGCCATGTCGAGATCGGCTGGTCGGGCCCACCCGACCCAGGCAACTTCGGCAAGATCCTGCCTGATGATTGGGATGCCGAACCGGCATCCGATTTCAGCGATACACTCGAACACGCCTCCGCGACGCATGTTTCCATCCTGGTCGCACCGGTCGGACGACCGAAGGAACCAGAGGCGTCCGGCATGTTGGGGACCCTGGCCATTGAAGCGCCCGATCTCGCTCTGCAATCGGTTGCTGTCGAGCCGGTCTCCTCTCTCATGCCACTCGTCAGCCGGCTCGAACGGGAGTTGCTGGCCGCTCTTGCCATCGTCTCGCCCGAAGATCCCGAAGGCGAAGTCTTCGACACCCTGCACCATGGTGGGGTGACCGAAATCGAACAACGCCTGGCAAACCTCGTGCAAGGGCATGGAAAGCTGCGCTTGTCGCTGGAGCGGCTGTTTTCCGAAGCGGCACAGACATTCGATCCCCGCATGATCGAGGCCCGAGTCGACGCCAGGGCCGGGTTCTCGCTCGGACCTCTGCAAGAGCTGCGCTACTGGCGCGCCTATCGTGCCCAGTTCGATGCAAACGGCGGCAGCCGCACCGTTGCAGACATACTGTGTGCAGGCCACGAACAAAAAGGGCGAGCAGACGCGTCCCGGACGACGAAGCGCCGCGAAGAAGGAAGAATCCGGAATGAGGAATGAAAATCGCGTAGCATGGAGCGAAGGAATGTTCCTTCGCGTCCAGCACTTTCAGCAGTCGGACCGCTGGACGGAACGGCTCGTACGCAGTTCGACGGGCCCGCTCTCGCCCTATCCCTGGGGCCTGGCAGAAGTCGCAATCGATCGAAGCGCGCTTGCAATTGGCAAGTTCGCCCTGGTGTCGGTGCGGGGCATCTTGCCTGACGGCACGCCGTTCGACGCTCCCTTGGATACCGACCTGCCGCCACCACTGGAACTCGATGAAAACACCAAGAACGCGATGATCTATCTGGCGCTTCCCACCCGACAGCCGGGACGCGCCGATACCAGCGTGAACGGGTCCAACGGGTTGAACCAAGTCAGACATGTCGCTTCGGTCTATGAGGCCCCGGACGCGAATGTCGAAACAGACTTCATGGCGCAGATCGAAGTCGGACGGCTGGCGTTGCGGTTCAGGAAGACGGGTGACGAATTGGCCGGCTACGACCTGATCGGCGTCGCACGCGTGATCGAGGTGCGCTCGGACCGCGCCGTCCTGCTCGACGCAGACTACCTTGCACCGGTTCTCAATGTCGCAGCCGAAGTGAGGCTGAACGAACTGGCCGGAGAATTGCTCGGCATCGTCCGCCATCGAGCCGAAGCGATCGCAGCCCGGATCGGCGACCCGACGATCCGGGGAACTGCCGAAGTTGGCGATTACTTCCTGCTGCAGATCCTCAATCGGGCCGATCCGCTGCTGCAGCACCTGGCCGCCAACGCCACGCGGATCCACCCGATCACCTTCTACGAGACCTGCATTCAGCTTGCCGGAGAATTGGCGACCTTCACCACCGAAAACAAGCGCGCCAGCCAGTTCCCGCCCTATCGACATGAGGATCTGAAGTCGACCTTTGCCGCAGTCTTCGAAGATCTGCGCAGTTCGCTCTCGGTCGTGCTTGAGCAGTCGGCCGTTCCGATCGAACTCGCCGAGCGGCGCCATGGTGTCCGGGTCGGTACGATCCACGATCGCAGCCTTTTGCGCGATGCCGGCTTCGTGCTGGCCGTGCGGGCCGACATGCCGGCAGAAGAAATTCGTCGCAAACTGCCGGCGCAGATCAAGGTGGGCCCGGTCGAGCGTATCGCAGAACTCGTCAATGTCGCGCTGCCCGGCATTCCGGTCCGTCCGCTGCCGATCCTGCCGCGGCAGCTCCCCTATCGATCCGGCACGATCTACTTCGAACTGGATACGCAAAACCCGCTCTGGAAGCAGCTCGATACATCCAGCGCGATCGCCTTGCATGTATCGGGCGACTTCCATGAACTCGAACTGGAATTGTGGGCCTTGAGAGCATGAGCAAAGACCCCACCTCCTGGCAAACCCTACCGACGGTCGTGGAGCTGACTGACAGCGCGCAAGCCAAGCGGGCGGCTGCAAGTCGAATGACGGACCTGCTCGACGATGTCCTCGCTCCAAATGCTGCCCAGCCGTCTGGCCGTCTCGGGGCACGCGCCAATGGTGGCTGGTCGGCCGAAAAGCTTGTCCAGGCGTTTACGCTCGGCGGTGACGAGGTCCCTGCGCTCGTGCGCGCCGCAGGACCCTTGCTGAACCTGTCCCATGAAATCCGACAGAGCAATGTGCAGCCCGATATCGACGATCTGCGGCGGGTCGCCTTCGAGGCCGTCAACCGCTACGAGCGCGATCTCACCGCGGCCCGCATCAGTCCGGAGCGCGCGCGGGCCGCGCATTACATTGTCTGTGCAACCCTCGACGACGTCGTCTTAAGCAAGCCATGGGGCGTATCTGCCGGATGGGCCCGGTCTGGTCTGGTCTCCACCTTCCACATGGATGTGACCGGTGGTGAGCGGGTCTTCGACCTGCTCGACCATTTCCACCAGTCACCTGGATCGGCAAAGGACATCCTTCTTCTCATCTATCTGTCGCTATCGCTTGCCTTTGAGGGACGCATGCGCGTATCGCCGAGAGGCGGCCTCGAACTCGGGCGTATTCGAGATGGCCTCTACAAAACACTCATTGGCCAGTACGGCATCTTCGAACGCGAGCTTTCACCGCATTGGCGGGGTGTATCGGCACGCCATGAGCCACTGAGGACCTCGGCGGCACTCTGGACGCTGCTGTCTCTGGTGGCGCTGGTGTTCGCTCTCGGCTATCTCTTCTTCACCCTGTCCCTCAACGGCGTCTCGGATGCTACGTTCACGCGGCTTGCAGCACTTCCACCGCGGGGAACACCGAGCGTCGTCCTGACCACCCCACCAGCGCCGCCCGTGAAGCCCAAGCCGGAGGTTGTAGTCGACCCCCCCGCCCCTCCACCACCGCCGGCCAAGCCAGCAGAGCCTTCGCCTGTCGAAGAACTTCTGGCGTTCCTCCAGCCCGAAGTCGAAAAGAACCTGGTGACCCTGTCCGACGCAGACGGGCGTCTGCGCATCCGCATCAACAATTCCGGCCTCTTCGGTGTTGGCAGCGCCGAGGTGAGCCCCCAATTCCAGGGTCTCCTTGAACGGATCGGGGCTGCTCTCGCCGCAGATCGCTTCCGCGCCGTGGTGGTCGGCTACACCGACAACGTGCCGATCAAGACCGTACAATACCCGTCGAACTGGCATTTGTCGGAGGCCAGAGCCCGTGCCGTGGGGGATATTCTTGCCTCCTATACGGGATCCGAAGCGATCCTGACGGAGGGACGAGCCGACAGTGATCCGATTGCACCCAACGACACACCCGAGGGCCGTGAAATGAACCGGCGTACCGAAGTGATCGTCCTGACAGATCCTCGTCAACATCTGGATCGCGCCGGGATCACCGCGCCCCCGATCGCCCAGGGCGAACCGACCGCGCCGACCACAGGTGACACGCCATGAACAACCCTCTGAGCTATTTCTACACGCTTCGATCTTATGTCGAAGCCTATGCCGGTCTGATCGGGCGACGGTTCATCTCCGTCATCTGGGTGGTGGCAGTCTGTGTCGTCGTCTGGTTCTACGGCTATCTGCTGGCGTTCGGCTCCTTTAAGCCGCTGGTCAGCGTCAATGCCCGCGTCATGCTAATCGCGGCGATCATAACCCTCTGGCTGATCTACCTGGCAGTGACCGTCATTCGCCATCGGCGACGCGACGCGGCCCTCGTCGAGGGAATAGAGCAGAATGCGGAAGCAGAAGCGGCGGCGAGTCGTCAGGCGGAAGTCGGTGAAATCCATGCACGACTGAAGGACGCCCTGCAGCTCTTGCGCCGGGTCACCAAGAAGCGTTTCGGTTATATCTATCAGTTGCCGTGGTATGTGATCTTCGGCGCACCCGGCTCAGGCAAGACCACGGCGCTGACCAATTCCGGGCTAAGCTTTCCGCTTGGAGATGCTCTGGGTGCAAACTCGGTGCAGGGTATCGGCGGCACGCGCAACTGCAATTGGTGGTTTACGGATGACGCCATCCTGATCGATACGGCCGGCCGTTACACCACGCATGACGACCTGAACGGAACGGCAAAGGCCGGCTGGGAGGGGTTCCTCGGTCTCCTGCGGAAGTATCGCCGTTCGCAGCCCGTCAACGGCGCCCTGGTCACCCTGTCGATCGGCGATTTGATGGAACGTGATCCGGAGGCGCAACGCGAGGAAATTCGAATCATCCGACAGAGGCTCGCAGAGCTGGACGAACAGCTGCAGGTTCGGGTCCCAGTCTATCTTGTCCTGACGAAAGCAGACCTGCTAACTGGCTTCATCGAGTTCTTCGACAGCTTCAACCGCAGCGACCGCGAACAGGTTTGGGGCACGACCTTCTCGCTGGAAGAGAGCTACAAGATGTCCGACCTGCCCGGCCGGGTCTCGGACGAATTCGCCCAGTTGCAGGAGCGCATCGGCGCGCTGTTGCTGGAGCGGCTTCAGCAGGAGCCCAGCGCAGAGGTTCGCGGCCGGATTTTCCGGTTTCCGGCCGCCTTCGCGACCTTGCGTGAACGCCTCCAGGACGTGATCGAAGAATTGTGTGCCGGATCGAAACTTGTCGAACCGCCTCTGCTGCGCGGCATTTATTTCGCGTCGGGAACTCAGGTTTCCGAGGCGACCGCATCGGATGTGGCCCGGCCGCGTCGGAGCTACTTCTTGACCAAGTTATTCAAGGAGGTGATTTTCGGAGAAGCGTCGCTCGTCGCGCGCGACCGGCGTCTGACACGCCGGCAGCTGATGCTTCGACGCAGCGCCTATGCGGTGGCAGGGGTCGCGGTGGCTGTTGTCATGACCAGCTGGATCGCGACCTATGTCCAGAACCGCACCGCGTTGGCGAGCGCCGAACGTCGCCTCGATGCCTATGAGGATCTGGTTCGTGGGATCCCGGTCACCAACGTCTCCGACACCGATTTTCTGCGCATCCTCCCGGCGCTCGACAATCTGGCCGCCGTTCCAGCCGACTTCGAGAAGGCACGGGCGTGGCCGCTCAGTTTCGGTCTTGACCAGCAAGCCAAGATCGAAGGACGCCAGCGCGATGCCTACCAGCGCGCGCTGAACGCCCTGCTGCTGCCGAGGATGCTCGTGCAGTTGCAAAATGACATGCAGGCAAAAAGGGATCCCAACCTCACCTTCGATGCGCTCAAGCTCTATGGCATGCTGGGCGGGCTCGGACGTAGCGATCCAAGCTTCGTCGAGCGCCAGGCAGAAGGCATGTTCAGCAGCCTCTATCCCGGGGATGCGCGCGAGGCAGTTCGTGCCAACCTCACTCGGCACGCCTCGGCCTTGGCTGCCGGCACAATCCCGCCAATCGAGCTCGACAATCGCCTGATTGCCGATGCAAGGGAGCGCATCCGCTCCGTCGGTGTGGCCGATCGCGCTTTTCATATCCTGACCCAATATGCCGAGGCTCGCGCTCTCCCGGCGTGGACGCCGGCATCAGCGCTCGGTCCCCTGGGCGAACGGGCCTTTGTCCGGCGGTCCGGAGTGCCTCTGAGGGAAGGTGTCGGTGGGATCTTCACGGCGCCCGGATACCAGACGGTCGCCGCGCTCAGGCTCGATGACGCAGCGCGCGATGCGATGGACGAAGAATGGGTGCGCGGGGAAGCCAACCCACCTGAGACGACGGTCGACACGGTGGGGCAGGCGGCGATGACGCTTTACAAAGCGGAATTCGAGCGGCAGTGGCGCAGCGTGATTGCTGATCTTACGGTCAAGCCATCGCAAACGATTGCAGAAGCGGCGGAAACGACACGGATCCTTGCCTCCGAGCCTAATCCCGTCGATGCACTCCTGCGTTCGATTGCCGCCACCACCGACCTGGCTACTGCTCCGTCACTTGAAACGGCCGACAGTGGCGGCATTGCACAGGCATTCGCTGCAACATCCGCCATCGGCGGCACCGAACTCTATGCGCCCCTTCGCGAGATGCTCGCTTCTGAAAGCACGGCACCCGACGCGGAGGGGCAAACACAGACACCGATGCAACAGCTGGTCGCCAAACTCGGCGTGCTGAGCGAGCAGCTCTCGCGAGCCGCAACCTCCTCGGCAGAGCTGGCAAAGGTCTTCGATGTCGATAGCCAGTTGACGACAGCCAATCAGGATCTGCTGCAATTGGCCCGAGACCTGCCTGCACCGGCCGACACGCTGATGGCGGGTGTGGCGGCCGATATCGGCTCGCTCGCGGTCAAGTCGGCGAGAGCGGACATTGCCGAGGCCTGGCGGGCGGAAGCCGCGAACTATTGCGAAAGTGTGGTGACCGACCGCTTTCCCTTTGAGCGTCAATCCGAACGGGACGTGGCTCTCGCCGACTTCGTCCGGCTATTTGCACCCAACGGTTTGCTCAAGACATTCTTCGACAAGAAGCTGACGCCATTCGTCGACACGACGACCACTCCCTGGAGCTGGAAGGGAACTTTCGGATCGGAAGGCATTGCGAGCGAAGCCATCGCTCAGTTCGGCTACGCAGACCAAATAACCCGTGCCTTCTTTCCGAACGGTGCCGAACAACCGCAGGTCTCGATCAACGTGACACCCGTCTCGCTCAGCCAATCGGCCAATGCGGTCAAGCTTGAGCTGGGAGGCCAGCCGGTCGTCTACTTCCATGGTCCGGTCCGCTCCAAGGCCGTCACCTGGCCCTCCGCCGCAGCCGACAACAGCTCAAGCCTGACCTTCCAGCCGGGCGGTTGGCAGAATGGTGTCACGACAACCGGAGACTGGTCACTGTTTCGACTGTTCGATCGGGCCACACTGGCGGCACAAGGCAATCGCGACCTATTCCGCGCAAACTTCGAGAGTAACGGCCTGCAAGCCTCATTCGATATCCAGTTTGGCTCTGTCCTTGATCCCTTCCGCCTGCCCGCACTCGCGGCATTCTCGTGTCCCAAGGCATTTTAACCGCCATGCAGGACAAGACGCTTCGCACCGTGGACACGGCAGAGCATGATAGGATCGGCTTTTTCGGAAAGCTGCCCAGCCACGGTGACTTTGTCAGCTGGGGTTTTTCCCGCGACTTCGAGCTGACGATACAGAAGTTCCTCCAGACGGGACTGCAGTCCTGCCAATCGAGTTTCGGATCGGACTGGGAGCCGACTTTTGCCAAAATGCCCCCTTGGCGATTCATCGTTGAGAGGGGCCTTTGGTGCCCGGCAACAGTAGCCGGCGTGCTGATGACCAGTCGCGATAGGGTGGGACGGCGGTTTCCGCTCGTCGTCGCGCTGCAGATGCATGGTTTTACCGGGCATCCGCACCAACTCTATCTCGACGAGAGCTGGTTCACAGCCATCGAAGCCATGGCAGAAACCGCCGGGCTTCGAGATTTCGACCTGGAGCGATTTACCGCCTCGCTCAGGCGGTTGCGGCGACCAAGACCGGGAGACCTACCAGAAGGAACAAGCCTCACTCGCAAGGCAAGCGACAGCATGTGGTGGTCCGTCGAAGCCGGTAGTCGCATCGTTCGCGGGTTTCGCGACACCGGAGCGCCGCGTGGCGAGGATTTACTCAAATTGATGCGGCTCGGGATGCAGGGCGACAAGGACGGGCAGACCGCCGGGGACAGAGCGTTCCAAGCTTCCCCGTACGTCCGCGAGCCAATTGGCGCACACGGCGCGGCAGCCGACGCCGTTGCGGGAGAGGCCAGGCGCTCGACACTCCGCAACGCGTCCCTATCCTCTGCAGTACAAGACTATGCCCCGGCCAGAGAGACCAGCAGAGCCTCGGCGGCGAGCATTTACGCGTCATCGCCTGTTTCCATCGCCCAGGCCAACCGACCGTCCGCGGCAATCGACAAGATCCAACCGATGCAGTGCAGCCATGCCTATGCCAGCCACGCGGGAACGCGGACCACGCTGAATGCGGACGCCTTGCTCGCGGCCGATGTCCCTGGACTGTTCGCGGTGGCCGACGGCATTGGCGATACACCGGGAGCAGCACGGGCAGCAAAGTTGGCCGTCAATCTTCTCGGTGAAGGCGCGACCGCGGGCCCCCTCGATGTTCGGCTGCAGGAGACCAAGGGCCGCCTCGGACGCGCCAACAGTTTGCTTTACTCCCATCGCCGGTTGGACGGCTCGGCAGCCGTGGCCTCGGTGAGCATCGTGGCACTGCTGGTGGACGATGCGCGAGCCCAGCTCGTCTGGGCGGGAGACGCGCGATGTTATCTCCTTCGGCAGGGCATGATGCGCTGCCTCACACGAGATCATATCGCTGTGGGTCTGCATTATCGTCTGGCGCGCGCGATCGGGCTTTCCGAGACGATGACCCCCGAATGGACGACGGAAAGCCTCGAACCGGGAGACCGCTTCCTGCTGTGCAGCGCGCCCTTGGTGCGCTTGCTCGGCGAACGGTCAATCGCCGAGTGCATGATTGCCGAAGAACTCTCCGTGACGCCTTCCGTTCTGATCGAGAACGGCCTGGTTGCAGGGGCACGGGAAAACCTTACGGCCCTTTGCGTAGCCGTCGATCATGCATGAAAAAGAAGACAGGCTGGAGCGCGAGATAGCGGAGCGCTTCGCAGAGTTGTGGCGGCTGCTCGATCCCGTTCACGGCTCTGGCAGCGTCGAATTCCGAGCGATGGCCTGCAACCAGATCATCTCGGCGCTCGAGCGCGGCATGCCGCTTTCCTGCCTCCCCGTCGAACCGGCGAGCTTTTCCAACACTTTCCGCTCCGAGCAAATGATCGCCCGAGGTCAAACCACGGAGCTATACCGGGTTCGCCATCGTGATCTGGATAGTGCGCATGTTCTGAAAATCCCAGGTCGAGACTGGGCCAGCGACCCCATCGTCCAGAAACAGCTGATCGCCGAAGCCCGGGTCGGACTGTCGCTCAGTCATCCGAACCTTGCAAAGACGGAGGTGTTGCTGGCGCTTGAGGATGGTCGTCGGGCAATCTTGATCGAGCTTTGCGGCATCCCGCTCTCTGAGAAGCTCAGAGCCGGCAACCTGGACGCTGCGCAGGCCGTCCAGGCGCTGATCGACCTGCTCGCAGGACTGCAGTACTTGCACGAATGCGGCTATGTGCATGGCGACATCGCAGCTGAAAACCTATTCAGCCCCCTCTCTCCGGGCGCAGGCTGGAAACTTGGTGATTTCGGCCTGACAGTAGCGGCCAGCACAACGCTGGCCGAAAGTGGTTTCGCCTTTGCCGGACGAGCAGCCCTTTCTTCGCCCGAACAAATTGCAGGGCGGGCTCTGACGCCACGTTCGGATCTCTATTCCGTTGGACGGCTTGCCGGCCAGATCGCCGCCCGGCTGGCCCAGTCTTCGGCATCCGTGGCTCAAGCCTTGTTGGCCTTCGAAGCCCTGAGCGCCGTGGAAGAACCGGAGACGCGCCCCAGCAGCGCTGCGGCCTGTCAAAGTCTGCTCCGTTCACATCTCGGAGCAGCGATATCCGCCTGCCACCGGTGAAACCTTGCGCGCTCAGGTCCCCGGCGGTTTCGGCAAGGGTGCAGCCGGCAGCGACGGGCTCTTCTGATAGATCGTGAAAAGCTTGCCGAAGTCAGCCATGGCCGAATTGCCCGCGTACAAGATATCGCCATCGCGCATCTTGAACTGCTGCATCAGCGCGAGATTTCCGACATCCTTCAGGTCGGCACGATAGATCGTGGGGCGAACCTGAACGGGTCCGGCGGCGGCCACGGTCTTGCCGTCGACGATGCGCGCGGGCACGTGGACCTGCTGGCTACGCAGCACATAGACCTGCCGGGCGTTTGCGCGATCATCCAACAACCCGCCAGCGCGTGCGACGGCCTCGGCCATGGTCAGGCGGCCGGGTTCGAAGGTGAATTCTCCGGTACTTTTGAAGGCACCCATGGCGGTGTAGCTCGGGGCATCGTCCTCCAGATAGAGCTGGTCGTCAGGAAGCAGATAAACATTCTGCTGATCCTCTTCGAGGATCCGCGAAAGCGGTGCGCTGGCCTTCTTCTGCCCCCGGATCAAGGTGACCATGACGGCGCCCGGCGACGCGGACGCGCCGCCGGCCAGAGCCACGACATCCAGCACGCGTTCTTTGCGCGCGCTGAGGCTTACGCGACCAGGCTGTCGAACGAGACCTCCGACGGAAACCGCGCTTCCCGGTCGCTCCGCAACCGAGACGACAGCTTGCGGATTGACCGCAGAGCCTTTGAGCCCCGCCACAATCCTGTCCTGCAGGCCCTGGACTGAGGAATCGATAACGCGTTGGCGACCGACGAAAGGCAAGTTGACGCTTCCCGAGGAGTCCACCGTAAAACGGCCAAGCGGCAATGTCTTGCTATTCGCAGACGCGAACAGGCCCTCTTCGCCAGTATCAAAAATCGTCACATCGATCACGTCGCCACGACGCAACCTCTGGTCGGAATATCCAGCGGAGCGGAAGACGGAAAGCCCTGCATCCGTCCCCGGCACGACCGGTTCAGTGAGGGTGATTTCGGCCAGTGATGCCTCGGCGAGACGCACGACCCTTGCCTTGCCTCCCGTCACAGGGTCCTTGGCACTGTAAAAGCTTGACGGCGAAGGGCCATCGGAAGGAGCAGCGCAAGCGCTGAGCATGAACGCCAGCAAGACCGGAAAGATTTTTTGCATCCTATGCACCATCACTGTTGTCAAATACAACGTTACCGTTAACATTTTCGAGCCAACCGACAATGCAGGATATGCAAGCAAACGGAGTGTCGGACTTCCGTTATGCCAAGTTGTGGCCTGGCTGCAACGATGTTTGATCAATCGATGGTCGAGAAGGGCCTGACGCAAATTTTCGTGGTTAACGCGCTGTCGACTACGACCGTGGAAATTCCGCTCCCGATGTAGCGGAGCGCAATCATGATTCTGAATGGCATGAACGAGAAGTTGAAGCGCCAGTCGAAGGATGATTTCAAAGGGCGGCATTTCGAGGCATGGCTGATAGTGAACACAGTGACCTGGTATCTGCGCTATCCGCTGAGCGATCGTGTCCCATGGCGTGGTGTAGCTGAGGGGTGGTCACCAGTGATTCGACACTCAACCAGTCAGAATGATCTACTCGGGCGGCTCTTCGGACTTTAAAAGGTCAACAAAGCGAGAAAATGCCGCCGTTCGCGCGGCGGTCTCAGCCAACTGAAAGGTTTGCGACAAGCCCCCTGGCTGTCATCAGCCAGAAGCAACAGGTTATCGCAGAACAGATTACCGAACGCCTGTTCAACGGCCATCCAGATGTCCAAGTTCTCAATAACATGGTTACGAGGCTCGAAGAGCAACGCATTGAGCTTGAGCGCGGACTGGGGGAGAAGCCGGCCACCACGACTGGCGAACCAAAACAGATCACGGTGAACGTATCGATGCTGAAGAGCGCTTTCGACGCCACGACGGCCATCGCGAGGCACGGCAATCCGGCAGACGATGTCGCCGCAGGGCATTGCAATCTACTGAGGGAGCTGGTCCAGAAGGTTGCCGTGCTGCTGCCATCTAACGGCAAAACTGCGGAGCTGACGGTTCACGGCAGATTGGCTGCTATCCTCCCTTCGATCCAGGCAGTTGATGAGCATACAGCGCAAAAGCGCGGCGCGTCTCACCCGGATTTTGCGCGCCGGATCAAGGCACGGGAGTTCAGGACGACGGAGGAGAAGCTGGACTTTGTGACGCGCTTCCCCGCGTCCATGGCAGAAGCGTAAGCTCAATGGCGCCGGTTACAAGTCTTATTGGTTGCGGGGGCCTGATTGCACAGAGACTTGCATAAAACCCGCATCGAGAGCGCCGAAACAAACCTTTCGTGGGGCAAGCATGATAATGCAACTTTCGCTTACATTGCATGCTTGTTCAGTCCGCCAGCCAAATCCATTAGTCGCAGATGGGACGCCTCGAGTCTCCTGCGTCATGGATTCTAGTTTCGCGCTCGGTCCTCTATTTTGACGATACGGCCATCTGGTCTGCCCCCTGAAAAGTGGTCCTTTTTGAAGTATGGCTTATGAGCCGAAGAAGGACATTGAAATGGCAGTGAAAAGACACAAGGCGGAAGAGATCGTCACAAAGCTTCGTCAGGTTGACGTGCTGAATGCGCAGGGCAAATCGATGGCGGAGGCGATCCGGTCGATAGGCGTGACGGAAGTTACATATTACCGCTGGCGGGCAGAATACGGTGGCCTGAAGAGCGATCAGGTGAAGCGTCTGAAGGAATTGGAGACCGAGAACGCTCGCCTCCGCCGGGCAGTTTCTGATCTGACCTTGGACAAGATGATCCTTGCGGAGGCCGCCAGGGGAAACTTCTAAGCCCCGCCCGCCGCCGCGCCTGTGTGGACCATGTCACTGCAGAACTGGGCGTGTCCGAACGACGGGCATGCCGGGTTCTCGGCCAACATCGTTCCACACAGCGCAAGATCGCAAAGAGCCCTGATGACGAAGCGGCATTGACTGCCGACATCACGGCGCTCGCCCTCCAATATGGCCGCTATGGCTATCGCCGCATCACCGCGATGCTGCACCAGGCGGGTTGGATCGTGAACGTCAAGCGGGTCGAGCGGATATGGCGGCGTGAGGGGCTGAAGGTTCCATCCAAGCAACCCAAGCGCGGGCGGCTCTGGCTAAACGACAGCTCGTGTATCCGGCTTCGACCGGAATACCCCAACCATGTCTGGTCCTACGATTTTGTCGAGGACCGGACCCACAGTGGAAAGAAAATCCGCATGCTAAACGTGATCGACGAGTTCACGCGAGAATGCATCGCCATCAGGGTCGAGAGAAGGCTGAAGGCTGTCGACGTGATCGATGTGCTCTCCGATCTCTTCATCCTACGCGGCATTCCTGCGCATATTCGTTCCGATAACGGCCCTGAGTTCATCGCCAAGGCTTTGAGGGAGTGGATTACGCTGGTCGGTGCCAAGACGGCCTACATCATGCCGGGCAGCCCGTGGGAAAACGGCTATTGCGAGAGCTTCAATTCCAAGCTCAGGGATGAGCTGCTCAACGGAGAAATCTTCTACACGCTCAAGGAGGCGAAGATCATTATCGAGGGTTGGCGGAGGCACTACAACACCGTTCGTCCGCACTCGTCACTGAACTACAAGCCACCCGCACCTGAAGCCACCGTGTGGCCGCGCCAGAACGGACCTGCTTCAACGCCAGCAGTGGCGGCCAGACCAAGCATGCACTAACATTAAACCCGGATCACCCAATGGGGGCAGGCCACCTCAGACCATCCTCAGAAAGCGTACCGTTTTCGATGACAGACATCAGGACGTTAGTTGCAATGCCAGGAAATCGCTGAACATCTTCTGGCATCACCTGAAAGATGTAATCACCGACGTTGATGCCGGCCGCATAAAGAGCTGATGTTACAAAGCTGTTGCTATTTTGGGCCGGTATGTAGTCGTAGTCTACGTTCGACCCGATGGTGGACATGCTCTGAAAGATGCTGTTGAGGACCGCCCAGAGCTGCTCGGCGGTTTGCCCCTCGCCGGGACTAATCTCGACACGAGCGTACCTAGCTTCGTCGGTGGGGACCCCATCTAACCCAACATAGTCTGCGTCATCAGGTGCCTCTCCGTGGTTCGCACGCGAGGTGTATTGCCAGTTCACATCCGAAACACCTCCGATACCGTAAAGCGCTCTCCACCCAGGAGCTTGAACCTCAATTTCCTCAAATACACCGGCGTCATTCAGATAAATGATTTGTAAGTGCCCGGAGTTCTTAAGCTGTGAAGGTATCAAGTGACCTTCGCTTGTCGTGACGAAATTTGCGGCCAGAAATACTTTTCCCATTGTCCTCTCCCATAAAAAATTGCCATTACTTTGTTTCCAGCCGGTATGTTACAACTACCTTCTGGGGCCTAAATCGACTTGAGTTAGAAAATTCAAGACGAATCCGAAGCAACCAGTCGCCTGAGCCACGTAGGGCAACGACGTGATCCAGTGGGTTTAAAACTTCGAGAGCCCACGGCGATAGCGGCCCAAAGTATTGGGCGGCGCTCGCATACCCTGAAAAGACGCGCCAGCCCTCGACAACTCTGATTCCGGAATGAAATTCCCCGGCGGCGGTTCGGAAACCGTGCTGAGACAGAAACGTCTCGAACAATTTCGCATCACCCAATTCGATCGCCACGCTGAAGAAGCAAACCTCGGCCTGCTTCTCACTTCGAATTGATCCCCAATCAACCAGAACAGCCTGCTTGTCGTCCCGTTCATAGCAAGGGTTCGGCAGTATTTTCTGACGAGCGTTGGCTTCATCGTCAGCGAATACATCGAACCCTGCAGGGGTAGTGCCTACCTGAGTTGAGAGAAGGTAAGTCTGCTGCGAGCGAGAAGCCACTTGGCTAGATATAGCAGAAACAGGGCCTGTGCAGGATATGAAGACCAGCGTGCTGAGTAGCCGGACCGATAGACGAATTTGGGATCGTCTCCAAAGGCATGAAGGCCGCAAGCAAAAAGGATCAGGCTGACAATTTGTCCTCATGCATGCCCCCACACCTCAAAATGCAACCATTAACAGCACATACGAGGCCCAGCAACCTATACTTCTTGCAGGTGCAAAAACGGGGCCTTGTATGTGAAGTTGCGTAAGCAATCGAGCTGCAAAGGGCCGGCAGTCGTTCTGAGAAAAGGAGCTTGTGGATGTAGCTGAGGTAGCTAACGCCCGCGGACAAAGCTTGCAGAGCTTAGAGTTTGAGCACTAGGCAGTTGATGTGAATCGAACCAGCGTTCCGAAGAACGGCCCCTCCAATGCCACCATTACACCCAACCCGCACTTTCAGTTATTGCAGTTAGAGGCCTTGTTTGCTATATTGGCGGATAAGGAGATATCGTCATGGTCAGCCAGATTGTTCATTTCGCCAGACTTTCAGATCGCGACCGAAAAATAGCAACGCCATTACCAAAGCTGGTTGCCGGCGACAGGCTGGAGCTCCACGTTCGTGATGCAGGTGGCAAGCAGCAGATGCTCCCGATCCCGCCCTCAGCCGCCGCGGCTGTTGAAGCTCTTCTAGCGCACATGCTGCGCGGAGAGCGTGTTGCCGTGCTGGCCGAGGATCAGGAACTAAGCCCGAGCGAAGCTTCAGCCATCCTCGGTATCTCCCGCCCGCTCGTCGTCTTACGTATGGACCGGGGCGAGTTGCCATTCCGCTACGTCGGTAAACACCGCCGCGCCCTCCTTAAGGACGTGCTCGCGTTGAAGTCGAAGCTTGACAAACGACAAACGGCGATGGAAGCGCTAGCCGAGGACACAGAGGACCTGATCGAGACCTATGGCCTCTAATCCGCCAGTCGCGGTCTACGATGCCTGCGTCCTCTACCCCTTCCACCTGCGCAACATTCTGATCCAGTGCGCCTTCGATGGCCTCGTTGAGGTGCGCTGGACCGATGATATACATGACGAGTGGATGCGCAATCTCGCCGCCAACACACCAGGCTTGTCCATCGAACGCCTGGAAGCCACGCGCGACCGGATGAACGCTGTCCTCCCAGAGGCAGTCGTGGAAGACCATCGCCCGTTTATTGCGGATCTCACGCTACCGGATCCCGACGATCGACATGTCCTCGCAGCAGCCATCGCCGGCAAAGCCTCCGTCATCGTTACCTGGAACCTTAAGGACTTTCCCGCAAGAAACCTTCTCGCACATGGTGTGACCAGCAAGTCGCCAGATGATTTTCTTACCGATCTCCATGCGGCGTTTCCGGAAGCGCTTATCTCCAGCGTCAGAAGTGCGAGGCATAATCTGCGCAAGACAATCCCATCGGTTGAGGCGTTCGTCGACTCGCTTGAACAAGGCGGGTTGAAGAAGTTTTCAGGGGTGCTTCGCCGGAACATAGCCGGATTGAAGTGAGCAGGATCCTTGAACTGCCGAGAGCGCCCCACGACTTCCGTGGGTTACCGTGTCGCCCTCGGCAGCTTTACGGACTTTTAACTGTCTGCCCCTAATTCCGCACGCCCTCGGCCTGAGGCACCGAGAAACTGCGGAATGACACATGCCAAACGAAGATCTTTCCAAACACCATTTTCAGAAAAAGATTTTGACCTACTGCGATGTCCGTATTGCACCCGTGACGCCGGATTGGGTCGTAGAGAACATAAGGCCGTACCTTATCGGTTTGATCACTCGTCGAAAGACACCCGCTCTTGCGAACAATCGCTATGACTGGCGGCACATTGCACATGATTGCGGAATCGATGAAGCCCTGACGACAACGCTGAAGAAGCAACTGCGACCAGCGTTGGATGCGATCATGCGCTGGCTGAAGGAGCCGCCTGTGGAAGACGACACTCCAATAAGCGAAAGACCGCATGCAATGCTGAAAGCCGGCACTAGGAAAAGGATCACACCTTCCTCGACGAGCCATCATCGAGAGCTCGCAGAGGTCGAGAGCCCGTCACCCCCTAACCGCCCCGGCCCCAAGCCGAGACCAGTGTCTGACAAACCAGAACCATTGTTCGAGGCGAACGAAGACCCGAGTTCATTCGCCGATGCACTCGCCTATCAAATGCGCCGCTTTGGCGAGAGTTACTGGCAACTTCACCGGGCGGTCATTCGCATAGACGAAACCTTTGATGCGAAGACCTTGCTGTCGTGGATCGAGGGTCAGCGTGTGCCTCGCTCGGTGGTAAGCTTCGACATCCTTTGCCGGATCGAGCGCAGATACGGCCTGCCGAACGGCTACTTCAAAGCGAAACTGCCACATCAGTCCAGATCGCTATATGGCCACGATCTGGAGGACATCAGCCCGGCGGAGCGGCGCCGGCTTGCCTGGCATCTTCCCGATGACTTCGGCAGCCTGCCATTTTCAAAGCGCGAAGAGATCCTGGAATGGGTCCGGCGCGTCATCATCTCGGGGTCCACGGACTACAGACGTTTCCAGGCGGCAGCTACGAAGCAGCGCTACGCGATCCGGTTCCCTGGGGTCACATATGGCGGGAGTGCACTCACTCCTCGACTGGCGGCTTCTAGCTGGCTGCGAGATGAGGACGAAAATGGGCCTTCGACCGAGGCGCACGAGGATCCAGATCTGCTCTCCGGTGTCATCGATGCACCCCCTCGGCTTGCGATGGAAATGGCAGACCTCATCCGCTTCAAGACGTCGACACTGACCGAGATAGGCTACCGCAGGAATGGCGTCTGGAATGAGGAGACGGCCAGCCAGAAGATCGAACATCTCGGCCTGATGTTTGGGGCACTTGCGGCATCCCCGAACGGGGTTGTCAAAGGTCGAGGCGTGCCGCTAAGCCAACTCACCTTCGGTCTCCTGATCTTCCCCGGAGTGTGGGACTGGTATTTGCAATGGCGGGAGCGCCGTCGCGGCTTCTTCACCAAATGGGAGGAAGACATGCTGATGGTTGCCATGGCCCTCACTCGCGCCGAAGTCGGCTGGATCCGGCAACATCCCGAGTTGTTGCGCAACGTGAAGCCGATCGACGGACTGATTACGACAGACGAGATCGAGGCTGCTCGTCGAGATTGGCACGGTGCATGCGAGGATTTCCATCGCCATGCAGCCAATCGATCAAAAGAAATCCAGCGGGTGATGCGGGTTCACCGCGATCCGTTCGAGCCTATCATGTGCGTGCTCGAGGCAGATAGCCCGCTCGCTGAATATCGCAAGATCACCGAGGAGATCTTAAAGCGAATGCCCGATGAGCACCGTTACCCGAGAGCAGCCGCTGAGGCCGTCCGTTCGTTCTTGATGCTAAGGCTTGGCTTACATCTCGGCCTCAGGCAGAAAAACCTTCGGCAATTGCTAGTCTGCCCGCGCGGACAATTCCCGACGGCAGAACGCCGGCTGGAAGACATGAAGCGCGGCGAACTGCGTTGGAACGAACGGGAGCGTGGGTGGGAAGTCTTCATCCCGTCCAACGCGTTCAAGAACTCGGGCTCATCCTTTTTTGGGCAGAAGCCGTTTCGTCTGGTACTGCCGGATCTTCTTGATCTCTACACCTATCTCAATGCCTATATCGAGCGGCATCGGAAGGTGCTGCTAGGGCGCGCGCCCGATCCGGGCACGCTTTTCGTAAAAACCGTCAAAACGACCAGCATCGATGCGGCGTATAATCAGACAACATTTTACGAGGCTTGGCGATTGGCGATTCAACGCTACGGCATCTACAATCCATATACCGGCCGCGGCGCGATTAAAGGTCTGCTACCGCATGGCCCCCACAACGTCCGAGACGTGCTCGCGACACATATCCTAAAGCAGACAGGATCCTATGAGCAGGCAAGCTATGCCATCCAGGACACGCCTGACGTCGTGCAGCAGCACTATGGGCGCTTTCTGCCGCAGGACAAAGCAGCATTGGCGGCGCGGATCCTCAACCAGGTATGGGAGGCAGCGTAGAGTGGCGGATGCGCCGCTCAGCCGATTGCAGGCAGATGCGCAAAGTAGCAACGCCCGTCTACGACACTGCCTGTTGTCTCCGCCTTGAAAAGAATCGAACCATCTACCCAGTGTCTGTCTGGTAAGGATTGAAAGCAAAATCAATCACTTGGAGTTATTAGAGTGCCTATTTTTTGCGATGAGCGGACGGAAAGGTCGAAGGCGAATATCGAAAAGCTGCCATCGACATTTCGATGTCAAGATTCAAACTCTGCTAGCTGCATTCGCTCTGTCTAGACTAAAGCAGCTATTATTAGATTTGGCCGAAGTGCGTACTACGCGCTTCTCGACTGTCCGCGCAAACATTCAATGGCTGCCGCAATGGCGGCATGGTCTGGCTTGACCGATCCCCATTCTTTCCAGAAATCTCGCGTCGCGCTATCCGGCGCCACTTTAGGTATGTCGAGTTTAATCCGCGTCGGCAGCAAAACGGCATCACCTAGTAGCAGCGCCTCACCAGTGTCGAGCAGCGGCAGGATACTTGTAAGTCCTGAGAGGGAGTCCGGCATCAAGCGCTTGATAACGCCCTGATCGGTCTCGTTAGTCAGGCGCAATGCGAGGAAATTGTTGCACTGGCTCAGGATCGTACGGCTTACATCCGACGGACGTTGGCTGACGACGAGAAGCGAGAAGCCATATTTCCGACCTTCCTTTGCGATCCTCTCGAACGACCCGAGGGCCTGGCGCTGAACCGCATCTGCATCATCACGAACGGGAAGATAGAGATGCGCTTCGTCACAAAGCAGCGTGACCGGCGTCCGATTCTTTCCATTCATCCAGAACTGAACATCATAGAGCAATCTTGCCAGCGTTCCTGTCACTACAGGGAGGACGTCAGCGGGCACTTCGGAGAAATCTATTACTTTGATACCCGTGCCATCTCCAGATTGCAGTAGCTTCAGTACCTGCGCTGCAAGCCACTCGTATTTCATCGCTACAGGCGGAGGCGCGAACATAAAGCCATAGCGCCGGTCATCAAGCTTCGCTTCAAGACGCGACAGGAAGCGTGTGAGCTTGTCCTCCCATTCGCCCTTCACCGGGCCGGTCTTGCCAACCCCCTTCGTCGTATTGTCTGCGTTCAGAAGCCCGACCAACCGTTTTAAATCGTAGGGTACCGGCGAATCCACAGTAAATGTTTTCCTGATGTCCACTTTGCGCTCGGCATCCAGTGTCTGCCCCTTTAAGGAGCGAACATGCAGGGTAAACCGTGACGCCTGATTGGGTGCGTTCTGGTCGCTGCGATCGAGGATCATCGATAGCATTTCGTCACGGTTGAGGAGCCAATAAGGTAGGAACAACGTGTCGTCGCCCGGATTCTCCAAATCTCCGGGGCCAGCGATACGGAAGCGTGTGGCAAATCCTCCGTTCTCTTTGTCTGCCAATGGCGCGTATTCGCCGTGCATGTCGAACACAATAATGTTCGGAAACTTCAGTTTCGCGGCCCGTTCCAGGATCAGTGCAACTGCCCAGCTTTTACCCGATCCAGTGCTGCCGAGGATTGCGGCATGCCGCTGGAAGAACTTGTCGCCACTAGCGATCGCGTCCGCCGTGCGGTCCGCGACGAATTTGCCGAGCTTGAGCTTCTCGTCGTCGGAAAACCCCGCCCCAAGGATGCCCATAAAGCGTTGGAGGTTTCTGCCCTCAATCACAAAGCAGTCTCGGTCGATCTGGGGAAAACTATCTGCACCGCGCTTAAACGTGTTTCGCCGATCTCCCTCAACCGTTCTGTATGTACCGATCAATATGCCCTGGATCAAATCCGTCGGCACCGCCGCCAGAAGCGCACCGTCGCCATCTTCAGCATCAGGGCCAGGCAGTTCGTCGCCAATGCTGCGGGTGACGCGCTCAGTCATAGCTATCAGATATTCGCGCTCCGTCGCGCCGCGAATTGCCAGAAGTTGGCCAATACCAATTCGCGTTAGTAGAACGGAATTGGTAACATCAACCGCGACACGGCTGGTATCAACCGACGCGACGCGCCCAACTTTATCATCCTCGGTGAACTGGAGAGCGGCTTCAATCATGGTTCGAGCACCTCTGTGACGAAAGAGCCTAGATCCCATAGGTCCAGCCCCGGAAAGAAAGTCTCCGCACCCGCGGCAAAGACGCTAGAGCCAGAAGCGCCACCTTGTTCGTTGCGCTGGATAGCGATGACATTGCGACACTCATTGACCAGCTTCACCGCGTTGTCCGAAAGTCCGTAGGTCAGTAAGAGCGTGGGCACGCCACCACGAATTCGGGGCGTGAGGTGGGTCTCCAAATGATCGTCATTGAAGCCGTATCCAATGACCAAAAACCGACTGGCGCGATCAATTGCTGAATTTGCACGTTCACGATGGCGATCGAACGGGCTTTCGTAACCGTTACGAAACTTGTTCAGTCCCGGCGTAATAATCAGCCGTGGTAGATCGAGGTCGCCGGAATAGCGGACAGGCCTCCCATCACGGTGATACCAATCGAGGCTGCCGTGTGGCTTGAAGACGTTGGCACGCGGGCGATAGCGGTACTGCGCTCTTCCAGCTTTCAAGGTCACTTCTCGGCAGAAGCTCAAACGGCTTTCTTGCTCGTTCAATTCACCCGCGAACTGGCCGACAAACAATGTATCGACTCCGAGGCCAGCTTCTTCGACAGCAATCTCAACCAAGCGATCATAGTTCGTCGTGACGATTGGAAGTCCGGTCTGAGGTTTCAGCAACTGCTTGATGAGCCGCGTTAGACGCAATGTTCGCGTGCGTGAAAACACTTCGGCTACGATTTGGCGCTCACGCAAAGCGATTAATTCGGCGGTACGCGCGACGATCGCTGCCTCCAATCCTGGTGTAGGAGGCACCTCTAGCAGAGCCGTTTCTAGCCCCTTTATTGGCAGGAGCGGTGAAATCACGTTCCATTGATTCATGTCCGCACCCGCCAAGCCGATCGCCACCGTCGCGTCGAGATGAGTTGCCAACTCACCCATACCTGGAAGCCCTTCAGCGCAGGATAGCCCAGAGCCGACGATTGTTACCAAGCCGTCTGAGAGATGTTGTTGAAGCTGGACCTTAAGGTCATGAAGTTCCAAAAGAATTCGCCCCCATCTCAACTGAAGTAACTTCAGCTGAAGTACACGCAAAGTTTGCGCTGATCACAGTGAATCGCGCAGCCACAAGCTAACAGGACGGACTGCTCTTTCAAGAGAGTATGGCCGATACAACCATGGATCAGAGTTTTCCAATTCGGCGACACATCCGTGTTGAAGGGCAACATCGTGCACGTGTCCTTTTGGGGACGACGCCATCTCAAGCTGGTGGCCGGATCAACATGCTTGACCACACTCAACGGCGATCATGAGCTGAAACCCCTACGACAACAAATGTTGTGGAAGCAGCACTACGGCTGCCAATCTATCATCTGCAGCACGTTTCCTCCGAGCTTCTGAAACGCCCTCTGGCGGCAGGAGAACACGATAATCTGCTGGTCTCGAGACTGTCTGTGGAGTGCATCGAACATCTTTTCGATGCGGTCGTCGTCCGAGTACACCAGCGCATCATCGAGGATTACGGGCGCGGGCCGGCCGTCACGTGCGAGAAGCCTCGCAAACGCCAGCCGGGTCAGCACTGACAGCTGCTCCCTCATTCCGCCGCTCAGGCGGTCGACATCCTCTTCCTGCCCATTACGCAGAATGGTCTGGGGTAGAAGCGTCTTGTCATCGAAGGTGATTGAAACATTGTCGAAGAGCAGTCTCAGCAGCGGTCCGAGCTCAGCCATGACGGGTTTGAGGTAGAGTTCTCGAGCCTCAGACCTGGCATCGTCGAGGGCGGTGGTCACGCGCTGGAGGACAGCCACCTCCTTCTCATATGCAGCCACCCGCGCAGTCGCCGCATTGAGTGCCTCTAAAGCTTCCCGCCACTTCTCTTCTACGGCTTCGTCGGATTGTGCCCGGATCTCTGCGTTCAGGCCGGCCATGGTCTCCCGTAGTGTATTGATCTCCTTGTCGACCGCAGCTTCAATTGAGCGAGCACGCGTCAGCGCCGCCTCGATCGACGCGAGATCACCGGCATCTGTGCCCAGTTGCAGGGCATGTGCCTCAGCCTCCGAAACCGATTGGTCCAGATCGGTGAGCGTGGCCGACAACAAGCGCTCACGCTCAGCACGCGCTACTTCCGGCCCGAGGATCGCAGCCAACTGCGTCTGATCGGAAACCAGAGACGCCAGCGTTGTTTCCGCGACGACGAAATCGTCATTGGCACGAGACTGGTCTGGCTCGACTTCACGCAGGGCAAGGCGTGCCTGCTTACGGCGTTCTTCGGCTTGTGCCAGTGCCGCCCGAACCAGCGCCGGGTCCTCAACCAAGTCGAGACCCTCAAGGCTGATGGTGTTACCTGCTTCGACCTCCTCCCTCAGTTTCGCCAGGCCTTGTGGAGCAATGAAGGACAGCCGGTCTTTCAAACCCCGTAAGTCAGCATCGGCCTGCTGTGCCCTAGCGTGCCTCTCTCGCGCTGCAGAGACGCTATCGACACCGATTGAAGCCAGGAGTGTGGCCCGTGCCGCTTCTGCCCGCGCCAGTTGATTGTCGTTCCGGCCGGGACGGTTCGAGCGCAGAGTGATGGTCCCAATTCCTGCGACGTCAAGCCGAGCATGGCCGTCGTAGCTACGGTCTTCTCCATCTGCCAAGGGCTTGCCGTCCAGGGTCACCGTTCCGGCTGTATCGGCTTCGTAGTGGATTGAGACCGATGGGCGAGCTGCCTCATCGATAGCACGCAACTTGGCGATTTCGACTTCGCATGCCTGCAGCTCTTCGATGGACTTTGTCGGGATTTGCAGGAGTGCGAGTTGAGCCTCACCCTCTTCAATGCTCTGACGGACCTCCTCCGCCTCTGCCAATCGCTGCTTCAAATCGGCCAGACGCTCGGACGCCTCACGTGCCTTTGTTGCCGCCTCGAAGCGGGTTAGCCGCTCGCGGACCTCCTGCTCCTCAGCCTCCGCTATATCCACGTTGTCACGTGCCATTTCGATCGCATCAGTTGCTTCTCGGCGCCGCTTGATCGCTTCGGCTCTCTTGCTCTCTGCAGAAGATAGACTGCCCTGAAGAAGGGCCGCCCTTTCCCGAGCGCTGGCAAACGCCTTGAATTCCCGCTCTGCTGCGCTTCGCCTTTCGCGGACAAGCTTCAGCTCCGCTTCTGCCGTTTTCAGCTTTTCGTTCTGCGCCTTGGCGGCATCAAACGTGCTCTGGGCTGCCTGAATGGCCGTCCTGCGCTGTTCTTTTTCTGCAGGACTGTCGAGTTCGGCAAGTCGCGCTGCTGCACTCGCGCGTTGATCCAGCGCTTGGCGCAATCGGGTCACCTCGGCTGCCAGCCGCGCCTCATCCGCGGCGAGCCTCTCCCGTTCCTCGATAGCAGCTGCATAGCGACCGCCAGCTTTCGGCCTGCCGGTCGCCGTGACCATGTCTGCGAGGGCCTCTTTCACGGCCGCCATGATCTCGGCCATCCGACGCCCGCCAGTGACGGCTTCCACCTCGCCCTGGACGGATTCGAGCAGGCTTTGACGAACCTGTTTTTCCCCCTCCTCCTCCGTCCGGCTTCGTTTCTCGATGCCCGTGATGCCTTGGCGGACCCACAGGAGACCCGCAGGTCCGGAGGTCCCTCCCCTGATCAGGCTGGTGATGAAGTTTTCTGCCTCATCCGCCTGGGCGACAAGACGGCCGGATCCAAGATCCACCACACGGGCTGACCTCCCACCATAATACTGCTTGGTAATTCGGAAGCTGCCCTCGCCGGTCGTGATATCGGCTTCGACCAACGGGTTGCCACCACTATAGGGGCGCAATCTCTGAACATCACCCGGGGTGCCGGAATGAGGTTGGAAGAAGAGTGCATGCAGGGCTTCAAAACTCGTCGATTTGCCGAACTCATTCGCCGCGCAGAGCACGTTGACGCCATCGCCGATACCTTCAATGGCAACGCCGCGGCCGGCAAACCGTTTGACGTTGAAGAGACGCAAGGCTGAGATCTTCATGGCGTGATTGCCTGCGTATAGGAATATAGGCGCATCAAGGCCGCCCGCGCGATCTCGCGCTCGGATATAGGTCGACGTTCATCTGTAGACTCGGCAAGCAGCGCATTGGCAGCTTCACGCAGGGCACCGCCACGATCGAGCTGATCCAGGTCTTCCAGCTCGCATTCTGTGACTAGTCCATTCTGATCCAGCTCAAGAAAAGCGAAATCCGGAGCTGCCTTTTCAACGGCGGCGACGAGCTCAGCACGCGCAGCAAGACGAGTGTGCCCTGATGCCACTACCCGGAGCAGAGAGTTCCTCCGTTCTCGTAGAGCCGGGAGCAAGGTATTGAGAGCAGCCTCTGGGGCGTCACCGTCAAGCAAATGAAGATCGAGGTTACGCCAGGCAAACGTCGCGGTGGGCAATGCCTGAACATCTGGGATACCGGACGAGCCGGCAATCGTGACCAGAAGAGCCGTACCCGGCGCGTCGTGCTTGAAACGGTCAGGCTCCGGTGTCCCGCAATAATGGGTTCGCTGGTCCACACTGACCACGCCGTGCCAATCGCCGAGCGCTAGATAGTCGAGCCCTGCGCGTCTTGCCCGGTCTGGCGCGATAACCTCGGACGCGCCTCCCTCTTCTGAAAAGCTGCAAATGGCTCCATGAGCCAGTCCAATCCGCAGCGTGGCATCGGGTGAGGCATGACTATCCATCCATTCCGTCAGGTCTCGGCCGGGGCGACGGGTGGTGCACGGTGCCGGCAACACGACCACACCGCTCGCCAATTCGATCGGCCGAGGTTCGACCGCGAGTACGACGTTTTCTGGTGCTTCTGCCTTTAGCGTCGTCCAGAGCTGGGAGGCCTGCAGGGAATCATGATTGCCCGGCAAGATTACCCACCTGATCGCGGGATCATGGGCCATCTCGGCAAAGGCCTGGCGTCGCACATGCGGTGCAGGTGTTTCGGTATCGAAGGTGTCTCCAGCGAGCAGCACCGTCGTGGCGTTTTGCTCGCGGGCGTGCTGAGCAAGCCGGGCGATGACGTCGTGTCGAGCGCCCCGCAAGCGGCTGGGCAAGTCACCCTCGAAGTTGCCGAAACGCTTTCCGAGATGAAGATCGCTGGAATGGATAAATCGAAACATGACCACCGGATGTTGAGAGGCACACGAGTATCTGCCGCGTTATGTTCACCCAAGTCTATCTCATTCTCTACAGCGATCGCCATCTGTTTGAGCGTGTGGCGGTGTCAGACCAGATGCAAGCGCTGCCCAGCAAAGCTCCAGGCTTCAAGCTGGGCAACAACCCGAATAGGCGGCCGTTGCGTTCATGACATCGAAGGCTTCTTCGGCTTACACTGGCTCGGACGGGAGTGAGAAACTGTTCACTACCCAACAGGTGACCTCTCCGTCCATCGGCACGCGAAAGAGATTTTGTAACGCCAGAGCATCGGGTTTACGTTATGTCGCGCAACGCGCCGCACCGCCATCATTACGTTCCACAAATGGTACAGCGAAACTTCGCCAACGAGAGCGGGGGACTATTCTTCTGGCGGCGGGGCATGCCCATTGGACAGGTGCGCGTCTCGAAGCCCTCGAACCTGTTCGTCGAGGACCACTTGTATACGCTTGTGGATGAAAACGGTGTACGCGACCATTCGATTGAATATTGGTTCGGTCGGTTGGAGAGAGCTGTAGCGCCGTTCATCCAGGAGTTTCTCGTCAAAGTGCGGGCTGGGGTGACGCCGATCATGCATCTAACGCATTTGGATTTGTGGCACACCTACGTTTACCATGCACAGAAGCGCACTGTGGCCTGGCATCAACGATTTCTCACTCCAGAAGACCTGCTGGTCGTCGTGAAGGAAATTGCTTCAGAGCAGCAGTGGCATGAGCATGTTCGGCGTTGGGAGGAAGACCGGGAGGACGCTCTGCGCGAGATGAACAACGCGCGCATTGCTGCCCAGATTACTCCGATGCCTGACGAAATGCTGGAAGAGTTCCGAAGCATGGGACTAGCCATTTACATAGCACCCGCAAGGACTTCGTTCATTCTCGGAGACGACATGCGCGGAGATGCGTTTCTCAGCGCACGCTGGGTTCAGTTCATGCCAATCGCTCCGGACGTTGCGGTAGGATACTGCAATGCTCCCGGCGTGCATATGGAACGTCTAACAGCCATGGACGTAAGGCGCATGAACGAAGCTATGACTAAGCAGTCCTATCTCATTGCTGGCCGATCGGAGGCGCAGATCGCTTCGTTGTCACGAACCCCCTATGCTCCGCCCAACATATTGAAGAGCTGGCTTGATCACCGACAGGTGCCGGCGCCATGAAGATCCAGCTGTGAAGTGGGTGAGGCCCACCTGCTGTCTTCAATCCCTGATGGGGCACGACGAGGCAAACGCAGAAATTAGGGGCCGTCGGCAAAGTCGCGTCCCTTAACATGCGACCTTTCACTTTCTCAAAAGGGACCGGCAGTTCTTTTTGCCATCACAAGGCATTCCCTACCGGCTACTGAAGCGCACCGAGAGATCCAGACCTGCGCTAATTCGGCAACGTCAGTGTAAACATGAAGAATAGTGGCGGCTTATTATACTAGGTTTTCAGTGTGAAAAGCCGGATGGACCCGCTCCTCAATTTTTGCCCAAAGCTTCGCGGCACGGCCTGAGAGGAAGGTTCCGTAATCGTCCTCGTCGATGCCCATGCCGTACCTGTCAATTAGGTGCGTTGCAAGGCTGCTGCTAATAGTGCGGTTCGACGCCTCGAATTTTGGAATATAGACCTTTGGTGGTTTAGCGTTAATCTGGCGCTTGTTGAGGTCGGCACCGATCAGCGTAATGTTGACGACGGAATTTTCGTTTCCGACCCCCCGGGTACGCAAATGATCCTTTGGAAAGAAATGGTGGAAGTTCTTCGACGAGGAGATTTTGAGATAGCTGTTGTCTAGCAGAACGGTTCCGTCGTTGTGGAAGTTTCGTGGCTGCTCGAAGGCGAGCAGGCAAAGGATAGCCTTGCAGAGGGAGTTTCCCGTCGCGAAGTTGGTCGCGATAAGGCTTTCAGCGCCCGTGATGTTGATGGGAATATCCCAGGTACCCTCGCCGCCGGAAATGATATCGTCGATAGCCCGCTTGTCGGCGGCCAGCTTAGATTCCACGGCTGAAGAGTACCGATAGCTCAATGAAGAGCGCCAGAAGAACTTCCTCATCCGCAGATGATCATTACCCGCAGGCTCGTAGCGCCTGATGAAGAACCAATACGCGAATGGAACGATAAGAGAGTCATAAGGTAGCAGCGCCGAAACCGGGATTCGGTAAGCGGTGCGGAAATGGTCTACTGCACTCTTGATCGCGTCGACCGCACTGGGCCAAGTCTCGATCACCTTAATCTTATCCAAAGCGAGGATTGTAGAACGTTTGGCTTCGCCTGCCAGCACAAGGGCAAGCAACTGCAACACGGTGGAGGGTGAAACACCGTCGTACCCTACTTCTTCAAGGTCGGTTTGGACTTTGTTCCACTCGACCTGCATGTCGAATTTTCTGTCTTCGTCATACGTCTTGGCGACCATGATCTCGAATAGTGTAAGCACCGAACCGCCGGTATTGATGCGCGTGAAAACTTCGATGGCGCTGTCGATGTCCTCGCGCGTCAGCGTTACGAGGCTGAAATCGTATGTCGCAAAAGCCTGTTTGAACTTGTCAGCAACGTCGAGATCGTCATCGGAGAGACCTAGTTCCGCGACGAGACGCTTTTCCACTTCGCGGTTCAGCGCGAGAACATCCTTCAGCGGAACACACTTCCCCGCGTTTTCTGGTAATTCATGAACGACGATCTGCGCATCATCTGGCAGTGTCGGGTCGAGGTTAACGTAGATCTCGGCGAAATTGCTGATCTTCTTGGAGCCACTACGAGGGATTTTCGCCCCCCGATAAGCCGCGAAAAGCGAAGTCATCCGCTGCTGTCCGTCGAGAACGTATTCAACCTGTCGGTCGTCCGGTGTAGGCGGAAGACAAATGCTTCCTACTTCCTTAACGTCCGCCATACGCTGATTAGTTTTCCAAAGGATGAAGGTGCCGATCGGATAACCCTTAACGATACTATCGAGCAGCGCCGCCGTCTTTTCGATCGGCCACACGAATTCACGCTGGAATTTCGGGATCTTTATGACGCCCTTTTCGATATCTGAAATGAGGTCCTGATATTTGCGGCTGTCGGGTTTCGGCTGCGGGCGGGGTGTAGTCATCGATCGTCTGCACCTGAAAATAGGAGTTTATCGGCACTATGCTTAAGCATTCAGGCTTCCACTAACGCAAGCAGTCCATCCAGAGTGAAGAACTTGCAATACAAAATTACAGCAGGCGGCAATCCGCAGCCCTGCGGCGGCCTTTGGCTTCGCTTGGAGACGGAAAAAGTGACTAAACTGACACCTTCGCCCGCTTCTTCGTTGTCGGTAGGGCCTTGGCCAAAGGTGCGACCCTGTCCTCATATAGTTCGAATAGGTGCTCCACACGCTCTCGCTCAGAGGCGAACACCTTCCGCCGATACAGGCGATCCACTGCGCGATCTAGAGCCAAATGCGCCTTTCGCAGATCAGGCGGCATGTAGGACGGATCATAAAGTGCCGAGAGCGGTTCCGGCGCAGCAGCGGCCCGTAGTTCTATGATCGCCTTTGCCAGCCCCGCCAATTTTGTGCGGTCAGCCGCCTTTAGTTCCGGCCACGGGAATGTATAGTAAACGGCGGGAGAATAGCTGTACCTGCTTTCGAGCCGGCCGGCGACCGTTCGCATCCATCCCATGTGCATCGCGGACGACAGAATGGCGAAGTACGTGAGGTCTCCGCCCACAATCAATTGCAGTTTGTTAGAGGCAATGACCTCGGGAGGAAGGATGACCCAAGGTACGTATTCGCGGTTCTCAGAAGAAACCTCGGGGATGCAGAGATACTCTGCCGTCGGCTGCCGGTCTTGAGTGAACAGCGTGGGTGACTTAGCCATGGCACGGACGCTGTGGGTGTCACTCGCCAGTCGACCGGCCTTCACACGCTCCAACCGCTCTGGCAGTTGTTTAGATTTTTGCAGTTCGGACGCCTTGATGTCCTTCAACCAAAGGCACCAGCGCCAGTTTCCAGATAACAGTTCGTCACCTCCAACGTAGGGCCGCAGCCAGTCACGGGTGAATGGCTCCTTCGTCACGAAATCCCGCTTCTGCTCCTCGGAGAGGATGAGGTTGCTGTAGGTGACATATCCACCACCTGGTTTCTTTATCCTGGCGCCATCGGTTGGTTGACTTCCCTTGTACATCTTCAGCATACCCGGAAGCGGTTTACCACGGCGTGGCAGGGCATAGTCGGGGCCATCGATCAGGTATCCGTTGATGCGCTTAACGGTCGAGGCCTGTGGGTCGGACTTCGGATGCGCGTAGTCGAAAATTTTGTGGCCGGAGACTGGGCCACAGGCCATCCCGGTGATGACGCAATGGACAGCTGCTTTCCCGCGAGCTTCCGAATTCCACTGAAAGGAACGGTGAGCGAAGTAGATTGACAGCCCTTGCTTGAAGAGCTGGGGCCAGAGGATAGATGCCTGCTCGCCCTGAGTAATGGAGTTCGTGGACACGAAGCCGATGCGGATTTTTGAATTGGCTTTCACGTAGTCCGCCGCCAGCTTGAACCAGCACGTGACGTAATCCAGGCGGTTTACCGAACCGGTGCGCCCCCAGACCCTATGCATGTCGGCTTTCTGCTCCTTGCTACGGTACTGGTGTCCGACAAAGGGAGGGTTTCCAAGGATGTAGCTACAGCGAGCGGGCGGCAGGAAGGTAGCCCAGTCCACAACCAATGCATTCTCGGCAAGGATATGCGGTGACTGTTTCAAGGGAATTCGGGTGAACACCTGGCCAAACTCGACACCCAGCTTGGAGTTCATGATGTGATCCATCATCCACATTGCCACCTCGGCGATCCGGGCCGGGAACTCCTCGACCTCCAGTCCATAGAACTGGTCGACGTCGACCTTCGCCATGATGGAAGCGTCAAGTACCAGCTGGCCACTCTTCTGCAATTCCCGCAAAGCCGCCAGTTCCAACTCCCGTATTTCTCTGTACGCCAATATTAGGAAGTTGCCGCAGCCGCACGCAGGGTCGAAGATGGTGATGTCACGAAGCTTGTCCTTGAAGCGGGCTAGCTCCTGTGCTCGACCGCGTTTGAGCGCCCTGACCCGCTGAAATTCTGCTTGCAGCTCGTCGAGGAACAAAGGGCCGATGACCTTGAGGATGTTCTTTTCGGACGTGTAGTGAGCACCAAGCTGCCGACGCTCGGTCTTATTCATCACCGACTGAAACAAAGAGCCGAATATGGCAGGCGACACCTGCTCCCACTTGAACTGGGAGGCGTTAATGAGAGCGTCGCGCATCTCCGAGTTAAAGGCGGGTATTCGCAGGGGATCCTTGAACAGATCGCCGTTGACGTACGGAAACTGCGCCAGATCCTCGTCCAAGATGTTAGGACGCTTTGCCACGGGCGTGTCGAGCACCTGGAAGAGTTCCGAAAGCTGTCCGCCTAGGCCACTTCCATCTTCGTTTGTTCGATCCCGCAGCCAGGATTCGAAAATGCCCTTGGGCTCAAAAATTCCGGTGTCATCGGCGAAAAGGCAAAACAGCAGCCGAACGAGAAATCGCTCGAGGTCATGTCCCTTATAACCAGATTTCTCCAGGGCATCGTGAACGGCTCCCATGAGCTCCGTCGCCTCGATGTTGGCCGCCGGTTGGTCAGTGTAGGTCTTGGTCTCCCGGCCCAAGATGAACCCGAACAGTTCGATCTTGCCCGGTAGCTCGGCGAGCGTAAACTCCCAGTCCTCACGTTCCTGTAAATCGTAAAGGTGGAATGTCTGGAAGTCACAAAGCAAGATGTAGCGTGGAAACTCCTTTTCATTGAGCGAGGCGCAATAATCTAAGGCCTGCAGGCGCGCCTTCTCTAGATCTTTCCCAGCGCTCTTCTGCTCAATGACGAGCTGCCCCGGCCAAAACAGGTCGATGAAACCGGTTCTGTCATCGAGCTTCTTGACCTGTTGCTCATAGACGGCGACACGCTTGCGCTTGACACCAAAAACCTCAAAGAATTCATTGTAGAAGGTCTGGGTTTCGCCCTTCTCATAATGCGTCCCCGCATTTTCTTTCGCGAACACAGAGGCTCGGTTGCGCACCTCATTCCAACTCAGTGACGTCATACAATCGAATCCCTCGTCGACTACTTTGTCGAGGACACGGAGCGTATATGTCACTTCACGTGGTTGAACCTCCCGCAGGGAACAACGCGAAGCGTCAACTACGATTGTCCCGTTACACCTCTTCTTCAAGGACTATGTCAGTCAGATCGAGATTGAAAGATTACTTTTTTGTTTTCCATATATTGCTCTTGAGCCAATGCTGAGGTCATGGCTGTTGCGTGTTCTGCTCTTCCCTCACTGCCACTTGGGAGCTGATCTGTGCTTTTCGCGCAAAGTTGCACAGTGTCCGTAACGCCAGCGGCGGCGTCAGTTTTCATGATGCCGCCATCAACACCCGCTTGGCGGCTTGGATGCTGCTCAAGCCCTCATATTGCGCCCCATGCCCGAAACCTCCCCCTGCCCGTCATCTCCCGCAACCCCAGTTCCTGCACGATCCGCCTTGCCCCTTGCGGCGTCACCTCGAGCGTTTTCGCCACCATCCCGGCCGAGATTAACGGCCGCGCCATGACGAGCTCCACGAGCTCCGGCAGCCTTGATGACGTCCGCCGCCCCTCCAGCTTGCGCATCATCATCTGCCGCGCCAGTACCAGGCGATCATGTTCTTTGAGCCCCGTCTCGGCGGAGATTGTCAGCGCCCTTGCAATTGCCAGCAACCGTGTCTCCCGATCTCGATGCCGGCGCCGATCTACAGGGATAGCCTTGAGCCCGACATTGATTGCGGCGAGATGGCCGCCGGTGGTCACACCTCCTTCGCGCAGGACCGAGGCAGCCAGCAGCCGACCGAGCCAGGGCGCATGCTGGAGCACGGCGATTTCATTCCAGGCGTCGAGCGCCACGATGGACTGCAGGACCGGCGGCAAATCCTGGGACCGCGCCACCACGGCCTGCCACTCCGCCAACCGCTCGTCCTCATCCCAGTCGAGGTCGTAGACGAACGGATCCTTGCCCGGAACGTTCTTGGCGCGACCCGGCGCCTTCGCCTCTTCGATCGCGGCGTCCGAGCGGGCAAGAACCGCATCGATCGCGGCAAATGCATCACCCAGACCATCAATGTCGGGATACTCCGCCTCCCCTGCCCCTGCCGAAGCGTCGTTCACGTCGACCTCGCCATCCCGCACACCCTCTCCATCTCCAACCGATGATGCTCCGGCCCACGGCCGGCCGCGGAGGGAGGCGAGGCCTTGAGCAGAGAGAGCCCAGACCGGAGGATGGGCGGAGATGCGACGGCGGGTTTTCAGGATGTCGCGGGCGATGGTGAGTTCGTGGGTGGGTGCGCGGATATCTCGGAGCGCGTCATGCAGGACGAGGTCCTCGAGATGAACGAGTTCACCGTCCACCCAAAGCGAGGCATGCGCCTCGAGGAAATGCGAGCGCTCGAGAAAACCCTCGCCGACGGAAGAACGGGCGACCCGCTCGTCGAGACGGGCAAGAGCGACCCCTGCCTCAGAAATCGGCCGCAACAGGCTTGAGATGGGCAATCTAGTGAGATCATAAGACATTGAAATCATGGTAAATGATTCGTTAAGCGAAAGCTATATGCACATTACGGTTCCGTACATTGCATGAATGATTCAGAGGACTCTAACCTCCGATAAGTAACCCTTATCGAACTTTAGACGTCTGGCGTCTCATCGTTGCCATCTTGGGGCTCAGCGTTTATATTCTCCGCATCAAAACAGCGAGAAAAGCCATGTCCGAACCCCAGCTTTCCATCCGTAGCAGCAAGGCACGCGATCTGGCTCATGCGCTTTCACGCCGCACAGGTCAGCCAATCAACCGCTTGGTCGAGATCGCGCTTGAGCGATACGAGCAGGATCTGAGTGACGACAAAGTAAGGTACCCAATGGATGCCGTTTGGGAGCTCGCAGCCGAAGATCGGCGCAACATACCCGCCGGCACGACATCGAACCATGACGAGTTTTACGACGAGAACGGTCTGCCAATATGATTGCGGTCGATACGTCTGTTATCATCGCAATTTCGATGAATGAGCCGGAAGCTGACGCGTTCAGGCCCCTGATGGGACGCGAAACTGTCATCATCGGCTGGCCTACCTTGCTTGAAGCGCGGATGGTCCTGACGGGCAAGGGATTCAGCAGCGCAGCTACCATGATCAAACGGCTCTCTGAGACACCGAACGTCATCACCGTCGCATTTGAAGAGAAGCATTTTCGCGCTGCCGAAGATGCTTTCACGCGATACGGACGGGGCCGCCATCCTGCGAGCCTCAATATGGGCGACTGTTTCTCCTACGCTGTTGCTGCCGTCGCTAAGGCGCCCCTGCTCTTCAAGGGACGGGATTTCAGCCAGACAGATCTGAAACTTCATCCGGCCTCGTCCACACTATGAACGGCTCAAGCTACAAAGTAACGGCACGCCGCGAAGGCGTAACCGAGCTGTCGGCAGATTGGAATGACTCCTGCGCGCCCGAAAATCTGAATATGCCAAGCCTAGCTGAAGTTGGGTTTAGCCGGCAGCATTCTTGTCCATCGACAGTTCGGCATTGAGATGATCCGAGCCCGACTCCATCGTCGACACCTCGATCGCCGCAAGCTCGTCGTCACTGATCGCAGCCGTAAGATCGACCCGCTGATCGCGCTTGGCCAACCGGACGCAATCTTCATACGCGATGAGCACGGTGTGCGGTCGGCCGTTCTTGGTGATGATCATCGGCTCTCGCACGGCCGCATCCTCGTAGGCGCCAAAATTCGTCGATATAGCAACTGCCGTCACAGTCGACATCATGGCAGATCTCCTTTGTTCCGGAATATACGGATTCTTCGAAACTTTTGCAGACCTGCGGCGAGAACTGAGGGTATCCGATGATACGGAAGCCAACAATATCCCCGGCGACCCATCTGTTAAAGCGTGTGGACGAGCTCGACACCATCGCCGCAGTCCTCCCCATAGAACGACGCGACGAACTGGCTGAGCTTCTGACAGATCAAGATGTCGAGACACTGAGGCATCTGGTCAATGAGGGCATGGGCACCAATACCCTTAGGGCGCTGACTTCCGATCTCGCCTATCTGCAGGCTTGGTCGCTGGCGGCGACCGGCCGTTCTCTTCCCTGGCCCGCACCCGAAGCGCTGCTGCTCAAATTCGTGGCTCAGCACCTGTGGGACGCAGAAAAGCGTCTTACGGATCCGGAACACGGAATGCCAGCAGATATCGCGGACAAGTTGCGGCTTCAGGGTTTTCTGCGGAAGACGGGGCCGCACGCCCCAGACACAGTCCGTCGTCGGCTTGCCACTTGGTCAACGTTGACGAAATGGCGCGGGCTTCAGGGGTCATTCGGCTCACCCGCCCTTAGATCCGCCATCAGACTTTCTATCCGAGCAACGCCACGACCGAGGAAGCGGAAGAGCGCGAAGGCGGTCACTGGAGACGTACTCGTAAGGCTCCTTGCAACCTGTGCGACCGACAGCCTGCGTGATGTGAGAGATCGGGCCATTTTGATGGTTGCGTTTGCCTCTGGGGGTCGGCGTCGAAGCGAGATCGCTGGCCTGCGGAAAGAACAGTTGCAGCCGGAAGAACCGATCCAGATTGACGGGGCCCCTCCCCTGCCCTCTCTTTCCATCCATCTCGGTCGCACAAAGACCAGTGGCGGGGAAAACGAGGAAGTCGTCTATCTGACCGGCCGTCCGGTCGAGACCCTGAACGCCTGGCTTGATGCCGCGAAGATCGACAAGGGCAGCGTCTTCCGCGCCATCGATCGCTGGGGCAATGTTTCGCGCCGGCCGTTGGACCCGAAAACGATCAATGACATCGTCAAACATCGCGCTGAGTTGGCAGGGCTCGATCCGGCAGATTTTTCGGCCCACGGGTTGCGATCCGGCTACCTGACAGAAGCCGCCAATCGCGGCATTCCCCTCCCGGAAGCTATGGAGCAATCGCGGCATCGCTCAGTGCAGCAAGCATCGGAATATTATAATCACGCCCAGCGGCGCAGCGGACGGGCTTCTCGTCTTCTGGACTAAGACAGACTTCGCCTTGGTTGCTGCTGGGACCAGTTCGCCTTCTTCCCTCTTCACGCGAACTCGGACCTACCTGCTCGATCGTTGCGACACTTTCTTTTATCGATCTCGAGGCCGCAGATCGACTTTTCACCTGAGTGTGACGCAAGCGCCCACTTATCTAAAAGGTAAGTGAGACGACCGTTCAGATCGGCGTCGTGTTCAGAGAACAGACAAGCACGGTATTCTGGTTGCCAAGGTCATGGAGCAGTCACGTCGTCGTTTAATGACGCCACATGATCTCTGACAGGCCCGGCAGGAACGCATCAACCGGGAATTTACACCCAGACAGAAGTCGATCATCACTAACGGGCCTTCAGTTCGATCAACAGAGTGAACGCCTTAATCTGCTCAATCTTAGCCGACGGCTGAGTTGCCTTCAGGGCGGTCTGCTCCGGGGTCACCGACGTCGCCCTCTCTTGGCCGACGGTGCCAGGTGAAAGGGAAAATCCCGTTCGCTCCAATTTGGATAACTCCAAGCCTCAAAATCTGGGTTGTTCGTCCGAACGGCGCGGCATACAAGCACCTGATCTAGCTCACAAAAACAGCAATCTGTACGGCTGACAACGGGTCTAGATCCATTCTGATCTAGGGCAAAGCGCGGAACAGCCAAAACACAGCATCTCACACGCCTCGTAACCAACCGGCGTCGTGAATGTGGCGCCATCAGGAGATGATCCGCGTATTGGCCCATCGACATCATCCCGCGGCCAGCCTCGCCTCCCCGTTCGCCCGCATCAGCGCCATGATCATCGGTCCAAGGGAAAACTCGCCGTGTTTTGCCCGCCGGGTGAGGTCACGCAGATAACCACCCGCTGAGTTGATGTGCCCTGCCCTTTCAAGGATCGCCGCAACCGCAACCGCTGCATTTTCAGGGCCCATGGCCTCACAGGCATCCTGATAAGCCGACGGGCTGATGCCCAGCATCGATCGTACGACGACCGCGGCCTGCATCAAATCGCGCCACTGGGCAATCGCGCCACCTGGGCCGTAGTCTGCAATCTGCGGGCATGCCTTCAACACCAGAGCCAAGGGGAACGCCTTCATCGGCTCACTCTTCGATTTCCCCTCAGGCCTCGGGGTTTCCCCCTGCTCCCTTCCAGAGCGAGGTTCAAGTTCATTGATGGATTCGGTATTTGAATTCTGTATATGACGCTCATTTTCAGCGGCATTGCCGCTCATATTCTCAGAAAGAAGTACCTTTTCCAGGCGGTTGGAGACATCCGCACGCAACAGGTTCAACTCTCCAAGGCTCGCCTCGACGATTTCGATCGTGAGCGTGCGTGGAAGGTGGCCGACGATTGCGAGGTAACGATCCTCCAAAGCATGCCAGTCGCCCTCAACGCCCTCTTCCAGGGCTGCGGAGATCAGCTTGCGAATGTCCCGACGGCAGATCGTCAGAGCCTCTTTGGCCAACTGAAAGCGCCGGCGGTCGGCTGCAACCTTTTGCGCGAGCTGTGCCAGCTCTTCCCTGCGCGCCAGAAGTGGCGCGAGGCTAAAGCCGAATGCGTCTTCCACGCTGCCATCGCGTGCCTTATGCGCATAGCGCTTGCCATTGGGGCTGTCTTTGCGCGCTATCAGTCCAACGTCGATGAGAAGACCGATATGGCGTCTCAGCGTCGCATCGGCCATGCCATGCGCCCGAAGGCTCAGCTGTGCATTTGATGGAAAGACAATCAGGCCGGCATCCTCCGACAATTCCGCCTGCGGGTAGAAACTCAGGAGAGCGTCAAGCACTGTGAGCGCCCGGTCTGGAATGCCGATTAAAAGACGGGCCTCACACACATCGCGGAAGAGTTTCCACTTGTCTGCACTCTTGCCTTCTTTCGCGCCTGCAGTCTCGATCTGACGGCTCACATGGGCGAGCTTAATCGCTCCCCGCCCAAAGGGCGTGGTTATAGGTTGTCTGTGCATTTTTCTTCACCTTCTTGAAGGCAACAGAAAACTGCTCACCAAAAACGGTGCCAAAGACTCTTGACTAGAATTCCCGGAGATGCGATTCTCAATCTGCTAGGATATGAGGAAGGCTTCCAGGGCGGCGACGCTTGGGGGGCCTTTTTCTTTTGCGTTTCGTCTCCTTTAAGACTTTGATTGATTCCGGAACTCGGCGTGGAGCCGTTCCAAATTCTCTGCGATGTAGCGGCCGAAACTGGCAGCCTCCTTGGATTTCAAGGAAATCGAATAACTCTTTCCCGCACCTTTGAACTCAGCGGACACGGCCGCGTCTTGCGACTGCCAACTGCCTGACGGGCGCATCGTGCGGCGGGGCTTGCCAGCATTGCGAACAACCGCCAACAGGCGCTCAAAACGCTCCTCGGACGCCAGACTTGAGAAACCTTCGACGTTCAGGGCCGCTTCGGCGTGAACAAGCGCATCTGGATGCTCAACGGCGGACGCCAGTTCAAGCCAACGATCTCGACCGATCCCTTTGGCAGCACCGATCGCCTGGATGATTGTCTCTGGCACCCGCGCGGTCACCGACGCCATACGCGTCAAAAGCGCACCGTCGACAGACAGGGCGAGCTGGATCGTCCGACGATCATGCCCCATGGCCTGAAGGTGATGCGCAAAGGCGGCACGCTCGATGAAGGAAAGGTTCTCACGGGCTGAGTTTTCCTGGCCCTGAGCGATAACGTGGTCGACGTCGGAGACATGTTTGACAACAGCCTTGACCGGACGCCCGAGAAGCCGGGCGGCCCGGACGCGCCGGTGTCCAAAAACGATCTGATAGCGGCCCTTGTCTGAGGGATTTGGCCGCACCAGCACAGGCGTGTCCTGTCCTCGCTCGCGGATAGCCTCGACGAGTTCCATGAAGGCCACTTCATCTTCGCCCATGCGATCCGAGACAAAGGATTTGTCGACAAGTGATGGATCCAGATCCACAACGGCCTCGCCAATGAGCGCCTGGTCAGCGATGGCAGCCTTCTCAGCCAATTCGCTGAGCGAACTGATCATCGAGCGTGACGCGCCCCTATTGGCATAACCAGGTGTTGCCTTGCGTTCCGGGCGAGGACCATCAGCGGCCGTGATGTTGGCAAAGATGTCCTTACGCGCCATGAAACCCGTCCTTTGCTACGTCCAAGGCCATGATAAACCTAGATAAAAACCCATTCTGTACGGCTGACAACGGACTATGCACGGCGGCGCCCCCAAGCCCGTTCGAGCAGATCGATCACTTCGCTGTTGACGAGATCCATCGCTTCTCTTGCCCGGTCATAAGTCGCTGATGTGAACTGCGACCGCTCGACCTCGTAGAGGGTCTGTTTGGTCAGCCCCGCATCCGACACCGCGGTCGTCTTCACCATGTGGTTCTTCATCATCTGTTGGGCGAACATCGACTGCATGAAGCCGACCATCTGCTGTTGCGGCACATCCATGGGCTCAAACCTCGTGATCAGGTAGCGGAACCAGTCGAGGCTGACATTGACGCCGGCGCTTTCAACGCTCTTCAAGATATCACCCAGCATCAGCAGGAACTGCGACATCGACATGATGTCGAGCATCTGCGGGTGAACCGTGATCAAAACGGATGTGGCAGCCGTCAAAGCCGTCAGCGTCAGGTAACCGAGCTGAGGAGGGCAGTCGATGACAACAACATCATACTGGTCTTCAACTTCGGCAAGCGCGCTTCCGATACGGGTATAGAAGAGCTTGCCCTCCATCGAATCCTTGCGCTGCATCGCAAGCGGCGTCTCGTATTCGTATTCCTGCAGCTCAAGATTGGCGGGAACGACATGCAGGTTGGGGAAATTCGTCGGCTGGATGATGTCTGTGATGGAACGTCGGCTGTCATCGTAGCGGATGGACTCGTAGAAGGATGGCTTTTCATCGAGTTCCGGCTGGATGCCATAAAGCGCTGTCAGTGATGCTTGCGGGTCAAGATCGACGGCAAGGACCCTGTAGCCGCTTAAAGCCAGGTATTGCGCAAGGTGGGCAGAGGTCGTGGTCTTGCCCGAACCACCCTTGAAATTGACAACCGCGATGACCTGGAGTTTTTCCCCAGCTCGTCTGTGCGGGACGCGGTCGAGCAGGGCACGCAGTTCATCCATCTGGGCTGCGGTGTAATACCTGCGCCCTGTAGACGTGGTATAGGGTTCACCGCCCTTGCCCTGCAGGTGCAGCTTCTTCAAATAGCTCGGAGACACGCCGACGAATTGCGCCACTTCAGCCAGCGGGAATAGGCGCAGCGTCTTTTGGGCGTTCGGAGGAAACTTCTCCATCCGCAGCATGTCGAGTTTCGACGAGATCTCACCGCCCTGCTCGAGGATGATATCGGCAAAACTCGGCACCGTATCCAGCATCGCTCGTTTCACATTCATTTGCCTGGAAGCCCTTTGTCACGATATTTTCGCGAAAACGCGGAAATTATCGTGACTGTTATCCGATTCCCGACACTTGGCAAGCAATTAGCCCCTCCAGCAACCGCCAACTCGGTCAATTGTCGGAAGATCTGCACGCCGCTTTCTTCCCAATGCTCAAGCGATTCCAGCAGCTTGGCGCGCCCATTGGGAGAGCGGCCGATGACAGATTTGCAATCCTGACCGAGCATTCCGGACGCTTTGCGAGCGGCATTTGGGACCAGGCCAGCCGAGCAGAAGCGATTCTAAACGCTGCGCAAGCCCGACTCACCTGCAGTTCCCCCGTCATCCACGGCTTAGCAGATTTGCAACTAGACCGAGGCCCGTCACTCATCTCTGCTGGAACCCTCAAATCCGAGGGAGTCACATGCAGCTCATTGCCGTTGACGAAAACGAAAGCATCCAACACCAGCAGCTCCTGGAGTCCATGCAGCGTCTGAGGGCCCGGATATTTGCCGGGCGGCTGAACTGGCAGGTCGACAGCCATAATGGCCTTGAACGCGATCGCTTCGACGATCATGGCCCCACCTACATCCTCTGCGTCGAGGGCGGTATTCGCGTCGTTGGCTGTGTCAGGCTTTTGCCGCCCACGCGTTCCAGCATGTTGAACGAGGTATTTGCCGATCTTCTCGACGGACGGGCCCTCCAGATGCATGCGGGGATGATTGAAAGCTCGCGCTTTTGTATCGACCGGCAAGGGTCGCACGAGAAGACCCGTCGGACAGAACAAGCGGGGGATGGATGTGGCGAGGCCGTGCTACCGCCGAGCCAACGCGCCTCCATCGTTCATTTGCGAACCCGGATGCTGCTTGCAGGCATGGTCGAATGGAGCCTGAGCTGCGGCTATAATGAACTTGTCACGGCGACGGACATTAGGTTCGAGCGTCTCCTGAAGATGGTGGGGTGGCCGCTTCGCCGCCTTGGCTCGCCCAGAATGATCAATGAGACCCACAGCGTTGCGGGCTCGCTTGAGATCTCACAGGAGGTTCTCAACTCGCTCAAGCCTGAGGGCTATCCTTCATTGCTCATCCAGACCGCAAGGGCAGGGTGAGACGATGATCGGGACAACTACTGCCCATGACCGTCTGATCCGTAAGCTCGAGGAAGCCTTCGGCTCATCCTTGTGCAAGGCACTCACCGATCCTGACGTCACAGAGATCATGTTGAACCCGGATGGGCAGATCTTCATCGAGAGACTGAAGATCGGCATGGAGCCCGCCGGCACACTGGATGTTGCCCGGGCAGAAGTGCTGATTGGGATTGTTGCCCATGCGCTGGGGCAGGAGATCAATCAGCGAAAGCCGATTGTGTCCGGTGAAATTCCGCTGGGCGGTCATCGCTTTGAAGGCCTTCTACCACCGGCCGTGAAGGCGCCTGCCTTTTCGATCAGACGCCATGCCACATGCCGCTTCTCGCTGAATGACTATGTCAAGACGGGTGTCATGACGGCTGCCCAACATCACCGGATCCTGGGAGCAATCACAAACAGAGATAACATCCTGGTTTGCGGAGGCACGGGGTCGGGAAAGACGACACTTGCCAATGCGGTGATGCTGGAAATCCACCGACAGTTTCCGCGCGATCGCATTCTTCTGATCGAAGACACGATCGAGATCGAATGCAGTGCTGAAAATGCCGTCGTGCTGAGAAGCAGCGATGATGTTCCCATCGAGCGACTTTTGAAAAGTGCGCTGAGACTCCGGCCGGACCGTATCATGGTCGGTGAGCTGAGGGACGGGGCAGCTCTGACGCTTCTCAAGGCCTGGAACACCGGGCATCCCGGCGGCTTCACGACGCTCCATGCCAATGATGCCCATGCAGCGCTCATCCGGCTTGAACAACTGGTCTCCGAGGTGAGCCAGACCCCCATGAGCCAGGTGATTGCTGACGCGGTGGATCTCATCGTGTCGATCAAGCGCACGGATGAAGGGCGTTGGATCGACGAGGTGCTCAGCGTCAAGGGCGTCGACCAGGGCAGATACCATCTCACCTGAAGAAAGGGAAAGATCATGCATAGTCTGATGAGAACTTACCGGATTGTCGTCCTCCTTGCGACGGCTGCCACGACAAAGCCTGCAATGGCGAGTTCTGGCGGCGGACTTCCCTGGGAAGCGCCATTGGAGCAGATCCAGCAATCGATCACCGGACCCGTTGCGGGCTTTATCGCACTGGCGGCTGTCGCCGTTGCGGGTGGTATGCTGATCTTCGGCGGAGAGCTGAACGATTTTGCCCGCCGCCTGATGTATGTCGTGCTGGTTGCTGGCATTCTTCTTGGTGCAAGCCAGATCGTAGCACTTTTTGGCGCAACGGGGGCCACGGTCGCGGCAGCCCATGACCGGATGCCCGCTCAACCGCAGTTGTTTGAGCGCATGGCGGCTGGAGCGATGAGGGCTCACAACTATCCGGTGCTCTCCTCCTCAGAAGGCAGGGGGGTCTGATCATGGATGCCGGCATGCTCGACCTTCATCCGATCCACCGGGCTCTGTCCCGGCCCAACCTGATCTTTGGCGCAGACCGGGAGCTTGTCCTTGTGACAGGACTTGTCTCAGCCATCCTCATCTTCGTGGTGATCACGCCCGCAGCGGCGGTACTGGGCTTCCTCGCTTGGACGATGATCGTCGCGGCACTGCGCCGGATGGCGAAGTTGGATCCGATGATGCGCCGGGTCTATCTGCGACACATCCGTTACCGGCCCGTTTATCGGGCGACGTCGACACCCTTCACCCGCAGCTGAGGAGGTGTCACATGGTTGCTCTCTCCGCCTTTCGCCACAAAACTCCCTCGTTTGCCGACCTGATGCCTTACGCGGCCATGGTTGATGATGGAACGCTCCTCCTGAAGGACGGCAGCCTTCTGGCTGGCTGGTATTTTGCAGGCCCCGATACAGAAAGCTCAACCGACCAGGAAAGAAACAGAATATCCCATGAAATCAATAGCATAATATCGCGATTGGGATCGGGCTGGATGCTTCAGGTGGAAAGTCTCAGGCTTGCCAGTGCGTCTTATCCAGAACCGCATCGCTCCCATTTCCCAGATCCTGTGTCACTGGCGATCGACCGGGAGCGACGGGATCATTTTGAAAGGGAGCACGGCCATTTCGTCAGCCGCCATGCGCTGATCCTGACCTACAAGCCATCCTCCCTCGTTGATCATGGGCTGGCAGGCTACATGTTCTCGGGTGAGGGCACCCAGGAGCCGACGGCGGCCGACAAGGCCCTGAAGGATTTTTCGGATGCCATCCGGGAGATCGAACAATATCTCGCCGGAACAATCTCGATCGAGAGAATGCGCGCGCGCACCGTCGATGATGCCTCAAGCCTGCGTCCGGCACGTTTCGATAGTCTGCTGCAATTCATCCGCTTTTGCATCTGCGGCCAGAACCTGCCAGTCAGACTGCCGGATGTCGGCATGTATCTCGACTGCCTGGTCACAGCACAGCTGGAACATGGACTGACGCCAAGGCTCGATGACCGGCATGTCGCGCTCATTGCCATCGACGGCTTTCCAGCACAGAGCTGGCCAGGCATCCTCAATGCACTCGACCAGATGCCGCTTGCCTATCGCTGGTCTTCCCGCTTCATCTTTCTCGATCCGCAAGACGCAAGAACGAGGCTGGAGCGAACAAGGCGGCGATGGCAGCAAAAGGTAAGGCCCTTTCTTGATCAGCTTTTCCAGACCAAAGGTCGTTCGATCGATCAGGACGCCGCCTCCATGGTGGTTGAGACAGAGAACGCCATCGCCGAGGCGAATTCTGGCCTGGTTGCCTTCGGTTATTACTCGCCCGTCATCGTGCTCTTCGACGAAGAGCCCAAACGGCTGCTTGAAAACGGCGAATATGTAAGGCGTGTCATCCAGTCGGAAGGCTTCGGTGCCCGGATCGAAACACTCAATGCCACGGAGGCCTATCTCGGCAGCCTTCCGGGCAACTGGTACTGCAACGTCCGAGATCCGCTGATCAATACGATGAACCTGTCGGACCTCGTGCCATTGAACTCGATCTGGTCGGGCGAGGCTTCAGCCCCCTGTCCCTTTTATCCGCAAGATTCCCCGCCGCTGATGCAGGTGGCCTCAGGCTCCACGCCGTTCAACTTCAATCTGCATGTCGACGATGTCGGCCACACATTGATCTTCGGACCGACAGGCTCGGGGAAGTCAACGCTGCTGGCCCTCATTGCGGCGCAGTTCAGACGCTACCGGGACGCCCAGATCTTTGCCTTCGACAAGGGCTTGTCGCTTCTCCCCCTGACGCTTGCAGTCGGCGGCGAGCATTACAGGATCGGCAGCCACGACGAACAGACGGGAGAGGGGCGATCGGCAGGGGAGGGGAGGCTTGCTTTTTGCCCGCTCTCTGACCTCAGAACCGATGCTGATCGTGCCTGGGCCTGCGAATTCATTGAAATGCTGATCGCGCTCCAGGGTATCGCGGTAAAGCCGGAACATCGCAATGCGATCGCACGTCAGATTGCATTGATGGCATCATCCCCGGGCCGATCGCTTTCAGACTTCGTGAGCGGAGTGCAACTCCGCGACATCAAGGACGGCCTTAAGCATTACACCATCGAAGGACCCATGGGCCATCTGATGGATGCGGAAGCCGACACGCTCAGCCTGCAGTCCTTCCAGTGTGTCGAGGTCGAGGAACTGATGAACATGGGTGAGCGCAACCTCGTTCCTGTTCTGAGCTATCTCTTCCGCCGCATCGAAAAGCGCCTCACCGGTTCACCGAGCCTGATCATCCTCGACGAAGCCTGGCTGATGCTTAGTCACCCCGTTTTCCGCGAGAAAATCCGAGAATGGCTGAAGGTCTTGAGAAAGGCCAATTGCGCAGTGGTGCTCGCGACCCAGTCGATTTCTGACGCCGAGCGATCGGGGATCATCGATGTCCTTTGTGAAAGCTGCCCAACAAAGATCTGCCTTGCCAATCCGGCGGCCCAGATGCCGGGCATGCGTTCTTTCTATGAGCGGCTCGGCTTCAACGAGCGCCAGCTCGAGATCATCGCCCATGCCCGCCCCAAGCGCGACTACTACTGTGTGTCGCCACAAGGACGGCGTCTCTTCGAAATGTCGCTTGGGCCCCTGACACTCGCCTTTGCCGGTGTCTCGGATCGCAGTCAGATCGCCAAAATCCAGGAACTCCACCAGAGCTTCGGCGCCGATTGGCCGCGCCGGTGGCTGATGCTGAAAGGAGATGACAATGCGCTATCGCTGCTTACGGCGTAACGTCCGCCCGCCGATGTTTTTGATGATACGCGTCTGCAGTAGCCTTCTCGGGTCGATTGCCTATCCAGCCTATGGGGGCTCCGTGACGGGGGCAGCCACTGAATGGACGCAACATGCCAACAATGCAGAACTTGTTGCCATCCTTGAACGCTCCGGCATCCAGGTCGACAATCAGCTCACCCAGATCAACCAGCTGGCGCAACAGATCCAGACCCAGCTGGAGATCTACCGTACCATCTTGCAGAACACAGCCGCGCTTCCTCGCCATGTCTGGAGCGAGGTCGAGGCCGATCTTCAGCGGCTGAGGGATGTTGCCGCACAAGGTGAAGGCATCGCGTTCACCATGGGCAACGCCGATGCGGTCCTGGCCCAGCGGTTCCCGAATTATGCAAGCTTTCGGCAGAAGCGCCCAGGTGGCGAAAGCTTTGCGGAAACCTACGAGACATGGTCGACGACCAATCGCCAGGCGATCGGAGCCTCGCTTAGGGTCGCCGGCCTGACCGCTGAGCAGTTCGACGGCGAAGAAGCGACGACGAAGTCACTGAAGCGCCTCTCGGAAACGGCAGATGGCCAGATGAAGGCGCTCCAGGTCGGACATGACATTGCAGTCGAGCAGGTCGCCCAACTGCAAAAGCTGCGGGCGCTGTTTTCCCAGCAGATGACAATGTCGGCGACCTGGCTTCAATCCGAGCAAAGCCTTCGTGATCTGGCCCAGGCCCGCCGGGAGCGTTTCTTCGGGGCAACCGTCCGCGAGATCCCGTCCGGCCAGAAGATGGAGCCACGCTGGTGAGCCCCGGACCCAACACAGTTGCGCTTGGCGCAGTGCGCGACAGGTTCTGGCTTGTCCTTGCCGGCGGCGCGGTCGCCAGTGTCTTCATCTGCGGCGAGGCGGCATTCGCACAGCAAGGTCAGATCCTGACGGAGCTCGAAAACCAGGTGGTCGCCTCCACGCGCGACTGGCAAGCCACGGTCATGGAGGCGGCCCGCTCGCTCTTCTGGATCCTTGCCTCAATCGAGATGGGGCTTGCCGCCATATGGCTTGCCCTGGCTGCGTCTTCCCTTGACAGCTGGTTTGCCGAACTGGTCCGGCGCATCCTGTTTATCGGTTTCTTTGCCTTTGTTCTCGATCAGGGTCCGGCATTCGCACAAGCCGTCGTCGACAGCCTGTTTGCGATCGGGGCAGGCCAGGGATCAGCGTCCCCTGCAGAGGTCTTCGATGCGGGGATCAGAGTTGCTTCAGCCTTGTCTGAGCATGCCCGCTTCGGTGTCTTTGAAGACAATGCCCTGGCGATCGCCTCGGTCATTGCGATGGGTGTGGTCGTCATCTGCTTTTCTCTGGTTTCTGCCATCTTCGTTGCCGTCATGGTCGAAATGTATGTCGGACTTCTCGCTGGCATGATCATGCTCGGACTTGGCGGCTCCTCCTTCACCAAGGATTTTTCAGTCCGCTATCTGATCTACGCCTTCTCCGTCGGCATGAAACTCATGGCGCTCGTGATGATTGCGCGCATAGGCTCAGAGGTCCTGCTGGGTCTTGCATCCGCCCCTGTCAGCGAAAGCGATCCCTTGGTCTCGACGCTCTCGATTGCAGGCATCTCGGTCGTCGTCTTCATCATCTCCCTCTACGTGCCGACGATTATGCAAGGGGTCGTCCAGGGCGCTTCGGTCAGCCAGGGCGGCGAAGTGATCCGGCACGGCATGCAGGCCACAACCATGGCAGCCGGAGGCGCCTTTCTGGGAGCTACCGCGGCACAGACGTCTGTCAGCGCGGCCACATCTGCCCGAGCTGGCGGCGCGTCACTAGCGCGTGCCGCGGTCGCCGGGCTCTCGGCGGGCGCGGGCCAGACGGCCCGGGCGCTTGGCTCTGCTGCCCGCGACAAGCTGATCGCTGCCCCCGGCGCCAGCCACGCGTCGCTGCTCGGCCTTGCAAACGAAAAGCTCCGTTCAAGCGCCTCGCAGAACAAAGGCAAGGAGAGATCATCATGACAGACGAGGAACGCCGCGTTGAGAACCCCTATCTGGCCGGTCGAATGGAGTGGAATGAGCGTTATGGCGGCTTTGTGCGCGAAGCGAGAGCCTGGCGGCTGGTTGCGATCTTGAGCCTGGCACTTGCATCAATCGGCTTTGGCTACGCACTCTTCCTCAGTCAACAGAGCCGCATCATTCCCTACATCGTGGAAGTCGACCGGCTTGGCAGCCCGGTGGCCGTCGGCGTGCCTGAACAGATCGAATATGCCGATCAGCGTGTGGTGCGCGCGACGCTTGCCAACTTTGTAGCAAGCTTCCGCTCCGTCACCCCCGATGCAATCGTCCAGAAGAAATACATCGACCGTACCTATGCCTTGCTTCGGGCATCAGATCCGTCGACCGAGAAAATCAATGGATGGTTTCGCTCGAATTCTCCCTTCGAAGCCGCCAAGCGGCTGACCGTCGCCGTCGAGGTTTCCAACATCATCTCCTTGTCTGAGCGCACCTGGCAGATCGACTGGACCGAATTCGAGAGGGATCGAAGGGGGCGGGAGACAGCCAGTCGCAGGTTTCGCGGCATTGCAACGGTCACCCTGACCGAACCGCAGGATGAAGCGGTGATCAGGCTGAACCCGATCGGCCTTTATGTGCGCGATTTCGACTGGACAGCGCAGCTTTGAGCCAAAGACGCCGGATGGAAATCACACCGAGATGGAGAATGACCATGAAGTGCAGGATCAATCAGGTTGCGACGAAACTCTTGGCTGGCACGCTCATGATTGCAGCGGCTGGGGCGACAGGGGCGCTTGCCCAGGAGATGACGCCAGAGGAACTCAAGGCGACCCTTCAGTCGGGTGAGTGGCAAAAGGGAAGCGGCATCGTTACCCGCGGGCCAGAGGGCAAGGTCGTCTTTCTCTTTGGCCAGGGACAACCCTCCATTATCTGCGCCCCCTTGCAGGTCTGCGACATCGAGCTTGAAGCGCAAGAGAGCATCAAGGACGTTCTTTTGGGCGACAGTGTGCGCTGGAGCGTCGAGGCTGCAAGTTCGGGGGAGGGGAGGGGGGAGCAGATCCACCTGATCGTCAGGCCGACGGAACCTGGGCTTCACACCTCAATGATCGTCACCACATCGAAACGGACCTACCACATAAGGCTCCGGTCGCATGAAAGCCGATATATGGCCCGTATCGGGTTCTCTTATCCCAATCCGCTGTCAGCAGATCTGGCGACGGTCAATGCCAGGCTTGAAGGAAGCGATCGTGGCAGCAACGCCTCACGTCTGGATTTCGCCTATCAGATCACCGGCCATGCGCGGTGGCGCCCGAAACGGGTCTATTTTGACGGTCAAAAGACCTTCATCCAGTTTCCCGCACATGTGACAGGCCAGGAAATGCCGATCCTCTTCCTTCTCTCAGAGGGGCAGAGACAGCTCGTCAATTATCGCGTCAACAAGGACGTCATGATCATTGACCACGCTGTCGAGAAGGCCGTTCTCATCTCCGGCGTTGGCTGGCGACAAAAGAAGATCACCATCAAGAGAGGGGGATGAGATGAACAAGTGGGCGGTATTTCTCATTCTGGCCTTGGGCTCAAGCGGCTGCCAGGTAGCGAGCGAACGCGCAAGCAGTCAGTCCGGTGAGGGACAGGCTTTTCAGGACCCGGCGGTCGCCGCATCCGTCGCGTCAGACCTGTCGGGCGATATCAGTCCTCTTATCCCTAAAGGGTCAGTCCTTGCCTTCAGAGCCGGTGCGACCCAGCCTTTGTCGGGGGCCTTTGGCGAGGCCCTCACGCAACTCGGCTACCGCATGCAAGACAGTGGCGCTTCAACTGGCGAGGCGATCCTCCTGGATGTGTGGAGCGCTGAGGTCGATGGCGATCTGCTTGTGCGTGTTTCATCACCATCCCACCACCTCTCCAAGGTCTACCGGCAAAGCAGTTCCAGTCTTGGTCAGACTGGGGATCCAGCAGCCACTGGCGGCGTCATGCCGGCGGGGCCACTGCTTGTGGAGACGACCAGCAAAGGAGCCGCAACATGAGTGTGGGTCATCAACTTCTGGGCGCCCCTCACATCATGCGAGGCAAACCGGGAGCAGACCAAGATAGGGGCATCAGACGGCTCAACCGTCTGCCCATCTTCGTGGTTCTTGGGGTCATTGTCACCGTGCTGGCGACGGTGATCTTTGGCCTGTCTTCTCGCGGCCTGTGGCGCGGCGGATCGCAAGATGTAACGGCGAACGACAGGGGATCGGCGACAAGTTTTGCCGAAAACCTGAAACGCGGTGTGAGCGACGGGATCATCGGAGAGAACCCGCCCGTTGAGGTCCGACCACCGCTTGTGGAGGCACCTCAGGTGATCGCAGCACCAGAGCTTGCTCGACCCTCAGAACCCGTCCACCGACTGACCGCAGATCCTGTTCAGCGACCTGAACAAGAGGACGATGATTGGCGGGAGAGACTTCAACGAGACCATGAAGAGCAGATCCTGAATGAGCGCCACCGCCAGACCATGGCACGGCTGCAACGGGCCGAAGGCGCCCGTGCCGCGCCCTTGCGGATCGAGACAGGGCACGTGAGCGCCCAGCTCACTGGCTCGGCTGCCGAGGATGGGGCGAATGAACGCCACGCGGATGCTGGTGGCGATCGCTTGAGCGCGCGCCTGCTTGCGGCGGCCGAGGCCATTGGCGAAACAGGTTCTGATATTGCTGACCCGAATGGACAAGCGGAGAAGCGAGCCTTCCTGGTTTCAGGAAGGAGCCGGCTTACTCAGGCCGCAAAGGTAACGGAGGCAGGCTCTCCCCTGACACTCAGCCGCGGTTCTGTCATTCCAGCCATCCTGATGACCGGCATCAATGCCGATCTTCCGGGGCGCATGCTCGCGCAGGTGAGCCAGAACGTCTATGACAGCGCCACAGGTCGCCACCTGCTCATTCCGCAAGGATCGCGGCTCGTTGGGCGCTACGATTCCAAAGTGTCCCATGGACAGTCGCGGGTCCTGGTGGTCTGGACCGACATTGTCTTTGCAAATGGGCAAAGCCTCGATATCGGATCGATGACCGGTGTTGATCGCGAAGGGCAGGCGGGCTTCAAGGACCGGGTGGACCGACACCTGCTTCAAACCTATGGATCAGCCGCCCTTGTCGCACTGATCGGCACGGGCATGGATCTGGCACTGCCCGACAATAGAAGTCTTGGCGTGACAGACCCGTCGGACGCAGCCAGACGCAGCTTCAGCGAAACCTTCGGCCGACTGGCGGAACGAAGCATATCGAAGAACCTCGATGTTCAGCCAACGCTTGAGATCAGGCCCGGTTACCGTTTCAACATCCTGGTCGACCAAGATCTGGTGTTTGGCACATTGCACCGCTGAGCACTGAGAACGACAATGATCATGCAATCATTGCGTTGTGCTGTGCGCGAGGCGTTTCGGTGGATCCTATTCTGGCTGCAGGCAGTCCGTGCAAGGGCACGACCATCGGGCTTGCGACCTTCTGTCTCAAATCAACAGCAAACGGGCTGCAACGGCGGTTGCCTGCTGGAGCGTCACGGCCTCGAGCTTGTCCTTTGCCTTGTCGACGGACACGCGAACCCTGGAGTATTTCTCCTCGAGCAGGTCCGCCACATCCTGCATCGTCTTGCCTTCGGCAACCCAGCGCAGGCAGGTGATTTCAAAGTTGGTGAGATTATCCGCTGACGCGCAAGACCAGCGCTTTCTGCGCATCGAAAATGCGAAATGCAGCATGGCAGCAGCTGTTGCCGCCTCAATGATATCCATCGTGACCGCGTCCTTCAGACAGGCGGTGTCATGCGAGGCAAAGGTCAGCACGGCCTGATGACTGAAGCCGACACGGATCGGGATCGAGAGCCCCGCCACGATCCCGTGGGAAATCGCCTCGTCACGAAACGCGATAACCTCAGGTCGTTCACGCTTGAGAATGGCATCGTGAAGCGACCAGCAGAAGGGGTGAGCGCCCTGCTTCGCTGCCCGGACGATCGGATCAATCCGGCTAAAGTTCTGCGTATAATAGCGGTCCAGCCATTCGGCGGGATAGTTCGACACGGCCTTCCAGCGGCTGCCATCGAGGCGCAGATAGGCAAAATGCTGAAAACCGTACATCTGGCTGAAGTTCTGCAAAGCGTCGCCGAGGGCGTCTGGACTGCGGGCCGTCGTGATGGCCTCAATCAGCGGATCAAACGGGTATCTCTTTCTCATGGATTGGATCCTCTTTTGCAATGATCGTCAGATGACAGCCATCCCTTTGGGACAGCTGAAGCAATGCGGACCGACATGATTTTAAGTGATGCTTCCGGCCACCATATTGGGCCGGTACACAATGATGTCATACGCAACAATTATTCTTCAAAGTTATAACTGGTGCGGGGCCCCGTGCAACTTTCCCGAGATAAAAGACATAAAATTTAACATTGGCCGCATTTGCAGCACTGGCAACACCGAGAGCAAGAGGAAGCCGGGCATCAACTTGTGGGCGGCATTGCGCTCAAAGCTCTTGACCGGGATGCTGATCATCAAGCAGGACCGCCTCGACCCTTGGCGTGAAGACATAGCCGCCGAGACGGACTGTTCTGAGAAAGATCGGGCGGTGTGGATCGAACTCGATCTTGCGTCGAAGTCGGCTGACATGCACATCGACGCTGCGCTCTACGGGGCGGGCGGCGCCAACCCGGGTAAAGCCCAGCAGTGTTCGCCGCGAGAGGGTCTTGCCGCTATGGCGGCAGAAGGCCCACAGGAGATCGAACTCCGCAGCTGTCAGATCGACGTTTCGGCCGCTTGGGTCTTCAAGCAGCCGCCGATGAGGGTCGATTGACCAGCCGGCAAACCGCAATACGCTACCCATGGAAAGCGCACCGGCCCCAAAGGCAGCGCGTCTTAACAACCCTGCCACACGCGCCCGTATCTCACGCATATCGAGCAACCTTGAGAGGCAATCATCGGCGCCGGCTTCGAGCAGCCTTATGCGATCGTCTGGCTCTTCGGTTTCGCCGAGAACCATGATCGCAACCGAGCTGGTGAGACGAATGCTACGGCAAATATGCATCAAGTCTTCATCGCCGACCGCAAATTCATCGAGGATGAGGAGATCAGCACCACCCATGATGAGGGCGGAGCGCAAGTCAGGGATCGTTGAGACGACCCTGACCGCATACTCGCCCTTCAGTGCGGCGATGATCCGGCCGCTCGCCTCGTCGCAAGGCGCGAGCATCAAGACTTCGGCGCGTCTTTGGCCGTCGCCAGGTCCAGTAGTCGGAAGCATCCAGGACGGGGATTTTGCCATTGGACTTCCTTTCATGCTTGTCATCACGGCGCGCTTTTAACCGGTCGCGCATGAAGCCCGTGGCTTGCAATCGACAAACCTCAACCTGAGCGCGCACAGACCCTATTGGCACTTTTTCCTCAGCGCTTGCCAAGTGACAAATCTGCTAGGGCCCCCCGATCGCAGGCCGCAACAATTCTTCATAATTATCGATGACTTGGCGTTTGAACCCTGACGTCTGCAATGCCATGCTTGTGCTGGAGACAAACAGGAAGTCGAGGCCTGCTCATGGAAAAGCGGCACGGCGCGGCGCTCGACGACGCACCCTTGGTTGTCGTCTGTTCTGCCAAGATAGAGCTCTCTCTTTTCCTCCGGCATTTGTTGGAAGGCGAAGGTGTGAGCGTCGAGATTGCAATCACGCAAGACGATGCGTTTGACCGAATTGTCAGCAGACAGGCGCAATTGGCGTTGATCGACGGCCAGCTTGAAGGTGCGCTCGAACTCTGCCGAGCGGTGCGGGGGACTGTGACCACAGACCGGAACGGGAACAGGGACCGAGACTGCGGCAAGCCGAGGGAGAGGGAGAGGGAGAGGGAGAACTGCCGAATTGTGGTCCTTGTCGAACCAGCGGCGGTTCAAAGCTACGCGGAGTTTCTGTCGGCAGGGATGGATGAGGGGCTGATGCGTCCAGTTGAACCGGGCTCAATCCTGGCTTCCGTCCGGCGGATATTGAGACAAGCGCGGGTCCGCGGCTTGGCATTCCTTTCCTGCGGTGATCTTGAGCTCGATATGCCGGGCCGGCGTGTTCGGCGTGCGGGTAACGAGATCCGTTTGACCCGGATCGAGTTCGAATTGCTCGTCTTGCTTGCGCAGGAGCCGATGATCGTCCACTCCCGCAAGGCCTTGATTGCCGGCGCCTGGCCGAAAGGGGTCTTTGTCGATCCTCGCACCGTCAATATTCATATTGGACGCTTGAGGCGACGCTTGATGGAATGGGGTGGTTCAGACGTCATCCGGACCGTGCGGGGAAGCGGCTACGCGCTGGTTGCCACAAAAGACGGAAACCAAGAGGGCTGAAGACCATGAGCATCCAACATGGACTGACAGGCAATCGGATCCTTTTGCGCGGGGGCAGCCTGGTCACCGGCGACGGAGTGACCTTTGTGGATTGTGCTTCCATCCGCATCCGCGAGGGTCTCATCGCAGAGGTGACGCCGGGCATGGCAGATGCCGTCGAGGGCGAAACGGTCATCGCGACAAATGGCATGCTGATGGTGCCAGGCTTCATCAACGGGCATGCCCATGCAACGATAGCAGGCCCGTCAATGCCAAGCGGGTCTGCGCCACTGATGCCATCAGAGATTACGTGGCAGCGCAATCGGCACCTTCTGTCTGGCACGACCTCGCTCATCAATGTCTGTGGCCTTGCCCTTCCGGATGAGCGTGACGGGGAGGCGGGACCTCATCCGATGGACATCCATATGACGAGCGCCCATACGCTGCACTCGATCGTGGCCGCAGACCAGATTGACGGCCGCGGCCTTTTGGCAAGGCACAGATCTGCGAGCATCCAAGAGCTCGTTCAAGCAGGCTGCCGGGTTCTGGGCGAGGCAGGTGGCGGGCAGACCCTGGGCGGTGGCGCCCAGGACTATCGCTTTATTCCTGACGCGATTGAGGAGAAAACAGGGCAGCGGATTTCGGTGCTGATGGCACGACGACTGAAGGAAGCAGTCCTCGGGCGAAAGCTGGATGGCCATTCAACCGCAAGCCAGGCGGACTTGAGGCATTTGCTCGAAGAGGCCGGTCTTGAGGACAAAATGACACCGCAGGAAATGCAGACATTGCTCGAAGAAAGGGTATTGGCTCCTGTCAAAAACGCGCTTGTTGGCCTGCGGGAGGTTGCCGAAGCCGCAGTCAGCTTCGGCCTTCCTGCCATCTTCCACCATGCTGCACCGACGGCTGCGACCCTGCTTGCGCTGAAACGACGCTTCCCATCGATGCGAATGATCGCAGCCCATGCCAATCACCCTTCGTTTCTGCCAGATGAAGCCGTCGAGGCTGCCCGTCAGCTCAAAGCTCTCGGTGTGACCATCGACATCTCGACGCTCGACATGATCGACACACGGTTTCGAAATCAGCCCGATAATCTTGACGCCCTGATCGATGCAAAGCTGGTGGACACGATCTCGACTGATTTTGCTGGCGGAGACTGGGACACGATACCGTCGGCGCTCCACAGGATGATGCGGCTGAACAAGATGGGCCTTGCACAAGCCGTGGCGCTCGCAACCGGCAATGTGGCCCAGGTCTTTCCCGAGATCTTTGCCGATCGCGGGCTGATCGCAGCTGGCAAAAGGGCCGATGTGGTTGTCACCGAACAACACAATGTTTCAAAGATACGCAACGTCTACATCAAGGGGCACGCCCATGTGATCGACGGGCAGTTTAAGCCGGGCCCCGGCAGTGGCGGAGACGAGTGAGGAGGGCCGGACAAGATAGAGGATCATTTCTCCCGACCCTTTGGCATGACCGCCCACAAGGCCTAAATTCATGCAGGCGTCATAGACGGATGCGACATCATCCAGCCGGCGAGAAAGCCATACCTTCCGGCCGAACCCCCTCGACAAAGTCCGCGGCGATATCGAGAAATAATCTTAAGTATCAGACGCAGCTCGAGGTTCACGCTATCACCATCTGGTCGTCCGACTTAACGTCACGTCGGTTGATCGAAAAGGGTTTCTCAAGAACATGAAGACCAATTGGACACATCGGCTGAACCGTAATGGCCGTCGAAGCGACACTCTGTCCTTGGGGCAAGCGCCCTCTCATCAAGCAGCTTCTCATGCGCCGAACTAATTCGCCCCTGTTTGTCAGCGCCAAGATGGTTGCCGAACGTGCGGGGGTGTCTCGCTCCGCCGTATCACGCACCTTCACCGATGGTGCAAGCGTGTCGGACGAGACGCGAGCCAAGGTGATCGAGGCGGCTGAAGCGCTTGGCTACCACGTCAATCATCTGGCCCGGCAGTTACGAGAGCGCAGCAACATCGTCTGCCTCATCGTCTCGGATCTCACAACGCCGGTGAGAGCCGCCATGGTCGACCATCTCACCCGCAAACTGCAAGCCGCCGGCAAGATCAGCGTGGTCTTGAACACAAAGAGCGATGAGGCAAGTGTCAACCATGCCTTGAAGCTGACCCTTCATTACCGTGCGGATGCCACGGTGGTTCTTTCAGGAACACCCTCGACCGCTCTGGTGAACACGGCGCTGACCAACGGACAGCAAGTCATCCTGATCAACCGGGACGACCGCCTGGACGGATGCGATACTCTCGGCCTCGACAATGCCTGGGCTGCAAGGGAGGCCATGTTTCTGCTGCGCCGAGCCGGGTGTAAGCGCGTTGGTCTCGTAACCTCCGCAGCGCGGACACCAAGCCTTGTTGAACGCGAACAACACTTTCTGGCGGCCGCATCGAACGAGCAGCTTTCAGTGGTGACACTCGTGGCTGAAGCGACCAACTACAATGAGGGCTTTGAAGCTGCCAAACGCGCCTTTGCCCGATCCGATCCTCCCGATGGGGTCTTCTGCGTGACGGACCTGCTTGCTCTCGGTTTCATGGACAGTGCGCGCCATGAATTTGGTCTTCGTATCCCTGAAGACCTCTGCGTCATCGGTTTTGACAATATCGAGCAGGCCTCCTGGGAAGCCTATCGTCTGACCACTTTCGAGCAACCGCTTGAGAGCATTGCAAACCACGTGCTTTCGCTTTTGGCAGACTCAGACACGCCATCGGAGCCTCGCCGAAAGCTGAGTGCAGTGTTTGAACCGGTCGCAATCTGGAGACGCTCCGTCCGCCACCATCCGGTCTGAGCAGCCCGCCTGTTACGGCATTGCACGCATGTGCAAACGGTCAGTGTCATCAAAGCTTCGTCTAACGCCCTTAACTAGAGCTGCGCTTGGCACTCTGAATTGCACTCATGTGCAACCGGGCAGCAGCCCCTTTCCGGCAACGAAAAAAGCCGGCGGCTGCCCTATCCAACGCAGTTTTCTGGGAGGCCTGATCTCTCCATCCCCTCTGAGAGAGGCGGCTGTGATCGACCTTCGCGCTATTGACACCAAGCCGACGTCGGATGGCGCGGCAACAAGGGAGAAGACGATGAAGCGTCGCGCATTCCTGATTTCCACCGCCGGCTCCGTTGCCGGTATGATGATCCTGCCGAAACTGTCCTTTGCAGCCGAAGGTCAGATCGACTGGTACACCGGCTCCGATGCCAATGTGCTCGATTTCTGGACCAATACCGTCAAGCCCGCTTTCGAAGCGGCAAATGCCGGTGTGACGCTGAACCTCGTCGATGCCGGTGACAATGCAGGCATTCAGGCGATTGCCGAGCGCGCCATTGCCGCGATGCAGACGAACACCGACCCGCAAGCCGACTATTTCGAGCACACGGATCCGCGCCTTCCCAAGGGTGCGATCGAAGCTGGGCTCTACGTCAATATGAAGGAAGCTGGCCTATCGAACTATTCGAAGGTCAACCCGCTTGCGATCGACAGCGATTTCTCGCTTCCCTATCGCGGTTCCCAGGTTCTGCTTGCCTATGACACAACCAAGCTGTCGGCGGCCGATGCACCAAAGACCTGGGACGCACTGGTTGAATGGATCAAGGCAAACCCGGGACAGTTCGTCTACAATCGCCCTGACAAGGGTGGTTCGGGCGGAAACTTCGTTCGTCGTGCCATCCACCAGGCCAATGGTCTGGACCCCAAGGCGTTTACGGTCGACAATTACACCGAAGCTTTCGGCAATGAGGCACTCAGTAAGGCCTGGGAACTGCTGAAAGACATCTCGCCTGCCCTTTACGACAACGGCGCCTATTCCTCCGGCAATACCCAGTCGATCCAGTTGCTGGGACAAGGCGTGGTCACAATGACCCCCGTCTGGTCCGACCAGGTACTCCAGGCCATTGCCCAAGGTGTGCTGCCGGAGACCACCGGCATCGTACAGCTGCAGGATCTGGCTCTGTGCGGCAACTTCTCGCGCGCCGTGGTCTTGAGCAACGGCAAGAACCGCGATGCAGCACTGAAGCTTGCCGACTTCATCCTGACCGAAGAGATCCAGGGTGCCATTCTCTCCGAACTCGGCGGCTTTCCGGGCGTCAGCTGGGACCACGTTTCCGCTGATCTGCGCGAGAAGTTTGCGGACATCATTCCGAGCAGCATCCCGACCTTCCCTGCGGGTGCCTGGGAAGTTGCCGTCAATGACGGCTGGTACCGGAACGTTGCACCGACCATCGACCGGAAGTCGTGAGCCCAGGCGTGACATTGTCTGCCACATCCAGCAAAAAACCGGGCAGGGGGCTTGTCGGCCTCCTGCTCGTCGCCTTGCCTGTCTCGCTTGTCGCTTGGCTGGTGATCTGGCCGATTATCAGCGCTGTCTGGCGCACCCTGTGGCGCCCTTCTTCCTTGGGCGGCGAAGCGGGATTTGATCTCTCAAGCTACGTCTTTTTCTTCACCGACGTCTATAGTCTCAACAATCTGAGCCTGACGCTCTGGACGACTGCCGTTTGTGCGCTTTTGCTGCTCGTCGTTTCGCTTCCGATCGCGCTTTATCTCCGTTTCGCCAAAGGCGGCATTGCATCTTATGTCCAGGCGCTTGCCATCCTGCCGATGTTCGTGCCGTCGATCATCCTCGCCTATGCCCTGATCCGCGTTCTTGGACCGAACGGCATGGTTGACCTCGTGTTGAATGCGCTCAGTCTGCCCAAGCTGCGCACGCCCTATCTCACGCCCTGGGGTCCCGTCATCGGCCTTGTCTGGGATAATATTCCGCTGACCGTGCTGATCCTCTTGTCGGGTCTCGGATCCGTCGGGAACATGGCGATCGAGGCGGCGCGTGACGTTGGTGCAAGCCGTCTCCAAGTTCTCTGGCACATCATTCTGCCGCAGATCTCCAATTCGATCCTGGTTGCGCTCTCCTTCGCAGTGCTTGGGATCTTCTCCGCCTTCACGCTGCCCTATCTTTTGGGCCCGGCTTCACCGGAGATGATGGGCCCGTTCATGCAGCGGACCTTCCGCGACCTGAACGATCCCGTCAGTGCCATCACGCAAGCCGTGATTACCTTCGGCTTCTGCATCGTGTTTGGCTTGTTCTACGTGCGATCCGTCGCCCGCAATCAGGGGAAGTGAGGATCATGCACGAACCCGTTGCGAAGCTCCGTGGCCTTGACCTGACCGGCATCCTGCTCGCCCTGATCTTGTCGGCTGCGATCATTCTTCCCCTCCTGGTCGTTGGCGTCTGGGCCTTCACAGAGGTGTGGCGCTATCCCAGTGTGATGCCGCAGCAATTCGGCCTGCGTTTTTGGGAGCAGACGCTCAACCGCTCGGATGTGTGGAACGCATTGTGGCTGAGCCTCACGCTCTCGGCTGTTGTCACCCTTGCCTCTGCCATCATCTGCCTACCGGCGGCTTACGCTTTCGCCCGCATGCGGTTTCCGGGCCGGGACATCCTGTTTTTCTCATTTCTCGCCGGCCACGCCTTTCCGAAATTCGGTCTTCTCGTGGCAATTGCCGCCATTTTCCTGCAACTTGATCTGATCGGAACGTTCTGGGGCGTTGCGCTGATCCAGCTGGTCAACACGCTGATGTTCATGATCTGGATCCCCGTCGCAGCCTTTCAGGCCGTTGACCGGCGCATGGAAGAGGCGGCCCGCGATGTGGGCGCCGGCCCCTTCCGTGTCTTCTGGTCGATCACACTTCCACAGGCAGCACCGACGATTGCCGCCGCACTTCTCCTCACCTTTGTCGGAACCTTCTACGAGACGGAGGGCGCCTGGCTGATCGGTGCGCCGGGCATCCGCACCATGCCGGTACTGATGATCAGCTTCATCAACAACCAGATGGTCATCCAGTTCGGCGCGGTCTTGTCCGTCATGCTCTGGGTCCCGTCCTTCATCGCGCTGATGTTTGCCCGAAGGGTCATCGGCGGCAACGCCTTCGCCAAGGGGTTTGGCGGATGACGTCTTGCAGCACAGGAATGAGAACATGTCGAAACTGAGCATCGCCGGGGCCTCAAAGATCTTTCCAGGTGGCACGACCGCGGTCGACCGTATCTCTCTTGATGTGGCCGATGGTGAACTGGTCTGCCTGCTGGGCCCCTCAGGTTCTGGCAAATCGACATTGCTGCGCATGGTTGGCGGGTTCGAACAGCCGACAACAGGCACGATCTCCATCGACGGGCAGGACGTAACGCGTCTTCCGCCCGAGCAGCGGCCGACAGGCATGGTGTTCCAGAGCCATGCGCTCTGGTCGCACATGAATGTCTTCAACAATCTTGCCTTCGGGCTAAAGCTGCGTCGGCGCCCAGCAGTCGAGATCCGCGACAGGGTCGAGCGCGTGCTCGAGCTCGTAGGCCTTAAGGGCTATGACAGACGGATGACCAATGAGCTCTCTGGTGGCCAGCAGCAGCGGGTGGCGCTCGCGCGCTCGCTGATCCTGGAGCCGAAGATCCTTCTGCTGGACGAACCCTTTGCAAGCCTCGACCAGCATCTGCGCGAGCGGCTGCGGGAAGAGGTGCGTGATATCCAGCTTCGCCTCAAGATCACGACGCTCTTTGTCACCCACGGGCAAGATGAGGCACTCTCCATGGCTGACCGGGTCGTGGTGATGCAAAACGGCAAGACGGAACAGGCCGATCGCCCCGACGTCATCTACCGCGATCCGCAAACGCCCTTCGTCGCCGGCTTTATCGGAACCATGAATTTCATCGAAGGCAGGGTAGAAAATGGCCGCTTCGTCCATCCCGACATTGCAGCCGATATTCCCGTCTCGAACGGACCGCTTACCTTGGCCGTGCGGCCAGAGGCACTGGATCTTGTCGGTCAAGGCGCAGGCGTTGCCATCATTCATCGTGTCACGGATTTTGGAACCCACGGTCTGATTGATCTGCACCTGTCCGACGGCACACGCGTCAAATCCATGGTCCGCAGTCCCAAACCCTTCCAGACGGGCCAGAGTGTCGACCTCAGGCCCCGCGCCTTTGCTGGCTTCCGCGACAATGTAAAACTCTATCGGACCTCCGATGCCCACTGATCCCATTTTCATCGAGCACCAGGGCCACAGGACCATGGTCAAATGGCACCGGGCACGGCGAACCTCCTCAGATGCCGAGTTTACGGCAACCCGCATCCTGGAGGCCATGCGCCTTGGCGCAAGCGTAGAGGTTGACCTCGTCGTGCATGCCGATGACGGATTTGCGATCCTTCA
>NZ_CM150481.1:4345000-4582387 GCF_056323085.1 Allorhizobium sp. nf9_anc | reverse complement strand
CGGAGACTGACGCGCGATGGCGAGCTGCAGGGACAGCAGATCACGGCGATGACACTTGCCGATGTCGTCGCAGCCGAGGCGCCTTCAGGCTTCGGCGGGAAAGTAACGATCGAGACCGTCGACCTCTCCGAACCCGCAGCAGCAGAACGCCTGGTCGCCGCCCGTCCCGATGTGATCTTCCATCTCGCGGCAATCGTCTCCGGGGAAGCGGAACTCGATTTCGAGAAGGGCTACCAGATCAATCTGGACGGAACCCGCTTTCTCTTCGAAGCGATCCGCCTTGCCCACATAGTCGATGGATACCGTCCGCGGGTCGTGTTCACATCGTCGATCGCGGTCGTCGGAGCACCGCTCCCCTATCCGATCCCGGACGATTTCCACACGACGCCGCTCACCAGCTACGGCACACAGAAGGCGATCTGCGAACTGCTGCTCTCGGACTATTCCCGCAAAGGCTATTTCGACGGCATCGGCATTCGCCTCCCGACCATCTGCATTCGTCCCGGCAAGCCGAACAAGGCCGCCTCCGGCTTCTTCTCGAACATCCTGCGGGAACCGCTGGTCGGCCAGGAAGCCGTTCTCCCCGTGAGCGAGGACGTCCGCCACTGGCACGCCTCCCCCCGCTCCGCCGTCGGCTTCCTGATTCACGGCGCCACGATCGATCTGGAAACTGTCGGCCCACGACGCAACCTTTCGATGCCCGGCCTCAGCGCAACCGTCGGAGAACAGATCGAGGCATTGCGCCGCACGGCGGGCGAAAAGGCCGTCAAGCTGATCCGTCATGAACCCGACGAGATGATCATGCGCATCTGCGCCGGATGGGCGCCCGGCTTCGAGGCAACACGCGCCCGCGCGCTCGGCTTCACGGCGGAAAGCACTTTTGACGAGATCATCCGGGTGCATATCGAGGACGAACTGGGAGGGAAACTGTGACGGAAAAAGCCACAAGGCAGATCGCCTTTCTAGGGACCGGGCTGATGGGCGCTCCAATGACGCGCCGTCTGCTCGCCGCAGACTTTGCCGTGACGGTTTGGAACCGCGATGTGAGCAAAGCCGAACCACTGGCAGCAGCCGGGGCGCGGCTGGCGAACAGTCCAGCAGAGGCCGTAGAAGATGCCGACGTGGTCTTGACCATGTTGTCGGACGGTCCCGCAGTCGAGGATGTCCTCTTCGCCAAAGGCGCAGCAGCCGCTCTGAAGAAGGGTGCCGTCGTCATCGACACCTCCTCGATTGCACCACCGATGGCGAGAGACCACGCGGCAAGGCTTGCCAAGCTCGGCATCGCGCATGTCGACGCACCTGTCTCGGGTGGCGTCGTGGGCGCTGAAGCCGGCACGCTAGCGATCATGGCGGGCGGCGACGCGGACATTGTCGAAAGCCTCGCGGAAGTCTTCGCCCCGCTCGGCCGCATCACCCATGTCGGCCCGTCCGGCGCAGGCCAGATCTGCAAGCTCGCCAACCAGCAGATCGTCGCAATCACCATCGGTGCCGTGGCAGAAGCCATGATGCTGGTGGAAGCAGGCGGCGCATCGCGCGAAAAGTTCCGCGAGGCAATCCGCGGCGGCTTCGCCGAAAGCCGGATCCTGGACCTGCACGGCCAGCGCATGGTGGACCGGCGCTTCGAGCCCGGCGGCCCATCTCGCCTGCAATTGAAGGATCTGAATGCCGTGGCCGCCATGGCCGAGACCTACGGCCTGGAACTCCCGCTGACGGCAGATATTCGCCAGGCCTTCGACGACTTCGTGGCAGACGGAAACGGCGACCTCGATCACAGCGCCCTTCTCCTTCACCTGGAAAAGCACAACCACCGCAAAGGTGCAGCCGATGACTGAAACTGAAAAACCGAAACGCCGCCTTCGCTCGCAGGACTGGTTCGACAACCCCGATCATCTGGACATGACCGCGCTCTATCTCGAGCGCTTCATGAACTACGGCACTACTCCGGAAGAGCTGCGTTCCGGCAAGCCGATCATCGGCATTGCCCAGTCGGGTTCGGACATCAATCCCTGCAATCGCCATCACCTCGACCTCGCCAAGCGCGTACGCGACGGCATCCGTGATGCCGGCGGCATCCCGATCGAATTCCCGTCGCATCCGCTGTTCGAAAACTGCAAGCGCCCGACGGCAGCCCTCGACCGCAACCTCGCCTATCTCGGCCTTGTCGAACTGCTCTACGGCTACCCCTTCGATGGCGTGGTGCTGACGACAGGCTGCGACAAGACCACCCCCTCGGCCCTGATGGCGGCCTCCACGGTCGACATTCCGGCCATCGTTCTGTCAGGCGGCCCGATGCTGGACGGCTGGCACGACGGCGAACTGGTGGGTTCCGGCACGGTCATCTGGCGTTCGCGCCGCAAATATGCGGCAGGCGAAATCACCAAGGAGGAATTCTTGGAACGGGCACTCGATTCTGCACCCTCCGTCGGTCACTGCAACACCATGGGCACGGCCTCGACCATGAACGCCATTGCAGAAGCGCTCGGCATGTCGCTCACCGGCTGCGCCGCCATTCCCGCTGCCTATCGCGAGCGTGGCCAGATGGCCTATCGCACGGGAAAACGGGCCGTCGAACTCGTGCTTGAGGACATTCGCCCGTCAGACATCCTGACACGCGACGCCTTCCTGAATGCCATCCGCGTCAACTCCGCAATCGGCGGATCGACCAATGCCCAGCCACATCTCATGGCCATGGCCAAGCATGCCGGCGTCGAACTTCTGCCCGAGGACTGGCAGGTCCACGGCTACGACATCCCGCTGCTTGCCAATGTCCAACCCGCCGGCGCCTATCTCGGCGAACGTTTCCACCGCGCCGGTGGCGTGCCCGCCATCATGTGGGAGCTGATGCAGGCCGGCAAGATCGACGGAACTTGTCGCACCGTCACGGGCCGCACCATGGCCGACAACCTAGAAGGCAGGGAGGCGACGGATCGCGAGGTGATCACGCCTTACGATGAGCCGATGCGGGAGCGCGCCGGCTTCATCGTGCTGAAGGGCAATCTCTTCGACTTCGCGATCATGAAGACCAGCGTCATCTCCGAAGGCTTCCGCCAGCGTTATCTTCAGGAAAAGGGACGCGAAGGCGTCTTCGAGGGCCGCGCCATCGTGTTTGACGGCTCCGAGGACTATCACCGTCGGATCAACGATCCGACCCTTGAGATTGATGAGAACTGCATCCTGGTAATCCGTGGCGCCGGCCCCCTCGGCTGGCCAGGCTCAGCGGAAGTGGTCAACATGCAGCCGCCGGATCATCTGATTAAGCAGGGCATCCTCAGCCTGCCGACGATCGGCGACGGACGGCAGTCCGGGACCGCCGACAGCCCGTCGATCCTCAATGCATCGCCGGAAAGTGCAGCAGGCGGCGGACTTGCCTGGGTGCGGACCGGAGACACAATCCGGATCGACCTCAACCAAGGGCGCTGTGACATGCTGGTCGATGAAAGCGAAATCGCGAAACGCCAGGCGGACGGCATACCTGCGGTACCGAAGGATGCGACCCCGTGGCAGCGTCTTTATCGTCAGACGGTCACCCAGCTCGCCGATGGCGCCACTATTCGTGCGGCAGAAGACTTCCGTCAAATCTCCAAAACGCCGCCCCGTCACAACCACTGACCAGACGACGTGGCAGGGATGCTTCGCCTCTCCGAAAACCACTGCGAAATCAGGGGATAAAGCAACTTCATCGGGAACCGTCTTCGGACAACTTCATTCTTCTGTCACCTGACGAAAATGGAGATCCCGATGAAAACCGTCCTGCAACTGCTCGCCGCATCCGCCCTCTCGGCAGGCATGGTGATCGGCGGCGTGGTCATCGCCTCCGCCGCCCTTTCGCCTGAGGAAGAAACCCATCAATTCACTGGCCTTGATATCCGGGACCTCTGGACAGCCGAACCGGTGCGCATCGATCGTGAAGCGCAGAACCTTGAGCGACTGCCGCCCCGTTATGCCAGCCACGTGGTCATGCGTGAACCGGCACCGCAGGTTCAGGAAACAGCGGCAAATTCGGCTCAGGAGGAGCTCGGCTCAAGGATTGCTCAGATCGACCTGACGTCGACCGGCGCGGTTTACGACGAGCCGGCGGAGGCATCCCTGGACGTCCTCTCACCTCAGCACATGGCCTGGTGTTCGCAGCGCTACCGTTCCTATGAACCGCTCGACAACACCTATCGCAGCTTCAACGGTGAGCTGCGCGATTGTGTATCCCCGTATCAGGTTGAAGCACCAGCCGAGATCGGGGAAGGCGAGGCAGAAGTCATGACGGTGAGCAGCGAGCCGTCCTCGTCAGACGGCTATTCGGTGCAGGACGATCACATCGCAAGCTGCATGGAGCGCTATCGCTCCTATAGCCCCGCCGACAACACCTACCAACCCTATGGCGGTGGCCCGCGGCAGCCGTGTGAACTGGCCTCGTTCTGAGGCCAGCAAAATCAGCTTGCTAGTATGAGACCCGGTGGCGGGGTGACACTGTCGCCTCCCGCAACGGCTGCCGAGATATAGGTCAGGGCGTTCTGCAGCCCATTCATCGTATAAGGCTTCTCGATCGCTCCGATCGCCCCGACGAAATCCTCGGGGATCCGCTTGATATTGCCGGTGACGAAGACGAAGGGAACGTCCTTTTCGGCCAGTCGCCGACCGATATCGATGCCTGTGGGGCCATCGCTCAGGTGAACATCCACAAAGGCGAAGTCGGGCTTGCTCTGTTCGAGAATGTCAAAGGCGGCCTTCCGCGAAGCCGCAGTCCCGACAACGACGTGGCCGGCAGCCTCGACCTCAAACTCCAGTTCGAGGGCAAGCAGCGCCTCATCCTCGACAATCATGATCTTCAATCGTCCGCATCCTTTATTTCTTCAACCAGCATCGTGACCAGAACATCTGTCCGATGGCCATCGACTTCCCGCGTAATCTGCGCTCCGAGCTGCTTCGCGCAGGTTTCCAGCATCAGTTTGCCGAAGGCCTCCTCCTCGGGATTGACGGAGACCGGCGTGGTCGTATCGGTGACCCGGATCAGAAAATGCCCATTGGTCCGCTTGACCTGCAGATGAATATCACCGCCGCCATCGCTCAATCCGCGCCGGACGGCATCCAGCACAAGCTCATTGATGATCAGCGCGAGCGCGGAGGCCTTCACTGCCGGAACGAGAACCGGCGAGATATCGACGATCACGCGGATATCGTCCCGTTTCAGGGCTCCCACCAGATCCTCGATGAGATCCTTGGCGAAATCCGAAACGTCGAAGCGCCCGAGATCAGCGCTGGTGAACAGCTTCCTCTGTACGGTGCTCAGCGCCTCGACGCGGTTGAGCACGGAAAACAGCGTCCGCTTGACGGTGTCGGTTTCCGACATGCGCGCCTGAAGCTTCACGATCGAAGCAATCGTCAGGAGATTGTTCTTCACCCGGTGATCGACTTCATGGACAAGAAGCGTCTGCGCCTTGAGTGCATCCGACAGGTCGCTCGTGCGGCGTGCAACTTCGCGCTCCGCCGACTTGCGCGCCTCGGCAAGTTCTCGCTCCTTGCTCTTGATCGTGGTGAAATCGAGCTGAGAGGCAAAGAAGTAGATGACATCGCCGGCGGCATCGCGGACCGGGCTGACGAAGAGCGCGTTCCAGAAGGAGCTGCCATCCTTGCGATAATTGAGAATGTCGATGGCGATATCACGTTCAGCCGCAATTGCCTCGCGCAGCGCATCGATCGCCTGGCGATCGGTCTCTGGCCCCTGCAAGAGCCGGCAATTACGCCCGACGAGTTCGTCAACGCCATAGCCTGTCAGAGTGGCAAAGGCCTGATTGCAGAAGATAATCGGGTTGTCTGGCTGTTGTGGATCGGTGATCAGCATCGGCATGCGCGTCGCCTTGAAGGCCGCGGCAAATGGATCTTCAGAGGGATGAGAGGCTAAGAGACGGTCGCCGGCGTCCCGAGCGTCGCGCCGCGAGGAATTTTGATCAGACATTCACACCATTGTCCTGAAGCAGGCTGCTCACGACAATGACGAATTCTGCGAAAAGTTCCGTCGCCAGATCAAAATTTTGGAGCGGTCAAAAATTTCTCGTCCAACCCCTCCTCCCCCAAATCGGGGCGAAGCGAGACAATAGACATGCAAAGCCGATTAGCCTATCTGACTCGTAAGAGCCGAAAACGCGCAGCTCAAGGCAGCAGCATTGATGTCGATAGACGAGCACCAGAACGCAAGGCCCGGTTTCCTGAAGAATGGCGGCTTCATGGCCGACCTTATCCTTGAGCGGGACTGGTCAGATGGCCTCGGCCCCATCGAGACGTGGCCGGCGGCACTCCGCTCGGCTCTTTCCATTTGCCTGAATTCCAGCTTCCCGACCGCCATCTACTGGGGTGCGGAGCTTCGCCTGCTCTACAACGACAGTTGGTCCCACATACCGGGCGAACGGCACCCCTGGGCACTCGGCCGACCGGCCGCCGAGGTGTGGTCGGACATCTGGGATGTCGTCGGGCCGCAATTTAGCCAGGTAATGACCACTGGCGAGGGTGTGACCACGTATGACCAGTTGCTGATCATGGATCGCAACGGCGTTCCGACAGAAGGCTATTGGAACTATAGCCTGTCGAGCATCCGCGACGAGCATGGTACCATCGTCGGCGTCTATAACCAGGGCAACGAGACAACGGCTGCAGTGCTCGCGCGCCGGCAGGCGCAGGAAGAGATCGACCGGCTTGGGCGCCTCTTCGCTCAGGCACCGGCAGCAATCGCCATCACGGAAGGTCCCTCGCACGTCTTCAAGCTTGTGAACCCCGCCTATCAAGAGCTGGTCCACCGTTCCGATCTGATCGGCAAGCCCGTGGCGGACGCCCTGCCCGAGGTGGAAGATCAGGGATTTGTGAGACTTCTGGACACGGTCTACCTGTCCAATGAACCCTACAAGGGCACAGCCGTGGCTGTGGAGTTCATAACTCCGAATGGCGAGCGGCAACTGCGCTATGTGGACTTCGTTTTCCAGCCCATTACGGACCAGGAAGGCCAGAGCGCGGGCATATTCATTCAGGCCTCGGATGTGACCGAGGCAACCACCGCCATGGCCGCTCTGCTGGAGAGCGAGCAGCGCTTCGAGGCGATCGTCAATTCCATCGACCAGATGATCTGGTCGACACGACCTGATGGGTATCACGACTACTTCAACCAGCGTTGGTACGAATACACCGGCGTTCCCGAAGGCGTGACCGACGGGACGGATTGGGAGAGGGTGTTTCACCCGGATGACCGGGCCGAAGCCTGGGCCCGTTGGCAGGACAGCCTTTCAACGGGTGAGCCTTACCACGTGGAGTATCGGCTCAGACATCGATCAGGCAGCTACCGATGGGTCATCGGGCGCGCCCAATGCGTGCGTGACGAGAGCGGCGAGATCATCCGCTGGTATGGCACCTGCACCGACATCCACGATCTCAAGGTGGCCGAAGAGGCCCGCCAACTTCTGTTGAGCGAGCTCAACCATCGGGTCAAGAACCTCTTTGCCATCACCGCCGGCATGATCAACATGACGGCCCGCTCCTCCGCCTCTGTCGGCGCGATGGCGGAAGCGCTGCACGGGCGCTTGCAGGCGCTGGCAAAGGCGCATCATCTGATCCAGCCAGCCATCACCCACGGACTGCATGGCACGGAATCGGTGGGCTTTCATGCGCTTCTGGAAGAGATCCTGTCACCGCATCTCGCCGATCGGCAGAGCCAGGTGTCGCTGACTGGACCTGAACTCAGGCTCGGCCCGAACGCGTCAACGAGTTTCGCCCTGATCTTCCACGAGCTTGCGACGAATGCCGCAAAATACGGCCCATTTCGAGAACCCGTCGGCCGCCTCGACGTGCGCTGGCAGATGGAAGGTTCATCGCTCAGCCTGGAATGGCGGGAAACGGTGTCACGTTCGGAAATCAGGGCACCGAAGCAGGAGGGCTTCGGCAGCAAGCTGGCGCGCACCAGTGCGACCCACCAGCTCGGCGGCAGCATCGACTTCGAATGGCTTCCCGGTGGGGTCAACATAGCCCTGACGGCGGCGACGGATCGACTGAGCAAGTGAAGCTCAGAGGGGCGGGATGGATCGACTGTCTTGCTGAAACAAAAAGAGCGCCCGAAGTGAGCGCTCGTGTTGTCTTATAGAACCGGCCTTGAGACCAGCTATCCGGGCACTCAATGAGTGCCCGTCATCATTTCTATCGGGATCAGTAGCGCGGGAAATCGGCCGGGTTGATACCGAGCGTCTTCAGGTGATGATCCTTCGGACGACGATGTCCCTCGACAGCGGCCGCTGCGGAGCTTGCTGCGCCGATAACGGCGATCGCACGACCGAGGAAACCCTGCTGGATGGACTTGCGGAGGCTAGACATTTCTTTGCTCGCTTTCTTCGTTTGCAAGCAGAAGATGATACTCCGACGGTCAAATTACAATGGACGGAAAGTCACGCCAGCCATGCAGCCGATGCAGGCCGAGTTAATCAGATCCTGCATCGGCACATGGTAATTTAGGCTTTAGTCTTCGCTACCCGCAACCTGGGCCAGCACCTGCCCCTTGCCCCGCGCCCGAAGGAACATCGGAACGAAGAGCGCAATGGCTGCCAGCGCCAGCAGGATGGCAGCAATCGGCGAGGTGACGAGCACGGTTGCATCCCCCTGGCTGATCGACAGGGCACGACGCAGCTGCTGCTCTGCCATGGGCCCGAGGATCAGGCCGACGATCACAGGCGCGATCGGATAGCCAAAGACCCGCATGATGTAACCCAGCACGCCAAAGGTCAGCAGGAGCCCGAGCTCGAACACCGACGGATTGGCGCCGATCGTGCCCAGTGTCGCAAAGACCAGGATGCCGGAATAGAGCCAGGGCTTCGGGATTGTCAGCAGACGGACCCACAGACCGATCAGCGGCAGGTTCAACACCAGCAGCATGAAGTTGGCGATCAGAAGCGAAGCAATCAGACCCCAGACCAGCTGTGGATTGGTCGCGAACAGTAGCGGTCCCGGCTGCAAGCCAAACTGCTGGAAACCGGCAAGCATGATCGCGGCGGTGGCCGTGGTCGGCAGGCCGAGCGTCAGCAGCGGCACCAACGTGCCGGCAGCCGACGCATTGTTCGCGGCTTCCGGACCGGCAACACCTTCGATGGCACCGTGACCGAATTCCTCGGGATGCTTCGAGAAATTCTTCTCTGCCGAATAGGACAGGAAGCTCGAGACATCAGCGCCGCCGGCCGGCATGGCCCCGATCGGGAACCCGATCGCCGTGCCGCGCAGCCAGGGTTTCCAGGAACGCTTCCAGTCGGATTTGTTCATCCAGAGCGAACCGCGCACGGCCTCGACCTTTTCCGGAGCTCGGGCACCTTGCGCCGCCACATAAAGCGTCTCACCGATGGCGAACATCGCAACCGCGAGAGTCGTCACTTCGAGGCCGTCCAGCAGGTCCGGCACGCCGAAGCTGAGACGGGTCTGACCGGTGAGCTGGTCGATGCCGACGATCGAAAACGCAAGGCCGATGAAGAGAGCAGTCAGACCGCGCAGCGTGGAATCGCCAAATGCTGCCGAGACGGTCACGAACGCGAGCACCATGAGCGCGAAATATTCACGCGGCCCGAAGGAAAGCGCGAATTTCACGACAAACGGAGCAATGAAGGCAAGCGAGATCGTCGCCAGCAGACCCGCGACGAAGGAGCCGATGGCGGCAGTGGCAAGTGCTGGTCCACCGCGTCCGGCTCGGGCCATCTTGTTGCCCTCGAGCGCAGTAACAATGGACGCGCTCTCGCCCGGCGTATTCAGCAGGATCGATGTCGTCGACCCACCATACATGCCGCCGTAATAGATGCCGGCGAACATGATCAGCGAGCCGGCAGGATCGAGTTGGTAGGTGACCGGCAAGAGCAGCGCCACGGTGAGTGCCGGACCGATGCCCGGCAGGACGCCGACGAGCGTGCCGAGCGTGACGCCGATCAGCGCGTAGAACAGGTTGATCGGCTGAGCGGCAATCGCCAGCCCCTGGAGAAGGAAATCAAACGTATTCACGGGGTTCCCCTCAGAAGAACAGCCGCTCGAGTGGACCCGCCGGCAAGGACAGTTGCAGGAAGCGCGCGAAAATGATCCACACGACGAAGGAGAGTGCGATGCCCGCAGGCAGCGAAATCCAGAACTTTCTCTTGCCGAATCCGGCAGCGGTCATGGCAAACAGAATACCGGTGGCAATCGAGAAACCGGCGGTCTTCAAAAGCAGCATCTGCGCGGCAAGTCCCGCGACGATGAACAAGACGGGGGGAAGCTCCTGGTGCTCCCGCTCAGGAAAGTCGCGGCGCAGCGCAGCGAAGACCGTCCAGATGCCCAGCCCGATCAGACCGATGGCGATGCCCTTCGGCACGGTTGCGGGACCAATACCGGAATAGAGGTTTCCGCCTTGCAGACGCGCGACATCGTAAAAGATCAGGCCGGCAATCGCGAACATCACCATCGCGATGGCCAGCGCCGCCCAATCAGGGCGGCGCGTGCGTTGTCCGGAAGAGTGCTCTTCCATGCTCATTTCACGAGACCGATGTCTTTGAGGATGGCTTCAGTAGCAGCGATATCCTTGGCGAGCTGCTCTTCGAAGGCCGCACCAACGAGATAGGTGTCCTGCCAGTTCTTGGTCTTCAGCGTTTCCTGCCAGCCGGCAGACTTCGCAAGCTTTTCGACGTCAGCCGTAACAGCAGCCTTCTGCTCGTCGGTCAGGCCCGGAGCAGCGGCAACCATGCGCCAGTTCTGCAGCACGACATCAAGGCCGATTTCCTTCAGCGTCGGGGCATCTGCACCGGCGATGCGTTCGGCGCTGGAGACAGCGAGCAGACGTAGCGTTCCGGCAGCAACCTGTGCCTGGAATTCGCCGTAGCTGGAAATGCCGACAGTGACCTGGCCGCCGAGGATGGCAGCAAGTGCTTCGCCACCGCCAGAATAGGCGATGTAGTTGATCTTGGTCGGATCAACGCCGGCAGCCTTGGCGATCAGGCCAGCGCCGATATGGTCAGTACCGCCTGCCGAGCCACCAGCCCAGGAAACAGAACCCGGATCAGCCTTCAGCTTTTCGACGAGCTGGCCGATATTCTGGATCTCGGAATTGGCAGGAACGACGATGGCTTCGTATTCGCCGGTCAGGCGTGCGATCGGCGTAACGTCGGCCAGCGTCACCGGCGACTGGTTGGTGAGGATCGCGCCGACCATGACGTAGCCGCCGACGATCAGGGCGTTCGGATTGCCCTTCTGCTGGCTGGCGAACTGGGCGAGACCGATGGTGCCACCGGCGCCCGGCACGTTCACGACCTGAACATTGCCGGAGATACCTTCAGACTGCATGACGGCCTGCAGCGAGCGGGCCGTCTGGTCCCAGCCGCCGCCAGGCGCTGCCGGAGCCATGATCGTGTAGTCGGCAGCAACGGCCGGAAGGGCCAGAGCGCCTGCGAGAAAAGATGCCAGGAAAAAGTGCTTCAAGATAGTCCTCCACCATCAACGCGGCTCTTGCCGCTTTCAACTGATCTGTGGGGAGAATGCGGGTACCCGCAATACGGCGTGAACCGTTCCAGGCAAAGCCTGCTCCTCCCATGTCCCATCTGCCCCGCCTCCACGGGACGATGTGACCATAGGCCTAACAGCATAACCTGTCACGCACCTGTCACCGCCGTGACAGACATGCGGGAGAACCCCGCGAGAGAAATCAACTGAAAAGCGACCGCGACGGCTTAAGAGGCCTGCACCTGATGGTCGTTCAGATCACGAACGAGCCGCTGATGCGTGCGCACGCTGGCGAGCACCTCGCCGAACCGCACGAGGCCCTGGCCTGCGAGCATGTCCTTGAGCTTGATGAAGACGTCAGCCGTCGCGATCGCATCACCAAGTGCCGTGTGGCGGTCAGCATCCTCGATATGGACGCCTAAGCGGCTGGCCAGCGCATCGAGCGTGTGCGTTTCGGCACGACCGAAGGCCGTGGCCGAGACAAGGACGGTATCGAGAATGGGATGCAGGAACCGCAGCCCCACCTCCTTCTCCCGCCGATAGAGAAACTCCATGTCGAAGGGAGCGTTATGTGCCACGAGCACTGCGCCCTCGGCGAAACGATGGAATTGCCGCACGGCCTCCTGGACGCTTATGGCATCGGCAACCATCGCATCGCTGACTCCATGGATCGCCGTGGCCGAGGCCGGGATCGGACGGCCCGGATTGACCAGCAGGTTGAAAACCTCGCTCTTCACCCGCTTGCCATTAACGATCCGCACCGCCGCGATCTGCACGATCTCGTCGCCCTGCTCGGGCAAAAGCCCTGTCGTCTCGGTATCGAAGACGACATAGGTCAGTGCATCAAGACGGGCGTCGGAGATCTTGTCGTAATGCATCCGGGACAGAAGGTCGAAATCATAGACCACGTGCCGAGACAGGTCCGCTCCTACGGGCCGAAGGCGCTCGATAGGCCGCAACCGCGTCAGGATCGCCGGGTGATCGCCGATGGAAGCGACCGAAAGTGTATTGCCATGCGCACGAAGGATCGTCTCGCATGCCACGCCGCCTTCATAGACGGGTTCCCCGAGCCAGCCCTGCAGCGCCTCTTGCGTGATCGACCCGCCAGACCAGGAGACGGCGAGCTCAGCGGCGTCACCGACGGCCGAGATCGCCAACCGGAATTGCCCGGCGGACGTCGCACCGTTTACCCGCGATGCGATGTGTCCCAGGAGGCTCACGATGTCGAAGGCATTGCAGCGGACGGCAACCTCGTCTGCGGCAATCTCGAGCGACAATCCGAGCCCCACCAACTCTCGCCGCAACTGGCTGGCAAGCTCGCGCGCATCGGTGGCCGCCATCGGCCAGCCATCGGAACGACAGATCTCGAAGCGGCCTTCGAGCGCATCCAGCATCGTGTCGAGCGCCTCGATCTGCGGGCGGATATCACTATCTTCGAGCGGCCCACCTGACTGATCCGCGGCACGTCGCCGGAGCTCCGAGACAGCCGGGCGGATCTGCAGGAAGACATCCCCCAGAAGCACATCCCGCCTCCCATAGGCCGCGACCTCCGTGGTGACATCGCGCAAGGTCATCACATAGGCCCCGCCATCGCCGCCATTGTCACTCGCAAGCCGCATGCGACCGGCAAGACGCCGCTCGCCACAAGGGCTGAGACAGATGAACTCCACGACGGCATCGGGATCCGCATTCTCCAGAAGCCTGTGATGTGCATCCCGGATCGGGCCTTCGCTCAGATAGTCGAAGACATTGCGGTCGAGACAGACGGGACGCTGCGAACCGGCAAGGAACTGTTTCGCGACGCCGTTGTAGAACACCAGGTGATGGCGACCGGTGCAGAGCAGAACCGCGGGCGGCACATCGGCAAGCAACTGCTCGAGCTTGTTCTTGTCGGCGGCAAGGCGCGATGTCTCGCGCTGGACGGATTCGGCAAGGGCACCGCGGGTCTGGGCAAGTGTCGCAGCGGTTGCCGAGGCCGCAGCTGCGAGATCACCGAGATAGCGTGCGTCATCCGTCGGGAGCTCGTGAGCGACATCCGCATGCGCCCGGGCACGCATGGCAGACGCGACCTTGTCTATGGGGCGGGCGACATGCGTATCGAAGAGAAACCAGATCCAGGTGATGAGTGCCAGGATCAGGAAACCGGCAGCGATTGCCCCTTGCATGAAGGCGTCAAACATATCGGGGCTGCCTTCGCGGTGGTAACCGAACCACAGCCCGACCGCGAGCGCCGCAACGGCGCCGGCAGCCAGTGCCACGAAGAACAGAAGGATGCGTGCGCGCAGCCCGATCTTGATCAGCATGTCCTCACCTTGTCGTACACGCGATTTTCATCGCCGCGTCCTCTGCATCGAGCTTGACCCAGTCGGCACCGACCAGACTGCCGTCGTCGGCGATGCTCACATTGGCATCGACCAGATCCGCCCGCTGCATATTCGGGCAGTCGTAGACCACCTTCACCGGCTTGACCGGCTGCCAGCGCGCCACGAGCAGGATATCGACCATGACGAGACCCGGCTGGTTCGGATGACGCCTTGCGGTCTTCATGTCGACGGCGCTGAAGCGGGTGGTGACAGGTTCGATATACGACCACGGACGCCAGAAGGCCGTCTGCGCATTTTTCCAGGACACCTCGATACCCGGCAGCGCAAGATTCATCCGGTCGAACCAGCTGTATTCGCTCCAGATCGAGTACCCCAGCATTCCGAGACCAGCCATCGTTGGGACGATCCATTTCGGCAGCAACCCACGGCTCAACCAGCGCAGCAACATCGCGACACCGGCCAGAGCAACACCGGCGACGACCGCAGCGATCAACTCAAACAGCATTCTTCATTCCTTCAGACGGGCGCCCGGCCGCCATTGGCGAGCGCCGATTGCATGGTGCGCACGACGACAAAGGCGTCGCGCAAATGGGACCGTTCGAAGTCTCCGAAATCATACGGTGCGAGGAAGTTATCCGGCTTTCGCCCATCCCGCACCTGCCTCACCTGATTGCGAAGCCTCATATCGGCGATCAGGTCGTAAGCCGCGATCAGATCGCGTGCACCGGCGCCGGAAATGATGCCCGCCTCCTCGGCGGCCAGCAGCCGTGCGCGCGTGTTGACCGGTGCAAGCCGTCCCATCAGGGCATAGACCCGCCCGAGATCGATCACCGGAACCACGCCGTTGTGCTTCATGTCGATCTGGTTGCGATGTTCGCCGCTGCGGATGGTGGCAAACCCGCGAAGCAGCCCGAGAGGCGGAGCATGCTTCAGCGAGTTGCTGATCATATGGGCCGTGAAGATCGAGTTGCGGCTCGCCTCTTCCAGGATCTCAGCCTGGAGATCCTGATAGAGCGAAGAGGCTCCGCAGATCGGCCTGAGGTCAAACATCACGCTCGCCAGCATTTGCGCTGTCGGATCCGCCTTGTAGATCCAGTCCCGGAAATAGCTGCGCCAGACGGAAACCGGCTGGCACCAGCGCGGATTGGTCGCCATCATGTCGCCCGGGCAGTAGAAATAGCCGCAGATGTCGAGGCCCCGGCTGACCTTGGCAGCGAGCTGCTGGAACCAGGGCATCTCCTCCGGCTCCACGCCATCTTCGATAAAAATGCAGTTGTCCTGATCGCTGACGCCGCTTTGCTCCTGCCGCCCCTGGCTGCCGCAGGCAAGCCAGACATAGGGCACCGGCGGCGGCCCAAGCTCACGCTCGGCGAGCATGATCAACCGGCGGGTCACGCTGTCCGCGATATCAGTGATCAGCCGGGTAACGACTTCATGGGCATTGTTGCTACCGACGAGCTGCACGAGCAATTGCGGGATACGCGCCGTGATCGCGCGCATATCCTCCGCCCGCTCGGCCGACGCGATGTCGCGGATCAACTGCGCAGAGCTGATCGCGTGGAAGCGAATGAGATCAGTCTGGGTAATCATCCCCACCAGCCTGTCGCCTTCGACGACCGGAAGATGACCGACACGGCGCTCCAGCATCAGATGCAGGATGTCGGAGCCCAAAGCCTCCCCCGGCAGCCCAACCGGATCAGGCGTCATCACCGCAGAAACCGGGGTCGTGTCGGGGTTCAAGCCCTCGGCAAGCACGCGCCCTGTCAGGTCGCGGGTCGTGAGAATACCGAGAAAGCGCCCGGCGTCGACAACACCGAGACTAGAGACGTGCCGTTCACGCATCAGGGTGGCGGCAGAACGGACCGTATCGGATGGGGCACAAACGATCGGAGGTCGCGACATCAGTTCGCTGACCTTCTGGATCGCCATATCGCCACGCCGGGTATCGGCAAAGCGCCCGCGGGTGAAGAAGCGGGAAAAGACCGCCTGTTCCTGCATCAACCGATGGAACTCGTCTTTCGGCAACATGAGCAGGGTGCAGTCGGAGCGCGCAATTGCCGTGGTCGCTGCAAAACCGTCGGACAGCAGGCCACGTTCGCCGAAGGAGTTTCGAGCGGCAAGCTCGGAGACCACCGTGCTGGCGGCATCCAGGATCTCTACGGCACCATCCATGATGAGATAGATGCCCGGCAATACGTTGCCGCGGTGATAGATTTCGGATCCTGCGGAAAAGGTAAGGGGTGCGAACCGGGTGGAAACCCGCTCGATCTCGTCTCTCGGAAGACTGTCATACGGATGAACGGTCTCGAGAAACATCAGCACGTCGGATTGTGCTTGCGACATCCTGTTTGCCCTCATTTGGCGCTATCGAGCCGCGAATGACTGAGGGACAGGAGGGGCGACACAGGGCCGCCCCTCCCGATTGTCTCTATCAGTGACCGGTCGCCTGACCCGCACCGCGCGGAACGCGGATGGATTCGACGAGATCCTGGACATGCTTCGGCGGAGCCTGGGTCATCATCGACACGATATAGGCCGTGGCGAAGTTGAGCAGCGCACCGATCGGGCCGAACGCCGTCGGCGGGATGCCGAAGATGTAGTTGGCCGGAACGTTTTCGACCATGTTGGTACCTGCGATGAAGAACCAGCCCAGATAGGTGAACAGGTACAAGCAGGTAACCACGAGGCCGACGATCATGCCGAGCGTGGCACCGACCGAGTTGATGCGCTTCGAGAAGATGCCCATCATCAGAGCCGGGAAGATCGTTGCAGCCGCAAGACCGAAAGCGAGAGCAACCGTCTGTGCCGCGAAGCCCGGAGGGTTGATGCCCAGCAATGTTGCAACCAAGATCGCGCCTGCCATCGAGATACGCGCGGCCATCAGCTCGCCCTTTTCAGAGATGTCCGGCTTCAGGAAGTCCTTGATCAGGTCGTGGCTGATTGCTGACGAGATAGCAAGCAGAAGGCCGGCCGCAGTCGACAGAGCGGCTGCGAGACCACCGGCGGCGATGAGTGCGATAACCCAGCCCGGCAGCTGTGCAATTTCCGGGTTGGCGAGAACGAGGATGTCGTTGTTGATCGTCAGCTCGTTACCAGCCCAGCCACGCTGCGTGGCGGTTTCGGTGAAGCCCGCAGCAGCATCGTTATAATACTGGATACGGCCATCGCCATTCTTGTCTTCGAACTTCAGCAGACCGGTGACTTCCCAGTTGCGCATCCAGTCCGGACGCTCCTCATAGAGAACCGCTTCCTGCTGCGTGCCACCGGGGAAGATGGTGTCGATGATGTTCAGGCGTGCCATAGCGCCAACAGCCGGAGCCGTCAGATAGAGCAACGCGATGAAAATCAGCGCCCAGCCTGCCGACCAGCGAGCATCAGACACCTTCGGAACGGTGAAGAAGCGGATGATGACGTGCGGCAGACCAGCTGTACCGATCATGAGCGACAGCGTGAACAGGGTCATGTTCAGCATGGAGCCTTGAGCGGTGTAGGCATTGAAGCCAAGGTCGGTGACGACCTGGTCGAGCTTCTGGAGCAGCGGCAGTGCGGATTCCGTGTGCGTGCCGAAGAGGCCGAACCACGGGATCGGGTTGCCGGTCAGCTGCAGCGAAATGAAGACCGCCGGGATGGTGTAGGCGATGATCAGAACGATGTACTGAGCCACCTGCGTGTAGGTGATGCCCTTCATACCGCCGAGAACCGCGTAGCAGAAAACGACGGCAGCAGCGATCCAGAGACCGGTCGAGACTTCGACTTCGAGGAAACGAGAGAAGGCGACGCCTGCACCGGTCATCTGGCCGATAACGTAGGTAACCGAGATGATGATCAGGCAGACGACAGCCGTCAGGCGAGCGCCCTGGCTGTAGAAGCGGTCACCGATGAACTGCGGGACGGTGTATTTGCCGAACTTGCGCAGGTAGGGAGCAAGCAGGAGCGCGAGCAGCACGTAGCCGCCGGTCCAGCCCATGAGGTAGGTGGAGTTGCCGTAGCCGACAGTGGCGATGAGGCCAGCCATCGAGATGAAGGAGGCAGCCGACATCCAGTCAGCCGCAGTTGCCATGCCGTTCATGACAGGATTGACGCCGCGGTTTGCAGCGTAGAACTCGGCCGTGGTTCCGGCGCGAGCCCAGATGGCAATGCCGATGTAGAGCGCGAAGGACGCGCCTACGATCAGCAGGTTGAGTGTATACTGATCCATTGTTGCTCCGCCTTACTGCTCGTCGACGCCGAATTCGCGGTCGATCTTGTTCATATAAACCGAGTAGCCGAAAATCAGGATGATGAAGACCACGATCGAGCCTTGCTGGGCGAACCAGAAGCCAAGATCACTTCCACCGACGGCAATACCCGACAGAGCGGGGCGAAGCAGGATGCCGAACCCGTAGGATACGACGGCCCAGATCGCCAGGCAGATGTAGATGACGCGAACGTTTGCAGACCAGTAAGCGTTAGACGAAGATTTATCCGTCACGAGTACTCCTCCCTTTCCTCGATGAGACGTCCCCCTGGAACGTCATTCCTCCAAGTCTGTCCCGCCATTCCATGTCCCACGGCGGAATAGACAATTGTTTAGGATTAACGAATCCGCCGGAGAACGTACATTCTCCGTTAGTCGCAGGACGGACCGATCGCAGGATTGGGTGGCGCAGCGGCCAGTTGAGAGTGACTCGGAGCAGGAAAGCTTAACCGTTAAGCAACCATGTTGGTTTGCGAAGTTTGGAAATGCGCCCATTCGCCAAAGCGATATGATGACAAGGCACCTCAGCCCATCAAGTCATTCCAGCGACTTAGCGCGGCTGCACAAGGGGCATGTCATTCCCATCGTCTGGCTTTGAAAGAGCCAATACGTGACCAGCCCTCGCAGAGCCACAAGCCTTCAGCGAAACAACCGCTGCAGGCGTGGCCGGATACGCAGGAAACGACGATAGGCAGCCTCGAAAATCGGGGTCGCAGGCGCCCAGCCGGCCAGAAGTCCGAGAGGACGCAGAAGCGGGATGGCACGCCACATGGCGGCAAACGCCTGCGCGCCCGAAAGCAGCTTCCCACTTTCTTCGGCATGAAACCGCGAAAGCAGCTCGGCGCGATCGATAGGACAGGCACCACTTGGGTCGCAGGCATCGACAAAGTGGATTGCCCCGCGTCGATCGAGACGGCGCATCAGCGCAATCTCCCGCAGGCAGAGCGGACAACTGCTATCGAACCAAACGGTGACTTGCGGAGACATGGGACCACTTTACCAAAGGACGTCGTCCCATCAATCTGGGCCTCGACATGCATTCCGGCAATGCGTCCGGACGCCGCTGGCCAAAAGGGCCGGCAAATCAGTCGTGCCGCATCCGATCCTGGACCGAGCAGACTTCTCAGACACAGGCGAGCGCAATTTGGCATCGCCGCGAGCGCAATATGGTGCTTTTCGGGTCCTGCACTTTTGTCTTATCGAACGGGAATAGACAAAAAACGGGACCTGCGGTGATGACCAGACCATTCTTCTGGAACGAGTTGACGACAACGGATTTTGCCGGCCTGTCGCCAGACAAAACGATCGCCATCCTGCCGATCGCGTCCACGGAACAGCACGGCCCCCATCTGCCGATCGCAACCGATGTCGCCATCGCAAACGGCATGCTGGCAGAACTGAAGGTCCAGCGCCCCGACGATCTCGACATTCTCGTTCTGCCGACCCAGGAAATCGGCAAGGCCAACGAGCACGTCTATGGCCCAGGCAGCCTCTCCTTCGGTCCGGAAATCCTGATCCCCGCCTGGACGGCGATCGGTGCCAAGGTGGCTGAAGCCGGCCTGCGCAAGCTCGTCATCGTCAATTCCCACGGCGGCAATGTCGATGTCATGAGCATCGTCGCCCGCGAACTGCGCGTCCGCCACCAGATGGTCGTCGTATCGACCCAATGGGGCCGCTTCGGCAATCCGGACGGGATGATCTCGGAAAACGAAAGCCGTTACGGCATTCATGGCGGCGAGGTCGAGACCTCGCTGATGCTGCATTTCCGGCCCGAACTGGTCCGTATGGACAAGGCTCAGAACTTCGTCTCGAAGGCTGAGGAAATGCGCTCCAATTCGAAGTTCCTGACGCCGCTCCCGCCGCATTCGCTTGCCTGGATCGCCCATGATCTCAACCCGCATGGCGTGGTCGGCGACGCATCCAAGGGCACGGCGGAAAAGGGGGCCGCGATCTGCCGGCATCAGGTCGCAGGTTTCATCGAGCTCCTGCGCGACGTTACGGCCTACCCGCTGTCGAACCTCTACACACCCGGCTGAAGATGGCTCACGCCTGGCCGCGTATGGTCTCGGGGATGTGCCCACGCGCCTTCAGATCCTGAACCAACAGCAACATCTCCTGCATCAGGTATTCGACGAAAAGGCTCGTCGCTGAATCGAGCGGCGCCCGCGCCCGGGCAAACAGCTTCATGGGCTGATGACGGACATGCGCCTCGGTCAGCGGCCGGAAGATGAGCTCGCCGCGCCGACATTCGGCAACCGCATCGAGCGGGTTGAGCATGGTGAGCCCCGTACCGGCCTTGACCAGCTGCTTCATCAACTCCGACGAATTGGTCTCGACGACAGGCTCGACCAGCAAAGGCAGAGGCGCAAGCGCCAGATCGATGATGTTGCGCAGGCTGGTGCCGGATTGCGCCAGGATCAGCGGTTCCTGCACCACTTCGACCAGATCGATCGGCCCCTGCTCACCGGCCAGCCGGTGTCCCGGCGGCAACACCACGCCGACGGGTACGTCGAAATTTGCGAGCGTTCGGATGCCTGGCGTCGCCGGGATGTTGAAGCCGAGGCCGAGATCCACCTCACCGGTGAGCACAGGGTTGATGGTGGTGGACCCGCCGTCGTTGCGCAGTTTGATCTGGACGCGGGGATGCGCGGCAACAAAGCCTGCCAGGATCTCCGGCAGCGGTCCGGAGGCGAGACCGACGGTGGTGACCAGCGATACCTTGCCGGCCTGCGGGGTCTTCAGGCCACGGATCCGGCCTTCCAGACGCTCGTAATTCTTCAGAACATCGCGGATGTGCTCGACACAGAGCTCACCAGCCGCCGTCAATCGCAGGCCTTTCGGCAGCCGCTCGAAGATCGGCGCGCCGAGTTCCTCCTCCAGCGCGAGGATCTGGCGGTTAACCGCGGAAGATGCGACATTCAGCCGGGCCGCGGCTTTTCGGATCGACCCGCAGCGAACGATTTCGTTGATATAGACGAGCTTTCGGGAATGCAGCACGAGGCCTCCGCTGCGCAAAAATTAGTCATGCCGCATCACTATGCATCAATCCTGAGAGCAGTGCAAAAAAAGCATCGATGCGGACGAATTTTGATGCTTTTCAAGACGCATGCCAGCCGATCAAATGCCGGAAAGGGGAGCCCGAAAACGGGCCCTGGAACGAACAGGGGAACGATTTATGCGCGACACGCTCACCAAGACCAGCCTCTTTGCCCTGATGGGCCTTGCAGCTTCGCTGGCTTCCACCTCCGCCGCCCTCGCCCTCGATGAGGTCAGCTACGGCACGAACTGGCTGGCCCAGGCCGAACATGGCGGCTTCTATCAGGCCGTGGCCGACGGCACCTATGAGAAATATGGCCTCAAGGTCACCGTGATCCAGGGCGGTCCGCAGGCCGCCAACCGTGCGCTGCTGATCGCCGGCAAGGTCGATTTCTACATGGGCAGCCCGCTCGGCGAAATGGACGCCGTCAAGGAAGGCATCCCGCTGATCGACGTGGCAGCCATCTTCCAGAAGGACCCGCAGGTCCTGCTCGCCCATCCCGACCAGGGCATCGAGACCTTCGCCGACCTCGCCAAGCTCGACTCGATCTTCATGGGCAAGGACGGCTACGTCACCTATTACGAGTGGATGAAGAAGAACTTCGAGGGCTTCACCGACGAGAAGTACAAGCCCTACACCTTCAACCCGGCCCCCTTCATCGCCGATCCGAAGTCAGCCCAGCAGGGCTATCTGACCTCGGAACCCTATGAGATCGAGAAGCAGGCCGGCTGGGCACCGAAGGTCTTCCTTCTCGCCGATAACGGCTACAATCCCTATTCGACGATGATCACGACCACGACGACCATGGTCGAGAGCAAGCCTGATGTCGTGCAGCGCTTCGTCGATGCTTCGATCGAGGGCTGGTACAACTACCTCTACGGCGACAACAAGGCCGCCAACGACCTCATCAAGAAGGACAATCCGGAAATGACGGATGGCCAGATCGAATACTCGATCGCCAAGATGAAGGAATACGGCATCGTCGAATCGGCCGAAGCGATGGACAAGGGCATCGGCTGCATGACCGACGAAAAGTACAAGGCCTTCTTCGACGCCATGGTCCAGATCAGCGTCCAGCCAGCCGACCTCGATTACAAGAAGGCCTACACCACCCAGTTCGTCTGCAAGGGCGTCGGCATGGCGCTGAAGAAGTAATCTCCACCTCCCCCTTGAGGGGGGAGGTCGCAGCAAAGCTGCGGGTGGGGGTGATCGGCCGTCTCACGCTGAAATCACCCCACCCCGGCACTGCGTGCCGACCCTCCCCCTCAAGGGGAGGGTAGACGCCCACCACGATCCTATCTCCCCCTTGAGGGGGAGATGTCCGGCCGGACAGAGGTGGGTACCCCTCCTCGCAACGCCACCCCTGCCGCAACACCAGAATGCAACGCGGATGTATCGCGAGACAGAATGACCAGTTCGCCAGCCACCGAAGACCCCATCATCCCGCCCCCTCCCGAACAGCGCCGGGCGCTTGTGGTGATGAAGAACGTATCAAAGGTCTTCTCCAGCGGCACGGTAGCGCTGACCGGCATGTCGCTCACCGTCAACGGCGGTGAATTCGTCTCCCTCCTCGGCCCCTCCGGCTGCGGCAAGTCGACAGCACTGCGCATCATCGCCGGCCTCGGCGACACCACGACCGGCACCATCGACTGGCCGAGTTCCCGCATCAATTCGAAGGGCCTGCCTGAAGGCGATATCTCCTTCGTCTTCCAGGAGCCGACGCTGATGCCCTGGGCGACCGTCTTCGGCAATGTCTACCTGCCTTTGAAACTGCGCGGCATCTCCAAGTCGGCCGCCAAGGCCGATATCCTCGCCGCCCTCGACCGCGTCGGCCTCAAGGATTTCACCGACGCCTACCCCCGCGAACTCTCCGGCGGCATGAAGATGCGCGTCTCGATCGCCCGCGCGCTGGTCACCAAGCCGAAGCTGCTGTTGATGGACGAACCCTTCGCCGCCCTCGACGAGATCACCCGGCAGAAGCTGAACGACGATGTGCTGGCGCTCTGGAAGGAGACCGGCATCACGGTCATCTTCGTCACCCATTCCGTCTTCGAAAGCGCCTACCTCTCAAGCCGCATCGTCGTAATGAAGGCGCGCCCCGGCCGGGTGCATGCCGATTTCCCGCTGCAGACCAGCCTCGACCGCGACGCCTTCTACCGGACGTCCGAGGAGTATCGGCAAGCTTGTGAAACCGTCTCCAAGACACTGATCGAAGCCATGGGCGGGGAGCATCACTGATGACCGGACCGGCCGAAACGCTTGCGAAAATCCTCGTTCCTATTCTCGTCGTCTGTCTGTTGATCATTGTCTGGCAGGTCGGCGTCTGGGTTTCCGGTGTCCCGCAATACATCCTGCCCGGCCCGATCGCGGTCGCCGGCGCCCTGTTCAAGGACTGGGGCACGTTGTCGCCGGCGCTCTGGGTCACCACCAAGATTACGCTGATGTCGCTGGGCCTCGCGCTTCTCGGCGGTGTCGGCATCGCCGTTGCGCTTGTCCAGTCGAAATGGATCGAGATCGCCTTCTATCCGATCACCGTCATCCTGCAGGTGACGCCGATCGTGGCCATTGCACCGCTGATCCTGATCTATTCGCCCTCGACGCAAGTTGCGCTCCTGATCTGCGCTTTCCTCGTCGCCTTCTTCCCCATCCTCTCCAACATGGTCCAGGGCCTGAAGAGCGTCGATCATAACTTGCTCAATCTCTTCGACCTCTACGGCGCCTCGCGCTGGCAGACGCTGCTCTATCTGAAGCTCCCAGCCTCCCTCCCCTATTTCATGACGGGTCTCCGGATCGGTGGCGGCCTCGCCCTCATCGCTGCCGTCGTCGCAGAATTTGCTGCAGGCTCGGCTGGCGCCGGTTCAGGCCTTGCCTTCCGCCTGCTCGAGGCCCAGTTCCGTCTGAACATTCCGCGCCTCTTCGCCGCCCTCTTCCTGCTCTCCTGCCTCGGTGTGGTGATCTTCGCCATTACCTCCTTTATTTCCTGGCTGGCGCTGCATCGCTGGCACGAGAGCAGCCTGAAACGAGAGAATTGATGTCGAACCCGATTGCCAACCTTCCCGCCGCCAAGCGCTTCGTCCTTGCCAATGCGACGCTCCCCGAGATTTGCGTTGATGGCGTCGAGGCCCCCGCATGCGAGGGCCTGATCAGCGCCGACATCATCGTCGCGGATGGCAAGGTCGAGGCGATCCTGAAACCCGGCACCGCCCCATCAGGCCTGCCCTCCACGGATCTGCGCCATGGCATGGTCTGGCCGACCTTCGTCGACATGCACACCCATCTCGACAAGGGCCATATCTGGGACCGCCGGCCGAACCCCTCAGGCGATTTCATCGGCGCGCTCGAAGCCGTGAAGACCGATCGCGAGGCCCGCTGGACGGCTTCCGACGTCAAGGCCCGCATGGAATTCTCGTTGCGCACGGCTTACGCCCACGGCACCAGCCTGATCCGCACCCATCTCGACAGCCTGGCGCCCCAGCACCGCATCTCGTTCGAGGTCTTCGCCGAAGTCCGCGACACCTGGGCCGGCAAGATCGATCTGCAGGCCGCCGCCCTCTTCCCCTTCGACCAGATCACCGACGAGGCCTTCTTCAAGGATCTGGTCGAGGTCATCGTTGCCAACAAGGGCCTGCTCGGCGGCGTCACCTATCTGATGCCGGGCCTCGACGAAAAGCTCGACATCCTCTTCCGCGCAGCCTCCGAGAATGGCCTCGACATCGACCTGCATGTCGACGAGACGCAGGACAAGGAAACCCTGACGCTGAAGACCATTGCGGAAGCCAAACTCCGCAACAGCTTCGAGGGTTCTGTAACCGTCGGCCATTGCTGCTCGCTCGCCCGCCAGGACGACGACTTGGCCAAGCACACCATCGATCTGGTGGCAGAGGCCGGCCTCTCGGTCGTCTCGCTGCCGATGTGCAACATGTATCTGCAGGACCGTCATCCGGGCCGCACGCCCCGCCAGCGCGGCGTCACCCTCTTCCACGAACTGTCAGCCGCCGGCGTCGCCACTGCCGTCTCCTCCGACAACACCCGCGACCCATTCTATGCCTATGGCGATCTCGACCCCGTCGAAGTCTTCCGCGAAGCGGTGCGTATCATCCATCTCGACCATCCGCTGGATACCGCAGCGAGGGTCGTCACCCGCACGCCCGCCGACATCCTGAAGCGCCCCGACCATGGCCGCATCGCCGTGGGTGGCAAGGCGGATCTCGTCCTCTTCAGCGCCCGCCGCTGGAGCGAATTCCTTTCCCGTCCGCAGGCCGACCGCATCGTGATGCGGAATGGCATGGGCATCGACCGCAGCCTGCCGGATTACCGCGAACTTGACCCGTTGCTTGGAGTTTAGACATGGCCGACTACGCCAAAATCATCGAAGAGCTGGGAGGCATCGCCGTCGAGGACAATCCGGCTCTGGTCAAACAGAAAAGCCGCGATTTCTACTGGTATTCGCCGATCCTGAAGGAGGAACTCGACAATGTCGTCGGTGACCTCGTCGTTTCCCCGACGACGGAAGAAGAGGTCATCCGAACGCTGAAAGTGGCCTATGCGCATGGCGTGCCGGTCACCCCGCGTGGCGGCGGCACGGGCAATTACGGCCAGGCCATGCCGCTCTCGGGCGGCATCGTGTTGAACCTCATCAACATGAACAAGGTGAAGGAGATCCTGCCCGGCCGCGTCATCTGCGAGCCAGGAATCATCATCTCCGAGCTCGACCGCCAGACCAAGGAACATTCCGGCCAGGAATTGCGCTTCCACCCCTCGACCAAGCAGACCGCCTCGGTCGCCGGTTTCATCGCCGGCGGCTCCGGCGGCGTCGGCTCGATCACCTGGGGCGGCCTGCGTGACCTCGGCAATATCCTGCGCCTGCGCGTCGTCACCATGGAAGCCGAGCCGCGCGTGCTAGAACTTTCCGCCTGGGACCTGCAGAAGGTCTCCCATGCCTATGGCACCAACGGCATCATCACCGAAGTTGAGATGCCGCTTGCCCCGGCTTACGACTGGGTCGACGTCATCGTCGGCTATGACGAGTTCATGGACGCGGTCAAATTCGCCGATGCGCTCTCCCACAAAAACGGCATCCTCCTGAAGGAAGTCGCCCCGATCGCCGCCCCCATTCCCTTCGACTATTTCACCCGCCACAAGCCCTGGCTGAAGGAAGGCCAGTCAGTGGTCGTGTTGATGGTGGCGCCGCATTCGATGGAACCCTTCCTGGCGCTCGCCGAGCGGATGAAGGGGGATGTGCGCTTCCGCTCCGATCAGGTCGAAAGCATGAAGGGCATCCCGCATGCCTATGAGCTCACCTGGAACCACACGACGCTGCGGGCGCTGAAGCTCGACACCAACATCACCTATCTCCAGGTCCAGTATGCCGGCCCCGATCATGTCGAGAAGGTCCGCGTGATGACCGAACTCTTCCCGGACGAGGTCATCGGCCATCTCGAATTCATCAAGTTCGACGGCCAGATCCAGTGCGCCGGCCTGCCACTGGTGCGTTACACCACCAAGGAGCGGCTGGAAGAGATCATCCGCATCCACGAAGAAAACGGCTGCCCGATCTTCAACCCCCACCGCTATACGCTCGAGGAAGGCGGCATGAAGCAGACCGACCAGGTCCAACTTGCCTTCAAGAAGGAAACCGATCCGAAGGGCCTACTGAACCCCGGCAAGATGATCGCCTGGGAGAACCCCGACTTCGATTTCGCTGCGGGCAAGAACTACCTGTTCCCGGGCCTGGAGGTGTTTTCCGAAGCCTCGTAAGGCCCACCAGATGCGTTGCGGCTTCCCGTTCCGGAGTCGCAACGAAGAACCGCCGGAACGAACTTATTCCGAAGGTACTCCCGGCCGGATCACTCCGGCCCATGCAACATCAGACATGGCATCCCCCATCCCTCGGCATCAGGCGGCGAAGGACTGGGATGCTGGGACAAACGGCGCGGAAGTTCAACTGGACCCCGACTGCGAAAGCGGCGGGCAACGACTTGGAGCTTTTGACATGCGCGTACTCGTCCTTCACTCCCACCCCCTCGATGAAAGCTTCGGCCGGGCGCTTTACAAGCTCACCTGCGAGAGCCTGGAAAAGGCAGGCCACGAAGTCGACGGCTGCAATCTCTACGAGGAGGGTTTCGACCCGGTGCTCTCGGCCCATGACCGCCGCGTCTATCACGACATTCCCGACAACCTCTCCCTGGTGCAGCCCTATGTCGACCGCCTGAAGAAGGCGGAAGCGCTTGTCATCGTCACCCCCGTCTGGAACTTCGGCTTTCCGGCCATGCTGAAGGGCTATTTCGACCGCGTCTGGCTGCCCGGCGTCTCGTTCGATTTGGTAGACGGCAAGCTGACGCCGACGCTCAGCCACATCAGGAAGCTCGCGGCCGTCATGACCTATGGCGCCACCCCGATGCGCGCCTTCCTTGTTGGCAACCCGCCGAAGAAGATCGTCAATCGCGTCCTCCGCGCCCAGATCAAGATCGGTGCACCGGTGAAATACCTCGCCCATTACGACATGAACAACTGCACGGAAGAAACCCGCGCTGCGTTCATGGCCAAGGTGCGCCGCGAGATGGAAAACTTCTGAAGGTTAAGCCGGCGGTCAGACGACCTTGGCCGCCGTCACCTCGACTTCGACCAGGAATTCCGGTCGCGTGAAGCCCCCCACCACCAGCAGCGTTGAGACCGGCTTCGGGTCGAGCGTGTAGCGATCGCGCACCGCCATATAGTCAGGAAAATCCTCCCGCCGCGTCACGAAGCCGGAGACACGGATCACATCCGCGAACGTCATCTCAGCCTCTTCCAGGATCGCCTTGATCGCCTCGAAGCACAGCTCAGCCTGACCGGTGACATCAGATGGAACTGTGTCATCGGGGCGGATGCCGAGCTGGCCGGAAGTAACGAGCAGGCTCCCACCCGGCGGCACGAGCAGACCGTGATTGTAATGCCCGAAGGGACGGCGGACGGAAGGGGGATTGAAGACCTTTTTCATGAACTTGAGCCTAACGCGGCGAGCCCGTCTGCGAAAGGAAAAAGCATGCCTCCACACGCCTTTTGACCTTACAAATCCGGGCCTTTCGCCTAGCGAATACGCCGCCCCGAGGCATCGAAGAGAAAGCTGGTCTTCGCAGCAAGCCCCACCGCCATCTCGTCGCCGTAGCGCCCCCCGTGACGCCGCTCTTCCTGCTCGATGATGATCTGCTCCCCGGGCACCGTATGGGCATAGACATAGCTGGTATTGCCGAGATGCTCGACCACATCGACATGGGCCGTCAGCTGCGTCTCGCCGCTGCCAGCCGGTAAAAAGTGCTCCGGCCGCACCCCGACCGTCACGGCATCGCCCACCTTTGGCGGGGTCGCGCAGGAAACGGTCAGCTGCGTATCCGGCCGCGCCTTAAGCGCTACCGTCACCTGTCCACCCTCCGCCTGACCGATCACCACCGCTGGCAGAAAGTTCATCCGAGGCGAGCCGATAAAGCCGGCGACGAACATGTTGTCGGGATCGTCGTAGAGTGCCAGCGGCGCACCGACCTGCTCGACAATGCCGCCGCGCATCACGACGATCTTGTCGGCCAGCGTCATCGCCTCGACCTGATCATGCGTGACATAGACGATCGTGGCATTGAGCTCCTTGTGCAGCCGGGCGATCTCGACACGCATATGCACGCGCAGTTCCGCGTCGAGGTTGGAGAGCGGCTCGTCGAACAGGAAAACATCCGGCTGGCGCACGATCGCCCGCCCGATGGCGACGCGCTGGCGCTGACCGCCGGACAGAGCCTTGGGCTTGCGATCCATCAGCGCATCGAGTTCGAGGATCTTCGCGGCCGCATTGACGCGCTGCTCGATCTCGTCCTTCGCCATGCCGGCAAACCGAAGCGCGAACCCCATGTTTTCCCGGACGGTCATATGCGGATAAAGCGCATAGGTCTGGAACACCATGGCGATCCCGCGCTTCGATGGGTCGACATCGTTCATCACGGTGCCGCCGATGGTCAGCTCCCCGGAGGAGATATCCTCAAGCCCCGCGATCATCCGGAGCAGCGTGGACTTGCCGCAGCCGGAGGGACCGACGAAGACGACGAATTCCCCTGAGGAAACCTCGAGATTAACCCCCTTGATGACCTCGAGCGAGCCGTAGGACTTGCGGATATCGGTGAGCCGGACCTCTGCCATTTAAGCCTCGCTCAGGTGACGTTGAAGGTGATGCGCTGGGTCCCGAAGGGACGGCAAGTCGCGGACAGCGTCAAGTGACCGGCTTGGTTTCCGGCTTCGACATAGACGCCCACGGCGCCACCCTTGAAGGACAGAAGCGTCGGACCAACGATACGGCCCGGGCCCTCAAGCAATACTTCGACCGGATCGTCGAAGAAGCCGAGGACATTATCGCCCTGATCGAGCGCCCGCAGGATCACGCGAACCGTGTCCTTCTCGCCTGCCCTGAGCTCTCTATCATCGGCCGCAATCTCGAGTGTCGTCGGCAGCGGATCGGCCGGCAGATGACGGCGAACCACTTCCTCGCCGTTGATAAAGCCGACAAGTTCGCCATCCCGCCAGGTCATGCCCCATTCGCCGAATTCCTCCGGCGTCACCATGCTGTGGTCGAGAATGCACGGCGGATGCGGCAGATGCGGATAGGTCTTGATGTCAGGCTCGATCCGCTTGACGATATGGCCCATGCGGATTTCGACATAGTCGCAATTGGTCAGCACGATCAGCGGCAGCACGCCGCCGATATTGCGCTCGCCGCGCGCCCAGAAGCTGACCGGCTGCAAGACCACACCATCCTTGGGATCGCCCTGCGCGGCATAGGCGTAGCCGGCGAATTTCGGCTCGCGATACATGTCCGTGACGCCGTGATAGCAGATGCGGTCGCCGGAGCCGAAATCCTTGTGGGTGTTGTAATCGAACATGCACCAGCCGGTGGAGCCCGAAATCGAAGGATCGCCAGCGGCTGCATTCAGGATCGCCAGATGCCGGCCGACATGCTCTGCCTGCCGCTGTTCCTGATCGAAGCGCTTGGTGGGATACATGTGCCCGCCATATTCGGTGATCATGTAGGGCACCTTGCGGTCGAGCCCGGTCACCTCGCGCTGATCGCGCAGCACCAGCCGCTCGCGATTATGGCCCGGCAGTTCCTCCATGCCGAGGATGAAATCGTTCATCGTATAGACGTCTTCGAGCAGCTCGCTGTCGGTGATGTAGCGCACGCCGCCGGTCTGACGGGTCGTATCGAGCGAACGCGCCATGGCATTCGTCTCGACATAGAAGTCATGGGCGTCCTGGCTCTCGTTGATGCGCACGCCCCAGATGATAACAGAGGGGTGGTTCCAGTCGCGCTCGATCATCCGGCGCACATTCTGAACGCTCTCCGCCTTCCAGGTATCGCCGCCGATGTGCTGCCAGCCGGGGATTTCCTCGAACACAAGCAGGCCGATCTCGTCGCAGCGATCGAGGAAGTACTTCGACTGCGGATAATGCGAGGTGCGAGCGATGTTGCAGGCAAGATCGAATTTCAGGATGTCGGCATCCTTCTCCTGACCGCGACGACCCATGGCGTAGCCGAGATGCGGCCAGGCCTGGTGACGGTTGAGGCCCCGAAGTTTCACCACGCGACCGTTCAGCTTGAAGCCCTCGATCGTATATTCCGCCGAGCGGAAGCCGAAACGGCTCGTGACAGCGTCGGCACCGGCAGCCGTCTCAAGCGTCACCGTGAGGTGATAGAGAGCGGGATTGTCGATATCCCAGAGCGTGATGCCCTGAAGTCCGGAAAAGCCGAGCGAGGCCTCACCGCCGGAAACACTCACCTCGGTCCGCGCAATTTCCTGACCCGCGCCATCTTTCAGAACAGCCGTGACCTTGCCGGAAAGCGCCCGATCCGTCGGATTGGAAATCCAGACCTTCGCCGTCACCTGCTTGGTTTCAGCAAGCACATCCGGCGTCTCGATCTTGACGTTCTTGATCGAAACCGGCGCCGTCACCTTCAGCCAGACGTCGCGATAGATGCCGGCATAGGTGAGATAGTCGATCACGCCGCCGAAGGGCGGAATCTCGGGGTTTTCCGAGCCGTCGATCTTGACCGTCAGCAGGTTGTCGCCAGCCTTCAGATGCGGCGTAAGCCGGGCTTCGAACGGGGTGTAGCCATCCTTATACGAGGTGATCTCCAGACCGTTGAGATAGACAACGCTGTCCGCCATGGCGGCATCGAACACCAGCGACACTTCGCGACCCTCGAAACGCGGATCCCAGGCAATGACCTTCTGATAGGTAAAGGCCTTCTGGTAGCTCTTCTCGTCGAAATAATTGTAGGGCAGTTCGACCGCCGTATGGGGAAGCTGGACCTCTTCACCCGGCTGCGAAGCCGAGGCGAAAGCCGGTTCAAATCCGGCGCGAAAGGTCCAGTCCCGGTTGAAATTCTCGATAATGCGCATTTCAAAGTCCTATTTCACGGAGCCGAGCATGCCCTGAACGAATTGTCGTTGCATGGCGAAGAAGACGAGGAGGGTTGGAAGGGTGGCGAGGATCGTGCCGATCATCACGGTGCCGTATTCGGGCGAATAGGCGGAAGCCAGCGAGGACACGACGAGCGTGATCGTCTTCGTGTCATTCGACTGCAGCACGATCAGCGGCCAGAGATAGTTGTTCCAGTTCAGCATGAAGACGATGACGAAGGCCGCCGCATAGGTGGAGCGCATGACCGGCACATAGATGTAGAAGAAGATCTGCCACTCCTTCAGCCCGTCCACCTTGGCCGCATCCCGAAGCTCGGTCGGGAAGGCCTTCGAGGCCTGGCGGAAATAAAAGATGATGAAGGCAGACGCGATCATCGGCAGCATGATGGCGATATGCGTGTTCAGCAGCCCCGCCTGCCCCATCAGCATGAAGAGCGGGATCATAAGCGCCGCAAACGGCACCATCAGCGTCAAGAGGATCACGGTATAGACCCGCTCGCGGAGCTTCGAGCGGAACATCTCGAAACCATAGCCGGCAAGCGAGGAGACGAGCAGCGTCAGAGCCGTGCCGACAAGCGCGATCTTCACCGAATTCCAGAATACCAGCGGCACATCCACCTGCGCGAAGAAGGATGCGATGTTGTCGAAGAGTGCCGTACCGAAGGTAACCTTCCCGCGGATGATCTGACTTGTCGTATTGGTCGCCCCGATCACCATCCAGATGAAGGGGAAGATCGAGAGAAAGGCGGCAAGCGACAACACGCTATACTGCACGATATCAGGCAGGCGGCGACGAAGCGTGGTCATCATGTGCGTTCCCTCGCGGCATAGAATTGCAGGAAGGAGAGAACCGCCACCATCAGCACGATGACATAGGAAACGGTCGCCGCATAACCGAAGCTCGGCATGAAGCGGAAGGTCAGGTTGTAGATGTAGAGTGAAAGCGTCAGCGTCGAATTCGCCGGTCCGCCTGTGCCTTCGGTAAAGTTATAGACCTCGTCGAACAGCTGCAGCGTGCCGATCGTCGAGGTGATCGTGGTGAACAGGATCACCGGCTTCAGCATCGGAATGGTGAGGAAGGCGAACCGCCCCCAGGACGGCACACCGTCGATCTTCGCCGCCTCATAGATCGAGCGATCGATGTTCTGCAGCGCCGCCAGATAGAAGATCATGTTGTAGCCGGTCCAGCGCCAGGTAATGGCGATGATGATCAGGACCTTGGCCCAGAAAGGGTCCGTGAGCCAACCGATCGGTTCCCCGATGATGCCGATGGCGAGCAGCACGTTGTTCACGACCCCATCGAGCGAGAACATGCTCTTGAACAGGATGGAATAGGCGACCAGTGAGGAAACGCAGGGCAGGAAGATCATCGTCCGGAACAGGCCGGAATAGCGCAGCTTCGGATTGTTCAGCATGGCCGCCAGGATCAGCGCCATGGTGATCATGATCGGCACCTGCACGACGAAGAAGATGACGGTATTTTGCAACGCCTGCCAGAAGACCGGGTCGTTCCAGAGACGCACGAGGTTTCCGCCGCCCGAGAATTTCAGCATCATCCCACGTCCCGAATAGAAGGAAAGGATGAGCGAGCGGACAATCGGATAGAGCATGAACAGCGAAATCAGCGCGATCGCGGGCGCCACGAACAGCCATCCGTTCACGTCGTAATAGCGCTTCAAGCTGGATCTGGATGTGGTGGCCATGCGGTGTCCCCGAACCCGATCAGTGGTCACTGAACATTTGTATACGGAAGGGAAGCCGCGCGGCGTTTCCGCCGCACGTCTCCGGGAGGACAGGGACCGGGCCCAAAGGCCGAGCCCCTGTGGAATGGGTTTACTGGATCTGGCCGGCAGCCTGATCTTCGATGGCCTTCAGGACCTCATCGACCGGCGTACCCTTGACCAGGGCCGGGAAGTTCGCCGTGACAGCCGTGTCGAGCTCGTTGGTGAAGATGCCGTAGTTGACGGCAGGCACCTGGACGAGCCAATCGGCGAAGTTCTGCCAGACCGTCTGGCCACCGAAGAAGTCGTCAGGCTTCTGGTAGGCTTCACCCGTGCGGGCGGCGAGCAGCGAACCAACGGCACCACGCTCGGTCAGGATCTTCTGATAGAAGTCGAGATCCTTGGCATAGACCTCATTGAGGAAGTCGATCGCTTCGTCCTTCTCCGCAGAAGCCTCAAGAACATACCAGCTGGAACCACCAAGGTTGGAGGCAGCCGTCGCGCCATCGATGCCAAGCTTCGGAATGGCGGTCAGTGCCCATTTGCCGGCCTGGTCGGCCTGCGACTTGACGGTGCCGGTGATCCACACGCCCATCAGGACAGAGGCGACATCACCCGAGGTCAGCGCACTGATACCATCGTTCCAGCCACTGGTCGGCTTGGCGACACCCTCGTTGACGATGCGGGCCTGGGTTTCGAGTGCAGCCTTCAGCGCGGCATTGCCGGTGATGTTGAGGCTGCCGTCATCGTTGAAATACCACTGCCCACCGGACTGCATCATGATGCGGATCAGACCGCCATCATTGGCATCGAGCGCCATCATCTCATGGCCGGTCTTGGCCTTCACATCCTTGCCGATCTCGATGAAGCGATCCCAGGTCAGGTTCTCCATATCGGAGGCCTTGTAGCCGGCCTGCTCCAGATAATCCGTGCGATAGTAGAGGCCGGTGACGCCGGAATCGAAGGGAACGCCATAAACCTGGCCTTCCAGCGTCATCAGGTCGACCTTGTATTTGGCAAAGCCGGAATAGTTGATCTTGTCGGTCAGCGCGGCAAACGAGCCCGGGAAGGACTGCAGGTATTTCTGCGCGCCGTAATCCTCGATCAGCACGATATCCGGCAGCGTGTCCGTCATGCCGGAGGCAAGACCCGTCTGCAGCTTCTGCTCGACATCGGCCTTGGCGAAATCGACGATGTTGAAGGTCGTGTCAGGATGCTTCGCGGTATAGCGCGCAGCGGCTTCCTTCATGATCGCGACGTTGAAGTTCGGGTCCCAGCACCAGATGGTGACTTCGCCGGCAAAGGCGGCCGTGCTGCAAAGAAGTGCGGCACCCGTCAGCGCTGCCGAAACGGAGCGCTTGAGCACGCGAGAATAATCCATGTGTTCCTCCCATTATGACGTTGAACGCGGCAGCCTCATCCCCTGCCTCATCGCCACTATTTCCGAAAATCGGAGGACAGCCAAGAAAATTTTTACTAAATATTTTGTGCGCTGCGGTAAGTGCCGTGGATTCCACAACCTTTCCTCGAAAACCGTCAGCTGAGCGATGGGTTCTTCGCACTGCCCCGCCACACCATCTCGGTCGGCAACGTCACGTGCTTGGAGTAGTCGCGTCCATTCAAACGCTCAACGAGCAGATCGACCGCCGCCTCGCCGATGAGTTCGCCCGGAATGCGCATGGTCGAGAGCGGCGGCGTCAGAAACTGCGCCACCGGAATATCGTTGAACGCGACAACCGCGATGTCATCAGGGATCGACAGGCCCGCTTCCTGGATCGCGCGGTAGGTGCCGATGGCCATGTTGTCATTCGCAGCCACGATCGCATCGGGCTGGGTCTCGAGCGCCAGCAGCGACTTTGCCTGCTGGTAGCCCGTCTCGAGCCTGAGATTCTGGCCGAAGCGCTCGCTCTGCCCGAGAGCCAGAAGCTCGGGCTGGTAGCGCCCGCGCGCCTCGTGCCATTCGATGAAGGCCTTGCAGCGCTGCTCGCCATGCATCAGTGCATCATTATCCATCAGCTCGTAGCCACCGACAAAGCCGATCCGCTGGTATCCAGCGCTATCGAGACTGTCGAGGATCGTGACCGTTGCCTCGCCCAGATCCGCCCGCACGCAATCAAACTGCGGCATGCGCGGATTGTAATCGGCCATGACCAGCTGCGGGCAAACCTTGGCCATAGCTTCGATCTCAGCCTTGGGATGATGCCCGACCACAATGGCTGCGGATATGCCGGTCAACATTGCGAGATCCACGGGAACATCGGGGTTGAACACCCGCGCGATCTCGATCTTGTAGGCGCGACAGCGTGCCTCGATCCCGAGGCGCACGCCGACATAATAGGGGTCGACGAGTTCCTCATTCGGCGCCAGAAAATGGATGACCGCAATATTGGCGGAAACCTCCGAATGCATGCCCATGGGAATGGAAAATGGCGGCGAAAGCGCATTCTTGCGCGCCCGCGGGGTCGCATAGTTCAGCGCTTCCGCTGTCTCGATGATCGCCTGCCGCTTGATCTCGGAGATGGACAGCGTCTGGTCATAATTCAAAACGCGGGAAACAGTGCCTGACGAAACGCCAACGGCCTTCGCAATTTCCTTGATCGTCACCACGGCGGCCTGTCCTCCTCCACCTGCATTTCCGAAGGAAGTAGTAAACCTCCAGAAAATATTTACTAGGCCAGTCGCACCATGGATACAACCGCTTCGCTGGACATGGCAAGACGCCCGCCACCGGTCGATGAACCGGTCGCGGGTGTCTGGAAGTCTCTAGCTGGAGGATTTCAGAATTCGGCAGAGGCTCCGACCCAGAGGGTGCGACCGATGACCCAGGGCTGCCCATCCTCGGCTGTGGCATTGCCCAGCTCATTGAACAGGTTGACCACCTTAAAGTTCAGGGTCAGACCGTGATCGTCGATCGCAGCCACCTTATAGGAGCCGGAAAGGTCAACGGTCAGCACGCCATCGAACGCCTTGTCCTCCCAGATGTCATGCTGGATACCGTCGATATCCTCGTCGTCACCTGAGTCAGCCACGCCGTCATAGGCAAAGTTGTAGTTGGCGGAGAGACCGAGTGTCAGGCGCTCGTCGAAAAAGCTGCCAGTGAGACCGACCTGGGCGCGCAGGGGAATGTCCATGTTACCGGTAACCGCGTTGAAGCCAGCCTGGGTATAGGACATGCCCTTGTATGAGATCCGGTTCTCCAGATCATCCTCGTCTACGAAATAGCTGTTCGCTGAAACATTACGGTCCGCCCATGTGATCGACGCGGAAAGCACGGAATTTTCCGCCGGATTCCAGGCGGCCGTCGGCAACTCCTTGGTGTATTCCGCTGTGAGGGAATCATACGAGCCCTCTGCTCCGTTCGTCAGAACATAGGACGAATTCGTAGGTGTCGCGGAGGCATATTGGTCGCGCGAACTGCGATGCATGTAGCGCAGGCGCCAATTGCCCTCGGTCAGCGGATCGACAAAGTCGATCCCAACTGTGAACTCGTCCGTGTAGGGGGTCTTCAGGTCCGAAGCGTCGAAGGAATAATAGGTCTGTGTAGGCGTCGTGGTGAAGTCGCCGACGACACCCGAATTGTCTGGCTCCCTTGTATAGGTGATGCTTCGTGGCTGCTGGTCGCGAATGGCATAGGCGAGATTGGCCGCGTCATAATAGCGATTATAGCCGCCGGTGATGCTGAAATCCTCGATCGGCGTCACGGTTGCAACAAAACGCGGCGCGATGTTGAGGTTCTTCTGGTAATCGTCATAGTCGAGGCGAATGCCGGGGCGGATATTCAGCCAGTCAAAGGTCTGCTCGAGCTCCAGATAGCTGTTGGCCTGCATGATCTGGGCTGTGATGTCGTACGCCTTAAATACGGATTTGCTATTAGAAAACTGCTCTGAGTAGCATTCCTCTGTCGTATTGCAGGTGAAGCCGGTGATATTGGCGGTTCTCAGGGCGGCATATTGCTGGATGACATTGTAGCCGTTGTAGCTCACGTAATCCTTGGCGCGCCAGCGATGCGCCTGGGTATAGCCAAATTCGTAGCCGGTGCGGAATGTACCGTTCCAGATGTCGCCGGCGAGATCCTGAGACCAGGTATAGCGCTCCTGTCCCTGTCCGCGCTCAGTTCCCATGCCGCCTTCGCGGCAATTTGTGCTCGATGTCGAGGTGGGGTCCACGCGGCACCAGTCCAGCATCTGAGACTGGAATACCTTCTGGTAGACGCCTGAAACGGTGCGAAAATATGTCTGCCTCCAGTTGCGGATTATGTCGTCGCCGCCAAGATTGAGCGCATCGGATTTCGATGCAGTAACCTTACTGGTGAGCGTGACATTGGAGAGCGGAATGCCCCCGAGCGAGAAGTCCTCGAACTCATAGGTGTTTTCCAGCTTCCCCGCATAAGTCTGGGTCGATGTATCGATCTCAAGGTCCCGGTAATTGTCCGACTCGAAATCCTGATAGTAGTCAGCGTGGATGCCTTCCAGCTTGAACAGGCCCCAATCTGTCTCTGCATTGGCCTGCAGCCGATAGAACTCGTTCTTGGATTCTGACTCCACAAGCTCGTCGCCGTAAATGTAGTTCTTCGCCTTGTTGGTCCAGGCATCCGTCACGCTGTACTGGCCAATGACAGCAATATTGTCCGTGATCGGGCCGGTAACGGAGAAGGCCTTCTTCTTCTTGTAGAATTCCGGCTCTTTCACGTCATTCGGGTTCTGACCGTCGTCGGTCGCCAGATTGTATTCCACCAGGTCGTCGCTCTCATATTCTACCGACGCAGTTGCCTTCAACCTGTCGGTTGCCGGCTCCATCAGCTTGTATTCAACGACACCCCCCTGGAAGGAGCCGTACCGGGCGGACGCATTGCTGTCGATGACCGTTGCGGATTCGACAAAATCTGTCGGGACAAACACCGTCTGCGAGTGCAGGCCATAGATGCGATCAGCATTGTAGGCGGCATCGTCGTCGGAAAGCTCTCCGCGGTTGCCTGTGTTATAGGGCTCCTCCGTCCCCGTGATCGTGTTGATGCCGATGCCGTTCAGAATAAAGTTGTTTTCATAGGTCCGACCACCTGAGATCGAGACTTCCTGCGGCTTCGTATTCAGGATCGCCTGCCCCTCGACGCCGGCGTTGTCATTCGTATCATCCTGATACTGCACATTCGGCAACCCGCGCAGGAAGCTGTTGGCGTCCGCGCTGCTGGTGCGGACCCCAACCTGGGTCGAATCCATCACGGTCGTTCCGGTGTCCGCCGCACTCTCCGTGCCGAGCTTCACGCCACCGCCGGAAGACGAAACGGTGATTTCCTCGAGTACAGTGGTTCCGGCAGCGGCAGCCTCGTCGACAACCCCGGCGGCAACCAGCGACACCGTGCGGGCGCCCGTGACGCGGACCTCGATTCCGGAACCGACAACCAGAGCCCTGAGGGCCGAGAGCGGGTTGGTCTCACCGGCAACCGCGGAAGATGTCCGCCCGGAAACAAGCGCCGAGGCATAACCGACCTGCCAGCCGGTGAGGCGGGTGAAGGCGCGCAGCGCTTGATCGAGCGGCTGGGCGGGAATGTCGATACTGGAAGTGGCACTGGCGGCCGGCGCGGCAGCGGCCTCTTGTGCATGACCGGTGCCCATTGCCCCCATCGAAGAAGCCAGCGCCGTGGAAACCATGAATATCGCAAGCCGACGCCTGCGGATCGAAACTGTACGCAATGCCATACTCATCCAGGCCTGAAGCGGCCTGTCACCCTGTTGTCACCCCACCGCAAGGCCTCATGCCATACGGTTCTGCAGGAGATGACGGGCGAGCGTGTCCCATCTCACAAAAATAACTTGAGAAACTAGTGAATGATTATGAAGCCACCGGGCAGCCGTTCGAATTTGGCTCCCGCAGCCGTGGCGACGCTCTCGATCGCCGCATCCGCCTCCTCGATCCGGAAGCTGCCGCTCACCGGTATTTCCAGCGCTTCGCCACCGAGCGTCAGAATACGCGTCTGGCTGTAGCGTCCGATCCTGGAAAGCGCCTCGCGCAGCGGAACGCCTGCGAGCAGAACCCAGCCGTCCCGCCAGGCCAGTCGATCCTCCACCGCCGCTTCGGACAAACGGGATACGCCGTCAGCATCCACCTCTGCCGCATCCCCGGGGCTCAGCACCAGCGCCTGTTCCGCATTTCCACGACGGCCGAGCGAGATCCGCCCCGAACGGAGAACCACGACATCGGCCTCGTCCAGCCGCTCGACATTGAAACTCGTTCCCGTCACCAGAACCGTCCCATGCCCCGCCGTGACCGTGAAGGGTCTAGAGGCATCATGGGCAATATCGAACCAGGCCTCTCCCTCGAGCAAGCGCACCCCGCGCCGATCGCTTTCGAAATCGAGTGCAACGATCGAACGGCTATTCAACTGCATGCGCGAACCGTCCGGCAGGGCGACGTCGCGGATCTCGCCCGCGGCCGTTTGATAGTCTGCCGTCCATCGCGCCACCCAGTCGGGTGACACCTCGACCAGGACAGCGGCACCAAGCACAGTCGCGGCAAGCGCAAGCGGCGCCCCGAAGCGCACGACGGCACGCTGTGCGATCGGAACGACAGGTGGACGCGATTGGGAGATAACTGCTGTTTGCGGCAGCTGCGCTGTCGCGACCGAAAGCTCGGGACAGTTCCAGAGCTTCCGGACACGATCATAAGCGTCACGATGCTCGGCGCGACCAGCGAGCCATACATCGAATAAGCGGCGATCGCCCTCCCCGGCCTGCAATCTCAAGAACCACTCGAGCGCCTGATCCATGGCTGGATCCGCATGCCGAAATTCAGCCACGCCCCTCTCCTCCCATCGTGTCACCATGGCCATCCTCCGCATGCGCGTGCTCTCCGGATAGATGACGTTTCAACCGGCGTCACATCCCAAAATTTCAGGTTGTCGTCCTTCGTCCGCCAGCAGCTCATCGCTCCAGCCTCTCCCGAACCTCAAGCAGCACGGCCATGGCGAGCTTCATGTCGTTGAAGACGGTGTTGGGTGATACGCCGAGCCTCTGGGCGATTTCCGGATAGGACAGCCCCTGAAGACGGCTAAGGCACCACACGGAACGGGCACGGGGCGGCAGGCCGAGCAGCGCGCGATTGAAGGCGCGCACCAGATCCTTGCCGATCGCCTGCTCCTCGATCGAGGGCTGCGGGTCGGCAACCGCGTGCACCTGGCCACCGTCGAAATTCTCGTCTTCATGCGCGGACCGCACCTTTCTGCGGCGCACATGGTCGAGCGCAAGATTGCGGGCCGTCTGCCAGAGAAAGCCTTCGAGATTGCCGGGGACCGCGCGATCAAGCGACCGCCGAACCCTGAGATATGCGTCCTGCGTCAACTCCTCCGCCTCGGCGCTGTTGCGCACGATGCCGAGGATCTTCCGGTAGAGATCCGGCCTCATGGTGAGGAAAACACGGTCCAGATGCTCGGTCTCAGTGCCCATTTCAGCCCTTCAGGCCCGCGCTTTCGTCAGGGACGACCGGCAGTGAGAGGTGTCTTGGTAAAGACGGCGACGTTTTCGGTCTCGAAGATGTGTCGCGCATGCGCCGCAAGCATTTTGCTCGTGATGCGCGAACCGAGGCTGTCCATCCGATCGAGATAGCCGGCATTTCCATAGCGCCGATAGCTGAGGGCAAGGCGTCTCACCCAGGTGTTAGGATCCTCAAGACGCGCCTTTTCGGCAAAGCCGATATCGGCCTTCAACCGCTCGACATTCGTGCCGAGGACGGTCTCCGGCATCCGTTCGAAGACCCGCAGCGCCGCAGCAGTGAGTTCCTCTGCCCGCTCCGGGGCGCAGTTGAAGGCAAGCGACCCGAGCGCCCGGTCCGTATCAGGGTCGACCTTGACCTCGAATTCCACCGAGTAGACACCGCCGAGCGCATTGCGCAATTCGTTCTTCAGCGCCTGCTGGGCGATCGGGTTCAGCGCCGAGACAATGAAGCTTGCCTCGGGCGTCCAGTTCATGGGCGCGAAGAAGGAGATCTCGACGCGGGCGCGCTCATCCTCGAACACGGCCTGAGAGCTATGATGGTGCCCGGGCAACTGCAGGGCGGGATCCGGGGTCAGGTCTGCCTGACGCGGAACGGCACCAATGATACCGGCAAAGGTCTGCCGCTCGGCCGCATCGGGCGCGGGTCCGACGACAAACCAGGTGACCGGCTGGCGAAGATGCGCCTTGGCGGCATCAAGCAAAAGCGGTGCCTCCACCGACTGAGGTTCCAGCCTGGCGAGCGACCGATGATCACGGCCGTAGAGCAATTGCCCCTTGGCGTCAGCCAGCCCCTGCCCCCCGGCTTCCAGATCCTCGCGAAACGCTTCGACGGCTTCCTCGCGGATGGTGCCGAAGGCAATCGTGGCGGCATAGTCCTGCAGGGCGTTGCGCAGGTCTTTCGGGGCAACCACGATCCCGGCATCCAGCACGCCGTCATGAAGCACAATGCTCCAGTGCTGCGGCCGTGCGGCCGACCAACGGCTCCACTCGTCCTCGCTCCAGAAGCCGAGACCGCTTTGCGTGTAAAGCTGCAGTGCGGCTTGCGAAACGCGGTTATCGATCTGCCCGTTCATGTAACCGGGTGCCGCCTGGCCGGAGATATAAAGGCGCCCGTCCGACGTCGGGCGCGCCAGCCAGACGACCCGATCACCATTCGACAAGCTCCACTCCGTCACCTCAGGCGCCGCTTGTTGGGTTTCCGAGACAATACGTCCAGTATCAGGAATGACAGCATCAGAAGGCCAGATCGGCAACTCGGCGACCTCTGCTGGAGCGGGCGCTTGGTCCAGCTTCGGCAAGACGGCCACGGCCTTCAACGCCTCACGCTCGGCGACCAGAGCGGCCGCTTCCGGCAACTCGGCACGATGAGCGCCGGGCACCTGATAGAACATCACCTGGTCTGGGCTGCCGAGATAGGCTTGAAGATCGGCATTGATCTTCTCGAAGCTGATCTCATCGAGAAGCGCCCCGGTTCGCGCCTGCTTCGCCTTGGGATCGTCAAGGACTGAACCCATAAGCACGGCACTCGCAATGCGGTCTTCCCAGTCGGCAAAAGTCCGCCCTCCGGCAGCCTCCGGATTGTTGCCGTTGATCCGCCTTGCATCCCGCATTGCCTGTTCGAAATCGTCGCGGGATACCCCATCCCGGCGAATGCGCTCGACGAGATCGAGGAGCACGCTCTTTGCGCGATCATGATCAAGCGAGCGGGCATTAAAGGCGAGGATAAGCCGCTCTTCTGTCGGTTCCTGCATGACTGCCGAAGCGCTTTCGACGCGTGATGTGTAGTGAGGTTCCAGACGCCGAACGGCGCTTCGCAACACCTGGTTCAGAATATACTTGTGCAGATAGGCACGTTGACCTTCCTCGCTGCGGCGCGGCGGCATGGCCATTCGAAACGCATAGGTCACCTGGGAGCTCGTTCCGCCCGGTTCCTGCACCAGGGCGACGTTCAGACCATCCTTCAGCGGCAGAATGCGATAGCCCCGGTCCGGGGCGGGCAGCGACGGCGCCTGGCCGAACGACTGCCTGATGAAACCCTCGGTCGCGTCCTGGTCGATGCGGCCGGAGATGATCAGGGTCATGTTCGAAGCCCGATAGAAGCGCTCATGAAAAGCTTGGATGTCTGAAATGGTGACAGCCTCGATGCCCGCACGCGTGCCGATCGGCGCACGACCAACAAAACGGGAGAGCGGTCGCAGCGCCGCTTTCTTCTGTCGGCTGAGGCGATCGACAAGGCTTTCCGTCTGCCGCAATTCTTCGAGAATGACGAACCGTTCCTTCTCCCAGTCGTCAGCCAGAAATGCTGGCTGGAAGACGAGGTTGGCCATCAGGTCGACCGATTGCTGGAGATCCAGCGCGTCGTCGGGGCGGGTCCGCACCATGAACTGCGTTTCCGTCTCCCGCGTCACGGCATTGATCTGCAACCCCGTTCGCCAGCCGAGATCCTGGAAGTGCAGATGCATGCTCCGGCCATAGGCATGATTGGTCTGGAAAACCATGTGCTCCAGAATATGCGCGACCCCACTCGGCCGATCCTCATCGATCGAGCCGGCATGGACGATCAGCCGGATATTGAAGGGGTCACCATCCCTGCCGCTGTCATGCAGCACATAGGTCAGGCCGTTGGGAAGCTGCCGCGTCCTCAGCCGCGGATCCCACTGGGCCTCGGCGGCGAAGCAGACGCCACATACCAAGAGCAGAGGCAAAACGGGTAAAAAACGCAGGATGGACATGGGGCACCAGAGCTTGTTTCGGCCTAGTCCTCACAAACCGAAGGACCAAAGATGAACGCGCGTATCAAGTTTTCTTGTTGCGCACAACCTCGGCACGACGACGCGAACCTCACTCGAAAGACGCCTCCGCAGAAGCGTTAACCTGACACAAGCGATCATCTTTCTTGACGCGGCGACCATTCTGCCCAATGGTGCCGGCGTCGCAAACGAGCAAACCTGTCCGCAAACCGACGAGCGCAGGACCCGAAACCTTGACCTTTCTTCACTCCATGCAGACCGAGATCAACGGCATCCATGCGCTGGTGCCAGCCCGATGGCGATCCCTGGACGGCATCGTCGGTGTCCATTGGGACGCGGAAGGTCATGCCGGCGCGAGTGGCTACTACCTCTCGCCGGATCCGCGCATCATGCTGTTTTTCAGTGATGTTTCCGAGCAGATCAAGGTCGCGGACCGGGAAGTCGATCTGGGGCGGGGCGATCGCGGCTTGTGCCGCGCGATCTACGTTCCGGCAGGCGTCCCCATGTGGACGCGGTTCACGAAGCGCCATCGCTTTCGCCATCTCGACCTGCATCTGCATCAGGATCGCCTGATGCGTTTCCTGGCACCGGCACTCGGCAGTTCGGCAGCCCGCACGGCGCTGCGCCAGTCAGTCGAACTGCAGGATCCGGGGCCGGTCGCAACGCTCGGCGGTCTGGTTGCGGACGAACTATCGACCGCCACACGCCATCCGGCTTTCGCCGAAAACCTGATCGGCAGCATCGTGACCGGCCTCATGGACATGACGGTCGATGCGAGCGAAAGCGCGGCACAAACGGGCCGATTGACCCAGGCGCAGATGAACCGCCTTTCGGCGCATTTCTCGGTGAACGGCGAACAACGGCTGAGTGTGTCGGAGATGGCAGCCTTGGTCGGTTTGTCCGAAAGCTGGTTCGCCACCGTCTTTCGTCAGACAACCGGCAAGACACCGCTTCAATGGCAATTGTCGCGCCGGATCGAAGCAGCCCGGCAGCTTCTGGATGACGAGGCGCTCAGCATAGCCGAGATCGCCGCACAATACGGCTTCGCGGACCAGGCCCATTTCACCAAGGTCTTCCGCCAGTTCACTGGCGACACCCCGGCTGCCTGGCGCAAACGCCGCGACCGCAGTTGAGGAAGCGCCCGGCCGGATCGGATCCGACCGGGCACTTTGAGCTTACCAGGTCTGGCGGATCGTCGCGTAGATCGCGCGACCGGGGTTGTAATAGTAAGCCCCGCCGTCATCATTGGCGATGTGCTTCTCGTCGAACAGGTTGCTGACATTCAGCTGGAATGTCGTGTTCTCCTTGATGTTGTAGCTGAAGGCCGCATCAAAGATCACTGCGTCGTCCGACTTGCGGGTGTTGGCGTTGTCGAAATAGTAGGAGCCGATGAAGCGCGCGCCGGCACAGAAGGTCATGTCGCCACGCTCGCCGTCTCCCTCAAGAGTGTAGGTTCCCCAGAGTGAAGCCGTGTGCTTTGGAACCTGCGCAAAGCGATTGCCGTCGACAGAACCCGATGCCGTGCTGGTGTCGACGATGTTTGAGTCGATGTAGCCGTAGGCGGCGATCAGCTCGATGCTGGGCGTCAGTTCCATCTTGGCTTCGAGATCCAGACCGCGGTGGCGTATCTTGTCGACCGTAGCCTCCAAATAGAGCGGTGCTTCTCTGGTCGTAATGTTTTCGAGCGTAAGATCATAGACAGACGCGGTGAACAGCGCCGGGAAGGCATCCGGCCGGTACTTGATCCCAGCTTCATACTGTTTGCCATAGGTCGGCTCATTGCCGGTGCTCGGAGGGGCGACGGACTCGGCATAGCTGACATAGGCCGCCAGCTCTTCCGTCACCTTGTAGCTCAGCCCGACCCGCTTGCTCATCTCGCTATAGGTGGCGCTGGATGTGCTGCTCGTCAGACGGTTCGTCTCTTCCAGATCCAACCAGTCATTCCGCAGGCCAACGCTCGCAGTCAGCCGGTCGGAGAAGATCAGATCCTGTTGAAGATAGATCGCCTTGGTCGACTGGTCGTTGGTGCGGCTCACGGTCGCGTTGAGGGATGCCGAAGCACCATAAACCGGGTTTTGCCAATCAATACCCGGTGCAGTCCCACCCCAGATGGCTGGGTAGAGAGCAGAGTTATTGGTGCTGGAGTTGATGCTGTTGTAGTCCACGCCGACAAGCGTTTTGCTCTCGACCTGATCGAAATTTGCCTCATAGAGCAAATGGGCATCGATCATGAACTGCTCGGTTCCACCGTCTCCGGCGAAGAAGATGCGATCCGCGGTCGTATCGGACGAATCCGAGGCCCCAGAGCTGTCATAGATATAAGCGAATCCAAACGCATTGCTCGCCTTGGAATAGCGTGCATTCGACCCGAGTGTCAGACCGTTCCCGAAGTCATGATCGAACATGACACTGTAGGTATTCCGGTTCGTGTTGTCATAATTGAAGCCCGGCTCACCAAAGAAGCGGTCGCGGTCGAAATCGGTGAAGCGCGGATGCCCCCCACCGCTCGGGGTGGCGTTGCGATCCAGATGATCGAACACGAAGCTCAGGCTGGTCATGTCGGTCGGACGCCAGGTCAGGCCACCCATGATGAAATTCTCGTCGTTCTCCGAGAAATCATACTCGCCATCGGCGCGCTGCACCTTGCCCGTCAGGCGATAGGAGAGCGTCCCGTCTTCCGTCAGGTTGTCACCGAAATCAACACCGGTTTCCTTGTGTGCGAACGACCCGGTGGTCGCATAAACCTCGCCGAAGCGCTCGCTGCGCGGCGTCTTGGTGACGTAGTTGATGGCACCGCCCGGATCCGACACGCCGTAACCAGTGGAATTGGCCCCCTTCAGCACGTCGAGCCGCTCGAAGGCGTAGGGCTCTTCCTTCAAGCCACTCCAGGTTCTGCCGACCATGAGCCCGTCACGATAGGTGAAAGGTGTGAAACCGCGGATCTTGACGTAATCGAAGCGATCGTCCGAGCCGTAATAGTCGGTCACGACGCCGGCCGTATACTGCACAGCCTTCTCGACGGTATCAGCAGCGCGCTGCTGGAGTTCCTTCGACGTGATGACGGAAACGGTCGCAGGCGTGGTCAGGATCTCGCCTGGCATCTTACCGACGGCAGTCGTCTCGTTCGCAACAATCGTCTTCGAGTCGTCGTCAGCCTTGCCGGCGCCTTCCACTGTGATCGTCTGCAGCACGGTAGAGCCAGCATCGGCCTCTGCATCCTGCGCCTGAGACCGGACAGGCGCAAACGCGACGAGCGCGGTGCAGCCGAGGAGGATCGCCGTGCGATAGCGGATGGAAGCCTTTGCACCGGAACCGGTTATCTTGGTCGTGACCATGTTTCTTTCCAATAAATGTGTCCCACTGATCGACCGGCCGTCCGTTCACCTCGATGCGGGGTTTGCCCACCTCGCTCGATGTCGATCGGCTCCCTCCAGCGCGCAATCGTATCCGTACAATCCGGTTTGCCCCCTTTAACTGGAGAATTCAAATCCAGTATTGTAGTTTTCGCGCCTTTGTAGGATTCCCCGGAAAATCCAAGGGCTCGGGTGACACCGCGCATCTTGGCGCTTGACGTTCCGGCTTGAAGCTGAGACGGACGTTCAAGTTTTAGACGATAGAGGGAGCCTTCCCATGCGGATCAGCGCGCGCCAACTCGCCCTCCTGCCAATCCTGCTTCTGCACGGCCTGATGGGCATCCCGGCCTCGGCCGAGGACAAGCCAGCCTTTCCGGTCGAAATCACACACGCCTTCGGGACCACCGTCATCAGCGAGAAGCCGGTCCGTGTGGCAACCGTCGCCTGGGCCAATCACGAGGTGCCGCTGGCGCTCGGCATCGTGCCCGTGGGCATGGCGGCCGCCAATTTCGGCGATGACGATGGTGACGGTGTCCTGCCCTGGGTCGCAGAACGCCTGAAGGAACTTGGGGCCGAGACGCCGGCTCTGTTCGACGAAGGCGATGGCATTGACTTCGAGGCGGTTGCGGCCACGGAACCGGATGTCATCCTCGCCGCCTATTCCGGCCTGAGCCAGGCCGAATATGACACCCTCAGCCAGATCGCGCCGGTTGTCGCCTACCCGCAAGCCCCTTGGTCGACGGACTGGCGCGAGACGATCCGCATGAACAGCGCAGGCCTTGGCATGAGCGGTGAAGGCGAGGCCTTGATCACAGAGATCGAAGGCGAAATCGCTGCCGAAGTGGCGAAATATCCCGAACTCAAGGGCAAGACCGCCATGTTCGTCACGCATCTCGATGCGAGCGACCTCAGCCTAGTCAACTTCTACACCACCCAGGACACCCGCGTCCGCTTCTTTCAGGACCTTGGCCTTGCCATGCCGAAGAGCGTGACCCGTGCATCATCGACCGGGAGCTTTGCCGGCTCGATCAGCGCGGAGCGGGTCGACGATTTCGACGATGTCGACATTCTGGTCACCTATGGTGATCGAACCCTGCTTGAGGCGATGAAGGCCAATCCGCTCCTGGCCCACATGCCGGCCGTCCGCCGGGAAGCCATTGTTCTGCTCGGACGCGATCCGGTCGGCACCGCTGCCAACCCGACACCCCTGTCGGTCACCTGGGTTCTGCCGGACTATGTGCGCCTGCTCGCCGAGGCGGCCCGGAAGACCGAATGAGCACTGCGAAGACCTCCGTTGCGCCACCGAGCTTTTCGCGCGCCGAAGCCGCCGGAAGCCGCCTCTTGTGGCTGCTGGCTGTTCTCGCCGTCGCGATCATCCTCGCCTTCGCCTCGCTCATGATCGGCACGCGTGATGTGCCCTTGTCCGAGGTTCTTGCAGCACTTCGGGGAGATAGCCTGACGATTGCCCAGGCCGCGGTGTCGGCCCGCATCCCGCGCACGGCGCTCGCCCTTCTGGCCGGCGCAGCGCTGGGACTGGCTGGCGCCGTGATGCAGGGCGTCACCCGCAACCCGCTGGCCGATCCCGGCATTCTCGGCGTCAATATCGGCGCCTCGCTCGCCGTCGTCATCGCGGTCGCGTGGTTCGGCATCAGTTCCTCCCAGGCCTTCGTCTGGGCCGCGATATCAGGCGCTGGCACGACTGCCGTCTTCGTCTATCTCATCGCTTCCCTAGGCCGCGGCGGCGCGACCCCGCTCAAGCTCGCCCTTGCGGGCGCGGCAACCTCGATCGCCTTTTCGTCGCTGGTCATCGCAGTTGTCCTACCACGGGCCGACATCGCAGGCGGCATCCGCTCCTGGCAGATCGGTGGCGTCGGCGGCGCCACCTTCGAGCGCATGCTTCCGGTGCTTGCCTTCTTCGCGGTCGGCTTCCTCATTTGCCTTCTCTCCGCACGCCGCCTGAACTCGCTTGCCCTGGGTGACGAACTGGCGGCAGGGCTCGGTGAGCGTGTGGCTTTCGCCCGCGCCAGCGCCACCCTCGGCGCGATCCTGCTTTGCGGCGCAACGACTGCGCTATGCGGTCCGATCGGCTTTGTCGGCCTCGTCGTGCCGCATGCCTGTCGTCTTCTGGTCGGTCCCGATCATCGGTGGCTGCTGCCGTTTTCGGCCCTCGGTGGCGCAGCTCTCCTCACCGCAAGCGACATCGCCGGCCGCATCGCCGCGCGCCCCTCCGAACTGGATGTCGGCATCGTCACGGCCCTGATCGGCGGCCCGTTCTTCATCTCCATCGTGCGCCGCCAGAAGGTGAGAGATCTGTGACCACAGCTTCGATCGCATCTCACCCCCACTCGACAGCAAGGTTCGCCGCATCGCGCCGACGCGATCAGCGCAAGCGCCTCCTTTTGCTCGGTGGACTGGTCCTGGTCATCCTCGCGACCTTTGTCGCCACCCTGATGATCGGTCGATCTGTGACTCCGCTTGGGGACGTGTTCCGTGTTCTCCTCGGCGAAACAATCCCGGGCGCAAGCTTCACCGTCAACCAGTTGCGGCTCCCCCGGGCGCTGATGGGGTTGGCAGCCGGCATGAGCTTCGGTCTTGCCGGGGCGGCGTTCCAGACCATGCTGCGCAATCCGCTGGCGAGCCCCGACATCATCGGCATCAGTTCCGGCGCCAGTGCCGCAGCCGTCTTTGCGATCGTCGTCCTGTCAATGAGCGGGCCCGCGGTTTCGGTGCTGGCCATCGCAGCCGGCCTCGGGGTAGCGATCCTCGTCTATGGCCTTTCGGCAAGAGACGGTGTTGCCGGCCCGCGTCTCATCCTGGTCGGTATCGGCGTCTCCGCAATGCTGGAAAGTCTCATCGCCTATATGCTCGCCCGCGCCCCCGGCTTCACCCTGCAGGAGGCGATGCGCTGGCTGACCGGCAGCCTCAACGGCGCACAGATCGAACAGGCCGCGCCCCTGCTCCTCGCGCTGGTCGTCTTCGGCGGGATCCTGCTTGCCCGAGCCCGGGACCTCGAAGCGATCAGGGCCGGCGAGGATGTTGCAGCATCCCTCGGCGTGAATGTCGGCCTGACCCGGATCCTCGTCATCGTCTCCGCTGTCGGCCTGATCGCAACCGCCACCGCTGTCACCGGCCCGATCGCCTTCGTCGCCTTTCTCGCCGGTCCGATTACGGCCCGCACCATCGGCAGGCGTGAATCGATCCTCTTGCCGGCAGCCCTTGTCGGCGCCGGCCTCGTCCTGATTGGCGATCTCGTCGGTCAGTTCCTCCTGCCTGGCCGCTACCCCGTCGGCGTGGTCACCGGCGCCCTCGGCGCGCCTTACCTCATTCTGCTGATCATCAGCGTCAATCGCACGGGAGGAACGGCGTGACCGATACACGTCTCGAAGCCCTCAAGCTGTCAGCCGGCTACGGAAAACATCTGGTGCTGGAGGAACTCAATCTCCAAATACCAACCGGCAAGATCACGGCCATCGTCGGCGCCAATGCCTGCGGCAAGTCCACATTGCTGAAGGCCATGTCGCGACTGATAGCGCCACGGAATGGCCAGGTTTTTCTCGATGGACAGGCGATCCATCGGCTGCCGACGCGCGAGCTTGCGCGCAAGCTCGGTGTTTTGCCGCAGTCTCCCGTCACGCCGGAAGGGATCACGGTCGCAGATCTCGTCAGCCGAGGCCGTCATCCCCATCATGGCCTTTTTGCCCGCTGGACCAGCACCGATGACGAGGCGGTCGCCTCCGCTCTCGAAGCAACGCAGACCCTGACACTGGCCGACCGTCCGGTCGACGAACTATCGGGCGGACAACGCCAGCGCGTCTGGATCGCCATGGCGCTTGCGCAGGAGACCGAGATCCTGCTGCTCGACGAACCCACGACCTTCCTCGACATCAACCATCAGGTCGAGGTTCTCGATCTGCTGACCGATCTCAACCACAGACGCGGCACGACGATCGTGATGGTGCTTCACGACCTGAACCTCGCCGCGCGCTATGCCGATCACCTGGTTGCCATGCTGGCCGGCCGACCTCATCTGACCGGGGCGCCAGAGCTCGTATTGAGCGAAGACATGGTGCGCGATGTCTTCGGCATCGAAAGCCGCATCATAATCGATCCCACCTCGCAACGCCCGATGATGCTGCCCATCGGTCGTCACCATGCACGCCTAGAACAACCCGCCTCCGGAGTCTGAACCATGAACGCTGCCCATTCCTTCGAGCTGTCCGGCATCGCGCGCCCCGTGAATGTGGAAGCCATGCTGGACGAGATCTGCGAGCACTTCGTCGAACATGCGGAAGTCTCCCGCACCGAGGACAAGGCCGTGTTCACCTCGTCCCACGCCATGATCGAGCTTCTGACAAAGCGGAATCATCTCGAAATCCGCATTGCCTGCGACAGCGACGAGGAGCTGGAATCCACCCGGACCATGTTTGCCGAACACCTCTATTATTTTGCCGGCGAAGAACCATTTTCGCTCGACTGGTCAAAGCCGGCACCCAAGGTGAAGCCGGCAAACCTTCAGCAAGCCGTGGTCATCTCGACGTCGGAAGTAACGCCCAGAATGCTACGGGTCACCCTGGCACCTGAGGATATGACCCCATTCGTGTCAGGCGATCTCCACGTCCGGCTGCTCGTCCCCCAAGGGGTACGCCCGCCAGTCTGGCCAACGCTGCGGGCCGACGGACGCATCGATTGGCCGAAGGGCGAGGACAAGCTCTTGGTCCGCGTCTACACGATCCGCTCCGTGGACGCAGACAAAGGTCAGATCACCATGGATATCTTCCAGCATCCGGCTGAGGGCATCAGCACGCCGGGCGCCGACTTCGCCCGCGACGCCCTGCCGGGTACCCGCGTCGGGATCATGGGCCCAGGTGGCGGCGGCCTGCCGCAAGCAGAACGGATCCTCTTTGCCGGCGACGAAACCGCTCTTCCCGCGATCGCCCGCATGATCGAGGAAGCCTCTCCCGAGACCGAGATCAAGGCCATCATCGAGGCGGAGGATAAGGCAGAGGAGCAACCGATCTCCAGTAAGGCCCGCATCTCGATCGAATGGCTGCACCGCTCATCCCTCTCGGAAGGAACCACAAGCCAGCTTGCCGAGCGCACCAAGGCGGCAATCGACAGCATGGAAGCCGGCACCTTCGTCTGGTTTGCCGCAGAGAAGTCGGTCATGCGCAACGTCAAGGCATATCTGGCGGGGCGCGGACACGACCGCAAACGACAATATGCGGCCTGGTACTGGGAAGAAGGAAAACACGCCGACGACTGAAGTGCGGTCTGGGCAGATCCTCTCACCCCGGGGATTTAGCCCGGCTTGTGACGAGACAGAAAGCGGTCGATCTCCCGCTGCTCTGGCACCGTACCCGTGAAGATCGCGACATATTCCGGAATGCGCTTGAGGCGAAGCTCGAGCTCCTCCTCGGTCTGCATCGAGATATAGCCAATCTGAACGAGATAGAGAGTTCTGGCCCTGACATCCGCGGCAACCGGCTCATGACCAAAGCGCTCGAACATGCGGCCGAGCGCTTCGAGCCGCGCATTGTCCGCGGCCTGAACCTCGCCGAGGATCTCTTCGGATTGCAGTGCCCAACTGCGGATCGCAAACTCGAACTTAGAATCGAAGAGCGCCGTGTCCAGCCAGCAGTCGAAGACATTGAGCGTCGCTTCCGCAATGCTCTCGGCATAGGCCTCGGCCCGGCGCACAAGATTGCCAGTATTCTTGTCCCGCCATCTGGCGATCAGTGCCGCCAGCAGCTCCTCACGATCCCTAAAGAACCAGTAGAAACTGGTGCGCGAGAGCTTCAGCTTCTTGGCAAGTGGCAGGATTTTGACCGCATCGACACCCCCTTCAAGCAGAGCGTCATAGGCGGCCTCCAGCCACCCATCCATCGATCCACGCCAGCCGGTGTCGCTTGAAGTCTCGTCCATGTCCTTCTCCTAGAGCAGCCCGACAGGCTTCGCAACGCTGCGCATCACGAATTGTACACCGTCGTCTTCAAAATTGACACAAGTGTACATTTGAGATTAGCATCGGACACCATTCAGAATGGAGCGCGCCATGTCCAACGATCCCCTGCTGCAACCCTTCCAGCTCAAGCACCTCATCTTGAAGAACCGGATCATCGTGACCTCGCACGAGCCGGCCTATCCGGAAGACGGCATGCCCAAGGAACGCTACCGCGCCTATACTGTGGAACGCGCCAAGGGCGGCGTGGCGCTGACGATGACGGCAGGCTCGGCAGCCGTCGCCAAGGACAGCCCTCCGGTCTTTAACAACCTGCTCGCCTACAAGGACGAGATCGTGCCGTGGATCCGCGAGATGACCGATGCGGTTCATGAAGCCGGGTCGACCATCATGATCCAGCTCACCCACCTTGGACGGCGCACGCGTTGGGACAAGGGCGACTGGCTGCCCGTTGTCGCTCCGTCGCATCTGCGCGAGCCGTCGCACCGCGCCTATCCCAAGAAGATCGAAGACTGGGATATCGAACGCATCATCAAGGATTTCGCCGATGCGGCCGAGCGCATGAAAGCCGGCGGCATGGACGGCGTCGAACTCGAAGCCTATGGCCACCTGATCGACCAGTTCGCTTCACCGCTGACCAACGAGCTCGACGCCCCCTATGGCGGCTCCCTGGAAAACCGGATGAAGTTCTGTTTCGACGTGTTCTCGGCCATCCGAAAACGGGTGGGCGAGGATTTCATCCTGGGCGTCCGCTATACGGCCGACGAACAGCTGAAGGGCGGCACCAGCAAGGCCGAGGGCCTGGAGATCTCCCGCCTTCTGCGCGACAGCGGTCTGATCGACTACCTGAACGTCGTGCGCGGTCATATCGATACCGATGCCGGCCTGACCGATCTCATTCCGATCCAGGGCATGGCCAATTCTCCGCATCTGGATTTTGCCGGAGAAATCCGTGCTGCGACGAACTTCCCGACCTTCCATGCGGCGAAGATCCCCGACGTGGCGACCGCCCGTCATGCCATCGCCTCCGGCAAGGTCGACATGGTCGGCATGACGCGCGCCCACATGACGGACCCGCACATCGTCCGCAAGATCATGGAAAAGCGCGAGGAGGAGATACGCCCCTGCGTCGGCGCAAACTACTGTCTCGACCGCATCTATCAGGGCGGTGCCGCCTATTGCATTCACAACCCGGCCACCGGGCGAGAACTGACCCTGCCACATGATATTCCGAAGGCCGAGAAGCGCCGCAAGATCGTGGTGATCGGCACAGGGCCAGCCGGCATGGAAGCGGCCCGTGTCGCCGGTGAACGCGGTCACGATGTTGTGGTCTTCGAGGCCGCCGACAAACCGGGCGGCCAGATCCGCCTGACCGCGCAGAGCCCGCGACGCCGCGAGATGATCAGCATCATCGACTGGCGTATGGCGCAATGTGAAAAGCACGGCGTTACCTTCCGCTTCAACACATGGGCGGACGCGGACACCGTGCTGGCCGAGGCCCCGGATGTCGTCATCATCGCCACTGGCGGCATGGCGCATACGGAGGTCCTGGAAGACGGCAACGACCTCGTCGTCTCCGCCTGGGACATCATCTCGGGTGACGTGAAGCCCGGCACCAACGTGCTCATCTTCGACGATGCCGGCGACCACTCGGGCCTGCAGGCAGCCGAAATCATCGCGGCGACCGGAGCGAAGGTCGAGATCATGACGCCGGATCGATCCTTTGCGCCTGAAGTCATGGCCATGAACCTGGTGCCCTATATGCGCTCGCTGCAGCAGAAGGATGTGACTTTCACGGTGACATTCCGGCTGGAGGCCGTTGCACGCCAGGGCAATGGATTGGTGGCGAAGGTCGGCAGCGATTACGGTGGCGTCACGCAGACCCGTTTGGTCGATCAGGTCGTCATCAACAATGGCACCATCCCGCTCGACGATCTCTATTTCGAGCTGAAGGGCCTGTCCTCCAATGGCGGCGAAGTCTCATACGACGATCTGATCGCCGGCCAGCCACAGCACGTGCTGCGCAATCCGGAAGGCTCGTTCCAGCTCTTCCGGATCGGCGATGCGATCTCGGCACGCAACACGCATGCGGCCATCCACGACGCTTTGCGGCTGGTGAAGGATCTGTAGACCCTCGACCTTTCGGCCGACAAAAAGACGCCCGCATTAAGCGGGCGTTTGAAGTTGGACATGCATCCGCATGTCCGGGGAGGAGCAGTTGATCTCAGCGATCGATCACGAGGTCGCTGAGCGGCTTCGAGCAACAGGGCAGAAAGAAGCCGGCATCGATCTCGCGCTGACGAATGCCGCCATCGTATTTCATATCGACCGACCCGCTGATGAGCTTGGACTTGCAGGTGCCACAGATCCCGTTGGCGCAGGACGAGGGTAGACGCACGCCCATCTTCTTCGCGCAGGACAAGACCGTCTGGTCGGCGCCGACATCCAGCACCTTTCCCTGCTTCGCAAACTGCACCTTATACGTCACCGCGACCGCCTGCACCTCTGCAGGCGCCGGAAGCTCATCGATCACAACAGCGTCAAAGCTTTCCTCGAGATAGCGCTCCGGGAGAACCCCAAGCTCCGCGCTGATCGTCCGGGCGGCCGCCATGAATTGCGCCGGGCCGCAGCAAAGAACACTTCGCTCTGCGATATCAGGGACGACAAGCCCCAGCAGCGCCGTCGAAATGCGGCCACTCAGTCCCGACCAAGCCGGATCGCCGGAGAGTGCCTCGGGCAGGAAGATCAGCCGCAACCCCTTCATGCGCCGCGCGAGGACCGAAAGTTCCTCCCGAAACAGAAGATCGAGCGGCGAGCGCCCTGCATGCAGGAAGACGACATCGACGGGTTCCGCTTTGTCCGCCATCTCCCGCACCATAGCCATCACGGGCGTGATCCCCGAGCCGCCTGACAACATCAGGTATTTCTGCACGCTCGGCCGAATGAACTTGCCCATCGGTCCAGAGGCCCGCAATTCCATCCCCGGCTTCAGGTTGTCGTGTAGCCAGTTCGAGACCTTGCCACCCGCCACGCGTTTGACGGTAACCGTGATGGCATTCTGCCGCAGCGGAGACGATGAGATGCTGTAGCAACGGCCATTCTCTTCGTCGTCTATCTCAGGCTCGAAGAGAAAGTATTGCCCCGCCTCGAACGAAATGGTTTTGCCCTGAGGCGATGCCAGGGTGAAGCTCTTGACGTCATGGGTCTCGTCATGAACGTCGATGCAGACCAGGCTGTTGTCGGTCTCGGGATCCCAGAACCCGGGCACGCGCGGGTCTGATGTCACTCCGGTGTCAGTAGCCATGAGCGCGCATCCGGTCGACATACCATGTCGCGAAATCGTCGAGGGCGCGTTCGGTGAAGGTCGAATAGACACCCGGCTCATAGGCCGGATCGCTCACGCCGGCCTGCGAACGGGCGACAAGTTCGGAATCCTGATTGGTGGTCTCGATCCAGACATGCGTCAGCTTCTGCAGGTCGTAGTCCGCACCCTCGACCGCATCCTTGTGCACGAGCCATTTCGTCCGCACGAGCGTCTTGTCGGCGGACAGCGGGATGACCATGGAGGTGACCGCGTGATCGCCCATGAAATGGTTCCAGCTATTGTGACCCCACAGATGCGTGTCGCCCAGATCCTTGCGGGTCATGGTTCCGAGCAGCCTGGAAGAGGCAGCCGTCGCATCCTCGGTCTGGGATTCCCCGGCGCCAGCGATGATCAGGCGCTGGGTGCGGAAATTCGTCTCGCAGTCCCTGACACGCTCGACCGTCGCAGACGGAAATCCATCGGCTTCCCAGCTCTTCGTCCTGTCCGCATACATCGCGAAATGCGCTTCCGCCTGCTCGCGATCCTCCGCGCTCAGGCTCTCGGGGTCGAAACCGAAGTCGAGATCGACGAAGGAAATGCAGAGTTCCGGATGGTTGGCCGAACAGTGGTAACACTCGCGATTGTTCTCCATCGTGAGCTTCCAGTTGCCGTCCTCGATGACATCGACCTGATGCGCAACCTTCGTGTTTTTGAGGTCGTAAGGCGCAAGGCGCTCACGCATAACCTCTTCGAGGGTCCGGATATCCTCGGGCGGGTTGTCCGCGAGACAAATGTAGATCAGCCCGCCGATCGACCTGAAATGAACCGGCTTCAGGCTGCGGCAGCTCTTGTCGAAATCCTTGCCCATATGCGGGGCATAGGACAGCGCGCCATCCAGCTCATAGGTCCACTGGTGATAGGGACAGACGAGCTTCGATACGACGGTGGCCCCAGCATCCAGAAGACGGGAGCCACGGTGGCGACAGACATTGCGAACCACTCGGATCTCATTGTCGTCGTCCCGCAGGAGGATCACGCTGATCTTGCCGATGTCGATGACAACGGCATCACCCGCCTCAGGCACCTCGCATTCCAGTCCGACATAGATCCAGTGGCGCGAAAAGAAGACGTCGAGATCTGCCTCGAAGACGTCCTCACGGGTATAGAGCCCGGCCGGAAGCGAATGGCCATTTGCGCGCATGTCGAGAAGCGCGGAAATGGAGGAGGCAAACCTGTTGAGCATAACGCAACCTCATCTGATGATATCAGGATCTTGGCAGGAATGAGCGGGCCTTCAACGGCACAAATCATCAGCCTTGACATAACCTCAGGTAATGAAAGACTTGGGCCAGCGAGGCACCATGAAAAGCTTGAGACGACAACTGCCACCAATGACGGCACTCACTGCCTTCGAGGCTGCGGCGCGTCTGGCAAGCTTCACCAGGGCTGCCGAAGAACTGGGGGTCACCCAGGCGGCTGTCAGCCGCCAAATCCGGGCGCTCGAAGAGGACTTCGGCTTTCCGCTGTTCAACCGCCTACATAGGAAAGTGACCCTGACCGCACAGGGACGATCGCTCGCGGCAGCGGCCAGCAACGCCTTCAACCTGATCGCCGAGACAACATCGGAATTGCGGCAGGAAACAAATGGCGACGACCTGACGATCGCGGCCACGGTCGCCTTCTCGCATTTCTGGTTGCTGCCCCGGATCTCCGAATTCTCCCGCCGCCATCCGGAGACGACGCTGCGGATCGTCAGCCAGGACGCCATGCCGGCGCTCGATCAAGGGGAAGTGGACGTCGCGATCCGCTTCGGCAACGGAAACTGGCCGACCGGCCAAGCGGAGAAACTGTTCGACGACCTGGTCTTCCCGGTCTGCAGCCCGGAATTTGCGCAGTCGCTTGGTTCGGATCCGTCGCCAGCCGGCTTGATCCGGCAACCGCTGATCTCCAACGAGGCCGATGACCCCATGTGGATCGGCTGGAACGCCTGGCTGGCGAACTTCGGAGTTTCTACCACCGGCAAGCTGAAAGGCATGCGCTGCAGCTTCTACACCGAAGCCATCTACGCGACCCTGAACGGCCAGGGCATCAGCCTCGGCTGGAACCGGCTCGTCGGCGACCTTCTCGACCAGAAGCGCCTGATCCGGCTCGGAGAAGCGTCCGTCACTCCAGACGGCGCCTACTATGTCGTCGTGCCCGCAAACCGCAAACAGAGCCGCGCACTCCAGCACTTCCTGGATTGGCTGCTGGAGAGCCACGCGCCCGGTTGACGAATTCCGCCGGCACGTCAGCCCATGTACCCCGTTGCTGACTCGAGTGACCACACGCTGCGTCCGTGCTACCTTGAACGCCTGTTGCCGGCACAAAAATATCCAATCTCATGGCAACTTCCGCCGCAGCGTTTCGTTGAGAGTGGATGGTCATCAAAGCGGCCCACTTAACCAGTCAGGAAAACCGATGCGTGTTTTGAAAAGGCTTGCCACGATGGCAATGCTTGCGCTCTGGGGTGTATCCCAGGCGCTTGCGGGGGACATGATGATCGAGGATTTCAAGGTTCAGCCTGAGACGCGCTGGAAGTTCTTTGCGGATACGGTGATGGGAGGCGTATCATCAGGACAGATCCGCTTCGTCACCGAAGGCGACCGCAAGCACGCTCAGATGGCCGGCCGCGTCAGCATCGAGAACAATGGCGGCTTCATCCAGATGCGCATGGCTCTCCCCAGCCCGCCTCCAGAAGGCACGCTCGGCGTTCGCTTGGTCATCCGTGGCAATGATCAGCGTTACTTCGTGCATTTGCGCACGAGGGGCACGATCCTGCCCTGGCAATATTACCAGGCCGGATTTGAGGCAACGAACACCTGGACCGAAGTCCGGCTTCCCTTCACCGACTTTAAGGCTTCAGGCGCACTGTTGCGCAAAGTCCCGCGCGCCGACAGCCTGACATCGATCGGTATTGTCGCCTTCGGTCGCAACCATGACGCCGACATCAGCGTGCGCGAGGTGGCTTTCTACTGAGCCGCAGACCATCGGATGACAGTCGTTGTTAGGCTCGTCCGCCAGTCGAAACCATCTCATCGGCTCTACCGCGCCACGCCTGACAGGAAGCCCTCGACGGGAACCAGCGACGCAACCGGGTCTTCCTCAAAAGGAACATGTCCGAGGCCCGGCAATCGCGCCAGCGTGGCATTCGGCATTAAGCGCAGATAGTCCTGCGCATTGCTGACCGGAATCATCCCGTCTAGTTCACCCCAGACAAGCAGCGTCGGCGCCTGTATTTGAGCGAGTATCGGCCCCGGTTCGCGCAGGATCACCTGTCCCATCCGCTCCAGGATCGCACGCCGCACGCCAGGTGCGAGCATCAGATCATGATAGCGGGTGACATCGGCGTCGCTCAAGGCTGCCGGATTTCCATAGGCGGCTGCCAGATTGGCCTTCAACATGCTGCGCGGTGCCGTATAGGGCAAAGCACGCATGATCAGCGGCACCTTTGGCGCCACGCCATAGTCAAAGCCCGGACTCGCGAACCCATCGGGCGAGACCAGGACGAGCTTGTTGACCCGTTCAGGGAACATGGCAGCGAAGTTCCAGGCGATGCGTCCCCCGAGCGAATTGCCGATCAGGCTGGCGCGGTCGATACCCAGCTGGTCCATCAATGCAGCCAGGATCTGCATGCTGCGCACGTCCGTATAGTCCCCGGTCGGATCGGGTCCGGTCAGCCCAAATCCCGGCAAGTCGAACCGAATGACCCGGTAGCGTGCCGACAAGGCCTCAGCCCATTTCTCCCAGGTATCCAGACTGGCACCGAAACCATGGAGCATGAAGATGGCCTCGCCGTCGCGCGGGCCGCTGTCGCGCAGCCGCAAGCGAACGCCGTCGATGATGCGATACTCCCCAGGATAGGTCTCCTCCAGCGCAGCAAGCGGCTTGTCGGGTTCATAGAGCCAGGCGGCCAAAGCGATCATCCCGAGCGCAATTGTCCCGGCCAGCCAGGCGAAGATCGTTACCATCCGTTTCCCTCTTCTGGCCAATGCTGCTCTCCTGAAAGCGATCAAATCAACTCAAACCATGGCCGATGCTGAGGCATGCATCCCCTTCGCCCGGCAAACTCTAAAAGACGGCGTGATCTCCTCTATCAGGTGGCGCGCCACCAGCCAGGACAGATCGATAGAAATCGAACAGTGTCTCGGTGCCGGTCGACGGTGTGGCATCTGCGTCGTATCGACCGGTCTGCTGATTGAGCACGAGCATGGATTCGGTGGCATAATAGCGGCCGATCCTGGCAAGCTCCGCCTTCTCGCGCAGCGATGGTGAAAGACGACCAAAGGCTCCGAGGCCAGCGATGATGACATCGAGCAGGGCGATCGGAACGGACCTGAACTTCGGCGGACGCCCAAGAAGCGCAAAGAGCGCTTCGCCCTGCTGACGCGGTGTAATCGCCTCACCCGGGCCGCCGATCGGCAGGATGCGGTTCCAGGACGCCTCCTCCTCCAGGCAACGGACAAGATAGTCGGCCAGATCGCCATCGCTGATCGGCTTGCAGGATGTCAGTGTCCCGTCACCGAATATCAGGAAGGGCGCGCCCTTGCGGACACGCTCGATCTGGCCTGACAGGGACTTGAAGAAAGCGGTCGGCCGGACGATCGAATAGCGCAGGCCGGACGCCACAAGCGCGGTTTCAAATGCCAGCTTTGCCTGTTGAAAGGCAAGCAGCGGCTTCTGAACACAGATAGCCGACAGGAGGACGAAGTGACCAACGCCTGAGCGCTGCGCAGCCTCCAGCACGTTCAGATGTGCCTGATGGTCGATGGCCCAGGCGTCTTTCGGCGAGCCTGTGCGCGAAGCCATGCACGAAACCACAGCATCGAAGCGGTCGGCTGAAAACCCGTCGCGCAGCACCGATTCCGGATCGCCGAAATCCACGACCCTCACCGTTGCCCCCTCAACGAGGCGATCAGCTTTCGCGTTCGAGGAACCTGCGGCGATTTCAGCAGCTGGCCTCACGAGACAGACCACCTCATACCCTCGCCGCATAAGCGCAGCAGCCGTCGCCCGACCGATCGTCCCGGTAGCGCCCAGCAGGCACACGCGCTTCGGCCCATGAGCGCCAGAACCCACCGGTAACGCCGAACTCAGATTGCCGGTCACAATGCCTCCCATCGCTCCACGCGCATACTATGCACCGTTTTCGGCGGCAGGATAGATTTGCTCGCAAGGCACAGGCCTAACGCGGCATGCCGCTCGGTCGCAGATGACGTTTCAGGGCTGCGATACGGAAGATGGCATTGGGGGCGCCGTAGCCGGCATAGCCCCGGCGCTCGACGATTTCGAAGAAGAAGCCTTCTCCATAGGTCGGAGAATAAAGCTGGAAATACTCTCCCGCGTCATCCCGGTCGTAGAGGATATTCGCCGCCTTCATCCGCTCAACCAGATCGGGATCGAGCCCGAAGCGGACTTCGACATCATCGTAATAATTCGGCGAGATCACCAGGGACTTGAAGCCATTGTGCGCCAGGGCTTCTGCCGTCGCGAAGATGTCGTCGGTTTCAAAGGCAATGTGCTGGATACCCGAACCGAAGGTCTCCGCGATGAAACGGCCCGCCAGCGTATTGCGGTTCTCGGCCCCGTTCAGCGTGATCCGCAGGCGGCCGTCTTGCGTCTCGACCACCTGACTGCGGACCACCCCGGCCGGATCGATGATGTCGACCATGGGGGTCTTCCGGGTCGCGAACTGCGAGGTGTAAAAGAGAAGCCAGGTCAGCATCTCCTCATAGCGGGTTGTCTGGGCCAGATGGTCGATCCGCGTCAGCCCGACAGAAGACGCAGTGCTGAGATCCTCGGCAATCGGTTCAAATTCGACGTCCCAGATGTCGCCAAGCGAAGTCTTGCGATCGAGAAAATAGACGATCCCGCCGCCTACACCCCGGATCGCAGGGACCTGTATCTCGCCGGGCCCGACCGGCTGGCGAAAATCCTCCGATCCCAACTGCAGGGCGCGGGCATGCGCGGCATAGGCATCGTCCACCATCAGCCCGAAGGCATAGGCGTTAGCGCCATGGACGAGGTAGGAGGCGTTGGCGAACCCCTTTTCCTCTCGGTTGAGGACAAGGTTGATCTCGCCCTGCCGCATCACGGTGACGGCCTTGCTGCGATGGCGGCCGACAGCGCGAAAACCCAGGATCTCCAGCAAGGCCTCGAGCTCGCGCCCATCATTGTCACCGACGGCAAACTCGACGAAAGCAATGCCGGAGACCTTGCTGCGATCTGGCATGGCAGGAACCGGGATACGCATATCTGGTTCGACGCGCCGGACCTGGTCCATGAGATAGACGAGAGAGCGTCGGCCATCCCTCGATATCGCCTCGGGCGATCCACCGCGGAACTGGTCGTTGAAGATCTCCAGCGACAGATAGCCATTGTAACCCGTCGCGGCGATCGCCTGCATGAAGGGTGTCACGGCAAGGTCGCCTTCCCCAGGCATGTTGCGGAAGTGACGCGACCAGTAAAGAAGATCCATCTCGATCAGCGGCGCGTCGGCGAGCTGAACGATAAAGATGCGGTCACCCGGAATGGACCGGATCGAATTGACCTCGATCTTGCGCGCGAGGGTGTGAAAACTGTCGAGGATCAGCCCGATACTCGGATGATCGGCCCTGCGGACGATTTCCCAGGCATCCCTGTGGTCATTGATGTGGCGACCCCAGGCGAGCGCCTCATAACCGACGCGCAGGCCCCGTTTAGCCGCCCGCTCGCCGAGTTCGTGAAAATCGGCTGCTGCGCGGTCGATCCCGCCAAGTGACACCGGCGAGGCGTTTGAGCAGATCAGCATCAGATCAGTGCCGAGCTCCGCCATCAGGTCGAACTTGCGTTCGGCACGGTCGAAATTGCGGCTGCGGAAGGGCTCCGGCATGCCTTCGAAGTCGCGGAAAGGCTGGAAAAGCGAGACAGTCAGTCCGTGATCGCGAACCATCTGCCCCACTTCGGCGGGTGATCGGTCGAACGCCAGGAAGTCGTTTTCGAAGATCTCGATCCCGTCGAAACCGGTACGGGCGATCGCCGAGAGCTTCTCTTCGAATTCGCCGCTGATCGACACCGTCGCAATCGAGGTTTTCATCGCCGCATCCTCTGTTTCGCCCGATGGCTTTTCACCGTTTTCCTTCTGCGACGAGCAGCTTCAATGCCCGCACAGCATGGGGGTATCCCGTCGCCCCGAGGCCCGCCATGACGGCCGTGGCCGTCATCGAGACGAGGGATTTGTGATAGATCTGCTCGCGCCGATGCACATTGCTGATGTGGAACTCGATGATCGGTCCCTTGAACATCTTGAGCGCATCGAGCAGCGCCAGCGACGTGAAGGTAAAGGCCGCCGGATTGATCAGGATGCCGGATCCTTCGTCGATCGCCTCGTGCACCGACTCGATCAACATCTCCTCGCTATTGGTCTGGCGGAAGACGACCGGCCATTCCCCCGCCGCCTCCCGGCACCAGAATTCCACGTCGGATAGCGTATGATGGCCGTAGATCTCGGGTTCACGCCGACCAAGCCGGTTGAGGTTTGGTCCGTTGAGGATGAAGAGCGGCTTGTGCTGCGTCATGGTCCTGTCCTCATCCCTGATAGCCGAGGAGGCGCGGCAGCCAGAGCACCGTCTCGGGGATGAAGGTGATCACGACAAGGCACAGCACCATCCACAGAATGAAAGGCCAGGCATCGCGAACGATATCTCTGAGCGGTGCGCCCGAGATCTTCGCGACGATGAACAGCAGCAACCCATAGGGCGGCGTCACCAGTCCCAGCATGATGTTGACCACGACGACCACGCCGAAATGGACAAGGTCGATGCCCAGCGCCTGCGCGGTCGGGATGAGCACGGGGACGACGATCAACAGGATTGTCGTGCCTTCAAGGAAGCAGCCGAGCAGAAGAAGCAGGATATTGACGAAGATCAGGAAGACGACCGGCGACATATCCCAGCTGGTCAGGATGCCCTTGATGCTTTCCGGAATGTTCTCGATGGTGATGACATAGTTGAAGACGAGCGCACCGGCGATCAGCATGCCGATCGAGGCGGTGGTCTTCCCGCTCGTAAGAAGCGCGCTGTAAAGAGCGCTCCAGCGGATGCTGCGATAAAGCACGGCCGAGACCAGCAGGGCATAAGCCGCCGCCAGCGCTGCGGCCTCCGTCGGTGTCGTCACCCCCGAATAGATGCAGCCGAGCAGCAGCACCGGCATGAACAATGCGGGAAGCGCGCGCCAGGTGACGCCGGGGATCTCCCGCAACGGCACCGGCGCCTCGACCGGGAAATTCTGCCGGCGCGCCGTGATCGCGACCTGCACCATCTGCAGGACGGCCATCAAGAGCCCCGGAACCATGCCGGCCAGGAAGAGATAGCCGATCGAGGCATCCGAAACGAGCGCATAGATGATCATCGGGATGGAAGGCGGAATGATCGGGCCGATCACCGAAGTGACAGCCGTCAGGGCAGCCGCAAAGCTCGGCGTATAGCGACCCCCATCCGTCATCAACTTCTGCATCATGCTACCGGTTCCGGCGGCATCGGCAATCGCCGAGCCGGACATGCCGGCAAAGATGATGCTCTGGACGACATTGACCTGGGCCAGGCCGCCGCGAAAGCGTCCGACCAGCACATTGCAGAACGACAGGAGCCGTTCGGTCATCGAGCCGATATTCATCAGCTCGGCAGCCAGAATGAACAGCGGGACGGCGAGGATCACGTAGTTGGAATACATGCCGTTCAAGAACTGCTCGGCGACGATCCCCATGTCCGCACCGGACAGCAGAAGGTAGAGGATCGACCCGCAGATCATCGACAAGCCAATGGGCAGGCCGAGGAAGGCGAGCGCCGTGATCACCACGAGCGACAGGGAAAAGGGGCTGGCCAGGTTCATACGCCGGAACTCGCTTTGGTCGGGTCGAAGCCCTCGGGCGCCTTGCCGCGGATCGCCAGCGTGCAAAGCCAGAGGTGGCGCACGATCATGGCAATCGCGAAGACGACATAGATGGAATAGAGAACGTCGAAACGGATCTTCAGATAGGCGGTGCTCTCGACGCGCATGAAGGTCACGTAATCGATGACCGCCGGAAGCGACCAGGTGAACAGCACGACGAGGCTGGCGGAACCGATGACCTGCATCACGCGCAGCCCTCGGGCGGTCGCCGCCCCCCAGAACAGGTCGAAGCGGATCTCATCGACTTCGCGCACGACGAAGGCAGACCCGAACAGCACCATCCAGATCCACAAAGCGACGCTCGCTTCGTGTGTCCAGCCAATCGAGAGATTGAAGAGATAGCGGGAGAAGATCTGCAGCAGGAAGATGACGAACATCGCCAGCAGCATCATGGCGAGCAGGTTTTCTGCCCGATGCCTGAGCCAGCTCCCGATCGTGGCAAATCGATTGTCCATAGGCTGAGCCTTTTCTGATGGGCCGGGAGCCGGAGATTGTCCGGCTCCCGGGTCTCATGGGGATGGGCTCAGAGTGCGCCGACCTTTTCGAGGATACCCTCGGGCCAGGACTTCGCCAGATCGGAGGCCAGATACTTTTCCTGGGCGAACTTGCGGAAGGCTGCAACATCCGGTTCGTAGATCTCAAGGCCGGCAGCCTTGAATTCCTCGACCAGTGTCTTTTCCTGTGCGAGATGCTGCTCTTCGCTCCACTGCATCGCCTTGTCGGCGGCTGCCTGCACCTTGGCCTGCTGCTCCGGCGAGAGCGCCTTCCAGGTTTCGGCAGAGATGGTCAGCAGGTCGTAGCCGATCAGATGGGAGGTCATGACGATCTGCGACATCACTTCGTAGAACTTCATGTTCTTGACGTTCGGCAGTGGATTGTCCTGACCATCGATCGCACCGGTCTGGAGGCCGGTATAGACCTCGGCATAGGCCATCGGCACCGGGTTGGCACCGAGCGCCTCGCCAAGGAACTGCCAGGCATCGCCACCCGGCATGCGCAGCTTCACGCCCGAGAGATCGGCCGGTGTCGCAATCTTCTTGTCGCTCTTCAGGCCCACCTGGCGGGCGCCGAAATAGGTCGGTCCGAGGATGTAGACCCCAGCCTTTTCTTCGGCCATCTTCTTGAACTCGGCGCCGACGTCGCTTGCGAAGAAGGCGCGGACATGGGCGGCATCCCGGAACAGATAGGCCGAGGTCAGGACCGACCATTCAGGCACCTGCTTGGCGATATCCTGCGGCGCGATATTGCCCATCTGCAGATTGCCGCGCTGGAGCGCCACGAGTTCCGTGCCCTGCTTGAACAGCGTGCCGCCGAAGAAGGGCTCGACCGTGAAGCCGTCCTTCAACTCATCGGCGAACATCTTGACCATGCCTGCGCGAATGTCCTGCTCGGAGAACACGGCCGACAGCTTGAGCGTGACCGGTTCCTGGGCATAGGCCGGAATTGAAACGGCTGCCACGGCTCCGAGTGCGACGGATCCTGCGAGAAACATACGGCGTGTGAATTCCATCATCATGTCTTCCTCCTCTTGTCCCCGCCCCTCCTCGGGCTTGGGAACTTTCTTCTCCCTGACCGGCCAGAGCCGATCGACCAAAAACCCTGTGCTGCCGGCCCACCGTGCCGGCCTGCATTTTCCTTCTCAGGCCCGTCGGGCCAGATCATTCACCGTCGAGCCCGTAAGCTCCTGGAAATGCGCGAGCATGCGCCTTGCATCCGGCTGAAGTCCGGTGAAAAGCGAAAACGCACCGACAGCCTGAAAGACAGCCATGCCTCCGCCATTGGCAACCCGGCAGCCACGCTGCTGCGCCGCCTGCACGAGTGCGGTCTCCAGCGGGAAATACACGATCTCGGCCACCCAGAGAGAGGGATGCAGCAGATCTGCCGACAAAGGCATGCCCGGATGCTTGTCCATTCCCATGGGCGTGGCATGCACGAGACCGGTCGCCTTCGCCATGGCACCCTCAAGCTCGTGTCCGGCACGGACAACTGCCTGCGGAAAAAGTTCGCCCATCAGGGAAGCAAGCTCTGCCGAGCGTGCCTCATCAATATCGAAAATCGTCAGCGCCTTCGCCCCGAGCTGCAAAACGGCAAAGGCTGTGGCTGCACCGGCCCCACCCGCACCGATCTGGACGACATCCATCAAGTCGGCATTCGGCAGCTGGCGCTGCAGTCCCTCGGCAAAACCCCACCAGTCGGTATTGTGGCCGACCCGCTTGCCATCCCGAAGGACCACGGTATTCACGGCGCCCAGCTTGCGCGCATCATCCGACAGGTCGGACAACAGGGGGATGATCTTCTGCTTGCAGGGATAGGTGATGTTGAGGCCGCAAAGGCCCTGCTCTTCCGCCTCCAAGACGAGGCTCTCCAGAGCATCGGGCGTGAGCTTCCTCTCGTTGAGATCGATCAGCTCGTAACGGTAATCAAGCCCAAGCGCTGCCCCTTCACGCATGTGCATGGCAGGCGTCAGCGATCGCTGGATCCCAAATCCGATCAATCCGGCTCGCCTGATGTCCCGCTTCGTGGGCATGACCACTCCCATTTCCCTAGCACAAGATCCACTTGCGCTGCAGGCCTCCCAACCTGGCAATGATCAATAATGTACTAACTAGTTAGTGTCAACGTCAAACAGGTTGATGCGCCCTTTCGACGGCATTATGAACAGAAGGCTCGGCAGGCGAGGGAATGGACTCAAAGGCGCCGCGACGGGGGAGGAGCATGGCAAAGACGGCCGGGGACACGCGCAGGAATGATCCTGAGGGCACCAAGGAGAACATCCTCGAGGTGGCGACCCAGGAATTTTCCGAATTCGGCCTGTCCGGGGCGCGGGTCGATTCGATCGCGGAAAAGACGCGCACATCCAAGCGGATGATCTACTATTACTATGGCAGCAAGGAAGGGCTTTACCTTGCAGTGCTCGAGCGCGCCTATCGCAAGATCCGCTCCTTGGAAGCAGACCTTCAACTTGCCGAACTGCCACCGGACGAGGCTCTGCGGCGGCTGATCAATACGACCTTCGATCACGACGAACAGAACCCGGACTTCGTCCGCCTGGTCAGCATCGAGAATATTCATCACGCCATGCATATGAAACGCTCGAGCGAGATCGCCGACCTCAACATATCGGTCATCCGGACGCTTCAGGACATCATCGATCGCGGCCTGCAAGGCAACCATTTCAAGCGCCGCGTCGATGCGATTGACCTGCACATGCTGATCAGCGCCTTCTGCTTCTTCCGCGTCTCCAACCGCTATACCTTCGGGACAATCTTCGAGCGGGACCTGTCAGAACCTTCTCTCTACGCCCGCCACCAACAGATGATCGCCGATGCGGTCCTGAGCTACTTGCGCTCAGAGTAACCCCTCCGCTCTGCGATCAGGCGTTTCGATCGCGGGACACAAAAGCATCAAACGCCGAATGATCCCACGCGGGGCCGCAAGCGAACCCATAAACCCGTATGTGGGATCAAGGTGGCCGCTCGCAGCGCCCACCTTTCTTCGCAATTCACCACGCCGGCACCCTGACGATCGGCCTATCGTGCCGTCGCACGCTTGTTCGACGCCTTGCTGGTTAGCTATGGGGCCGCCTGAACCTGGCGTTTAGCAGGCTGTGGCAGCAACCCCAGCGTCACCAGATCTTCCGGATGAAGCTGAGCTGCAGATAGTCGCCATCGAATGCGTTGCGGCTATACACATCGGTCAGGTATTTGAGGGAAACCGTCGTGCGCTGGTCGGGGAAATCGACTGCAATAATCGGCCCGAGCCGGATCGACTTGTGCCTCTGTCCGTCGGTGGCTGCCACCGCAGGCGAGCCGGTATCGTCCTCGATCTGCCAGCTGATATTGCCTGCGAGGCCGAACTGGAAACGGTTATAGCGCTCCGTGACCGCGAAGTTGGCGGAGAGATAGTCGCCGTCACGGTAAGTGAAGCCGCCCGTCGCATCCTCCCGTTCGAAGTTGTGGTTATAGAACACCCTTCCGGAAAATTCGGTCGCGTCCAGGAAGATCGGTTTCGTCCGGTAGGTGAAGGCGACATTCGGCGACAGAACCCAGCTGTTGAAGCCCGGGTTTCCGACAGCAGTGTTATCGTAGCTGCCGATCGGGATGGTCACGCCGAGGCCAAGGCCAAGCGTAAAGCCGACGGGCATCGGAGGCACGAAGTCGGCCGTTGGCTTTGGCTGCCCTTCTGCTGCCGGCGGCGGACCGTCATACCAGCTCTTCGACCAGAAGAAGAGGTCGGAATAAGCATCAAAGAGGCCGGTATGCTTGCTGCTCAGATCCGCCGGCAAGGTATCGGTGATTGTCAGGTCGTGTTTGCCATATGCGAAGATCAGCGACGAGGCCATTCGGCCGCCGAACAGCTCGCCCGGATAGACGTAAAGCCCTCCCAACTGGCCCTGAAGAAGTTGCTCGTCCGTATCCGAAAACTTCGCGCCACCATGAGCATCGCTAAGGCGGTCACGCCGGTTACCCCACAGCCCACCGATCGCGTAGAAGCCCGGCTCCGGCGGCAGTTCGGCAGCCCTGATGTCGGACGTCGCCCCAGGCGTCACGGTCTGGTAGAATTCTGCAGCCTGTGCCGCATTGTCCGGCAGAAAGGTCAGTCCAGCAAGCGCAAGCCATGCCAGCCTGCCATTCGAAATCGAAATCTCCATTTCAGTCCCCCTTTGATGAATTTCAGTGCACCGGAACGACCGGGCTCCCCGTCGTGGCGGGCTCTCGAAGCGCTCGGCCGAAGGCAAATCCAGCCAGCAGAAGCAGCCCGCACAGCGCCGTAAACCCGGCAAAGACCGCCATTGCGGCAACCATGCCCCCGCCAAGTGCCGCGACACCGGCAACCACGATGGGGCAGACGAACTGGCCGATGAAGAACATCGACGTCCACAGACCGGAGACACGGCCCCGGAAGCCTTCCGGCAGCTTGCTCATGGTGAAGGCCAGTACGAGCGGCAGGGAAATGCCGCACCCGACATTGTTGATGAACATGCCCACGACACCCCCGGCCAGCGACGACTGGGTGTAGAGAACGGCAAAGCCAACCGCTTGCGTCAGCATCGCTCCGGCGAGCAGTGCCCCGACGGGCCGCCTTGACTGAAAGCGAAAGAGCGCGGCGCCGGCGACAACACCGACGGAGCCCGTGGCGCTGGCAAGCCCCAGCATGCTCGGGTCGGAATAGCCGCGTTCGCTGAGGACCAGCGAGATATGCACGGGCGTGATGTAGAACAGCGCACCGCAGATGAGCGTCGCCGAGAGTGTGCCGACAAAGCGAAGATCCACGATGCTCCGAATGCTATCGGCAACATCGGGCTCAGCAGCTTTGCCCACGGCACCACGTGCCGGCTCGAAGATGATCGCCAGGATCAGCGGAATGAAAAGCGCCGTTGCACCGTAGACGAGGAAGGGCGCGCGCCAGTTGTAGTTGCCGAGAAACCCAGCCAGGACGAAGCACACCGTTGCCACGAGGGCTGCGGAACCGAACTGTACCGAAAGCCAGTGAGCCCGCCGCTGCCCGGTGAAGTAATCGCAGATCAGCGCCGTGCTCGCCGTCATCACGCCCGCCTCGGCGATACCGACGACCGCGCGGGTCGCGATGATGGCGTAGAGATTGTCGAGCCAGAACGGTGCGATGCCTGCGGCAGCATAAAGCCCGAGCGCCCAGACCAACACGCTCCGCCGGCCGAAACGGTCGGTGAGCAAACCGGCAACGGGTGCCAGCAGCGCCACGAAAAGAGCGGGCGTGACCAGCGCAAGCGGCGCCAGCAAGGACGCGTGCGGCACATCCGCGAAATGCTCGATCATGTGCGGTAAGACGGGCGCGAACAGGGTCGACCCGATCGGGGCGAGCCATGCGGCCGCCACCAGCAGCAGCCCGTGACGGGTACCCGCTGTCATAGTTTGCATTTCATCCTCCTCCTCCAGGCACACGTCGGCGATCACGCGCGAGACGTGCCGTGGCTCCCTTGATTTTGCTGATATGATCCATCCACCGGCCCAACCCGACCGGAGGCACGCCTGCTTTCAAAATCGAATGGCGCGCCCCTCCTCGAGCAGCGCCAGTGCCGTTACCTCTGGATCGATATGAAATGATCCGTGGTGAATTCTTCGATGATCCACTTCCCGTTGAAGCGGCCGAGCCCCGAGTTTTTCTCACCCCCGAACATCACATGAGGATAATCGTGGATGGTGATGTCGTTGATATGCGTCATGCCCGCCTCGATGCGCTGGGCAAAGGCGAGGCCTCTTGCCTCGTCGCGGGTGAACACGGCGCTGGACAAGCCGAATTCCGTATCATTGGCAAAGGCGAGAGCCTCGTTTTCATTGGCCGCCCGGATGATCGGAGCGACGGGTCCGAAGATCTCGTTGCGGGCGAACTCGGAACCATTGTCGACGTCCGCAAAGACATGCGGAGGCACGACGCGGCCCTCGATTGCGCCGGACAAGCACTCCCGGAAGCCGCTTTCGCGGGCAAGTGCGATGCTCCTCAAGACGCTGCCCACCTGGCTATCGTTGCAGAGCGGCCCGACCAGCGTGTCCGGCTCGTTCGGATCTCCGAACTTCACGGCTTTTGCAGCCTCTGTGTAAGCCTCGACAAACCTATCATAGAGAGATGCATCGACGATGATGCGGTTGGTGCTCATGCAGATCTGGCCCTGATGCATGAACCGTCCAATCAGCGCTGCTCCGACAGCCTTTTCCAGATCGGCATCATCCAGCACGACGAGAGGCGCATTGCCGCCGAGCTCCAGCCCGACGCGCTTCAGCAGTGACGATTCAGCTGCCACGCGGGCGATGTGGCGGCCGACCGGCGTGGACCCCGTAAACGTCAGCACGCGCGGCACGGGATGACGCGAGAATGCGTCCCCGATCACGTCGGAACTGCCAACCACGACATTGAGAACACCCGGCGGCAGGCCAGCCTCCTCATAGATTTTAGCCAGAAGCAATCCACCCATGACCGGCGTGTCGTTCGATGGCTTCAGCACGACGGCATTGCCGAGTGCGAGCGCTGGTGCCACCGAGCGGTTGGAGAGATGCAGCGGAAAATTCCATGGGCTGATGACGCCGACGACGCCGACAGGCTTCTTGTAGACACGCGCTTCCTTGCCGGGTCTGTCGACGGGAATGATGTGCCCCTGCGCGGCTGCGGGCATTGTCGCGGCCTCCAGCATGCCGGCCCGCACCGCACCCCATTCTATCCCGGCCTTAATGCGTGTGCTGCCGGATTCCCGGATCAGCCATTGGATGATTTCTTCCTTGCGCGCATCGAGAATGGCGACGGCCCGGAAGAACAGGGCAGTGCGCTCCGACGGCAGCGTGGAGGCCCATTCGACCTGCGCGCCCTTGGCTACATCGAAGGCCTGGTCGAGATCGCTGATGCTTGCCTGGGCGATCTCCGCAAGAACCGAACCATCATAGGGGTTACGGTCGACAACGGTCTTACCCGCCGTGCCGGCCAGCCAACGACCGGCGATGAACTGTCCGGCGAACCCGTCATAGGGACGCGGGACGAAGACGGAATGATCGACTGGGTGCTGCATGGTTTGGTCTCCTCTCGCGGCATCTGGCATCGCCCGCTCCGTCACCGATTATCTCTCGATGCGGATGGGCACAGCGACAGACGCGCCTCCTCGTGGACAAAAGCCTAATCTACAAATTTGCAGATCTTCAAGACGAAATTATCGTTAAATGATAATTTGGATAAAAGATATTTGGCGCTCGTGCGTTATTTCGGCATCAAGACGCTTTAACCCCGCAAGCCACTGCCCGCGGGGTTACGCGACCATCAGATCGCCTGCCGTCATCTGCTCCGACGGAGCGAAATCGGGATATTTGGATCTTAGCCGGCCCGCAAAGCAGAGCTTGGCACCCAGTTCCCATGCAGCGACATGCGCAGCCGGATCGGCAGCTTCACCGTGGCGATTGGGCCCTCATCCAGGTGCTGCGCATCAAGGATCAATAGGTCGGTCGCCTGCTCCAGCAGACGGTTGCGAAGGGCGATGACATAGCCCTCCCCTTCGGCCGCATCGGCACTTTTCGGGACGAAGATCGGCTCCTGGAAGCAGGACTGATCATCCGCAAACCACGTCTTGATCCGCCCCGTCGAAACATTGATATGCGCCAGCTGATTGAAGAACTGAAACGGGCGCGGCCCGATCTGCGCTTCATTAAAGGGCTTGCTCGGGTCCATGGCGATGACAAATCCATGGCTGTAATGCCGGCCCATATAGCGATCGTCACTCCGCGGGAATTCGCAAGGGAACTGCGTCAGGGGCGTCATGTCCAGACCGTTCGCGGTGGAATTCATATCGATGGTCAGACGCATCATGTTGGACGCCAGCGTTTCCGGTGGCGGCACAGTCCCGTCTGCCTGGGGGAAGAAATAGAAGATGTTGCCGCTGGTGATCGGCATGTCGATAAAGATCCGGCCCCGGTCATCAAAAGCGTTGAGCGTATGCCCCTGGAAACCGTTCGGCGCCTTGAACCACCGGACATCCCGGCCATCACCATCGCGGCGAAGCACACCGAACAGCTGGTCGAGCCCTGGCTGCCATTCGAAATGCCGCCCACCATTCTTCATGCGATCAAGATCCGAGGTCAGCGGCATCAACGGGAAGATCACGTAGTTTTCGGTCACCGCGAAATCGTGAATCATCGCCGCATAGGGCGCGACAATCCATGTCTCGCGCTTCTTCCGACCGGAGGCATCGATCTCGTAATAGACGATGTCAGGCGTCGCCTCGCCTCTCGCCTCGTAGCCGAAACAGAGCAGATCTCCGTTGGCGGGATCGATCTTGGGATGGGCGGTAAAGGTCGCGCTGGTCAGCTGGCCATTGAAATCCCACAACCCGATCGTTTCCATCGTCACGGGATCAAGCGCATAGGGCACACTGTCTTCCTTCAGCGCCAGCAGCTTGCCGCCATGCACGACGACATTGGTGTTTGCCGTGCTGTTGTTCAGTTCGCTGACACTCGGATCGTTTGTGTAGCGATTGCGATATATCCCGTGAAGCGACGCTCGGGCCGCCCGCTGCGCCTTGAGACGCTCCGTCATCACATAGCGTCGCTTGAAGTCGACATGCCCATTCTTGAAGGTGAAAGCGGTGATTGCGCCGTCGCCATTGAAGAAGATGTCGTCGCCGAGCATCGGCGGATATTGCGGATCCGGAGCCACCTGAAAGAAGGTGCCATCAATCTCGTCCGGCACGGTACCATCGACCTCAAGGTCGTAAATCTCGCCCTCAAACCGCGCAGGTTTGTAGAGTCCACCCGTGAAGTCTGCCGTCGCTGGGAAAAGTCTGGTCATCGATTACCTCCTCATAACCGTACACATAAGTACTATTATGAGAATTGCGATCGGTCAACTTAACAGTACGGACCTTTACGGTTATAAGGCGCCATGCGCGTAAAGACCGAAAAAAAGAAAAACGAAATCATTACCATCGCCGGCGAACTGTTTCTCTCGCAAGGCTATGGCACCGTGTCCATGGCAACGATCGCCGCGGCTGTCGGCGGCTCGAAAGGCACGCTCTATGGCTACTTCTCGTCCAAGGAGGAGGTGTTTGCCGCTTTTGTCGTCAGCGCGGGACAGCAACGATGGCAGGAATTCATCGCCCTCGAAGAGCAGCCAAACGGCATAGAGGCGAGACTCGTTGCCCTTGGCTGTCGCTACCTGCGGCTCCTGCTCTCCAGCGAAATCATGTCGGTCAACCGGCTGGTGATAGCCGAGGCCGGTCGTTTCCCCGAGCTCGGCAGGATCTTTTACGACAATGGCCCGAAAAGCGTGATCGGCGTCATCGCATCGACCCTGCAACAGTCGGCAGAAACGGGCGAACTCACGATCGAAGACCCCATTGCGGAAGCGTGGCGGTTCAAATCGCTTTGCGAAGCGCGCTTATTCGAGCAGTGCCTGTGGGGGATCCGCAGTGGAGCAACCGACACTGAAATCCTGGAAAATGTGGAGCCAGCTTGCGCCATCTTTCTCAAGAGCCATCGCCCCTGAATGCACGGGCCTGCTCGGCTCCGCTGTGGGTCTAGACTTCAGCCATGAAGCTTTCGATCATCCGGCCGGTCGCAGTGACGGCTGCGTAGATCCGAGGGCGTAGGTCGTCGTTCAGCAGGCGAGCCTCCACGATGACCGAAACCGAAGCGCTGATCCCGAGCGACGCATTTCGAAGTGGCGCGGAGATCCCGACGAGATCCTGATCGACTTCACCGCGGGTTTCGCAAATGCCGAGCTTTCGCAGGCTTGCCAGCTCCGAGGTCAGCTGACCTTTGCGATCAGCATCCGCGCCGAGCTCCTCGTTGAGGAGTGACATCAGGTTTCGTTTTGTCAGGTTTGACAAAACCGCCCGAGACGTTGCGCCCCGCAACAGGGGCATGGGACGCCCGAGTTCGTAGCTGGTCTTGAAATGAGCATTCTGCCCGCGATGCTCTGCAACGCACATGACGTCCTTGCCATACAGTCGTGCCAGAATGGTCACGCAAGGAATGCTCGCCTGCTCGGCGAGAGGACCCAAGAACTTCGCGCCTGAGCGGATCAGCGGATCGGTCATCGTGATCCGACGGTAGTACTCGACGAACATCGGACCGAGCCGATACCGCGATTCCACCGTGCTCTCGAGCAGCTCTACCGCAACCATCTCTCGTACGAGCCGATACAAGGTGCTGGCCGAAGTCTCCAGCGCCTCGGCCATCTCCGCAACCGTCCAGTTTGGTTTGTCCGCGTCAAAGAGCTTCAGGATACGAATGTAACGCGTAATTCCCATCATGGGCATTCTCCAGGCCGTGCTGCCACGTGGTAGCAAAAAGATCCCGACCGCTGCAACCGCTTACCGGATGGCGATAAACATCGCAGCTCATGATCGCAGGCCACTGAATTGCGCGAGACTCACGATCCGCAGAAGCCGCCACCGGTCGCAATTATCACTTTTTATCGGTATTCGATAATTTTATGTATTTTATATCTTGCAAATTTTTGATTGTCGGCAATTATACCGGAAAACAATCAGTGGAGGATCCATATGAGTAATTTTGCGGTTCACGCAGGCGCCTACCTGCATCACGTCGCTTTCGAGAGCGAAGATCCTCAGCGGCTGGCTCAGTTTTACGCGGCCAACATGGACATGCAGGTGAGTGAAGTCTCACCGGATGAATTCCGGTGCGAAGGCCCACTCCGCCACTTCGTGGCCATCAAGGGCGAAAACAAAAAGCTTGCCTATGCGGGTCTTGCCTGCAGCAATTCAGAGGTCTTGGAAGGCATGCGGCAACGCGCCATTGCAAACGGCGTTCCCATTCTTCCGAGCGTTTCGCCCTATTTTGCCGATGGCGCTTTCGGCGTCCGGGACAATGACGGCCATCTCATCTGCTTCGGAGTAGCGCTTAGGCCGACCATCTCCTATCGGCCTGCCATCGAAGGCATCCATGCGCCGACACAGCACCTGACATTTGCCACGCAGGACCTCGCCGGCTTCAAGGAATTCTATGTCGACAAGCTCGGCTTCTTCCTGTCCGACCGCGTCATTCACGACAATGGCGATCTCGCCACGGTCTTCACGACGACGAACAACGAGCATCACACGATCGCCTGCTTCAAGTCGGACCGCACGGGTGTCGATCACCATTCCTACGAGGCTGGCACCTTCGACAACATCAAGAAGTTCTGCGACCGCTTCGCAGCCAACGGCGTGCTGTTGACCTGGGGCCCGGGGCGTCATGGCCCGGGCAACAATCTCTTCGTCTTCTACACCGACCCCGACGGCAACTGGATCGAGATCTCGGCTGAACTGGAGACGATCTACGATCGCGACGTCATCGACTGGCCGCAACATCCCCGGACGCTGAACAAGTGGGGCAACGCAATTCTGCGATCCTGAGCCGGGAAAAGGGAGAGAGATCATGAAATTCATCAGTTTTGTGCGGCTTGGGAAATGCGGCTTCGGTATTCTGGCGGATGACGGCATCGTCGATCTGACGGAACGGCTTGCCCCCGGATTGGCAAGTCTCAAGGCCTTGATTGCAGCCGACATGCTTAAGGCGGCAGCAAGCTTCGCACGGGGAAGACCTGCGGACTTCGCGCTCTCGGACGTGACGCTGCTGCCGGTGGTGCCGGATGCAGGAAAGATCCTCTGCGTCGGCCTCAACTACGAGACGCACCGTGCCGAGACGAAGCGGCCCGACAACAAGCATCCGACCATGTTCTCGCGATATGCCGACAGCCAGATTGCCCATGGGCAACCGATGCTGCTGCCTGCCGTGTCGGACAAGCTCGACTTCGAGGGCGAGATGGCGGTCATCATCGGCCGTGGCGGACGCTGCATCCCCGAGGAGCAGGCACTGGAGCATGTCGCAGGTTATGCCTGCTACAATGACGGCACAATCAGAGACTGGCAGCGCCACACCCACCAGTTCGGCCCCGGCAAGACCTTTCCCGGCACCGGCGGCTTCGGCCCCTTCATGGTCACGCCGGATGAGGTCGGAAACTACAGCCGCCTGACAATCCAGACACGGCTGAACGGCGTGGTCATGCAGGATGCAACACTGGCAGACCTGATCTTCTCCGTGGAGCGGCTCATTGCCTATATCTCAACCTACACCCCGCTCTCAGCCGGCGATGTCATTCTGACCGGCACCCCCGGCGGCGTCGGTGACCGCCGCGAGCCACCGCTCTACATGAAGGTAGGCGACGTGATCGAGGTCGAAATCAGCCGACTTGGCCGGCTGGTCAACACCGTCGTCGCAGAAACGGCCCTCTTGTGATGGCGCGCATCCCGGAGGAGACGGATGTCCTGGTGGTCGGGGCAGGTCCAACAGGCCTTCTGCTCTCCAACCTGCTCGGCTCCATGGGCGTCAGGACCACGCTCGTCGAACGCAACGAAACGACGGTGCAGGAACCCCGCGCCGTCTCGATCGACGACGAGTCCTTGCGCGCGCTGCAGGCGGCAGGACTGGCAGAGACGGTCGCTGCCATTACGGTCAAGGGATACGGCTCGATCTATCTCGGCCCGGACGGACGCCGTTTTGCGGAGGTAAAGCCGCACGTCAAGGAATACGGCTTCGACAAGCGCAACGCCTTCGAACAGCCAGTCTTTGAAGCGACGCTGCGACAAGCCCTGACGCGGCACCCGAGCGTGACAGCCGTCTTCGGGGCAGAGTTGTCAGCCTTCCATCAGGACAGCGACCATGTGCTTGCCGAGATTACGACAGGCGGGCAGACGCAAAAATTGCGGGCCCGCTATATGGTGGCCGCCGACGGCGGACGATCCGCAGTGCGCAAGGCACTGAACATACAGCTCGAAGGTTCGACCTTCCAGGAACCCTGGCTGATCGTCGATCTGCACTCGACACGTAATCGCTGCTTCCACACGGAAGTGTTCTGCGATCCGCGCCGCTCGGTCATCACCCTGCCAGGCCCAGGCGGCATCCGCCGCTACGAATTCAAGCTCAACCCCGGCGAAACCACAGAGGAGGCCGAGGAAGAGAGCTTTGCCCGCAGGCTTCTGGCCGAAGTCGGCCCAGATGGCGACGAGCCCATCAGGCGCCAGAAGGTCTACACCTTCCACGCCCGGATCGCTGCCCGCTGGCGACAGGGGCGCATCTTCCTGGCAGGCGATGCCGCGCATCTCACGCCACCCTTTGCCGGACAGGGGATGAACAGCGGCCTGCGCGACGCGCACAATCTTGCCTGGAAGCTGGATGAAGCGCTGCGAATGGCAGACCCGGAAGATCTCCTGGAGAGCTACGAGGCCGAACGCAAACCGCATGCGTGGTCGATGATCGAACTGGCGCTTCGTATGGGCAAGATCATGATGCCGGCCTCGGTCCAACGGGGCAGACTGATCCGTATGGGCTTCCGTTTTCTCGGGCTCTACGGCCCGGCCCGGGACTACTTTGCCCAGATGAAATACAAGCCGAAGCCGAGATTTTCGGCCGGACTGATCCGACCGAGCCCGAACGCTGCAGGCGCTGCGGCTATTGGCAGGATGATCCCGCAGCCGCTCGTGACCGCCATCGATCGCCAGCAGATCTTGCTCGACACGCTGCTTCCTGATCGACCCGTGATGTTGATCTTTTCCGAAGCCCCCGAGCGCTGGCTCGACCCGGAAATGCTGGACCGCATGCAAAAGCTGGGCTGCGCGGTCATCGGCCTGACGCCAGAATGGACGAACCCTGCTTCGGCCCCATTCCCCATCGTTCGCGACAGCAGCCGCTTCTTTTCGGAAAAACCTTTCCGCGATTGCCTCGACACGGCACTCCTGCTGCGCCGCGACCGCTATGTCGCCGCGATCGAACCGGTGCACTCGATAGCCGGGCTGATCCCCATGATCACAAGCTTGACCGAGCCGCCTGAAAACAGACGGACGCCACACTTCGCCGCAGATGAGGAACTGCGGTCGAAGGCCATCTGAATAGTCACCCCGGGGAGGAGAATGGCACGACCGACAGCAAAGGAGTGAGGCGATATCGGCAGCTCTACCTGACCCAGTCGCCTCTGCCAGCGCCTGAGGCTCTGCTCGGCATGGTGTGGGACGCTCGGATCCAGCGCTGTATCGGACGTGTATCGTAGGCCGTACCGACCCGCCTCAGCATGACGGCGCCTACTCCAAGAAAAGTCAAACGCCCCACATCCTGCGGAAACCAGGGGCACTGGGAGACAAATCAGCGCCTCTCTGCATTTTCAAGTTTGCGCGCCCTGTCTCTGCTTGACAAAGATCGGGTGGGCATATTTTAATCATGCACACCATATGGGCATTGAGCCCAAGAATTCTCAAATCGACGACATCCGTCAATGGGCAATATCGCCCCACAACGCCCCGATCGCCGGGACCCGCGTTGTGGGTTTTTTTGCGTTTGGAAAGCACATGCTGGACCCAGTGAAGATCGGCATACTCTATTCGACGACCGGGCCTTACGGGGCCATGGGCCGCGATGCTTTCGACGGCGTGGAATTCGCCTTCCATGAATACAGAAATGCCGGCGGCACGCGCGTCCAGCCGGTCTTCTTCGATCCCCATGCAGATCTTGCCGCTTATCTGGAAGGCGCACGCAGCCTGATCCGCGACAGCGGATGCCGACACATCATCGGCACCATTACCTCCGCCGCGCGCAAGGAAGTGCTGCCACTGGTCGAGAAACACGACGGCCTCTTGTGGTACATGTGCCCCTATGAAGGCTTCGAGGCCAATGAGAACGTCATCTATATCGGCGGCTGTCCGAACCAGCATCTGATCCCCCTCTTCGAACATCTTGTCCCCCGCTACGGCACCCGCCCCTACCTCGTTGGGGCAAACTATGTCTGGGGCTGGGAAATGAACCGGCTGGCGCGCGAACTTGTCGCCAATGCCGGCGGCACGGTGCTCGGCGAGCGCTACCTGCCGCTTGAGGAAACGGCAGTTGAGCGCATCATCGCCGACATCGCGGAAAAGCGCCCGAGCTTCATCCTCAACAATCTCATCGGCCCGTCGAGCTATGCCTTCCTGGAGGCCATGCACGAACTCGGCAAACGCGACCCGGCCTTTCTGCCCGAGAATTGCCCCGTGGCCAGCTGCGACCTGCAGGAAAGCGAACTGGATGAAGTTGCAGCGGGTGCTGCGACCGGCCAGCTTTGCGCCGCCTCCTATTTCGACACGCTCGACAGCGCCGAGAACCGCGATTTCAAGGCACACCTTCGCGCCTTCAAGCCCGAGACGCGGCGCGTCTCCAGCATCTTCGCCAGCGCCTATACGGCGGTCACCATGTGCATCGCCGCCATCGAGGCATCGGCCGCCAGCGACCCGGCGACCGTGCGTCGACAGGTTCACGGCCGGACGTGGCCGGGCCTCTTCGGCGCAATGACCGTCGATCCAGCCACCAATCACGCTGCCCTCCCCTTCCTGCTCGGCCGCATCAATGCCGAGCGCGGGTTTGACGTGATTGCCTCGCGACCACCCTTGGCCGCCGATCCCTACCTCACCGGCGGCAGCACGCGTCGTGAACCTCTGTTGAGGGTGGTGTCATGATCGCCAAGACGCCGAACTTCACAGGCTGGCGCGTCGTGATCCTCGCAGAGGACGACACGAACACCGAAAAGCTGCGCCGGCAGCTTGCTCTGCTGGGGATTTCCTCGTCTCTCCAGTGGCTGCCTCTGGCGGAGGAGCATCTGCCCGATCTCGTGATCGTCGACGCCGATCGCGGCTGGGACGAACTCCTGCCCTGGGCACGGCGCAAACCCGCCCGCCCGGTTGCGGCCCTCCTGGGCTCGGAAGCACCAGGACGGATTGCCTGGGCAATCGACTGCGGAGCGACTTCCTTCATTCCAAAGCCCGTTTCAGCCTCGACCATTTACCCGGCTCTCGTGCTTGCCGTCAGCGCTTACGAGCAGCGCCTCGAGGATGAGGCGCGGATCGCCCGGCTTGAAGAGCGCCTGAAGCTGCGCCCCATTGTCTTTGCAGCGGTCAATCGCCTGAAGACCGAACGGCAGATCGACGACGAGCAGGCTTATGTCCTGCTCAGAACCTGCGCCATGCGACGCCGCATTCCCCTTGAACAACTGGCAGCGCTCCTCGTCGGCGGGCTCGAAACACTGTGCGAGGCAGGCTGATGCGGATCTTCAAGGAAATCGGTCGCCAGCCCGCGGCCCTGTTCGGCCTGATCGTCATCGCCCTGGTTATCCTGGCGGCGCTCGGCGCACCGCTCTTTGCCCCATTCGACCCCAATGAGCAGATGTTTGACGGCCTGACCCTCGAGGGCGCACCCATGCCGCCTGGCGGTCCGTTCGTGCTCGGGACCGATACGCTCGGTCGCGATCTCCTCTCCCGCATGCTGTTCGGCGCGCGGACATCACTGATCATCGGCCTCGTTGCCAATGGCGTCGCGGTCTCGATCGGACTTCTCGTGGGCATCATGGCCGGCTATCTCCGCGGCTGGGCCGGCAATCTCATCATGCGCTTCACCGATCTGATGATGGCCTTCCCGGCGCTGCTGCTCGCCATCGTCCTCGCAGCCCTTCTGAAACCCAGCCTCTGGATCGTCGCTTTGGTGATCGCGCTCGTCAATTGGGTTCAGGTCGCGCGCATCGTCTACACCGAGACCCGCGGACTGGTGGAGCGTGACTTCATTCTGGCCGAACGGTCGCTGGGCGCCGGTCACGCCCGCATTCTCTTCCTGCACATCCTGCCCCATCTGGTGCCGACTGCCATCGTCTGGGGAACGCTCGGGATCGCGACGACAGTGCTTCTCGAGGCCACGCTCTCCTTCCTCGGCATCGGCGTTCAGCCGCCTGATCCGTCCTGGGGCAACATCATCTTCGAGAGCCAGAGCTATTTCCAGGCAGCCCCCTGGCTGGTCTTCTTCCCAGGCGCCGTGATCCTGATGACGGCACTCGCCTTCAATCTGGTGGGTGACGCCCTGCGCGACATCCTCGATCCGACGCAGAGAGGAAGAGGCTGATGTTGGCTGTCTTGGGACAACGTCTGGTCCAATCCGTGCTGATCCTGTTCGGCGTGGCAGCGATCACCTTCGTGCTGCTTTACGCTCTCCCGGCAGACCCCGCGCGCATGCTCGCCGGGCGGAGCGCCACGGCCCAGACGGTCGAAAACATCCGGCGCGAACTCGGCCTCGACCAGCCGCTGCCCGTCCAGTTTGCCCAATATGTCGGCGGCTTGGTCCAGGGAGATCTTGGCCGTTCCTATGCCCAGAAGACCGAGGTGGTGACACTCATTGCAGCCCGGTTGCCGGCAACGCTCACACTGATGGCCGCTGGCATATTCCTCGAGGTATTGCTTGGCGTGATCCTTGGCTCGATTGCAGCCCTCAATCGCGGCGGCCTTCTCGACCGTACGGTCATGATGTCCGCCTTTGTCGGGGTGTCGGCCCCGCAATTCGTGGTCGCCCTGCTGCTCCTCTACGTCTTTGCCGCCACGCTCGGCTGGTTTCCGATGTCCGGCTATGGCACCGCCGCCCATGTGGTCCTGCCGGCCGTCACGCTCGGCATGCTCGGAGCCGGCTGGTATGCCCGCATGGTGCGCTCGGCGATGATCGACGTGCTGAACCAGGACTATATCCGCACCGCACGCGCCAAGGGACTGTCCGGAGCCCGCGTGATCCTCCGCCATGTCCTGCCCAATGCCATCCTGCCGATCATCGCCATGATCGGCATCGATATCGGCCAGTTCATGGGCGGCGTGGTGGTGGTCGAGGCCGTCTATGGCTGGCCCGGCATCGGCCAGCTCGCCTGGCAGGCCATCCAGCAGGTGGACATCCCGATCATCATGGGCGTCACGCTCACCTCCGCTCTCGCCATCATCACCGGCAATCTGATTGCCGACCTGATTGCGCCGGTCATCGACCCGCGTATCCGCTCACACTGAAGCCTAACGACAAAAGGGGAACGTTCAATGTTCAGAAGTATGCTTCTCAACTCAACCGCCGCCGCCCTTATGGCGCTGATGCCGTTTTCGGCCAGCGCCCAGGATACGCCCGCAAAGGGTGGTGACATCGTCGTCACCTACAAGGACGACATCACGACGCTCGACCCGGCGATCGGCTATGACTGGGTTAACTGGTCGATGATCAAGAGCCTCTATTCCCGCCTCATGGATTATGAGCCTGGCACCGCCAATCTCGTGCCGTCGCTCGCTGAAAGCTTCGACGTCTCTGCCGATGGCCTGACCTACACCTTCAAGCTCCGTCCGGGCGTCAAGTTCTCCAACGGCCGCGCCGTTATTGCCTCCGACGTCAAGTATTCGATCGAACGTGCCGTCAATCCGAAGACGCAAGGCCCGGGCGCCGGCTTCTTCGGTGCCATCACCGGCTTTGATGCGGTGTCCGGCGGTACGTCCGAAACCCTGTCGGGCATCGAAACGCCTGATGACATGACGGTGGTCTTCAAGCTGTCCCGTCCGGATGCCACCTTCCTGCACGTGCTGGCGATCAACTTCGCCTCGGTCGTACCGAAGGAAGCCGTGGAAGCGGCAGCCGGCGACTTCGGCAAGAAGCCGGTCGGATCCGGCACCTTCATTCTGAAGGACTGGACAATCGGCCAGCGGCTCGTCTTCGACCGCAATCCTGACTACTTCAACAAGGATCTGCCCTACATCGACAAGGTGACCGTCGAAGTCGGCCAGGAGCCGCTCGTCGCTCTCCTGCGTCTGCAGCAGGGCGAGATAGACATTGCCGGCGACGGTATTCCGCCGGCCAAGTTCCTCGAGATCAAGAACTCGGCTGAAGGCGCGCAGATGATCGTCGACGGCGAACAGCTGCATACCGGCTATCTGACGCTCAACACCAAGATCAAGCCACTCGACGACGTGAAGGTCCGCCAGGCGATCAACATGGCCGTCAACAAGGAGCGCATCACCCGCATCCTGAACGGTCGCGCGACACCGGCAAACCAGCCCCTGCCGCCGCTGATGCCGGGTTATGACAAGGCCTTCACCGGCTATGCCTTCGACGTTGAGAAGGCAAAGGCCCTGCTGGCCGAAGCCGGCTTCCCCGACGGCTTCGAAACGGTGCTCTACTCCACCAACACCGATCCGCAGCCCCGTATCGCTCAGGCGATCCAGCAGGATCTGGCGGCCATCGGCGTCAAGGCAGAAGTCCGTGCACTGGCGCAGGGCAATGTCATCGCGGCCGGCGGCACCGAAGGCGAAGCCCCGATGATCTGGTCCGGCGGCATGGCATGGATCGCCGACTTCCCGGATCCGTCCAACTTCTACGGCCCGATCCTCGGCTGCGGTGGCGCGGTCCAGGGCGGCTGGAACTGGTCCTGGTATTGCAACGAGGCGCTCGACAAGCGGGCGATCGAAGCCGACTCGATGTCCGATCCGGCCAAGGTTGCCGAACGTCAGGCGGCCTGGGGCAAGATCTTCACCGACATCATGGCGGATGCGCCCTGGGTGCCAGTCATCAACGAACGCCGTGTCGTTGCCAAGTCGGCACGCATGGGCGGCCCTGACAACATCTACATCGATCCGACCCGCGTCATCAATTACGACGCGATCTTCGTGAAGCAGTAACGCAACTGCCCTTGCTGCCCCCTCCTGATCGAGGGGGCAGCGCCTGAGGAAACACACGAAAAACACTTGAGGCATCATCATGTGCGTCGCCTGCAACCACACCATTCACCGGGCCCAGCATAACTTTGGCTGGAACAAGGACTTCTCCCCTGCCCTCGTCGCCAAGCCGGGCGAAACAATCCTGTTCGAATGCCTGGATTCCTCCGGCGGACAGCTCGGAGCCGACGCGACACTCGACACGCTCGCCAACCTGGATTTCGGCAAGATCAATCCGGTTTCGGGTCCCGTCTATGTCGAGGGCGCAGAGCCGGGCGACGCCCTGAAGGTGACGATCCGCAAATTCCATCCATCCGGCCATGGCTGGACTGCGAATATCCCGGGCTTCGGTCTTCTTGCAGACCAGTTCAAGGATCCGGCGCTGCATGTCTGGTCCTACGACACCGCCTCGATGGCCCCGGCCGCCTATGGCCCCGGCGGCAAGGTGCCGCTCAAGCCCTTCACCGGCACGATCGGCGTCGCACCGGCAGAGGCAGGGCTTCACTCGGTCGTCCCGCCCCGTCGCGTTGGCGGCAACATGGACATCCGCGACCTGACCTCGGGCGTGACGCTCTATCTTCCGATCGAAGTGCAGGGCGCACTCTTTTCGGTCGGCGACACGCATGCCGCCCAGGGCGATGGCGAAGTCTGCGGAACCGCAATCGAAAGCCAGATGAACGTCGAACTGACGCTTGATCTGGTCAAAGGCGCCAATCTGAAGTCACCGCGCTTCACGACGACCGAACCCGTCACCCGCCATCTCGATGGCGCTGGCTACGAAGTGACCACCGGCATCGGCCCCGACCTGATGACCGGTGCGCAGGAAGCGGTCATGCGGATGATCGATCTGCTCACGGCCGAACACGGCATGAACCCGGTCGACGCCTACATGCTCTGCTCGGTCTGCGGAGACCTCAGGATCAGCGAAATCGTCGACATGCCCAACTGGGTTGTCTCCTTCTACTTCCCGAGGATCGTTCTTTCGTGACCGAGCAAAGTCAGGACCAGGGTCCGGTCATCTCCGTCAAGGAACTCTCGGTCGACGCCCGGACCCCAACCGGCCTGAAGCGCATCCTCGACCGGGTGTCCTTCGATCTGGCTGCCGGGGAAACGCTGTGCCTGGCCGGAGAGTCCGGTTCCGGCAAGTCGGTGACCTCGCTCGCCATCATGGGCCTCTTGCCCAAGGCGTCGCTGCGCGTCACCTCAGGCGAAATCCTTCTTGGCCGGTCGGAGTTGACCCGCAAGTCCGAGAGGATGATGCGCAGCATCCGAGGCGGCGATATCGCGATGATCTTCCAGGAGCCGATGACATCCCTCAATCCGGTGATGACTGTCGGCGCCCAACTGACGGAAGCGATCCGGGAACACCGGAAAAATCTGACCGAAAGTCCTGAAAGCCTTGCCCGCCAGATGCTCGATGCCGTGCAGATGAGCGATCCGGCCCGCCGACTGACGCAATATCCGCATGAACTCTCCGGCGGCATGCGCCAGCGCGTGATGATCGCCATGGCACTCTCATGCCGCCCGAAAGTGCTGATCGCCGACGAACCCACCACCGCGCTCGATGTGACCGTCCAGGCGCAGATCCTGAAACTGATGCGCGAACTGCGCCACGAGTTTCAGACCTCGATCCTGATGATCACCCATGACATGGGCGTGGTCGCGGAAATGGCCGACCGCGTGGCGATCATGAAGTCAGGCAGGATTGTCGAGCAGGGGACATCGATCGATATCTTCGAACGTCCTTCCGATCCCTATACCCAACAATTGCTGGCGGCCGTCCCCCGCCTAGGAGCCCATGCCGGCACGGACATACCACCGCGGGTAACCGCGGTCTCCCAGGTGGCCCCTGCTGTACCAAGCCCCATTCTGGACGTTGCCGACCTCAGCGTGACCTACGGCCGGAAAACCGGTTGGCTCCGGCGCGGGCCACAACCGGAGCCGACGGTCAAGAATGTGAGCTTCAAGCTCAAGGCCGGGGAAACGCTGGGGCTCGTTGGTGAAAGCGGCTCCGGCAAGTCCACCACCGGCAAGGCCGTCCTCGGGCTCATCCCCTTTGAGGGAAGCGTCCGGATCGCAGGCCAGGAGGTCATGCCCTCATCAAGCGCCATCATGCGCCCGATCCGCCGCGCCGCCCAGATGATCTTCCAGGATCCCTATGCGTCGCTTGACCCACGCATGAGCATTGGGGCCGCAATCGCCGAACCCCTGGTCATCCACGGTATCGGCGACAGCACCGAACACCGAGATCGCGTTGCGGAGTTGCTCAAACGCGTCGGCCTCACGCCGGATGCCGCCGAACGCTATCCCCACGAGTTCTCAGGTGGCCAGCGGCAACGCATCTGCATCGCCCGGGCGCTTGCCCTTGAGCCAAAGCTGATCGTGGCGGATGAAAGCGTCGCAGCGCTTGATGTCTCCGTGCGCGCCAGAGTTCTCGACCTGATGCTCGAATTGCAGGAACAGATGGGGCTCGCCTATCTGTTCATCTCCCACGACATGGCCGTCATCGAAAAGATGTCACACCATGTCGCCGTCATGCGAGGCGGCGAGATCGTCGAGATCGGCACCCGCCGCGCGGTCTTCGAAAATGCGAGCGATGACTATACCCGGGCGCTAATGGCAGCAGTCCCCGTTCCGGATCCAAGGCAATATCGCGATCAAGCGCGGCTCATCGCAGGAGCATCCTGAGTCGAGGGGGGGCAACGACTGACGGGGGCCAAGATCCGCGTGGATGGCGGTGCCGTAAGGTCTGCCTGACAAGTTGACTGGCAGCCGCGCCTTACGGTTCCAACCCGGCGCAGCGCGCGGTGTTGCGGATATGGGTCTCCATCTCGAGTTTCGCCCGTGCCCCGTCATTGGCCCTGAGCGCCGCGATGATCTTGCGGTGCTCGCCGATCGATTCCCGCATACGCTCCGGGTCGGTGATCGGGATCGGCTGACGTTGCGTCTCGGTCACCTGGTCACGCACCGTCTGATACAGCGCCTTCAGCATGGCGTTCGAGCAGGCAGACACGATGGTGCCGTGAAACTCAAGGTCCGCCTCGACATTCGCGAGCAGATCCTGGTTCGCCCAGCACTCTTCCATCGTCCGGGTCGCCTGCTCCATCTTGTCGAGCTGCAACTGGGTCAGACGGCCCGCCGCCAGCCGGGCGATCTCCCCCTCCAGCAGGATGCGCGTCTGGAAGACATCGAAGACGGAATAGCTGTCGGAATAGCGCCAGGGCGCCATGTGACCGGCCGCACCCGAGCTGGGCGCAGAAGGGTTTGCAACGAAGGTGCCTCGCCCAGCTTCGGTCTTCAAAAGCCCCAGCGTTTCCAGCGTCAGCAGTGCTTCGCGCAGCGAGGCCCGGCTAATGCCGAACTTCTGGGAAAACTCCCGCTGGGAGGGGATCTTCTCGCCCGGCTTCAGCTGTCCGGACTGAATCATACCCTGGATTTCGCGTGCCACGGACTGCGGAACGAGCGTCTTGTTGAACATGCAGTCCCTTCCCTGGCGGCGTACTTCAACGCGCAATCTATTTTTTTCGCCATCCTCTTGCCAAGCACAAAGCAGCATGCTTGTTTGGTCTGACTGGTCTGACCAGTTAGACCAATGTAGATTGAGTCATGTTCAAAAAACAAGGGGAACTCTCATGACACGTTCAACCACATTTAAAGCATCCATCTTCGCGGGCCTGCTTGCCGCATTCGGCACCTCCGCCCATGCCGCAGACCTGACCGTCGGCGCCAATATCGGCAACGTCCCGTGGGAATTCGAAGACGCCAGCGGCAAGGTCGCGGGCTTCGAGGTCGATCTCGTCAACGAGATCGCCAAGCGCCTCGGCAAGACTGTCGAATTCGTCAACACGCCGTTCAACGGCCTCTTCCCGGCGGTCCAGTCGGGCCGCATCAACATGGCGATCTCGTCGATCACCATCACCGAGAAGCGCCTCGAATCCGTCTCTTTCGCGCAGCCCTATTATGACAGCGACCAGTCCCTGACCGTGACCGCCGCCTCCGGCATCACGGGCTTGAAGGACATGGGCGAGAAGGTCGTCGGTGTCGACACCGGCTCGACCGGCGACATGTGGGCCGATGCCAACAAGGGTGAATACAAGCTCGGCGAGATCCGCCGCTTCGAAGGCCTGCAGCCGGCCATGCTCGACCTCGTCGCCGGCCGCGTCGACGGCTACATCTCCGACATTCCGGCCCTTCTCTACTACGTGAAGGACAAGCCGGAACTGAAAGTGGTCGAGCGCATCCCGACCGGCGAGAAATACTCGATCATGTTCAACAAGAACGATCCGCTCGCAACCGAGGTCAACACCGTCATCACCGCGCTAAAGCAGGAAGGCTTCATCGCAAAGCTGCATGAAACCTGGTTCGGCGCGAAGGCCGAGGACACCACCTCGACCGTCACGGTGCTCGACATGCCAAAGGCCATGTAAAGCTCGAAACGCAACCGGCGGGACACCCTTGTTCCGCCGGCCTGCCACGGGAGCCGATGCGGCATGACACTCATCAATACCTTCTTCAATCTCGACGTCCTCGCTGACAGCCTTCCCGCTCTGCTCTGGGGGCTGCTGGTCACGCTACAGATCGGGGTGACGAGCATTCTCGTCGGCCTCGCCGGCGGCCTTTTCCTGGCAGTTGCGCGCCTCTACGCACCGGGTTTCTTCAAGGTTCTGATACGAGTCTATATCGACATCTTCCGGTCGATCCCGCTTCTGGTGCTTCTGATCGTCGTCTATTACGCACTGCCCTTCGTTGGCATCCGGCTCTCGCCTTTCTTCTCGGCAGTCACGGCTCTGTCCCTGGTATCGGCAGCCTATACGGCAGAGATCTTTCGCGCCGGCATCGAGGCCATCCCGCATGGCCAGTTCGAGGCCTCCGCAGCGCTCGGACTTTCCAATCGCCACACCATGGTCGACGTGATCCTGCCCCAGGCGATCCGCATCGTCATCCCACCGCTCACCAACAACTGCATCAACGTCATGAAGGATACGGCGCTCGCTTCCGTTGTCGCAATGCCCGACCTCTTGAAGCAGGCGACCCAGGCCCAGGCACTCGCAGCCAATCCCACGCCCCTCATCGGCGCAGCGCTCATCTACATCGCGCTCCTCTGGCCGATGGTCGCGATCGTCTCGCGCCTCGAGAAACATTTCAGCCGGGGGAAGCGCTGATGACCGGAACCACTGCGCCCCTCATCTCGATCCGTGGGCTGACCAAGGCCTATGGCACCTTCACCGTTCTGCACGACATCGACCTCGACATTGCCGAAGGCGAAGTGGTCTGCGTCATCGGCCCCTCTGGTTCGGGCAAGTCCACGCTGATCCGGTGCATCAACCATCTCGAAGCCTTTGCACCCGAAAGCCGGATCACGGTCGACGGCATTCGCGTCGAGCCCGGCCCGGCGCTTGCCAAGGTGCGCGCCGAAGTCGGCATGGTCTTCCAGTCCTTCAACCTCTTTCCGCATATGACCGTTCTAAAGAACGTCATGCTCGCCCCGATGCGCGTACGCGGCACATCCGTGGCGGAAGCGGAGCGAAAAGCCCGCGAACTGCTGGCCCGCGTCGGCATCTCTGAGCAAGCCGAGAAGTTTCCAGGCCAGCTCTCGGGCGGCCAGCAACAGCGCGTAGCGATCGCCAGGGCGCTTGCGATGGAGCCGCGCGTCCTGCTCTTCGACGAGCCAACCTCAGCGCTCGACCCGGAAATGGTGGGCGAGGTGCTGGACGTCATGCGCAAGCTGGCAGGCTCCGGCGTCACCATGGTGGTTGTCACGCATGAAATGGGCTTTGCCCGCCAGGTTGCCGACCGTGTGATCTTCATGGATGGCGGACGCCTGGTCGAAAGCGGCACGCCGGTGGAGATTTTCGACGGCCCGAAACACGAGCGGACGCGCGGCTTCCTTCGCGCAGTCCTCAATCACTGAACAAGAAAAAACACTGGAGGACACCCCCGCAATGCCAGCCCCTTCCGCCAAGCCGCTTGATCTCGACTATGTGCGCACCCAGTTCCCGGGCCTCGCCCGCGGCTGGACCTTCTTCGACAATGCGGGCGGCTCCCAGATCCTCAAAAGTGCCGTCGAGCGGATCAACACCTTCCTCTTCGACAAGAATGTCCAGATCGGCGGCTCGTACGAGGTCTCCCAAGCTGCCGCAGCAGCCCTCTTGGAGTCGCGAACCGCCGCCATGCATCTCGTCAATGCGAACCGTCCGGAAGAGATCGTGTTCGGCAATTCAACGACGGCGCTCTTGCAGAATCTTGCCCGCGCCATGCACAGCCAGCTGACGGCGGGCGACGAAATCATCATCACCATCTCGGATCACGAGTCCAACATCGGCCCTTGGGACCGGCTGCAGGAACGCGGCGTGATCTTGAAGATCTGGCCGCTGAACAAGGAAACGCTGGCACTCGACCTCGCCGATCTGGCGCCCCTGATGAGCGAGCGCACGAAGCTCGTCTGCGTCACCCATTGCTCGAACATCCTTGGCTCTATCAACCCGATCCGCGAGATCGCCGATTTCGTCCATGCCCGCGGCGCCAAGATCTGCGTCGATGCGGTCGCCTACGCCCCCCACCGGGCCGTTGACGTTCAGGCCTTCGACGTCGACTACTATGTCTTCAGCCTCTACAAGACCTACGGTCCGCATTACGCGCTGATGTACGGCAAATACGACCTGCTGCTCGAGCTCGACACGCTCTACCACTACTTCTACGGCCGCGACAAAGTGCCGGGCAAACTGGAGCCGGGCAATCCGAACTATGAGCTCGCCTATTCCACATGCGGCATCGTCGACTATCTCGTCTCACTCGGCGAACAGGCCGGCGAAACTGGAACGATCCGGCAGAAGATCGAAGCGGCCTATGGCGCGATCACCGCACAGGAAGACGCGCTGACCGAACGCCTGCTCACCTATCTGCGGTCACGCAACGACTGCATGATCGTCGGCCAGTCCGTGAACCGCGACAGCAAACGCGTCCCCACCATCGCCTTCCGCTTCGATGGACGCGAGGCGGCCGACCTCTGCAAGGCCATGGATGCCGAGAAGATCGCCATGCGCTTCGGAGACTTCCATTCACGTCGGCTTGCCGAATATCTTGGACTGACCGACCATGGCGGCATGCTGCGTGTCTCGATGGTGCATTACAACACGATCGAGGAAGTCGACCGCTTCACCACCGCTCTCGACACCATCCTCGCCGGTGAGGCCGGCCTCGCCAAGGCGAGCTGAAACCAAACGAAAAGGGACTGACTGATGCGCTTCGATACGGTGATCCGCAACGGAACAGTGGTGACGGCAAGCGACACATTCGTCAGCGATGTCGGCATCCGGGACGGCCGGATCGTTGCGCTGGGAGCAGACCTGACAGAAGCCGATGAGGTCATCGACGCGACCGGCCTGTTTGTACTGCCCGGCGGCATCGACAGCCATGTGCATCTCGACCAGCCCTCGGGCGACGGCATCGTCATGGCCGATGATTTCGACAGCGGCACGCGGTCAGCCGCGATCGGCGGCAACAGCACTGTCTTGGCCTTCTGCATGCAGGAAAAGGGTCAGTCCCTGCGCGAAGCACTGAAGATCTACCACGCCAAGGCAGACGGAAAATGCCATGTCGACGTTTCCTTCCACCTGGTGATCACGGATCCGACGGCTGAAGTGCTCGGCCAGGAACTGCCGGCCCTGGTGGAGGACGGCTACACCTCGCTCAAGGTCTTCATGACCTATGAGGGCCTGCGTCTGCGCGACGACGAGATCCTGGCAACCCTCGATACCGCGCGTCGCACCGGCGCCCTGGTCATGGTCCATTGCGAAAACGAAGATGCAATCCGCTACCTGATTGGCAGGCATGAGGAAGAGGGCAAGTTCGCGCCGAAATACCATGCCACCACCCGCCCCGTGGCCGCTGAGCGCGAAGCAACCCACCGGGCGCTGTCACTCGCCGAAATCGTCGATGTGCCGATCGTCATCGTCCATGTCTCGAACCGCGAGGCGATGGAGGAAATCCGCAGAGCTCGTCAGCGCGGCCAGAAGATCGCCGGCGAGACCTGCCCGCAATATCTGATGCTGACCGCCGACGACCTTGATCTTGAAGGCATGGATGGCGCGAAATTCGTCTGCTCTCCCCCACCGCGCGACAAGGCGAGCCAGGACGCCTGCTGGGAAGGCATCGAGCAGGGTGTCTTCGACCTTTTCTCCTCGGACCACTGCCCCTTCCGCTTCGACGATCCCGAGGGGAAGCTCAACGAAAAGGGCAAACGCCATTTCCGCTGGATTCCGAACGGCATTCCGGGCGTCGCAACCCGCCTGCCGATCCTCTTTTCCGAAGGCGTGATGAAGGGCCGGATCGACATCAACCGCTTCGTCGCGGTCACATCGACCAACCACGCGAAGCTCTACGGCATGTACCCGCAAAAGGGCACGATCGCGATCGGTTCGGATGCAGACATCGCGCTCTGGGACCCGCGGGAGCGCGTGACCCTGACCAACGAGATCCTCCAGCACGGTGCCGACTACACCCCCTATGAAGGCCAGGAAATTCAGGGTTGGCCGGTACGTCTGCTCGTTCGCGGCCAGACGATCATGGAACGCGGCTCTGTCGTCGATGCCGGACAAGGACAGTATCAGAGCCGCAAGCGCTCGAACCTGATTGCGGACACCAATTCGGGCGCCTCAGCGAGGCCCTAGAGAGACAGGCAGCGCTCTGAAGCAGCCCGCCAAGAAAACCTAAACCACGGCTTCCGCTTCAATCTCGACTTCATACTCGCCGACAAGGGCACCGGCTTCGATCAAGGTATTCGCCGGCAAGACCTCGCAAAAGAAGCGGCCATGGGCACGCGAGACAGGCTCCCACTGTGATGCATCCTTGAGATAGATGCGGGTGCGCACGACATCCTCCATCTTTCCTCCGAGAGCCGAGATGGAAGCTGCGATCTTGTCGAGAATATATGTCGCCTGCGCGCCCGGATCGCCGGGTGCCACACAACGGTTACTGCCGTGGGTCGCCGTCGTGCCGGATACCAGGATCCGGTCACCGACCCGCACGGCTCGGCTGTAACCCGCCAGCGGCTCCCAGATGCTGCCGGAGGAGACCTGCAGGCGATCTGCGCGCCCCGGCACCGGCACCGCCGTGTAGACGGACGGGATCGCATCGAGGTGATGACTGAGGTCGCCGGATGCCGTGAGGAAGGGCGGCTTGCGATACTCATCGCCGCAATCGCCGGGAATGGGTGTGGCCTCAGTAAAGGCGTTGTCGAGCAGAGCCTGATCACCCGCATCCAGTTCGAAGGTAAAGACCTTCAGGTTGTCGTTGCGGTGCTCGTTTTCACCGAGCCGTGCCCCGATGATCGTCGCGGCAACGGCCGGATGTTCGAGGACCCAGCGGCTGGCGACGTTGGAGATCGAGACCCCGTGCTTGCGGGCGATGGTGGATGCCGCCCTGAGAATACCCTGATAGACGCTCCATCCGCCGGCCGTATCGATGAAGCGTTTGTATTTCGAGCGGCTCCAGTCGGGGATCGACGCAGGCTCCGGCTGACCGAGCCACTTCTCCGACAGGAAGCCGCCGCACAGCGTGCCATAGGCCAGAAGCTTCACGCCGCGCTTGAGGCAAAGGGACGACAAATCGCCAGCAGCGCGCCTGTCGATCAGGGAGAAGGAGACCTGGTTGCTGGCGATCTCGATCCCGTCTGACAGTGCAAGATTGAGATGGGCAGCATCGAAATTGGTGAGGCCGAGGGCACCGATCAGCCCCTCCTCCTTCATCGCCTGCATTTCATGCAGGGCATCGAGCCAGGCCGGATGTTCGAATGTCCACCAATGGAATTGCAGAAGGTCGACCTTGTCGACGCCAAGGCGGGCAAGTCTGTCCTCCACACCACGGCGCACCACATCGCGCGTCATCGGACCAGGTTCAGGGCACCATTTGGTGAAGGCCACCGGTCGCTTTTCGCCAGCGGAATAACGCTTCAGGAGATGGCCGGTGATGATCTCTGCCGATCCATAGTGATCGGCCATGTCGAAACTGTCGAACCCGGCCTCCGCGTAAGCCTGAAGCGCATCAGCCCCCTGCTCCGGATCGACCGTGGCGCCGTTCTTTTCGATGTCGGCAACCTGCCAGAGGCCGCAAACGAGACGGCTGATCGACAGGTCCGGGGTTAGATTGATGCGTTCAGGATGCTGGGACACGGAGATCATTCCTCGATGGTCAGGATTGTTTGTTGCGGCTGAGGCGCGCGAGTGGGCTCACCTCGCCGAAGAGGCCACGCGGACGCAGCAGGAGCATGAGGCAGAGCCCGACGCCAATGGCGACAATCTGCAAAGCGGCCGCCCGCGCCTGTTCCTCAGGCGGAACGAAGGCGGAGACGGCGGCGGCCGTGAGAGCCCAGAGCCCCCAGACAAGAATCGCGCCGGCGATCGCACCGCGATTGTTGCCGGAGCCGCCGACGATCAACATGGCCCAGACCTGGAAAGTCAGAACCGGCATATAGTTGTCGGGCGCGATAAAGCCGATGAAGTGTGCCTGGGCGGCCCCTGCAAGGCCCATGATGGCGCCACCGAGGGTAAGGGCCTGCAGGCGAAAGCGGACAGGCCGTTTGCCGAGTGCCTGCGCGGCGGCCTCATCTTCGCGGATCGCGCGCAAGACACGTCCCCAGGGACTGCGCGACAGGTGCTGGAGTCCGAGATAGAGCACCAGCACGACCAAGGCCATGAGACCACAATTCGCCAGACTGAAAATCAAGGCATCACCCTGCAGATCGGCGAAGGGGCGCGGAATGAAGCCGATCCCGAAGGCCCCGCCAGTGATGCTCTGCAGGTTGAGCATGCAGAGCTGGACAGTAACGGCGACGCCGAAGGTTGCGATGGCAAGGTAATCGGATCTCAGCCGGATCGTCAGCGCGCCGACGGCCCAGGAAAGCAATCCAGAGACTACAGCAGCCCCCAGCCAGCCAATCGCAATCGGCATGTCGAAGCCGCCAAAGCGCTCCGCAGTTTCCGGCGTGGTGAGGATCGCCGATGTGTAGGCGCCGACCGCGACGAAAGCGGCGATGCCGACATTGAACAGTCCTGTCATGCCCCACTGAACATTCAGACCGAGGCAGATGATCGCGTAGGTGAAAGCCATGGTGAGGAAGAAGGCGCCATAGGCGATAAGATCGATGCTCATGTCGCTTTTCCGAACAGGCCGCGGGGGCGGACGAGAAGAACCGCAATCAGGATGGCAAAGGACACCGCCGCCCGCCATTCGGCTCCAATTATCTGGACCGTGAAGGCTTCGGAAAGGCCGATGAACAGGCCCGCGATCATGGCGCCCGGAACCGAACCGATGCCACCGAGAATGGCGGCCGCAAACAGGGGCAACAGAAGGTCGTGCCCGAGATAGGGACGGATCTGGATGATCAGGCCGCTCATGATGCCTGCGATGCAGGCGAGTGCGGCGCCCAGAAACCAGGCGGTTCGGATGACCCGGCGAACATCGATGCCGGCGATACCGGCAAGTCCGGGGTTTTCGCTGACCGCGCGCATGGCCCGGCCGATATCCGTCCGCGTCATGACGAGATGCACGGTGACGACAGAGACCAGCGCGACAGCCAGCATGGCCAACTGGTCGGGCGTTGCTCTGAGACCAAGTCCCAGCTTCATCGCAATCTGCAGCGCCTGGCTGAAATAGGCAGGCTTCGAGGTAAACAGGAATTCGAGCAGACTGCGCAGTGCAAGCGATGCGCCGAAGCTTGCCATGACCATGATGATGATCGCGCTGCCGCGTCGCCGGAAGCTCGAAAACAGCGCGGCATCCACGGCCAGCGCCAGAAGCCCCGTCAATGCGACGGCGAGCACCGCTGCGATCGGGAGCGACCACCCAAAGGAGAACGGCCCAATCGGCGTGGTAAGCCCTGCTGCCAGAACGCCAAGCGCACTGCTGATGCCGAGTGCAAGATAGGCGCCCCAGGACAGAAGCTCACCATGCGCAAAATTGGAGAAACGCAGGATCGAATAGGTGAGCGTCACGCCGACCGCGCCCAGTCCGATAATCGCGCCTGCAATCAGCCCGTCCATCAGAAATTGCGGGTTCATGGCACCACCTCACTGGCTGCGCGCCCGGTCGTGCCAAGATAGATCTTGCCGATGAGTGGATCATCGGCGAGATCGGCAGGCGTCCCCTCGTGGCGGATCTGCCCTTCGGCCAGAATGACGGCGCGATCGGCAATCGCCATGGCCGCCTTGACGTTCTGCTCGACCAGAACGATCGTCACACCCTCGCCATTGATGCGCTTGAGCATGGAAAAGACCTCGCCAACGATCTTTGGCGACAGGCCGGCGGATGGTTCGTCAAGGATGAGCACCGGTGGATTGAGCGCCAGCGCGCGCGCCACGGCCAGCATCTGTCGCTGGCCGCCGGAAAGCGCGCCTGCTAGGCGCTTCGGCTTGACGGCAAGATCCGGAAAGCGCGTCAGCATCGTCTCGATAGCGAGGTTACGTTGCGATTTCGGCAGGAGCGCCACGGCGATCTGGAGGTTCTCCAGAATGCTCATGCTGGCAAAGACATTCTCCGTCTGCGGCACAAAGGCCAGACCTTCGGCCAGTTTGCGGTGAGGAGCGACATCCGTGATGTCCCGGCCTGCCAGATGAATCCGACCCGAATGCACCGGCACCATGCCGGCGATCGCCTTGACGAAAGTGGATTTGCCAGCGCCGTTCGGACCCAAGAGGATGACGAGTTCGCCCTGTGCGACGGAAAAATCCACGCCGCGAACAATCGGAAGGTCCGGCTCATAGCCCGCGATCAGCGCAGAGGTTGCAAGGACGGTATCGGTCATGCGCCACCGCCAAGATAGGCTTCGATGACGGCAGGATTGGCGGCCACATCTGCCGGCGCTCCCTCGGCAAGCAGTTTGCCGAGCGCCATGGCCACCACCCGCGAGCACAGCCTCGATACCATGTCCATGTTGTGCTCGATGAGCAGGATAGACTTGCCCTCAGCATTCAACGCCATCACCCGCTCCATGATCACTTCGAGCAAAGCCGGGTTCACCCCGGCCGCCGGCTCATCGAGCAGGATCACTTGCGGGTCCGCCATGAGCACGCGCGCGAGTTCCAGAAGCTTGCGCTGCCCACCGGACAGCACGCGTGCGGGTTCATGGGCCAGTTGCGACAGCGTGACGAATTCCAGGATCGCATGCGCTTTCTCAAGCGCTGCCTTTTCTTCGCGGCGCACCAGCCCAGCTTTCAGGAAATTGGCAAACAGGCCTTCGCCCGTCTGCTTTTGCGCCCCAACCAGCAGGTTCTCAAGCACGCTCATTTCTAGAAAAGGCCGTGGGATCTGAAAGGTCCGAGCGACCCCATGGGCGATCCGCTTTTCCGGCGCTTGGCTCGAGACTTCCCGTCCCTCGACCCAGATCTCGCCGGAACTGGGCTTGAGGCTGCCTGCCAGCAGATTGAACATGGTGGTCTTGCCCGCACCATTCGGGCCGATCAGGCCCAGGATCTCGCCACGGGCGAGCTGTAACGACATGTCGGAGACCACGGTCAGCCCATCGAAATGTTTCGTCAGATGCCGTGCTTCGATGGCAGGCGGTGCTGCGGCACTCTGAAACGATCGTGATGGTTGGGAATGGGCGGCAGCCATCTTCAAAAATGAGCCTTGATTTGATCCGTGATGTTTGATCAAACTTTACGTGGACGCGAAAATCAACCGATATTTCCGGGAGGCTTGGAGGCGGGATGACGGACACGATTGGCCAATCCGACGACTTCCTCACGCCTGTCGGCCGGGAAACCTTGCAGGATCGCGTCTATGACCAGTTGCGCCGCACATTGATCAATGGCGGCTTTGCCGCAGGCGACATGCTGCGGATCGTCGACATGGCCGATCGGCTGAAGACGAGCACCATGCCTGTGCGAGAGGCGCTCGGACGACTTGTCTCAGAACAGGCGCTGGAGGCCCTGCCAAATCGCTCCGTCCGCGTGCCGCTGATCACCCGCGAACGCCTCGATGATCTGGAGCGTGCCCGCATCCTGATCGAGGGGCGCCTGGTGGCGCTCGCCTGTCATCGACTGACGGCGGAAGACATTGAAAGCCTGAAACAGATCAACCGGAATTGCGAGGCAGCTTTTGAGCGGCATGGCCAGGACGTCGGCCCCGTCACGTCTGAAATCAATCATCGTTTCCATTTCCAGATCTATCGGGCCGCCTCCTCGCGTGTCCTCATCCCGATGGTCGAAAGCCTCTGGCTCCAGTCCGGCCCGGTGGTCCGCGCCGCCGCCCATATCCACGACGAACAAGGCGGTCTTGCCGCAACCAACCACCACTGGACGCTCATCGACGCACTCGAGGCGCGCGATGGAGAGGCTGCGGTCAACGCGCTTTCCAATGACATCGGGCGCTCGTTCGATCTCGTGCGCGGGCGTCTCGACGCCGGCGAACAAGCGGCGTGAGGGAAAGCATCGATGAGCGGTAACGACGACACATTCGAGCTCTTTGACCTGCGTGTCGAGGTGGTGATCCCTGAAAATGGCGCCGTCTACTGCGGCGCCAAGCCCGGCGACTATTTCGAGCTTCAGGGTGAGATGCTCTATCTTCCGCCGGGACAGGGACTGTCGATCTACTCGCTCGCCTCCGTCCTTCCCCTTCTGGCCGCCAAGCAGCGCCCGACCCATGCGCATGACTGGATGACGACGGATGCGGACATCGCCTGTCCGGATCCTAACTGCTCCACCCGATTGCGAATTCGGCGCACAGGACTTCGCCGCTTCAGCCATACCGCAACGACAGCCGTGCCCCTCGAAGGAAAAGAGTAACATGCAGCGCATCTCCATCGCCCCCGGTTACGAAATCTCCCGCGTCATCCGCGGCGGATGGCAGCTTGCCGGCGGCCATGGCGCCATCGATGAAGAGACGGCCATCGAAGACATGGTGGCCTTCGCCGAGGCCGGCATCACCACCTTCGACTGCGCGGACATCTACACCGGCGTGGAGGACCTGATCGGGCGCTTCCGTCTACGTTACCGTGGCATGCAGGGCCAGGCGGCCCTCGATCGCATTCGCGTCCATACGAAGTTCGTACCCGATCTCGGCGTCCTGCCGACGATCACCAAGGCCTATGTGGAAGGCGTAATCGACACGTCGCGCAAGCGGCTCAACATGGAACGGCTGGATCTCGTTCAGTTTCACTGGTGGGACTATGAGATACCTGCCTGGCTGGAGACGCTCGGCTGGCTGAAGGAGCTTCAGCAAGATGGTCAGATCGACAAGATCAGTGCAACGAATTTCGACAGCGACCATATCACGGCGACCCTCGACGGCGGTATCCCGCTGACCTCGCTGCAACTGCAATATTCGCTGCTCGACCGGCGCCCGGAAAAGCGCATGGTCGACCTGGCGGCTCGCCACGACTTCGCGCTGTTCTGCTACGGCACGGTCGCCGGCGGCTTCCTCTCCGACCGCTGGCTCGGCAAACCCGAACCGGAGCATCCGCTCGAGAACCGCTCGCTGACCAAGTACAAGCTGATCATCGATGACCTCGGTGGCTGGGATCTGTTCCAGGCATTGCTTGCAACGCTTCGCAAGGTGGCGGACCGCCATGCAACCGACATCGCAACGATCGCGAGCGCCGCCATGCTCCGCCGGCCAGGCGTGACGGCAGTGATTGTCGGCGCGCGCAATCGCGATCACCTCGCCTCCAACCTCGCCATCTCCAATGTCGTCCTCTCAGACGCCGACCTGGCGGAGATCGAGACTGCCCTCGCTGGTGCACGCGAACTGGAAGGCGACGTCTATACGCTCGAGCGGGACCGCACCGGGCGGCACGGCAGCATCATGAAATATAATCTCAACAAAGGGGAATGACATGAACAAGGGATATCAGATGAAACGCCTCGTCCTGGCTTCGACCATGCTCGCGGGATTTGCGATCGGTGCCGCACCTGCCTATGCGCAAGAATGCGACATCACCGTCGGTGTGGTGATGGAATTGACCGGCCCCGCCGGCGAATATGGTAAGGCCGGCGCGAAATCCGTCGAAATGGCCTTCCGTGACTTCAACGACGCAGGTGGCGTCGGCGGCTGCAAGCTGGTCATGGACACCCGCGACAGCCAGAGCCAGGGCAACGTCGCCGTCGATCAGGCAACACAGCTCGTCAACATCAAGAAGGTGCCTGTTATCATCGGCGGCATCATCTCGTCGGTCTCGATCCCGATCCTCACCTCCGTCACGGCACCGGCAGGCGTCGTTCAGGTGTCTCCGGCATCATCATCCCCGACGCTGACGGCACTCGGCCGCGACGGCAAGACCAATGGTGTCTTCTTCCGCACCATCACCTCGGATGCGCTGCAGGGAACGGCAGCCGCCAAATATGCGCTCGACCAGGGCATGAAGAAGATCGCCATCATTCACGTCAACAACGACTTCGGCAACAATCTGATGCAGGAGTTCACGGCCGCCTACACCAAGCTCGGCGGAACGATCACCTCGACGACCCCCTATAACGAGAAGCAGGCAAGCTATTCTTCCGAAGCATCGGTCGCCATGGAAGGCGAACCCGATGCGCTTTACCTCGTCTCGACACCGGTCGACGGTGCAACGATTGCCCGCGCCTGGATCTCTGGCGGCGGCGTGCAGAAATTTCTGTTCAACGACGGCATGAACTCCAAGGACTTCATCGCAAGCGTTGGCCCGCAATATCTGAACGAAGCCTACGGCACCTCGTCCGGAACCACGCCGACGGCCTCGACCGAATACTTCAACGCCAACTACGCCGAATTCTCCGGTGGCATTGAACCGTCGGCCCCGGCAGCCGATCGATCCTACGATGCCGGTGCCATCGTCGCCCTCGCCATCGCCAAGGCTGGCAAGGCCGACAAGGACGCGATCAAGACGGCGATTTCGGAAGTCACAGCACCCGGCGGCACGCCGATCTACGCCGGCAAGGCGGAATTCGAGAAGGCGCTCGGCCTGCTCAAGGACGGCAAGCCGATCAAATATGAAGGCGTCATCGGCCCTGTGAGCTTCGACCAGTACGGCGACATCACCGGCCCCTTCCGCCTCTGGAAGATCACCGACGGAGAAGTGACGACCGTGGGCCAGATGGAATCCGAGGCAGTGTCAGAAATCAAGGCCACGCTTTCGAAGTAGCGGTCGCCGCAGAGACAAGAACGAGGCGGCTCGCAAGGGCCGCCCGCCACCGCACAGACATCCAAACCGTACATCCGCCAGATCAGCGCCCAGGAATGCAATAACTGTCTCGACTGTGTCGAAGCGACTGTAGCGTTCTAGATCTGATCTTGGTTGCGGCGGCCTGATTGCATAGAGACTTGTACAAAACTCGCTTTAGTGGCGCGAACACGGGCGTTCTAGACGCAAGATTAGATTATGGAACTGCCCCATCTGCTTCTCGGCGCCCGGTTCAACCGAAGAGGCGGATTTTGGAGCGTTGCCGATATCAATAAAGAAAGCATTTTAACGCGGAAGCCGCAGATGACTGCTAGAATTTGCTATTAGTAGTATTAGACATGTCGCCTAGTCGAACCTGTGCTCCTTGCCGCTCATCGGGGACGCGCGTACAAGGTCTCCGGATGCGATCTCGAAATCACCGGGCACGCGGGCGACGATCTGCTTCAGCGTGGGGTGGTCGAGGTAGACGACGGTGTCTGCGCCAAGCCGCTCGATATGGCGGACCTGCCCCTGCCATTTGCCATCGCTCTTCGACAGGACAAGGTGCTCGGGGCGGATGCCGTAGGTGGCGCAGCCTTCTGCGGCGGCGACCTCGCCATCGTAGAGGTTCATCTTCGGTGACCCGATGAAGCCAGCGACGAATGGGCTGACCGGATTGTTGTAGAGATCCATTGGCGAGCCGACCTGCTCGATGTGTCCTGCATTCAGGACGACGATCTTGTCGGCCATGGTCATCGCCTCGACCTGGTCGTGCGTGACGTAGATCATGGTGGCGCCGAGGTTAGCGTGCAGGTCTGTCAGCTCCATACGCATCTGTGAGCGAAGCGCTGCATCGAGGTTGGAGAGCGGCTCGTCGAACAGGAAAACCTTGGGATTGCGGATGATCGCACGCCCGATCGCCACCCGCTGACGCTGCCCCCCTGACAGAGCCTTCGGCTTACGGTCGAGGAGATGGGTGAGTTGCAGGCTTTCCGCCGTCTTTTCGACCTTCTCGGCGATCTCGCTCTTCGGACGACCTGCGAGCGACAGGCCGAAGCCAATGTTCTCCCGCACCGTCAGATGCGGATAGAGCGCATAGGACTGGAAGACCATGGCGATGCCGCGCTTCGACGGCTCGGCATGGGTTACGTCCTCACCATCGATCAAGATCTGGCCCGAACTCGACGTTTCCAGCCCCGAAATCATCCGGAGCAGCGTGGACTTGCCGCAGCCGGAAGGGCCGACAAAGACGCAGAACTCGCCTTTCTCCACCGTCAGATCGATGCCCTTGATGACCTCGAGGCTGCCGAAGCTCTTGCGGATGTCCTTGAGAACGACACTGGTCATGCGACTATCCTTTGACGGCACCGGCGGTCATGCCGGCCACGATCTGTCGGTTGAAGAAGATGTAGACGATAAGCGGTGGGATGGTGACGAGCAGGATGTTCATGAAGAGCAGATTGAACTGCGTCTGGAACTGACCCTGGAAGTTATAGAGCGTGAGCTGCACCGTCACGTTTTCCCGGCCCGGCAGATAGTAGAGCGGGTTGGTGAAGTCGTTGAAGATGGTGATCGACTGCACGACGATGACGGTCACGGTTACCGGCTTCAAGAGTGGCAGGATGACCCGGAAGAAGATCTGCAAGGGCGTGGCCCCGTCGATCAGCGCCGCCTCATCAAGGTCGCGGGGGATGGTCGCGATGAAGCTGCGGAACAGGAGAACCGAGAAAGCGAGGCCATAGGCAACCTGGATGAAGATCATGCCGGTGATCGTCTTGAAGAGACCTATCGACTGCAGCACCCAGATTGTCGGCACCACTGCCGGTGGGATCATCAGACCGGCCAGCACGAAACCGTAGATCACCTTGTTCCAGCGCGAGGGACGGCGCTGCAGGACATAGCCGACCATTGCGCCGAAGAGAACGAGCAGTGTCACCGCAAAGACCGTGATGACGGTCGAATTGAAATAGGCGAGCAGCAGCAGATAGTTGCGGGTCTCCAGCACTTGCAGGAAATTCTCCCACAATTGCCATTCAACAGGCCAGGTGAAGGTCAGGCGCGAGGCGTCCTGACGGTTTTTTGCTGCCGTCAGGAAAATGAAGACGAAGGGCAGGATGAAGATGATGGACGCAAGGGCGAGCGAGACGATGCCTGAGTAGAGTTGACGGCGGGTCATAGATCCACCTCCCGACGATTGAACCACGCTGTGAGCGGCAGGATGATCAGCGCAATCAGCAGGAAGAGGATCACGTTACCCGCCGTTGAAAGACCATAGAAGCCGGCCTGGTACTGCTTGTAGATAACGCTTGCGAGCACATCCGAGGAAAAGCCTGGGCCGCCCCGGGTCATGGCCCAGATCAGATCGAAGCTGCGAAGGCCGCCGATCAGAGACAGCGTCACCACGGTAACGGTCGCTGGGCGCACCAGGGGCACCGTGACGCGAAAAAACATCTGCGTTCGAGTGGCGCCGTCGATCCGTGCAGCCTCGTAGTAGTCCTGGCTGATTGTTGCGAGACCGGCAATATAGATCAGCGTCGCAAGGCCGACCCCTTTCCAGAGATCGACAAGGATGACCGAGTAGAGCGCCAGCGAAGGATCGGTCAGCCATCCAGGACCTGGAAGTCCGATGGCATTTAGCGCCACATTGATCATGCCGTTGGTCGGATGCATCAGAACTGCAAAGGTGATCCCGATCCCGATCGTCGATACGAGGACGGGAAAGAAGACGACAGTTCGCAAGAACCCCTGAGCCCATATTCCCGATGTCAAAAGTACGGCGAGCAGCAAGCCCAGGACGGATTTGGTGGCCGACGTTGCGATCGCATAGATCAGCGTGTTGACCGTGCCTTGGATCAGGAAAGGCTCCCGCAGGAATTGCCGGTAGTTCTCCAAGCCGATGAATTCAGCCGAGAACAGGTCCCACCGCGTCAGACTGAACCAAAAGGACGCGAATGTCGGCGCGAGGAACAGCACTGAAAACACGACGGCAGCCGGCAGCACGAACCAATAGGGATAGGGGGATTTCTGCGTGACCATGTCTCTTCTCCGATGCTGACCCCGCCCGGACCTGGGAGACCGGACGGGGCTCGACTGGCGGGAGGTTACCAGTTCGGCAGGCCGAGTTGCTTGGCCTGCTTTTCGACATCCTGGTCATAGAGAGCGACTGCCTCTGCTGCAGAACGTATGCCGGTACCGACCTCGACAGTGATCTGCTCCAGGGCCGGCCCTTTGATCGGCGACAAGAATTCGAGCGCCGGGGCGGTGCGACCGCTCGTTTCGAAATAGGGCAGCATGTCCTTGACAGCCTGCGGCACGTTCGCCGGGAGCTGGCAGTCCTTGATCAGATAAGGACCCGAGGGAACGGCCTTCGCCATGATCTCGCAGGCTTCCTTGGTCGCGATCCACTCAACGAACTTGCGTGCCTCTTCCATGTTTTCAGCTTGAGCCGGGATAAAGAGACCCGTTGGCATCCAGGTCGTCAGACCGTTTTTGCCCTCTTCGTCACCGGGTTGGGCAAAGAACCCGAAATCGTCAAGGTTGTCGGGGTAGTTCTGTGCCACGTTGCCAATCGCGAAGGTCAACATCGGATAGTGCGCAGCTTCACCCGTGGCGACCATCCGCATGCCGTCGTCGAGCTTGGCGGCACCGAAATCGGCGTTGAATATTTGAGCCTTCGCAGCCTGTTCAAGCCGCTCGAATCCTTTAGCGGCGGCAGGCGTCGTCGCATACTTCGCCTTGTTCTCGGTGTAGTCCTTGGCGAAGTCTGGCACGGCGACATTGACGTTGTAAAAGTCGGCCAGGACGAAGAGCTGTGACGTCCAGGTATCGCCGTAGGTCTGGGCGATCGCTACTTGACCGGCAGCCTTGATCTTCTCGTTGTTGGCCATGAACGCGGCCCATGTCTTGGGAACTTCAAGGCCAAGGTCCGAATAGATCTTCCTGTTGTAGAAGATGCCACCGCCCATCGCGGGCCCGAAGGGCACGCCTCGCAGGCTGCCATCGGTGGCAGTGACGACCGGCCGGTAACTGTCGAGGATGTTTTCGTTGCCAGGAAGATCGGAAAGGTCGGCGAGCGTCTGCTCAGGCTTCAGAGCCAGGAAAAGGGATCCCGAGTTGTACTGAAAGATGTCTGCCATTTCGCCCGTGGCGAGGCGGGTCTTGACGATGTTATCGCCCTCCGAACCTCCCGGGCGGTTTTCAACATCAAAGGAAATATCCGGCCGCTTTTCCTTATAGGCCGCCATGAGCGCCTCGAAGGACACAATGCTTTCCGGATTGGTGTCGAGCAATACGCTCAACGTGGTGTCTGCCAGAGCGCTGCTGGCCATCAGCGTGGCGAGCGTTGCAGTCAAGGCAAGCTTATGCGTCATTCTCATGGTCTTTTCCTCCTGTTTGGACCATTCGATTTTCACAGACCCCCGGGCCCCTCTCCCGAGGAAACTCAGATGTGGAAGGTGATGAGGTGCTCCCCCGCCCCCATCTCCGTCGTGGCTCCTGCGGAGACCTGCCTTCCGTCTACGACGGCGTTCTTGCGCGCTGGCGTAGCTTGGAAATCAGCCGTTACACCTTCGGGCAGGACGACACGATAGGTCACCTGATCGCCTTCGACTGTCCACTCGACTTCAATGCGGCCCTGGCTGACATCGTGCCATGCCTTGACGGGCGACAGCGCGGGCAGGATGGCTGGATCGAGCTTGAGGTGCTTGAAGCCCGCACCTTCAGGTGTCAGCTTCAAGCCGGCAACATCTTCAAACAACCACTGGCAGACGGCGCCATAGGCATAATGGTTGTAGCTGTTCATGTCCGGATCGTAGATCGAGCCATCCTCGGCCACCGCGTCCCAGCGCTCCCAAATGGAGGTCGCGCCACGTTCGACCTGATAGAGCCAGCCCGGCACCTTGCGATTGAGGAATACCTTTTCGGCGAGTTCGACCATGCCGAGCTGCGTGAGGGCCGGCAGAAGTGCTGGCGTGCCGATAAAGCCTGTACCGATGACGCCATCGGTTTCCTCGACCACGCGGCGGAAATAGACCTTGCCCGCCTCCTTGTAGTCATCGGGAACGAGATCATGCAGGAAGGCGAGCGCCCAGGACGTCTGATCGTTGTGCGCGATTCGACCGGAGGGCGAAAAGAACTCCGTGCGGAAGGCGGCGCGGATTGCATTTACACGCTCGTCCAGGCGGCGCGCCTCCTCGTCACGGCCGAGGAGGCGAGCGATACGCGCCGCGAGCTGCGTCGAGATGAAATGGTAGAGCGTGGCGGCACAATCGTCAGCGACGGTCGGTCGCGGCTTACGGTTGTCGCCGACAGGCTGAAGCCAGTCACCGAAGGTGAAGCCATGCGCGCCCCACTCGGCCGGCGGGCGGATGATCGGGCCGTTGGAAATGCCCCAGAGATAGTCGAGCCATTTGATCATGGCCGGGAAGCACTCCGCTAGGACCTCCCGGTTGCCGTAATGCAGGTAGAGCTGCCAGGGGATGATGACGATCGCATCGCCCCAACCGGTCGAGCCGGCCCAGTCGCCGCGCGCATCGATCGGATGCAGCCGCGTCGGGTCGGGCGAGAAGTGCGGAACCGCACCATTCTCCCGCTGGTCATGCATGACATCACGCAGATACTTGATCAGGAAACGTTCGCTGTCGGCAAGCCAGCAGGCGGTGCCTGCGAAGACCTGGGCGTCCCCCGTCCAGCCGAGGCGTTCATCGCGCTGCGGGCAGTCCGTCGGAATTTCGATGAAGTTCGAACGCTGCGACCAGATGGTGTTTTCGACGAGCCGATTGACCGCGGCAACACCTGTGGTGAATCCACCGGTAGCGACCGGTACCGAGCTGATCGGCACCATCTCGATGGAAAGGAGGCTGACGTCTCCTTCAAGCGTCACTCGGGCATAGCGAAAGCCCATGAAGGTAAAAAGCGGGGCATAAGTTTCCTCGCCTTTGCCAGACAGGATGTAACGCAGCTCGGCGCGAGCGCTGCGATAGTTTCGGTTGTCGAAGGCCTTGTCCGGCCCAAGGATCTCCGAGTGCTCGACGCGGACCGAAGCGCCCGGCTTTCCGCTGACGCGGAGCCGAATGTATGCACCGGCATTCTGACCGAAATCATAGAGGCGTCTGCCTTCGGCATCCTGCCACTGATCGATCGGCGCGATCGGTGCGAGTTCCTTCACTGCGTCCGCCTCGTGCGGCACAAGCAAGCCTTTGTCGAAATCGAGCTGGTCTACGCCGGCTTCGGCGCGAGGCGTAATCCGAGCATCATAGTCTTCGCCGAAATAGATCCCGTTGCGCGTCACCGGGGATAGACCGCTCTTCCAACTTGTATCTGTGATCAGCAGTGCTGCGCCGTCAGCCTCGATTTCGGCGATGGCCGCAACGCGGTCACCCCAGCAATTGAAGATCGGGTTGGAGGCCCAGAGAAGCTGGCTGCGATACCAGCCATCGCCAAGCCAGATCTCAATTCTGTTTTCACCGACCTGAAGAAGCTCGGACACCTCGTAGGCCTGATAGGCGATCCGGTCGTCATAGCAGGTCCAGCCGGGTGTCAGCAGATCCTCACCGACGCGCTTGCCGTTGATGAAGGCGCGGTAGAGACCGAGCGCAGAAATCCTCAAGGTTGCCGTCGAGGGGAGGCCATCCACCTGCCAGGACGTCTGTACGAAGGTGCCGGCTGCCCCCTGCCCCTTGTCGATCTCGGGAGCAATCATCTCAGCCCGCGCAAACGGTTGACTGCTGGATGCTAAAATCGAGCCTGCCAGAGAGGGCCTGTCCATGGTGTCTCTACTCCCGCCGGCGCATACCCATCAGGCCGCACCGGTCATTTTGTGTATCGTTCTATGTATATCATTCTACAAACTCGTTTGCCGCGCAAGCGCTTTTTGCATATAGTAGATGCAAGGATGATGCGCAGACGGGATTACCCATGGAAAAACAGAAGCTTGGCCTACCGACGGATCGCGTGACGATCCGCCATGTCGCCGAGCATGCAGGCGTCTCGGTGGCCGCCGTATCCAAGGTTCTGCGCAATGCCTACGGGGTCTCAGAGGCTCTGCGGACCAAGGTCGAAAACGCCATCGACCTTCTAAAGTATCGTCCGTCGACGGCAGCGCGCGCCATGCGTGGCAGGACTTACACCGTTGGCATATTGGTCGTGGAACTGACCAACCCGTTCGTCCCTGTTCTGCTGGAAGGAATCGACGCCGGGCTCGAGAAGGCCAATTACAAGGCTATGGTCGGCGTCGGCCGCGCGGCCTCCAAGCTTGAGACATCGATGATCGAGTCGATGATAGACACCAGGATGGATGGCCTGGTCCTGATCGGGCCGCAGATCTCGGGAAGCGTGGTAGCGCACTATGCGAAACAGATCCCCATCGTCGCCATTGCCCATCACGAACCCCAGGCGACCTTGTACGACACTGTCAATTCGGACGATTTCGCGGGGGCACAGATGGCTGTCGAAGCGCTGGCATCGCGGGGCTACAGCGACATCGCCATGCTGAGCTATGACCGGTCGGACAGCCCCAGTTCGGTCGTAGCGGTGCAGCGTGAGGCGGGTTACAAGGCGGCCATGGCTGCGATCGGATTGGAAGACAAGACGCGGATCATCCGCCATCCCCATCCGAGCGAATCAAGGACGAACGAACTGGCAGCCTTGCTCTCTTCGGAAGACAGGCCGCGGGCGATCTTCGCCTGGTCCGATCTCGATGCCATTCCGCTTCTCGCGGCCTGTCACGAATTGGCGATCGAGGTCCCCGGCACACTCGCCGTCATCGGCTACGACGACTGTTCGCTCGCCGGACAGCCGGCCGTCAGCCTCTCCAGCGTTAACCAGGATCCGTTGGAACTCGGCGCCAGGGCAAGCGAATTGCTGCTTAGTCGCATAGAAGGCCGTGAAGAAGCGCAGCATGTTCTCTTCCCGCCAAAGGTCGTGCTTCGCCGCAGCACGTAATTTTCGCGGAGGGACCGGCGTGAGAGAAGCTGGCTCAAGTATGTCTTGTCAGTGTCTTCGCCTGTGGAGAAGCGAGCCTACTACCAGCAGCTCGTTTTAACATCTAAAGATAGGTGGTTTAAAACACGCGTTTAAGAGATCTCACTTGGTGAAGTCCATATCATATGTGACACAGCGCTTAGCCGGATAAAGTCGATCGCCGGCGTTTCTTCATTTCAACGGAATGGGGTGGAGGCGGCGAGGAGTACCCATAACCAGATTAATCTCCTAGAAGAACCAGCAGCGCAGTCTATCCCGCCCGCGCATCCAGTGTCCGGCACAACCATTCTGTGTCTAATCTATACTGAAGGTCGGCGACGTTCGCGAAGCCAAATCACGGCGTGTTTGCATCAGCTCCGATAGCTTTGAGCGCTGCATGTGCCACATCCTCGTCCTGATCGCCACTCCCCGAACCAACGCCAATACCGCCGACGAGCACCCCGCCAAAGCGAATGGGTAGACCACCCTTCAGTCCTGTCACCTCGCCCTGGGTCGCACCAGAAATCAGAAGCCGTGCCTGTTCTGGAATAGCCGTCGAAGGTGCATTGATGGACGCAGCGGTCCGAGCCTTGGCAAGAGCACTCTTCAAGGAAAGAAAGCGCGCCCCCTTCATCCGAAAGGAGCCGAGCACGACGCCGCTCTGGTCGACGACAACGATGCATTGCGGCTGGCCCATCGCCGAGGCCGTATCGATCGACGCCTGCAGCATGGCGAGCACGCCCTTGTCCGTCAGTTGCGCCGAAGGCTCAAAGAAGCTGCTCATGGGCTCTTTCCCGATCTCATTGTGAAGTAATCGCGGCCGGCGCGGAGGAGTTTGCACCGGCCGCGAAGGAGCAAGTCTTATTTGCCCCAGATCTTAGCATACTGGTCGCGATAACCATTGCCCGGATCGAAGATGTTCTTGTCACCACCGTCGGAGCTGATGTTCGCCTTGGTGACGACATGCAGCGGCGAGGTGTAGCCCGACCATTCGACCTTGCTCACGGCACGGTTCAGTTCGTCGATCAGCTGCCAACCCTGCAGGTTGAGGGGCTCGGCGACAGTGACGGCCTGATACTGGCCGGAACGGATACGCTGATAGGCGGACTCGGACCCGTCGCCGGCAGCAACAGCCTTCGGTGCGCCGTCACCGGCAATGCCGGCTGCGGCCAAGCTCGGCCCCATGAAGTCGAAGTAGATGTCGTTGATCGCCAGCGCATGCGTCCAGCTTGCACCATACTTCTGCAGAAGCGACGTCGTCAGCGTCGGCATGCGGTTCGAGGTGTCGGCAATCGGGGTGTCGACATATTCGAGCACCGTGCCGCCGAGCTTCTCGATCGTCTCCTTGATCTTGTCGGCCTTGGCAATCGCGATTGCATAGGTCGAGTCCGTGAAGATCACGACGCCCGGCTTGCCACCGGCGTCCGCAAAGGCCCATTTCCCGGCAGCGGCCGAGACTTCCATGGCATCGGTCGAGACATTGGCGAACAGGCAATTGGCCGGATCGGGGCCGATGACCGGACCAGCATGCCAGCTCACCATCGGGATCCCTGCATCGCAGGCCTGCTTCAAGGCGGCCTGCTGCTCGACGGCATCGAAACCATTGATGATGATGCCATCTGGCTTCAGCGCAAGCGCCTGGCCAAAGGCGCCGGCGCGGCTCTGCACGGAACCAGCGCCATCAAGAACGGTAACCTCCCAACCGATCTTGGCAGCAGCTTCCTGGATGCCGTTGGTGACGCCGAGAATACCGCCATTCTTCATGTCGGCTGCAAGCACGACGACCTTCTTGGCAGCGGCCGCAGTCGGACCAGTGGTCGGACCATCCCAGGTGGTCTTTTCACCGGCATACTTCTGGACTTCTGCCATTGCGTCCGAAATCGCGTCGGCATGGGCAGGCATGGCGGCCGTCAGCGCCAGGATTGATACGGCTAGGGCTCTTTTCAGCATGGTTTCCTCCCAAAATAGCTGAATGCACTTATTTGGACTTCGCGCCTTTCTTTCTTTGCGCGTAACCGGCGATCCCGATGGCGATCAGCAAGGTCGTGCCGTTGAACAGGGGCTCGACCCAGAAGCTGCCGCCGAATTGCTGGATGCCGGAAATACCGACGGCGAGGATCATCACGCCGACGATGGTACCCCAGACATTGACGCGTCCGGGTTTGATGGTGGTGGAGCCGAGGAAGGCGCCGACAAGCGCCGGCAGCAGGAATTCCAGACCGACCGAGGCCTGGCCGATGCGCAGTTTTGAAGCGAGCAGGACACCTGCGAGTGCCGTCATCAGGCCGGATGTGACAAACGCGCCGATAACGAACTTTCGCGTCGGAATACCGTTGAGTTCGGCAGCCCGCTGATTGGCGCCGATCGCGTAGAGATACCGACCGATCGGGGTGTATTCCAACGCGACCCAGAGCACGACAGTGATGACCAGCACGTAGATCGCGGTGATCGGCAGTCCGAAGACGAAGGTGCCGTTGATCGCATAGAACGCATCTGGAAGCGCGCCGACCATCTGTCGGCCGCCGGTATGCCAGAGCGCGAGGGCGTACAGGATCGTGCCGGTGCCAAGGGTTGCGATGAAGCTGTCGATGCGGGCGACTTCGACCAGGAGACCATTCAGCGCGCCGATCAGAACACCCAGCACGAGCACAATGGCAACGGCCACAGGCCAGGGGAAGCCGTAGAGCGTCTGCAGGCTGATCGCCAGAATATGCCAGAGCACGATGCCGTAACCGACCGTCAGATCGATACGGCCGGCGACCATCGGGATCATCGCCGCGAGCGACAGAAGCGCAATGATCGCCTTGTCGGACAGGATGGCCCTGACATTGAGCATGGTCGGGAATGTGGTCGGCAGCAGGATCGAGAACAGCAGGATCAGGCCGAACATCAGGATGACGAGACCATAGGTCGGCGCGAGGCGCACGATCTTGCGACCGGGCGACAGACCCCGCAATTCGTCCTTGGTGGGTTCGACGGCGTTGGATTGGATACCGGGCATGGCGGTCCTCAGGCGGCTTCACCGGCCGATGCGGCCTGGATCAGGGATTCGGTTGACAGTTCAACGCCACTCAGCTCGGCCACTGGCAGGCCGCGGCTGAAGACGATGGCGCGATGGCAGATATTGGCGGTCTCTTCGAAATCGGTGGACACCACGAGGACGCCCATGCCGCTTGCAAGAGCCTGGTAGAGAAGATGGTAGATCTCGGCCTTGGCACCAACATCGACGCCGGCGGTCGGATCTTCCGCAATCAGCAGGCGGCGGCCGGAATCAAGCCAGCGTCCGACGACGACCTTCTGCTGATTGCCACCCGAAAGCGCCTCGATGGCGAGTGTCGGATCATTGGGTGACAAGCCCACCCTGCGGCCGAGTTCATGGGCAAGTTCATCTTCCGCCTTCGGCGAAAGCAGGCTCAGAAGGCGTCGCCCCGTGGCCGACGGATTAAGAAACGCGTTTTCTCGGATGGAGAGGCCGGGCGCGACACTTTCGGCGACCCGATCGCGTGCTACAAGACCGATGCCCGACCGCATTGCGGCACCAGCATCTTTCAAGTCCGGCGCGACCCCGTTCAGCGCAATCTTGCCCGCATGCGGGATGAGGCCGAAAAGGGCTCGACCGACATCCTCGTGACCGGCCCCGCGAAGTCCTGCGAGACCGAGCAGCTCGCCGCGCTTGATCTCGAAGCTGACAGGGCCGACAGCACCGGTTGCGAGACCTGAGACTTTGAGGATCGCCGGTCCCTCGAGAATGGCAGGCCGGGCAATTTCACGCGCCTTTCGGCCGACGATCAGACCGACCAGCTCCTCCGGCGTCGTATGTTCGATTGCGCGCATCCCGACCATTTGTCCGTCGCGCAACACGGCGACCCGATCGGCGATGCGGAAAATCTCATCCAGCCGGTGGCTGACATAGATCATGCCGACGCCACGCGCCTTCAGCGGGCGAAGGGCGGCGAACAGCCGCTCCACCTCATCGGCGGGCAAGCTGGCGGTCGGCTCGTCGAGAACGAGGTAGTCGCAATCCGCAGCAAGCGCACGGGCGATGGCAACAAGAGACTTCTGTGTGCGGGTGAGACTGGAAACCCGCGCGGTTGCCGAAAAATCGGCTTCGACCAATGCCAGCGCCTTGTCGGCCAGAGCTTCGGTCGCAGACCAGTCGATCCGACGGCCCTTCTTCACATAGCCAAGCGAAAGGGCAATGTTTTCGGCAACACTCATCCACTCGATCAGACCGAGATCCTGGTGAATGAAGGCGACCTTCTGGCCGCCGGCCTTGCCGGCCTCATGGGCGTAGGGCACGCCATCGATGAAGACGCCGCCCTCGCCGGGGCGGTGGATGCCGCCGAGGACCTTGATGAGCGTCGATTTGCCGGCTCCGTTCTCGCCGAGCAGGGCGACGATTTCGCCACGCTCGACCTTCAGCGAAACACCTTTGAGGGCCTGCGTGCCACCAAAGGACTTCACGATGCGATCGAAAAGCAGGCCGTCTGCGGACGGTTGCATACTATGTCTCCTCCCATGCCGGATCCAGATCTTGCGTCAGGTTTACCGGTAACGTAACTAACGTACTTGCATCATTTGCCGAGTCAAGAAAAAAGTTATCGATAACATGCCGCGTGTTCACCGCCCTGTATCGTTGGGGCAGAAGCCCCGATGAAGGCCAATCTCGAAGACATCGCCCGTGCCGCTGGCGTATCAAAGATGACGGTCAGTCGCGTCCTGCGCGACGGGTCCGGCTTCTCCGACCAGACGCGCCGGAAGGTCATGGAGATCGCCGCACAACTGGGCTATGTCCCGAACCGGCTTGCCGCCGCCTTCGGCTCGGATCAGGCAGAAACGCTGGTCGGCATGTGTGTCCCGCGCCTGACATCAGGCCTGTTCGGCCATGTGCTGGATGGCGTCGACCGGGCGCTTGGACGTCTCGGCTATCAGTTGATCATCGGCGCCAACGATCATTCGATGATCGAAGAGGAAGCCTGGATCCGGCAAGTGGTGAGCTGGCGTCCGGCGGGCCTCATTCTCTCAGGTCGCCACCATACGCCGGGCACGATAGAGCTTCTCAGAAGTGCGGCAATTCCAGTTGTCGAGATCTGGGACCTGACAACGAGCCCGATCGATATGGCCGTCGGTTTTTCCCATGCCGATTGCGGCGCCGAGATGGCCCGGCATCTTCTCGCGCGTGGCCGTCGCAAGGCCGGTTATGTCGGCGCACTCGCCCGCTCTGACGTGATGGGACAAGCGCGGTTCGAAGGGTTCCGCGACGCTCTCGCCCGTGCCGGCCATCCGCTCGTCGATGCCGAGATGCTGCACGACGCGCCGGGCTTCTATGCCGGCTATTATGGGCTGGAGACCCTGCTCAGCCGAAAGAATGATTTCGATGTCGTCTATTTCCACAATGACGAGATGGCGATCGGCGGCCTGGCCTTCTGCCAGTCGCGCGGCTTGAGTGTGCCCGAGGATATCGGCATCGCCGGCTGGGGTGGGATGGAGGCAGCATCCATCCTGCAGAAGCGTTTGACGACGACCGTCGTGCCGACGACGAGCATCGGCAAGGCAGCCGCCGAAGCGCTTGTCGCAAAGCTAAAGGGCGAGCCCGTCCAGACCGTCACCTTTGTTCCGACACGCCTGGTGCCCGGCGAGACGGTGTAAGGCACCAAGCCCGCCTCAAGGGGCCTGGATGCCGCGCCGATTCAGCACGACCGAATAGACACTCGTGGTCGCCGTGATGAACAACCGATGCTTCGAGTGGTCACCAAAGCAGATATTCGACACCATCTCCGGAACCAGGATCTTGCCCATCAGATGCCCGTCGGGCGCGATGCAGTGAACGCCATCGGCCGCTGAGGACCACAGGTTCCCGTCGCTATCGACCCGCATGCCATCGGCGCAGCCGGGCGTGATGACGTGGAAGACCCGACCATTCTCCGGCCAGCCATCGACCATGTCGAAAACACGGATATGCTGCGGATCGGCGGAGAACATCCGCCCCGTATCGGCAACATAGAGGTGGCTGCCATCCGGGCTGAAGGCGAGACCATTCGGTCCCTGCATGTCGGTGATGACGGCCTCGATCCCACCATCCGGCGAAACGCGATAGACAGAGCACGGCAACTCCTGCTCCGCCTTTGCCCCCTCGTAATCCGTCATGATCCCGTAATGCGGATCGCTGAACCAGATCGCACCGTCAGGCGCAACGATGACGTCGTTCGGACTGTTAAGGCGCTTGCCCTGAAAACTGTCGGCGATGACCGTGATCGATCCATCCCATTCGGTGCGGGTGACCCGACGCGTTCCATGCTCACAGGTGACGAGCCGACCTTGCCGGTCCCGTGTATGGCCGTTCGCATAGTTCGAGGGCTGGCGATAGGTGGTCACGCCATCCTCGCTCCAGCGGACGATGCGGTTGTTGGGAATGTCGGAAAACAGGAGGCAGCCGGCATCGCCGAACCATACCGGCCCTTCCGCCCAGTCAAACCCAGTCGCCAGCCGCTTCACCGGCGCATTGCCGAGCACATAGGTGGCGAACACCGGGTCGATGACTTCGAAAAACGACATGCTTAAGGCTCCTCCCAAAACCGTGGCGCCACTCAGGCCGAAAACGCGATCTGCGCCTTCATTGCCTGGCTCCGATCCGATGCGAGCAGGAAACCCTTCTCGGCATCGGCCAGCGATACGGTATGCGTGATCAGCGGCTTTACGTCGATTAGCCCCTTGCGCATCAATTCGACCCCGATGGCAAATTCCTGATGGAACCGGAAGGAGCCTCTGAGTTCGAGTTCCTTGGCCGTGATCGCCATCATCGGCAGCGTCATGTCGCCGCCCAGTCCGAGCTGCAGGATGATACCACGCGGCCTAAGCGCCGGAATGGCGCCGGCCAGTGCTGCGGCAACACCCGTGCACTCATAGAGCACATCGAAGGTGCCCTTGTCGCTCCCATAGGCCGCGAGTGCATCCGGCTCCTTGGCCGTGTTGATCACCCTGTCAGCGCCGACTTTTGCGGCGAGCGCCAGCGTGAAATCAGAGAGATCGGTGGCAACGATCTCGGCAGCACCGGCGCGTCGTGCCGACAGGATCGAGAGTACGCCGATCGGTCCGCAGCCGGTGACGAGAACGCGCTTGCCGAACAGGCTGCCCGCCCGCGTCGTGGCATGCAGGGTTACCGCCAGTGGTTCGGCCATCGCCGCCTCGCCAGCGGACAGTCCCGTGGCGTCGACGCATTGATACGCCTCTGCCACCAGGCTTTCACGGAAAGCGCCCTGGATATGAGGGAAGGGCATGGCACTGCCGTAAAAGCGCATGTTGAGGCACTGGTTCTGCAGCCCCTCGCCGCAATAGCGGCACTGACCGCAGGGCCGAGAGGGCGAAACGGCCACAAGCTGACCGATCTCGAAGCCCGAGACACCGGGCCCGATGGCCTCGACCCGGGCCGAGACTTCATGGCCAAGGATCATGGGTTCCTTCAGCCGCACCGCGCCGAAGCCGCCGTGATTGTAATAGTGCAGGTCCGACCCGCAGATCCCGCCGGTCGCAAGGCTGAGCCGCAGCTGGCCGGCTTGAGGATCTTCCACCGGGCGGTCTTCGATCCGCAGATCACGGGCAGCATGGATGACGATGGCTTTCATCAGAGCACCGGAGTGAGGAGAGCTTCACCGGCAAAATGCGCGGTGAGATTATCGCGGACAAGCTTGCCCATCGCCTTGCGGGTCTCGATGGTGCCGCTGGCATGATGGGGCTGGAGCAGCACATTCGGCAGCGACAGGAAGCGCGGATTGAGATTGGGCTCACCTTCGAAGACATCGAGGGCAGCCGAGCCGAGCTTGCCCGTCTCAAGCGCTTCCAGCAGGGCTTCCTCATCGATGTTGGAGGCACGGCTGATATTGATCAACATGCCCTCGGGCCCCAGCGCCTCGATCACCTTGGCACCGACGATATGCCGGGTCGCAGCGGAAGCAGCCAGCGTCACAAAGAGGAAGTCCGAACGCTGAGCGAGCGTCACAGGATCGGCGATGAATTCCCAATCCTTGGCGAAATCCTTGGCCGAGACATCGCTATAGGCGATCTCCATATCGAAGCCGGCAAGGCGTTTGGCAACCTCGAAACCGATCCGCCCAAGGCCAAGCACCCCTGCCCTGCGGCCCCAGACTTTACGCTTCAAGGGGTAAAGCCCCTTGGCCGCCCAGGACCCGTCCTTCACCCAGGTTTCAGCACCAATCATGCCACGCGACTGCACGAGCATCATGGCGACGCCGAGATCGGCGACATCGTTCGTCAGCACGTCGGGCGTGTTGGTGACGCGGATGCCGCGCTCCCGGCAGGCGCCAAGATCAACCGCATCGAAGCCGACGCCATAGACCGAGATGACTTCAAGATTGGGGCAGGCAGCGATAACAGAAGCGTTCGCTCCAAGCTCGCCACGGGTTGCTATACCCCGGACCTTCGGACCGAGATCAGCCAGGAATGCGGCCTTGTCGGCGGCCTCAAAGTAGCGATGCATATGGAAGCTTTGCTCCAGCGGCACCTGATCCCAGTCCGGATACGGGCCCATCTGCAGGATGTCGGGCTTGGTCATGATGTCTCTCCCCAGGGATGCTTGACTTTCGATTGTTATCGATAACATATACAAATCATCTGACGCTTGTCGAGAGCGAAACTGAAGGGAGTAAACCGTGGCACTGAACCTGTTCGACCTGAAGGGCAAGCGCGCCCTGATCACGGGATCCTCGCAAGGGATCGGCTTTGCGCTGGCAGAGGGTCTGAAGGCCGCCGGTGCTGAGATCGTCCTCAACGGTCGAGACGCGACGAAACTCAAGGATGCGGCCGCACGGATCGAGGGCACAGACCAGCTCGCCTTCGACGCGACCGACCATGAAGCCGTACGCGCGGCTGTCGACGCCTACGAGGCCTCCGGCAAGGCAATCGACATCCTCGTCAACAATGCCGGCATGCAGCATCGCGCGCCGCTCGAAGACTTCCCCGCCGATGCATTCGAGCGTCTGCTGCAGACGAATATCGCCAGTGTCTTCCATGTCGGCCAGGCGGTTGCCCGCCACATGATCGCGCGTGGTCGCGGCAAGATCATCAATATCGCCAGCGTGCAGACTGCCCTCGCCCGCCCCTCGATTGCGCCTTACACCGCGACCAAGGGCGCGGTCGGCAACCTGACCAAGGGCATGGCCACCGACTGGGCCAAGCACGGCCTGAACTGCAACGCGATTGCGCCCGGCTACTTCGACACGCCGCTGAATGCCGCCCTGGTTGCCGACCCCACCTTCTCCGCGTGGCTCGAAAAACGCACGCCGGCCGGCCGCTGGGGCAAGGTCGAGGAGCTGCAGGGCGCCTGCATCTTCCTCGCTTCCGACGCATCCAGCTTCGTCAACGGACATATCCTCTATGTCGACGGCGGGATCACGGCATCGCTATGAGCTTGCGTCTGGTCATCATGGGCGTCGCGGGCTGCGGCAAGTCGACCGTCGGCGCGGCTCTGTCCGAACAGCTCCAAATTCCCTACCGGGACGGCGACGATCTGCACAGCGCCGAAGCCGTCGAGAAGATGCGGGCAGGTATTCCGCTTGACGATGACGACCGCTGGCCTTGGCTGGATCGGATCGCCAATACGCTCAAGAGTGACGCGCCGCTGATCATCGGATGCTCGGCACTGCGCCGCAGCTACCGAGACCGCATCCGCGCAGGATCTGGCGGCCCCGTGACATTCGTTCACCTCGCAGGCGATCGCGACCTCATCGCCTCTCGCATGGCAACGCGAGCCGGCCATTACATGCCCCTGTCACTGCTCGACAGCCAGTTCGCCACCCTGGAGCGACCGGGACCGGACGAAGCGATCGAAGTGACGATAGACCAATCGATGGACGCCATCGTCGGACAGGTCCTGTCCCATCTTGGAGGAAACCCACAGTGACAAACAAGATCGCCCTGATCGGGGCCGGTGCCATGGGCGGTGCCATCGGCGCACGCCTCGCCGAAACGGGAACGGATCTGATCGTCTACGATCGTGACCCCGAAAAAATCGCCGCCCTTGTCGCCAAGGGCGCAGTGGCGGCCTCGTCCGCCGCAGATGCGGCAAGCCAGGCAAAGGCCGTCATCCTGTCGCTCAATTCCGCAGCCATCGTCCGCGCCGCTGTCTTCGGGCCACAGGGCGTTGCCGAAGGGGCTAAGCCTGGCACGCTGATCATCGACATGTCGTCGATCGACCCGGAGACGACCAAGGCGCTCGCGACCGAAGGCGCGACCCGTGGCTTGCGCTGGGTGGACAGCCCTCTGTCCGGTGGTATCCCCAAGGCAGCCATTGGACAGCTAACCCTAATGCAGGGCGGTACACAGACCGATGTGCAGGAAACGCAAAGCATCCTGTCAAAGCTTGCCGGCAACCAGACCCATATGGGTGGCCCGGGTGCGGGGCAGACAACCAAGATGATCAACCAGGTGCTTTGCGGGCTCGGCTTCCTCGCTGTGGCCGAGGCAACCGCCCTTGCCGAAGCAGCCGGCGTCGATGTCGAGAAGATCCCGCAGGCGCTCAAGGGTGGCCGCGCCGACAGCGCACTGCTGCAGGAGTATATGCCGCGCTTCGCCAACAGGGATTACCGCCGCACTGGCCGGATCGACAACATGGTCAAGGACCTCAACGCCGCACAGGATCTGGCACGGCTCACCCACACCTCGATGCCACTGACGGCGATTTGCGCCGAAGTCCACCGCATGCTGACGGCCGCCGGCCTCGGCGGCGAGGATCAGGCCGCACTGATGGAATATTTCAAGGGACCCAACAAGGAGATTGCCCCATGATCACCCGCTACGCACTGTTCGATGGCAAGATCCATGAAGGACAGACGGAGGCTTTCCGCGCCGCCGTCCTCGCCGAAATCCTGCCAAAGTGGCGCCAGTTCCCCGGCGCCCTCTCCGTTCGCGTCACCTTTGCCGAAAGCCGCGATGAGGGCGCACCGGAATATCCGATGATCCTCGCCATCAGCTATCCTGACCTGCCAAGCGTGGACGCTGCCCTTGCCAGCCCCGTTCGGACCGAGGCGAGAGCCGCGACCGAGTCCGTCCTGGCGCGCTTCTTCACTGGCTCGATCCATCATCACGTCACAACGGCGCATGAATACGCGCCCCTGTGAGCTAACCCTGCAGAGACTGGATTTTCGCCAGAGATAACGATAACAAAATGGTATGAGCACGCCCCGCAAAACACCGACCATGGCCGATGTCGCCCGTCTCGCGGGGGTGTCGCCCATGACGGTGAGCCGGGCGTTCAAGCGTGACGCCTCGGTGAGCGATGCGACGCGCAGTGCCATCCTAGAAGCCGCCGACACGCTCGGATACGTCTTCGACAGCACCGCTTCAAACCTGCGTTCGCAGCGCACCGATTTCGTTGCCGTGACGATCCCCTCGATCAACAATGCCAACTTCGCCGATACCGTGCGCGGCCTGTCCGAGGGGCTGAAGGAGCGCGGCCTGCAGATCCTGCTCGGCTATACGGATTATGACATCCAGGAAGAAGAGCGACTGGTCGAACAACTGCTGCGCCGCCGCCCGGAAGCGATCGTCCTGACGGGCGGGCGCCACACCCCACGGACGCGGCGTCTGCTGGAAAATGCAGGCATACCTGTCATCGAGACATGGGATCTGCCCGATAATCCCGTCGGTCATGTCGTCGGCTTCTCCAACGCGGCAGCGGTTCGCTCCATGGTCGACCACTTCGTATCGGTCGGGATTACCCGAATTGCCTTCATCGGCGGCGATGCCGATCGCGACACCCGTGGCACGGATCGCCGGGCCGGCTTCATCGCGGCCATGCAGGCACACGGTCTGGATCCCGATCGACTGATCGCGGCAGGCACACCTCCCATCTCCATGCGGGAAGGCGCCGACGCCATGGGCCGATTGTTGGACACGCTGCCGGACACACAAGCCGTCATCTGCGTGTCCGACCTTTCAGCCTTTGGCGCACTCACAGAATGTCAGAGGCGCGGTGTGAATGTCCCCGGTCAGATCGCTGTCGCCGGCTTCGGCGACTACGAGATCGCCGGGATCTGCGTGCCGTCGCTCACCACCATAAACCCGCTGCCCCGTGAAATCGGCAAGCGCGCGGCCGAGCTCATCCTTGATGTTCTCGATGGCACGCAGGCAGGCCCCGCGACCATTGCTCTTGAACCCATCTTGATGCGTCGCCAATCGAGCCCGTAACGGCATGAAAAAAGGGCGCTGATTATGCGCCCTTTCTTTTCGCCAGTTTTCAGTCTGTTACTTCTGGGTGGCCAGCACCGCATTGACGACCGCGTCGCCATTCGCCGCAGTATAACCATCCCAGACCGGCTTGACGGCGGCCTGGAAGGCAGCAGCATCCACGTCCGTGTTGACCTCCATGCCGGCAGCCTTCAGCTCGGCGATCATCGAAGCCTCTTTTTCCTGTGCCAGCTTGCGCTGCATGGTGATGGCTTCGGCGGCCACGTCGAGGATTACCTTCTGCTCATCGGCGGTCAGGCCGTTGAACTTGGCGTCGTTGATAGCGAGCGCCAGCGCCGAATAGGCATGCTGCGTCATGCTGAGGTACTTCTGCACTTCATTGAACTTGAAGGACAGGACGATGCCGATCGGATGATCCTGGGCATCGACCACACCCGTCTCAAGCGCCGTGTAGAGTTCGGCGACCGGCAACTGCGTCGGATTGGCGCCGAGTGCCGCGAACATGTCGTTCAGGGCCTTGGAGTTGTTGACGCGCATGTTGAGCCCGGAGACATCAGCCGGCACTCGGATCGGACCACGATTGTTGGTCATGTTGCGGTAGCCGTTTTCCGGATAGCCGAGCATCTTCAGACCATGCTGGGTAAACTGGGCGGATACACCCTGCCCGACCTCACCGTCGAGGACCCTGTAGGCGAGTTCCCGGTTGGGGAACATGAAGGGTAGCTCGAATGCGCCGGCGTCCGGCACTAGCCCGGTCAGGTTGTTGAGGCCCGTCATCACGATATCGATGATCCCGGAACGGGCTCCGTCGATCATCGCCTGGTCGTTGCCCAGCTGCCCCTGGGGGAAGATGGTGACCTTGACCGAGCCGTTCGTGCGCGCTTCGACCTGCTCCTTGAAGAACACGGAGAGTGTCTGCTGCAGATCCGTATCAGGCGCGGCATGAGCAAGTTTCAGTTCTGTTTCGGCATGCGCGGAAACGCCGGTAAAGGCGATTGCGGTTGCTAGTCCAAGCACTTTCAAGATTTTCATTTCAGGCTCCTCCCTGTTGTGAAGTCTCAGCCGCCAAGGAAGTTGGCGGGAACGGTGATGAGTTGCGGAAAGATGATGAAAAGGCCGAGCAGCGCCGCATAGGCAAAGATGAACGGCACAACGCCACGCACCGCCACACTCATCGGCACGCGTCCAACCCCGCAGATGACGTTGAGGACGGTTCCGACCGGGGGTGTCAGAAGGCCGATCGAGCAGTTGAGGATGAACATCAGCCCGAAATAGACCGGATCGATGCCCGCCATCTTCACCACCGGCATGAACAGCGGCACCAGGATCAGCACGGTCGGAGACAGGTCCATCACCATGCCGACTGCCAGCACGATCAGCATGATGACCAGCATCAGCAGCCGCGGACTGTTGATAAGGGGCTGGAGCATTTCTGCCAACTGTTGCGGCAGTTGGGCAACGGTGATCAGCCAGGCGGCGACCATGGCTGCACCGACCAGGAACATCACCATAGCAGTCGAACGACCTGCCGTGACCAGCACTTCGAGCAGGATCTTCCAGGTCAGGGCGCGATAGACGACCGTGGACACGATGATCGCATAGACTGCGGCCACCACCGCGGCTTCGGTCGGCGTGAAGGCACCGGAGCGAATACCGCCAATGATGATAACCGGCAGCAGCAGCGCCCAGATACCGTCCTTAAGTGCTGCCAGCCTTTCCTTGCCACTCGCCTTTGGAAGGGTATCGATCTGTTCGTTGCGCATGATGTAGGACCAGACGACCATAAGCGTCACGCCCATCATCAGCCCCGGCGCAATGCCGGCCATGAACAGCTTGGCAATCGAGATATTGCCGGCAACACCAATGAGGATCAGCGGCAGAGACGGAGGAATGATCGGCGCAATGATGCCGCCCGATGCGAGCAGGCCGAGGCTTCGACCTTCCGGATAACCGGCCTTGCGCATCATGGGATAAAGGATCGCCACAAGGGCTGCCGCATCGGCAACGGCTGATCCGGACAGTCCGGCCAAAACGATCGCCGTCAGAATGGCTACATAGCCGAGGCCACCGCGCTTGTGGCCGACAAGCGTCATCGCGAGCCGGACGATGCGCTCCGAAAGCCCACCCTTGGACATGACTTCGCCAGCCACGAGGAAGAATGGGATGGCGAGCAGCGGGAAGCTGTCCACGCCGTTGATAAGCCCTTGCGCCAGGATATCGGGGCTAAACGTGCCGAGGTGCAGCATGAGCGCCATGGCGGAAAGCAAGAGGGCAAAGGCGACGGGAAGCCCCGCAAGGATCGCGACGAACAGAACGCCGAGGAACAGGATAAGAGTCATTCCTTGGTGTCCTCCGGAATGCGAGCATCTATGCTCATCGGATCGATGAAGCGGACGATGGCGATCGAGGCCATCAAAACAGACGAGACGACGCCGGCGAGGTAAAAGAGACCAGACGGCAGCCCCGTCAGAGGCGACAGGTTGTTCCAGTTCGCGATGGTCTGGTTAAGCGCGCCGATGAACAGCATGCCGACAGCAACCATGACCACGACCCAGCAAAGCCGGCGCAGGATCGGGACAGCTCGCGGCATCATCGCTTCGGAAAACTCGGCAACGGCGAGATGCTCGCCACGGCGCAAGACGACGGCAGCGCCCAGCATGACGATCCAGACGAACCACAATCGGGCCAACTCGACCGACTGCCGTATGCCCGACGAGAAGCCGTAGCGCAGAACCACATTGGCAAAGACAAGAGCGATCATGGCTGCGAGAATGACCGCCATAAGGATGTCGATCATCGACCAGATCGCCTGAAACAGACGTCGCATGAGTTCCTCCTCCCCGAAGACTCGTTGCGTCAAACCCGACAATGGGTTATCGTTAACCCAAATTGGTATCGATAACATTGCTATGAGTCAAGTCCCGCATTTCCCCCGCACGATCACGATCGCCGACGTGGCCAAGGCCGCCGGCGTCAGCAGCATGACGGTCTCGAAAGTCTTGCGCGGCACAGGTAGAATCGCGACCGAAACGCGGGCTCGCGTGACGCAAATCGCCGAGGAACTGGGCTATGTTCCCAACCGGCTGGCAGGAGCTCTCTCCTCCCAGACGAGCTCGCTGATCGGCATCGTCATCCCCTCCATTGGCGACCAGGTCTATGCCGGCGTGCTGGCCGGGATAAACGAGGTTTTGAACGGCCAGGGCTACACGGCCTTCATCGGTGAAAGCTTCTTCGATCCGGAGAACGAGCTTCGCATCGTGCACATGATGCTGACGATGAAACCAGCGGCGCTGATCCTGACGGGAGGGTTGGCGCGCGACGAACGCACGACGCGGCTCCTGCGCCAGTCCGGCGTCCGGGCAATACATTTGTGGGATGGCGATCATCCGGATCTGGATGCCACCGTTGGCCTCTCCCATCGGAGAGCTGGTCGGTTGGCAGCAGAGATATTCCTCGAGGCTGGCCTCACCCGCTGCGCCTATGTCGGATCTCAATTGACCCGAGATCTGTGCGCGGCTTTGAGGCTGGACGGGTACTCACGGTCACTGACTGAAAATGGTGCGACCATGCAGCTATGGACGGATCAGACCCTGCCGCGCACGGCGGAGACGGGGTACATCCTGACCAAAAGGCTCATCGAGCAAGCGGAAATCCCGCAAGCCATCCACTATCTCAACGATGCCATGGCAATTGGCGGCCTGCGCTTCCTGCTCGAAGCGGCAATCGCCGTACCCGAGACAATCTCCGTCAATGGTTTCAACGGCACCGCACTGACCCACTCCCTTTCGACACGTTTGACAACCATAGAAGTGCCACTCCTGGAGATGGGCCGCAGAGCAGCAACAGCAGCTTTGAGGACCGCGCAGCCTGGCTCAGAAAAGCCCGTCGACCTGATCGATATCGGTCTCACCATTGGCAACACCGTCCGGGACAGAGCCCACCCGGGCTCCTGACCTTAGCTCAGCGACCTCACCAGACCGGATCTGCAAAATCGGAGCTGGCTGGCTCGCTCAATGCGCGCTGTTGAGGCGAATGGAACCCCGGCAGCGTCCGAGTTCTTATCACGAAGCCTCGTCGCGCCCAGCTTTGTGCGCAGTTTGACATCCTTCAGAAGGTTGACGATAAGACCAGAGAACGGGGGTTTCCGCTGAACTCCACGCCAGCCTTTAGCGCGGCGCCAGCGTCTTAGATGGAGATACGCACCATCTGAAGCGCAATTCCGACCTCCGCGACGGGGACTTGCGCGAGCTCCTCAGACCATTCTTTTGAATCCAAAGTCAATGTAGAGCCCCGGTCAACTTTGGCTGATAACGATATCACGAATTATTCAAATTATTTGATTTTCTCGTCGCTCGGAGAGTGCGTCGGCGCTTCAACTCTGACGCAACATTAACGGTCGAGTTACCATGTCGAATCAAAGCACCACCCAGCCGATCCGAGCCCCCACGATGGATCATCAGAACAGCGAAGCGACCGTTACCGGTCGCCTCGTGCCGGATAGGCAGTTGGAGTTGGTACAAACGACGGCGGCAAACACGACGGCGGCCGCCCGGGATGTTGCGGCCGATCCCGCGAAATACGTCATGGAAATCACGCCCGATCCAGACAATACCATGACACTGCCCACCGGCATCGACGTCGACAATGCGGCTTTCCGCGTGGAGAGTGCCGACCTGATCTTAGTGCTCAGCGATGGTTCGGAAATTGTCGTGACAGGCGGCGCCGTCAACCTTCCGACCTTCGTGATCGGGGATGTCAAGCTGCCGCAGGCAACGCTTTTTTTGCAGCCCTGGACGCAAGCGACATCAATGTTGCCGCAGGGCCTGACGGCTATTCCGCTTGAGCCCGCGCACCAAATTCGAGCGATGGCTTCGATGACAGCGCAATCATCAACGATTTCTTGGACTTCGTGATGGCATCTCTGCTTGAGGGTACATCCTTCCAAGACGAGATCCCCGAAGGTGGTCGGTCCTTCGGAAGCGATGGCCGTCCTTGCATCATTGCGATGAGTGCGCCCATCCCGTTTAGCGAATCCGTGATTGCTGACCGTGATGTAGGCAATCAGAGCTACAGGGGCATCCTCGGTTACGATCCGGGCGCTGACTTCGGGATGATTAGTGCCATCAGCTTCTCGGGATCCATCAATCGTGACGAAGCAGGCCTCGATGGTGATACTGCAGCGGGACTTAGCTCTGGCGGACAGGCGATCACGATCGAGACCTATGCGGCACCGGCGGATACTTCAGTCGTGAGCTTCGTCGCACTCAAGGCCTTCGATGGTACCTCTTGAGCACGAAGTCAGAGCGCATTTCGCAACACGCGACTTTAAGGAAGCATGATCCCCCCACACACATCACAGCGTCAATGCTGTAGTGTCGCTGGAAATCAATGCCTTCAGAATGCCCTTCTGTGTGTGTTCGCTATGCTCCACCATCGCCGCACGCGCAAGATCCGGATCGCGCAGACGGAGGACATCAACGATGCGTCGATGGTCGGCGCTGGTTTCCGGATTGACGTCGCGGCTGACGGCACCAAGGTAAAAGAGACGCGTGCACTCATCGAGATGCGCGGCAACCAGCGCCAGAAGCCGGGGATTGTTCGCGCCCTCGGCGATCGCCAGATGGAAATCGCGGTTAGCCTTGACGAAGGACTGCACGCTCTCGCCCTGTTGCGGATCGTAACGCGCATCCGCCAGGGCTTCGAGACGATCGAGGTCTGCAGCTGTTAGATTGAGGGCGGCCATGGCGGCGGCCGTGCCCTCGGTCATGGCACGGATAGCAAAGAGATCGTTGATGTCCTTCACCGTCACAGGTGTTACCCGGTAGCCCCGCCTTGGAAAGGCTTCGATCAATCCTTCCGCCACCAATCGACCGAGTGCTTCCCGCACCGGCGTCTTGCTCATGGCCAACTGGTCTGCCAGCTCAAGTTCCGAAAACTCGGCCCCGGGCCTTAAAGAGCCGGAGAGCACCCGCGCACGCAGCGAAAGATAGGCTGTCTCCGTCAGGGATATCTTCTTCTGCCGGGCCGGCGAGGTATCACTTTCGACGCTGAGGCTCTGCAAGACGGCTTCTCTCCAAGCTCGATGGGATCTGTCGGGGTCCGCTCGTGGATCATAAGGCTTCACGCCCCTTTCTGTCTTCCTCCACTTTTTCCGACTCCGCAAGACGGCAAGCCTTTGACATGAGATATTTCGTAGTATACTAAGATGCATATCACAGTTTGATGGCTTGGGAGAGCCCTCTGGGAGGAACCGTGGCGCAGATCTTGGTGATCAATCCGAACAGCTCGAAGGCCGTCACGCGCTCGATGGAGGCGTGCCTGAAACCGTTCGAAGGCAATGGCCACGAAATCCGCTGTACTGAGCTCGAGGGCGCGCCTGTTGGTATCGAAACAGATGCCCATGTGGCCGAAGTCGTGCCGCTGCTGATTAAGGCTGTGCAGGCAGCAAAGGCAGACGCCGTGGTGATCGCTTGCTTTTCAGATCCCGGCATTTCGGCCGTACGCGCCGCCACGAATGTCCCGGTCGTCGGGATTGCCGAAGCGGCCTATCTGACAGCGCTCGGCCTCGGACAGCGCTTCGGGATAGTGTCGATGGGTCCGTCCTCGATTGAGCGGCACCGGCGCTACCTTGAGGCCCTGCGAATTGACGGCAGGCTCGCAGGCGATCGGTCGATCGACATGACCGTTGCTGAACTCGTTGCCCAAGATGCCGTCATTCCTGTCACGCGCATCGCCTCCGTGCTTCGCGATGAGGATGGCGCCGAGGCAGTCATCCTCGGCTGCGCCGGCCTTGGGACCTACCGGGAGGCTTTGCAGGCAGAGCTGGGCTTGCCCGTCATCGACCCAGTTCAGGCCGGCGTCGCCCTTGCCTGCATGCAGGCTGAACTCGGCTATCGCAGGAGGGCGTTTTGAGCATTGATCTCGTCATTCGTGGGCGGATCGTCACGCCTGAGATGACCATCCCCAAAGGCTGGGTCGCGGTCTCAGGCTCGATCATTCACGCAATCGGAGAAGGCCAAGCACCTACGGCAGACACCGTTCACGATGCTGGAGACGCTTTTGTCTTGCCCGGCATCGTTGACGGACAAACGCATGCGGGCAGCTATCTTGGCCTTCCTGGGATCGAGCCGACGACCCGATCTGCCATTGCCGGCGGGGTCACCACCATCATCGATATGCCCTACGACAACCCGACCCCGCTGAGCGCCAGGGAACACCTCGACGCCAAGGTCGAAGCCGTAGAACGCTTCGCCCATTGCGATGTCGCGCTCTACGGCACAATCATGCCTGGGCAATCCCTCGACGAAGTGCGCTCGCTCGCCGATGGTGGCGTCGTCGCCTTCAAGATCTCCGCTTTCGAAAGCAGCCCCACTCGTTTTCCGAGGATCGATGCGGCGCTCGCCCTAGACCTGCTGGAAGCGCTTTCGGCAACCGACCTGCCACTTGGATTGCACAACGAAGACCAGGAAATCGTGCGCTCACGGGTTTCGCGCGCGAGGGCTGAGGGTCGAAACGGCATCACCGCGCATTCGCCGAGCCGGCCTGAAGTCGCAGAACTGGCATCAACCGTGCATTTCCTCGAACTCGCCGCCAGTGCCGGCGGGCATGCGCATATCGTCCATATCAGCACGCCGCGCGGCTTCAGGCTGGTCGACAATTATGCGCAAGAGGGCTTCAGGGCGACCGGCGAGCTCTGCGTCCACTATCTCTGGTTCGATCCCGAACGCGACGGTGAAGAACTCGGCGCGCGGATGAAGGTCAATCCACCCATTCGCCCCGGTCAGATCGATCGGCTCTGGCAGGAACTCGTGGAGGGCAGGATTGCCTTTGTCAGCTCCGATCATTCCAGCTGGCCGATCGACAACAAGTTCACCGACAGCATCTTCGATGCCGGTGCGGGCGTACCCGGAATGGAGACGCTGCTGCCTGCCTTCTATACCGTCGCAAAAGAGCGCGGCGTCGATGCAGCGCATTATTGCGCCGAGTATCTCGCTGAACGCCCCGCCCGCTTCTTCGGCCTTTATCCACGGAAGGGGGCTCTCGTCCCCGGTGCCGATGCCGACATCACGATCCTCGCCGAGAGGGACGATGTCTGGGACGCCAGCCGTGCTCAGGATGGCCTCAACTGGAGCCCTTATGACGGACGACGTTTCGCCGCTCGGGTGGACGCGACCTACCACGCAGGCAAGCTTGCCTATGACGGCCGCTCGGTCATCAACACGCCCGGCAGCGGACGCTATCTGCGCCGCGGCGAAAGCACATGGTTCCCAAAGGATCTCACAACATGACTGAGGCACCCGCCCGGCCCGATAACGGCATCGTCGAGAAGGCCATCACCTTCTTCTACTACGTCGATTTGCCCAGAGCGTTCGACTTCTACACAGCCGTGATGGGCTTCCCGCTCGAGATCGATCAGGGGTGGTCGAAGATCCTAAGAATTGCCGAGCATGCCTATGTCGGTCTCGTTGACGAGACCCGTGGAATGCATCGCGCCAATCCCATTAAGCCCGTACAACTTTGTATCCGCGTGCCGGATGTCGATGCCTGGCATCGCTATCTCTCGAGCCAGAACGCGATCGGGCTGACCGAACCAAAGGACAGCGTCTCCTTGGGAATTCGAGCCTTCGTGCTGGAAGACCCGGAAGGCTACCAGATCGAGGTGCAATCCGTACTTCGGTGAACACTCGCATGCATACGTGTCGGCATACCAAAAAAGGGGAACGAAAATGCTGAATCTGCGCATGAAATCCGGACGTATCGCGGCCCTTGCCGCATTCGTCCTCTTGAGCTCGACGGCCCTGGGCGGCCTGGTCCAGGCCAAGGAACTGACCGTCGGCCTGACGTCGGACGCCGTCAATCTCGACCCCCAGGCGGGCGAGGAGCTGTCCAGCAACATCATGTTCTACCACATCTACGACCCCCTGGTCCGCCGCAATGCCGATCTGTCCTTCGGACCCGGCCTTGCAGAAAGCTGGGAGCTCAAGGATGACACGACCTGGGTGTTCAAGCTGCGTCAGGGCGTCAAGTTCCACAATGGCGAAGACTTCAAGGCGTCCGACGTCGTCTTCACCCTGGACCGGCTAAAGAAATCGCTGATGGCCAATCTCGGCGCCAACATCGCTTCCTTCACGGCGGTCGATGACTACACGGTCGAGATCAAGACGCCAAAGCCCTACGCAGTCCTGCCGAACGATCTGGCAGCCGTCCTGATCCTCAGCGAGAAGTATGCGAAGGAAGTGGGCGACGAGCAGCTGGACTTGAAGCCTGTCGGCACCGGCCCCTATAAGCTGGTCGAATGGATCAAGGAAGATCACATCACGCTTGCCGCCAATGCAGACTATTTCGCTGGCGCGCCGAAGATCGAAGAAGTCACCTTCCGCCCGATCACCAATGGCGCCACCCGCACGGCAGCCCTGCTGACGGGCGAAGTCGATGTTATCCAGGATCTCAACGTTCGCGACGTCGAACGCGTCAAGGCTGATGACCGCTACAAGGTCATGACCAAGCCGAGCCTGCTCAATGTCGTGGTCTCGATCGACCATCGTGAGAAGAGCCCCACCATCGCGCTCGACAAGAACCCGATGATGGATCGCCGTGTCCGTGAAGCCATGGTCCGCGCGATCGACGTCAATGCGATCAACAAGATCATCATGAACGGCCTGTCGACCCCGTCGGAGCAATACATCCCTGCTTCCCACACGGGCTATGTCGACGGCGCAAGCTTCCGCGACATGTACCCCTTCGATGTTGAGAAGGCGGCAGCTCTCATGGCTGAGGCCGGCTACGCCGATGGCTTCACGGTGACCCTCGACACCACCAACAACCGCTATGTCAACGATCAGCAGATCGCTCAGGCGCTCGCGTCGATGCTTGGCAAGATCAAGGTCGATCTCAAGCTCAACCTGATGCCGAAGTCCAACTTCTTCGGCTATATCCGGGTACCCAGCGAGCAGTCGAGCATGATCATGAGCGGCTGGGACGTTCCGTCCGGTGACGGCGGCTCGATGTACAGCGTGATGTTCTACTCGCGCGACAAGAAGGAAGGTTACGGCCAGGTCAACCGCGGATCCTATTCCAATCCGAAGGTGGACGAACTGATCGACAAGGCCGATGCCACCTCCAAGCTCGAAGAGCGAGATGGCTACCTGCAGGAAGTCACCAAGATCCTGATGGAAGACATCCCGATGATCCCGATCCACTACGAGCAGGATCTCTATGCCGCAAAGACCAATGTCGAAATGACACCGCGTGCGGACAAGTTCCTCTGGGCCTACGAGATCGACGTCAAGGAATAAGCCGACCCGAACGAACGCGGGACTGTCGACCTTGCGCGCGACAGTCCCGAATTTCTCACTTCTTCATGACGGGACACTGCCTTGCTGGGTTACACGATCAAGCGGCTCCTGCAGATGGTGCTGGTACTCTTTTGCGTATCGGTCATCGTCTTCCTGATGATGAGCTTTACCGGCGATCCCGTCTTCATGGTGATCCCGATCGATTCCACCACCGCCGAGATCGAACAGGCCCGCCGTCTCCTGGGTCTCGATCGATCCCTGCTGAGCCAGTATTTCATCTTCCTCGGCAACATGCTGCAGGGCGATTTCGGGCGCTCCTATGTGTTCCGCCAGCCCGCCATGGACCTCATCCTGGAGCGTCTGCCGGCAACGATCGAAATGGTGCTCGTCGCAATCATACTGGCGACAGTGATCGCCGTGCCGCTCGGCGTCTATGCCGGGGCTAATCCGAACAAGCCGGTTTCTCGCGGCATCATGGCAGGCTCGCTGCTCGGCATTTCCCTCCCTGGGTTCTGGGTGGGCATGATGCTGATCTTCTTCTTCTCCGTCCGCTATCAGCTTTTGCCCTCCTCCGGACGCGGCGACACGGTGGAAATTCTGGGCCTCCGCATATCCATCTTCACAGCGGACGGCTGGTCGCACATCATCCTGCCCTCCGTCACGCTGGCGCTGGCCACCCTTGCCATCATGCTGCGCATGACCCGTGCGGGCATGATGGAGGTGATGCGGCAGGACTATATGCGGTTTGCCCGTGCAAAAGGCGCGTCCCGCCAGAACATCCTGTTCAGGCACGGCCTGAAGAATGCTCTCATTCCGGTCGTGACGATCTTCGGTCTCCAGCTCGGTGATCTCATCGCCTTTGCAACAATCACCGAAACCATCTTCGCATGGCCTGGGACCGGCAAGCTGCTGATCGACTCGATCTACCGCGGCGACCGCCCCGTCATCGTCGTCTACCTGATGCTGACAGCCTTCATCTTCGTTGCCATCAATTTCATCGTCGACATCGTCTACACGCTGATCGACCCGCGCATTACCGTGAAGTGAGGATCGCATGACCGGGTTCTTCTCTTCGGAATTCTTCTTTCACTACCGCCGAAACCTGCCGGCCGTCTTCGGAAGCGCACTGCTCGCCTTCTTCGCCCTGCTTGCGACATTCGGGCCGCTGCTTGTCGCCCAGGACCCCTACGACGTGTCTCAGCTGGAACTGATGGACAGCTTCAAGCCGCCGGTGTGGCTGGAGGGTGGCGATGGCAGGTATCTGCTCGGGACGGATGGTCAGGGCCGCGACGTGCTCGCATCCATCGTCTACGGCGCGCGGATCTCCGCCTTCATCGGCCTCGCCGCCATGATCTTCTCCTGCGTGATCGGGACGGCACTCGGGCTGATCTCCGGATACTACGGCGGCATCGTCGACAGCATCATCATGCGCATAGCAGACATCCAGCTGTCGTTTCCCTCAATGCTGATTGCGCTCTTCCTGATGTCTGCCTTCGGGACAGGCATCGGCATGGTTCTGATCGCACTCACTGCCGTCGGCTGGGTCGTTTATGCCCGCACCGTTCGCGGATCGACATTGAGCGAGATCCAGAAGGAATACATCCAGGCGGCCAAGGTGGCGGGGCTCGGAAACGGCGAGATCATTCTGCGCCACGTGCTGCCGAACGTGATGACGCCGCTAATCGTGGTTGCGACGATCCAGGTCGGCACCTTCATTCTGATCGAAGCTTCGCTGAGTTTCCTCGGTGTCGGCGTCCCCATCACCGAGCCCTCACTCGGCCTTCTCGTCAAGGAGGGCTTCGATGTCCTGTTCTCAGGCATCTGGTGGACCTCTGCATTCCCGGGGCTTTTCATCATGTTCCTCGTCTTCGGCATCAACCTGTTCGGCGACTTCCTGCGGGACGAACTCAATCCGCGGCTGAGATGACGAAGGAGACAGCGACCATGGGCGAAGCACTTCTCGAAGTCCGGGATTTGAAGACACATTTCCATACCTTCGGCGGCGTGGTGAAAGCCGTCGACGGCGTCAGCTTCGACGTCCGCCCGGGCGAGGTGGTCGGCCTTGTCGGCGAGTCCGGCGGCGGCAAATCCGTCATCGGATTTTCCATTCTCGGCCTCATTGACCCACCCGGACGGATCGAGGCAGGCAGCATTGTCTTTGCCGGCGAAGATCTGACGCGCAAGAGCGAGGACCAGATGCGCGCTGTCCGCGGTGGCCAGATCGCCATGGTTTTCCAGGACCCCATGACGTCGCTCAATCCGGTCTACACGGTCGGGCGCCAGATGGACGAAATGCTGCGCCTGCATACCGACCTCGATCAGAAAGCGCGGCGTGCACGCTGCATCGAGATGCTCGAAGATGTCGGCATCTCGGAGGCCGCCAGCCGCCTCGACGCCTATCCGCACCAGTTTTCTGGCGGCATGCGCCAGCGCGTCGTGATTGCCATTGCGCTCCTGGCCGGTTCCCGTCTGATCATCGCGGACGAACCGACCACGGCCCTCGATGTCACCGTCCAGGCCCAGATCTTGAAGCTGATGCGCCGCCAAATCGTCGATCGCGGGGCCGCCATGATCCTAGTGACCCACGATCTCGCGGTTGTCTCCGAAATGGCGGACCGGGTGGTCGTGCTTTATTGCGGCAAGGTCGTCGAGCGGGGACTCACGAGCGAGATCATCGAGTCCCCCGCCCATCCCTATACGCGCGGGCTCCTCGACAGCATTCCGAAGATCACCGATCGACGGGAACGCCTCAGCCAGATCCCCGGCACCGTGCCGGACATTCGCACCCTTGGGCATGGGTGCAGTTTCAGGGACCGGTGTTTCAGAGCCCAGGCCATCTGCTCGGCAGAAACGCCGGCGCTCACACCCGTGCGCGGATCGCTCGATGCAGCCTGCCACTTTCCGCTGGAGGAGCTTGCCCCATGACGACCCCCGTGCTTGAGGTCCGAGGCCTGGTCAAAGCCTTTCCCGTGGGAGGTCTTTTCGATCGGCTACAGTTCGGAAAGGGAAAACTACTCGCTCCCCAGAAGCAGTTGCGGGCGGTCAATGGTGTCGACCTCTCAATTGCGCCCGGCGAGGTCATGGCCCTGGTAGGCGAATCCGGCTGCGGCAAGTCGACCGTGGCGAAGACCATTGCCCGGATCTACGAGCCGACATCAGGCGAGATCCGGATTGACGGCGAAGACATTTCACGGATGCAGTTTCGCGAAATGCGCCCGATCCGCCGCAAGCTGCAGATGATCTTCCAGGACCCTTATGCCTCTCTCGACCCGCGGCAGCGGGTCAGGGACATTGTGATGGAGCCGAGGCGCGCTCAGGCCGGGGGCAAGCTCAGCCGACGCGAACTCCATGACGAGGCCATCGCACTTCTGGCGAAGGTCGGCCTCAACGCCGAACAGGCTGGACGCTACCCGCATCAGTTTTCGGGAGGTCAGCGGCAGCGTATCGGCATCGCACGCGCATTGTCGGTCCGGCCAAAGATCATCATCGCCGACGAGCCCGTCTCGGCGCTCGACGTCTCGATCCAGGCGCAGATCCTCAATCTGATGATGGACCTGCGAGACGAGTTCGGCCTCTCCTATCTGTTCGTCTCGCATGACCTCTCGGTGGTTCACCACATCGCCGACCGGATCGGCGTCATGTATCTCGGCTTCATGGTGGAGACGGCCAGCCGCGACCAGTTGTTCAGCCAGCCGAAACATCCCTACACGCAGGTTCTGCTTTCGGCCGCGCCGACCATCGACAAGTCGTTGACAAAACCGAAGATCGAGATCGTCGGAGAAGTGCCAAGCGCACTGCGCCTGCCCTCCGGCTGCTGCTTCAGAACCCGCTGCCCTATGGCCTTTGATCGATGTGCGATCGACCGTCCCGTGCTGACCGCCCAGCCGGATGGCAGCGCTGTTGCATGCCACCTCCATGATCGCAATGATGCCGAAAGGAAAAGCCAGTGAGTTCCCCCGTCGTCATTGTCCAACCGCGCCTCGCCCTCGAAGATCCGCATGACTGCACCGATGCGAATGACATGCTGGCCGTCTTCGACGCCCTGTTCGACGGACTTGTGCGCTATGGCAAGGATGGCGGCTACCTGCCAGCACTCGCAAGCTCCTGGGATGTCACATCGGATGCGCGACACTGGACATTCAGGCTGAGGGAAGACTTGAGCTTTCACGATGGGAGCCCCTGCGATGCGGCTGCCGTCTGCCAATCGCTGACACGCATGGCTCGTCCTGACAAAGGCTACACGCTGGGCGCGCCTGGGGTCTGGCATCAGTATCTCGGCGATGCGGAGATCGAGGCAGTCGATCCCCTGACGGTCTCGATCCGCCTGTCGAAGCCGATCGCCGATCTCCTTGACATCGTGGTTTACGGCTACGTGGTCGCTCCCTCAGCATTGGACCGCTACGAGGCGGGAGACACGTCAAAGCCGGTCGGTACAGGCCCTTATCGTCTGGTTTCCTACGAACCCGGCCATGCGCTCCACCTCCGGCGTTTCGATGGCTGGCATCGCGAGCGACCAACAAATGCTGAACTGACCTTTCGCCTGGAGCCGAACCGGGACACGCGGCTGGAGATGCTGATCTCCGGCCAGGCGCAGGTGGCAAACAGCCTCGATTTCGAAGCCTCCAAGGCGCTCGAGGACACAGGCCAGCATACGCGGGTCACATCGCTCGTGCCCGTCGCCATCATCTATCTCTTCAATGCCTTCAAGGGGCCGCTGACCGACAGTCGCGTTCGCCGCGCTCTCAATCTGGCGATTGACCGCCAGGCCCTGATCGATCGGGTTGTCAGAGGTGCAGCAAAGCCACTGACTGGCTTCGTCAGCCCGGTTCATTTCGGCAGCCTGCCGTCAGAGGATCTGCGCCCCGATCAGGATCTGGCAAAAAGGCTGCTCGCGGAAGCTGGATTTGACGAAGGCCTCACCATCGAGGTCGATTGCCCGACACGCCTTCCCGATGAGGCCGAGGCGCTGACAGCGGCTCTTGCGGAGCAGCTTGCCGCAATCGGGGTGACGCTGGACGTTCACCTCCACACAGACCGCGAAGCCTATGCGCATGGTGTCCGCCTGAAGCAGGTGCGCGACATGTGCGTTTTCGATTCCAGCCCCTTGAGCACCTTCCGCATCCTCGCGGAGAAGATCGATCACAGGGCTAAGGGCTCCTGGTGGCTGGGCTTTCACAACGCCGAGGCCGAAGACTTGCTCGATAGGGGCCGGGCAACTGTTGATTTGAATGAACGTGCGGAGATCTTCGAGAAGGCCTTCCGCGCGCTGCAAGTGGATCCCCCATGGCTCTATCTCTACAATCCGCTGAGGGTGACAGGCCTCTCCGGGTCCTGGCCAGACTGGCGCATGCGCCAGGATTGCGTGCTCGACGTGACGCGGCTCCCTGACTTCCAGTCCGGGAAGAAAGCATCATGAGGCGCGTCGATCTGATCATCAGCGGCGGAACCGTCCTCACCATGGACGGAAGTCGCCGCGTGCTCGACAAGGGTGCGCTCGCCGTTCTCGACGATCGCATCTTCGCGGTCGGGCATGCGGACGAGATCGCCAGAGAATACCAGGCCGAGCGCCAGATCGACGCAAGCGGCAAGGTGGTGATGCCCGGAATGATCGACGTCCATGCCCATGCCGGCCACGGTCTGATCAAGACCATGGGCATGGAGCAAGGCAATCACTGGGAAGAGATATGCAACGCAGCCTATACCGTCGGCTCGACACCCGAATTCTGGTTCGCGGAGGCGCGGCTTGCCGCCCTCGAACGCCTGCGCTTCGGCGTTACCACCGGCGTTTCGCTTCTAGGTGGCGGCGACACGATCATGCGGACGGATGACGTCGCCTATGGAAGCGCCCACTGCGAGGGCGTCGCCGCAGTCCGCACGCGCTCGGTCGTCGCCGTCGGACCAACCCGCCCTCCGCATCCGCGAACCTATGCATCTTGGCACGATGGCAAGGCGTCAGAACGGCCTGTAACCTTCTTGGAACAGTTTGCTGTCAGCCGGAAACTGCTTGATCTGTGGCACGGTCGCGAACGCTTGAAGATCGCCTTGCTCACCCCCGTCCTGCGTGACGAACATCAGCGCGACATGTCAGCCGCAGACTACGAAGCCGCGGTCGCCCAGACTAAGGCCGTGAGGGCGCTCTCGCGCGAGGCGGGCGTGGTCTTCACCCAAGATGGCCACTGGAAGGGCTCAGTCTCCCGCGCCGAAAAGCTCGGCATCCTCGGACCGGACGCGCTGTTGTCCCACGCCATCGACATCACGCCAGAAGAGATCCGCATCATCGCCGACACCGGCACCCGCATCGCCCACAATCCCAGCGCCATCGCCTCCATCCTTGGCCGGTGCCCGGCGATCGAATTGATCGAGGCCGGCGCTGTCGTCGCGATCGGCTCCGATGCAACCGCGCCAGACCGATCGGCGGACATGTTCCGGCACATGCAGCAATGCATGCATTATCACCGCACCCATTTTCGCGATCCCTCGGTCCTGCCTCCGGGCAAGGCCCTTGAGATGGTGACGATCGATGCGGCGACCGCCCTGGGGCTAGACCGGGACCTCGGCTCCCTTGAGGTCTGCAAGAAAGCCGATATCGTGGTGGTCGACATGAAGCGCCCTCACCTCGCACCCTACCAGATGCCCATTTTCCGCCTGGCCTATTTCGCCAATGGCAATGACGTCGACACCGTCGTGATCGACGGCCAGATCCTGCTTGCAGGTGGCCGCCCCCTGCTGACCGACCTCGATGAGGTCGTCGCAGAAGCCGACAGGCAAGCCCGGTTGCTCATCGAGTGCATGGGCCTCGAAAATATGATTGGCCAGCCCGAGGGCTTTTTTGGCCATGCAAGATATCCAAAACATCAAGGAGACAGCCAATGATGAGGCTGAATGAAGAGGCAAGAGGCGTCTACGTCATAGCCCTCACCCCTTTCACGGAAACGGGTGATCTCGACCTGGAAAGCACGGACCGCATGGTCGATTTCTACCTCGAGCGCGGCGCGACGGGACTGACCGTGCTGGGAATGATGGGGGAAGCGCAAAAGCTCACCATCGAGGAATCGCAGACCTATGTTCGACGCATCCTTCGCAGGGTCGATGGCCGCGTGCCGGTTGTTGCGGGCGTCTCTGCTGCGGGCTTTGCCCAGATGCAGGCTCTGACTTCGATGGTCATGGATGACGGCGCGGCAGGTGTGATGATCGCTCCGCCCTCGTCCCTGCGGAACGATCAGCAGATCGTCACCTACTATAAGCAGGCGGCGGAGTTCATCGGCGATACGCCTTTCGTGCTGCAGGATTTCCCGCTCGTCACGAGCGTCACCATCCCCGTCTCCGTCATCCAGACGATCATCGATCAGATCCCGACCTGCGTCTGCCTCAAACACGAGGACTGGCCCGGTCTGTCCAAGATTACTGCACTACGAACCGCTTCGGAGACGACTGGCAAGAGGCGCATATCAATCCTGTGCGGCAATGGCGGCGTCTTCCTGCCGGAAGAGATGGCGCGCGGGGCAGACGGTGCGATGACCGGCTTTGCCTATCCCGAAATGATGCGCGACGTCGTTCACTATAGCGAGCAGGGAAATCCGGAGCGCGCGCAGGATATCTTCGACGCTTACCTTCCCCTCGCCCGCTACGAACAGCAACCGGGCCTCGGCCTCTCCATCCGGAAATACATCATGGCGAAACGCAGCGCGATCGCTACGCCGGCACTGCGCAAACCGGGAGGAGCCCTATCCCCAGCCGATATCGGCGAGATCGAGCGCCTTATCGCGCGCCAGGACAGAAGATTGAAGGAGCTCGGCTGATGGAACTCGGCTTGAAAAACAAAACCGCTCTCGTGCTGGGTGCAAGCCGCGGATTGGGTGCCGCGATCGCGCGTGGTCTCGCGGAAGAAGGGGTGACAGTCCATGCCGCCGCCCGCAACACCTCGGCCATCTCGGCATGGGCTTCCGAGCTCGCACCAACGGCCGGTCCTGTCATCCCGCTGCAGCTCGACCTCTCGGATATCGACAGCGTGAATAAGGCAGTCCAGTTGCTCGTAGCAAATGGGGGTGTCGACATCCTCGTCAACAATTCGGGCGGCCCGCCACCGGCCGCAGCCGTCGATGCGAAACGGACGGACTGGCTCAATCATTTTGAGACGATGGCCGCCAACATCTTCCACCTGACCACCAGCCTCTTGCCCAGCATGCGGGAAAAGCGCTGGGGTCGGATCATATCGATCGCTTCGTCAGGGGTAGAGCAGCCGATCGCACGGCTGGCACTCTCAAACGGCATCCGCTCGGCCTTGATCGGCTGGTCGAAAACACTTGCGGCGGAAGTGGCCGCGGACGGCGTTACCGTGAACGTCCTTCTTCCGGGACGCATTCACACAAAAAGGGTGGACGAACTCGACGCAGCCGCAGCCAGCCGCTCAGCCAAGAGTGTCGAGGAGATCGCCGCCGAATCCGCGGCCGGCATTCCGACGGGACGCTACGGTCGGCCGGAGGAATTCGCCGCCGTTGCCGTCTTCCTGGCCTCAGAGCCCGCCTCTTACGTAACCGGAAGCAAGATCCGCGTGGATGGCGGGGCCATCAGATCCGTCTGAAGCCAGATTAAGCGAAACGGACGAACATCCAAAATGTCCGTCCGACACCCCTTCTCTCTGAGCACGACGTGCCATCCGATTTGCAGGGCCGCGCCAACTGAAGGGGTCAGGCAGTGAGAAAATCCGCCATCTCCGCATGGTAGAAGGTTTTCGTCCGCGGGCCCGTGATGATGGGATCAATACGGCGGACACACTCCAGATAATGCGCGGTCTTGCGGTGCTCATCAAGCGCCTCTGCAGACTTGAATACCTCATAGATGACGAAGCTGTGGTCATCCTCGGGGCTGCGTAGCACGTCAAAGCGCAGGTTTCCCGGCTCGCGACGAGTGCCTTCATAGTTGATCCGGAAAGCATCGAGAAACTCGTCGACATGGCCTTGCTGGACGTGAATTGCGACCATTTGAATGAGCATATCTTTATCCTGACTTGTTGTTCTATCTTGAAATTCAGAGGCCGGGTGCCTTCCACATGGCCGTGGTAATGCCCTCATCGACAAGCTGGCGCTGCAATGAGTAGGCGCGAGCCCATCGGTCGCCCGCGTGATCATAGATGGCCTTGTGCGCGGGATTTGGTTCGAAGTGTTTGTCCCAGCGGACCCAGCTTTCCGCAGCCTCGACAAAATCGCGTCTCAGGCCAATGCCGATCGCAGCGGAAGCAGCACATCCAAAGGCGGTTGCCTCCTTCACGACAGGTGTCACGACAGGCAGCCCCGTGGCATCCGACAGGATCTGTGACCAGTGGGCAGATTTCGACGCACCGGCAGCAAAAACGATCCTTTCAGGTGTCTTCCCCGTCAGCCTGAAAATCGCATCGAGATTGCGTGCAGCAACGATGGCTGCATTCTCCTGCAAGGCCCGAAAGATGGCAGCCTTGCCGGACTTGTCCGGATCGATCGACAGGTTCAGCAAGGAAGGCGCAGCGTGGTACCAATTGCCGTAATGCATGACGTCGGAGAACACGGGAATGATCCCGTAGGCGCCAGGCGGAATGGCCGCTGCCTTTTGCTCCAATAGCGTGTAGGCGTCTCTGTCTGGTCCGGCAGCGGTCATTTCTTCCGCACCAAAGCTGTCACGGAACCAGCGCATGACGGCGCCCACAAAGAAGCTGATCGCCTCGGCCTGGTTGAGCCCGGTTACAACATGCGGATTAATCCGCAGGTCCATCGACGGATCGGATACATCGAGACCGACATTGACGACCTGCTGCCAGAACGTGCCGCCAAGCACGGCGCAGTCCCCTTCCTGCACAACACCGATCGCTGCCGCACCGCTTTGACAGTCGCCACCTCCCATGATCACGGGTGTTCCCGCCTCAAGTCCCGTTTCCAGCGAAGCCTTTTCGGTCACCCGGCCGATCATCGTTCCCGGCTCGACGCTCTCTGGAAAGATGTCAACGCGCAGGCCGGCCTTGGCCATGGCATCTGGCAGCCAGTCGCGCGCCGTCAGACTGTATAGGCCGGTCGTTCCCGCATTGGAGGGCTCGCTGGCGATAACACCGGAGAGACGGGCCAGAACCCAATCGGACAACATGCTGATGCGGTGAATGCGGCCATAGACATCCGGCAGGTTTCGCTTGAGCCACAAGAGCCGCGGCAGAGCCCCCAGCGCAAAGGTCTGTCCGCTTTTCTCATAGAGCTCTCGCTCCAGTTCCGGGAATTCCCGCTTCAGGTCGCGGACTTCGTTGACGGAGCGGCTATCGACATTGGCGCAGGCCCAGATCTCCTGGCCGCTGCGATCATAGGCGACAATCGCCTCGCGCATGCTGGTTGCGCTGACTGCCCTGACATCACCAGCCTTGATGCCGGCTTCGGCGATGGCTCCACGAATGGCATGTGAAAGAAGAGACCAGTTTCCCTCTACGTCGAAATCCATGGAGCCGGGAAACCGCGGATCTGCCTTGTGCCACCATTCATGCTGCGCACTCGCCACCTGGTTTCCGTTCTCGTCGAAAATGACGGCGCGCCCGCTGCCTGTTCCGGCATCGATAGCGAGCAGATAGGAAGTGGTCATGATGTCAGTCCTTCATTTCAAGGAGGCCCGCAGCCGTCGTCTCGTCGGTAATCAGGATCCCGACGAACTTGCCACGCAATGCGGCATGGATAGCTGGCACCTTGTGCGCACCGCCGGCTGCGGCCACGACCTTCTCGGCGCGAGACAGTGCCGCCAGCTTGACCCCGATGACCCTGTCATGGAGAGGCAGATCGAGCGGCTCGCCGCGTTCATCGTAGAACTGGCACAGGATATCGCCGACAGCACCCTTGCGGCGCAAAGGCTCGACCTCATCCGGGCTCACATAGCCGGAACGCACGACTGTCGAGGCTCCGGAAAGTTCACCAATACCCACCAGCTGGTAGGTCGCGTTGAGAGCCATATCGAGGAGATTGGCAACGGCAGGCTCGGAGGAGAGATTGCGCGCAACATCGGGGTCGCGGACCACGAGCGGGGCAGGAACAAGGTGAACGCTGCTTCCCCAGTTGGCCGTGCGCATCCCGTCGACATAGGTACCGACACCCCCGGTCAGGCTGACCAGGCCGATATTGCGCTCGTTTGCTAGGTGTCCAAGGCGTTGGATCGTATTCGAAACCGTTGCCCCCCAGCCGACGGCGAGCAGATCATTCGTCTGAAGCCTTTGCATGAGAAATTGTGCTGCAGCCTGGCCAAGGCGATCACTCGGATCCTGATCGGGAAGCTGCGGGACGACATAGGCTTCCAGGAGGCCATAACGCTCCTTGATTTGCCGCTCGAGTGTGAGGCAACCCTGGTAGCGCGAGTTGATACGCACCTGGATTATCCCCGATCGGCGCCCGCTTTCCAGGAGCCGGGATACCTTGATCCGCGACATGTTGAGCTTGTCGCCGATCTCATTCTGGGTCAGGCCGTCGTTATAATAGTACCATGCGATCCGCGTGAGGATTTCCTCATCTGCGTCCGCATAACTCCATTCACCATTTTCCGATGCCATGCGCCAGGGCTCCCTCGGCCTTTTTCTGATCATTTGCATATCAAATAAACATTTGATCCGTCAACGTCGGGTTTGGCAGAAAAAATTACCACGCACCTAATCATTTGATTTCCGCCCAAAATTCATCATTTGCAATGCAACATTGTGACATCAGGAGCGATCCGGTTCTCGTGAACATGTTGACGAACCCGAACCGTTGTGATCATTTGATTACCAGATCATACATATGAACAGGTGCAGCATGACAGGTAGCCAGACGACCGGGAGGGTCGCGAAGCTCACCGAAATCTGGAAATCCTACGGCGCAATCCCCGTGCTGAAAGGCGTTTCGCTCGATTTGCGAGCCGGAGAGGTTCACGCCCTCCTCGGCGGCAATGGTGCGGGCAAATCCACGCTGATGAAGATCATGTCGGGCGTGATCGCGGCCAATTCGGGCTCGATCGAGATCGATGGACAGGCACTAACACATGCGTCGCCCGCCCAGGCCCAGGCACTCGGTCTCTATCTCGTTCCGCAGGAAGCGCACATTCTGCCCAACCAGACTGTTCTGGAGAACATCTGCCTTGGCCTCCGGCCCTCGCCACCGACCCTTCGCCCCCGTGTCGAGCAACTCATCGCCGAGCTCTCGGTAACGCTTGATCTCGAGGGACAGGCTGCAGCCCTGGAGATCGCGGAACGACAGATCGTCGAGATCTTGCGCGGTCTTGTGCGCGATGCACGCGTCCTCATTCTCGATGAACCCACATCGGCGCTGACCACGTTTGAAACCAGCGCACTGTTTGACCGCGTCCGAAAACTACAGGCGCAGGGGGTCGGCATATTCTTCATCTCCCACAAGCTACGCGAGATCCGGGAAATCTGCGGGACGATCAGCGTCTTGCGCGATGGGCTTATCGTGCTTTCAGGGTCTCTCGACAGTTTTACCGATGCAGCCATCGTCGAAGCGATGAGCCGGGTCCAGATCGGGGCGACGCCTTCGAGGATTCGACAGCAGCGCGTCGCAGACAAGACGGATGCGCCTCGCCTTTCCGTATCCAGATTGAGTGGCGAAGGATTTCAGGACATCAGCCTTCAGGTCCGCAGTGGCGAGATCCTGGGGCTTGCCGGCGTCGTTGGCGCGGGACGAACAGAGCTCGCCGAAACCCTGTTCGGCCTGAGACATCAGTCGGCAGGAACAGTCACACTTGATGGACAGGAGCTGAGGAAGAGGTCTCCACGCATCTGCATCGATCGCGGGCTCGTCTACTTGCCGGAGGATCGTCAGCAGCACGGGCTTTTCCTCGAAGCACCCCTCTTCTGGAACGTCTCCTCCTATCTCGTGCACCGCCTGCCATTCTTCCTGCGGCCAGGCTCCGAGAGAAAGAGCTTTGAGGCCTTTCGTCAGTCCATGGGCATCAAATGCAGCGGCCCCGGCCAGGAGGCGCGCGGCCTGTCGGGCGGCAATCAACAGAAGGTCCTCATGGCGAAATGCCTTGCAGCAGGACCGAAGGTGCTGATCCTCGACGAACCGACACGTGGCGTAGACGTTGCGGCGCGCAACGACATCTACAATCTTATTGAAAAGCTCGCCCTCGAAGGCGTGGCGATCATCCTCATTTCCTCCGACTTCGACGAAATCGAGCAATTGGCCGACCGGGTCGAAGTCATGGCCTTCGGACGGCAAGGTAGCGAACTGAAGGACGACATCTCGGTCGATGCGATTGCGCGGCTTGCCTTCGGCGCTTCGGAGGCCCGTCATGCTTGACCTTTTTGCCAAGAACCGCGTCGCAACCCTCCTTATCGTTCTTGCCCTCGCCTACGCCGCCATCGGCGCTGCGGCACCGGGCTATCTTTCAGGCGCGACGCTTTCTTCTGTCCTTTCGAGCAGCCTTGTCCTGATGCTGATCTCGCTCGGCACCATGATCGTCATCCTGACGCGCAACATCGACGTCTCGAGTGGCTCGGTCCTCGGTTTGAGCGCAGCCGTTCTCGGTCTCTCGTTAGATGCCGGCATGAGCCTGCCGCTGGCAATCGCTGCATGCCTTCTAACAGGCGCACTCGCCGGCGCATTCAACGGTCTGATGGTGGCCTATCTCGGCATCCCCTCCATCGTGGCGACTCTTGGAACACTTGGCCTCTACCGTGGCATCATGCTGGTCATGACGGGCGGTCGGTGGATCGAAGACCTCCCGCAAGGCCTGAAGGCACTGGCCTCCAATCTCGGCTTTGGCTTTTCCTCTCTTACGGTCGTCGTCCTCGCGCTCGTTGTTCTGACCTGGATTGGCCTTCGCAAGACACGGTTCGGCCGCTTCTTCTATGCTGTCGGCGACAACAAGGCGGCCGCTCACCATCTGGGTGTGCCGGTGCACCGAGTTCAGTTTGCCGCCTTTGTGGCGACAGGCATCTGCTCGGCCCTCGCTGGCCTCGTCTTTGCAGCCCAGATCGGATTTATCCCGAACCAGGCTGGCAACGGGATCGAGTTGAAGGCCATTGCAGTCAACGTACTCGGCGGCGTCAGCCTCCTTGGAGGCACGGGCTCGGTCGCTGGCGTCTTTGCCGCGGTGATCTTCATCACCTCGATCGACAGTGCGCTCGTGTTCCTGAAGATTCCCGCCTACTGGAACGACTTCATCGCCGGCGCACTGCTCTTGAGCGTGTTGCTGCTTGATGGCCGGATCCGGCAGCTGATTGATCGGCGCATCCGTGCCCGCCGCTATGCGGTCCACGAACGCGCGCCATCTCCCGAACAGACAACCACAAGCACCGCGGAGGCTGCCCGATGAAGAATCTCTTCTTCCGCTGGGAGACCGCTCTCCTTGCCATGCTCGTTGTCGAACTCGCGGTCTTCGGGTTGATCAATCCCAGGTTCCTGAACGTCGCGAACCTCGTCTATGGCACGTCCGACTTCATCCAGATCGGGATGGTCGCCCTGCCGCTGACCTTAGTCATCATAGCCGGTGGCATTGACGTTTCCTTCGCTTCGGTGATCGGCCTGGCAGCCATCATCTTCGGCGTTGCTACATTTTACGGCGTCCCTCTACCGCTGGCGATCGCTTTGGCACTCGCGACGGGCGGCCTGTGTGGCCTGTTCAATGCGACGCTCATTCACCTGTCGAAGATCCAGCCCCTCGTTGTCACACTGGGAAGCCTTTATCTGTTCCAGGGCACGGCCACAGTTGCATCCGGCCTCGTCGGCGCTGGTGGATATGAGGGAATTGGCAACTTCCCTGAGGCTTTCAACGCCTTTGGATATGCCGAGTTTCTCGGGCTGCCTGCGTCGCTCGCACTCTTCCTCGCGCTCGCCTTTGTTCTTGTTGTCCTGCTGCATTTCACCCGTTTCGGTCGCACTGTCTTCCTCGCGGGGCAGTCCGAGGACGCCGCACGCTTCGCCGGTATTCCCGTCAGGCAGGTTCAGACGATCACCTATGTGATCACAGGCCTTTCGGCAGCAATCGCCGGCCTCGTGATGTCGGCCTATTTCGGCTCGGCCCGCGTCGATCTGGGTTCCGCGACGCTGCTGCCGGCAGTCACTGCAGCCGTACTCGGTGGCGCATCGATCTATGGCGGCCAGGGCTCCATCCTGGGCACGCTCCTTGCAACATTCGTCATCGGCTATCTGCAGCAGGGTCTGCAGGCAGCCGGGGTCCCCAGCCAGATTTCCAGCGCGCTTTCGGGAGGGTTGCTGGTTGTCGCGGTCGCAATGCGTCATGGGAGCGCAATGCTGGCCGATTTCATCGCCGTTGCCCGGCAACAGAAAAAGCCTACGGCAACGGTTACTTCAGGAGGAGAAAGTAAATGATCAAGACCATATTGAAATCGGGCGCTCTGGCGAGCGTTCTAGCAGCCGGAACCATGCTGGGCGCGGGTTCGGCCAGTGCCGAAAATCAGATTGCCTTCATCCCCAAGCTGGTCGGTGTCGGCTTCTTCACGTCGGGTGGCGCAGGTGCCGTCAAAGCCGGCGAAGAGCTCGGCGCCAAGGTGACCTATGACGGACCGACTGAGCCGAGTGTTTCGGGCCAGGTGCAGTTCATCAACAACTATGTAAACCAGGGCTACAATGCCCTGATCGTATCATCGGTTTCGCCTGACGGCCTGTGCCCTGCCCTGAAGCGCGCCATGGAACGCGATGTTCTTGTCATGACCTGGGACAGCGACGTCAACCCGGATTGCCGCAGCTACTACATCAACCAGGGAACGCCGGAGCAGCTTGGCAGTCTGCTGGTCGAGATGGCAGCAGAAGGCGTGACGAAGGAAAAGGCAAAGGTCGCCTTCTTCTACTCGAGCCCGACCGTCACCGACCAGAATGCCTGGGCGGAAGCGGCAAAGCAGAAGATTGCCAAGGAGCACCCGGGTTGGGAGATCGTCACCACCCAATACGGTTACAATGATGCGCAGAAGTCCCTGCAGACGGCCGAGAGCATTCTGCAGACCTATCCCGACCTCGATGCAATCATCGCGCCTGACGCCAATGCACTTCCTGCTGCAGCGCAGGCCGCCGAAAACCTCAAGCGTGCCGAAGGTGTGACGATTGTCGGCTTCTCCACGCCAAACGTCATGCGCCCCTACATCGAGCGCGGCACGATCCAGCGCTTCGGTCTCTGGGACGTCACGCAGCAGGGCAAAATCTCCGTCTACGTCGCCGATCACGTCCTGAAGAACGGACCGATGAAGGTTGGCGACAAGCTGGAAATCCCAGGCGTTGGCACAGTCGAAGTCTCGGCAAACAGCGTCCAGGGTTACGACTACGAGGCGGAGGGCAATGGCATCATCCTGCTTCCGGAGCGGACCGTCTTTACCAAGGACAACATCGGCAACTTCGACTTCTAACAAGCTGACGAACTCACGGCGGGCGGCTTCGGCTGCCCGCCGACTTCATTCAAAAGACAGGATATGCCGATGCAAAGCCGCTGGAACGACGAAGACGCAAACCGCTATGTGGTAGCCGCACGCGCTGCCGGCCAAAGTGATGCACTCGGCCTTCGGATCTACTCCTCCCGCATCATCGGTGGCGATCCGGACCTCGTTCTGCACGGAGGCGGCAACACATCGGTGAAGGTCGTCGCCGATGATGGCTCGACGCTCATGCACATCAAAGGCAGCGGATGGGATCTCGACACGATCGAAGCGCCAGGGCTCCCTGCCGTGCACCTCGCTCCCCTGCTTGAGGTGCGCGAAGGACCAAAGCTCTCCGATCCCGACATGGTCACGCTGCTACGCCGGAACCTGATCGCAGCGGATGCACCGAACCCATCGGTAGAAGCATTGCTGCATGCCTTCCTGCCCTTCACCTTTGTCGATCACACACACGCGACGGCCATTCTCGCGCTGGCTGACCAGCCGGACATGCGCGAAACCGTAAAGCACATCTACGGCAGCCGCGTCGCCTATGTCCCTTACGTCATGCCGGGATTTGACCTCTCAATTGCAGGTAACCTGGTCTATCGGGAAAATCCGGGCTGCGAGGGGCTGTGGCTTGAAAACCACGGGCTTTTCACCTTCGCGAACGACGCTCGTACGTCCTATGAGCTGATGATTGAATTCGTGACGATGGCAGAGCAAGAACTCGACCGTGCAGGTGTCATGCTGACCGGGCCGCAGAGCAATGACGGCGAACAGGACCAGGCCCTCAAATTTCGGTTGGAACGCGCCTTGTCCCAGCCGAACTCACCATTCGAGAAAGCCATCTTTCTGGACTATCGCTCGACATCTGCCATCAGGGACTACGCCACCAACGAGCGGCTGGAGGACATCGCGCAGCGAGGGACCGTGACCCCTGACCACGTCATCCGGATCAAGCCCTGGCCGATGATCATCGAGGCCGACGCAGATGACGCGGCTATCAACAAGGCACTTGATGGCTACGCCAGCCTGTACACATCGTACTTCGAGCGCAATGCCTCGCGCCAAAGCGAGCCTAAGCAGATGCTTGATGTCTATCCGCGCGTGATCATTGTTCGGCACCAGGGCATGTATGCGCTCGGAAGCACGGAAAAAGCGGCAAAAATCGGCGGGGACCTATGCGAACAGGCGACCCGGGCAATCAATGCCGCCGAGGCTTACGGCAGGTTTACGCCGATCGGGGAAGCCGACCTCTTCGATATGGAATACTGGTCACTCGAGCAGGCCAAGTTGAAGGTGTAAGCACACTGAAAGCTGCCTCAGCAACGTCGTGCGCGCCCGATCTACAACCTGATAAGCGCTGATCATCGAACGACCTCCGACAATCCAGAGACGCAGTCCCGGAAGACCGCTTCCCGGGTCCGCGGACTCCTGTGCGATCGGCTTTGCCACGTCTGCCGGATCTATGTCCGCCTGAGCGTTGTGCCATCCACCCTTTCTGTCATAACTGGGTTGTCGGTATCGGAGCAATACTCTCCCTGGGTGCCGCCAACCTTCCTCAGATGCTCCAGCCTCTGGGCTTTACAATGAGACAGAACATTGACTGAGACCTTTGAGCACGTATCTGACAAAAATTCCTTCGAAGCGATCGTTGCGCACTGCGATGATGCGATTATCGGCATTTCGCTGACCGGCAGCGTGATATGTTGGAATTCGGGGGCCACGAAGCTGTTCGGCTACTCAGCAGATGAAATGATTGGCCAACACATAAGCCGGATCATCCCTGCCGAACGCCGTGAAGAGGAAGATGCGATCCTGTCTGGGGTCGGCCGCTCTGAGATCGTCAACCATGTGGAAACGCAGCGCTTGCGCAAGGATGGCGAGATCCTGGACATCTCGCTCACCCTCTCGCCAATCAAAGACTGGAACGGCAACGTGGTCGGCGCTTCAAACATCGTCCGTGACATAACCGCTCGCAAACGCGCGGATGCCGCCAGACAGAAACTGATCGAATGCTCGCGCCTGATCGGGCGTCCGTTTCTGGATGGGCTTGTCGAGGGTTTGGCGGAGGCGCTCAGCGCAAGATGGGCTTTGCTCTGCGACCTTCACCCGAACAACCCTGCTCGCGCGAGGGTTCTGTCTGCATGGGGCGATGGCCATCGGCAGGACTATTTTGAATATGACGTTCAAGGCACACCCTGCGCAAAGGTGCTTGACGATGACATGTGTTACTATCCGGCAGATGTGGCAGGCTTGTTTCCCGAAGACCCACTTCTGGCGAAGATCGGCGCTGAGAGCTATCTGGGCATACCACTGAAAGGGACGGACGGGCGCAGCATCGGGCTGCTCGCAATTCTCAACGACGGGCCAATTGATCCTACGCGGCAACCGCAGGAGACCCTGGCGTTTTTTGCAGGACGCGCCTCTGCCGAACTACAGCGATTGACGTCAGCGTCAGCCAGCGAACGGCTTGGCCGGATCGTTGAAGATGCGGCCAGCGAAATCTTCGTCTTCGATGCGCAATCCCTCAACTTTGTCCTGGTTAATCGGGGTGCACGGAAAAATCTCGGTTACACCATGGACGAGTTACGGGAAATCACCCCGGTCGACATCAAGCCGGAGGTGACGCCTGAACAATTCGAAGCGCTGCTTGCCCCGCTTCGCTCAGGCGAAAAGCTCGTCCAACAGTTCCACACGGTGCATCGGCGCAAGGATGGTAGCGCCTACAACGTCTCCGTATCGCTCCAGCTTCTGCAGGACGAAAATCGCCCCGTCTTCTTTGCAGCAATTGAAGATACGACCGAGCGTGACGCGGCACGTCGCGCCCTGGAACAGGTCTCGCAGCGCCTCGACACAGTCCTCAACAATACGATGATGGCGGTATTCCTGATGGATCACCGCCAGGAATGCGTCTACATGAACCCCGCCGCGGAACGTCTGACGGGATATAGGTTCGAGGAGACAAAAGGACGCCCGCTTCACGACGTCATCCATCACACCTACCCGGATGGCCGTCCGTTCCCGCTGCACGAATGTGCGATCGACCGTGCGTTTCCAGAAGAACATCAGGTCCAGGGCGAGGAGACATTTGTCCATAAGGATGGCAGCTTTTATCCGGTGGGCTTCACCGCAAGCCCGATCCTCGACAGCAATGGCGTTGCGATCGGAACGGTGATTGAAGCCCGCGAGATCACAGCCGAGATCGAAGCGCGCGCCACACTTGAGAATTTCAATGCAGCCCTTCAGAAACGGGTCGACGAGACTGTCGCTGAACGGGAGGCGATAGAAGGACAGCTGCGGCAGGCTCAGAAGATGGAGGCCGTCGGCAAGCTCACGGGCGGGATCGCCCACGACTTCAACAATCTGCTCCAGGTGATCGGCGGCAATCTTCAACTTCTGACCCGAGATGTCACCGGAAACGACCGCGCCGAGCAGCGCCTGCAGAACGCAATTGCCGGGGTGGCGCGTGGTGCAAAGCTTGCAGCGCAGCTGCTGGCGTTTGGGCGCAGGCAGCCCTTGGCTCCTAAAGTCGTCAACCTGGGAAGGCTGGTCAGAGGCATGGATGATCTGCTTCGACGAGCGCTCGGCGAAGGGGTGGAAGTTGAGACAATCATTGCCGGAGGGCTCTGGAATGCATTGGTCGACGAAACACAGGTCGAAAATGCAATTCTCAACCTGGCAATCAACGCCCGTGATGCCATGAACGGACAGGGCAAGCTCACGATCGAAGCGGGCAACGCCTATCTGGATGACCGCTATACGCGCCAACACCCCGACGTTGAGCCGGGACAGTATGTCCTGATTGCTGTCACGGACACGGGCTCGGGCATACCCCAGGACATCATTGACGAAGTCTTCGAACCTTTCTTCACCACCAAGCCGCCAGGACAGGGAACCGGCCTCGGGCTGAGCATGGTCTACGGTCTGGTGAAGCAGTCCAACGGACACATCAAGGTCTACAGCGAACTGGGGGAAGGCACGACATTCCGCATCTATCTGCCGCGGGTACGACAGCCGGAGGCCCTTGCATCGGTTGCCTGGACAGGTCCGGTTCGCGGCGGCAGCGAAACCATCCTCGTGGTCGAGGATGACGACGATGTACGCGCGACTGTCATCGAATTGCTGATTGACCTGGAGTACAAAGTGTTGCGGGCAAAAGACGCGACAAGCGGCTTGGCGATCGTTGAGAGCGGGATTCCCATTGATCTGCTTTTCACCGATGTTGTGATGCCAGGTCCGTTGAAGAGCCATGATATGGCAAAACGCGCTCAAGAGCTCATTCCTGGATTGTCGGTTCTGTTTACATCCGGCTACACGGAAAACTCGATCGTCCACGGCGGCCGTCTCGATGAGAGCGTCGAGCTTCTGAGCAAACCCTATACCCGGGACGAACTGGCCCATCGTGTGCGAGCCTGTCTGGATCGCGACAACAAACGAGCGACAAAGCTGGATGTAGGCTCAGCACAGCAACAGGATGAGGTGCGCAAGCTCAATGTGCTTCTTGTTGAAGACGAACCCCTGATCCTCATGGCAGCCAGTGATATGGTCTCAGATTTTGGTCATACCGTCTTTGAGGCGGGAACGGCTGCCGAAGCGCTGGCAATCCTAGAGGACAACCCGATTGACTTGATGATAACCGACATCGGGCTGCCGGGGATGTCAGGAACGTCTTTGGCTCAACAGGTAGAAAAGCGATGGCCGGCCATCCGGATCGTCATCGCGTCGGGCCTGTCTGCCCCTGATCTGAAGGATGGCGCACAACTCGGTGCGCAGGTGAAGTGGCTGGGCAAACCCTATGACGCAGAGGATCTCAGGCAGGTATTGGAGTGACGGCCGCGATGCTGCCTGTCGGATCTCTTCGTATCGCCGCATGCCTCCGGGGGCCGGTGACCCGAAGTGGAACCGATGACGCTTAAACGGGGTGCCTGTGGCGACAGGCTGATTTTCTGATCCCTGGCCGGCCACACGTTTCCTCGAGCAGACGCCGGATTAGGTGCTAGTCCGTCTTGCCAACCACCGGTGGGCTTTCCTCAACTTGCTTCGGCAAAAGGAAAGGAACCGCCGCAAGGATGAGAAAGACAACGAGTGTCGACAGGACGGCCGTTGCTTCCAGACCAAGTCCTGCGATGACACCAATCCCCGCCGTCGCCCAGATGTTGGCAGCAGTGGTCAGGCCTTCCACCTGTCGCTGCGCGGACCGGACCATGATCGCGCCAGCGCCGAGAAATCCGATACCTTGAACGACGCCCTGCAGGACACGTGAAAGGTCGGCGATCTCCATGCCAGCCTGTTGCGGACCGATCACAAAGAGCGCAGCACCGACTGCGACAAGCATATGCGTCCTGACGCCGGCACTTCGCCCCTTGCGTTCACGCTCATAGCCTAGAATGCCGCCGAGCACCGCTGCAATCGCAAGCCGCACCGTGATGCGAACAATGGTGGACGCATCCGGCAGGTCGGAAAACTCACTGGCGAGTGTCGCTGAGATTTCGTCTAACATGTGTCTGTCCCTGGCATAGCTGCAAACCTCGCTGCTGACGCTCGATCAAGACCATCCCGTAAGACGAGGCGGGACGGTCGAGCGCACTGTTGCCCATTTTGGCCCCCTTGGAGCTGCGAGCGCGGTGCACCCTCAGATCTTGGCCACTTGGCTGTTATCCCTTGATAGTGAGAGGTTTCGCGCATGAGGCCAAGCGGAGTGATCCAGATCGAGGTCGGGAAAGGCTGTGGGCTGAAACACTGGACGCGCAATGCCTGATCGCAGCTGCAAGCGAAAATCATCGAGAATACGCAGAGCAACCGGGAACAACATGATAATCGCCATTAGGTTGACCACCGCCAGTACGCCCATCAACGGGTCGGAGAAGAAGAACACCGCCGTCGCGCCGGGCGCTATCGCCCCGAGGAACACGACCATTACGATAGCCAGTCGCAGTGCGTGCAGTGCGCCCGGACGTGACGTCATCACTTTGAGGGCCGTTTCACCAAGATAGTAATTGTAGATGATGGAACTGAAAGCAAAGAGCAGGATTGCGAAAGTCAGAAAATACTGTGACCAGCCACCGACCTGACTGACCAAAGACTGCTGGGTGAGAACCACCCCGTCGATACCTTCAACACCCGGCTGATAGACTGGGCTTAGAAGGATTATGAAGGCAGTGCAGGAGCAGATGATGATCGTGTCGACAAACACCGAAAACGACTGGGTGATGCCCTGACTGACAGGATGGCGAACATCCGCAGTCGCTGCGACATTTGGCGCTGAACCAAGCCCCGCCTCGTTGGAAAACAGACCGCGTCGAAGCCCTTGGGCCAAAGCCGCGCCGAAGCCGCCGCTGACCGCTTCCTCCAGCCCGAAAGCGTTGGCAACGATCGACCAGATGACACCAGGTAATGCGGTGATGTTCGAGACGATCACGAGCAGAGCAAGACCGATGTAGATGAAGGCCATGATCGGTATGATGACGTCGGCGACCTTGGCGATCCGCCTGATGCCGCCATAGACGATAAAGCCGGTGATGATCGCAAGCCCGATACCGCTCCACAGCCGATCGACGCCAAGGCTGTCATTCACGGCGCCGGCAAACGTATTGCCCTGAAAGGCGTTGAAGCCGAACGCGAAGGCCAGCATCAAGCAGACGGCGTAGATGATCGCAAGCCACCGATGTTTGGCGCCGAGACCATGAATGATGTAGCTCGCTGGCCCGCCTCGATAGGTTCCATCGCCGTTAGAGCGCTTGTAGAGCTGTGCAAGGGTCGACTCAACGAGGCTCGTCGCCATGCCAATCAGTGCAATCGCCCACATCCAGAATACAGCGCCTGGACCTCCGAGCGTGATTGCGACCGCCACCCCGGCAATATTGCCGCCACCGACGCGCCCGCCGACGGAAACCAAAAGGGCCTCACGGGCGCTGATCGCGTTTGGATCTCCGCTCTGGTTTTTCGAGGACAGCACGCGGAACATCCTCGTGAAAAACTCGAACTGGACGAAACCGCTCATCACCGTGATAAACACGCCAAAGACGACCAAGATCGGAATTAATGCCCATCCCCAGGTCAAATCCTCGATCAGTCCAAAAAAGCTGGTGATGAAACTCATAAGCCGCCCCCTCTTTGCAGATGCGGAGATCGGCTTGGCGCGCTCCGCAACTCAGTCACTATGCCTTTCAATCCTCGACAGGCTGGTCTGCCACTTTCCGCAAAGTCCGGATTTCAATGGCAGGCAGTTGTCTGGATCAAATGGCTCCACAGTCCACTTGAAAGATCGCCAGGCGGAATTGTTCCATTTCGCCCTGAGAGTTCGTGGGCGGGAAGCGGGTAACCACGGGGCTGACTACGGCAGATGGCGTCATCTCTACGTCACCTGCCTATGGCACGGGACCATCATGGTCTGGAGAACAGAACTTTGCCCCGATTGACCCTCAGAGCCGTTTCCAAACGCTTCGACGACTTTAAGTCGCTCGACACAGTCTCGCTGGACATCCCCGATGGCGCTTTTCTCGCTCTGCTCGGACCATCCGGTTGCGGAAAGACAACGCTTTTGCGGCTGATCGCAGGTCTTGAAGTGCCTGATCACGGCGAGATCTGTTTGGATGAACAGGTGGTCGCTGGCAAAACTGCCTTTGTGCCACCGGAGAAGCGCCGAGTCGGCATGGTGTTCCAATCCTATGCGCTGTGGCCGACAATGAGCGTGCGCGGCAATATCGAATTTGGCCTCAAGATCTTGAGGCTCAGCGCAAGTGAGCGCGCAGCACGGATCGACGAGGTTCTGGAAGTCGTCGGCCTTCGTGGCCTCGGCGACAGGCGTCCGCATGAGCTGTCCGGCGGCCAGCGGCAGCGGGTGGCGTTAGCGCGCTCGCTCGCCACACGGCCGAAGCTCATCTTGCTCGACGAGCCGCTCGCCAATCTCGACGCCCATCTGCGCGAGTCCATGCTTGCAGAGTTCCGCCGCATTCACAGCCTGACCGGCGCCACCTTCGTCCTTGTCACCCACGACCAGGACGAGGCGATGGCGGTGGCAACCCATGTCGCCGTCATGGACAGGGGCCGCCTGCAGCAGGTCGGCACGCCGGAGACGCTCTATCGCCAACCGGCCTCGCCCATGGTCGCCCGCTTCATCGGGCGGGGAAGGACATTGCCGGTCCGTGTGATCAAATCTGAAAGCGGTCGGACCCGGGTCATGCTCGGCCAGCAGCTTCTCGATATGCCAGGACACGCCCCGGTCGGTTATGGCTGGCTCTGCTTCCATGCCTCGGATCTGCAGCGTGTGGCAGAGGGCGGACAGCTGAAAACCGAGCTCGTCGGCCAGGTGTTCCAGAACGGCGCCTTTCTCAGCCATTGCATGCCAACCGAGATCGACGGTGATGTTATCAGCCTCCCACTCACTGAGCGACTTTCACCCGGCACGCCGATCGAGCTTGCCTTGCGGGGCGGTTGGGTGATTGGAGACGGGCACTCGTCCGGCGGCGCCCACGTGACCCGCCGCGCCGAGACGGTCTGAGACCATCAGACCCATCTCGCAACCTGCCTGGCCCCCTTTCAGCAGCTGCCTGCGGGGGCACGCGCATGTGGCGTCACGCTGTCACGGGAAGATCATCGAACCGTTGTGCTGCCGTCATCTGCCTGCGCTAGGCGAAACTCCTCGCCCGTCGGCTCTGACGGGTGTTCCCCCATCGTCCGGGTCGGACCGCCTTCGCTGCGCCCTGCCCTTTCAACGAGGTTCCCATGTTCATCCGTACACTCCTCGCCACCACCGTCCTTGCCGGTCTCACCTTTACCGCACAGGCCGAGGACACGATCACCGTCTACACCTCGCAGCCGCAGGATCAGATGACCCAGGTGATCGAGGCCTTCAACGCCGATCATCCGGAGATCAAGGTCGAGCTGTTCCGCTCCGGCACGACCGAAGTCATGGCCAAGCTGCAGGCCGAGTATACTGCCGGCAACAGCCCGGCCGACGTGATCCTGATCGCTGACACGGTCGCGATGACCCAGCTTAAGAACGACGATCGCCTGCTCGCCTTTACCGAGGCCCCGGTCGAGGGCATTGATCCGGCCTTCATCGACGCAGACAAGACCTTCTTCGGCACGAAGGTGGTCACGACCGGCATCGTCTACAACACCGATCTGGTAAAGACCGCGCCGACCAGCTGGAACGACCTCCTTGCAACGGATGCGGCGAAAAGCCTGATCATGCCGAGCCCGCTCTATTCGGGCGCCGCTGTCATCCATGTCGGCACGATGACCCAGCAGCCGGATTTTGGCTGGGCCTATTACGAACAGCTGGCTGAAGCCGGTGCGGTCGCAGGCCAGGGCAATGGCACGGTCATCGAAGCCGTCGCGCGTGGTGAGAAGGCCTACGGCATCATCATCGAATACATGGCGCTCAACGCCAAGAAGAAGGGTTCGCCCGTCGACTTCGTCTTCCCGAAAGAAGGCGTGAGCTCGATCACCCAGCCGGTCGCCGTCCTCAAGGGTTCGGATTCGGTAGAGGCTGCCAAGACCTTCGTTGCCTGGCAGCTCTCCAAGGCCGCCCAGGAGCAGGCAACCGCTCAAGGATATTTCCCGATCCTGCCGGGCGTTGCCCAACCGGAAGGCTATCCGGCACTGACCACGCTGAAGATCTTGCCGGCCGACAGCAGCGCCATGCTCAAGGCCGACACAGAGAACAAGGAAAAGTTTGCCGAACTCTTCGGCGGCTGATTGCATCATGCGCAAGCCGGGTTCATCGGGAGGCGAGCATCTGCTCGTCTCCCTTCTCATTCTTTATGTCGCCGTGACGACACTGTGGCCACTTGCCCGGCTGTTTGCCAGCGCCTTCCAGCCCGGCGAAGACGGTGCGCCCCTCGGGTTGATGCTGTCCACGCTTGCCAGCCGTTCAACGCTTCGCGCGCTCGCCGGCACGCTGCAAACCGCGCTGCTCTCGGTGGTCGTCTCGACGTTTCTCGGCGTCTTGCTGGCATTTGCCGTCAGTCTGCTCAAGCTTCGGACGCGGGCAGCGCTGACCTTTCTGATCCTCATGCCGCTCATCGTGCCATCGCAGACCATGGCGCTCGCCTGGATCGAGCTTTTCGGCGCGCAGTCACCGATCCTCAAACCACTGGGATTGGCTCCGGCACCGGGTTCGACCAATCCGCTTTATTCGATCGGTGGCATCGCGCTCGTCATGGGCATCGAACACATGCCGCTGGTCTTCCTCGCCGTACGCGCCGCACTGCGGGCGCTGCCGGCCGACCTCGTTGAGGCGGCCCGTATTCTCGGCATTCCTCCAGGCAGGATCGGCCGCGGGATCGTGCTGCCGATCGTCATGCCCTCGGTTCTGGCGGGCAGCCTGATCGCCTTTACCGCCGCGATCGGCAATTTCGGCGTGCCTGCGCTGCTCGGCATTCCCGGCCGTATTTCGGTTCTGACGACGCTGATTTATCAGCGGCTCAACGGTTTTGGCCCGGCCGCCGCCGGACAAGTCGCAACGCTGGCGCTGCTTCTGGCCTTGATGGCAGCGCTTGCCATCCTGGCGCGCAATCTGGTGACGACCCGCTTTGCCGTGCCACTGGCCTCTGGCACTCCTTTCGTGCTCCGGCGGGCGGCACCCGTCACCGAGACCCTTCTCTGGCTGGTCGTTCTGATTGTGTCCTTGGTGCCGCTTGCAGCGCTCACCATGACAGCACTCCTGCCGGCCATCGGGGTCACCTTCGGACCCGACACGGTGGGCCTTAACCAGTTCCGCGCCGTGATCGACAACCAAACCGTAAGGCGGGCCTTTGCAAATTCGTTGATACTTGCGAGCGCAACGGCGGCGATCTGCGTGCTGGTCGCGGTCCCCCTCGCCTTTCTGTCCGTGCGCAGACGAAGTATCCCTCTGCGGCTTCTCGACATCGCCATCGAGGCGCCCTGGGTGGTTACTGGCACAGTCGTTGCGCTCGGCATGATCCTCGCCTTCCTGAAGCCCCTGCCGCTGGTCGGCGTCTCGATCTATGGAACCATGGCGATCCTTGTCATCGCCTATCTTTCGCGGTTCCTGCCGCTGGTGCTGCGCCCGGTGGCCGCCGCCGCGCAATCGGCCGATCCCTCGCTGGACGAGGCAGCGCGTGTGGCCGGCGCCGGACTCATCCGACGGATCCTGTCGATTTTCCTGCCCGGCATGCTGCCGGCGGCGACAGCTGGAGCGATCCTGGTGGTGATGACCGCCCTGAATGAACTGACACTTTCGGCCCTGCTTTGGTCGTCCGGCAACGAGACGATCGGGGTCATGATCTTTGCCCTGCAGTACGAGGGCAATTCCACCGCTGCGGCAGCTGTGGCTGTCTTATCAACAGTGCTGGTGCTCATCTTGGCGACCATCGCCACACTGGCAAGCCGACGGTTGCCATCGGGCACACTGCCCTGGGTGGACTGAGGGTCTCACGAACCCCACGACCTGAGCCCCTGACCTTCCTCCAGAATTTGGCAGAGTCCGTCACTACCAGGAGGCGGACGAATGAAGCGTTCACGGTTCACGTAAGAACAGATCATCGGGATATTGAAGGAGCAGGAGGCGGGCGCGAGGACAGTTGATGTCTGCCCCTATCACCGCATCACCCTCAGCGAGTTCGCAATGAAAATGGCTATGGAAAAACGGGCCGCATCAGGCCGGATTGAAAACCCAAGACTCTCTCGAAAATTGGGGGAAGTCGCGGGGCAGGTCACATCTTGCGAGATTACCACGGAAGACCAACACAAAAAGCTCCTCGACCATGATGGTGAAGAGCTTAAAAGAAAGCATTTTGAGGAGGAGAATTTGCAATTCTGATTGGTTGCGGGGGCCTGATTGCACAGAGACTTGCATAAAGCGCGCGCCGAGAGCGCAAAATCCAGCCTTTTGCTGGGGTAAGCACAATCGCGGAACCTGGGGCGGCATGTAGTGTGCTTTAAATCAAATTCACCAGAGCTATGAACCCTCGGGACTTTCGGGCTGCCTGAGGCTCCCAGCAGCAGCGGCTGGCCGAGGCGGAGAAGAGAGGCGGCACTGCAAGTATCGAAGCCCAACCAGATGGTGCCGCCTATCAGTCTAGATCAGGCAAATACTAACCGCCATAGCTGCCCGTCTGCGTCGGGACGTGAACGTAGTTCCGATCAAAGTACAGCAGCGCATGTCCATCGCGACGGCATCTTATGTCAACTACTTCGCCGATGAAGATGTTGTGCGTGCCGACAAGGCGGGCTTCGATCAGGCGGCAGTCGAACGAGACAATGGCGTCTGCAAGAGCCTGGTTACCAGAGGGAAGGTTTGTCCAGTCGGCCGCCGCGTAGCGTGCCTCCATGTCACTCTGCTTGCCGGCGAATAACCCGGCGAGATCGCGGTGTTCCTGGGTCAGCACATTAACGCAGAACCGCCGGTTCTCGACGAACAATCCAGTCTGCGATGAGCTGGCATTCATGCAGACAAGCACCGTTGGCGGCTCGTCCGTCACGGAGCACATCGCAGTCGCGGTGAACCCGCCGCGTCCGGCGGGTCCATTTGTGGTGATGACGTTGACCGGGGCGCAGACCCTGGCCATGGCATTGCGGAAGTCGGTCTTGGAAACGGAATTCGTCATCGCACGATCCTACTCGGCCGCGTCGCGCAGGGCGCGCATGTCGTTCTCAGGCGGCAGCCACGTATCACCTGTCCAGCCGTTCTCGTCGTAATCGGCCATGCACTGGTCGACGAGCGCTTCCATCTCCTTAAGACGCCCGCCTCGTTCGGCACCCTTCAACACCTGCAGACGAACCTCTTCGGGAGCGCCGGCATAGTTCAGCTCGTAGAGCGCATGACGGCCGCCAAACTCGGTGCCCGTCGCATCCCACAAGAGCTTCATGATCTTGATGCGCTCGATATGGCCCATGTCGTTGGAGCCGCGGACATATTGCGCAAGGTACCGGTTGATATCGGGATTCTGGAAATCCTTCGCCGACGACGGCAAGTAGATGAGGCCGGAAGCCACGGTCCGGCGCACGATGTCGATCACCTTTGGATAGGCCTCCGACATGAAGGTACGATAGCAGAGTGCGGCTTCGAGGTTCGGCAGAACCGCACCATTGGCCCACGGGATCGGGTTGTGCGCCATGGCATTCGAGAAGGTCCAGAATTGATGGCGGATCGCGATGACCTCGCCGAGCATCGCCTGATTGCCGCGGAAGGCATCGCCGCCGGTGGCCCGAAGCGCCTTGGCGAGAAGTCCCGCCAGGAAGTCCATCTTGACGGCGAGACGCGTGCAGCCCTGGAAGCAGTAACCATGCATAAAGCCGGAAGCCGGGTGGAAGGACAGGATCTTTGCCGCATCGCGCAACACGAGTACATCTTCCCAGGGAACGAAAACGTTGTCGAGCACCAGGATGGCGTCGTTTTCGTCGAAGCGCGAGGACAGCGGGTAGTCGAACGGCTGCGCGGCCGCACTTGCGGTCTGCTCATAGGAGACGCGGCAAAACATCTTGATGCCAGGCGCATTCATCGGAACGATGAACATGACGGACAGCGACGGATCTTCGGTCACCGTCGCCGAGCTCTGGGCAAGGAAGTTGTAGTGGGTCAGAGCCGACGACGTCGCCACAACCTTCGCGCCGGAGACATAGATGCCTGCATCCGTTTCTTTGGTGATGTGAACGAAGACATCCTTCACCGCATCTGCGGGCTTGTGGCGGTCGATCGGCGGGTTGACGATCGCATGGTTCATGAACAGCACGGATTCTTGCGCGCGCTTATGCCAGGAAAGGGCGTTATCCTTGAACTGACCATACCAGTCGGCATTGGCGCCGAGCGTGTTCATCAACGCGGCCTTGTAGTCTGCGGTGCGCCCCATCCAGCCATAGGACATGCGCGCCCAGTCGGCGATCGCGCCCTGCTGCGCCACCAGATCTTCGGAAGAGCGTGCACCGCGGAAAAACTTGTGTGTGTAGCCGCCAGAGCCGGTGTCGGTCGGCGACGTCAAACGAGCCTTGGTCTTTTCATCGTGCAGAGCATCATACATGCGCGCGACCGAGCGAGCAGAATTGCGCATTGACGGATGGGTCGTGACGTCGGCCACTCGCTCGCCATTGATGTAGACTTCGCGACCGTCTCGCAAGCTCGCGAGATACTCGGCACCGGTAAACGGCCGCGATTTGTCTTTCCGATAATCTTCTGCACGCATGTGCGTTCCTCCCATTAGATCCTGACAAACGTTAAATCCGTCACCGCTTTAGAGCCATGGACAAAGCCCCCAATTCGCTGGTACTTTTTCCGGCATGGCAGACAGACACGTCGTCCCAACCTACTTCGTTTACGGGGAACCGACCCGCGCGCTGGATATCGGCTTTTTCCACGTAGAGTCGGTAATGGAGCGCAGAAGCGTGCATTTCGGGCATGTTTCGGCGCACAAGCATCCGCAGATGGGACAAATCACCTATTGGTTCAAAGGTGGCGGCACCTATCGGATCGAAGATCGAACTTGGAATTTTTCGGCTCCAACCGTCAGTTTCGTGCCATCGAGCGTTGTCCACGCCTTCGATGTCGAAGAGCATTCGGATGCCGTCGTGATCTCGATCTCGGACGACCAGCTTCGCTCGCTCGCTGCGACGGTTGATCTGCAACTCGATGCGCCTTGCCTGGTCGAAGGCAACATAGAGGATCCCTCATGGATCCGCCTCGACCGACTGTCCGACATGATCGTCGACGAATACCTCGGAACGACCTCAACAAGCGCCCGGCTGCTCGCGGGCCTGATCGGTGTCATGCTCTCCCAGATCGCTCGACTGGGCGGCGGCAGCACGTTCATGGAAGCGTCACCGTCGACGCGGCTCGCGGCCGGCCTGCGCCGTGCCATCGATCTGCACTACCGTGAGGATTGGCCCGTCGCGCGCTACGTGACCCTGCTCGCCACTACACCACACCTGCTCGACAAGGCGGCGCGGGAGACATTCGGACAATCCGTCAAGGAAATGCTGATGGAGCGGCGCCTGCTGGAGGCCAAGCGCCTGTTGATGTTCACCATCCGTTCGGTGGAAGACATCGCCCGCGAAATCGGTTTCGATGACCCCGCCTATTTCTCCCGCTTTTTCCGCAAGCGAACAGGCGTCTCACCTGCTGCCTGGCGACAGGGCCGCATCGAGCCTGCTAAATAAGGCTGACAATACATCCTGGAAGATCAGGCCGATCTCCACATTCAGGCCAGATACGCCTTGTGCAGGATGTCGGGCTCCGAGATCAGACGCTGGGGTTCGCCGGAATAGGCAAACCGTCCCCGCGACATGACGATGGCATGATCGGCCAGTGACAGGGCGACGGCGGTGAACTGCTCGATCAGCAGAATGCCGGTCCCTTCGCGGGCCAGCCTTGCGACGACCCCCATCAGGCGTTTGACAATCAGGGGCGCCAATCCCAGCGACATCTCGTCGGCGAGCACGAATTTCGGCCGGCAGATTAGTGCCTGCCCCAGCGCCAGCATCTGCTGCTGGCCGCCGGACATGGAGCCGGCACGCTGGTTCTTCCTTTCCGCCAGTTCACCGAAGATCGAATAGATCTCATCAAGCGCCCGCTCGAGCTCGCTCCGGGAATGAGCGTGACCCGCCGTGCGCAGGTTATCGTCGACGGAAAGCCCCGACAACACCCGGTGCCCCTCTGGAACGGCTGCCACACCGGCAGCCCGAACCGCCTCAGTCCCGAGGCCTGAGAGACGGCGCCCTCCGATCTGGACGAAGCCTGCCTCAAGCGGGAGCGCCCCGGCCAAGGCCAACACGAGCGAACTCTTGCCGGCACCATTCGGCCCCAGAAGTGCTGTGACCGTGCCCGGTTTGAGGCTCATCGACACATCGTCCACGACGCGCTTGACGCCCCGACGGACGGTCAGCCCCTCGATCTCAAGAGCCTGCATCACGTTTCCTCCATACCGAGATAGACTGCACGCACCTGCGGATCGGCCAGCACTGAGGCCGTCTCGCCATAGGTGACGAGCGTGCCGAAATCGAGAACCATCGTGCGTTGACAGGTGGCCTGGATCAGATCCACATCGTGGTCGATCAGGAAGGTGCGTGCCCCGATCGTTTCGGATATCCCGTTGATAACGGAGCGCAGCGTTGCAACCTCACTCTGGGAGAAGCCGGCTCCCGGCTCGTCCAGGAGGATGAGTTTGGGCGAACCGGCCACGCAGCGCGCCAGCTCCGTCATGCGCCGTTCAAAGGCATTGAGGCCGGCAACGGAGCGGTGACGGACAGCGCTGATCCCGGTGAATTCCAAGGCCCTCGTCAGAGCATCCTCGATCGCCCCTCGGGACAGTGCAAGAGAATCGAGCACCACCCGGATGTTGTCTTCGACCGTAAGCTCGTCGACCGCCTGCTCCTTCTGAAAGGAACGGCGAAGACCCCATTGCGCTCTCTGATGGGGCTGCAGCGCCGTGAGTTCCTGCCCGAAGGCGCGGATCCGTCCGGAGTTCGGCGTGACGAAACCGGAGAGCACGTTGAGGAAAGTCGTCTTGCCTGCACCATTCGGCCCGATGATGCCGACCACTGGTGCATCGAGTTGCACGCTCAGCCTGTTCAGCGCCGTCACGCCGCCGAAGGAGACGGTGACTGCATCGATCTCGATCATCGGGTGCTCCCTGCATTCGACTTGCTGCGCAGCCGGATCAGCAGGTCCTCGATCTGGCCGGCTATACCTCTGGGGGCGGTGGCAAGCGCGTGGATCAGGGCGGCACCGAAAATGATGTAGGCGGCATTGCCGTTGACGCCGAGATCGTTGAGCAGGGCGGGGACGAGGCGATAGAGTGCGGCTGCGATCAGCGCGCCGACGGGGCTCCAGGCACCGCCGACGATGGTCAGGGCAAAGATCATCACGGATTCTGCAGCCGGAAAGCTGCGCGCGTCGAGCATCTGAAGGTTACCCGCGAGCAGCACGCCAGAAATCCCGGCAAGGAAGCCCGACAGGGCGAAGGCCCAGATCTTGTAGAAAGGGACATCGACCCCAGTCGACATCGCAGCAGCCTCGGAGCGCCGGATCAGTGCCCAGGCCCGCCCCGCCTTTCCGATCTCGTGCCAGTGGATGAGAGCCATGCCGAGCGCTGCAACGACGACGCAATAAGCATAGTAGCCCACATCACTGGAGGCGATGGCCGGACGCGGCATGTAGCCGGCCGATTTCACGGCAAAACCCGACCATCCACCGCCACCATTGGGAAACTGGATGACATTGACGATAATGGCAAAGGCGCCGGCGATCATCAGGGTGACCAGGGCCAGATAAAGTCCCCGCATGCGAAGTGCAGGATAGGCGAAGATCATACCCAGCCCGGCAGCGGCCACGCCGCCGGCCAGCATATTGACCTCAAAGGGCGTACCGAGACCATAGGCGAGCCTCAGCCCAACCCAACCGCCTGCCCCCATCAATGCGACATGGGCGAGCGAGACGAGCCCGAGACGCCGGTAAAGCAGGGCGATCGAGGCGGCCGTGAGAGTGTAGATCGCAACGCCTGTCAGGACCTTCAGCCAGAGGGACGCCAGGAACAGCGGCGGCAGAAACGCGAGAGCCACGACAAACACGACGAGACCGAGCGGGCGGGATCGCGAGAGGACCGGCACAGGGGTGGAATTCACCGGAGGGTTCGCTGCCATCATCTCAATCCTCTCCCGCAAATGTCAGTCGTCGACCGCGCTGCAGCCACATCAAAGCAAGCGTCGCGATGACGAAGGGAGCGGCCACGCGGAATGGAGCAAGCGGCTTCACCAGGGTCAGCATGCTTTCGGTCACTCCGATCAGAAGCCCGGCCAAGAAGGTGACCGGAATGGATTTCAGTCGTCCGATAATGGTGGTGGCGATCACCGGGATAACGAGAAAGGTGAGGACGGCTGGATCGAGCCGCACGAGCCCTCCGAACAGCAAGCCCGTAAAACCGGCCAGCACGCCCGATATGCCCCAAGCGATGGCCTCGACGCGGCGAACCGGAACTCCGAGGATAGCCGCAACATCCCGGTTGTCGGCAAGCGCCCGCATCAGCAGGCCCGTCCGGGTTTTCGACAGATAGATTCCCATGGCCACGGTAGCGATCACACCACCAGCGAGAGCAATCAGCCGGGTGCCGTTGATGCGGACCCCGATGATGGAAAGGCCGAGACTGTCCGAAAACAGACCGAGCTTGCGCGAGGTGACCATCCAGACCAGGTTCATCAGGCCGAGGAGACAGAGCGCGAAGCCGAGGGTTGCCACAGCCTTGATCACCGGCTCCCGGTGGGCGAGCTGCGGAGCAACCAGAAGGCCGAAACCCAGGGACAGAGCGAGGCTCACCCCGATTGCGGCCGCCCAGGCAAGTGGCTCCGGCAGATGCCATTCCAGCACCTGCCATGCCGTCATGGCACCCACGGCGCCAATGGCGCCATAGGCAAAGTTGAGCACGCCGGTGGCGCGGTTGAGGATCACCAGACCCACCCCGCCCAGCGCATAGAGGGCGCCGACGGCAAGCCCCGAGACGAGGAACATTCCATAGGCGCCCAGCATGACCGCGGCCTCAGTTCACGATGCCGAGCGCCTTTTCATCGGCGCGATAGGGATCGAGATAGGCGCTGTCCACGTCAGTGCACTCACCGACAACCTTGTAGCCGCCCTCGACCATCTGGACCATCATGTTGGCGTGGTTGGGCATGTGGCGATCGCCTGTGCCGACATAATAGGGACCGCACAGAAGGTCAGATTTGTAGTTCTTGATGTTGCGGATCGCCTCGCTCACCGTGGCACGGTCGAGCTTGGCCGGATCCTGCTGCAGCATGGCATCCACGAAGAAGCGGGCAGACAGGTATCCGGCCTGGCTAAACGTATCGCGAGGATCATCGGCATTGCCGTGAGCATCAAGAACCGCACGCCAATTGCTGGCATCGGGGCCGGTTCCGTCGATCGGTGTCAGCTCGATATTCACATGCATGACACCGGCCCAATCGGCACCCAGCATGGCGGGAACATCACGATCATAGAGCGGCGTGGAGGAGATCCACTTGTAGCTGTCACGCTGGCCGGACTCGAGTGCCGCTTTCAGGAAGGCAGCAGCCATGCCTGCCGGCAGGTTGACGAGCATCGTGTCAGCACCAGAAGCCACGGCTTCGAGGAAGGCCGAGTTCATGTCGGCAGCGGCAGGATCAAGCAGGACACTCGAACCTGCGAGGTTCTTCGACTGCATGTATTTCTCGGTCCAGCCGCAGGAATACGGACCGACGCTCGGAATGGTGAGACCGATGCACACGACATTGGTCGCGCCGAGATTGGCGACAGCCCATTGAGCAGCACCTACGGAAGACGGCAGCGGACCCTGGTTGGTAGACACGATGTTCTTCGATTCAAAGCACTCCGCCACGGCGCAACCGGAGGCCATGGCCATCACGCCCTCTTCTTCATACAGCTTGGCATTGACACCCATTTCCACGAAGGAAGCGTTGCCTACGAGGGCGACCACTTCTTCGTCCTTGACCAGCTTGGTCGCGACCTGCGCGGCGACTTCCGGGTTCCACTGGTCGTCCTCGACGAGGTATTCGATCGGGCGGCCATTGATCCCGCCATTGGCGTTGACGCAGTCGAAATAGGCCTTCGCCGCCAGCGAGGCGGACGAGAAGTCGTCGGGGCCTGTTCGGCCGACGATGGCACCGACCTTGATCGGCTCACCGCTGGCGGCTTGGCCGTTGTTCAGGCCGCAGCTCGGCGCGGCTGCGGCGGAGCCCGCCGAAATCAGGAACAGAGCTGCGATAGCGGCGGAGCCGCCCAGAAGATGCGATTTCATGTTTTCCTCCCAATGTGAGCCGGAACCCGGCGTCGTGGCCCAAAGGCCGGTTTTGATCGCGCGGTCTCCTCAGGCCGCCCGATCCCTCCCCAAGATGAAGCGGCTGGCGCGCTCCCCGATCATGATCGTCGGTGCATTGGTGTTGCCCGAAACAAGCGTCGGCATGATCGAGGCGTCCGCGACGCGCAGTCGGTCAACCCCGAAGACCTTGAGCTCCTCGTCAACGACTGCCATGCGATCCTCCCGGACGCCCATCTTGGCCGTACCGGAGGGATGGAAGACGGTTTTAGAGACACTGCGGATGTAGTCGCGCAAGGCCTCCGGATCCTTCTCGATGCCGGGTGTCGGCAGAACGCGGCGCTTGATGATCTTCGCCAGCGACGGCGCCTCGGTAATCTTGATCGCCAGTTCCACACCGCGGACCAGCGTCTCCAGATCCGCCGGATTGGCGAAGGAATTGGCGTGGAAGAGTGCGGGATCCCCGGGATTGGCCGAGCGAAGCTTGACCGTTCCGCGCGACTGCGGTCGCAGGAAGCACGGGCCGATCGAGATGCCATGTCCAGGCTCAGCCGTACGCTCTCCGAAGCCGACGAAGCTTGGCAGCACATGGAACTGGATGTCGGGCTGACCAAGGCCTGCCGTGTCGACGAAACCACCAGATTCGACGACGGTCGAGGTCAAAAGACCCGTTTTCGTCAACATGTATTGCAGCATATGGCTGGCAGCGGCGAGCCCCTTGTCCTGACCGAACAGGGACATGATGTTGACTTCGGCCTGAACCGTCGCCTCCAGGTGATCCTGATAGTTCTCCCCGACACCTGGCAGATCGGCCACAACGTCGATGCCGTGCGAGCGCAGGTGCTCGGCAGAACCAATGCCCGACAATTGCAGGATCTTCGGTGTCGCGATCGCGCCTGCCGTCAGGACAATCTCACCGCGCGCTTTAACCCTCTCGCCGGATGAAAGCTGAACACCAACAGCAGTACGCCCCTCGAACAGGATCTTCTCGACCTTGATGCCGGTCATGATCTCGAGATTGGCGCGTCCTTCTGCGTCCCGCAGGAATGCCTGTGCGGCACTCCAGCGACGACCGTTATTCGTCGTCGTCTGGTAAAAGCCGACACCTTCCTGCTCCGCACCGTTGAAGTCCTCATTGTAGCTGATGCCTGCCTCCTGGGCAGCACGGACAAAGGCCCAGGACAGAGGATGGCCGTAGCGGCGGTCCGACACCTTCAACTGACCTTCCGCACCGTGAAACTCTCCGGAGAGCCGCTGATTGCCTTCCAAGTCACGGAAAACGGGGAGCACCTTGTCATAGGACCAGGACCGGCATCCCATCTGCGCCCAGGTCTCGTAATCTTGACGCTGGCCGCGAATGTAGATCATCGCATTGACCGAGCTACCGCCACCGAGCACATTGCCCTGCGGCACGACATTGGGCTTGCCCTTGATGCCGGGATCCGGCTCCGACATGTAGAAATGCACATCCCGGCCCTTCTCGATCACCTTGAAGAAGGTGGCGGGGATATGGATGAACTTGTCGGTGTCCTTCTGACCGCTTTCGATCAGCAGGACCTTGTTGGACGGATTTTCCGAAAGACGTGCGGCCACAACGGATCCGGAAGACCCGCCACCGACAACGATATAATCAAACTCACGCATTTGAGCCTCCCGCGCGATGTCGCAACAGCCGCGCCTTGAAAAAAGCCTGACGAACGGTTCAGGAAAAAACGGTCTGGATGGTGGTGAATTCCTTCAGTCCGTCGACGCCGAATTCGACGCCGATGCCGGACTGCTTCACCCCTCCGAACGGCGCATTGGGCTGGATCGCACCATGCTTGTTGATCCAGACCGACCCGCATTCGAGCCGCGCCGCAACCTGCTTCGCCTTGGCAACATCCCCCGACCAGACCGATCCACCGAGACCGCTCGGATTGTCGTTGGCCTTGGCAATCGCCTCTTCGATGTCATGATAGCGGATGATCGGCAGAGCCGGTCCGAACTGTTCCAGGTCAACAAGCTTCGCACCGTGATCGACATCGGCGATGAGGGTGACGGGATAGAAGTAGCCCGATCCGCCCTGCGGTGCGCCACCCGTCAATACCCGCCCGCCCTTGGCAACCGCATCCTCTACGAAGTCAGAGACGATGCCGAACTGGGCTGAATTCTGAAGCGGCCCGAGAACCACGTCCTCCGCCAGGCCGTCGCCCACCTTGATGGCGGACGCGTAGGCCGCGAGTGCATCGCACACCGCATCATAGATGCTGTCATGTACGTAGAGACGCTTAAGGCAGGCGCAGGTCTGGCCGCTGTTGATGAAGGCGCCCCAGAACAGGCCCTCGGCAATCGCCTTGGGATCGGCGTCGGGCAGGACGATGCCGGCATCGTTGCCGCCGAGTTCGAGCGTCAGCCGCTTCAGCGTATCGGCAGCGGATGCCATCACGCGACGTCCCGTGGCGGTCGATCCGGTGAAGGTGATCTTCGCGACATCCGGATGGGAAGTGAGAGCAGCGCCGAGATCATTGTCATCGGTTATGACGTTGACGACGCCGGCCGGAAGCACCTCGTTCATCAGTTCCACCAGACGAATGGTCGTCAGCGGCGTGTTCGGCGACGGCTTGATGACAACGGTATTGCCGGTGCGGATGGCTGGAATGATATGCCAGCAGGCGATCATCACCGGCCAGTTCCACGGCGTGATGGCAGCGACCACGCCGATCGGCTTGCGATGCAGCTCCACCCGGCCTTCCGGCCCATCCTGGACCACCTCGATCGGCAGATCGAGGGACGCCGTATGGCGGGTCCAGGCAACGGCACCACCGATCTCGAAGCGAGAACCGAGCCCGTTGAGCGGCTTGCCCTGCTCAAGCGTCAGAAGCCGCGCGAGTTCCTCCGCATTCGCCTCGACTACCTCCGCCACACGGGCGCAGAGCAAGGCGCGCTCGGAAGAAGAAGTGGCAGCCCACGACGGAAAGGCGGATTTTGCTGCGGATACGGCAGCGTTAAGGTCGTCGATGGTGGCCAGTGGCGACTTGCCCACAACAGCGCCCGACGAGGGGTTCTTGACCTCTTTGTGACGCGCGGTCGGGGCCGCCTTGCCACCGATGACAAGCGTGAATTCCTGCATGATACATCCTCCCATGCACTGCGATGGAAGGAGACTAGCCAATGCCCGTCGGTAATTCTTGGATCACGGCGCGGCATGAATTGGACAAAAGCGCGGTGGGCGCCTCATACCAAATCAGGCCATCACAACGTCCTTTGGCGAGCAGTCGAACAGCTTGCGGAAGCTGCGATTGAAGTAGGAGATATCGTTGAAACCGACCGAATAGGCGACGTCGGCAATAGCACCCGGATGATGCGCGCCCCGCAGTCTTTCGAGCCTCGCCCGGGCAAGGTGCAGCCGCTTGAGCTTGATCATGCCGGTTACCGTCATGCCTTGCGAGCTCAGGTCCTCCTGAAGCGTCCGCAGCGAAACCCCGACGCGGTTGGCGAGCCATTGGGGCGTCAGATATTCCTCGGTCAGGTTCTCGTCGATGAGCACCTGGACCACCTCGAGCCGTCCCGTCCCGCTGTCGCCACGGACGAAGAATTCTTCGCCCGGATCGGACGCAAAGGCCTGCCGCGTCGTGTTGAACAGCAATTCCCTGAGATGCGGCGCCCGGTTGTCGTCGCTTGACGTGCTCATCATCTTGGCCACAAGCGCGCCGAGCATGATCGACATCGGATCATCCGCCTTGATCTTGCGCGTCACCGAAATTCGCACAGCCCGATCGGACAGAAGCATCTGCCTCGGCAGGTGTACCGACAGGTGATTGGAAAATGACCCGCCGAAATAGAATATTGACGGCCTCGTAGAATCGACAAGGATGCATTCGCCCGGATGGAGTTGTTCCTGACGGCCCGACTGCTCGACCCCGCAGGACCCTTCAAGCTGTAGCAGCAGGAACAGGTTATCGCCCTGGTCGGCCCTGATGTCGTCGGGATTACGGCGGATGTAATCGAGGTCGTTCGCCACGTGCGCCAGTTCCACACCGGCGGCGTGAGACAGAGCAGCCCCGCCGCGCACGACGTTCGATCCGTCGTATCGGGTTGGATTGAAGTGGCCGCAGATAGACTTGAGGTCCGACGTCCAGGCGTCGAACTCACGCGTCATCCATTGCGTGGGAACGCAACGTCCCAAGCTCCCCAAGTGCATGTCCGCCTCCTCCCAAAGTCGGTCACCTATTTACTGAGCATGTTAACAAATCTGGGAATTGTCAAATTCCAGGTGCAGCTCCCCTTGCAGGTCAGTAGACCTTCGTGCCGGCCGTCGGCTGCGCCGGTTTTGCGTCGCTGAAATCCTTGAGCAATCGCGCGGCAGCATTGCTGAGCAGTCCGACGTCGTTGCCGATCCCGACAAAGGTGGCTCCGAGTTCGGCATAACGTTTCGCGAGCCCGAGATCGCCGATCAGGATCCCGGCGGCCTTGCCGGAAGCGAGGATCCGACCGATGGATCGCTCCACCACCTCCTGGACTTCGGGAGCACCGGGACGCCCGAGAAACCCCATGTCAGCCGCCAGGTCGGATGGTCCAATGAACACACCGTCGACACCATCGACGGCGCAGATCGCATCGAGATTGTCGATCGCAACACAGCTTTCTACCTGCACCAGCAGGCAGATCTCATCATTCGCTGTCTGCAGATAATCGCCGATGCGGTTGAAGTCAGAGGCACGCGCCAATGCTGCGCCGACGCCGCGAACGCCGTGCGGCGGGTATCGCACGGCCTTGACCATCTCGGCGGCGAGCTCCGCGTCGTGCACCATGGGCACGAGGATGGTCTGGGCGCCGATATCGAGCATCTGCTTGATGACCCATGTTTCGCCAATGGGTGGGCGGATGATGGCATGCGACGGCGAACCACGCATCGCGCGCAACTGCTCGGCCAGCCGCGGAACGTCGCTCGGCCCGTGCTCCGCATCCAGCAAAAGCCAGCCGTAACCGGCACCGGCACAGATCTCGACCGTGTTCGGGCTTCCCAGAGCCTGCCAAAGGCCGATCTGCAAACGGCCCTCTTTCAGACCACGCTTGAAGCTGTTGACGGGTGCAGGCATCACGGCCTCCTCTTTCAATTCGGGTCAGACGGGCCAGGCCCGCCTGATCATACTCATTCGAAAAACAGGCTGACTGTGCCGTAGGGACCGAAGTCGCCGACAATCGTGTCTCCGTGGCGAGCCTCGACGGGGCGGATGAACGAGCCCGCGAGCACGATCTGCCCCGCCTCGATCCCGTCACCATACTGCGCCAACCGGTTGGCGAGCCATGCGACCCCGCGGGCCGGCTGGTTGAGCACGCCCGCGCCGAGGCCAGTTTCCTCGACTTCGGCATTGCGGCTGACGATCGCGCCCATCCAGCGCATGTCGAGCTGATCAGGACGAACCGCGCGGCCGCCGGTGACAATGCCGGCATTGGCGGCATTGTCGGAAATCGTGTCGAACACCGTCCGCGCCTTCTTCGTTGCCGGATCGACGCGGAGAATGCGGGTATCGAGGATCTCCAGTGCCGGTGTCACGTAATCTGTGGCGTTCAGCACGTCGAAGACGGTAACGCCCGGCCCCTTCAGCGGTGCCTTCATGACGAAGGCGATCTCGGCCTCGATGCGCGGCTGAATGAAGCGGTCTTTTGGGACGGTGGCGCCATCCTCGAAGACCATGTCGTCGAAGAGGACACCTGAATCCGGAATGTCGATATTGAGGGCATACTGCATGGCCTTGGAGGTCAGGCCGATCTTCCAGCCGATGACCCTGCGCCCCGCGGCGACCTTGCGCTTCACCCAAGACGCCTGGATGGCATAGGCGTCATCCATGTCGATCCCCGGATGGGCTAGCGACAACAGACCCGTCTGAACTCGTGTCCGCTCTGCTTCATCGAGCCTGGCGGCAGCAGCTTCGATCTCTTCATGTGTCAGCATGTCAGGCCTCGTCAGCGATCGTGTTTGTAAGGATCCCCAGTCCATCCGCCTCGACTTCGACCACATCGCCGGGCTTCAGCCAGATGGGCGGATCGAAGCGGGCGCCGGCACCGGTCGGCGTGCCGCAGACGATCACGTCGCCGGGAACCAGCGTGGTGAAGGTCGAGATGTAGTTGATGATCTTCCGGAAGGAGAAGATCATCCGGCTGGTGCGGTCGCTCTGGCGGACCTCGCCATTGACCCGGGTTTCGAGCTTGATATCGGCGATCTGGCTCTCGTCCACGAACGGAACGAGCCAGGGGCCGATAGATCCGGTACGGTCGAAATTCTTGCCCTGGGTCACGTTGAACTTGGCGTGTCGTACCCAGTCGCGGATCGTACCCTCGTTGCAGAGCGTCAGCGCCGCGATGTGATCGAGGGCATCCTGTTCGGCGATCCGTCGACCACCCTTGCCGATGACGACAACGATTTCGCCCTCGTAGTCGAGCTGCGGGCTTTCTGGCGGACGGATCAACGGCTGATCGTGACCCGTAAAAGATCGGGGAAAGCGAATGAACAGCGACGGGTTGGCAGGCGCCGCCTGCCCGTCCTTGTACTCTTCGTTGCGGTCAGGGAAATTGACGCCGACGCAGATCAGCTTCTCCGGCGCAGGGATCGGGATTTCGAATGAAACCTCCGTCAGCGCCATGTCTGCCTTGTCGTCGGCATGACGCTCCGCGAGCGTTGCGAGTGCATCATCGGCAATGACCTCGCGCAGGGTCGGGTATTGTCCGGCATATCGCATGGAAAGATCGACGATGCCGCCCTCAACAACCAGACCGAAGCCTTGCCGGCCTGTCGACGTGCTGAAGCTCAGAAAACGGGGATAGGACATGGACATGCTCCTCACTCGACGCCGCCGAGGCAGACATATTTGATTTCGGTGAATTCCTCGATGCCGTAACGCGATCCCTCGCGTCCGAGGCCTGATAGTTTCATACCGCCGAATGGAGCTTCCGCTGTCGAGATCAGCCCCGTATTGACGCCGACCATCCCATATTCCAAGGCCTCGGCGACACGGAATACGCGCGCGAGATCCTTGGCGTAGAAATAGGAGGCAAGCCCGAATTCGGTGTCGTTCGCCTGCGCGATCACATCCACTTCGTCCGTGAATCGGAACAGTGGGGCGAGTGGCCCGAAGGTTTCCTCCCTCGCGACCATCATCGTTGGCGTTACGTCGGCGATGACGGTGGCTTCATAGAAATGGCCGCCAAGCTGGTGGCGCCGCCCGCCAGCCAAAACCCGTCCACCATGAGCACAGGCATCGGCGACATGCTCCTCGACCTTGGCGAGCGCATTGCCGTCGATGAGCGGACCGAGCGTGACCCCCTCGTCGAAGCCATTGCCCGTCTTCAACAGGCCCACTGCGCTCGCGAGCTTTTCCGCAAAGGCATCATAGACGCGATCCTGGACATAGATCCGGTTGGCGCAGACGCAGGTCTGGCCATTGTTGCGGAATTTCGCGATCAACGCACCCTCGACCGCCGCATCGAGATCCGCGTCATCGAACACGATGAAGGGCGCATTGCCACCGAGTTCCAGCCCCAGCTTCTTGATGGTAGGCGCCGACTGTCTGTACAGCTCCGCCCCCACTTCAGTTGAGCCGGTAAAGGTAAGCTTGCGCACGACCGAGCTCGAAGTCAGCTCTGCACCGATTACGCGGGCAGAACCGGTGAGCACACTGAACAGCCCTCTCGGCAAGCCGGCGCGTTCCGCGAGGATGGCGAGCGCAATAGCCGAGAATGGTGTCTGCGAGGCCGGTTTCAGAACCATGGCGCAGCCGGCCGCAAAAGCTGGCCCCGCCTTGCGCGTGATCATCGCGTTCGGAAAATTCCACGGTGTGATCGCAGCCACCACCCCGATCGGCTGCTTCATGATCAAGATGCGCTTGTCCTTCTGGTGACCAGGGACGATATCGCCGTAAAGCCGCCGCGCCTCTTCGGCAAACCACTCGATGAAGGAGGCACCATAGGCGATTTCCCCCTTGGCCTCGGCGAGCGGCTTGCCCTGTTCGAGGGTCAGGATGCGGCCGAGATCATCCTGGCTGGCCATGACCAGCTCGTACCAGCGGCGCAGGATGACGCTTCGCTCCTTGGCAGTCCGGCCGGCCCATTCGATCTGCGCCACTCTGGCGGCTTCGATCGCGGCATGGGTTTCCTCGGCGCCAAGATTGGGCACGCGCCCGATGATCTCGCCAGTTGCGGGATTGTCCACCGCGATGGAGTTTGCCGCATCGGCCTCGATCCAGTCACCGCCGACGAGGGCGGCCTGGCGAAAGAGTGTCGGGTCCTTGAGCTGCATGGACTGGCCTTATTCAGAGGAGACTTAGGGCAGCACGTGTGCCGCGCTGCCCTCGCGGATGTGGTCAGGGCGCGATGATCGGCTGCGCCTTGAGGTCAGACTCACGGACAGCCGCGCCTGCAAACAGGCTCCCGTGCTCGAACCACGATTTCGGTGCCGGCGCCCCCCAAAGGGTCTGGCGCTGCGGATCCTTCAGGTCCCACTTGATCGGCTCCAGATCGGGATCGACGGTCTGGTAGTCCGAGCAATAGATCTCGATGCGGTGGCCGTCCGGATCGAGGATGTAGAGGAAGAAGGCATTCGATATGCCGTGACGACCCGGACCGCGCTCGATATTGGCGACCCAGCCGGTGGTCGACATCAGGTCGAGCAGGTCGATGATGTTGAGCGGTGTCGGGACCCAGAAGGCAGTGTGATGCAGGCGCGGGCCCTTGCCATTGGTGAAGGCGATGTCATGCACGCCGCCCTTGCGGTGGGTCCAGGCGGCCCAAAGGCGACCCGTCTCTTCATCGGCGGTGTATTCGGTGACCCGGAAGCCAATTTCGTTGTAGAAGGCAACGCTTTCATCAACGTTTGGCGAGAAGCAGTTGAAGTGGTCAATGCGCAGCGGTTTGACCCCGCGATAGAGCGCGTATTTCTGGTGGATCGGCGGAAGACGGTCCATCTTGGCGTAGAATTCCAGCGGCGTGCCGTGCGGGTCGCGGGTACGGAAGGTCCGCGCCTGGTAGGGGCGCTCGACCCATTCAACACCGAGACCCTTGCCATCGAAGAAGCGTGCTGCCTTGTCCAGCTCGGCTTCGTCATAGACCTTGAAGCCGAGATCCCGCGCCTCTGCCTTGTCGGACTTGCGCAGTACGATGCAGTGGTGGCCGCGCTCTTCCATTGCACGCAGATAGATCGCATCCGAGGTCTCGTCGGTCACCTGCAGGCCGAGCGTGTCGACATAGAAGGCGCGCGACCGGGCGAGATCTGTGACGCCGAATTCAACGTGGCTGAGACGCACGATGTTGAAGGGCGGGTAGAGATTGGGTTCTGGTAGTGCCATGATGTCCTCCTCCGGCCTGCGGTTGGCGCCGCAGGCGTCGATCGTGTCGTGTGAAATTCAGCCGCCCAGCTTCTGAATGGCGTGCGGCTTGGTGGCGAAAGCGATGTTCTTGGTTTCCATGTAAAAATCGAAGGACCAGTCGCCGCCGTCGCGGCCGATCCCGGAATTCTTCACACCGCCGAACGGCGTCGGCAGGTGTCGAACGTTTTCCGAATTCACCCAGATCATCCCGGCCTCGAGATGTTCGGTGAAGCGGAAGGCCCGTGTGACGTCGGATGTCCAGAGATAGCCGGTCAGGCCGTATTGGACGTCGTTGGCAAGCGACAGGGCATCGTCCTCGTCGCGGAACGGGATCGCCGTCAGCACGGGGCCGAAAATTTCCTCCTGCGCAATGCGCATCTGGTTGTTGGCGCCGGTAAACAGGGTCGGAGAGACGTAGCAGCCGCCGCCGGGACCAACGAATTTCGCGCCACCGGCCGCGACCTTTGCCCCTTCCGACTTGCCGATCTCGATGTATTCCAGCACCTTCTTCTCGTGCACGGGGTGGATCAGCGGTCCGATGACCGTCTGCGGGTCGAGCGGGTGGCCAACCTTGATGCGCTTGGCCTTCTCCGCGACCATGGCAGTGAACTGGTCGTAGACTTTCTCCTCGACCAGCAGTCGCGACGAGGACGTGCAGCGTTCGCCGTTGAGCGAATAGATCATGAAGACGGCCGCATCGGCAGCACGTTCCAGGTCCGCATCGGCAAAGACTACGACCGGGTTTTTGCCGCCGAGTTCGAAATGCACACGCTTCAGCGTATCGGCGCCCTGCTTCATGATCATCGAGCCGGTACGGCTCTCACCGACGAACCCGATCGCCTTGATCAGCGGATGTTCCGTCAGCGCCTTGCCTGCGTCTTCGCCGAAGCCATTGACGAGGTTCCAGACGCCCTTCGGCAGCCCGGCCTCTTCGGCGATCTCCACCAGAAGACGCGCCGTCAGCGGAGAAAACTCGGCCGGTTTGTGGACGATCGTGCAGCCAGCCGCCAGTGCCGGGGCGATCTTCCAGGTCGACAACATGAACGGCGTGTTCCAGGGCGTGATGACACCCACAGGGCCGATCGGCACGCGTGTGGTCAGGTTCACCTGTCCGGGCGCCCGCAAGGACTTGCCGTCACGCGCTTCCGGTGCACGATCCGCGAAGAAGCGGAAGTTCTCTGCCCCGCGCAAGGCTGCTTTGGCCATGAACTTCAGCGATTGTCCGGTATCCATGCACTCGACAAAGGCGATCTCTTCCGCCCGCGCCTCGATCGCGTCGGCGATCTTGTGCATGAGCTTCTTGCGAGCATCGCCCGGCATTGCGGCCCATTCGGCGAAGGCCGCCTTCGCTGCCTTTGCAGCGAGATCGATATCCGCAGCCTTGCCACGCGCAACCTTTGCCAGGACACCGAGATCCACCGGCGAGATGGTCTCGAAGGACGAACCGTCGAGAGCGTCGAGATCCTCTCCTCCGATGCGGTTCTTCACGCCGCCCTCGAACTTTTTCAGATAGGCCTTGGCCTTGCTCAGATTGTCTTCAAACGATGCCATGCACCCGTCTCCCTGGACTTGCTGTGCGTCGAGCCGACGCCTTATGTCTTTTGGCTGTTGTCAAATGGTCTGCTGTCGAAGCCGCGGATGAATGGCGTTCTTCTTCCAGCTGAAATCAGCGTCGATCTCACGGATTTCGAGCGACAGCATGAAATGTGGCGTCTCGAAACGCTCAGACAGGAACGCGCTGACGGCGGCGAAGATGGCATCGCCAGCAGCCTTGCGATCCGCTTCGCTGCGCCCCTGACCAATGCGCAGCGACATGTCGATGAAGCTGTTCTCCTCCAGAAGATCCGCTACCGCATAGGTCTCCGTACGGAACCCTCGGACGCGGATTGCTCCCAGCTCGAAGAGGCCTGTCTCCGTCATCGTGCGATGGATGAGACCAGCCAAATCCTTCAAGTCGACCAAACCCTCCAGGTTGGCCGAGTAGTCGAAAGTGAAATGCGGCATGGTTCCTCCCGCCGTTTATATTTAACATGTTAAATGATATGGACTGCCTGTCAAGACGGGAAATGCGAGGCAACGAATGTTTGCAAATGCGGGGGAATTTCCCCATAGAGGAAGGATGACCACCGCCGAAAACAAGCCTACCGAACTCACGCAGGACGCACTCCTACCGCGCAACTCCAGGCGGTCCCTGCCGATTGCGCTGCTGCGGGCACGCGAGTCCGTAATGACGCATTTCCGCCCGATGCTGGCAGCCCACGACCTGACCGAACAACAGTGGCGGGTCATCCGCATCCTCGGCGAAAATGGCACCGTCGACGCGTCGGAAGTGGCCGAACGGGCCTTCATACTCGCCCCTTCCCTCACCCGGATCATCAAGTCGCTCGAAGAACGCGGACTGATTGCCAAAGAGCGCGACGAGGCGGACGGTCGACGGGTCCTGCTGAAGATCACCCCCGTCGGACTGGGGATCATCGAAGAAGTGACACCGGAAAGCCGCGTGATCTACAGCGAGCTTGAGCGAAAGTTCGGCGAGGAGAAGATCAACCTGCTCCTCGACCTTCTTGGCGAGTTGGCGGACTCGATGGACCCCAAATAGTCACACCTCGAAGTCCTTCGACTGCACGATCGACGCTCAGAGCGCCGCGAGACCTGCATCCAAAGCCGAGAGGATCTTGGCAACATCCCCTGCGGTGACGATCAGCGGCGGAGACAGGATGATGTTGTTGCCGGAAACACGGACCATCACACCGGCCTCGTAAGCGACCCGATGCACCTTTCCGATGCTCTTCTTGTCGATCGGCGCCTTCGTGCCGCGATCGGACACGAGTTCGACCGCGCACATCAGCCCCTCGCCGCCGCGCACATCGCCAACGACCTGGTGCTTCGCCATCAGCACCTGCAGGCCGGCAAAGAGTTCGTCCCCGCGCACAGCCGCATTCGCAGCCACCTGCAGCCGTTCCGTTTCCTTCAGGCATGCAATAGCTGCAGCTGCACCGACGGGATGGCCCGAATAGGTATAGCCAGACCCGATGGCGCCCTTGCCGGACGTGTCCTTCTCGAACACCTCTGCCACGGCATCCGACACCATGACCGCACCGAAGGGGAAATAGCCATTGGTGATCGCCTTGGCCGAGCACAACAGATCAGGCTGAACGCCCCAATGCCGGGACCCGGACCAGCTTCCCGTGCGCCCGAAAGCCGTGATGACTTCGTCTGCGACGAGAAGGATGCCGTATTTCGAGCAGATCGCCCGCAGGCCTGGCATGAAGCTCTCGTGCGGTGTGATGACACCACCAGCCCCCAGTACTGGCTCCATGATAAAGGCTGCGATGGTCGAGGGATCCTGAAACTTGATCTCATCCTCGATCGCTGCGAGGCAAAGCTGCGCAAGCCGCTCCGGATCGGTCTCATCGAACGGATTGCGATAAGTGTACGGTGCCGGCGTGTGGAAACAGCCGGGCATCAGCGGCTCATACTGGGTTCGGAAATTCGAATTGCCATTCACCGAGGCACCAAGGGTGTGGGTGCCGTGATAACCTTTCTTCAGGCTGAGAAACTTGATACGCCCGGCCTCGCCGCGGATCTTGTGATACTGACGCGCAAGCCGCAGGGCGATCTCGACGCTATCCGATCCGCCCGACGTGAAGAACGCCCGCGACAGCCCGTCCGGAGCAAAGAACTCCGCCAGCATCTCGGATAGCTCGATGACATTGTCGTTCGTCGTGCCGCGGAAGATCGAATAATAGGGAAGCCGGTCAAGCTGCGCTGCGATCGCTTTTTTCACCGGTTCGCAGGAATAGCCGAGATTGACGTTCCACAAACCGCCGACGGCATCCACCAGGCGATGGCCATCGACGTCGACGATCTCCACCCCCTCTCCCTCAACGATGATGTCGGGCGGGTTCGCCAGGCTCTCGGCCGGATGCGCCATCGGGTGCCACAGGCGCTTCGCGTTGTTTTCCTTGAGATAGTTGGAGGTCTTCATTCACTTAGCTTCCCTGTGCGAGCATATCGAGCGCAAGCGCATAGCTCTCGCCCGGACGCGTGACATCGAAATGGACATAGGGCATGCCGACCGCGACGGCGCCTTTCAGGTTCTTGGACTGATCATCGACGAAGACACAGTCCTCCGCCTTGATCGCCAATCCCTCTGTCACAAAGTGGAATGCCCTGGGATCGGGTTTCAGGATCCCCGTATAGGTCGCGTCAACGATGAGATCGAAATCGGCAAGGAACGGCAGCCTGGACCGAAACTCCTTGCCATAGAACAGATCGAGCTCGTTCGAGAGGATCGCCAGCTTATAGCCGGATGCCTTGGCCCGCCGGATCGCGTCGAGCGCCTCGCGACGGATGACCGCTTCCGGATCGGCCCCGCGCAACCGGCCGACGAACTCCGGAAACTCCGTCCAGGTTTCGCCGATCAGGGCACCGGTCTCACGCATGCGCAAAGCCCAGTAGTCGCGCTCGGTCATCTCACCGGCCTGCATCGCACGCCAGGGCTCGTCGCCTGCGGGGTCGAAAGGACCGCGCCAAGTGAGTGTGCCGGCAGGCAAACCGAGTGCCGCCTCGGACAAGCCATGCGTTTCGAATAGTGTTTTGGAGATCACTCCGCCGAAGTCGAGAACTAGTGCGCGCATCAGAGCTTGATCCATGCCGTCTTGAGATCCAGGTATTTGTCGAAGGCATGGAGAGATTTGTCGTGTCCATTGCCCGACTGTTTGACACCGCCCAACGGAACGGTGAGATCCGAGCCGCCATAGGTGTTGACGTGTACCAACCCGGCCCTGATCTTGCGGACCATCCGGTGGGCGCGCGACAGGTTCGATGTCCAGACCGCAGCCGCTAGGCCGTACCGCCCCTCATTGGCGAGAGCGACGGCCTCCGCTTCCGTGTCGAATGGCGTCACCGCGAGCACGGGACCGAAGACTTCTTCCTGAAAAACGCGATCATCTTTCGTCGCATCGGCGATGATGACGGGCGCCATGTAGAAACCACCGGTCTCCTCCAGGAGACGCTCTCCGCCGATGACCTTGCGGCCCAGATTGCGCGCCTCCTCGACGAACTGCAGGTTCTGCGTCAACTGTCGCTCGGAATTGACGGCACCGGACTGGGTCGTCGCATCGAGCGGGTTCCCGACCTTGATCGCGGCGGCATGCGCCGCCAGTTTCTCGACGAATTCCTTATGGATCCGACGTTCAACGAGGAGACGCGAACCGGCGATACAAACCTGGCCCGAATTGCGGAAGATGCCATGGGCTGAGACTTTCGCGGCCTCGTCCAGGTCTGGAGCATCAGCGAACACGATGTTGGGCGACTTGCCGCCGAGCTCGAGATAAACGCGCTTGAGGTTCGACCGCGCTGCCGCTTCGAGCAGGCGCCGCCCGGTAGGACCTGACCCGGTGAACACCAGGACATCGACATCCATGGATTCGGCGATCCGGGCACCGACGACAGCGCCTTCGCCGGTCACGACGTTCAACACCCCAGCCGGCATGCCGGCCTCAAGCGCCAGCTCGGCCACCCGCAGCAGACTGAGCGAGGCGGTTTCGGCAGGCTTGAGCACCATTGTGCAGCCTGCAGCAAGAGCCGGGCCGAACTTCCAGGCACCGATCATCAGGGGAAAGTTCCAGGGGACGATCGCACCCACGACACCTGCGGGTTCACGATGGATAAGCCCGAGGAAAGCCGGATCTGTCGGCGCAACTTCGCCGAACAGCTTGTCGATAGCCTCCGCATAATATCGGATCGTGGCGGCCGCCGAGAGCGGCTCGGCCTTGAACGCCATGCCGATCTCCGTGCCGTTTTCACGCACGCCGAGAACAGCAATCTCCAGAGCGTTGGTCTCGATCAGATCGGCCCATTTGAACAGGATCTTCTTGCGCACCGCCGCCGGCAGTTCGGACCAGACCCCGCTGTCGAAAGCGCGGCGAGCGGCGGAGATCGCCAAATCCGTGTCCTCGATCGTTCCCCGCGCCATTGTCGTCAACACCACACCATCGATCGGCGAGGTCACCGACATAGTGCCGCCGTCAGACGCAGGCACACGCCCTCCGTCGATCACATGATGGAAGGGCTTGAGCGAGACTGTGCGCAGCCGGTCGATATGGTCCTGCTTCATGGTGGATTGCCTAGCTATGGTTCGTTATTTACACCATCGGTTTACATAATGCTTGGCAAAAACTTCCCGGTCAACCCTCCACATGCAGCATGCGCAAGGTTGCCGTTACATCAGGGATAAGGGGGAGATCACATGGCGTGAAGTCAGGCGCCCGCCTGACCAATCCGCTTCGCAGCAGCCAGGAACGCCGCCGGTGGACGTCCCCCGGTCCCGCGGTGGACCGCTTCGACCTCACGGAAGAGCGCCTCTATGGTCTGGCGTCGCAGGTCGTTCGTCATGCGATGTGCGGGGGTCGCAACGGCGAGCGCGCCGACAGGCAGGCCATCCGCATCGAAGACCGGCACGGCCATGCCATAGACGTCGTCCTCATTGGTCTGATCCGCCTCGGCATATCCGGTCAGCCGGATTTCCTGCAGACGCACCCGAATGACATTTCCATCCGTCAACGTCCGCGACGTCTTCGCCTTCAACGTCTCGCTGAGGACGCGATCCACGAATTCCGCTTGTGAGAATGCCATGAAGGCAAGCCCCGACGCCGTACTGTGGATCGGCAGGATTTCGCCGGCCACCAGCGAAACACGGCTGCCGCGATTGCTTTCGGACACCCCGATCGTTGCCAGTGCGCGACCGGAGATCAGCGAAGCATGGGCCGTTTCGCCAAGTTCGGCAGAGATGGCATCCAGGGAATGCTGATAGACCGAGGTAACGGGGAAGGCCGTTTCCCGCACCCGCGCCAAACGCAGGACCCCGGCTCCCAGGCGATAAAGCCTGGCGCTTCCACGCTGCTCCAGCAGACCCTGGTCACACATCACAACAAGCATGCGATGCACGGTCGCTTTATCGATTCCGGACCGACGAGCCAATTCGGACAGACCGATCTCTGGCTCGGCCTCAGAGAAATAATCGAGGAGAGAGAGTGCTTTGGCGACAGTGGAGGACATGAAGATGCTTACCCGTGGACGAGCTTCAAGCGTTGCGAGCCAAACTTTATTGACGACAAGCAAGGCAGAAGGTATATTTGAACTACTGGTGATAATAATAAACCACAGAGGGACCTGTCAATGCTTAAAACCAAGTTCGCCGCCCTTTTGCTGGCTGCCACCACCGCAGCCGGATCTGTATACGCAGACTACCCCAATCGCCCCGTCAGTTTCGTCGTTCCTTTTCCGCCAGGAGACCTCGAAGATGTCCTGACGCGAATGATCGCAGAAGATTTCCAGAAAAAATACGGAGTGGCGACGGCAGTCGTCAACAAGCCTTCCGAGGGCGGGCCTTTTCCAGGCGCGGCAGAGGTCGCATCCGCACCCGCTGATGGATACACGATCGGCTCCTTCGTCGTCGACATCCCGGTCGTCGGCCCAGATGTGGGTGTCGCAGGCCTCAATCCAGATCCCTTTGAGCCGCTTGGCATCTTCCTGACCTATCCCTTCGTGATTGCGACCGCGTCCGATTCCCCCTTCTCGACGATGAAGGAACTGGCCGAATATTCGAAAACCGAACCCCAGCTCCTCGGCCATTTCGGCGCCTTCCTTCTTCCGACACAGGCCACACTGGCCGCCGCAAAGGAAATGGGTTTCGAATGGGGTGGTGAAGCCTCTTCCGCGGCACTCGACTGCAATTCTCTGGCTTCCGGCGATTTCGACGTCATCAATACCACCATCCAGCAGCTTCTTCCCTGCCTGGACAAGGTCAAGATCCTCGCGACCATCACCGATGCCCCCATCGCCGTCGTCCCAGACGCGCCGACCCTCGCGTCGACAGCACCGGATCTCAACATCTCCCTTTGGAATGGCTTGTTCGTGCACAAGGACACGCCGAAGGATGTGCGCGAGAAGATCGTCGCCACCGCCAAGGAAACGATGGCATCCGCGCGGGCAATGGAACTCGCCAAGCGGACGGGCGCCATCGTGTACTGGATGGAGGAGGACGCCGCACGCGCGCGCATCGCATCCGACATCGGCGTCTCGAAGCGCATCTCTGGCATGCTCGCCGAGTAGACGGATCTGGCATGCCGCAAGCTTAGGGACGAACTGCTGTGAACGCTCGTCAATCCCGGTAGCCTGTAGCTTCTCTTGATGACCTGGAACGCCGGCCGCACGCTCTGTTGAGCGGCCGACGCTCACTCACGCTCGATTTCGAGATGGAGATGGCCAGTTGAGCTCCCCCGAAGATAACAAACCCCACGTCTTTCCAGAGGCCCGCAAGCCGGGAGAGATTCTCTTTGCAACGATCACCATCGTGATTGCGATGGCTCTGCTCGCCTCCGTGCCCTGGCAAACCACCTGGCTCCCAGGCAAGGGCCTCGCCTCCCAGCCACGCTTCTGGCCGGTGCTGTCCTTGAGCGGGATCGTCATGTTTGGCCTGCTCAATGCCTTTTCACGTGCGCGCATCACGCGGACACCAGGTCGATGGCAGGAAGCCCTCGTCTGGCTTCGCTCGCTGGAATTCATCGGCTGGTATCTGCTCTATGTGATCGCCATCCCCCTGATCGGGTATCTCCTGGCAACGATCCTATTTTGCGCGGGGCTGGCGCTTCGCCTCGGCTATCGCGGCTCAGCCGTCGGGATCGCAGCGGTATTCGGTTTCGCCGTGGTGCTGTTCTTCAAGACCACCATGAACGTGAAGATCCCCGGCGGGATGCTCTACGAGCTTGCCCCCGAGCAACTTCGCTATTTCCTCCTCCGTTATTTCTGAGAGCCCCATGGACACGTTGCTTTCAAGTATTGAACTTCTGGCCCGATGGGATGTCTTTGCCGCCCTCCTGATCGGATCGATTGGCGGCGTATTAGTGGGCTCCATGCCTGGCGTCGGCGCTGCCGTTGCCATCGCCATCGTGTTGCCGGTGACATTTTCGCTGGAACCGATTGTCGGTTTGACCGCCCTGCTCGGGATCTACGGTTCGTCGATGTTCGGGGGAGCGATACCGGCGATCTTGGTCAACACCCCGGGAACACCCGTTAACGCCTTGACCACCTATGACGGCTATCCCATGACGAAGCGCGGGGAAGCCCGCAAAGCCTTAAGCCTTGCCTATTCCGCCTCTTTCTACGGGGCCCTCTTCTCGATTGCCGCGCTGATGCTGCTGGCACCCGTACTGGCCAAAATCGCACCGATGTTCGGCGCCCGCGAGATCTTCCTCGCAGCCCTTCTCGGCATCGTTCTTGTGATCATCACCCACCGTGGCCAGGTCTTGCCCGCCGCAATCCTGGCCTTCCTGGGCATCTTCCTGCAGACCATCGGCATTGAATCGACGGCCTATACGCAGCGATTCACATTCGACCAGCCCTGGCTTCAGTCCGGCGTTGATCTGATCGTTGTCGTGCTCGGTCTTTTTGCGATCAGCCAGGCACTCGTGCTGGTAATGAGCAAGGACAAGCCGATCGAACTTCCATACGTCGAGAAGGTCGGCTTCTTTCAGCAGATGCGCGATCTGTGGATCTTCAAGCGCGTTGCGACCGTCGCATCCTCGTTCGGTGTGATCTGCGGCATGATCCCGGGCGTCGGCGAATTCATGTCCCAGTTCCTGTCCTATGCCTATGCGCAACGGACCTCGAAGACACCGGAACTGTTCGGCAAGGGCAATCCGGAAGGCATCGTTGCGTCAGAGGCCGCCAACAATTCAGTGCCCGCCGCAGCGATGATCCCCTTGTTGGCCCTCGGCATCCCAGGCGAGGAACTGACGGCGATGATGCTCGCGGTCTTCTATGTGCACAATGTGATTCCCGGGCCGCAGCTTTTCGCCCAGCATCTCGACTTCATCTATGCGCTCTACATCTGCCTCTTCCTCCTGAACGTCATTGTCGTCATCTTCCTGTTCTTCTCGACGACGACGCTGATGAAGGTGATGCTGATCCCCAATCGCTTCCTGGGCATCATGATCCTGACGTTCAGCCTGATCGGCGTCTACACGCTGCGAAATTCCCTGACAGACGTCGTCATCGCCTCCGCCTTTGGCTTCTTCGGCTTCATCCTGAAACGGCTCGACCTGCCGACGTCTCCCATCATCCTGGGGATCGTGCTCGGGAAACTGATGGAAGACCGGCTGAGAACAGCGATGGCCCGCGTGCGCGAGCCTTGGGATTTCATTGATCGTCCGATCGCGTTCATCCTGTTCACAATGATCGTTCTGGCGCTCGCCGTTCACGCCTGGACCCTCATCAAGGACCACAAATCCGCGAAGGGAAAAATCCCTCATGCCTGACCTGATGCAACGCCGCCGCGACCTGCTCGGCCCAAACGTCTCCACCTTCTACGACGAACCCGTTCACGTCGTGCGAGGAGAAGGCGTTTGGCTCTGGGATGCCGAAGGCCGCCAATATCTCGACTGCTACAACAACGTCCCACATGTCGGACACTGCAATCCCAGGGTCGTCGAGGCGATCTGCCGGCAGGCTGCGACGCTGAATACCCATACCCGCTATCTGCACGAAGGCATCCTCGACTATGTCGAGCGCCTGACCGCGACCTATGAGGACCCGCTGAAGACGGCGATCCTGACCTGCACCGGTTCCGAGGCCAACGACATTGCCCTGCGCATGGCCGAGGCGATGACAGGCAAACGGGGCATCATCGCAACCGACGCCACCTATCACGGCAACACGACGCTCGTGAGCCATCTTTCCAAGAGCAACGTGCCGGAAGTGGGCTTCGGCCTCGGTCAGTATCTCGTCCACGTCGAGGCTCCTGACAGCTATCGTATTCCCGATCCCGAGGGCCAGCGCTTCGCCGCAAAGGTGCAGGAGGCGATCGACGATCTGGAAAGGAATGGCATCGGCTTTGCCGCGCTCATCGTCTGCCCCCTTTTCCTCAACGAAGGGTTTCCCACCCAAGCGCCGGGCTGGTTGAAGCCGGCCGCGGAGGCCGCCCGCCGGGCTGGTGGCCTGCTGATCTGCGACGAGGTGCAGTCGGGTTTCGGTCGGTCCGGCACGCATTTCTGGGGGCATCAGAAACAAGGCGTCGTCGCCGATATCGTGACCATGGGCAAACCGATGGGCAACGGCCATCCCGTCGCCGGTCTCGTCACCAGTGCTGAGATCATGGCCCGCTTCCGCAAGTCCTTCCGCTACTTCAACACCTTCGGCGGCAATCCGGTCAGTTGCGCCGCCGCCATGGCAGTGCTGGAGGAGTTAGAGGAAAAGAAGCTGCAGGCGCATGCGGAGAAGATTGGGCTTTTCGCCCATCGGCGCCTGGCGGAACTGGCCGGCAAATACGACGTCATTGGCGATGTCCGACAGTCCGGCATGGTCTTCGGTGCCGAATTTGTAATCGACCGCGACAGCAAGGAGCCTGCCGTCGCCATCGCCGATCAGGTCGTCAACCAGATGCGGCAGCGCGGCATCATCCTGTCGAAACTGGGACGCCACAAGAACACGCTGAAGATCCGTCCGCCCATGCCGTTTGCCGAAGAACATCTCGACCTGCTTATGACGACGCTTGATGACATCATCGGCGAGCTGGCAGGATCACCATGAGCGCTACGGTTGATGCCTCCCTGGCAGCCTGGGGATTGAGCGGCGCCGCTTGCGAATTCGTAGCAGGCCGGGAAAACCGGGTCTATCATGTCAGATCCACGCGGGGCGACTATGCGCTTCGCATTAAGCGACCAGGCTACCGCGAGAGGGACGAACTCGTGGCCGAACTGCATTGGCTGGAAGCGATGGAAAAGGCCGGCCTGCATGTTCCGCGGCCACTGCCGTCACGGACAGGGAAGCTGCTCGAATGCATCGACACCTTTTACGTCGATGTTGTCAGTTGGCTGCCGGGTACACCACTCGGCAAAAGCCGTCAGCCCCTCGCCCTGAAGGACCGTCTGGGCACATTCCACGCTATAGGCGCAGAAATGGCTGAACTGCATGCAGCGTGTGACGCGTGGCAGCGTCCAGCAGGCTTCAAGCGTTGCCAATGGGATTTGGAAGGTCTCCTGGGGGAGAGCCCCCTTTGGGGCCGCTTCTGGGATAACCCTACGCTTTCACCGGGCATCAAAGCGCTGTTTCTGCGCTTTCGGCAAAAGGCCCAAGGCCAACTCGCCGAGATGGCACCATCCCTGGATTACGGCCTCATCCACGCGGACCTCGTCCGCGAAAATGTATTGCTCGACGATGGAACGGTCAGGATCATCGATTTCGACGATGGAGGCTTCGGCTTTCGGCAGTTCGACATCGCGACCGTCCTGCTGAAGAACATGTCTGAGCGGGACTATCCAGATCTCAAGGCGGCGCTGATCGAAGGCTACAACACGCGCCGCGCACTCGATCTCACCAGCCTCGACCTCTTCCTCGCGATCCGCGCGCTCTCTTATGTCGGCTGGATCGTGCCGAGGATCGAAGAACCAGGCGGCACCCAGCGCAACGAGCGCTTTGTCGCCGAAGCACACGACCTCTGCACTGCCTTTTTCCTATAAGCCTTAATGGGGGGATCCATGAAAAAGACAATTCTGGTCATTGGCACTTTCGACACGAAAGCTCCGGAACTCGAATATCTGATCAGATGTATCGAGGCCCAGGGCGGTGCCACGCTCGCCATGGATGTCAGCATCCTCGGAGACACAGCCATTCAGGTGGCGGTGAGCAAGCACCAGGTAGCCGAAGCGGGCAGCACGACAATCGCCGACTTGATCGCCCTCGGTGAGGAAGGGGAAGCCTTCGAACGAATGAGTGCCGGCGCGGCGGTGATGACACATCGGCTCTTCGATGAGGGGCGCATCGACGCAATGATTGCGCTCGGCGGCACGATGGGCACCGACCTAGCCCTCGATTGCGCACAGTCCCTGCCGATCGGCGTTCCGAAATACATCGTCTCCACCGTAGCAGGCTCCCCTCTGATTGCCGCCGAGCGCATGGCGGCAGACGTCCAGTTCATCCTCTGGGCCGGCGGGCTCTACGGCCTCAATCCTCTGTGCAAGTCGTCCCTCAGCCAGGCGGCAGGTGCGGTCCTCGGCGCTGCCCGCGCAGTCGAGCCCCCCTCCTTCGACCGTCCGGTTATCGGCATGACATCGCTCGGCTCCTCCTGCCTCAAATACATGAAGCGGCTACATCCGGAGCTGAAGAAGCGTGGCTACGACGTGGCCGTCTTCCACACGACCGGTATGGGCGGCATGGCCTTCGAACGGCTGGCGGCAGAAGGCGTCTTCGCCTGCGTGATGGACTTCTCGCTGCAGGAATTCGTCAACGTCCAGCACGGCTCGCTCGTCAGCGCCGGAACGGACCGCCTCTCCGGCGCCGGCCGCAGCCGCACTCCACAACTGGTTGCACCCGGTGCGGCCGATATTCTCGACCTGGCCGGCTGGCAGGAGATTCCCGACCGATTCAGGGATCGTCCCTTCCATCAGCACAACCGCTTGATCAAGAACGTCGCCTTCAATGTCGAGGAGCGCCGTCACCTCGCCCGCGCGATTGCCGAGCGCCTCGCCGAGGCGGGCGGCCCGACCCACTTCCTGCTTCCAAAGGGCGGCATCGAGGAATGGGATCGTGCAGGCGAAGCCGCCCATGATCCGGAAGGTCTTTCGGCATTCACCGCGGAAATCGAACTGGCGATGCAAGGGCGCGTGGCGATGACGACACTCGACTGCCACATCAACGATGCCGAGTTCTGCGATGCCGTGCTCGCAATATTCGACGCATGGGTCGGCAACGGCATCGTCCCGGCCGGGAGCACTGCGCAATGAACGGTCGCTTTGCGGGGAAGGTAGCGCTGATCTCGGGTGGCGGAACCGGCATTGGGGCGGCAACAGCACGACGTCTGGCACAAGAGGGCGCCAAGGTCGTGATCATGGGCCGGCGTCAGACGCAGCTGCAATCGGTCGCCGAACCCATAGGCGCCGCTATCTTCGTCGGCGATGTGGCCGATCCGGGTCAGGCCCAGTCAGCCGTTGCACACGCAGTCGAACGGTTCGGCGGTCTCGACGTTGTGGTGGCCAATGCGGGCGGCCATGGTTTCGCAACGATCGCCGAGACCACCGACAGCGACTGGTCGGATGCCTGCCGGGCGAACCTCGACACTGCCTTCGTCCTGCTGCGCGCAGCAATGCCGGAACTGGTACGCCGCAAGGGCGCGATCGCCGTGACCGCTTCCATCGCCAGCCTCGGGGCGCCCGCCAGCGCATTCGGCTACACGGTCACCAAACATGCCCAGATCGGGCTTGCTCGGTCCATAGCCCGCGATTTCGGGCGCCAGGGTGTCCGTTGCAACGCCGTCTGCCCCGGCTGGGTCACGACTGAAATGGCGGACGCAGAAATGGATGAACTGCGGTCAAGGATGAACCTTTCTACCCGCGAAGAAGCCTACGGCATCGTCACGCGCGACGTTCCCCTCGGTCGCCCCGCCCATCCCGACGAGGTCGCGAGCGTGATTGCATTCCTCTGCTCGTCCGATGCGTCCATGGTCACCGGCGCAACCCTCACAGTCGACGGAGGGTCGACAATCGTCGACGTTCCCACCCTCGCGTTCGGCTGAACTCCAGACCGCAGCGCCAGGGTATCCGTTGATACACAATTGGCACGGCATTGATGAGTGTGACCTTGCCAAGCTGAGGCAATCCAATTTGAAGTAAGCTCTAGCCCTTTGAGAGGACCAGAAGAACCCAAGACTCTCCCGAGAGCTGGAGAACGTGGATCACAGGTCACGCGGATTGCGTCCGTTGAGTTCGCCATGTAGCAGAAACGCCAAAAGCTCCTCGTGTTTTGCGATGAGCTTTGCAGATATGGCGTCGGTTGTTTTGGATCTATTTGGTTGCGGGGGCCTGAGTGCTTTGAAATGGGCCGTCTCGGAGGTCAGCAGAATTAGGGAATTTGGTCATCAGAGTTCATAGTGCTTTGATGGAGCAACTACCTAAAACCGTGCGGCAGAGTGTCACCGCTAGTAGAATGTTGCTATGCGCTGGCCATCAAGATCGTGCACCTTGAACGGGCTCCCGTAGATTTCACCGAGTGTTCGTGCCTCGATAATCTCGTCCACGCGTCCCTGCCGGAACACACGGCCATCCCTCATTGCAACAATATGATCAGCATAGCAGGATGCAAAGTTGATGTCGTGCAGGACAACGACAACGGTTTTGCCAAGATCATGGCTTGCCTGCTTGAGAAGCGACATCATGGCAACGCCATGCGGAATATCGAGATTGTTGAGCGGTTCATCGAACAGCATGTAGTCGGTATCCTGACACAGGATCATCGCGACGAAGGCGCGCTGCCGCTGACCGCCGGAGAGTTCATCCAGATATCGATCGGCAAGCGGTCTCAGCTTCAGATAATCCAGCGCCTCGTCGATCTTGACCTTGTCGGCAACCGTCAGCCGTCCCTTCGAATAGGGATAGCGACCGAAGGCGACGAGATCGCTGACGGTCAGCCGCACGGCCATGTGATTGTCCTGCCGCAGGATCGAAAGCCGCTGGGCGAGTATCTCGCCCTTGGCCTGGAAGACATCGAGCCCTTCGAGATGAACCGTGCCAGCGTCAGGCAGCATCAGGCGCGCGATGATCGACAGGAGTGTGGACTTGCCCGCGCCGTTCGGCCCGATGATCGCAGTCAACCCGCCTTTGGCAAGCGTCAGACTGACATCGTCCAGAACCGTGCTGGAGCCATAGGCCTTGCTGAGACTGACGATTTCGATCATCGCGCACGCCCCTTGATCAGATAGAGGATGAAGAACAGCCCGCCCGTGAATTCAATCACGATGGCAAGCGCTGTGTTGTAACCAAGCGCGCGCTCCATGATTGTCTGTCCGAACACGAGCGCGGTGAAGGCAATGAGAACAGCGGCCGGCAGCACATGTCGATGGGTCGCGACTGGCATCAGCAGATAGGCAAGGTTTGCGACAAGCAGCCCGAAAAAGGTCACGGGGCCGACGAGCGCTGTGGAAACGGAGACGAGCACCACGCAAAGCGACAGCATCTGGATCGATGTTCGCCGGTGATCGACGCCGAGCGAAATCGCGGCCTCCCGCCCCAGCGCCATGACATCCAGCCGATGCAGAAGTGGAAAGGCAAAGAGGCTCGCCGCCAGGATCAACACGAGGGATATGCCCAGAAGCGTCGGATCGATCGTGTTGAAACTGGCAAACAGCCTGTCCTGGAGCACGACAAAATCGTTGGGGTCGATGATCCTCTGCAGGAAGCCGGAAGCGCTGCGAAAGAGGATGCCGAAGAATATGCCCACCAGCAGCAAAAGATGCAGGCTGCGCAGCCTGTCGGCAAACATGAAACGGAACAGCAGCAGCGAGAAGCCGACCATGACCGCGACCTCGACGACAAACATCAGCCGTGCATCGATGCCAGCCACGACATTGGCGCCGAGCAGGAAGACAAGCAGCGTCTGGAGGAAACCGAATAGAGAATCAAAACCCATGATGGATGGGGTCAGGATGCGGTTATTGGTAATCGTCTGGAAGATGACGGTCGAAACGGCAACGGCATAAGCGACCAAAGCGAGCGCGAGAAGCTTCGTACCGCGAATTGTCAGGATGAAGGACCAATTGCCGCGCGCGCCATAGGTCAGGAAAACCAGGCAGCCGGCCAGCGCCGCGGCCAGCAGCAGGCCGAGAATGAACCGAGGGGATTTTCGTCTCTCGTCAAGCGACACGGGCGTTCTTTCTCAAGACCAGCGCCAGAAAGACGATGCTGCCGAGGATACCGAGCACGGTGCCGACAGGCACTTCATAGGGCGCAATGATCATCCGGCCGAATATGTCGCAGGCAAGCACGAGACCGGCACCGGCAAGCGCCGTGAAGGGCAAACTGTGCCGTAGATTGTCTCCCATCGCCATGCTGACCAGATTGGGAACGATGAGACCGACGAACGGTACCATGCCTGCGGTGACGACAACCGAGGCGGTGACGAGCGAGACGATCACCAGGCCAAGCGCCAGCACCCGCCGGTAGTTCAGCCCGACATTCTGCGCAAAGGCTTCCCCCATGCCGGCAAGTGTAAAGCGGTCGGCAGCGACATAGGCGATAACAGCCAGTCCCAGTGCGACCCAGAGCGTTTCGTAGCGTCCGCGCAGGATGGTGGAAAAGTCGCCGCTCACCCAGGCTCCCATGCTCTGCATCATGTCGAAGCGATAGGCGAAGAAAGCCGTGACGGCGCTGATGACACCGCCGAGCATGATGCCGACAAGCGGCACCATCAGCACCGAACGCAACGGAATCTGACGCAAAATGAGCAGGAAAATCGTCGTGCCAGCCAGAGAAAAGCCCGCGGCAACCAGCATCTTGCCCAGAACAGGCAGGTCGGGGGCTACCAGCAGGACGACCAGCATGCCGAGAGCCGCCGATTCCACCGTTCCCACGGTAGACGGCTCAACGAAGCGGTTGCGCGCCAGCATCTGCATGATGGTGCCGGCCACCGCCATGCTAGATCCGGCAAAGACGAGGGCTAGCGTGCGCGGCAGGCGGCTGGCGGTTAGTACCAGCCACTGCGCCTCGTCCACGTCTCCGCGCAAGAGCGCCAATGGCGAAATCGCACTGACCCCGACAAAGAGGCTTGATACCCCCAGCACGCCAATCAGGATGCCCATCAGCACGAGGATCGCGGTCAGGCGTGGCAACACGAAGACGTCCGTTCTGAAAGTAGTTTAGCTGGACCGACCGGACGCACCATCCGGTTTCGGCCAGCGGGCACGGTTTCACTTCTTGGCGAGGGCTGCCTTGATCTGATCCACCGAAGACTGAAGCGAGGTCAATCCGGCACCGACGAGGTACCAGGATGCGGCATCGAGGTAAACGACCTGGCCTTTCTGCCAGGCGACCGTCTGGCGAACGATCTCGTTGTCGAGGAGCTTGGATGCGGACGCGCCCTGTTCGCCGATGGCACCGTCACGATCGATGACAAAAAGCCAGTCGGGGTTCTTCTCAAGAATATATTCGTATGAGATGGGCTGACCATGGTTGCCAACGGCAATCTGGTCGTCTGCCGCCTGGAAACCGTAATCGGTAAACAGCACGCCGAAGCGGGAGCCACGGCCATAGGTGCTCATCTTGCCGCCTGTTGTCAGCACCAGCATCGCTTTGCCCGAAGATGACGCCTCATTGCGCAGGGCAGCAGTCGAGGCTTCCAGGCGGGCCAGTGCCGCTTCCGCCTCGGTCTGCTTGCCGAAAATCTCTCCAAGCTTGCGGACATTGCCCACAGCACTTTTCATGAAGGCCTTGGGATCAGTGGTCAGATCGACCGTCGGCGCGATGGCGGCGAGTTCCGCATACTTCGGCGCCGCCCGCCCTGCCACGATGACCAAATCCGGCTGAAGCGCGCTGACCGCTTCATAATCCGGCTCGAAGAGAGAGCCGATCTTTGGCTTCGCCGCGAACTGGGAAAGTGATTTCGGCAGGTTGGCCTCTGGCACGCCCGCCACCTCGACACCGAGCGCGGACAACGTATCGAGCGCCGAGAGATCGAAAGTCAGCACCGTCTTTGGCTGTCCGGGAAGCTCGGTCATGCCCTGCACATGGTTGATCTTCAAGGGTTCGCCCAAGCTCGGCGCGGCGCCAACGGATGCAAAGATGGCGCCGGCGAGCGCCGCGACGGACAACAATCTGTAGTTTTGCATGACATGCTCCCATCGATCGCGTCGATCGCCAGCGGAATTGGCCAACTCGCAAAAGCTTAAGTTGAGTTTTGCTGTCAGATATGTATTGGGGCTAGGGCAGGTCAATGCGGATATTCTAGAGCCTTTCTAATTTGCGCTGAGCGCAAACCGCAGCGGAGGTCAAGCCGATGGCAATGGAAGAGAAGGAGGCGGCAACAGGCTCTTCGGGCGAAGAAGCGAGCCGCTTCCAGCAACTGCGCCTCCTGGTGGCGCTGGATGCGCTGCTGCGAGAGGGAAGCGTCAGCGGCGCCGCAGTAGCGCTGGGCATCCAGACCTCATCGATGAGCCGTATGCTATCGGACCTCAGGGAAATCTATGACGACCGGATCTTCATCCGAACCGGTCGGGGCATGTCGCCCACACCGTTCGCTGAATCCCTTCGGCAGCGGGTTCGTGGTCTGGCGACGGAAACCGAGGCGCTGATGCGCAAAGATGTGGCAGCCCAGCCTTCGCCTGCCGGGACCGGCGCAGACGGCTGGATCGGAGCGACACGGAGCCCGATGCCGCCACTCGCGGTCACCCGCAGCGATCGCCTCGAAGGCTCGCCGACGCCGGCAATCCTCGCCAGAAAAATTGCCTCCATCGGCGACAATGCCGAGCCGCAGCGCCGGCTGGCAAAGTATATAGCTATCACGGCACCGGGCCCCGGCAAAAGCCGTCCAATGACGACCGAGGAGGCGCGCGACGCGCTGTCCATCGTCCTGACCGGCGAAGCCGATCCTGTCCAGATCGGTGCGCTTCTGATGACGATGCAGTATCGCGGCGTGACGACGGCGGAGCTGGCAGGCTTTGTTCACGCGATCAGGGATCGTATCCCGGCGATCTCCGGAGCCTCCGCGCGGCCCGATCTCGATTGGCCTGCCTATGTATCAGCCAGCTGGCGCCAGCCTCCCTGGTTCATTCACGCGGCAAGACTCGTCGCCTCCGGCGGCCACAAGGTGCTGATTCACGGCTTTTTTGGCAATGGCGCGGAAAGCGGCAAACTGGAGCTGGCCGCCTCAGACGCCGGCATCCCTGTCTGCCTCTCGGTCGCCGAGGCGACGGAGGCCCTTGCCCGCTCCAACCTCGCCTATATTCCAATCGGCGCGCTCATTCCCCAGGTGCAAAGCCTGCTCGGTCTTTATCCTTTGTTCGAGACACGCACACCGGTTCATGCCGTCCCTCATCTCATCAACCCGCTAGCGGCACCCTGCATCGTGCTTGGGGCCGCCCAGATGTCGAAACGCGATCTTTATAGGGATGTCGCAAGGCAGCTCGGAGAAGGCGATGTAACCATTCTGGGCTCTGTGCGTGACTTCGCGCAATTCACGCCCCTCAAGGCGACGCCGCTCTACCGCATCATCCGGGGACAATCCGAGGATTCGATCGTGCCTGCGTTGCGGGATGTCAGCCAGGTCTCCGCACCTTCGATCCTATCACAGCGGGAATACTGGCAGGCGGTCTGGACCGGCGCTGCGCGAGATGAACTCGCGGAAGCAACAATCGTCAGAACTGCCGCCGCCGCCTTGCTCTGCCTTGCGCAGGACCCGGCCATGCCCTTCGACGATGCGCTGGACGGCGCGAACACGCTCTGGCAGCAACGGAACCGTCACGGCTGACCGTCAGACGGTCACACTCCCCTGCAGTTCGGTCTCCTGCCGAAGCAGCTCCGCCATGGCGCGTGTCAGCGGCCCCGCCATAGCGGGGTTCGCATAGGCCAGCACCAGGGGAATGACCCGAACCGGCTCGGCAATCGGCAGAGCTCGGAGAACCCCGCTCTTCAGGTCATCCTCGATCAGATGTCGCGGCAATCGGCCGTGACAAAAACCGCTCCGCACCGCTTCGATGGCCGATTCCACCGAATTCACCCGCAGATGCCGGCCACTGCCGGTCGAGCGCCCGAGCGCTTCCTCGTCCCGATCAATCAGAACCATGGGATGATGGGAGAGCACCGAAGGGCTGAGGCTCGTTCCCTGCTGCAACAAGGGGTGTTGCCGGGCGGCGACGGCAACCATTTCCACATCGACGAAGCGAAAAGCATGCGGCCCCCGATCCTCCCAGTAGCTGATGGCAAGGTCAAAGTCGGAAACGGGCAGGCTGCTGACAGGCTGCCGCACCAGTTCCTTCAACACGATCTCTGCCCCCTGATGCTTCTGGCGAAACTTGGAAAGGGCTGAAAAAACAATTCGCTTCGGCGCGATCGCATCCACCAGCAATCGCACACGGGGCTCCTGCCCTTCAGACATCATCCGGGCACGTGCTTCGAGCCGTCTGAACTCGTCGATCAGCGGCACGGCCTCCGCCAGGAGGAGTTGACCCGCCTCGGTGAGGACGGCTCGACGTCCGTCGAGCGTGAGCAGTTCGATGCCGAGACGTTCCTGCAACCGGGCAATGGCGTAACTGACCGAGGACTGGCTTCGGTTCAACATAGCAGCAGCCTTGGCGAAACTGCCGGCCTCAACCGCAGCTCTCAACACCGCCCATTGATCGAGTTCTGTGGAGGGAATGCTCTTCATGATCGAATTCCTAGATCAATTCGATCGGAATTTCGAGCTATAAAGGCGGATTTTTCGAACATAACATGGTGGCGGGGACGAAGAGCCAGATAACGAAAAAAGGAATTCCAGATGAAAACGCCACTCGTTCCGATCCTGCTGATGGCGCTCGTCCAGCCAGTCCAGGCAGAGACGAACGGCAAATCAGCCGAAGCACTGGTCGAACAGGGCCTGAAAGCGGGCGCCCGATTCCCAGGTCTCAGCGACATATGCGATCTATCACGCCCGCTGCTGACCGCTGGCCGCAGACCAGCGGGTGCCGGGCAGTCCCAGCGTCGCGAACTCTCGGCGGAAGAACGAGCCCGCCGGGCGGCAGCGGCCGTGGTCGAACCTCGCCAGGTGTTCGACAACCTCTATTTCGTCGGCGTACGCGGCGTCGCAAGCTGGGTCATCAAGACCACCGAAGGATTGATCGTTGTCGATGCCCTCAACAATGACGAGGAGTCACGGGAGAGGATCGAAGGCGGTTTGCGAACCCTCGGTCTCGATCCCAAGGATATCCGCTACCTGATCATTACCCATGCCCATGGCGACCATTATGGCGGGCAGAAGTACCTCGTCGACACCTATGCACCGAAGGTCCTGATGAGCGAGGATGACTGGCAGGAGCTGGAGAAACCGGAACTGCAGTTTTCCAATCCGCGGTGGGGCGCACCGCCGAAGCGTGACGTCTCGGTGGCGGACGGCGACACCATTACGCTCGGCGACACGACGGTTCAGCTTTACGTCACACCCGGCCATACGCCTGGCACGGTTTCCCTGGTCTTCCCGGTCGCCGACAAGGGCGAACAGCACATGGTCGCCCTGTGGGGCGGGACGGGCCTGAACTTCGGTCCGAACGAAGCACGCATGCGGGCTTATTCCCAGTCCGCCGGACGTTTCCGCGACATCGCAGCCAAGGAGGGCGTGGACGTGTTCATGTCCAATCACCCGACGCGCGACGGCGCTCTGGACAACCTTGCCCTCCTTGCCGAGCGCGGGGCCAACGATCCGCACCCCTTCGTCGCGGGGGAACAGGCGCTCGGTGCATTCGACCTGTTGCGCGACTGCTCTCTGGCGCAGGCAGAAAGCATCAAGGCCGGAGACCGTACTCCAAAGCCTTGAGTGGACATGGACAAAACAAGCAAGGGCCCGCCAACCAGGAAAGTGGCGGGCCCTTACCGTTCTTGGTCCTCTCAGAAGCTGGCCGAGAGTGACACGTAGAAGGAGCGTCCGGGCTCATTGTACGTATTGGCGCCGGCATTGTTGCCGCTGCCTTCACGATAGACCCGTTCGTTGAAGATGTTGTTCACGCCAGCCGTCATTCGATACTGCTCGTTGATGTCATAGGATGCCCCGAGGTTTACGAGCGTGTAGGGTTCACGCGGCTCTGGATTGTCAACGGCCGAGCCGTTGAAGGATCGCGAGGTGGGTGACTGTGTCTCACCATAATGGGTGGCGGACAGGATCAGTGTCAGATCCTCGCGTGCCTGCCATTCGAGCGACGTGTTGATCGTGTAGTCCGGCACCAACGACAGTGGCTGGCCGTCACTCTTGTTCTTGGACTCCAGCATGTAAGTGAAGTTGGTCGCCCAGGTCACCTGTTCATGCAAAGGCACGGAGAGATTGCCCTCCAGACCAGACACGACGGACTCGGGCACGTTCTCCCACTGGTAGACGTTCACAGTCGTGGTGCTCAAGCTCACCACCGCAGTCGTGGAGGGAGAGATCCGATTGCGATAGTCGTTGTGAAAATAGGTAAGGCCCGCGTTCCAGCCCAAACCATCATTGTAGGAGATGCCGATCTCCTTGTTGATGCTCGTTTCAGGCTCAAGGGTCTCGTTACCGATGATGTAGCAGCCGCCCGAGGTATTCACGGCGCAGCCATTGCCTCGCGAGTAAAGGATGTATTCGGGGTTCTGCTGAAAGAGGTTCGGTGCCTTGAAGGCTCTGGCAATACCAGCCTTCAGGGTAATGGTGTCGGTCAGCGCATGGGAAGCATTAAGACTGGGGCTGAAATTCGCACCAAAGGCACTGTGCTGATCGAAGCGAAGACCGGGCGTCAGGGTGAAGTCGTCGGTGATTGAGATATTGTCTTCGGCATAAAGCCCGATCAACCAGTCCCTGCTTTCTGCATTGAGACTACCAGGAATGGCGGGAATTGTGGGATAGGAGATGCTGCTGGAACCTGGCTGGTCCGCCGAGACGGGATCGTCCATCCACTCGCCACGATACTCGGTGCCAATCGTGAGCTTCTGTTCGAACAGATAGTCGAGCGGCAAAATCCATTCACTCTTCGCCGTCAGCGTGTCGAGTTCAATTGTGCCCTCTTCGAGATCACCCGAAATCGAACCTTCGCTTCCGCCGGCGAGCGTTTCAGCCAAACGCGAGTTCAGCGTGCGCTCCCACTGAATATAGCTGGTGGACTCTCCAAAATCGTAAGTCCCACGATGCGTTGCAGCGAGTGTCCCACGCTTCAGGCTGTTCGTCTCCTCTCCCACAAGCGAGTTCAAACGCGCTGCATTAGCGCCAGTCGCAGCGTTCTGCGAGTCTCCGGCGAACAGGTTGCCCTGACGGCTATAGGCCGCCTCTAGATCGATGACGTGGTCGCCACTCGGTTCGAAAGTGAAGACACCTCGAACGTCTTTGTTCACGACACCTTCGCGTCCTGCCGGCGGGTTGGTTTGAACTCCCGATGAGGCCCCTGCATTGATGTCAGCGTCATCGTTCTGGGTGCGGCTGTAGTTGCCCGTCAAACGGAAGGATGTTGTGTCGTTCAACGGGCCACCAACCACGAAATTGCCGCGAACGGTGTGACCTTCCTTCGAGTTCTGCGGAACGTTCACATAGGTTGAGGCCGAGCCGGACAGCGTCTCCGGCTTCTTCGTGATGATATTGACGACGCCACCGGCAGCACCCGAGCCGTAGCGGGCAGCGGCAGGTCCTCGGATCACCTCTATCCGTTCGATGGCTTCCGCCGGCACCCAATTGCTGTCGCCGCGCGAGTCCCGTTCGCCACCGCGCCCCATGCGCACTGAGTTGCGCGACAACACTGGCTTACCATCAATCAGGATCAATGTGTTTTCAGGACCCATCCCGCGCAGGTCAATCTGGCGCTGATTGCCACGCTGGCCGGAAGCGCTGGTTCCAGTGAGATTGGCGCCAGGCATACGACGGATGATCTCCGAGATATCGTTGGAGACAGGTCGCTGCTGAAGGTCGGTTGCCGTAATCGTCGAGACGCCCGGCATCTGCTTCAACTGCTGCTCGGCGGAGAGGACGACAATCTCTTCGAGCACCGTCTCGCCATCAACCTCGCCGTCTTGATCCTGCGCCCGTGCTGCAGGTGCTGAGACGTAAAGGGCAGCGCATATCAGGGCCGAAACATAAACGATACTGTAATCGGCTAGACGCGCCTGACGCCGTTCAGCATGCCTCGATATCGCCTGTGTCATCTCCACCAGCCCCTTATGTTGACTAAACTAGTCAGCTAATAGGGGTCAGCTTCACAGCCATCAACGCGGATGTTTTGGAATCATTTGAAATTGCGTGGGGCGCAACTGGACCAATACACTGGTTGAAAAACTGCACGTGGAAAATGCCCCGATCTCGTTGCTACTCGATGATGATGGCCCTGAAATCGTTGACATTGGTGCCGGTCGGTCCTGTCACCAGGAGATCGCCGATCGCCTCGAAGCCCGAATAGCTGTCGTTCTGCGCGAGCAGTTTTCGTGCTTCGAAGCCAGCCGCCCGGAGCCGCGCGACCGTGCCACCATCGACGACAGCACCCGCATGATCTCCCACACCGTCAATTCCGTCGGTATCCGCCGCCAGTGCCGTGATCGATAGCCCGTCGATGGCGAGGGCGAGCGCGAGCGCAAACTCGCTGTTGCGACCGCCGCGCCCTCCATCGCCGCGAAGGGTGACAGTGGTCTCACCACCAGACAGAAGAACAGCCGGTCGCTGAAACGGGCGGCCCCTCGTCGCGATCTCCCGCGCCATCGCGGCATGCACCAGGGCGACGTCACGGCTTTCGCCCTCAATGGAATCGGACAGGATGTGGGGCGTAAAGCCCGCCGCAAGAGCGACGCTTGCGGCGGCTTCCAGAGACAAGCCCGCGGAGGCCACAACGTGGTGTTCGTTGCGGGACAAGCGGGGATCATCGGGTCTCGGGGCATCGGCGGCAAGCGAGTGGAGATGCGCAATCACCCCGGACGGTAGGTGGAGTTTATAGTTCTCGACGATAGCGAGCGCATCCTGTCGCGTCGATGCATCGGCAACCGTCGGCCCGGATGCGACGAAGGATGGAATGTCGCCCGGGATGTCCGAGACGATGAGGCTGACGACGCGCGCCTTCGTTGCCGCCGCCAGCCGACCGCCCTTGATCATCGAGACATGTTTGCGCACCACGTTCATGGCGGAGATCGGCGCACCTGACGACAGGAGCACCTGATTGAGTGCGATCTCGTCCTCAAGCGTCAGCCCCGAAGGAGGTGCTGGCAAAAGCGCCGAACCACCGCCGGAGATGACGGCGATGACGAGATCCTGATGATCGAGCGTGGCAACCAGCTCCAGCAACCGTCTGGAGGCAACGAGCCCCGCCTCATCCGGCACCGGGTGCGCGGCCTCGATCACTTCGATTGATTGCGTGGGGCAGGCATAGCCGTAGCGTGTCACGACAAGGCCCGAGAGAGGGCCCGGCCAAATGCTCTCAAGAGCCGCCGCCATCTGCGCCGCTCCTTTGCCGGCACCGACCACCACCGTTCGGCCGCCGACGGGTGGTGGCGGAAGGTGCGCGAGGATCCCGGCCAGCGGATCAGCGGCCTGAACCGCCGCCTGAAACAGTTTTTCCAACAGCGTGCCGTGCTTCATGTTGCAGCTCTTTTTAAGAATCCGGAATGCGGCCGGCATGCCCGACAGCCTCTAACGAAGAAGGACTATATGGGCCACCACCTGGTCAATGCCGAGCGAGCGGACCAAGCCTCCACATCAGTCATCCTCAACAAAGACCTGATCGCGCTTCGACCGGATCGACGGAAGCAAGGCGAGGATCACACAGATCAGTCCAAGCGCAAGAAGCGACGCCGCAATCGGGTTGGTGACGAAGACCGTGGCATCCCCCCTCGAGATGATCATCGCCCGACGCAGGTGTTCTTCCAGTAGTGGCCCCAGTACGAAACCGAGTAATAGCGGCGCAGGTTCGCAGCCCACACGGATGAGGGCATAACCGAGAATGCCGGACACGATGATGGCGTAGACGTCAAACGGATTGTTGTTGATCGAGTAGCAGCCGATAGAGGCGAAGATGACGATGGCAGGGAAGAGTGCCCGATAGGGAATGGTGAGCATTTTCACCCAGAGGCCGATCAGCGGAAGATTCAGGATGACCAGCAGCAGATTGCCGATCCACATCGAGGCGATGATGCCCCAGAAAAGTGCAGGCTGGCTGGTGATCACGTCGGGGCCCGGCGTGATCCCCTGCAGGATGAAGGCGCCGACGATGAGGGCCATCACGGGATGTGCGGGAATACCGAGTGTCAGAAGCGGAATAAAGGAGGTCTGTGCGGCAGCATTGTTCGCACTTTCCGGGCCTGCAACCCCCTCGATCGCACCGTGGCCGAACTCTTCGGGCCTCTTTGAGAGGTTTTTCTCGGCTGAATAGCTCGCGAAAGACGCAAGCACATGGCCACCGCCCGGCAGTACGCCCAGGATAGACCCGAGTGCTGTCCCACGCAGCACCGGCCCGACAATTCGACGCATGTCGGCGCGGTCGAGCCACAGATGCGTAACATGCTTGACGCCAACCTCCCGATCCTGATCGCTCTGCAGATTGCGGAAGATTTCAGCGACGCCGAAAATCCCGACGGCAACAGAAACGAAATTGATGCCCTGGGAAAGCTCCAGCCGCCCAAAGGTAAAACGCTCGGTCCCTGTGTAAATGTCCTGGCCCACGGTTCCCAAGAGAAGCCCGATAGAGATCATGCCCAACGCCTTCAGCACGGAACCGTAGGCCAGCGAGATCGAAACGAGAAGCCCAAGGACAATCAGCGCGAAATATTCAGGCGCACCGAACTGGAGTGCCACCGAGGCCAGCGGCGGTGCAGCAATCGCGAGCAGCAGCGTTGCGACGCAGCCGGCAAAGAAGGAGCCGAGCGCTGCCGTGGCGAGCGCCTGGCCCGCCCTCCCCTTGCGCGCCATCTGATAGCCATCGATCGCCGTGACGGCGGATGAGGATTCACCAGGAAGATTGATCAGGATCGCGGTCGTCGAGCCGCCATATTGGGCGCCGTAATAAATGCCCGACAGCATGATCAGTGAGGTCACCGGCGAGAAGGTAAATGTGATCGGCAGGAGCATGGCGATGGTCGCAGTGGGACCTATGCCCGGCAGGACACCCACCAGTGTTCCGAGCAGGACTCCGATGAAGCACCAGAAGATATTGAGGGGCGTCAGAGCAGTCTCGAAACCAAGTGCGAGATTGGCGAGGAGTTCCATGATGCGCGCTCCTCACAAACCGAACACAGGGCCGAAAGTCGGGATGGTAACGGCAAGCCCGATCTTGAACACCAGATAACAAAGGCCCGCCATGACGAGCCCCATGATGATTGCCGACATCGCCGTATTCTTCGGCGAAGCAAGCGCCGTGATCGCGGTGCAGAGAAAGACGAGCGGGACGAGCCCGAGGGTGCGGGCACCGGCAGCAAACAGGGCAAGCGCGACTGATATCAACAGGATCGCCCGCCACGGAACGGGACCCGCCGCCGCCTCGGCGGGTTTTTGCAAACCTCCGAAGATGACGGCGACACCGAGTGCGCCGAGAAAGAAGGCCAGCACCACCGGGAAGAAGCCCGGCCCCATCTTGATGGCCGTGCCGAACTCATAGCGCGCGCCCTGGATCGCGAAGAGTGCAGCGATCGCAATGAAGATCCCACCGGCCACCACGTCGTGGCGGTTTCGTTTCGTCGTAACGTCCATGTCAGTTCCTCCCGGTCAGGCCTGCCTCCGTTTCCCCCACAGGCCCGTCCGCTGTGTCACAAGATGTTAGAGCCCGCTATGGCCTCGCAGACTGCTGCGGTCACCTCTTTGGTGGTGGCCGTGCCGCCGACATCAGGCGTCAGTATCCCGCTTTCGGTGACGCGCTCAACCGCCTGCATAAGACGCGCTGCCGCCTGCGTTTCACCAAGATGCTCCAGCATCTGCGCTGCCGTCCAAAAGGTTGCGACCGGATTGGCGATACCCTTGCCGGTTATGTCGAAGGCAGAACCGTGGATCGGTTCGAACATCGACGGATAGCGCCGCTCGGGATCGATATTGGCTGTCGGTGCGACCCCAAGGCTGCCTGCCAGCGCGCCCGCGAGATCCGAGAGGATGTCCGCATGCAGATTGGTGGCAACAATCGTATCGAGGCTCTTCGGGTTGAGGGTCATGCGAACCGTCATTGCATCGACCAGCATTTTGTCCCAGGTCACGTCCGGGAATTCGAGGGCGACCTCGGCTGCAATTTCGTCCCACATGACCATGCCATGCCGCTGCGCATTGGATTTGGTGACAACCGTCAGGAGCTTGCGCGGCCGTGCCTGTGCGAGCTTGAAGGCATAGCGCATGATGCGCGTGACGCCGACACGGGTAAAGATCGCCACCTCTGTTCCGACTTCCTCCGGCAGGCCGCGATGCGCCCGTCCACCATGCCCTGAATATTCGCCCTCGGAATTCTCACGCACGATAACCCAATCCAGGTCCCCCGGGCCGCAATTGCGCAAAGGCGGCGTGATGCCCGGCAAGATCTTGGTAGGACGGACATTGGCATATTGGTCGAAACCCTGGCAGATCGGCAGACGCAGACCCCATAGTGTGATGTGGTCGGGAACATCGGGAGCACCGACCGCACCGAAATAAATCGCGTCGAAAGCCTTCAGGGTTGCCAAACCGTCCGCCGGCATCATCACGCCGTGCTTCTTGTAATAGTCCGAGCCCCAATCGAAGATCTCCGCCTCAATCGTGAAATCGCCACTACGTTTGGACAGAGCCTCCAGGACCTGAAGTCCTGCGGCGATGACTTCGGGGCCGATACCATCGGCCGGAATGGCAGCAATCTTATAGGAGCGCATGTCAGTCTCGTTGTTTGGGTTTAAGATGCGGCGCCGCCTTAAGCAGCGCCGCTTATGACCGTTCTCAGGAGGATGCCTGGCGGTGTTTACTTGGAGGCTGACGACTGGATTAGCGCCGTCAGACGTTCAACTTCCGCGCCAAACTTCTTGTCGAGTGCAGCGGGCGTTGCCTGGTCTTCGGCGACGGGCACCGTACCAAGTCCAGCCATCCGCTCGATGACTATCGGATCCTTCAGAGCCACCTTGAGGGCATCCGAAAGCTTGATCCTCACATCTTCCGGCGTGCCCTTCGGTGCCCAGAGCGCGTGCCAGGCGCTGAGTTCGAAGCCCTTGATCCCGCCCTCATCGACCGTGGGAAGGTCAGGAAAAACACCGATACGGGCCGAGGTCGTGACGGCATAGGCCTTAACCTCGTTTGCTTTGATCTGCGTCGTCGTGTTGGTCGTCTGGTCGCAGGCGAGATCAATCCGACCTCCGATCAAGTCAGTCATGGCCGGCCCCATGCCCTTGTAGGGCACGAGCGTCATCTTGGACTGCGTGGCATCCTGCAGCAGCATGCCGCAGAGATGAGACACCGCGCCCGTGCCGGCCGTACCGAAGGTTACGGCTTCGCCGTTTTCCTTCAGGTATCCGAGAAGATCGGCAAAAGTTGCCGGCGGCAGGTCTTTACGACCGACAACCGTCATTGGTACCTCGGTGATCAGACCGATACTTGAGAAATCCTCGATCGGCTTGTAGGTGAGATCAGGATAGAGCGCCGCGAAAGTGGCGGTACCGATATGGTACAGAAGCAGGCGGTAGCCATCCGGATCGGCTGTGGCCACGGTGGCCGCGCCGAGCGAACCACCTGCGCCACCCATGTTTTCGATCAGGACCTGCTGTCCCAATTCTGCCGACATCGCCTGAGCGACCAGACGCGCGACCGTATCGCTCGGACCGCCGGCGGCGGCGGGGACCATGATGGTGATGGGTTTTTCAGGGAAACTGCTTTGTGCCTGGGCAGCATGGGCGACGGTCGCCAGCAGTGCTGTCGCCAGAACCATATGGATCGGCTTCATTATGTTCTCCTCCAGAACCAAATCCGAATGCCTCCACATCGGATTTCTTCCATGCTATCTTGCATGCAAGAATAAATTTATAGGTGATCTGATGTTTGTCAACGCCAATTCGCGTAGACAGGCATGGAGGGAGACACACAGCGCATGATCAAGGCGAACGAGATCCTCCGGCCGCAAACGACCGATCAGGACGACACAGAAGTCGAAGCCTCTAAGGCGGGACGGGTTGTGGCTGCCTATCAGGCTCTGCGCAATGCGATCAGGTCCAATGTATTCCCGCCCGGATACCAGGCGGCAGAAAACGAAATCGCCCGCCAGCTCGGCATGAGCAGAACACCAGTGCATGAAGCCATGGCCCGTCTGCAGGAGGATGGACTCGTAAGGATCCTTCCGAAGAAGGGCATCATCATCCGCGCGCTCTCGCCCGCCGATATCGAGGAGATCTATGAGGTCATCATAGCCCTTGAAGGCGCCGCTGCTGCCCGCATCGCCGGCTTCCCCGAAACGGAACGACTCGCTGTGGCAGCCGCATTGCGCGAAGCGACGGAAGATATGGACAAGGCTCTTCAGGCCGATGATCTCCAGGCCTGGGCCGTGGCAGACGAGGTCTTCCACGAAACGCTGGTCCAGCGCAGCGGCAACAGGCGCCTGACACGAATGGCAGGCACTGTAGCCGATCAACTCCACCGGGCTCGCATGTTCACGCTCAATCTACGACCGCGGCCAGCAGTTTCGTCTGCGGAGCACGATGCAATCGTCAAGGCGATCGAAACTGGCGACAAAGAAGCTGCCAGCAACGCAGCGCGCCAACATCGCAGCCACGCAAGAGACCAATTGTTGCCCCTGATCGAAAGACTGAACCTTCGCAATCTTTAGAGACGATTGGGGCAAAGAACTGGGCAGTTCATGGCCATGCCGTGCATAGGGACTTCATATCCAAGTGTTCGGCGCTGCGGAGGCTAGCAAAAGACCCGTGACTTCACCATGAACAGCGCGGCAATCATGCAGCCTCCACCAGCAGTATCCGGTGAAAGAGCATTGATCATAGGAGAGCGCGATGAGGCCGGAGTCGTTACCGGCCTTCTCGACGATTTCAGGCGTTCAGGAAGTCATCCGTGCTCACGACGTTCGCGTAGGCAAATGCCAACGCCGCCATAAAAGACGCATGGACGTCCGCTGCGGAAACAGTTCTGCCAGCAAATTCCAGGTCGCGGGTTGCGACCGCATCGTGAACAACCGTGACGCCGTAACCGAGGTCGGAGGCAGCACGCGCAAGCGCATCGATGCACATATGGCTCATCGCGCCCACGATCACCAGGTTCGACACACCCACAGCATCGAGGATCGACTTGAGGTCCGTTCCGAGGAAACCGTTGATGTTCGCCTTGGTCACAACGGCTTCACCGGCCAAAGCAGCAACCGTCGTGTTGATTTCGGCGCCCGCCGTACCTGGAACGAAAAACGTCGCATCGTCTTCGCTCGCGTGATGGCGGATATGGACGATCGTCTCACCACTGGCGCGGAAACGATCGAGAACTTTGCGCGCCTTCGCCGCAGCGTCGGCGGTACCGACGAGGCTAAACGCCCCGCCATCGAAATAGTCGTTCTGGAAATCCACCAGTACCAATGCTGTCGCGGTCATGTCTGCTCCCTGCAGATTGATTGGTTTGTTCTCGACGCTAGACGAGAGGTGGTGTCGGGACCACCTCTCGTCGATTCTTGATGGAACGCCCGTTGGGACGCCCATGTTTCTTAGAGCTCAGGCGGCCTTCCTGCCGGACGATTGACCCACGACGAACCGCGAGATCATCTGGCTCAAGCTGTTCGCTTCACCATTCAGAACGGCAGAGGCGGCCGTCGTCTCCTCGACCATTGCCGCATTCTGCTGCGTTGCCTGGTCCATGTGGTTCACGGCCGTGTTGATCTCGCGCAGACCCGAGGCCTGCTCGCCAGTCGCACGAGAAATCTGCTGCATGAGGGAATCGATGGCCTGAACCTGTTCGGCGATGCGATCAAGGGCCTCTCCGGTTTCTGCGACCAGCGTGACACCCTGGCCAACCTGTTCGTTCGACGCAGAAATGAGAGCCTTGATCTCTCGAGCAGCCTGGGCGGAGCGTTGAGCCAGTTCGCGGACTTCCTGCGCCACGACAGCAAAACCCTTGCCGGCCTCGCCGGCTCGGGCTGCCTCTACGCCGGCATTCAGCGCAAGAAGGTTGGTTTGGAATGCGATCTCGTCGATCACACCAATAATCTGGCTCACCTTTCGAGAGCTGTCTTCGATGCCTTCCATGGCGGATATTGCCTTCTGCACGACATCGCCAGATCGTTCGGCTTCGGTGCAGGCCGACTTCACCTTTCCGGCCGCCAGTTCCGCATTGCCGGCGCTTTCGTTGAGCTTGTCGGCGATTTCGCCGAGTGCGGCGGTCGTTTGCTCAAGGCTTGCTGCCTGCTGCTCCGTACGTCTGGACAGTTGGTCGGAGCTGCGGCTGATCTCGCGTGTCCCGGCGTTTAGCGTGTCGACGGTGACATTCAGGCGCAAGACCGTATTTTCCAAGCTCTCCAAAGCGGAATTATAGTGATCACGCAACTCCGCATAGGAGCCGGGGAACACGTCCACGATGCGATGAGACAGATTGCCATCCGCGAGCTGCTGCAGTCCCTTGCCGAGAGCCAGGACCACCTGGCGCTGGGTTTCCGCCACTGCCAAGCGTTCCGTCTCGGTTTGGCTGCGCTGTTCTTCGGCAGCCAGACGCTGTCGTTCGGCGCCCGCCTCGATACTGCGCCCCTCTGCCAGCTTGTGGCGGAAAACATCCAGAGAGGTTGCGAGCGCCCCAACTTCATCCTTGCGCCCCTGCCCGGCCACCGGCTGTTCGTAATCGCTATTCGTCAGGCGTGCGACTTCGGACAGAAGGGAACCGATGGGCTTCTGGATGAACAACCGCACTGCGGTCAGGAGCGAAATGATGACGGCTGCCATGATGGCAAGGCCACCCGACACAAGGATCAGAGTCTGCTCGTTGACAACGGCAGAGACGACCGAAACCGGCACGTCCTCTACAATCATCCAGCGAGCGTTCATGCCGGGCAACTCAAAGGGCATGATGACGCGATAAACTGCGCCTTGGTCTGCACCTGTGACATTTTCAAGGATGACGGTTTCACCGCGCAGCGCTGCCGCCTTGGTCTCAGCAAGACCTTCGAATTCGTAGGGTTTCATGACTGACACATCATCAGGCGCAGTGAGCCACGTCCCCTGCGCCGACAGCAGGTAGACACGACCGGAGCCAAAGGGCCGCTTGTCCTTGAGTGCTCCAGACAGAGCGTCCAGCCCGATATCAACGCCGAGCACACCTCTCATCTTTTCGCCGGAGATTACAGGATAGGCGATGCTCATCATCAGCATGCCGCCAGCGCTGTCCTCGATATAAGGCTCGGTCGCGGCTCCGGCACGGCTCGTCGCAGCAAGGCTGTAATAGCTTTCCTCCCGCGAAATATCCTCTGGGATGATCAATTCCAGGCCACCGTCAGACCTCGTCCAGTAAGGGGTAAATTGCCCCTTCGAGTTGGTACCAAGCTTTTCATTCAACTGTTGAACTTGCTCTCCATTGAAGCCGTCTTCTGCCTCCAGGAGCCAAGAGCCGAAGACCAGATCAAATCGCTCGATAAGTGCAGGAAGCATGGCCGTGACCTGCTCGCGGTCAACAGTGCTGCGCTCGACAGAACCGGCCATGACCTTTACAGCGCCTGCGAGGTTGTTGAGTTGCGAAGACACTGTTTCCGCCGTCGCTCGGGCATCGGTCTTTGCCTGATCGAGCGTCATCGTGACCGTCTGGTCCCTAACCTGAGAGATCACGACGGCAAATGTTGCGAAAAGGCATAGGGCAATCGCGATTGCACTCACGCTTAGCAGCTTGAACGCTAGAGTTTTTCTCATTCCGGTCCTCGTTCACGAAGGGCCCGGACCGATCGATATCGTGTCAGGGCGGGCGGCTTCACACACACCCGAACACTAGTTTGCATTTGATAAAAGATCGCTAATTTTCGATATAACATCGATCTGCGATCGCATTTTTGCGCTCCGATTAGGACATTCTTTCTAGAAAATCCGCGATCTCAGCAGCGACGCCAGGGGTGTCAAGCTCGCCATCGATAACGGTCGCGCGGGCGCGTATGGAGCCGGGAAGCAGGTCGCCGCGCAAGGCGACAAGGCGCGCAAAAAACGCGGGCGTGAACTCGGGATGCGCCTGGAAAGAAAGGCCCCAGTCGCCGTAACGGAGAGCGGCATTCGCGCAGAAATCGTTGCTGGAGACGACTTTGCCGTCCAAAGGCGGCTTTATGACCTGGTCCTGATGCCAAGCCAGCAATCTGTACCTTTGGTTCAGGTCTGATCGATCATAGTAGGTCACGCCGGCCGCCCATCCGCCATCGAATTTCCGCACCACACCACCCAGCGCCTGCGCCATGATCTGATGGCCGAAACAGACGCCAACGGTGGGGACATCGGCATCACGCGCATGACGGATGAACACTTCAAGCAGCGGGATCCAGGCATGATCCTCGTAGACGCCGTGGCGGGAGCCTGTGATCAGCCAGCCATCGGCCGCCTGCGGGTCGGATGGCATTTGCCCATCGACCACGAAATAGCGCTTATAGCGAAAACGGTCGACACCGAGCAGGTCGGCGAACAGATTGCCGTAATCTCCGTAGTCATCGACAAGCTCTGCCGGTAGATGCCCGGTGATGAGGATTCCGATCGTCTTCATGAGTGGCTGCCTCCTGGTATGATCAAGTGACGCGATAGACGGCAATCGTCACATCCGTCATGCGAAACGCGCAGGACGCGACAAACAGACTGTCGGAAAGCCAGACATGCGGACCGAGCGGCGCGTCGAAAATCGGCGCGGAGCGGAAGTAATAGGCCTCGGGGCGCAGGAACTCGCCGGCGTCGACCCGGTCGACCACGTTTTTGTCTGCGATGAAGAGACCCTGGTTGCGGATGTAGATTGGCGTGCCATCGTCTGCTTCCAGACCATAATGCGCCGTCACCACCGAGCAGCCATCCTGGCGGATCAGCTCGTAGTCTGCGCCGCCCGGCAGGACGCGGCCTTGCAGCCGCGGCCCGGAGATCGTGCCACCCGTGATCGGAATGATGCGTCGGTGACCGTTTCGCCCGCGCCCGCCAGAACGTGGCTCGGCAATCGTGACATTGATGGCAAAGGCGAATTCCAGGCCCGGTACGATCGGAGATACGATTTCTTGAGACATGCGCTTTCGCCTCCTTGTCTGTTGTCAGGCCGAGTAGGTGATCCGCCCGTCGCAGATTGTCTTCACGGCACGCAGCGAGGAAATGCGATCATGCGAAACCGCCTCGATATCGCCGTCGAGGATCACGAGGTCGGCCAGATAACCCGGCTTCAGCATGCCCTTGCGATCTTCCATCTGCTCCACGTAGGCACTGTTGATCGTGTAGGCCTGAAGCGTCTCTTCGAGCGTCAGTCGCTGGTCTGGCACATCATCTGCCCAGGGCTTGCGGGTCATAGCCTGCTCGATCGATAGCAGCGGGTCGAGCGGGCAGACCGGCCAGTCGGTAGCAAACACCATCTTGGCACCCGCATCCACCAACGTCCGCCAGGCATAGGAATACGGCCAGCGATCGCGACCGATGAAGTCGATGCCCGGCTGCAGCGGCAAAGATCCGGTGCCCGGAGGATGCGGAGGCTGCATCGAGGCGACAACACCGAGTTCGGCAAAACGCGGGATATCCGAGGGCAGTACGACCTCGATATGTTCGATCCGATGGCGGATCTTCGTGTTGCCGGTGGCCTTGATGCCTTTTTCATAGCCTTCAAGCACCATATGCACGGCGCCGTCACCGATGGCATGGACGGCAACCGGCAAGTTCAGCCTCGTCGCCTCCGTGGCGACCGCATCGAAGGCTTCTTGGCTGAACAAGGGATCGCCGCGATATCCCGGTCGATGGGCATAGTCGTCATGCATGACGGCCGTCTCGCCCTCGATCACCCCATCCATGAACAGCTTGACGAAATCCGAGCGCAGGCGATCGCTGTTGAAGCGGTCACGCCAGGCCGCCGCCTTCTCCTCGATGAAACTCACAGGCATGAAGTTCTTCATATGGAACGGCATGCGCATCCGGCAGGGCAAGCCGTCCTCGCGCTCGATCTGGTCCAGAAGTTCGAGCTGATAGAGGCTACCATCCATGTTCTGCAGCGAGGTGATACCGAGCGACGCGCAATATTGCAGTCCCTTGCGCAGCACGGCAAGATCGTTCGCACGATCTTCTTCCGTAAGGTTTTCCGGATCACCACCGGTTGCGATGCCGAGCATGTCTCGGCCACCGGTTTCCGAGAGGTCGACAACCGGACCATAGGCATTCGACTCGCGCAATTCGCCGGTCGCACAACCGTCTTCGCCCATGACGATCTCGTTGCCGACACCGACATCCCGGCCTTCGAAGATACCCGCCTGTTTCAAGGCAATCGTGTTGGCCCAGGCGATATGGTGATCGAAGGCGAAGACGATCATGGGCCTGTCGGGCAGGATCAGATCGAGATGGTGCCGGGTCAGGCGCTCGGGCTCGATGATCCCGTAATCGGCACCATTACCGATGACGAGTTTCGTCGTCGGGTTGTCGGACGCATATTGGCGCACGGCCTCTCGCAGAGCCGCGAAGCCCTTGACGCCGAAGAGGTCGAGCTGAACAAGGCCGACAGATCCGCCGAAGATATGCATATGGCCTTCGTTGAACCCGGGCATGACCGTCGCGTCACGGGCATCGATCACGTCCGTTGCCGGACCGACGAAACCGGCGACATCGTCCCAATCCCCGACCGCGAGGATCCGGTTGCCCGAAAGCGCGACAGCAGAGGCGCGCGGCTGGGTTTCATTCATCGTGAGGACACGACCGTTCTTGATCACGATGCTGGCTGAATTGCTCATCTGAATTTCCTTGAAGAGACGTTTAGGGGACGGAGTGCCCGTCCCCCGCTGATCGAGAACTGACAGGCCGATTGGCTCACTTCATGACTTCCGTCCAGATCTTGGTGTGAAGCGCCTGCACCTCGGGCGGGCACGACGTCAGGAAGCGCCCGTTCTTCAACAGCTCTTCTGGAACCTTCACTTCAGGCGCATTCTTCACTTCGTCGGTCATGAAAGCCTCTGAGCCGAGGATGCCGTTCGAATAGCGATTGAAGTTTGAGATTAGCGCGGCATTTTCAGGCGCCATGATGAAATTCATGAACAGCTTGGCATTGTCGACATTCTTGGCATCGGCGACGATGCCGACGCTATCCATCCACAGCGGAAAGCCTTCCTTCGGGAAACCGAACTGCACGGCCGGATTGAGCAGACGGCCACGCATGGAAGCGCCCGACCAGTTCACGCCGGAGAGAAACTCGCCCGTCGCCCACTGGTTTTCGTTGCTGTAGGAAATCGAGACCCAGGTGGCCTTGGCCGCCAGCATCTTGTCGCGAACCTTCTTCAGCGTCGGCAGGTCTGCAGTGCATTGCTCGGCTCCGATGTTGAACAGCGCCAGCGCCATCACGTCGGTCATTTCCGGAACGACATTGACCTTGCCTGCGACTTCTGCCGGCGGTTCCATGAACATGTTAGAGGTGTTGATATCTCCCTTGTAGACGGAAGTGTTGACGGTCACGCCCGTCGAGCCCCAGACCCAGGGAGCCGTATATTTGCGGCCCGGATCGAAGGGGACGTCAATCCAGCGCGGATCGACGTTCTTGAAGTTCTCCATCTGGTCCGGTCGGGCCTCAAGCAGGAGGCCTTCCTTGATCCAGATGTCCATGACCTGCGAACTTGGCACGACGATATCGAAACCGTGTCCGCCCTGGCGGATCTTGGCGAGAGCCGTGTCATTGGAATCGTAGTCGGTGACCGTCACCTTGACGTCATAGGCTGCCTCAAACTTCTTGATCAGTTCGGGACTGGTGTAATTGCCCCAGTTGTAGATGTTGAGCTCTCCGGCGGCATGGCCGACGCTGGCCATCAGGCTGAGCATAAGGGCGGAGACTGCTGTGGTCTTGAGCATGATGATATTCTCCGTTTTTCTTGGTTAGTCGTCGTCAGAGTTGCGTGTGGCGAGATAAAAGACGGTGACGAAGGCAATCGACAACGCCAGGAAGACGGTGGCGATCGCATTCAACTGCGGTGTGACCCCACGCCGGATCTGACCGAGCATGTAAGTCGGGATGGTTTCCTGGCCGCCGCTCTTGATGAATTCGGTGATCACGACGTCATCCAGCGAGATCACGAAGGCCAGCATGCCTCCGGCGACGATCGCAGGCCGGATCAGGGGCAAGGTGACATAGCGGAACGCCTGCCAGCGCGAGGCGTAGAGATCGCGGGCCGCATGCTCGAGGGCCGTATCCATGCCCTGCAAGCGAGCCCTGAGGGGCATGTAGGCGAAGGGTACACAAAAGGCCGCGTGCGCGAGCACGATGTAGCCGATGCCCTGATAACCAGTCCATAGCTTCACGCGGGAGAAGAGGATGAGAAGACCCACCGCCGTGACGATCTCGGGCACCAGAAGCGGTACGTTCAGCATCGATTCCTTGAAGGCTTGTCCGCGATAGGCCTGGGTTCTGCTCATCGCCAGTGCAGCCGGAAGGGCAACCAGAACAGAGATGACGGCGGAAACCGCAGCTATTCCAAGCGAACGCACGGCCGCATCGAAGACGGCCGGATCATTCCAGGCGGCGACGAACCAGCGCAGCGAAAAGCCCTGCCAGCCACTGACCGACGTGCCCGCGTTGAAGGCGTAGAAAACAAGGATGGCGATCGGCAGATAAAGGACGGCAAAGGCCGTACAGGCGACCGGGAAGACCAGCGGGAGATACGCAACAGATCGCTGTTTAGCCATGGGAACCCTCCAGGCTCTTGTTGCCACGGCGCATGACAACGAGCAGCGCAAGCCCGACGATCACCACAAGAGTGACCGACAAGGCAGCGCCGAGTGGCCAGTTTCGTGCCTGGCCGAACTGCAGCTCGATCAGATTACCGATCATGAGGTTCTTGCCCCCGCCCAGTAGGCGCGGGATGACATAGGTCGACAGAGCGGGAATGAAGACGAGAACCGATCCGGCAATGAGGCCAGGCTTGACGAGCGGCAGGATGATCTTGGTCACCACCTGCCAGCGCGAGGCATAGAGATCGAACGCAGCCTCGATCAGCCGGAAATCGAAGCGCTCCAGCGATGCGTAGAGCGGCAGCACCATCAGTGGCAGAAACACATAGAGCATGCCGATCAGGACCGCCGTATCGGTGTAGAGGATCTGCAACGGCTGCTGGATGATACCGATCGACATCAGGGCCGAATTCAGCACGCCCTCGGTTCTCAGAATTTCCTGGATCGCAAAGGTGCGGATCAGCATGTTGGTCCAGAAGGGGATCGTGATCAGGAATAGCCAGACCGATCGCGTGCGGCGCGGACGCGTGGCGATGAACCAGGCCGTCGGCAGACCGACGACGACACAGATGAGCGTCGTCATCAGTGCAAGTTTCACGCTTCGCAGAAGAACCGACATGTGAACGGAAGCGAGCGACACGCTTTCGTCGAAGATGTCGACCTCGAACAGAACGCCGAACCAACCGGCACCGGAAGGCTGAAACACGACGTCGCCGTAAGGCCCTGGCGTCAGGAAGGAATAGAAGAAGACGATCAAGAGCGGCACGAGTGCCCCAACGAGGACGAGCAGCAACGCCGGAATGGACTGCAGCCACCGTCTCACGATTTCGGTCTTTTGGTGCCTTGCTTCAAAGGAGCTATCCGGCTCAGCCATCACGCCCTCACCAATTGCAGAGCACCGTCAGGCCAGTGGATGCCCACCTGCCCGCCGCAAGCCACAGCTCCGAGATCGATCGTGGCGTTCTGCTGGCGCACCACGAAGGCTGCACCATCCCCGGTCAGGACATGGAAATGCGTGTCGGTTCCGAGGTAGACCACATCGCGAAGGGTGCCGGTGATATGGGCGCCAGCGATGTCGCTGGTGATCACGGCGTGTTCTGGACGTACCACGGCAATCGACGGATCAGCCGCCGACAAACCTTCGGGGCAGCGTGCCCTAGTCGTCGCGCCTGACGGGAGCCGCACGTCTGCACGGCCGCCTGCAAGCCAGAGGATGTTGACGTCGAGGAAATTGGTTTCGCCTATGAAATCCGCGACGAAACGATTGGCCGGGCGGTCGTAGATGTCGCGCGGCGTTCCCAACTGCCCGACCCGTCCCTCGCACATGACCGCGATGCGATCGGACATCGTGAGCGCCTCTTCCTGGTCATGCGTGACGAAAACAAAGGTGATGCCTGTCTCGGCCTGGAGGCGTTTAAGCTCGATCTGCATCGCCTTGCGGAGCTTGAGATCGAGCGCCGAAAGCGGCTCGTCGAGCAGCAGGACCCGTGGCTTGGGGGCAAGCGCACGGGCAAGTGCCACGCGCTGCTGCTGACCGCCGGAGAGACGCGTCACAAGCTGATCACCGCGACCGCTCAGGTGGATCATCTCGAGCATGGTCTGCACGGTCCGGGCGATGTCTTCCCGCGGCTGTCCCTGCATGCGCAGGCCAAAGCCGATGTTCTCAGCAACGGTCATGTGTGGAAAAAGCGCGTAGCTCTGGAACACGGTATTGATCGGCCGCTGGTTGGACGGCTTGTCGGTGACATCGTTTCCGCCGACCAGAATGCGTCCATGGGTCGGATACTCGAAGCCAGCCAACATGCGCAAAAGTGTCGTCTTGCCGCATCCCGATGGTCCGAGCAGCGTAAAAAACTCGTTGTCGTCCACCGTCAGGCTGATGCCATCGACAGCGGTGTATATACCGAACTTCTTGGTCACGCCCTCAAGACGGATGGCACACCCAGGTGCCTGGCCCCTGCTCGTCGTCATCACTCGTTCCCCGCTTCGCGATCTACGATTTGCGATCGCATTATTTTTTTGTACGTGTATCAAACCAAATTTTGATCAAATTTCAAGAGGGGGGTTGCCGTACATTTTTCATGGCGACTTGAGGGACCCTCACAGCCGATGCCCCACAAGGGACAGGGCATCTAGGACAGCCCGCTGGAGCCGGACATGCTGTGCATCAAGCCGGATCCGCCTAAACGACATATCCATAAAGTTGCCACTCGATCTCGGTGACGGTGGACGCGAGCCGTTGGAATTCCGCTCGCTTCACTGCGACGAAGGCCTGGTGCAGTTCCCTGCCCAGCACCTGCTGAACGAAGGGCGAGTGTTCAGCACGATCAATTGCGTCCAGCCAGGACCGTGGCAGGGTCGAGTGATCCGGATGGGCATCGCCGGACTTCTCGGGACCGGGATCAGTGCCCTCCTCGATACCGTTCAGCGCACCGGCCAGAGTGACGGCCGCAACAAGGTAAGGATTGGAATCGACCCCCGCGACCCGATGCTCGAAGTGGCGGGCGCTGCCGCCGGACGATGGCACACGGATGGCAACCGTGCGATCCTCGACCCCCCAGTCGTCGGAGGCCGGCGAATAGGATGTCGAGGCAAATCGCCGCCACGAATTGAGGAAGGGAGCCAGCAACAGCATGGTATCGCCAATCGTTCTCCTGATGCCGCCGATCGCATGCAGCATCAAGGGATTGAGGTTGCCGTCTGGGAGATCGGCGAACAGATTGTCGCCCGAGGGACCGGCAAGCGAAAGATGCAGATGCATGCCGGACCCCGCCTCGCCTCCGAACGGTTTGGCCATGAAGCAGGCCTCCATGCCAAACCTGCGCGCGGTCATGCGGATCAGCCTCTTTGCGATGATCACGTCATCGGCGGCCCGGACTAGGTCGCGATATTTGATCGTCAGCTCGTATTGGCCCGCAGCATATTCGGAAATCAGCGATTCCAGCGTCAGGCCGAGATGCCGAGCACCGGCATATACAGCTTCGAAGAAGGGTGCCATCTCATCGAGTTCATCGACCGCCATCGTATTGCGGTGGGGCGAGCGGCGACCGGTCAGGGCATAACGGGCGGGTAACCTCTGCCCACCCGGAGCCACGTCCTTGTCGATGAGATAAAACTCGAGTTCGAAGGCACCCATGGGCGCATACCCCGCATGGCGGGCACGCTCCATCTGGGCCACAAGCGCAAAGCGGGGATCGGCGGTATAAGGTGCTCCTCGCTCGTCATACATACTGACGAGAACCTGGCCACGCCCGGTAGAGGGCATATAACCCAGGGTGCCCGGCAGGGGGAAGCAACGCTTGTCGCCGCCCCCGTCGGTCATCACCTGGCCTGACGCCTCGACATCATCACCCGCCACATCCTGCCCGAACAGCGAGCTCGGCATCGCTCTGCCGGAACGATAGAGCGACGGAAGCTCGTGTCGGCGAATGATCTTGCCCCGCCCGATGCCGTGGCAGTCGGTCATCACAATGTCGATGGCCTCCAACTCTGGATAGCAGGTCAGAAAAGTCTCGGCTTCGTCCGCCGCGGCACCGGATGGGAGGTAAGTCATGTCAGTACGAGGTCCATCCCAGGAGCTTCAGGCAATCAGGCCATTGGATTTTGCATCGGCGTAGGTTAGGTCAATGACCTTCTGGGCAATCGTGACCAGTTCATCGGCTTCTTCATGGCTCAAGGTGAAGGGCGGCGCGATGACCATGCGATCACCCACGGCGCGCATGACGAGACCATTCTTGAACGAGTGCTCACGCGCGATCATGCCAATGCGCGCATTCTCGTCGAAGCCCTGCCGCGACGACTTGTCCTTAGTGAACTGGAAGGCCCCGATCAGCCCCTCCATGACCGCCTCGCCGACGATCGGATGGTCGGCCAGCGCGAGCCACTTCCGCTTCAGGTAAGGCCCGATATCGTCGCGAACGCGGTCGACCAGCTTCTCCTCCCGGAGGATCTTCAATGTCGCGATGGCTGCAGCACATGCGGCGGGATGGCCGGAATAGGTGTGGCCATGGGCGAACTCGCCTCCCTTTTCCAGCAAAACCTGCGCAACCCGATCGGAGACGCCGACAGCACCGAGCGGGATATAGCCCGAGGTGATGCCCTTCGCCATGGTCAGGAAGTCCGGCTCGGTCCCCATCAGTTCACAGCCGAACCACTCTCCGGTGCGCCCGAAGCCGCAGATGACTTCATCCGAGATCAGGAGGATGTCCCGCTCTTTCAGACCGGCAGCCAGCACCGGCCAGTAGGTCTTCGGGGGGATGATGACACCGCCTGCCCCCATGATCGGCTCGGCGATCATTGCGCCGATGCGATCAGCGCCGATCGCATCGATCAACGACAACGTCTGCTGCGCAACATGGCGCCCGAAATCATCCGAGCTCATCTCGCCGCCATAGCTCCACCAGTCTGGCGAAGGGGCGTGATATATGCCGGCGATCGGCAGGCCGCCCTGCTTGTGCATCGAGCCGAAACCGCCCAGAGAGGCGGATGCGACCGTCGAGCCATGATAGCCACCACGCCTGGAGACGAACACGCTCTTTTCCGGCTTGCCCATCAGCTCCCAATAGTAGCGAACGAGACGGAAGATCGTGTCGTTCGATTCCGACCCGGAGCCGGTGTAATGGAAATAGTTGAACTGAGACGGCGTCACCTCGCTGAGAAGTCCGGAAAGCTCGGCGACCGACGGATGCGTGGTGTTGAAGAAGGTGTTGTAAAACGTCAGTTCTTCCAACTGGCGGGAAACGGCATCGATGATGTCCCGGCGGCCATGCCCAGCATTAACGCACCACAGCCCACTCATGCCGTCGAGAATGCGATTGCCCTCCGAATCCCGGAGATAAACGCCCGAAGATTCTGTGATGACCCGCGCTCCGCGCGCATTGAGCTCACGGGTGTTGGTGAAGGGATGCAGATGATGGGCGGCGTCGAGGCGGCGGATCGCTGCCGTTGAATTCGAGAAGGTCATGGCATCTCCTGTTCTTGCTGCGCGCGAACGCGACATGAGGGACCGGCGTCAGCCGGCGAAAACATAACTGGTCTTGACGGCGGTATAGAATTCGGCGGCGTAGCGGCCCTGTTCGCGAGGGCCATGGCTGCTGCCTTTGCGGCCTCCGAATGGCACGTGATAGTCGACCCCGGCTGTCGGCAGATTGACCATGACCATTCCGGCCGTTGATCGGCGCTGGAACTCGCGGGCATATTTCAGGCTGCGGGTGCAGATACCCGACGACAGACCAAACTCTGTATCGTTGGCAACGGCGACCGCCTCATCAAAATCCCTGACCTTGATCACGCTCGCACATGGACCGAAGATCTCCTCGCGGCTGACGCGCATGTCGTTGGTCGCACCCAGAAAGAGCGCCGGCCTCTGGAAATGCCCAAGAGGCATCTCGAGGATGCGTTCGCCACCGACAACCTCGCAGCCTTCTTCGCGAGCGAGCGCGACATAGGCGAGGTTGCTATCGAGCTGCGAGGCGGAAGCAACCGGCCCCATCTGGCTTTCCAGCGCAAGTGCAGGACCGACTTTCAGTTCCAAGGTCGCCTTCGTCAACGCGTCAACGAAGACATCATGGATCCGGTCTTGGACGATCAAACGGGATGACGCGGTACAGCGTTGCCCCGTCGAGAAGAAGGCACCGTTAAGGCATGCGGAGACTGCAAGGTCGATGTCGGCATCGTTCATCACCACCATCGGATTCTTGCCGCCCATTTCGAGCTGCACCTTCTTGAGGCTTTCGGCAGCTGATCGAGCAATGCCGCGCCCGGTGCTGACGGACCCTGTAAACGAGATGGCCTGGATGAGGGGTTCAGAAAGCATGGCAGGACCGATCCGCGAGCCCGGTCCCATCACGAGATTGAAAAGGCCTGCTGGACACCCGGCCTCCACAATAATCTCGGCAAGCAGATGTGCGGTTCCTGGGGTCAGGTCTGCCGGCTTCAAGATCACGCCATTGCCATAGGCGAGAGCCGGCGCGATCTTCCAGGCGGGGATGGCAATCGGGAAATTCCACGGCGTAATCAGCGCGACGACACCGAGAGGCTCACGTCGCACCTCGACATCCACGCCAGTCCTGACCGACGGAAGGCTTTCCCCCGACATCCGCAGTGCCTCGCCGGCAAAGAAGCGAAAGATCTGAGCAGCCCGGATTGTCTCGGCGCGTGCTTCGCTCAGGATCTTACCTTGTTCGCGTGCCAGCATCCGGGCCAGTTCCTCGACCCTGGCCTCGATTCCGGCTGCGATCCTGTCGAGCAACTCGGCCCGCGCCTGCGGCCCCTTGGAATAAAACGACCGATGCGCCTCTGCAGCCACCTCGGCCGCTTGATGGACGTCCTCGGCAGCGCCGCTGGCATAGAGACCGATCAGGTCGGAGACATCAGACGGATTGCGGTTTTCGGTAACCGAGACCCCTTCCCGCCATTCGCCGGCGATGAGGTTTTTGTACGTGTCGGACATGGGCGCCTTTCGTTGACAGCATTCGATCGAGCCCGTGAGCCCGGCGGAACCTCCGGCTTATTGTGCTGACGTTCCGCCATCGACGGGGACAAGGGCGCCGGTCATGAAGCTGGCATCGTCGGAGGCCAAGAAGGCGATGACCTTGGCGACCTCGTCGACACGCGCAACACGCCCCATGGGGATGGTGGCCGCGAGCTTCTCGAGCTTCCAGTCTCGGCCGTCACCCTCGAAGGCGAGATCAAGCATCGGCGTATCAGTATCGGTCGGGCAGACGGCATTCACACGGATACCATCAGGGACGTGATCCAGAGCCATGCAACGGGTGAGCTGCGTGAGCGCGGCCTTGGAAACGCAGTAGGCAAGAGCACCCCGCGCACCCATCAGCGCCCAGTCCGACGCCACATTGATGATCGCCCCCTTCTTCGCCTCGCTCATGGGACGAATGACGGCACGCGACATGCGCATGGCGGAGGCGAGATTGATATCCATGATCCGATCCCAGTCCGCATCGCTGATCTCCTCCACCGTCCCGTTGATCAGCATGCCGGCATTGTTCACCAGCACGTCGATCCGTCCGAAGTGCTGCAGGCTCTGTTCCACGATCCGATCCGGTGCCGTTCGATCCGCAAGATCAGCCTCGACGAAGACCGCGCGGCCACCGGAGGCTTCGATGCCGGTCGCCACAGCCAGACCGCGCTGCGCATTTCTGCCGACGAGAACGACGCAAGCCCCACGGGCCGCAAGTTCCACGGCAGTTGCCGCCCCAATGCCCGAAGTGGCGCCGGTCACAACACAGGTCTTGGCATTAAGCATCGCCGGCTCCTTAATTTGATCAAACGATTTTTACGATCTGCGATCGCATTTTTCAAGAGAGCAAGAGCCCGTCGAGACGAAAAAAAAGCGCCGTCGCCGGCGCTTGAAGATTCGATATCAAATGGGCTCGTCAGACCTCAGGCATCAGCAAAGTCGGCATGCTCCGACAGGAAGGCAAAGCCCTCGGAAATGTCCTTGTGCATCAATTCCGCCGCGACCTTGCCGTCTCCGCGAGCCAGCGCCTCCACGACTTCTTCATGATAGTCGATGTCGAGAATGCCGGAGAGGTTGCCACCGAAACGCCCACCGAACTGTCGCAGGAAAGGCCCGACCTGCAGCCACATCGTCTCGATCAGGAACAGCATGCTGTCGGAGCCGGCGGCCCGATAGATGCTGAACTTGAACTCGTAATTGTGGAGCAGATAGCTGTCGATGTCCTGGTCGCGCGCCGACTGCGTCAGGGCGGCGGCCTCCTTGCGGATCGCCCGGAGGTCGATAGCCTTCATCTGACGCGCCGCAATTTCGGTCAGAGCCGGCTCGCAGATGAGGCGGCTCTGCATCAGATCGGCAAATCTCTCGCGGGTCATCGGCGGCAAAACATGCGAGCCATTCGGCAACTGCTCGAGCGCCCTGAGAGCCTGGAGCTTGGTGAGAGCCGCCCGGACAGGCATGTCACTGGTCCCGAGTTCCTTGGCCAGCTTGCGGGATGTCAGCTTCTGCCCCGGCTTGATCTGACCTGCCATCAGGGCCTTGTTCAGCCGCTGATAGACGATCTCGTGCAACGGCGTTAGGTCGACTGTACCAAGCCCGATGATTACCGGTGATTTCGCCATTTACTTCAGTCTCGATGCGTCTGATCCGGGCCTCAAAAAGCCCGGAGAGGTTAATCCGCGTGAATATACCCCGATATCACCGAAGACCGGCGGACAACAGGGGCATATCATGCCGCATCCGGCCAGCCACTGATCGCCTTCACCTCAAGATATTCCTCGATACCCCAGACGCCACCCTCACGGCCGATACCGGATTGGCCAAAGCCACCGAAGGGGGCACCGTATGGCAGATCCGTCCCGTTCAGACGCACCATGCCGGCGCGCAGTTTGCGGCTGATGCGGCGGGCTTTCTCCGCATCATTCGTCCACAGATAGGCGGCAAGTCCATAGACGCTGTCATTGGCAATCGCGATCGCCTCTTCCTCGGTATCGAAAGGCAGGATGGCAAGGACAGGTCCAAAGATCTCCTCGCGTGCGACCGTCATGCCGTTATGCACATCGGCAAAGACGGTCGGGCGAATGAAATAACCGCCATCGACTCCCGCCGGCAGATCGACACCCCCGGCTGCAAGCTTCGCACCTTCCTTGATCCCGGCCTCGATGAGCCCGCGAATGCGGCCAAACTGTCCGGCATTGACGACCGGTCCCATCTCGCTGCTCTCGCTTGTCGGATCGCCGACGCGGACTTCGTTTGCCACGCGCGCGGCAGCATCCACGGCCTGATCATAGACGCTGCGCTGGACTAGCATGCGCGAGGGCGCATTGCAGGACTGGCCGGAATTGCGGAACATGTGGCGGGCGGTCGCTTCGGCCGCTGCCACGAAATCGCAGTCTTCAAAAATGATGTCGGCACCTTTGCCGCCGAGCTCCAGGCCCACCCGCTTTACGGTTTCTGCTGCGGCCTTGCTGACGGCGACGCCCGCGCGCGTGGAGCCGGTCAGCGAGATGACGGCAACATCGGGATGGCTGGAAAGCCGTTCGCCAACAGCCACGCCCGTACCATGAATGAGATTGAACACGCCGGCCGGCACGCCAGCCTCATCCAGAACCTCGGCGAAGAGTGCCGCCGATAGCGGCGCGAATTCAGAAGGCTTCAGCACCATGGTGCAGCCGGCCGCCAGCGCCGCACCGACCTTCAACGTCACCTGGTTCATCGGCCAGTTCCACGGCGTGATCAGCGCTGCAACGCCCTTCGCTTCCATGACGATCCGGTTCGAGGTATCACCGGGAAACAGCGACCGCTCCCAGTGCACATCGTCCATCGCGCGGATGAAATCTTCGAGATGGCCGAGCCCGGAGCCGGCCTGCGGGCCGCGTGCCAACGCCTTTGGAGCCCCCATTTCGATCATGATGGCATCTGCAATCTCGTCACGGCGCCGGCGATAAACCTCAACGACCCGGTGAAGTACCACCTTGCGTTCGGCGGGTGTGGTTGCGCTCCAGCTATCGAAGGCATGGGCCGCTGCTGCAACCGCCAAATCGACGTCAGTGCGATTGCCGAGTGCCAGCTTGCCGCAGGCTGCTCCGGTCGCCGGATTGATGATGTCCATCACATCGGTCGAGTTCGGCTCGACCCAGGCGCCACCAATGTAGAACTGAAGGGTATTCATGTTGCTCTTCCCAGAATGAAAACGGCGTGCATGGCCATGAGGGGTGTCTCTGTCGATATCTGGCGACGACCGTTTGCCACAACCCAGTCGGTCGACGCTTTGCATCTCTGATTGGCAGTATTGACGAAAGTTTCGTGAACTTCTAGCCTATTTTGCGATCGCAAATCGCATAAAAGCAAAAATCTTCCGAAGAGGTGCACATGACAACCCATCTCGCTGTCATTGGTTGCGGGCTGATCGGCGAAAGCTGGGCGGCCCTGGGGTTGGCGCGTGGCTGGGAGGTCACCGCCTGGGATCCGAACGAAGCAAGCCGCATCTCATTACCGGAGCGCGTCACCCGCCCCCTCTCGCACCTCCACGAGCTCCACGGCTGGCCTGTATCGACGGCGAGGCTGCGGGTGACGCAATCGCTGGAAGAAGCCATCGCAGGCGCGACCCTGATCCAGGAAAACGCACCAGAGCAGATCCCGCTCAAGCAGGCTTTGTACGCGCAGATCGAAGCAGCAGCCGACCCGCAGGCGATCGTCGCGTCCAGCACATCGGCTCTGACATGGTCATCCCTCAGCGGCACGCTGAAGACGCCCGAGCGTTTTATCACGGCGCACCCATTCAATCCGCCGCATCTCATTCCGCTCGTGGAGATCTACGGTGTGGACGAAACGGTGCTTGCCCGTGCAGAGGCGCTTTATCGCGACCTTGGCCGCAGTCCGGTCCGCCTGAAAAAGGAAGCCGTCGGCCATATCGCCAATCGACTGGCCTCGGCCCTGTGGCGCGAAGCGGTCAACATCGTCGCGGAGGGCATTGCCGACGTCGAGGACATCGATACCGCCATGCGCGACGGCCCGGGCCTTCGCTGGTCCGTGACGGGCGCCCACATGGCCTACCACCTCGGCGGCGGACCGGGCGGTATCCGCCACTATCTCTCGCATCTCGGCCCAAGCCAGGTGAAGCGTTGGCAGTCACTCGGCACGCCCGAACTGACGCCTGAGCTGTGCGAACGCCTGATCGAAGGCATCGAGCGCGAGGCGGCAGGCCGAACGATCCCCGAGCTGGAAAACGAGCGGGACCGGCTGCTGATCCAGCTGCAGAAGGCCCGGAAGGCCGGCAGGGGTGGACATGACTAAAGACAACAGAACGAGAATTGCGCTCATCCATGCGCTGACGGAATCCGTTCTCCCGGCGCATCAGGCCTTTCGCAGCCTCTGGCCGGAAGCGTATGTTTTCGACCTGCTCGACACGTCGCTGTCCGCCGATCTTGCAGCAGGGCAAAGGCTTGAGGACGGGATCGCCGACCGCATCCGGAAACTGGCGGACTATGCTGCGGCTTCGAAGGGTGAGGCGGGCGAGACGCGAGCACTGCTCTTCACCTGTTCCGCCTTCGGACCGGCGATCGACGCGATCAAGAACCAGATCCCGATCCCAGTCCTGCGCCCGAACGAAGCCGCTTTCGAACAGGCACTCGATCTCGGGAGCCGGATCGGCCTTGCCGTCACATTCGGACCCTCATTCTTATCGCTCCGGGACGAACTTCTGGCAATGGCGTCTGAACGGGGACAGGCAATCGAGGTCGTGCCCTTGCTCGTTGAGGGAGCCCTCGCGGCTCTCAAGTCGGGCAATGGTAGCGAACATGATCGCCTCGCCGCGGAAGCCTGCCGACGACTGCCTGCCCTGGACGCCCTCGTTCTCGGACAGTTCTCTCTGGCGCGCGCCGCAGATGCCGTGCGCGACCGCATCGAAGCACCTGTTCTCACCACGCCATCAAGCGCGGTCGCAGCCCTCAAGAACCTGACCACTTCGCCCCGCGCCCCTCTCAGATCTGGGACCTCATCATGACCATTCAGCCCAATTACACCCTCCGCGACATGGACAGGGCGAGCCTCTTCCACCCCGTCACCTCCATCCACGACCAGCAGACCAACGGACCGCAGATCTATCAGTCCGGCTTAGGCGTCGAACTGATCTCGTCGGAAGGCAAACGACTGATCGACATGGGCGCGGGCCTCTGGTGCGTGAATGTCGGCTATGGGCGCACCGAACTGGCAGACGCCGCTGCGCAAGCCATGCGCGATTTGAGCTTCCAGCACCTGTTCGGCGGCGCGGCCTCGGAACCTTCGATCCGTCTGGCGGACCGGTTGCTCTCGCTGTTTCGCGAACGTGCCGATGCGCCGCACATGGCTCGGGTCTTCTTCGGCACATCGGGCTCGGATGCCAACGACACGGCCTTCAAGCTCGTCCGCTACTACAACAATCTGCGCGGCAGACCCGCGAAGAAGAAGATCATCTCGCGCATGGGCGGCTATCATGGTGTCACATATGCCTCTGGCAGCCTGACCGGGATCGAGGCCTATCACAAAGCCTTCGATCTGCCCGTTGACGGCGTCCTGCACACCAGCTGTCCCCATTATTTCACCTTTGGTCTGCCCGGCGAAACCGAGGAGGACTATACCAACCGACTGATCGGCGAGTTGGAGACCATGATCGAACGCGAGGGCGCAGAGACAATTGCCGCCTTCATCGCCGAACCTGTCATGGGCACCGGCGGCGTCTTCCTGCCGCCGAAGGGATATTTCGAACGTGTCCAGGCGGTTCTGGATCGTCATGACATTCTGCTTATTGTCGATGAAGTGATCACCGGCTTCGGACGGCTGGGAGAATGGTTCGGCACAGGCGCCTACAAGCTGCGCCCCGATATCGTCTCGCTGGCCAAGGGCCTGACCAGCGCCTATTTCCCGATGTCGGCATCCATCATTTCCGACCGGATCTGGTCTGTCCTTGTGGAGACATCGGCTGAAACCGGCGCCTTCATGCACGGCTTCACCTATTCCGGCCATCCGGTCGGCGCAGCGGTCGCTCTTGCCAACCTCGATCTCATCGAAGGGGAAGGCCTCGTCGACAATGCAGCCACTGTCGGGCCGCACCTCCTGCGATCGCTGAAACAGGCACTGGCAGACCATCCCTTCATCGGCGACATCAGGGGCCAGGGCCTCATGGCCGGCATCGAGTTCGTCGCCGACAAGGCAACAAAACGGCCGTTCGCCAAAGGCATGGCACCGCACCGGGTGGTCGCCCGGCATGCCACCCAGCAAGGCGTCCTAACCCGCGCCCTGCCCTTCCTGCCGGTAAACTCCTTTTCGCCGCCCCTGTCGATCACGACCGAACAGATCGATGAGGCCGTCAAACGCTACGTGGCCGCACTGACAGCTGCAGAGGCCGAACTGAAGACAATGGCTAAGAGCGGTTGACCGGACTAGCCTGCATCGGTCTTACCGCTGCGCTCTGCGGGGCGCATGAGGGGAAACGACTGGGCGGTCACCTCGCGTTCAGGGCCGTGAGGCTGTCGCCGAGGATGGCATGCAGATCCAGCACCCGCTCTGCGCCGAGCTTGCGGTGCAGGCTCAGTTGCGCCTCCCGCCAGGCCTCGTAGGCCAATGCCCATCTCGCCCTGCCCTCCACGGTCATCTCGACGGAGCGGCTGCGGGCATCGCGTCCAGGGGAGAGACTGATGAGCTTCTGGTCAAGCAGGGGTCGCATGTTGCGCGTCAGTGTTGACGCATCCATCTCCATCAGCCGCGCCAGCTTGCCAAGCCCCACGGGCCCCAGCACCACGACATGCGACAGAAGCGTATACTGGGTGGTCTTCAGCGTCACCGCAGAGAGATGTCGATCGTAGTGACGACTGACCGCCCGCGTCAGCTTTCTGAGCGCGAGGTTTGTACATTGTTCAGTCTTGACCAATTCTGCCATGCCCTCTAGCTTAACAGTGATATTTGTATATGCAAGGATTTCGCGATGCGCATGGATGAGACGATTGCGGCATGGACCCGGGAAGAGGAGGCGGTGCGCTCGAAAATGACGCCAGCCGGTGTCATGCCCCTCGAAAAGCTCGCAGAGGGCTCCGGACTGGAAACCCTTGAGGCGATCTTTGCCGGAGAGCTTCCGCCACCCCCGATCGGGGAGACGCTCGACTTCTTGCCCATCCACATGGAAACGGGAAAAGCCGTCTTCCAGGGGCGACCGTCGAAGAAGCACTACAACCCGCTCGGCGGCATTCACGGCGGCTGGATCGCCACACTTCTGGACTCCGCCGTCGGCTGCGCCATCCATTCGACGCTTGAGCGAGGCCAGGGCTACACCACCCTCGAACTGAAGGTGAACTATGTCCGCCCTCTGACGGACCAGATCCAGCTCGTTCGTGCCGAAGGCGAGGTGATCCATTTGGGTCGACAGGTCGCTACCGCCGAAGGCCGGATCGTCGGACCGGATGGCAAGCTCTATGCCCACGCCACCACGACCTGCCTGATTTTCCAGCACCAGGGGGCCAAGAATGGCAAGCTCTGAGATCGTCCTCTGCGCGCCTGTACGCACTGCGATCGGCACCTTCGGCGGCGCATTGAAAGACATGCCCGCAACGACCTTGGGCGCCCTGGCGATACGCGAAACCCTGTCTAGCAGCGGCCTCGAATCCGGCCCCCAGGCGATCGACTTGGCCATCATGGGCCAGGTCATCCAGGCAGGCGCCAAGATGAACCCGGCGAGACAGGCGGCCATCGGCGGCGGCCTGCCGGTGAACGTGCCGGCGCTGACCGTCAACCGTGTCTGTGGATCTGGCGCACAGGCCATTGCCAGCGCCGCGCTGGAGATCACGGCAGGTTTCGCCAAGGCCGTTGTCGCTGGCGGCATGGAGAACATGGATCAGGCTCCCTACCTCGCAGCAGGCGGCCGCTGGGGCAACCGCATGGGTGACGCGGTCATGACGGATACCGTGCTCTCGGACGGGCTGACAGACGCATTCAGCGGCAAACATTCGGGCTGGCACACCGAGGACCTCGTATCGGAACACAAGATCTCGCGCGAAGACCAGGATCGCTGGGCGGCTCGCTCCCAGCAACACTTCTCTGCTGCTCAAGCGGAAGGCAGGTTCGCCGCCGAGATCGCACCGATCGACATCGTCGAGCGCAAGGGCACGAGGATCTTCGACAAGGACGAAGCCAACAGACCCGATACGACGCTGGAGTCTCTGTCGAGATTGAAGCCCGCGTTCAGATCGGACGGAACCATCACGGCCGGCAATGCACCGGGCTTGAACAGTGGCGCTGCGGCCATGATCGTCGCAGACCGGGATTATGCCGAGAGCAAGGGTATGCGTCCTATGGCACGCCTCGTATCCTTCGGGGTCGCGGCAGTCGAACCCGGGATGTTTGGTCTCGGTCCTGTTCCCGCTGTCGAGATTGCGCTTGCGCGCGCCGGTTGGCAGCGTTCATCGGTCGACCGGTTTGAGATCAACGAGGCCTTTGCCGCAGTCACCCTGGCCTGCCTGCGTGCGCTGAGCCTGCCCGAAGACATCGTCAATGTGGAGGGTGGCTCGATTGCACATGGACATGCGATCGGAGCGACAGGTGCCGTCTTGACCACGAGACTGCTGCATTCGATGCAGCGCGATGGGCTGAAACGAGGAATTGTGACGCTCTGCATTGGCGGTGGTCAAGGCATCGCGCTGGCGTTGGAGGCATTCTAGGAACACTTGCTCCCAGGATGCATAGCACTTCGCGTGTGCTGAAACCCTAGGTCCGGCGATCGAAAAGAGTTTGCCGAGGCCGCTAGGTCGATTGGGCACGCACCGGTTTCGACAAATCTCGGCCTCATCGTGTTGATTTGCCTAGGTCGGCGCCTCCCAAAGCAACGACTGGATCATGGCATTGTCGCTTGAGACCTTGCTGCCAACTGTCGGCAAACCCGGAGATCGCTAGCAGAACGCCAGTGACGGCACTGCTGTTTCGTACTGAGCAGATATTCCTGACGTTAACCGCCATCTGCAAAGAACCTTTGCTTAAGTGCGTTCTCCTGCACACCCGAGGAAGTCGGCCTGCCACAATCATTTTCGCGATCTGCGATGGCATTCTGGGTTGGCGCGACATGTCGCATGGTTCTGTCTGTTGATTTCCACTGAGAGCTGACCCGGCGGGGGTGCGGACAAAAAGTTGGACTGTTCTAAATGCTCAGGCCGAGGCTGTTGCGATATTCGACCGGGCTGAGTGATCCCAGTGATATCTTGATGCGCTTCTCGTTGTACCAGCGGATGTAAGCATCCACCTCGGCGACGAACTGTTCGATTGTGATGGCCTTCCAATCCCGTGGATAAAAGAGTTCCGTTTTCAACCGGCCGAAGAAGCCTTCGCACGCAGCGTTGTCTTGTGAGCAGCCCTTGCGGGACATCGAGCGAACCATCTGCGCGTTGCTGATCCGTGTCAGCCAGCCGGGCCAGCGATAATGGGCTCCACGATCGGAATGGACGATTGGCCGCTCCTCTCCTTTGGTCACGGTCTCAATGGCGGCATCCAGCATTGTGTTGACCAGGCCTGCATCTGGCTGCGTCCCAATCGACCAACTTATGACCATACCGTCGAAGCAGTCGATGATCGGCGAGAGGTACACCTTCCCAGCTGGGATCTGGAACTCGGTGATGTCTGTCAGCCATTTCACGTTCGGTGCTTTTGCATGGAAGTCGCGATTGATCAGGTTCTCGGGCGCCGGGCTGATTTCTCCCAGATATGATCCAAAACGCCGTCGACGCGGCCTGGCAACGACCAACTGCTCCTGCTTCATCAAGCGCTGCACAACCTTCTCCGAGATTGTCACGCTTTGCCTGGCAAGCGACGCCTGCAATCGGCGATAACCATAGCAACGACGGTTTGCTTCGAATATTTTCGCAAGGCTGTGCCGGATGGCGGCATACTTATCTGCCAGACATATCCGTGTGCGGTGGTAAAAGTAGGAGCTCCGGGCAATTTGCAGCTGGGCGAGGAGTTCTGGCAGGCGATAGCTATCTTTAAGGGCGTCAATCAGCTGTGTCTTTTCCCGATTGCTCAGGATCTGCAGATCGACGCCCAGGCCTTTTTTTAACAGTTCGTTGGCTTTCTTCAGGAGGTCATGCTCGAGTTGCAACTGGCGGACATCACGCTGGAGAGCTTCAAGCTGTCGCTCGAGTTCCTCACGTTCTGGCTTTTTGGAGTTGGCTTTGCGGCGTTTCATGGATGAAGGAGCCTCATGACCGAGTAGCTGGTCTTTCCAGCTGTACAATGTCGGCCTTGAGACGCCTAGCCGATCAGCTAACTGTTGAGCGGTTTCATCTCCACAGCATAGTCCGATGACGCCGGCTTGCCGGACCTCCTCGCAATAGCCAGGATGCCACGATCGACCAACCATTGATGTTTGCGTTTCCGGAAAGGCCTCTCGGACCCAGGCGGTCAGAGTTCCTCGTCCGGGATAGCCAAGCGCCCTCATCGTCGCAGAGATGCAACGATCATGGGTGCGAAAGTGCTCAAGTGCCGCCTGTTTCTGTGCCTCGGAATACTTTGGCGCTCGCGCTACCGGCTGCATACGCAGATCGAGATTCTCGACGTACTCGCGGTACCAACCCTTCAGCGCATTCTTTGTGGGATATCCCAGCTGACGAAGGGTCGGGTTGAGGCGCTTGCCCAGCCGTATGTAGAGCTCCACTGCTCGAAGTCTGTCTGAATAGGAATACATGAACTACCTCCTTGGTGGTCCAAGTTTTCGTCCGCATCCCCTATCTGGCTGCGCCGGGTCAGCTCTCAATGGAAATCAACAGTGCATGGTCGCATTGCGTCGATCCTCGCTGCCATGGAGATAGCGCAAGTGATGGAAGCAAAGTTCAAGGCAATGGTGGATCAGGATGTGCTGGCGCGTCAGCTGTCCGGTGAACTCGACACAGAGGACAAAAAACAAAAGCTCCTCGCGGGTTACGCTGAGGAGCTTTCAAGGAAACGACTTGAATGGCAGCAGATTCAAGTTTCGGTGGTTGCGGGGGCAGGATTTGAACCTGCGGCCTTCAGGTTATGAGCCTGACGAGCTACCGGGCTGCTCCACCCCGCGCCAAGAGCGCAACAACTGAAGTTGTAACGCTTAAGAGGTTCCACCAAGCAAAAAGGGCCGCTTGATGCGGCCCGTTGTTTCGGCTTGGGCCGATGCTGTGATCGAGAAGATTTTGGTCTTTGCTTTCGCAAAACCCGACAACATTGCCATTAGCAGACCTGGCAGCGACCTACTCTCCCGCGTCTTGAGACGAAGTACCATTGGCGCTGGGGCGTTTCACGGCCGTGTTCGGAATGGGAACGGGTGCAGCCACCCCGCCATGACCACCAGGTCGGCTAAGGGCAATGTTGTTGAGAAGCTGGTGAGGCGAACCTCTTTTACATGAACACGTATTTGGCATCATCGCCCGGATTTGTCCGGGCCGATGAGCATGGTCAATGAGAACGATCAAGCCAATCGGGCTATTAGTAACGGTAAGCTTCACTCATTACTGAGCTTCCACACCCGTCCTATCAACGTGGTAGTCTTCCACGGCCCTGATAGGGAATACTCGTTTTCAGGTTGGTTTCCCGCTTAGATGCCTTCAGCGGTTATCCATTCCATATATAGCTACCCTGCTATGCCGTTGGCACGACAACAGGTCCACCAGAGATATGTCCATCCCGGTCCTCTCGTACTAGGGACAGATCCTGTCAATATTCCTACACCCACGGCAGATAGGGACCGAACTGTCTCACGACGTTCTGAACCCAGCTCACGTACCGCTTTAATTGGCGAACAGCCAAACCCTTGGGACCTGCTCCAGCCCCAGGATGCGATGAGCCGACATCGAGGTGCCAAACAACCCCGTCGATATGGACTCTTGGGGGTCATCAGCCTGTTATCCCCGGCGTACCTTTTATCCGTTGAGCGATGGCCCTTCCACACGGGACCACCGGATCACTATGACCGACTTTCGTCTCTGCTCGACTTGTCAGTCTCGCAGTCAGGCGGGCTTATGCCATTGCACTCGACGACCGATTTCCGACCGGTCTGAGCCCACCATCGCGCGCCTCCGTTACTCTTTCGGAGGCGACCGCCCCAGTCAAACTACCCACCATACACTGTCCCGGATCCGGATGACGGACCGCGGTTAGACATCCATGACGATAAGGGTGGTATTTCAAGGATGGCTCCACAGAAACTGGCGTCCCTGCTTCAAAGCCTACCACCTATCCTACACATGCCGACACGAATGCCAGTGTAAAGCTATAGTAAAGGTGCACGGGGTCTTTCCGTCTGACCGCAGGAACCCCGCATCTTCACGGGGAATTCAATTTCACTGAGTCTATGTTGGAGACAGCGGGGAAGTCGTTACGCCATTCGTGCAGGTCGGAACTTACCCGACAAGGAATTTCGCTACCTTAGGACCGTTATAGTTACGGCCGCCGTTTACTGGGGCTTCGATTCAAAGCTTGCACCTCTCCTCTTAACCTTCCAGCACCGGGCAGGCGTCAGACCCTATACGTCGTCTTGCGACTTCGCAGAGCCCTGTGTTTTTGATAAACAGTCGCTACCCCCTGGTCTGTGCCACCCCATCATACTTGCGTACAAAGGGGTCACGCTTCTTCCGAAGTTACGCGTGCAATTTGCCGAGTTCCTTCAACATAGTTCTCTCAAGCGCCTTGGTATACTCTACCTGACCACCTGTGTCGGTTTCGGGTACGGTCTGTACGGTGGAGCTATTTCCTGGAACCGCTTCCCCGCCCAGACAATCCAATAAGTCTGAACGAGTTACGCAATCCGTCACTACCACCAGGCCCACGAATATTAACGTGGTTCCCATCGACTACGCATTTCTGCCTCATCTTAGGGGCCGGCTAACCCTGCTCAGATTAACTTTAAGCAGGAACCCTTGGTCTTTCGGCGAGGGGGTCTCTCACCCCCTTTATCGTTACTCATGTCAACATTCGCACTTCCGATACCTCCAGGGCCCCTCACGGGTACCCCTTCACAGGCTTACGGAACGCTCCGCTACCACGTGGATAAATCCACATCCTCAGCTTCGGTGCATGGCTTTAGCCCCGTTACATTTTCGGCGCAAAGACCCTTATTTAGACCAGTGAGCTGTTACGCTTTCTTTAAATGATGGCTGCTTCTAAGCCAACATCCTGGTTGTTTTGGGATCCTCACATCCTTTCCCACTTAGCCATGACTTGGGGACCTTAGCTGGAGGTCAGGGTTGTTGCCCTCTTCACGACGGACGTTAGCACCCGCCGTGTGTCTGCCGACTAGTACTCCCAGGTATTCGGAGTTTGGTTAGGATCAGTAAGACGGTGAGTCCCCATAGCCCATCCAGTGCTCTACCCCCTGGGGTATTCGGTCGACGCTCTACCTAAATAGATTTCGCGGAGAACCAGCTATCTCCGAGTTTGATTGGCCTTTCACCCCTAGCCACAAGTCATCCCAATCTATTGCAACAGATGCGGGTTCGGCCCTCCAGTTG
>NZ_CM150481.1:3845000-4340000 GCF_056323085.1 Allorhizobium sp. nf9_anc | reverse complement strand
GGTGCGGCTCCCCCGGCGCTCGATGCGATCGCCGGCGCCTTCGACAATTCCCAGCCGGCAATGATGTCGGGCCGCGACCTGCCGCGCGTCTATGACGGCATATACAGGGCCGCACTCTCCTATGGCATGAACCAGGACCTGACGGGCCAGGTCATTCGGCTGCTCGCTGCCAATGTCGACTTCCAGGCGCAGTTGAAGCCGTCCGACATGCTCGAAGCCGTCTTTTCGGTCACCGACGACCAGGGTATGGCGACCGACGAGTCCGAACTGCTTTATGTCCGCGCACGCTTCGGCGACACGGTCACCCAGTTCTATCGCTTCCAGGATCCGGCAGACGGCTCGATCGACTATTTCGACGAGAACGGCAAGTCGATCCGGCAGTTCCTGCTGCGCAACCCCGTACCGAATGGCCGCTTCACCTCGGGCTTTGGCATGCGCCGCCATCCGATCCTCGGCTATTCCCGCATGCATACCGGCGTCGACTGGGCGGCCCCGCGCGGTACGCCGATCATCGCCTCAGGCAACGGCGTAGTCGAGAAGGCCGGCTGGGCCTCCGGCTACGGCAATCAGACCCTGATCCGCCATGCCAATGGTTACGTCACCTCCTACAATCACCAGAGCGGGATCGCCAAGGGCATCGTCCCAGGCGCCAAGGTCAAGCAGGGCCAGGTCATCGGCTTCGTCGGCTCGACCGGCTCCTCCACCGGCTCGCACCTGCACTACGAGCTGATCGTCAACGGCACCAAGGTCGATGCGATGAAGGTGCGCCTGCCCGGCGGCAAGGCGCTCGAAGGCGAGGTACTGGCCAGCTTCCAGCAGGAACGCCAGCGCATCGACACCCTGCTCGAAAGCGGCGGACGGCCAGCGCAAGTGGCCAGCCGCTAGCGCCGATGGCGCCAAACTTGAATCAAATTCGAGCCGTCTGCTTCATCAAAGCTCAGCAGTTGTATGATGTCCTTGCCTGCAATTTTTAAGCAGGGATTGGATATGATCGAAGCACTTTTCATGTTCGGAGGCCGCCTCAATAGGCTTCAATATTTGCTGGCAGGCGTTCTGACTCATCTGGTCGGCGGCGGCATTTTGCTCCTCGGCGTGGTATCGATGGGAAATGGCGCAGGAGCGGGCGCGATCGCACCCCTCGCCTTGGCTGGTATCGCTCTGATCTGGATGGCCCTCAGCCTGCAGGCCGCACGTATCCGTGATATCGGCCTCAGCCCGCTTCTTGTCATCATGGCCTTCACGATCGTCTATTCCATGGCGCATATCGGCAAGGAAACGATGAAGGATACCGAGCTCGGTACGGTGCTGGCAGGTCTGACGATCGCCCTGCAGGCACTTTTCGGCTTTTTCCTGCTGCTGATGCCGGGGGAAGGGTCTCACACATCAGAACCGCCGGACCCGCTCGATGACAACTCGGCCCTTCTTTATCGGCGCACAGCGATGATCCGCAGTGAAGACGCAGTAGGGGTTAGGACCACTCCGAGACATAGCGAGGAAGCATCGACACGGGTGCGACACGCGGGGACGAAACCGAGCTTCGGTCGGCGCGGGGTGTGACGGTCCAACCGGCTACGAAAAAGGGCGGCTCGATGCGAGCCGCCCTTTTCTTCATCTATCAAAGCTTTCAGGCCGCAGCACTCACCGAGGCCTTGGGCGAGATCAGCAGCCGGTCGCTGCCGGCCTCGATCGTCACATCGGATCCGTCGAGCACCTGACCCGACAGGATCTGCTCGGCGAGCGGATCCTGCAGGTATTTCTGGATCACCCGCTTCAAGGGGCGAGCGCCATAGACGGGATCATAGCCCTTGTCGGCGAGCCAGCTCCGGGCATCCGGTGCCAGTTCGATGCGAATCTTGCGCTCCGCCAGGAGTGAGAGCAGCCGCTTCATCTGGATATCGACGATCGCGCCCATTTCCGAGCGGCGCAGCCGGTGGAAGAGGATGATCTCGTCGACGCGGTTGAGGAATTCCGGTCTGAACGAAGCCTTCACCACATCCATCACCTGGTCGCGAACCTGATCGACATCCTGGTCCTCCCCGAGGCTGGTCAGATAATCGGCCCCGAGGTTCGAGGTCATGATGATGATCGTGTTCTTGAAGTCGACTGTGCGACCCTGACCATCCGTCAGACGACCGTCGTCGAGCACCTGCAGGAGCACGTTGAACACGTCGGGATGCGCCTTCTCGATCTCGTCGAACAGCACCACCTGATAGGGCTTGCGCCGCACCGCTTCCGTGAGCGCGCCACCTTCCTCGTAACCGACATAGCCCGGAGGTGCCCCGATCAGCCGAGAGACCGAATGTTTCTCCATGAATTCCGACATGTCGAGCCGGACCATCGCCGTCTCGTCGTCGAACAGGAAGCGGGCAAGCGACTTGGTGAGCTCGGTCTTGCCGACCCCGGTCGGACCGAGGAAGATGAACGAGCCGATCGGCCGGTTCGGATCCTGCAACCCTGCACGCGCACGGCGAACCGCCCGGGACACGGCCTGCACCGCATCGCCCTGCCCGACCACCGACTTGGCGAGATCGTCTTCCATCCTGAGCAGCTTGTCACGCTCGCCTTCCAGCATCTTGTCGACCGGGATCCCGGTCCAGCGGGAAACGACATGGGCAATACCGTCGGGTGTGACGACTTCCTGCACCATGTTGGCAGCCCCCGAACCGTCCTGGGCTTCAGCGGCGACCAGCTCCTTTTCGAGCTTCGGGATCATGCCATAAGCGAGCTCGCCGGCCCGCTGGAATTCACCCTGGCGCTGCGCAATCGCAAGCTCGTTGCGGGCTTCATCCAGCTGCTTTTTGAGGTCAGCGGCCAGACCCAGCTTCTGCTTTTCCGCCTGCCATCGGGCGGTGAGCGCATCCGCCTCTTCCTCGAGCGAGGTGAGTTCGGTTTCCAGGCGGTTCAGCCGGTCGGCAGAGGCCGCGTCGGTTTCCTTCTTCAGGGCTTCGCGCTCGATCTTCAGCTGGATGATGCGGCGATCGAGTTCGTCGAGCTCTTCCGGCTTCGAATCCACCTGCATCCTGAGCCGCGAGGCGGCCTCGTCCATCAGGTCGATCGCCTTGTCGGGCAGAAAACGGTCGGTGATATAGCGGTTCGACAGGGTCGCAGCCGCTACCAGGGCCGAATCCGAGATCCGAACCTTGTGGTGCTGCTCGTATTTTTCTTTCAGACCGCGCAGGATCGAGATCGTGTCCTCGACCGTGGGCTCTTCGACCATGACCGGCTGGAAGCGCCGGGCAAGCGCTGCATCCTTCTCGACATGCTTGCGGTATTCGTCGAGCGTGGTTGCCCCGACGCAATGCAGCTCGCCGCGGGCAAGCGCCGGCTTCAACAGGTTCGAGGCATCCATCGCGCCGTCGGCCTTGCCGGCACCGACGAGCGTGTGCATCTCGTCGATGAACAGGATGATCTCGCCGTTTTCGGCCTGCACTTCGTTGAGAACGGCCTTCAACCGCTCCTCGAACTCGCCGCGATACTTGGCCCCGGCAATCAGGGCGCCCATGTCGAGCGCCATCAGCTTCTTGTCTTTCAGGCTTTCCGGCACGTCACCATTGATGATGCGCAAGGCCAACCCCTCGGCAATCGCCGTCTTGCCGACGCCGGGTTCACCGATCAGGACAGGATTGTTCTTGGTCCGGCGTGACAGAACCTGGATCGTGCGGCGGATTTCGTCGTCACGACCGATGACCGGATCGAGCCGGCCCTCGCGGGCTTCAGCCGTCAGGTCGCGGGCATATTTCTTCAAGGCGTCGAAGCCCGCTTCCGCATTAGCGCCGTCAGCGGTCCGGCCCTTGCGGACCTCGTTGATCACCTGGTTCAGCGCATTCGCGGTCACGCCGCCCTTCTTGAGGGAGGCGGATGTGGAAGCGGAGCTCTCGATCGCAAGCGCCAGCAGCAGACGTTCGACGGTGACGAAACTGTCGCCGGCCTTCTTGGCTGCGTCTTCGGCGGTGGAAAACACCTTGGCGAGCGGCTGGGCCAGATAGACCTGACCATTGCCGCCGGAGACCTTCGGCAACTTGGCAAGCGCTGCATCATTAGCAATGCGCACGGCCTTGGCATCACCACCCGCACGGCTGATCAGCGAGGAAGCCATGCCCTGCTCGTCGTCGAGCAGAACCTTCAGCACATGTTCGGGTGTGAATTGCTGATGCCCTTCCGACAGGGCGTAAGTCTGCGCCGATTGCAGAAAACCGCGCACGCGTTCGGAATATTTCTCGATATTCATCGTCACTCTCCCTTGTCTCCGCCCTGCCCGCAATCGGCACAGATCGGATGGTGTGGATGAGGCCCCCGAAAGCGGCGGACCCCGGAGCGGAAACCGCTCCCTTGACCGAGATATGGGAGCGGGATTTTGCCCTTTAAAGAGGCAGATAAACGAAAAACTCCGGGTGGGAGCCCGGAGTTTTGCAATCGTCAAATAGAGCCGGAAAAGCTCATTCGGAAGTCACGTCGGCGAGAGCGGGTGCTTCGCCACCTTCGCCATTGTCACCACCTTCACCACCCTCATCACCACCGGCGCTGCGGCGCGGCTGACGGCGCGGACGGTTGCCGGCATTGCGGCGACGCGGCTGGCGTTCGCCGCTGGCTTCCGCTGCACTTTCGGCAGCAGCGGCGACGGCTTCGGCCGGCATGTCTTCAAGCACGGGCTGCGGACCGGTACCGGCGATCTCAGGCTGCGGCTGCGCCTGGGGTTGCGGCTGAGGCTGACGCTCGCGGCGCTCGTTCTGCTGCGAGCGATTGTGTTGCTGCGGCTGCTGATGCTGCGGTGCCTGCTGGTTGCCGCGATCATTTCCCTGGCCGGAATTGTCGTCCGAACCGTCGAAGTCTTCGCCGTCCCGTTCGTTGTAATCCTGGCGATCGTCGCCGCCATCGCGATCGTCACGCTGGAAGCGCTCCTGCATCTGCGACTGAGCGGCCGCGATGATGCGGTTATAGTGCTCGGCGTGCTGCAGGTAGTTTTCCGCCATGACGCGGTCGCCGGCGCTCTGGGCGTCGCGAGCGAGCGTGGAATACTTCTCGGCGATATGCTGAGCGGTGCCGCGGATCTTCACATCTGGGCCGGAGCTGTCATAGGTCCGGGTAAGCGGGTTCTGGCCCTTGCGGTTGAAATTGTTGTTTCCACCGCCGCCGCCACCGCCGCCGCCATTGTTGTTACGCCCCCGACCACGCTTGTTTTGCTGTCCTGGCCTCATAGATGCTTCACCTGAATGTCTTTGTTGTGCTGATAAAGGGCAACGTCATTGGCTCTGGTTGAACCGGACCAAGTCTATGCGCGCCGCCGACAGACCGCGCTCTCGCCTTGCTCGCCGCTGGTGAAAGTCGAGTTTACTGAGTTACGCATCGGTCCAGTCGTGCTTCGCGGAGTTCGACAGCGAACTTTTTCGAAGCCGGCCTAGTCGCGAACGAATCTTCGTTCTTTCCCCGCCGCCCGTTGCGTGCCCGCAAACTATTACGCTTCATCTGGAAAACCAAGCCTTTTTCTGGCTTTCCTGCAATTATCCTTAGCAGGCGCAGCAAAGGGCCTAATTAAGCTTTGGTGCAAACACAAGAACACGGTCGTTACCACCATAGTCGCGACGTTCTTCAAGAAGAGAAAATCCAGCCTCTTCAAAGATTTGCGTCACGTCATCCCGCTGGTCGAAACCAATTTCCAGGCCAACCAGCCCATGATCTTCGAGATGCTCCAGCGCTTCTGCCGCAATGGCACGGTAGGCCTCCAGCCCATCCGCGCCACCGTCCAGAGCAGCCATCGGATCGAAATTCGTCACCTCGGGCTCCAGCCCCACCACCACATCGCTCCGGATGTAAGGCGGATTGGAGATGATGAGGTCGAAACGCTCCGATGTCCTTTCGAACCATGGACCTGCTCGAGTCGTGAAGCGCGACGAAAGCCCGTTGCGCTCGGCATTGGCCACAGCCGTCTTCAACGCATCCTCTGAGATATCGATACCCATGGCCTCGGCCTCCGGGCATTCCTGAAGCAGGGCAAGAGCAATCGCTCCGGTGCCCGTGCCGAGATCGACGATCTTCGGCTTCAAACCTGCAGAGATCATAGTCCGGAGATGTGGCAGGATCACGTCAACGAGGATTTCGGTATCCGGTCTCGGCTCGAGCGTGCCCTGGGATAGCGCGAGATCGAGACCATAAAAGTCGCGCCGGCCGAGAATGCGATAGACCGGCTCCCGCGCGAGCCGCCGGAGGATAGCCGCCTCCACACGTGCCGCGAGGTCTGCAGCCACCGGCTTGTCGCCATCAAGCAAAAGGGCCGTCGGGCTTAGGTCCAAAAGACCGCAGATCAGCACCCGGGCATCGGTTGCCGGGTCGGCAAGCCCGGCCGCCTCGAAGCGCCGCCGTGCCTCGGCCATCAGCAACCTTGCGGATGGCGCCACGCCACTCACTGGTTTTCGCCAAGTTGCGCGAGCTGCCCGGCCTGATAGTCGGAAATCAGCGCATCCAGCATTTCGTCGAGATCGCCTTCGATCATCCGGTCGAGCTTGTAGAGCGTCAGGTTGATCCGGTGATCGGTGACGCGCCCCTGCGGGAAGTTATAGGTGCGGATGCGTTCCGATCGGTCGCCCGAGCCGACCTGGCTCTTGCGGTTCGCCGACCGTTCGCTGTCCAGCTTCTGCCGCTCGATGTCGTAGAGCCTGGAACGCAGAACCTGCATCGCCTTGGCGCGGTTCTGGTGCTGCGACTTCTCCGAGGACGTCACGATCAGCCCCGTCGGCAAGTGCGTGATGCGCACAGCCGAGTCCGTGGTGTTGACGTGCTGTCCACCGGCACCCGAAGCGCGCATCGTGTCGATCCGGATATCCTCGGGCTTGATCTCGATGTCGATATCTTCGGCTTCCGGGAGAACGGCAACGGTCGCCGCAGACGTATGAATGCGCCCGCTCGCTTCCGTTTCCGGCACGCGCTGAACGCGGTGAACGCCGGATTCGAATTTCAGCTTGGAGAACACGCCCCGCCCGCTGATCGTTGCAATGATTTCCTTGTAACCGCCGGCTTCGCCTTCGCTGGCGGAGAGCACTTCCACCTTCCAGCCCTTGGTCGAGGCGAAGCGCTCATACATGCGGAAGAGATCACCGGCAAAGAGGGCCGCCTCGGAACCGCCGGTTCCAGCGCGAATTTCCAGGATGGCGCTCTTCTCGTCGGCGGCATCCTTCGGCAGAAGCAGGATCTGCATCTCGCCTTCAAGCGCCTCGATCCGGCTTTCGATCTCGGGCAATTCCATCTCGGCGAGATCGCGCATCTCGCGGTCCGTCGCCTTGTCGGAAAGCATGGCGCGCAAGCCGTCGGCCTCGTCGATCGCAGCCTGATATTCGCGGATCTTCTTCACAACCGGCTCGAGCTCGGAATACTCGGAGGCGAGCTTCACATAGACATCAGCTGCCGGTCCCGCCGACATTCGCGCCTCGATCTCACCGAAGCGGCGTTCGAGTTCGCGCATTTTCTCGACAGGAAGCTTCGCCACCCTTTACTCCAGGTCAGTCGCCAAAATCAGTCGTCAAAGTCAGACGGGGATGTTGTGCTCTTCCGCATGGCGGACGAGCAGGTCGCGCACTGACACGCCCGGGGTGTCATCGTCAAGCGCAGCCGTCAGAACCTCGGACAACCGGCCGATATCAAGCCCGAGCAACATCGCCTTGACCGGACCGATTGCGGTTGGCGACATCGAGATCGAGCGGAAGCCGATCCCGAGCAGCGCCATGGCCGAAAGCGGCTTCGACGCCATCTCCCCGCACAGCGTCACCGGCGTCTTGTTCCGCTCGCCGGCACGGACGATGTCCCGGAGGATCCTGAGGAATGGCCGCCCCAGCACGTCGAAACGATCCGACACGCGCGCATTGCCACGGTCGACGGCCATGGCGAACTGGAACAGGTCGTTCGACCCGACCGATACGAAATCCACCTCATCCATCAGCTCGTCGAGCTGCCAGAGCAGCGCCGGCACTTCGAGCATGGCGCCGAACTGCAGCTTCTTCGGCAATTGATGGCCGAACTTGGAGATATGCTGGATCTCCTTCTGCATCAGCTCGCGCACCTGCCGGATCTCCGAGACTTCGGTCACCATCGGCAGCATCATCTTGAGCTCGGCACCGGAGGCAGCCTTGAGAAGCGCGCGGAGCTGGGTGCGCAACAGGCCGGGGCGATCAAGCGACAGGCGGATCGCCCGCCAGCCGAGCGCCGGGTTCTCTTCTTCCTGAGAGCGGAAATAGGGAACGACCTTGTCACCGCCGATATCAAGCGTGCGGAAGGTCACCGGGCGACCAGCCGCCTGCTTCAGCACATTGCGGTAGAAGCTCTCCTGTTCCTCGCCCTTGGGCATGGTCGAGGAGATCATGAACTGCAATTCGGTCCGGAACAGCCCGATGCCATCGGCACCGGAATCGGCAAGCTGCGGCAGGTCGACAAGCAGACCGGCATTCATCTGCAGCTTGATCCGATGACCATCCTTGGTAACCGGCTCTACATCGCGCAGCGCGCGGAACTGTTCCTGCCGCTTGGCCCTCAGCTTGACCTTTTCCTCATAGGCTTTCTGCAGATCGGCGACCGGGCGCACATGCACCTTGCCGTCATCACCATCGATGATGACGGGATCGCCGTTTTCGGCAAGCGCCACCGCACCCGCGGCCTGGCCGACGACCGCAATACCCATGGCCCGCGCCACGATCACGACGTGGCTGGTAACAGCACCCTCTTCGAGCACGAGGCCGCGCAGGTTGGCGCGCGGATAATCGAGAAGCTCCGCCGCCCCCATGGCGCGCGCAAAGACGATCGCGTCGTTGGGAAACCCTTCGGCTGCACTATGCGGCGAAAAGCCGGTGAGCTGGCGCAGCAACCGGTTCGCCAGATCGTCGAAGTCGTGCATCCGTTCGCGCAGATAAGGATCGGTGAGGCGCATCATGCGCGCCTTGGTGTCGCTCTGCACCTTCTCGACCGCCGCTTCCGCCGTCAGGCCGTTATGGATCGCCTCTTCCATGCGCCGCACCCAGCCCTGGTCATGGGCAAACATGCGGTAGGTTTCGAGCACGTCGCGGTGCTCGCCTTCCATGGACACTTCACGCCGCGACAGCATGTCGTCGATCGAAATGCGCAGCGAGCCGAGCGCGTCGGCCAGCCGGCGTATTTCCGTCTCGCTGTCTTCATTCAGGAGATTGGTGACGACGATGCGCGGCTCGTGCAGCACGACATAGCCGAGGCCGATGCCTTCGGAATAGCTGTCCCCGTCGATCGAGACGGGTCGCGTCAGGTCGAGTTCGAGGCCGGGTCGGGTGATCTTCTTCAGCTCGCCGGTGGCGATCATCTCGGCGAGCACCATCGCGGTCGTTTCGAGCGCTTCCAGCTCGTCTTCGCGATAGTTCCGCTGCGCCTTGTTCTGCACGACGAGAACGCCGAGGCTTCGACCGGCGCGCAGGATCGGCACACCGAGGAAGGAGTGGTAGATCTCTTCGCCGGTTTCCGGCAGGTAGCGGAAGGCCGGATGCGCCTGGGCGTCCGAAAGATTGAGAGACTGGGCAGAGGCCGCGATCGTACCGACGAGACCCTGGCCCATCTTCAGCTGGGCCAGGTGAACCGCGTCCTTGTTCAGACCTTCGGTCGCATAGAGTTCCAGAACCCCATCGGAGCGGAGGACATAGGCGGAGCACACCTCTGCGACCATGTTGTTCGCGATCTGGCGAACGATCCGATCAAGTCGCTCCTGCGGCTCGAGCGGCTCCGCCATCAGTTCGCGCAGCCGCTTGAGGAGGACGCGGGGACCCGCAGAAAGGTCTCTCATCGCGTTTTTGCTCCACTTCCCATTGGTCAGCGGATTGTTACCCTTACCTTTTCAGGGGTCGGGTCACGCGTGTCCGCTCTCAGGAATCAATTCTTATCCAGACCGTAGCAGGAATGCAAAGTCCGAACCGCAAGCTCGGCATAGGGACCGTCGATCAGGATGGAGATCTTGATCTCCGAGGTCGTGATCGCCTTGATGTTGATGCCCTTCTCGGCCAGCGCACGGAAAGCGGTCGCAGCAACACCTGCATGGCTGCGCATGCCGATGCCGATGACGGAAACCTTCACGAGACCCTTCTCGCTCTGGACGACGTCGAAGCCGATCTTCTCCTTGTTGGAGCCGAGAACGGCCAGCGCCTTGTCCACGTCACCAGAAGGAACAGTGAAGGTCATGTCGGTCTTCGAACCATCTTCCGAGATGTTCTGGACGATCATGTCGACATTGATGTGGGATTCGGCGAGCGGTCCGAAGATCGCAGCCGACACACCCGGCCGGTCGGCCAGGCGGCGCAGCGAAATCTGGGCTTCATCCTTGGCATAGGCAATACCGGTGACGACTTCCTGTTCCACGATCTCTTCCTCATCGCAAATCAACGTACCGGGCGGGTTCATCAGATCGCCCATGCCCGGTGCATCGGGATCTTCAAAGCTGGAGCGCACGAAGGTGCGGACCTTGTGCACCATGGCGAGTTCGACGGAGCGGACCTGCAGCACCTTGGCGCCGAGCGAGGCCATCTCGAGCATTTCCTCGAACGCGATCTTCTTCAGGCGGCGTGCCTTGGGCTCGATGCGCGGGTCGGTCGTGTAGACGCCGTCGACGTCAGTATAGATGTCGCAGCGGTCAGCCTTCACGCCAGCGGCAATCGCAACGGCCGAGGTATCAGAGCCACCACGGCCGAGCGTCGCGATGCGATTGTCAGGGCCGATACCCTGGAAACCGGCGACGACAGCCACCTGGCCCTCGCTCATGCGGCGAATGATTTCGGTGCCGTCGATCTCCTGGATACGGGCAGCACCATGCGCGTTGTCGGTCTTGATCGGGATCTGCCAGCCCTGCCAGGAGCGGGCATTGATGTCCATCGACTGGAGCGCGATTGCCAGCAGGCCGGCAGTCACCTGTTCGCCGGAGGCGACGACGGCATCATATTCGCGCGCATCGTAGAAGGGCGAAGCGGCACCGGCGACCTTGGGCATGTTTTGCACCCAGTCGACCAGCTCGTTCGTCTTGCCGGACATGGCCGACACGACAACGGCCACTTCGTGACCCGCATCCACTTCGCGTTTCACATGGCGCGCGACGTTATAGATGCGATCCAGATTGGCGACGGATGTCCCGCCGAATTTCATGACGATGCGAGCCATAGACTTGAACCATATGCCCTTGAATGACGCCGGGACCCCGGCACAGAAATACCGGCCTGGGCGGATAAGCCTCAGGTTGCCGGGCTTTTAGTCTATCTGGCCAAGGGGCGCAACGGCCACTTAGCCCTCAAACGGTACGCTATGGCGCGGATTTTTCCACGCCTCTACCCCGAGGGAACACTGCCTTAATTTGGATCGAATTCGAGCGCCAACCATGAGGCGACGCCCGGACTGGGAGGCCGGATCGTCTCGTTTCGTCGAAGGATACCGGATAGGGTGTCATGAAAGCAGCTGACGCATTCCCCGAGACTGCCGTGGGCGACACGCTCCCGCCGCCCTCCTTCCTTAAGAGACATGCAAAGTCGATCGCGGCAATCGCGGCACTCATCGTCTTTGCCGCTGTCGGTTATGCCGTCTACCGGCTGACGAAGGAAGTCACCTATGCCGATGTGCTGCGCGCACTGGCATTAACGCATTCCTCGTCGATCGCGCTCGCCGTCCTATTCACAGGCCTGAGCTTCATCACACTCTGTTTCTACGACCTGAACGCGCTTGCCCATATCGGTCGCAAGCGCCCCTGGCCGGAAGTAGCGCTCACCGCCTTCAGCGCTTATGCCGTCGGCAATGTCGCAGGCTTCGGCGCCTTGTCGGGTGGTGCCATCCGCTACCGTGCCTATGCCCGCGCCGGTCTTTCGCCTGAGGAAATCGGCCGCATCATCGCCTTCGTCACCGTGTCCTTCTCGGTCGGTCTCGCGCTCCTGACCACGGGCAGCCTGATCCCGATGGCCGGCGAAATTGCGCCACTGCTCGGGATCTCCTCGGCGACGCTTGCAACCGCGAGCACCATCATCCTGCTCGCGATCCTCCTGCTTCTCGGCATTGCCAGCCGAACCGGACTGACGATTGCCGGCCGCACACTCCGCCTTCCCGACACCGGCACGCTCTCGCGGCAATTCCTGGTGACCGTGCTCGATGTCGCCTTCTCGGCCTCTGTCCTCTACGCCCTGTTGCCCACGGAAGCGCAAATCTCCTGGCCCGCCTTCTTCGCGGTCTATGCGGTCGCCATCGGCATCGGCATCGTCAGCCACGTGCCCGCCGGCCTTGGCGTCTTCGAGGCCGTGATGCTGGCCGCCCTCGGCTCACAGGTTCCGAACGACGCGCTGCTTGCCTCGCTCGTCGCCTACCGCGCCATCTATTATGTCCTGCCGCTGGTCATCGCGATCCTCGTGGTCACGGCAACCGAACTTCGCCAGCTGTCGTCGAGCCCGCTTGCAACAGGCGTCGCCAGAACGGCCGGACGCCTCGCGCCGACGCTGCTGTCCGCACTCGCTTTCGTCCTCGGCGCCATACTGGTCCTGTCGAGCGTCACCCCGACCCCAAGCGACAATCTCGACCTCCTCGCCGGGTTCCTGCCGCTCCCCGTGGTCGAAGGCGCCCATTTCCTCGCCAGCATCCTCGGCCTGATGCTCGTCATTATCTCCCGCGGCCTTGCGCAGCGCCTCGACGGCGCCTGGTGGGGAGCCCTCTTCATCGCAGTGCTTGCGCTGGTCCTGTCACTCGCCAAGGCGGTCGCCGTCTACGAAGCGGCCTTGCTTGCCATCCTCGTCATCGGCCTCATCCCGAGCCGCCGCCTTTTTCACCGCAAGGCGTCTCTCGGCCGGCCCCTCACCTCCTCATGGCTGCTCGCCGTTGCAGTCCTGATCGGCGGCGCGGCCATTGTCCTCCTCTTCGTCTACCGCGACGTCGAATATAGCCATGCGCTCTGGTGGCAGTTCGCCTTCGATGCCGAGGCCCCGCGCTCGCTTCGCGCCATGCTCGGCCTCACCGTCGTCGCTATGGGCGTCTGCCTTTTCAGCCTCATGCGCCCGGCAGCCCCCGCGATCCGTCCGGCAAGCGAGGAGGAACTGGCCAAGGCCGTCGCCATTCTCGACCGCCACGATGTGGCCGACGCCAATCTCGTGCGCACCGGCGACAAGTCCGTGATGATCTCAGCCGATGGCGAAGCCTTCCTGATGTATGGCCGCCAGGGTCGGTCCCTGATTGCCTTCCTCGATCCCGTCGGGCCCAAAGCCTCGTGTGACGAGCTCGTCTGGCAATTCGTCGAAACCGCGCGTGCGAGCGGATGCCGCGCCGTATTCTACCAGGCCTCGCCCGCCATCCTGCCAGTTATCGCCGATGCCGGCATGAAGGCCTTCAAGCTCGGCGAGATGGCCGTGGTCGACCTTGAACTTTTCGACCTCAAGGGCGGCAAATGGTCTGGCCTGCGCCAGGCGGCCGCCAAGGGCGAGCGTGACGGCCTTACCTTCGAGATCATCCCGACGGAAAACGTCGCTGATATCCTCGACGACCTGCGCCACATCTCCGATGCCTGGCTCGACCACCACAGAGCGAAGGAAAAGGGCTTTTCGCTCGGCGCATTCACAGAGACCTATATGACAGCCCAACCGGTCGCGATCCTCCGCCACGAGGGCCGCATCGTCGCCTTCGCCGACATTCTGCTGACGGACACACGCGAGGAGGCATCGATCGACCTGATGCGCTTCGCCCCCGATGCCCCGAAAGGCGCGATGGACTTCCTCTTTGTGCGCCTGATGACGACCCTCCGCGACCAGGGCTATCGTCACTTCAACCTCGGCATGGCGCCGCTCTCGGGCCTGTCGCGCCGCGAGGTCGCGCCCGTCTGGGATCGCGTCGCCAACACTTTCTATGAACACGGCGAACGCTATTACAACTTCAAGGGCCTGCGCGCCTTCAAGTCCAAGTTCCATCCCGACTGGCAACCGCGTTATCTCGCGGTCGCCGGCGGTCTCAATCCCGTACTGGCCCTGCTCGATGCAACGCTTCTGATCGGCGGCGGCCTGAAAGGCGTGGTGAAAAAATGAAGACCTCCTTCCGCGCGACGCTGCTCGCACTTCCCCTCCTTGCCTTGCTCTCGCCAACCATCGCGCCCGGTCCGGCCCATGCAGAAGACCCGCCGCTCGAAACCGGCATGATCCCCTCGCCGGTCACACTCTTGCCCGACGGAGATCCGCAATCGCTGGTCGTGCTGCTGTCGGACGCCCCGGGTTGGAAGGATACAGACCAGAAGGAAGCCGAGCGCCTGCAGGCAAACGGCGCGATCGTCGTCGGCATCGACACGCCGAAATATATTGCCTCGCTTTCACAGGACAAAGGCGACTGCATCTACACCGTCTCCGATATCGAGGCGCTCGGTCACCAGTTGCAGCGCAAGGCCGGCAATGCGAACTTTCTGCCGCCAATCGTCGCTGGCCGCGGCGAAGGCGGCGCCCTGGCGCTCGCCATCCTCGCCCAGACTCCAAGAGCCACCATCGGCCAGACGCTGGCCCTCGACCCGGAAGCCGGCATTCCGCTCACCGAACAGTTCTGCACGCCGGCCGAGAAGAAGGTCGATGGCGACAGGATGATCTACGGCCTCACACCGGGCGACCTCCCTGATCCAGCGACCGTCCTCTTCAGCCCCGCTGTCAAGGCCGATGCCCGCGCCCATGTCACTGACCTCCTGGCGAGCCATTCGGACATCGACCAGCGCGACATCGATTCGGATACGGACAAAGCCTTTTCCGACACGATCGACGAACTGGTCGCGGCGACCAATGCGGCGGAAACCCCGCTCGGCCTGCCGCTGACCATTCTCGACGCGACGCCCTCTCGCGATACTATGGCGGTGATTTATTCGGGCGATGGCGGCTGGCGCGATCTCGACAGCCAGGTCGGCACCAATCTGCAGGCCGCAGGCATCCCCGTCGTCGGCGTGGATTCGCTCCGTTACTTCTGGTCGAAGAAGACGCCCGAACAGACGAGCGAGGATCTCGCCACCATCATCCATACCTACGAGAAGCGCTGGAAGGTGAAGCACGTAGTCCTGATCGGCTATTCCTTCGGCGCCGACATCCTGCCCGCTGCCTATAACGGGCTGCCCGACAAGCTGAAGTCGCGCGTCGCACAGGTAAGCCTACTCGCCCTCTCCCACCAGGCCGATTATGAGGTCTCGGTTTCAGGCTGGCTCGGCAGCAGTGGGTCCGGCAGCGCCGATCCACTCACGGATGTTGCGAAGATAGATCCCGCACGCGTTCAATGCATGTACGGCACGGACGAAGACGACGACGCCTGCAAGGATCTCGTAGGCGGACCGATCGAAACGATCGGCATCAAGGGCGGGCACCACTTCGACGGCGACTATCCTGCCCTCGCCAAGCGTATCGTTGACGGGCTGGACAAGCGAATGTCACGCTAAACGCAAAGAGAGGGGGCAATGTGCCCCCTCGTTCTACATTTCCAGGAACGCGAAGCTAGCGGCAAGCGCTCGGATTACGCTCGCAACGCTCAGCCCTCATGCGAAAGACTGGATTCCGGTCCCGATCGTCCAGCAGCTCGGATTCGCGACGCACCCGGCGATCATCGTCGCGACGGGGTCTGTCGTTGTCGACCCTGCGGTCGCGGTCCCGGTCGCGACGATCGTCGCGCCAGCCGTCACCATCCCGCCAGCGATCGCGATCCCGATAGAAGGCGCGGCCGCGGTAGTGATCATCCCAGTACCGGCCAATGCTGAAGGTCACGGTCGGAATGCCGAGCGGGCGGTAATATTGCGGCCCGACCGCCACGCGGCGCTGCGAATAGGTCGTCTGCAGATACGAGCCCGAAACCCATCCACGGTAACCCGCGAAGGAAACGTCGCACCAATTGGCGCTCGACATGCAGCCCTGGATGTTGACGCGCGTGCCGGCCGGCACCACGATCACGGCAGGATAGCGTGTGCTGGGCCCGGACCGCATGTTGACATTGGCGGTCGAGAAGGCCGTAGCCGCCTCGGCAACGGCCGGCAGGGCACCTGCAGATGCGGCAAGCGCCGCGATGATCCACATCTTCTTCATGGTCTTCAAACTCCTGTTCACCGATCGCCCGCGAGGGCTGCGGTCCGCCTTTCAACGTCTGGCCCCTCCCGAGGTTCCCGCTCCTGCCCACCTGCGACGTCCCTGCCCTTGACTTTGCAAGCCATCGGGACGACTTCATGGCCATCGCCGCAGGAGGTTCCGTCATGAGTGCAGAGGCACGCACCACCATTGATCAGTCAGAAGTCGACCGCTTCTCCGCCATGGCCGCGGAATGGTGGGACCCGACCGGCAAATTCAAGCCGTTGCACAAGATCAACCCCGTGCGTCTCGCCTACATCCGGGACAAGGTCGTCGAGCATTACGGCCGCGATCCCAGAAGCGCCCGCCCGCTCGAAGGCCTTCGCATCCTCGATATCGGCTGCGGTGGGGGTCTGCTATCCGAACCCGTCGCCCGCATGGGTGCGAGCGTGCTCGGGGCCGACGCGTCCGAAAAGAACATCAAGATCGCCATGACCCATTCGGCCCAGAGCGGCGTCGAGGTCGACTACCGCGCCGTGACCGCCGAGGAACTGGCAGCCCAGGGTGAAACCTTCGACATCGTGCTCAACATGGAAGTCGTCGAGCACGTCGCCGATGTCGATTTCTTCCTCTCGACCTGCGCCTCGATGGTCCGCCCCGGCGGCCTGATGCTGGTCTCCACCATCAACCGCACTTTGAAGGCGGCAGCGCTTGCGATCGTCGGCGCCGAATACGTGCTTCGCTGGCTGCCCCGCGGCACCCACCAATATGAAAAGCTGGTCCGTCCGGAAGAGATCGAGCGCCCGCTGTCGGCAAGCGGCATGCAGATCCTCGAGCGCAAGGGCGTCTTCTTCAATCCACTGCAGAACCAGTGGAACCTCTCCGCCGATATCGACGTGAACTACATGATGCTCGCCAGCCGCCCGGGCCAGACGGCATGACTTCGCCACAGGCCGTCATCGATTGCTGGCTGCGCCACGGCCCGGAGGCCTGGTTCTCCCGCAATGAAGCGCTGGATGCCGAAATTCAGGCGGAATACGCCGACCTGCATTTCCAGGCTTCGTGCTGCGCACTCTCGGAATGGGAGCACACACCAGAGGGAACGCTCGCGCTGCTCCTCCTGCTCGACCAGTTCCCGCGCAACCTCTTTCGCGGCAGCGGCCATTCCTATGCCACCGATCCGTTGGCCCGCGCCACGGCCCGTCGCGCGCTCGCCAAGGGTTTCGACGTCAAGGTCGAGCCGATCCTGCGCCCCTTCTTCTATCTGCCCTTCGAGCATTCGGAAGAGCTTGAAGACCAGGAGTTAAGTATTTCCCTCTTCGAGAAACACCGCGACGAGACGGGCGACGCCGAGCCATTGAAATGGGCGATCGTGCACCTCGAACTGATCGAGCGCTTCGGTCGCTTCCCGCATCGCAACGCAGCCCTCGGCCGCGAGACAACGCCTGAAGAACAGGCCTATCTCGACGCCGACGGCTTCAAGGGCTGACAATCGTCTAAACGGGCAAGGTCCTGACCTCAGCAAGCAGGTCAGCCTGCGCGTCCGCATTCTTCGCGGCAAGTTCCCTTACTCGCTGGCGGTCGAGCTGCAGTGCGCTTCCATCAGGGGCAAAGGCACATTTGAAGGTGAAGCCCTCCGGCGTCGGCCCTTGGTCAGCGAGCCGTTCGAACCGCTGCACCGCTTCACTCCAATTCGGCACGTCCCCAGCTTCGATCCAGAAGAGAACCAGTGGCGGCCAAGCCTGCGTCTGGTTCCATTCGCGGGCATGCTTCAGCGCGTCGGCATGCACCCCTGAATAGGTGAAGGCCATCAGGCTCTCGATATCTCGCCACACCGAGAGTGACGACACCGCGCCAGTCTGACCGACTTGCAGAAAGCGAGGAAACTCCTGTTCGCCCCAGCTTTCAGGTCCCGGTTCCCCCGCATAACCGGAACGCCCCACGAAACCGGCAGAACGCGTCGCCGCTTCGAAATTCAGCGGCTCCCGCAACGCGAAACCCTGAACCGATGCAGTCAGATAGGTCTCGGTATGGACCCCGAAGTTGTAGATCGCGATATGATGGGAATCGGCGCTCAATTCACGTCGTCAGGCAGAACCGGCAAAGGCGCGATCTCGATGCCTTCCTCGATCAGCGACTTGACCTCGACGGGCGAAGCCTGGCCGATAATGCCGCGGGCTTCCGCCTCGCCGTAGTGTATCTTGCGCGCCTCTTCCGGAAACTTCTCGCCAACATCCTCGCTGGACGCCCGTATTTCCTGGATCGCTTCCTTCAGCTTGGACATCGCCTGCTTCTGCGCGGCAGAGACCGCAAGCGCCTGCGTTCCCTCCTTCTGTCGAGCGGTCGTCACGGCAGGCGCCATCAACACCTTCGAGACCTCGCCAGACCCGCAGATTGGGCAGGTGAGATAACCGGACACCTTCTGTCGGTCGAATTCGGCGCTCTCCGAGAACCAGCCTTCGAATTCATGGGCCTTCTCGCAGCACAGGGAATAGCGGATCAAACCGTGACGCCTCCCTTGGCAAGGACCGGCGCGATGTCGAGCTGGAAGTCGCGACCGTTCTTGAGGTTCGGGATCTTGGCCCGGCAGGCTTTGACCGCTTCGAGATCGATCTCGGCCACCACAACGTCCTCGCCCGCACCGCCGGCAGACGCCAGCACCTTGCCCCAGGGCCCAACAATCATCGAATGCCCGAAAGTCTCACGCACATCCTCATGCACGCCCGCCTGCGCAGCCGAAATGACATAGGCGCCGTTTTCGATCGCGCGCGCCCGCAGCAGGATCTCCCAATGCGCCTCGCCGGTCTGCTTGGTGAAAGCCGCCGGCGTCGTCAGGATCTCGGCGCCCGCCATGGCTTCCGCCCGGAAGAGATGCGGGAAACGCAAGTCGTAGCAGACGCCGAAGCCGAGCTTTCCGAACGGCAGATCCGCCACCACGGCCCGTTCTCCCGGACGGTAGACGGCGCTCTCGCGCCAGCTCTCGCCATTGTCGAGATCGACGTCGAACATGTGGATCTTGTCGTAGGAGGTGATCTTGTGACCATCGGGGCCGAACAGGAACGCCCGGTTCGCGATCTTGCCGTCGGAGAGCTTGATGGCGGTCGAGCCGACATGCAGATGGATGCCGAGCTCCTTGGCAAGCTCCGAAGCCTTTTTGACGATCAGATCAGTTTCCTCGTCGCGCAGCACTGCCGCCAGACCCGCACGATCCTTCTGCACGGCACCGGTCATTTCGGGCGTCTGGACATAGATCGCACCGCGACGATGGGCCTCGCGGACGAGCCGCGCCATGCTCTCTGCATTCTTCTCCGGATCGACCCCGGAGCACATCTGGACGGCAGCGGCCTTGAACACCATGGGTCTGTCCTTAACGAGAAAGAAGGGGATCGAGCTTGCCGGCCCGGTCGAGCGCATGCAGATCATCGCAACCGCCGACATGCTGGCTGCCGATGAAGATCTGCGGGAATGTGTTGCGGCCGGACTTCGCGATCATTTCCTCGCGCAGATCAGGCTTGCCGGTGGCATCATGCTCGACATAGGCGACGCCCTTACCGTCGAGCAGTGCCTTGGCACTGGCGCAATAGCCGCAGAATTGCCGTGTGTAGATCGTGACGTCAGCCATGGGTACTCCGCCGGAAAGCATCGGTGGGACAAGGAATTGGACCCCTCATATAGGCCCGGCAAGAGCCCTTGCAAAGGTCAAAATAGTGACATCCGCAGCCCCTGCCTTTTTCAGGGCAGCCGTCGCGGCACTGACCGTCGCTCCCGTGGTATAGACGTCATCGACCAGAACCAGCCTCTTTCCGAAGACGAGATCCTCGCATCCCTCCGGCACGCTGAAGGCGCCGCGCACATTGAGTGAGCGCTGGTTTGCCGTCAGCCCCACCTGTTGCTGCGTGCGCTTGCGGCGCACCAGCGCCTCCGCCAGAAACGGCTTGTCCGATTGCCGCGCGACATGCCGCGCAAGCTCGGCGGACTGGTTGAACATCCGCCGGAATATCCGCATCCGGTGCAGCGGCACGGAAAGGATGGCATCCGCCGCCGCGATCTCCGCAGATGCCGCGCGAACCATCCAGCCGGCCATCATCGGCGCAAGGTCAACGCGATCCCGGTATTTGAGATCATGCACCAGGTGCCGTGCCACGCCCTCATGCAGCGCAACCGACCGCAGTCGGTCGAAGACGGGTGGATGTGCAATCGCCTGCGGCGACACCATGCCCTCTCCGGGATCATGCGCGAAGGGCAGACCAAGAACGGGGCAATAGGGCTTCTCGATCAGCCGCATCTCGCCCCAGCACCGGGGGCAAAGAGCGTGATGGCTGGCGACATGGCCATGGCAATGGGCGCAGGCGGGTGGATAGACGAGATGAAAAAGCCCACGCAGCATCGTCGCGGCATGATGCCGGCTGACGGATGCGCTTTTCTGCACTAAATGAGCCCACATGCATCGACTTTACGCCCGCTGCGGCGTTCGGCCAATGCCGGAAATCCTGCCGAATTCAGGCCGAAAACCAGGAATACCCATGAACGAGCTTTTCGACGAAGCCCTGATTGCCCGGAACCGGGAACGCGCGCTGTTCCGCAATGCAGCCGGCAGCGATTTTTTGCTGGAACTGACGGCGCGTGAACTCGCCGACCGCCTGGCCATCGTCGAGCGCCGGTTCGAGAACGCTGTCGAACTCTTCGGCGCAACGGGCCTCACCGCCAGAGCCGCCATGGCCACCGGCAAGATCGAACGTCTGCGGCGCATCGAAACCCATGAAGGATTCGGTGAAGCGGACCAGCCTGTCGCGATCACGAATTTCGAGAGCGTCCCGCTCGAGCCCCAGTCCGTGAACCTCATCCTCTCGCCGCTCTCGCTGCATCTGACCAATGACACGCCCGGCATGCTGATCCAGATGCGTCGTGCGCTGAAGCCGGACGGCCTGCTGTTGGCCGCAATCCCGGGGGCCGGCACGCTGTCCGAATTGCGCGAGGTGCTGCTTGCGGCCGAAACGGAAATCTATGGCGGCGCGAGCCCCCGCGTCGTGCCCTTCGCCGACATCAGGGATATCGGCTCTCTATTGCAGCGCGCCGGTTTTGCCCTTCCCGTCATCGACGAGGAAAGCTTCACCGTTCGCTACGATCATATCTTTGCGCTGATGCGGGATCTGAAGGCCATGGGCATGGCGAACCCGCTGAAGGGCAGAAGCCGCCGCCCCGTTTCGCGCCGCTTCTTCCTCAGGGCAGCCGAACTCTATGCCGAACGGTTCTCCGATCCGGATGGACGCATCCGCGCCACCTTCTCGATCGTCTTCCTGTCCGGCTGGGCTCCGCACGAGAGCCAGCAAAAGCCGCTCAAGCCGGGATCGGCAAAGATGCGCCTTGCCGACGCTCTCGATCCGACCAAGCGTTCCGATCAGCCCTGACGGCAAAGATCACTTGTTGGCGTTGGTGATGTGGGTTTCCACAGTGTTGAGCGTGCCCAGCAGCGAGCCGGTGAGGGCACCATAGCCGCTGATCAAGGCCACACTCATGATGGCTGCAATCAGCCCATACTCGATCGCGGTTGCACCACGCAGGTCGGACATCAACTGACGGAAGAGACGCATTCTCGCTCCTGATGGTCTGGACCCGAGATGGTTGCCCCCCGCCCCGGCCACGATTGGGTTAGCAGGCCTGGCCGGAGCCGTAGCCGTCGATGATGCAGACGGAACCCGGAGTTTCCTGAAGCACGCTGCGGCGGATGGTGTATCGCTTGCCGCTATCGTCCTTCGGGATAGACCCGGTGGTCATCATGTCGAACTCGTCCGGCTGGAAAGCCAGGGTCTTGCGATCGGTCTTGGAGGCGAGCATCGGGGTCAGCACGAGCGACAACGCAATCGCCGCCGTGCCAAACAGCAGCGCGATGTTGAGGACCCCAGTCCTGCCCGTCTTGATCGAAGACCGCTCTCTGGACCGTGCGGCCTTCCAGAAATCCTCGTTTACCATATTACGCTCCACACACGTATTCGACGTATGAACAGAGGGTATATTGCGGTGCGGGGTATAAACTTTTGATTAACGACGGCGCTAAAATCAGCGACGTCTCACAGAAGGTCCTGCAGAACCGGAATAAGCGGCTCGTCGGCCGGCGGCATCGGATAGTCGCGCAGGGCCTTCGCCTTGACCCACTTGATAGCCTGGCCTTCCCGCCCCTGCGGAATGCCCTCGTAACGCCGGCAGATGTAAAGCGGCATCAGCAGGTGAAACGTCTCGTAGGTATGGCTGGCAAAGGTCAGTGGTGCCAGGCAGGCAACCTTGGTCTGGATGCCGAGCTCTTCCTCAAGCTCGCGCACCAGTGTCTCCTCGGGCGTTTCGCCAGCCTCGACCTTGCCGCCGGGAAACTCCCAGAGCCCGGCAAGCGACTTGCCCTCGGGACGCTGCGCAAGCAGGATACGGTTGTCGGTATCGACAAGCGCACAGGCCGCGACAAGGAGAATCGGCTTCTTTGCCTCGGCCATCAGGAAGCCTTCCGCCAATAGGCATAGCGATAGACTTCCTCGAAGCCCATCTTGCGATAGAGCGCAAGCGCCTCCGCATTCTCGGCGACAACCTGCAGCCAGGTCGTGCGTGCACCGCGCATCCGTGCCCAGCGCAGGGCCGAGCTCAATATCTCGATACCGAGCCCCTGCCGCCGGCGGTCAGCCCTGACCGCAAGCGACATGATGCCGGCGAGATCATTGTCCTGGACGCAAAGTGCGACCGCAAGCGCGCCCTCGGCTGCATCCTCGATGACGAATAGCCCGGACGGTGGCTTGATGCCGGTGATGACCTCCGCGAGCGCCGGCTTGAGGGCCGGATCGCTGCCATGCACGACAATATCGGCGTCCACATAGCGCCCGACATCCTGCGTCGGCAGATGATCGAGCGTATCGGGAAAGGTCATGCCACCGAGGTCGGCGGTCATCGTCACCACTTCCTCGAAGCGCTCCCAGCCCTCAGCCGCGAGGAAGTCGATCAGCGGCTTTGGTGAAAGCGGCGTCTGGCGCACCAGTAGCGGACGCCCGTGGGCTTCGAAGCGCTTGCCGGCCTTCTCGATCCGGATCGCGATGTCGCGGCTGTCGGAAGGATCGAGCGGCACGATGCAATTCAGCCGCTTGCCGGGATGCCCACCGGTCAGACGCACCTGCCAGCTGCCGTCATAGACGACGCTGCTCGCCGGCCAGGCCCGAAAACCCACCGCTTCGAGACGCCGGACGAGCGGCAGGTTGGGATCACTCACCATTGCATGCATAGAGACGTCAGCTCCGATAGTCGCCATTGATGGCGACATATTCCTTGGTCAGGTCGCAGGTCCACACCGTCGCGGTGCCGGAACCAAGACCGATATCGACGGTAACCGGAATATCTTCCCGTTCCATCACCGCCGTGGTCGCCTCTTCCGAATAGGCCGGATCGCGCTCACCATTCACCGCTACGCGCACATCGCCGAACCAGATCGCCAAACGATCGCGATCGGCCATTTCGCCCGACTTGCCGACCGCCATGACGATACGGCCCCAATTGGCATCCTCGCCGGCAACAGCCGTCTTCACCAGCGGCGAATTGGCAATGGAAAGCGCAATTTTCTTGGCCGCGAGGTCGTTTTCGGCACCCTTGACGGTGATCTCCACCATCTTGCGCGCGCCCTCACCGTCGCGCACGACCTGCAGCGCCAGATCCTTCAGAAGGTCGTTCAGCGCCGCCTTGAAACCCTCAAGCCGTGCATCGTCAGCAGCTTCGATCTTCGCCTGGCCATCGGCCGCCGCAGCACCTGTCGCAAACAGCATCAGCGTGTCGGAGGTCGAGGTGTCGCTGTCGACGGTGATCGAATTGAAGCTCGGCTCGACGCCTGCAGACAGCAGCCCCTGCAGGGCAGCCGGTGCGATATTGGCATCCGTCACCACGAAGGACAGCATCGTCGCCATGTCTGGCGCAATCATGCCGGCACCCTTGGCAATCCCGTTAATCGTGACGGTCACGCCATCGATCGTGGCGCTGCGCGTCGCGACCTTCGGATAGGTATCCGTGGTCATGATTGCCTTGGCGGCCTCGAACCAGAAGTCCCCGGTGGCGTCCTTCGCCATCTGGTCCAGCACGCCGGAAAACTTCGTCGCATCGAGCGGCTCGCCGATGACGCCGGTCGAGGCGAGATAGATCTCGTTTTCACCGCAGCCCAGCGCAGCCGCAGCCGACTTTGCCGTGAGTTCTGTCGCAGCCTTGCCCTTCACGCCGGTAAAGGCATTGGCATTGCCGGAATTGACGACGACGCCGCGCGCCACGCCATGCGCGAGGTTGTGCCGGCAGAAATCCACCGGCGCCGAAGGGCACTTCGACTTGGTGAACACACCCGCGACGGACGCCGGCTCATCGAAGGCCATCAACAGCACGTCGGTGCGGTTCTTGTACTTGATACCCGCTGCAGCCGTCGCCATCCGCACTCCGCGGATGACAGGCATGTCGGCATAGGTTTTCGGAGCGAGGGGAGAAATGCTGGAAGACATGGAGCGGCCCGTAATGGAAGGCCCGCAAACTGCGGGCCTTGAAAGAAATACCGATGAAGGAGAGCTTACTGCTGCTGCTCTGCCTTGTTTGCCTCGTCATAGCCCTTGCGGAGCGCTTCGTCGACGATCTCGATCTTCTGCTCGCTCTTGGCCTTCTCGATGATGGCGAGATACTTGTCGCGCATTACGAGCTGGCGCACCTGCTGCTCGACGGCTTCAAAAGCCGGCGGCGGGGCGTCGCGCTTGTCTTCCAGACGAATGACGTGGAAGCCGAACTGCGTCTGGACCGGGGTCTTCGTGTAGGCGCCCTTTTCGAGTGCGAAGGCAGCCTCTTCGAATTCCGGAACCATGCGGCCCTTGGTGAAGTAGCCGAGGTCGCCGCCTTCGGTCTTGTTCGGGTCCGTGGACTTTTCCTTGGCGATTTCGATGAAGTCCTTGCCGGCGTCGAGATCGGTGATGATCTGCTTGGCCTCTTCCTCGGTCTTCACCAGGATGTGACGGGCGCGCACTTCTTCCTGCTTCGGAAGGGCTGCGATTTCCTTTTCGTAACGGGCCTTCACCTCATCTTCGGTGACGGCGTCGACGACGTTCTTCTTGAAGAAGGCGTTGTGCAGTTCGCGCTCGGCGATGAATGCCATGCGGCGCTTGTAGTCTGCATCGTCCTGCAGGCCGGCAGCAGTCGCGTTGGCGGCAAGCAGCTTCACGTCGATGGCGCCGGAAAGGGCTGCGACCTTCTTCTGCTCGTCGGGAAGCTGGGCCAGCTGCGGGTCGAGATTGGCGATTGCCAGATCGAGTTCGGACTGGGTGATCTCCAGATCACCGACCTTGGCGACCACAGTCGCATCCTGCGCGGAAGCCGCGCCATAAAGGGCCGAGAGGGAAACGCAGGCGGCGAGCACGATTTTATTGAGGCGAAGCATGAAAGACCTTTCGGATGGTGAACCGTTTCAAGACCGTTCGAATCGGGCAAAATATTGTCAGATGCCCGGCGATCGAGGGGATTTGCGACTGGCCTGCGCCGTTGACATCATTCGACCCCCCTCTTATCTGTCACGCAACCTCGCGTCCAGAGTAGTTTCAGGACGCATTGTGCCTATTCGACTGCTCTAATGGTGGTCCGAAAGGTACGTCAACGATATGACGAAGGTCAGAAAGGACCATCGATATGGTCAGTCTTGGTGGACTTGCGCGCAAAATCTTCGGCTCGTCGAACGAGCGTCGCGTAAAATCCTATAACCCGCGCGTCGCTCAGATCGCAGCCCTTGAGGAAAAGGTGAAGGCGCTGAGCGATGAACAGCTCGCCGCCAAGACGGCCGAGTTCCGGGCAGAACTGGCCGCCGGCAAGACGCTGGACGACATCCTCGTCCCCGCCTTCGCCGTCGCCCGCGAAGGCGCCCGTCGTGCGCTCGGCATGCGTCCTTTTGACGTACAGCTGATCGGCGCGATGATCCTCAACGACAATTCCATCGCCGAAATGAAGACCGGTGAAGGCAAGACGCTCGTGGCGACGCTCGCCGTCTACCTGAACGCGCTCGAAGGCAAGGGCGTCCACGTCGTCACCGTTAACGACTACCTCGCCCGCCGCGACGCCGCCACCATGGCCAAGATGTACGGCTTCCTCGGCCTCACCACCGGCGTCATCGTCCACGGCCTCTCCGACGACGAGCGTCGCGCGGCCTATGCCTGCGACATCACCTACGCGACGAACAACGAGCTTGGCTTCGACTATCTGCGCGACAACATGAAGTATGAGCGCGGCCAGATGGTGCAGCGCGGCCACAACTTCGCGATCGTCGACGAAGTCGACTCCATCCTGGTCGACGAAGCCCGCACGCCGCTGATCATCTCCGGCCCGCTCGACGACCGCTCTGACCTTTACAACACGATCGACGCCTACATCCCGCTCCTGTCGGATGAAGACTACGAAATCGACGAGAAGCAGCGTTCGGCCAACTTCTCCGAAGTCGGCACCGAAAAGCTGGAAAACCTGCTGCGTGCAGCCGGCCTCCTGAAGGGCGAAAGCCTTTACGACGTCGAAAACGTCGCGATCGTCCACCACATCAACAACGCACTGAAGGCCCACAAGCTCTTCCAGCGCGACAAGGACTACATCGTCCGCAACAACGAGATCGTCATCATCGACGAGTTCACCGGCCGCATGATGCCGGGCCGTCGTTACTCGGAAGGCCAGCACCAGGCGCTCGAAGCCAAGGAAAAGGTGCAGATCCAGCCCGAGAACCAGACGCTCGCCTCGATCACCTTCCAGAACTATTTCCGCATGTACAAGAAGCTCGCCGGCATGACCGGTACGGCGGCAACCGAAGCGGAAGAATTCGCCAATATCTACGGCCTCGAAGTGGTCGAAGTCCCGACCAACCTGCCGATCAAGCGTATCGACGAGGACGACGAGGTCTACCGGACCTTCGAAGAAAAGTTCAAGGCGATCATCGAAGAGATCAAGGCCGCCAGCGAGCGCAACCAGCCGGTTCTCGTCGGCACCACCTCGATCGAAAAGTCCGAGCTTCTGGCTAACATGCTCAGCCAGTCCGGCTTCAAGGACTTCAAGGTCCTGAACGCCCGCTACCATGAGCAGGAAGCCTATATCGTGTCCCAGGCCGGCGTTCCCGGCGCCGTCACCATCGCCACCAACATGGCCGGCCGCGGTACCGACATCCAGCTCGGCGGCAATCTCGACATGCGCCTCGAGCACGAACTGGCCGAGATGGAGCCGGGTCCGGAGCGCGACGCCAAGGCCGAAGCCATCAAGGCCGAAATCGCGGCCCTGAAGCAGAAGGCTCTCGAAGCCGGTGGCCTCTATGTCATCGCCACGGAACGCCACGAAAGCCGCCGTATCGACAACCAGCTGCGCGGCCGTTCCGGCCGTCAGGGCGACCCGGGCCGCTCGAAGTTCTACCTGTCGCTCCAGGACGACCTGATGCGCATCTTCGGCTCCGACCGCATGGACGGCATGCTGACGAAGCTCGGTTTGAAGGACGGCGAAGCCATCGTTCATCCGTGGATCAACAAGGCGCTCGAACGCGCCCAGAAGAAGGTCGAAGCCCGCAACTTCGACATCCGCAAGAACCTCCTGAAGTATGACGACGTCATCAACGACCAGCGTAAGGTTATCTTCGAGCAGCGCATCGAGTTGATGGACGCGACCGACGTGTCGGCAACCGTCACCGACATGCGCCACGAAGTCATCGAGACCATGGTCGCCATCCACGTTCCCCCGAACGCCTATGCCGAACAGTGGGATGTCGCGGGCCTCAAGCAGAAGGTCGCGAACACCCTCAACCTCGACCTGCCGGTCGACGTCTGGGCGGCGGAAGAAGGCATCGCGGAAGACGACATCTACAACCGCATCATGGAAGCCGCCGACAAGGCCGCCGCAGACAAGGCGGAGCGCTTCGGCGCCGAGCTGATGGCCTATGTCGAACGCTCCGTCGTTCTGCAGACCATCGACAATCTCTGGCGCGAGCACATCGTCAACCTCGACCACCTGCGCTCGGTCGTCGGTTTCCGCGGCTATGCCCAGCGCGACCCGCTGCAGGAATACAAGGCGGAAGCCTTCGAACTCTTCCAGGCCCTGCTCGCCAACCTGCGCGATGCCGTGACCATGCAGATGTCGCGCGTCGAACTGGTGCGCGATCCGCCGCCAGCCCCGACCCCGCCGCCGATGGAAGGCCATCACCTCGACGCCACCACCGGCGAGGACGATTTTGCCGAAGGCGCCCAGGTGCCGCCGCAGGATCGCAATCCGCTCGAACCAAAGAGCTGGGGCACGGTCGGTCGCAATGAGCCCTGCCCCTGCGGCTCCGGCAAGAAGTACAAGCACTGCCACGGCGCGCTGGAAGCCTGATCTTTCAGCCTTAAAGCTTGAGGTTTTTTCAACCTTTCGCTGTCAGCCTCCGACGAAAGAGGGGAACCGCGCCACCCGGCCCGGTTCCCCTTTCCTTTGGAGGGTCGCGATGTCGGCTGGTGCAGCACGGGAACATCATTGGGATTCGCTGCGCGCGTTCCTGATGCTTCTCGGCATCCCCTATCACGCCGCCATGGCCTACAATGCCCGTGTCCTCTGGGACATCCAATCGCCCGACAAGAGCGAGCTTCTCACCTTCCTGAGTGGCGTCTTCGTCACCTTCCGCATGCCGGCCTTCTTCATCGTAGCCGGCTACTTCGCCGCCATGATGCTCGAGCGCAGAGCTGCAGGTTCCTGGCTGCGCGGCCGCTTCGTGCGGCTCGGCGTCCCCTTCCTGACAGGCCTTGCCCTGCTGGCGCCCTTGCAGATCGCCCTGGTCGACATCAACCAAGCGCTGACCGGCACGATGTCGATGACATCAGCCCTCGACCAGGCAGCCCGGGATGTCACCCATCCCGGCTTCAGCTGGATCATGCATCTCTGGTTCCTGCCGGCACTGCTGGCCTACAGCACCCTTCTCGTCCTCGTCTGGCAGCCGCTGCGGCAGCCACCGCTGGCAGGGCTAGTCCGGCGCCTTCACCAGACCACCCTCGCCAATCCCCGCACAGCACTTGCGCTGCTCACGCTCGCCGTCACGGCATGGGAGGTTCTCGTCCACCTCGCGCACCAGACGATGCTCGCGCGAGATGGCACCCTGCCCTATCTGCTTGCCCACGGCATCGATCCCTATTTGCGCTACCTTCCCTTCTTCCTGATCGGCGTCGCCCTCAGATCGGCTGCCGATCTCAGGGCGGCATTCGTCTGGCAAAGGGGTTGGACACTCCCCACTGTGGCCGTCATCACCGCAATCGCCGCCTCCCTGTTGCGCGGGCGCGATACGGCCGGCCTCGAACTCGCTTACAATGCCGTCGATGGCGCGGCTGCCGTCCTCATGAGCCTTGTCGTAATCGGCATCACTGAACGCTTCTGGAACCGCCCTGATCCCCGCATTGACCGGATCGTCGACGCCTCCTTCAGCATCTACCTCCTTCATCATCCGATCATCTATGCGCTGGCGACGCTCTTCCTCCTCACCACCTGGCCACCCCTGGTGGAGTTCCTGCTTGTCTGCCTGGTGACCTCGGTGCTGTCCTATGCGGCCCACCGCCTGATCCGGCGCTCGGCGCTGGCGCTTTTCCTCTTGAACGGCGTGCCGATGTCCGGCAAGACCCGGGACGGCGACCGCCCGCAAGGCAGCATCACCACACTTCGTTAACCCTGATCTGTCATCACTGGAGGCCATACCCGACCCAGCGAGAAGTATTGCGTCCGTACCGATGACTGTTCTGGAAACAGCGGAAAAATGGTTGCCCGCGGGCCCGCGTCTGGTCCGTGCGCTCTTGGCTGACGACGAGACGGCCCGTGCCCAGCGCATGGCCGCCATCGCCTTCGCCATCCGCATCGTCAGCGCCGCCATCGCCTTCCTCTCGCAGATCATCCAGGCCCGCCTGATGGGCGAGTTCGAATACGGCATCTTCGTCTTCGTTTGGGTGCTGGTCGTGCTGGCCGGCAGTTTCTCCTCCCTCGGCTTCCCGACAGCCGTCATCCGTTTCCTGCCCCAATATGATCTCGACCACGCCAAGGCCGAAATCCGCGGGCTGACCTCCACGGCCCGCCTCTTTGCCATGACGAGTGCCAGCATAATGGCCCTATCAGGCATCTCGGCCCTGCATCTGTTCGGCGATAGCATCGAGCACTATTACCTCGTGCCGCTCTTCCTCGCCGTCTTCGCCCTGCCGATGATCGCGCTCGGCGACGTGCTGGATGGCACCGCGCGCGCCAATCGCTGGGCAGTCCTTGGCCTCAGCCTCACCTACATCATCCGCCCGAGCCTGATCCTCGTCTTCATGCTTCTGGCCGTCTATTGGGGGGCGCCTGCTACCGCCGTCACTGCCATGCAGGCAGCGCTCGCCGCCACCTATGTCACCACGCTCGGCCAGTTCCTCCTCGTCGACCGCCGTCTTCTGAACCGCTACGACCGCGGCGCCCGCACGATCGATTTTGCAGCCTGGATCAAGGTCGCCCTGCCGATCTTCCTCATCGAAGGCTTCGGCTTCCTGCTCACCAATTCCGATGTCATCGTCGTCGGCCTCTACCTGCCGCCGGACCAGGTCGGCATCTACTTCGCCGCCGCCAAGACCATGGCGCTGGTGCAATTCGTTTTCTTCGCCGTCAAGGCGGGCGCCACCCCGCGCTTTTCCGCCCTGATGGCCGCCGATGACCGCCATGGTCTCGCCGGCTTCGCCGGCACAGCCGCGCGCTGGACCTTCTGGCCCTCGCTCGCCGTCGGTGCCGTCGTCCTGATGTTGGGCCAGTTGCTGCTCGGCCTTTTCGGCTCGGCTTTCACCGCAGGCTATGTCCTGATGGTCATCCTCTTTGCCGGCAACATGGCCAAGGCGCTCGTCGGCCCGGCCGAAATGCTGCTCACCATGGCCGGCCGCCAGCAACTTTGCGTTGCCGTCTATGCCGTCGCTCTCGCCAGCAATATCGGCCTGAACATCACGCTGATCCCCGCCTGGGGTCTCGCAGGCGCCGCCACCGCAACGGCCGCCGCCATGACCATCGAGGCCCTTCTCCTGTATGTCGCGGTCCGCCGCGCGCTTGGCATCGTCGTCTTCGCCTTTGCCGATCCGCATGCCCTGACGCCCCGCACGGAGGCCGTCCGCCCATGACCGAACGCATCTACAACGAGAGCATGAACAGCGACGCCAACCGGCTGGTCGGCAGTCTCGCAGGCGCTCCCGCAGCCCCGATTGCGGAGATGGAAGTGGCTGTCGGCCGCCCAGGTCGTCGCCTCAGCGTCTATCCCGGCCAGATGGGCTATGAACTCCAGGACGAGCTCGAATACCTGACCTACCGGGTGATGGAGGCGAACGTCTTCTTCGCCCCACGTTTCCTCGCGCCCGCCATGCCGCGTCTGGAAGAGCGTCAGGTCCGCTTTGCCGTCATCCGCGACGAGGACGAACGCCGCTCGCGCCTGCGCATGCTCTTCCCCTTTTCGGTCGAAAAGCCCGGTTTCTCCGTCGGCCCCTCGATCATCCGCGCCTGGGCCAATCCCTTCGGCCCGCTCGGCACGCCGCTCGTCGATGCCGAAGGTGCTGCCGAGACGATCGACAACCTGCTGGAAGCGCTCGGCCGTCCGGAAGCCCGCCTGCCGAGCCTGCTCGTCATTCCGGATCTTCGCCTCGAAGGTCGCTTCGCCCAACTCGCCCGTGCCGTGGCGCTTGCCCGCGACCTGCCGTTGACGCTCACCAACGAATACCAGCGGCCGATGCTGCAGAGCTTCGACGACGGCCCGAACTATCTCCGCTCGGCGCTCAACAAGAACCACCTGCGCGAGATGCGCCGCCAGTTCCGGCTGCTTTCCGAACAGGGAGCGGTGACCTACAACGTCGCCCGTCAGCCGGAAGAAATCCGCTTCCGGATGGAAGAATTCCTGGCCCTGGAAGCAAGCGGCTGGAAGGGGCGCAAGCGCTCCGCCATGGTCAACGACCGCCTGCGCGCTGCCTTCGCCCGCGAGGCGATCACCAATCTGGCCGAAGCCGACGCCGTGCGTATCCACACGCTCGACCTTGACGGTCGCGCGATCGCCTCCATGGTCGTCTTCATCATGGCCGGCGAGGCCTATACCTGGAAGACCGCCTTCGACGAGACCTATGCCCGCTTCTCGCCCGGCAAGCTGCTGATGGCCGACCTCACCGAATGGCATCTCGACGACGCCAACATCGTGCGCACCGACAGCTGTGCCGTGCCCGACCATCCGATCATGAGCCGCTTCTGGAAGGAACGCGAAGCCATGGGCACCCTGGTGATCGGCCTCAAATCAAACGCCGACCGCGACGTCCGCCAGGTCGGCGCCCAGCTGCACATGTATCGCAACACCCGCAACATCGCCCGCATCCTGCGCGACAAGGTCCTGAACCGCCGCTTCGGCAACTGATTGGCATCCAGATCGACGGGACTGTCATCCCAACCGATCAGCTCGCCTTGGCGATCTCCTGGTCCCTGAGCAGCCGGCGGATCACCTTGCCGCTGGTCGTCAGCGGCAGCTCCGCCACGAATTCGATCTCGCGCGGATATTCATGCATCGACAGCCGGTTCTTCACCCAGTCGCGGATCTCGGCTGCCAGCCCCGGATTGCCGGCGAAACCGTCCTGCAGCACGACGAAGGCCTTGACGATCTCCGTCCTCAGCGTGTCGGGCTTGCCAATGACGGCCGCCAGCCGCACTGCCGGATGGCCGATCAGGCAATCCTCGATCTCGGCCGGGCCGATGCGATAGCCGGAAGAGGTGATCACGTCGTCGTCACGGCCGAAGAACTGCACATAGCCCTCTTCATCCTGCCGACCGAGATCGCCCGTCTTCATCCAGTCGCCGACGAACTTGTCCGCCGTCGCCTTGGCATTGTTCCAATACCCAAGAAACATCACCGGATCCGGTCGCTTGATCGCCACCTGCCCCGTCTCGCCAACAGGCATTTCCCGACCGTCAGCATCGATGATCGCGACCTCATGCCCCGGCACGGCCTTGCCGATGAAGCCACCCTTGGTGACGCCGAGATGCGCCGCAGACGACAGCACGAAGTTGCACTCCGTCTGGCCGTAGAACTCGTTCGGCACGATGCCGAGTGCCGACTTCACCCATTCATAGGTCTCGCGCCCCAGCGATTCGCCAGCAGAGCCGATGCTGCGCAACACGAGGTCATAAACCTCTCGCGGCTTCTCGACGGCCTTTAGCAGCCTGAGCGCCGTCGGCGGGATGAAGGCATTGCGCACCTTCATCTCGGCCATGATCCGGAACGCCATATGCGGATCGAATTTCTGCGCCGGCGAGGAAACCACCGGCACGCCGAGCATCAGCGCCGGCAGCAGTGCATTCAGCAGTCCTCCTGCCCAGGCCCAGTCAGACGGCGTCCAGACCTTGTCACCAGGCTGCGGCAGGTAATCATGCGCCAGCTGAAACCCCGGAATATGGCCAGCCAGAACGCGATGACCATGCAGTGCGCCCTTCGGCGGCCCTGTTGTGCCGGACGTATAGATCATCAGTGCCGGCGTATCCGGACCGCTTTTGGCGATCTCGAAGACATCGGGCCTGCCCTCGATAATCGCAGGGAAGCCGATGACATCAGGCCCGGCACCCTCGATCGAAATCACCTTCTGCAGCGATGGCAGGCGGGCTCTCAGCGTCTTCAGTCGCGAGAGGCCAAAGCCATTGGTCACGATGACCTTGGCGCCTGCATCCCGCAGCCGGTATTCCAGCGCTTCTTCGCCGAAAAGCAGCGCCAGCGGCAGCGCAATCGCACCCATCTTGTAGATCGCGACATGCGCGATCACAGTCTCGAAGCATTGCGGCAGGAGCAGCGCCACCCGATCGCCGGGAACAACACCGAGTTCCGTCAATCCATGCGCAAGCGCCGAGGACTGCGCCGCAAGCGCGCCGTAAGTCATCGAGAGATGTTCGCCATCCGGCGAGAAATGTTGAAGGCAGATGCGCTTGGGCGCCTTGGCGGCCCAGTCGTCGGACACCACCCGCCCGATGTTGAAATCGGCGGGGATCTCCCAACGGAAATCGCGGCGGAGCGCCTCGAAAGTATCGCGCGGCTCAAGCAGCATGGCTGAGTATCCGGATCGTCATGCTGTCTCTGCTAACATTCATCTCGCAGATGCACAATAACGGGCTGAAATCAGCGTAAATCACACGCAAACCTGCCGAATTTGCAGGACGAAGACTGCAGCGGATGGGACACGACGTCCGAAAAGGGATTTGGTCGGCAGAGCAAGCAAGGCGAACCATGCCGCCGCCGGATATCAGCCCTTGTTCTGGGCTGCTTCCGCACGCATCAGCGCAACGAGCGCCTTCAATTCGCCGCCGCGAACCATCTGGGCCGGTGTACGACCGCCAAAGGCTTCAAGATGCTGGCTGCGATACCACTTCTCGGCCGTTTCCTTCGAGCCGAGGCGCTTCATCGCAAGCGCCAGCACGAGAGTCTTGGCCTCCGCCGGCGGAACGGTGCCAGCCTCGATCGCGGCATCGACGCGGGCGATCTGCGATTGGACCGACTGCTGCTTCAGCTTCTGCCGCATGGCGGCCACCTGCGGCGCGACGGGCGCAACGATATTCACCTTGGCCTTGCCATCGACGGCAGCGGCTGGGCTGGCAAGCACAGGTGCCGCAGCCTTTGCCTTTCGCTTGCCCTTGGCAGCAACAGGCTGGGCCGGCGCCTTCGGCAACAGCGCCGCGTCCACGACAACCTGCTTGACGGGCTGGGGAATGCGGATCTTCTTGGCCGAGGTTGTCATGCGTCTTGCTTTCCATGGATGTGAAATCGCCCCGACAACTGGCCGGGTTGCCCCACACGACTGCGCATGCGGATCGATCTTTCCCTAGCATTCCGGGAGAGACGCTTCAACATGCCAGGCAATCACCTCCGGCCTGTCACCAGGGCCGGCGACACACTTGCAAATCCTGACAGAAACGACACCCCCCACCCCTTGCAAGCCCGCCGCACCCCATGGTAAGTCGCGCTTATCCAGACCGTGCCCCATTGGCGGAACTGGTAGACGCGCTCGACTCAAAATCGAGTTCCGAAAGGAGTGCTGGTTCGATTCCGGCATGGGGCACCAAAAACCTTCAGGCGAATCAGATACCTGATGCGTTTTCAACGGCTTAATCTTCCATCTGCTACGGCGAACTGCTACAGCGAGGCCATGGAAGACGTGGCTAGCTGAGCGCGTTTCGGAAGAGATATACCTCAAGTGCCCAATGCAATGCAGGAGCTAACATTTGCGAAAGTGCGATAACGCTTTATCGCGTTTTGCGCGAATCACGTTAACTTACGCTTTATGTGGCCACTTCCTCAACTGCCTACAGATCACCTCTACAAGCTAGTCACGTTCGTTGGCATGGCGATGCTTATCGGAGCCTTCTACCTGTTGGATTCGGGACGTAAACCGTTCGAAGAGACAGGTAACAATACCTATGCCCGTATGGTCATTCTTGTTGATCGGCTCACGGACGTGGGGCTTAGTCCGAAGCCGCTGGCCGATAACATCTCGGAAGAGGGCGTATATGATCGATACCATGAGTACCGTGATCTCATTCGAACGCTTCCGCTTGGGCATTCACAGGCTATAGAGCTTCGTGATTTGAACGAGGAAATACTCATGATGCGGATCAAGAATAGGTCCGACTATGGATGGCAGGACGTCCGGAAGAGTGACTTCTATTCATTGTTATTTCTTGGCATGGGGTTCCTGTGGGTAGGCGTTCTGTGGTGGTACTTAGGGTTTCAGCGGCATCAGGACACAATTATCCGATTGGCCGCACTTGAAGCACGGCAGCGATCGACCTCGATACACGCCAAAAGTGAGGGAACAGGCCCATCATGACCCGCTGATGTCCCTTGCTCTATTCTGGGTCTTCTGCGAGCACGATAGGCATCGGCTTCGCCCGCTTTGACGCGAGCGCAATTCAGCTTGAAACTGCCACTTCGAACTGCTACGGCGTGCATACGCAGATGGCAGTCTAAGTCATTGAAATATATGAATGCAGCCTGGCGCTTCGATTCCGGCATGGGCACCATTTCTTTCAGCGAAATCTCACCGATTTGACGGGCTTGTGCGGCAAGCGTGAGTGCAAGCTCGCTGTATAAGCAAGTCATTGCTCATCCTGGGTTGATAGGACCTCCAGCATACCCTACCCTTTGAGACTTCAGGGGAAAATTCGCGGCAGGCTCGAAGAGGAGCGCACCGCAGGGCCGGGATCATTTATGGAGCGATACGCACCTGGCAAAGCCCAGAAATTCGTCGTCATGGCCATTGTGGTCGCGTGGGTAGGATTCATCGCGCTGGCGTCCTCCTGGGCGTTTCAGTCTTACCACGCAACGGTCAAAGCCGCGGAAGATCGCGTCTCCACGTCCAGCCTTGTCGTCGCAACCCACGCAAAATGGATCTATGAGTTCGGGGCCCAGGCAACGGGGCGGCTCGTTGATTTCGTTGAAAGCGGCCGGGCACCTCTGCAGGTTGGCGAGGTGCAAGACATCCGCGCGGCTCTCCAGGGACTGCCGGGAGCGGTCCAGGCCTATGTGGTCGCAGCCGACGGAAGGACGTTGTACTCCACCGACCCCGGCCTGAAGCCAATCGACATCCGTGATCGCGAATACTTCCAGGCGCTCGAGGCCGGCCGTGAGGACTACGTCTCCTCCCTTCTGATCAGCCGCCTCAGCGGTGACCAGATATTCGTCTTCAGCCGCCGGTTCGAAGAGGCAGGAGTTTTTGCGGGTGTCGTCACCGTGTCGCTCTCGACGGAGTTGATGAAGCCGATCTGGGAAGCCGTCAATCTCGGTGGAAATTTCGCGGTCAGCTTCATCCGAGATGATGGGCAATTGGTTGCGCGCTACCCCAAGCCCGAAGCCGGTCTCGACATGAGCGGCTATGTCCTGTTTGCGGACTACCTCAAGCGTGCACCGACCGGCACCTACATGGCTGAGGCATCACCGCTCGATGGTGTGCAGCGGATTGTGGGCTACAGAAAGGTCGAAGGCACGCCCTTCGTGGCTGTCGCTGCAGCGGACTTGGATCTGCTGATGCGGCCCTTCTGGCACAATATCGAAATTCTGGTGGTGGTGACCGCCCTCGCCTGCCTTGGATCGATCGGAGCGGCATTTCGGATCAGGAGTCTGCTCCGCATCCAGGACGCTCAGGCAGTTGCACTGCAAAACGCACTGGACAAGAACGAACTTCTTCTGCGGGAAATCCATCACCGGGTGAAGAACAATCTTCAGTCCGTCATGTCCCTGATCCGCATTCATCTGAAGCCGGGTGAACAGTCGCAGGCCCTGACGGACCGCATCAAGGCCATGGTCGCAGTCCACGAACTCATCTATCAGCACGATGCCTATGCTGCTCTGGATGCCGCCCAGCTGGTCCGCCGCGTCACCGAAAACGTGATCGGAGCCTATGGCAGCCGCGTGCAGGTCGACTTCGACCTCGCCCCTTTGAGCGTGTCCAACGACCGCGCGACAGCCCTCGCCCTCCTCGTCAACGAGGTCGTCAGCAACAGTCTCAAATACGCATTCGAGACCCATGAAAGCGGCAGGATCGAGATCAGTCTTCACGGGGAAGAGACCGACGACATGGCATCGCTGACGATAGCGGACAACGGCATCGGTTTCGATCCGGCGACTGCATCGAGGGGCACCGGAACGAAACTCATGGAAGGCTCTCTTCGCCAACTCGACGGCAGCTATACGCTGGATGGCAGCAACGGCACCCGTTTTTCGGCGCGGTTGAAGTTGCTTTAGACGACGTCTGACCTGTACCCGACGAGCCTGTTTTCAGCACATCAATCGCAACGCCGCTCGAAAATGCGGAAAACCCGTCAAGCTGTTGCCCGATGCGTCATCACGCAGACGTGCGGCCACCGCACGAGCCACCGGTGATTTACACGCCTTCGCAAACGCAATAGAACCCGGCCTGTCCGGTGCTCGTGCCGGCGACGTGGAAATCAGCTGCAGGCCCTCTCCGATGCTCGCAATTCTCAATCGCCATCCCGACCGCGCAGCGGCCGTTCTCGTCACCTTCGGCATGGCGATCGTCGTCGGCTCGGCTCTGGGCTTCGAGCATATCGGCGGCTATATCCCTTGCGCGCTCTGCCTGATGCAGCGCAATCCCTATTACATCGGCATTGGCGTCGGTTTCCTGGCCGTCCTGTCCGCCGTCTTCCGCCTGCCGCCTATCGTCACCAAGGTCTTGCTGATCGCCGTTGCCCTTCTGATGATCGTCGGCATGGGGCTGGGCATCTATCATTCGGGCGTCGAGTGGAAGTTCTGGGAAGGTCCCTCCACCTGCACGATCGGCGCAACCGGTGGCGATACGCCCGTCAACGTGCTTGATGCGCTGAACGCCACCAAGGCGCCGTCCTGCACCGAGGCGACGCTTCGTGTGCTGGGCTTGTCCTTCGCCGGCTGGAACGTGCTGACGAGTGCAGCCCTTGCCGCCATCGCGCTCTGGGGCGTGCTGCGCAAGCCTACCGTCTGAGAAGAGAGCGGCTGCCCGGACAGGCGCCGCCAATGGAACCCAAGCTGCGGCCTTACGGCTGCAGTTCGGTGTCCCAATAGAGATAGTCCACCCAGCTTTCATGCAGGTAGTTCGGCGGGAAGAGCCGGCCATTGTTGTGCAGGTCCTGCACCGTCGGCCGGTACGGCTTCTGGTGCGGGAACATCTGCGCCTGCTTGGGTAGCTTCGATCCCTTGCGCAAATTGCATGGCGAGCAGGCCGCGACCACGTTCTCCCAGGTCGTCTCGCCGCCATGGGCACGCGGGATGACATGGTCGAAAGTCAGATCGTCGGGCGAGCCGCAATACTGGCATTCGAACTTGTCGCGCAGGAAGACATTGAAGCGGGTAAAGGCGGGATTCCGGGTCGGTTGAACATAGGTCTTGAGGCTGACCACGCTCGGCAGCCGCATCGAGAAACTCGGCGAGCAGACGGAGTGTTCATACTCGGCGATGATGTTCACACGGTCGAGGAAGACCGCCTTGATCGCGTCCTGCCAGGACCAGAGCGACAAGGGATAATAACTCAGTGGCCGGTAGTCGGCATTCAGAACGAGCGCCGGCAGGGCCTGGGGAGAAACTGCAATCGTCAAGGCTAACTCCTGATCGATTCGGCATCTGCCCTTCTATATTAGGTCCGTTGTTACAGCATTGTGAAGCCTGAATCTTTGAGCTCTGTTGCGACCTCTCGGCGCGCCCCTCAACGGGGCAGCGCGACGCGGCCCGTGATGCGCGCATAATGGGCCCAGAAAAGCCGTGCTGCGACCGAGCGCACCGGCGCCCAGGCCTCTGCGATCTCGGCCACCTGCTCCGGCAAGGGGCGTTCGCCGGCAAAGAAAACATCGCCGACGGAGATGCGCAGCGCCACGTCTCCAACCGGGAAAATGTCGGGGTGGCCGCCGCAGAACATCAGGTAGACCTCGGCCGTCCAGGGGCCGACGCCCTTGAGGCCCGTCAGCGCCGCGATCGCGGCGTCCGCCGGCATCTCCGCCACCTCGTCGAGGCGGAAGGGGCCGCCGAGATCGGCCTTGGCGGCCGCTTCGAGCGCCTGCGCCTTGCCGCGCGACAGACCGAAGGTGCCGATCAGCTCGGGGCCAAGCGCCAGATAATCTTCCGCCAGTGGCCGATTGCCCAGCACCGCCGTCATCCGCCGCCAGATGGCGTCGGCACTGGCCCGCGATACCATCTGCGAAACGATGATCGAGGCGAGCCCCGCAAAGCCCGGCGCCGAAAGCCGGAGCGGCAGCGGGCTGCACACTTCAGCGATCGGACAGAGCCTGGGATCCCGTGTCAGCAAAAGGGAAAGCCCCGCAGCGAGATCAGCCTCGCATCGGATCGTCGTCAAACCCGTCCCCTTTTCCTCATTCCACTCTCATGCGAAGGAAAAGCATGACCGAACGTCCTCGTCAAACCGTGGGCCACGATGCCCCCGTCTTTCGTTTCGCCCCGAGCCCCAACGGGCGGCTGCATCTCGGCCATGCGCTCTCGGCTCTTTTGAACGCTGATATGGCCGAAAAAATGGATGGTCGCCTTTTGCTGCGCATCGAGGATATCGACCTCACCCGTTGTACGCCGGAGCTTGAGCAGGCTGTTTTCGACGACCTCGACTGGCTCGGAATAGACTTCGAGCAGCCGGTCCGCCGCCAGTCGGAGCATTTTCCGCTTTATCGCCAGGCCCTAGACCGCCTGAAAGCCCTGGGTCTCGTCTACCCTGCATTCCTCACCCGCGGCGAGGTGAAAGCCCGGGTCTCCGCCTATGAGCGCGAGGGCGGCACCTGGCCGCGCGACCCTGATGGCGCGCCGCTTTACCCGACCGAGGAGCGCGCGATGAGCGAGGCGGAACGGGCGGAAAGGCTGGCGACCGCCGAGCGTTATGCCTGGCGGCTCGACATCGACAGGGCTCAGAACTTCGTGGGGGAAACGCTCACCTGGCAGGAAACCGGCGACGGCCCGCAGGGAGAGATCGAGGCGGACCCCGCCGCCTGGGGTGACGTGGTGCTCTGGCGCTCCGATGCGCCGGCAAGCTACCACCTCGCCGTCACCGTGGACGATGCGGGACAAGGGGTGACCCATGTCGTGCGCGGTCTGGATCTCTTCCACGCGACCTCTGTGCACCGGCTGCTGCAGGTCCTGCTTGGCTTGCCCGCACCGATCTATCACCATCACCGGCTGATCCTGGGGCCCGATGGAAGAAAACTCTCCAAAAGCCTTGGCGATACGGCGCTCTCGCGATTGAGGGCCGAGGGCAAGACGCCCTCAGATATCCGCGCCATGGTCGGGATTTGAGATCCCGGCGGGTGCGCCCTTCACCGGAACCACCCGGAACTTCATCAGCGCCGCATTGAACTCCGCGCCGATGATGAAGATCGCGCCGACCATGTAGAGGAAGACCAGCACGACCATGATCGAGGCAAGGCCTGCATAAGTCGCCGCATAATTGGCGAAAGTGCCAATGTAGTAGGCAAAGACCAGGGCACCGACCAGCCAAAGCGCGAGCGTCAGAAGCACGCCGGGCAGGACGTCAATCACCCGCCGGCGACCGGCCGGCAGGCCGAGATGGAAGATCATCAGGCCGAGAACGAGGAAGATCACCGTTCCGTAAACACGCCAGTTGGCGACGATGGCAAGGAAGCCTTCCAGCAGCGGGAAATAGCGCTCCGCAAAGGCGAGCGCCACGGGCACGGCCACGAGAAGCGCACTGATCGCGGCCAGCACCACGACCGCCCCGAGCACGAAACCGAAGCTGACGAGGCGTGTCACATACCAGGGCCGGGTCTCGGCGACGCGGTAGGCGCGGTTGAGCGAAACGCGCAGCGCCTCGACCCCGTTCGAGGCAAAGTAAGCCGCTGCCAACACAGAAATCGTCAACAGCCCGCCGCGCGGGATCGTCAGAACCTGCACCACCTGGTCGGACAGCGGCTTGGCGATCGTCTCCGGCCAGGTGTCGAAGATCAGATGCACGGCGGTCTCGGCGAACTGATCGGCGCCGAGAAAGCCTGCCAGCGCCGTGCCGAAGATAAGAAAGGGAAAGACCGCGAGCAGCGCCGAAAGTGCCACATGGCTTGCCATCGCCCAGCCGTCATCCTCGGAAAAATGCCACAAGGCATCAAACACCACCTTGTAGAGCATACGCAGGAAAGTCGGCATCCGGTCTCCTTCGGACCTCTAAGGGCAATTGCAGGCTGCTGGCGAATATGGGAAACCCATCGGCATTTGCAAAGGAAGAACGAGGTTTTCCCCGTGAAGAGCATCATCGTCACCGGTTGTTCGTCCGGCATCGGCGCCTATTGTGCAGAGGCCTTGAAGCGCGACGGCTGGCGGGTCTTCGCGACGGTGCGCAAGCCGGGGGACATGGCGGCCCTCGAAGCCAAGGGCATCGAGACGCTGGTCATGGATTACACCGATTCTGCCAGCATCGAAGCACTCGTTTCGACGGTCTTCGAGCGCACCGGCGGACGGCTCGACGCACTCTTCAACAACGGCGCCTATGGCCAGCCGGGCGCGGTGGAGGATCTGCCGACGGAGGCACTGCGCACCCAGTTCGAGACCAATCTCTTCGGTTGGCATGACCTGACGCGCCGGGTAATCCCGGCAATGCGAGAGCAAGGCGAAGGCCGCATCGTGCAATGCTCCTCGATCCTCGGCATCATCCCCTATCGTTGGCGCGGCGCCTACACGGCTTCCAAGTTTGCGCTCGAGGGCCTGTCCCTGACGATGCGCATGGAGCTTGAAGGCTCCGGCGTGCAGGTAAGCCTGATAGAGCCCGGCCCGATCGAAAGCCGCTTCACCGCAAATGCGCTTCACCATATCCGCGAGGCGATCGACCTCGAAAACTCTGTGCATGCGCAAGACTATCGCCGGCAGCTGGCGCGACTCGATGGCACAGGCCCCGTGAACCGCCACAAACTCGGGCCGGATGCCGTCTACAAAGTCCTCACCCACGCCTTGACCGCCCGGCGTGCCCGCCCACATTATCTCGTGACCAAGCCGGCGAAACAGGGGGCCCTGCTCAAGCGCTGGCTGCCGGCCGACCTCTTCTATCGATTGATGCGCTCGCTGGACTGACCGGCGACGAACAAAGGCTCATCCCAAGTTATGTCCACATTCACCTATGTCCTCGCCATCATCGTCATGGGGCTCGTTGCCCTTGTCCTCGTGAGAGGCCTCTTCAACATGCTGAAGGGTGGCGACGGCAACACATCCAACAAGCTGATGCAGGCGCGCATCGTGCTGCAGGCAATCGCGATTGCGCTGATCATGCTGACGCTCTGGCTGACCGGCGGGGGACGCTAATCCATGGTCAAGCTCAACAAGATCTACACCCGCACCGGCGATGACGGCACCACAGCCCTGGTAACAGGCCCGCGCCGCCTGAAACACGACCTGCGCGTCGACGCCTATGGCACGATCGACGAGACCAATTCGGCGATCGGCATCGCCCGGCTGCATACGGCTGAGATGCCGGAGCTCGACGCCATGCTGATGCGCATCCAGAACGACCTCTTCGACCTCGGCGCGGATCTTGCCGCCCCGGAAACCGGCGAAGTCTTGTCCTACGAGCCGCTCCGCGTCATCGAGGCTCAGGTCGACCGGATCGAGAAGGAGATCGACCAACTGAATGCCGATCTCGACCCGCTCAAATCCTTCATCCTCCCCGGTGGCACACCGGCTGCCGCCTATCTGCACCTCGCCCGCACCACCTCGCGCCGGGCCGAGCGCATCATGGTCGAACTGTCGCGCTTCGACGGCGAGGAAGTCGGCGAGCCAGCCCTGAAATACGTGAACCGGCTGTCGGACTTTCTGTTTGTTGCGGCACGTCATGCCAATGATGACGGCAAGGCGGATATTCTGTGGGTACCGGGGAAGAACAGGTAGGCGGTGAATCTACCTCTCCCCGTTGTGGGACAGGTTACAAAATCGAGGGCTTTGCCCGATCACGGCTAAACCTCAGATTTTGTTGGTGAGGGGATCGGTGCTGCGGGCATGGAGAACGGACACCCTCACTTTCGATTTCTGATGTTTAGGCTGCTTACGCTCACCTTATTCATCGAAATCGCTTTACCCCCCACCAAGGGGGAGATGGGCGTCCCGTATTCCTCGCCCCTCATGCTGAGGTGCCCGCGTGAAGCGCGGGCCTCGAAGCATCTCTCTTTTTTGCTGTACCCGTGGCCTCGCCCTTCGAGGCCCGACTGTGTCGGGCACCTCAGGGTGAGGGGAAAACCAATTATCAAAAACCCCAAGCTTCGCCGCCGGTCGGGATCAACTCCCTCCGGTTCGGTCTCATGCTTGTCTCGGACGAGGCGCCAGAAGCAACCTGTCTAAGTAGTTTATGTGGCTCCTTCCGGCGCCTCGTTCGGCGTCTATTCCCGCTGCATGCGTCTCTCTGGCAAGGCGGCGACGGTCCTTGGAACTTGCGTTCCATGGATGACCGGGCGCGGGTCCGGCTGCGGCGTCACCATGGAGATAACGCTTCAGCCTGGCCGGTGGCCCGGGAGGTTCCCGCCGGATGGTGCACCAATCCGACCGGGACCCTCGCCCGGGGGATGCTTTTCGATCATTGGCGATCGTCCATCATCCCCGCCGTTTTATTCGCCCCGCCGTCTGGATGTTCGCGACAGCATTGACGCCTTGTCTGTGTGCCTCTGAGGCACGTCCTTCCGATCAGGGGTTTCAGGCGTCCGGCATCCGACCGTCCACCGTCACTTCCACCCCCTCGTCCGGAGGGAGACCGTTGCAGCGGGCCGGGGATTTGTGCCTGCGAGAGCACGCCACCCCGGCGCCGGCCCCGCCTCGCCTGACATCGCATCGTCAGGTGTATCCGAGGGCGGGACGGGGAATAGGGTAAAGGGGTGGGAATGGTGGGGGATGAAAAAACATGTCGGGGTTTGATTTTGTTGGGAAATGTCTCAAACTCATCCCCCTTTTTCGGCCAGAAACGCCGAGTTTGTGGCTTTGCCCCTCACCCTACCCTCTCCCCGCAGGCGGGGAGAGGGGGCGCAAGCGGTGGCCGTCGTGGCCTTCTCCCCGCCTGCGGGGAGAAGGTGCCGGCAGGCGGATGAGGGGCGAGGGCGGCTTTCCTCTTCTCCCCAGCGGGGAGAAGGTGGCGCGCAAGCGCCGGATGAGGGGGCGGCGCAGCCGAACCTCGTAAGGCAGAGGATCACCATGCACCTTAACCATGTTGCCATCTCGCCTTGCGCTTCGCGCCCCCCCCTCATCTGGTCCTGCGGACCATCTTCTCCCCGCTGGGGAGAAGCGGGAGCGAGCCTGCCTGGCGTCCTGCCCCCCTGTCCCCATCCCCCAACCTGCGCTAGCATCCACCGACCCAACTCCGGCCAACCCCGACGAGGCGCGATGTTCATTCCCCTGCATGACCGAAACGCGCTCAAACATATTCGCCGGCAATATGTGACGCTGGGGCTGATTCTCGCCAATGTCGTGACCCATGCGCTGGCGACGCTGGCGCCGGAGGCGCTTTACGAGATCGGGGTCTATGGCATGGGGTTTATCCCGGCCGTCGCCTTCGATATCGCTGAACTCGATCCGCGGCTGGTCCTGGTGCCGGAGAGTGCGACCTACGTCACCTATTCCTTCCTGCATGGCAGCTGGCTGCATCTGGGGTCCAACATGCTCTTCCTCTGGGTCTTCGGCGACAATGTCGAGGACGCGATGGGGCACTTCAAGTTTCTGTTCTTCTACATCGCCTGCGCGGCAGCCGGCGCGCTGGTGCATGGGCTGGTTATGCCGGCGAGCGAAGCGCCACTGATCGGGGCGTCGGGCGCGGTGTCGGGGGTGGTCGCGGCCTATCTGATGCTGCATCCGAAGGTGCGGGTCTGGGTGCTGGTCTTCATGCGCTTCCCCCTGCCGCTTCCGGCCTTCATTCCGCTGCTCTTCTGGGTCGGCCAGCAGTTCGTCATGCTGGTGATCGACGCAGACAGCAATGTCTCCTGGGGCGCCCATGTCGGCGGGATCCTGGCAGGCGCGCTTCTGGTGCTCTTTTTGCGACGTCCGGGCGTGCCCCTCTTCGACCGCGCGATCGTCACACCCCGCGCCGTCGAGCATGAGGCTGCGTCCGTCGACGTGGCGCCGGTCGGCCCCTGGGGGCAGAGACCCGCAGGAAACGCGCCGGATGGTGAGGGGGCAGGCGGTGCACTCCGCCCGGAAACCCCGGCAGCCCAGCCGGTCCGCAAGGTCACCCACTGGGGACGATGACAACAGGTCGCGGGTCGGACATATTGACGTGAACGTCAACGTCAATTATTGCTGTCGACCAAACGGCATCGATCGTTGTGTTTGGGAAAAAAATGCGTATCGATGTCGCCAATCGACAAACGGCGGAGCGCATCTGAGCGCATTTTCCGGCGGAAGATTTGAAGAGAGGAACCCATGAAGATACTCGTCCCAGTCAAGCGGGTTGTGGATTACAACGTCAAGATCCGCGTCAAGCCTGATGGTTCCGGCGTCGAACTCGCCAACGTCAAGATGTCCATGAACCCCTTCGACGAGATCTCTGTCGAGGAAGCCCTGCGGCTCAAGGAAGCCGGCAAGGCCGAGGAAGTGGTCGTCGTCTCGATCGGTCCTGCCAAGGCCGAGGAAACCATCCGCACCGCACTCGCCATGGGCGCTGACCGCGGCATCCTGATCGAGACCGACGAAACCGTCGAGCCGCTCGCCGTTGCCAAGCTCCTGAAGGGCGTGGTGGAAGCCGAAGCTCCGGGCCTCGTCATCGTCGGCAAGCAGGCGATCGACGACGATTCGAATCAGACCGGCCAGATGCTGGCAGCCCTTCTCGGCTGGGGCCAGGCAACGTTTGCCTCCAAGCTCGAACTCGGCGCCGACAAGGCGACCGTGACCCGCGAAGTCGACGGCGGCCTGCAGACCATCGACGTCAAGCTGCCGGCGATCGTCACCACCGACTTGCGCCTCAACGAGCCGCGTTATGCCTCGCTGCCGAACATCATGAAGGCGAAGAAGAAGCCGCTCGACAAGAAGGCGCCCGCCGACTTCGGCGTCGACGTTGCTCCGCGCCTGAAGGTTCTGAAGACCGAAGAGCCGGGTGGCCGCAAGGCAGGCATCAAGGTGAAGAGCGTCGCCGAACTCGTCGACAAGCTCAAGAACGAAGCCGGCGTATTGTAAGCGGAACGGACAGGAGAAACGTAAAATGGCTATTCTTCTTCTCGCAGAACACGACAACGCGACCGTTTCCGAACAGACCGCGAAGGCCCTGACAGCCGCCACGAAAATCGGTGGCGATGTGCATGTGCTGGTGGCCGGCTCCGGCGCCAAGGCTGCCGCCGATGCCGCTGCAAAGCTCTCGGGCGTTTCCAAGGTGCTGCTCGCCGACGACGCGTCGCTCGGCAACAGCCTGGCGGAACCGCTGGCGGCACTCATCGTCTCGCTCGCCGGCTCCTACGACACAATCATCGCGGCTGCGACCTCGGTCGGCAAGAACGTTATGCCGCGCGTCGCCGCCCTGCTCGATGTCATGCAGGTCTCGGAAATCACGGAAGTGGTCTCTCCCGACACCTTCAAGCGTCCGATCTATGCCGGCAACGCCATCCAGACCGTGCAGTCGACCGATGCCAAGAAGGTGATCACGGTCCGTACCGCCTCCTTCGCCGCTGCTGGCGACGGCGGGTCTGCGGCCGTGGAAAGCATTGCTGCGGCTGCAAATCCTGGCGTTTCCAGCCATGTCTCCGACGCGCTGTCCTCTTCGGACCGTCCGGAACTGGCCTCGGCCAAGATCATCATTTCCGGCGGCCGTGCCCTCGGCTCCTCGGAGAAGTTCCAGGAAGTGATCCTGCCCGTCGCCGACAAGCTGGGTGCCGCCGTGGGCGCGTCCCGTGCGGCCGTCGACGCAGGCTACGCCCCGAACGACTGGCAGGTTGGCCAGACCGGCAAGGTGGTTGCCCCGCAGCTCTACATCGCCTGCGGCATTTCAGGCGCCATCCAGCACCTCGCCGGCATGAAGGACTCCAAGGTCATCGTCGCGATCAACAAGGACGAGGAAGCGCCGATCTTCCAGGTCGCCGATTACGGCCTCGTCGCCGATATCTTCGAAGCCCTGCCGGAGCTCGAGAAGGCGCTCTAAGCGCCATCTCGCAGCTGCGAAAGGACTGGTCAAAGAAACCTTTGCGGTCTATCAATCAGCCGGGTCCGCGACAGCGGGTCCGGCATTTTTGTCGGTGCCATCTTCTTGAGTGAAGACGAGAACGGGTGAGGAGCGAGACGATGACGGACAAGATCAGCAATGTGGGTGTCGTGGGTGCCGGCCAGATGGGCTGTGGCATTGCCCAGGTCTCCGCCGCCGCCGGCTACAAGGTCACGATCTACGATCTCTCCAAGGAGCGGATCGAAGCGGGCTTGGCCACCATCAACGGCAACCTCGCCCGCCAGGTGACCAACGGCAAGATCACCGACGAACAGCGCAAGGAAGCACTGGCGCTGATTTCGGGCTCGTCCGACGTCAACGACCTCGCCGCCGCCGATCTCGTCATCGAGGCGGCAACCGAGGACGAAAGCGTCAAGCGCAAGATCTTTGCTGCCCTCTGCCCCGTGCTGAAGCCCGAGGCGCTGATTGCGACCAACACGTCTTCGCTTTCCATTACCCGCCTTGCATCGGCCACCGACCGGCCGGAGCGCTTCATGGGCATTCACTTCATGAACCCTGTCCCGGTCATGAAGCTCGTCGAACTGGTGCGCGGCATCGCGACCGACGAGACGACTTTCAAGACGGCCAAGGAGTTCGTCTCCTCGCTCGACAAGACGATCACGGTAGCCGAAGACTTCCCCGCCTTCATCGTCAACCGCATCCTTTTGCCGATGATCAACGAGGCGATCTACACGCTCTATGAAGGCGTCGGCTCGGTGGAAGCCATCGACACGGCGATGAAGCTTGGCGCCAACCATCCGATGGGCCCGCTGCAGCTCGCCGATTTCATCGGCCTCGACACCTGCCTTTCGATCATGCAGGTGCTGCATGAGGGTCTGTCGGACTCGAAGTATCGCCCCTGCCCGCTGCTGGTGAAATATGTCGAGGCCGGCTGGCTCGGTCGCAAGTCGGGCCGCGGCTTCTACGACTATCGCGGCGAAGTACCCGTTCCGACCCGCTGATTACCCATTCCGGCCGGGCACCCTCCGGCGGAAAGATATTTGCCCCTTAGGGTGATCATTGGTCGGCCATTCCTCGGAAGAGACGGGCCGACCCTCTAGTTTGCGGGGCAGATACAGATCCCCCGCATACCGGAGTACCAGTCGATGAAACGCCTCCTCCTCGTCAGCGCAGCGCTCGCCGCCCTCTCCCTGCCGGTTTCCGCCAGTGCCGCCGACAAGCTGCTCAACGCTTCCTATGACATCGCCCGCGAGATCTTCGCCGCCCAGAACGAAGCCTTCATCAAGGCCAATCCGGGCGTCAGCATCGACCAGTCGCATGGCGGCACCTCGCGTCAGGCCCGCGCCATCGTCGAAGGTCTGGAAGCCGATGTCGTGACCTTCAACCAGGTGACCGACGTCGAATTCCTGGCCAAGAACGGTTTCATCAACGAGGGATGGCAGGGCGAATTCCCGAACAACGCCTCGCCCTTCTACTCCTTCCCGTCCTTCCTGGTGCGCGCCGGCAATCCGAAGGGGATCAAGGACTGGGACGATCTCGCCCGTGACGACGTCCAGGTGATCTTCCCCAACCCGAAGACCTCGGGCAATGCCCGCTACACCTATCTGGCGGCAACGGCTTACGCGAAAGAGAAGTTCGCGGGCGACGAGGCCAAGGTGACCGAATTTGTCGACAAGATCTTCGATAACGTGCCGGTCTTCGACACCGGTGGCCGCGCCGCGACGACGACCTTCGTCGAGCGCGAGACGGGCGACGTGATCATCACCTTCGAGGCCGAAACCAAGTCGATCGCCAAGCAGTACGGCGAGGACAAGTTCCAGCAGGTCGTGCCGTCGGTGAGCCTGCTCGCCGAATTCCCGGTCGCGATCGTCGACAAGGTTGCCGATGCCAAGGGCAGCCAGGAGCTTTCCAAGAAGTATCTCGACTTCCTCTACTCCCCGGAAGGCCAGAAGATCGCCGCCGAATTCGGCCACCGCGTCCATGACGAGGCCGTTGCTGCCGAATACAAGGACCAGTTCCCGGAAATCCGCCTCGTGACCGTCGAAGATGCGTTCGGCGGCTGGGACAAGGTTTCCAAGGAGCATTTCGCCGAAGGCGGCATCCTTGATGGGATCTATGGCAGCCGCTAAGCACGGCATTCGATCGGTGTCAGGACCGGCGGGTGCTCCGCCGGTTTTCTCATGAAAGGACGACGACGTTGAAACGCCGCGTATTGCCGGGCTTCAGACTGTCCCTCGGGATCACGCTGGTCTATGCCGCGATCATCATCCTGTTGCCGCTGGCAGCCCTGATCTTCAAGGCGGCGAGCCTCGGCCCCGCCGATTACTGGCGCATCGTCTCCTCGGACCGTGCCGTCGCGAGTTATGGCGTGACGATTGGCTCGGCGCTGGTCGCGACCCTGTTCAACCTCGTCTTCGGCCTGGCGCTTGCCTGGGTACTGGTGCGCTACCGCTTCCCGGGGCGCCGCATTGTCGACGCCCTCGTTGACCTGCCCTTTGCGCTGCCGACGGCGGTTGCCGGTATCTCGCTCACCACACTGTTTGCCTCGAACGGCTGGTTCGGCGCAGCGCTCGGCGAGATCGGCATCAAGGTCGCCTATACGCCGCTCGGCATCATGGTCGCCATGGCCTTCACCAGCCTGCCCTTCATCGTGCGTACGGTGCAGCCGGTGCTGGAAGAGCTCGATCCGGCTCTCGAAGAGGCCGGCCAGACGCTGGGCTCCAGCGACTTGTCGATCTTCCGCCGCGTAATCCTGCCGCTTCTGACGCCGGCCCTTCTTGCCGGCACATCGCTCGCCTTCGCCCGCAGTCTGGGGGAATTCGGCGCGATCATCTTCATTGCCGGCAACCAGCCCTTCTCGACCGAGATTACGGCACTTCTCGCCTTCATCCGGCTCGAGGAATACGACTACCCGGCCTCCGCCGCGATTGCCTCCGTCATGCTGATTGCCGCCTTCGTCATGCTGGCGGTGACCAACTATCTGCAGGCCCGCGCGCTGCGCTACACGGTGAAAGGCTGAACCATGAGCCACGTCACGAACAATCGCCGCCCGCCCCGCGTCGGTGATGCGCCCCTGTTCAAATACACGCTGATCGGCCTGGTTCTCGTCCTGGTCGCCTTCTTCATCGTGGCCCCGCTGGCCGTCATCGGCATCGAAGCCTTCTCCAAGGGTGTGCCGTTCTTTCTGGAGACGATCGCGGATCCCGACACCGGCCATGCAATCGGGCTGACGGTGCTGACCGCACTGATCGCCGTGCCGCTGAACACCATCTTCGGCGTGGCTGCAGCCTGGGCGATCACCAAGCATGATTTTCGCGGCAAGCGCATCCTGACGATCCTGATCGAGATCCCCTTCTCGGTCTCGCCGGTTGTCGCAGGCGTCGCCTATCTCTTCGTCTATGGCCTGCAGGGCATTTTCGGTCCCGCCCTCGACAGCGCCGGTCTGAAGATCCTCTTTGCTCTGCCGGGCATCGTGCTTGCCTCGATGTTCGTGACCGCGCCCTTCGTGGCCCGCGAGCTGATACCGCTGATGCAGGCGCAGGGCCGAGATCTCGAGGAGGCGGCGACCTCGCTGGGTGCCAGCGGCTTTCGCACGTTCATTTCGGTGACACTGCCCAACATCAAATGGGCGCTGCTATACGGCATCGTCCTTTGCAATGCGCGTGTGATGGGCGAATTCGGCGCCGTGTCGATCGTGTCTGGCAACATTCGTGGCCAGACCAACACGCTGCCGCTGCATATCGAACTGCTCTACCAGGACTACAACGCCGTCGGTGCCTTCGCGGCTGCCTCGATCCTCGCGACGCTGGCGCTCGTGACGCTGGTGGTCAAGGTCTTCCTCGAACGCCAGGGCGCCGGTCGCAGAAGCCGCCCGGCGACGCTCGCCGGCAATACTTCGGAGATGAATTCGTGAACATTCGCCTCGACACGGTCGTCAAGACCTTCGAAACCTTCCGCGCCGTGCATGGCGTCTCGCTCGACATCAAAAGCGGCGAACTGGTGGCGCTGCTCGGCCCTTCGGGCTCCGGCAAGACGACCATCTTGCGCATGGTGGCCGGCCTCGAATTTGCCGATGGCGGCCAGATCCATTTCGGCGAAGAGGATGCGACAAACATCCCGGTGCGGGACAGGGGCGTAGGCTTCGTCTTCCAGCATTATGCGCTGTTTCCGCATATGACCGTGGCCGAGAACATCGCCTTCGGCATGCAGGTCTCCAAGGTGAAGCGCTCTACCGCAGACATCGACCGCCGCGTCGAAGAACTGCTCTCCCTCGTGCAGCTCGCCGGATTGGGTGAGCGCTTCCCCGGCCAGATCTCCGGCGGCCAGCGTCAGCGCGTGGCACTCGCCCGCGCACTCGCTGTCGATCCGCGCGTGCTGTTGCTCGACGAGCCCTTCGGCGCGCTCGACGCCAATGTCCGCCGCGACCTGCGCCGCTGGCTGCGCTCGATCCATGACGAGCTCGGCATCACCACGCTCTTCGTCACCCACGACCAGGAAGAGGCCCTCGACCTCGCCGATCGCGTCGTCATCCTCGACAAGGGCAAGATCGTTCAGCAGGGCACGCCGGAAGAGGTCTGCCGCCAGCCGGCGAACGCCTTCGTCATGCGCTTCCTCGGCGATACCAATACGCTGAAGGCGTCCGTTTCCAATGGCAAGGCAACCGTCGGCAACATGACCTATGCGGCAGACGGCCTGAAGGACGGGCCAGCAGAATTGCTGTTCCGACCGACGGACGTCGTCTGGAGCGACGACGCGTCCAAGGGTGTGGCAGCGACCATCCAGCGCGTTCTCGACCGTCCGGGCTCGCGCCGCGTACTGGCGAAGACCGCAGGCGACACGATCGTCGAATTCGACGTCTCCCCCGAATTCTCCAAAGCCAAGGGCGATGAGGGATTCATCGAAATCCTCCGGCCACGCGTGTTTCAGGACTGAGAAGGCCGCACGCAGCGCCGGAGTTCAGCTTCCGGTCGCAGCAGCCGTCACCAGCGCCTTGGCGTCAGTGCCATCCCACGCGGCCGGGCCGTTCATGCTGCCGAGAAGGCAGCCCTTGCCGTCGACAAGCAGCGTGACCGGGAGGCCGAAGGCGAGACCTTCGCGCTTTAGCTGGTTGAAGACGCCCATCGAGGCATCGCGGTAGAGACCGAGTGCGTCGACGCCCGTTTCCTCGAGGAAAGTCTGCGGCTTTTCGACATCGCCGGTGTCGATGTTGATCGCAAGCACCTGGAAGGCCTCACCGCCGGCGGCCTCTTGCAGGTTGTTGAGCGCCGGCATTTCTTCCCGGCAGGGCACGCACCAAGTGGCCCAGAGATTGATCAGGACCGTCTTATTCGCGAAGTTGGACATGGTCATCGACGCGCCCGCCTTGTCCTGGAATGTCAGCCCCTGGATCAGCTTCGGTTCGCTGACGGGGATCATCGCCGCGACATCGCCCTTCAGATAAGGCGTCAGCGCCTCTGCCTTGGCGACAGAACCCTCGCACTGCGCGGCATCCGCGGTCTCCACGGCATTGCCAGACGTGGTCTCTCTCACGTATACCGCAGCCGCGCCGGCGACGATGCCGGCCACCGCCGCGATCGCAACCAGCTTGGTGGGGAAGAGACCGCTACGTCTTTTTTCTGTCATGTCATTCTCCAGGACGGGCATTCCATGGCCGAGGGCACAAAAGACACCAAATCCTCCAACCAGATGTGGGGCGGTCGCTTCGCCTCCGGCCCTTCGGCCATCATGGAGGAGATAAATGCCTCCATCGGTTTCGACAAGAAGCTTTACGCCCAGGATATCCGCGGCTCAAAGGCGCATGCGACCATGCTGGCGCACCAAGGCATCATCTCGGCCGAAGATAAAGACAAGATCCTTCACGGCCTGGACACGATCCTGTCAGAGATCGAAAGCGGTCAGTTCGTCTTCTCGCGCAAGCTCGAAGACATCCATATGAACGTCGAGGCGCGCCTTGCCGACCTGATCGGCTCCGCCGCCGGCCGCCTGCACACCGCCCGCTCGCGCAACGACCAGGTGGCGCTTGATTTCCGCCTCTGGGTGAAGGAAGAGCTGCAGAAGACGGAACAGGCGCTTAGTGGCCTGATTGCAGCCTTCCTCGACCGCGCCGAAGAACATGCCGACACCGTCATGCCCGGCTTTACCCATCTCCAGACGGCGCAGCCGGTGACCTTCGGGCATCACTGCATGGCCTATGTCGAGATGTTTGGCCGCGACCGCCAGCGCGTGCGTCACGCGATCGAACACTTGGACGAAAGCCCGATCGGCGCTGCAGCCCTTGCCGGCACCGGCTATCCGATTGACCGCCACATGACGGCGCAGGCACTTGGCTTCCGCGAGCCGACCCGCAACTCGATCGACACTGTGTCCGACCGCGACTTTGCGCTCGAATTCCTCTCGATTGCCTCGATTGCCGCCGTGCACCTTTCGCGACTGGCGGAAGAGATCGTCATCTGGTCGACGCCGCAATTCGGCTTCATCCGCCTATCGGATGCCTTCTCCACCGGCTCCTCGATCATGCCGCAGAAGAAGAACCCGGACGCAGCCGAACTGGTGCGCGCCAAGACCGGCCGCATCAACGGCTCGCTGATCGCACTTCTGACCGTGATGAAGGGCCTGCCGCTCGCCTATTCCAAGGACATGCAGGAAGACAAGGAACAGGTCTTCGACGCCGCCGAAAGCCTGGAACTGGCAATTGCCGCGATGACCGGCATGGTCACCGACATGACCATCCGCACCGACAAGATGAAGGCAGCTGCCGGTTCGGGTTACTCGACCGCGACGGACCTGGCCGACTGGCTGGTCCGCGAAGCCGGCCTGCCCTTCCGCGACGCGCACCATGTGACCGGCAATGCGGTGGCCATGGCCGAGAAGAAGGGCTGCGATCTCGCCGAGCTTTCGCTGGAAGAGCTGCAGAGCATCAATGCGGCAATCACCGCCGATGTCTTCAACGTGCTGACGGTCGAGGCCTCGGTCGCCAGCCGCAAGAGCTTTGGCGGAACCGCGCCGTCGGAAGTCCGCAAGCAGATCGCCTGGTGGCGTGCCAGAAACTGACAAGGCAACTGATCACGCGAACGCTTGCCAATCATCACGACAAGAGGGGTGCACAAGCGCCCCTTTTTTCGCTAGAGCCTAGAGCAACAACATTTCTATGGACCGGGTCATGGTGAATTCGCTGAAACGCACGACGCTCACGCTCTCTATTGCGCTGGCCGCCTCGCTGGCTCTGTCCGCCTGCGGCCGCAAGGGCGATCTCGACCCGCCGAGCACGCCGGTCGACCAGCAGAACAAGCGCGGCGTCGAGGCCGAAAAGACCCCCGACACCCCCTTCCTCCTCGATCCGCTTCTTTGACAGGGCTTAACCCGTGAACCATTTCGAGTATCGCGACGGCGTTCTCTACGCCGAGGGCGTGGCCATCCCCGAGATTGCGCGCACCGTCGGCACGCCTTTCTACTGCTATTCGACTGCGACGCTGGAGCGTCACTACAAGGTCTTTTCCAAGGCATTCGACGGCGTCGACGCCCTCGTCTGCTACGCGATGAAGGCCAATTCCAACCAGGCCGTGCTGAAGACGCTGGGTCGCCTCGGCGCCGGCGTGGACGTGGTCTCGGAAGGTGAACTGCGCCGCGCGCTGGCAGCCGGCATCCCGGCAGAGCGCATCATGTTCTCCGGCGTCGGCAAGACGCCGAGCGAGATGGATTTAGCGCTTGAAGCCGGCATCTACTGCTTCAACGTCGAGAGCGAGCCGGAACTGGAAGTTCTGAACCAGCGCGCCATCAAGGCCGGCAAGAAGGCGCATGTCTCCTTCCGCATCAATCCTGATGTCGATGCCAAGACCCATGCCAAGATCTCGACGGGCAAGAAGGAAAACAAGTTCGGCATTTCCTATGAGCGCGCGCGTGCCGTCTACGCACGGGCAGCGACGCTGGAAGGCATCCAGGTGTCCGGCATCGACATGCATATCGGCAGCCAGATCACCGATCTGCAGCCCTTCGAAGACGCCTTTCGCCTGCTGCGCGAACTCGTCGAGACGCTGCGCGGTGATGGCCACAGCATCGATCACGTCGACGTCGGCGGTGGCCTTGGCATTCCCTACAAGGACGACAACAACCCGCCGCCGGAACCGGATGCCTATGCCCGGATCGTCAAGGATCAGCTGTCGAGCCTCAACTGCCGGATCGTCACCGAGCCCGGCCGCCTGATCGTCGGCAATGCCGGTATCCTGGTGACCGAGGTCATCTACGTGAAGGACGGCGGGGACAAGACATTCGTCATCGTCGACGGCGCGATGAACGACCTCATTCGCCCGACGCTGTATGAGGCCTATCACGAGATCAAGCCCGTGGTGATTTCGGCAGCGAACGCCCCGCGCATCAAGGCCGATGTCGTGGGTCCCGTCTGCGAGACCGGCGACTATCTGGCGCTCGACCGCGAGATGGCCATGCCCAAGCCCGGCGATCTGATCGCTGTCGGCTCTGCCGGTGCCTATGGCGCGGTGCAGGCCGGCACCTACAACACCCGCCGGCTGGTGCCGGAGGTGCTGGTGAACGGCGACGAATTCCATGTGATTCGCCCGCGTCCGACCTATGAGGACCTGATCGCGCTCGACAGCGTGCCCGATTGGCTGGCCTGATCCATTCACAATTCGGCGATGAGGCGGGAAAAACCCCCACCTCATCCTTGCCGCCCTCGTCTTCGCCACAAAGACTGCTATCTTCGAGAACAATCAGCCGTGTCTGACGCGCGGCGCTCTCGGAGACCAGACGGATGAGCTCTTCCCGCCCGGCCGGCCACAGGAAAGGCGCCTTCAAGGACGACCCGGCACTTGCGCGTCGCGTTGGCGTCAAACGTGTGCTTGCCCGTTCCGTGCTGTTTGCCGAGCGCCTGTTGCCGCTCTTCCTGCCGGTCGCAGGCATCGCCGCGCTCTTCGTCTCGCTTGCCTGGTTCGGCATCTATCGGGAAGTGCCGGATCTCGTCCGCCTCGCGATCGTCTTCATCCTCGTCTTTGCTTTTGTTGCTTCCTTCCTGCCGTTCCTGAAAGTTCGTCTGCCAAGCATTCCGGAAGCCGACCGGCTGCTTGAGGAGCGCAATGGCCTCGCCCACCAGCCGGTGGCCGTGCAGGACGACAAGCTCTCCGCCGAGACGCCCTTTGCCCGCGCACTCTGGCAGGAACACCAGCGACGCATGGCCGAGCGCATTGCAGCCCTCGACGCCGGCCTGCCGCAGCCAGACATCGCCCGCTACGACCGCTATGCGCTGCGCGCCGTGCCGGCCTTGCTCTTTGTCACCGCTCTTGCCTATTCCGGCTCCAACGGGGCCGGGCAGATTGCCGATGCCTTCCGCCAGCATGTGCCGGAGAGCGAGGCGCCGACGATCCGCATCGACGCCTGGATCACGCCGCCGGGCTATACCGGCCAGCCGCCGGTCTTCCTGTCGGGCCTCGGCACGCAGGACGCAGCCGGCGTGACCGTGCCACAGAAATCCAAGATCACCGTGCGCATCAGCGGCGGCGTGTCCGACGAGAAGGTTCTCTTCGTCCAGCAGTCTGATGGCACAGTCCTCGACGTGGCGGAGAAGGACGATGCGGCCCGCAGGCCCAAGGCCGGCTCCGAGACAGACGCAATCAGTCAGACGGTCGTCCCGACCCCGCCGCCGGCGCCCGCGCCAAACGCGCCGATGGTCGCACGCACCCATGAGCTGGAACTCGCGGAAGCCGGCGAACTGCGCGTTGCCGACCGCACGTGGACAATCGGCGTGACGCCGGACAAGGCACCGGAGATCGCCTTTGACGGCGTGCCGCGTCGCGCGATCAACGGCGCCCTGGAGATCGCCTTCCTTGCCAAGGACGATTACGGCCTGCGCGAGGCTCATGCCGAGATCATGCCGATCGAGCAGCAGCCGGGCGCTACCCCGCTCTATCCGCTGCCAGACTACAAGCTCGACCTGCCGCGCCACAATGCCCGCGACACCAAGGGTGTTGCGAGCCGCAATATCACCGAGCACCCGCTCGCCGGCCAGATGGTGACGATCACGCTGGTCGCGACCGACGGCGCCGGCCAGACAGGGCGCAGCGAGCCCGTCGAGATGCAGCTGCCTTCGCGCAACTTCAACGAACCGCTGGCTGCCTCTGTGGCCGAGCAGCGGCAGATCTTTGCGCTCGACACCCGCCAGATGCCGCAGGCGATCGCCTTCAACGAGGCCATCGTTCTGCGCGCCGACGAGACCATCCCGGATCTTGGCAACTTCATCGCGCTGGAAAGCGCCCGTGCCCGAATGAGCATGGCCCGTGGCGAGGAACAGCTGAAGGACACGGCAAACTATCTCTGGGAAATCGCGCTCGGCATGGAGGACGGCGATCTGTCGCTGGCCGAACGCCGTCTACGCGACGCCCAGCAGGCACTGTCCGACGCGCTGGAGAACGGTGCATCCGACGAGGAGATCCAGCGGCTGATGGCCGAGCTGCGCTCCGCGATGCAGGAGTTCCTCCAGGCGCTGGCCGAGCGCATGCCCAACCAGCAGGGTGAGCCGCAGCAGAATGCCGAGAACATGCTGCGTCAACAGGATCTCGACAACATGCTCGACCAGCTGGAAAACCTCGCCCGCTCCGGCAATCGCGACCAGGCGCAGCAGCTTCTATCGGAACTGCAGCGCATGATGAACAACCTGCAGGCCGGTCGCCCGCAGCAGGGCCAGCAGCAGCAGAACAGCGAGGCTCGCCGCCAGATCGACAAGCTCGGCGAGATCATGCAGGAGCAGCAGCGGCTGATGGACGAAACCTTCCGTCTCGACCAGGCCCTGCGCGACCGCATGCAGCGCGGCGATCCCCAGCAGGGCGAGGAAGGTGCTGAGGGCCAGCAGCAACAGGGTCAGCAGCAACAAGGCCAGCAGGGTCAACAGGGACAGCAAGGCGAACAGGGCCAGCCGAACCTCGACGGCATGACCGCCGAACAGCTGCGCGAGGCGCTCAGGCAGTTGCGCGAGCAGCAGGAGCAGCTCGGCCAGCAGCTCGGCGAATTGCAGGAAGGCCTGAAGGGGCTCGGCATGGAACCCGGTCCGGGCTTCGGCGAGGCGCAGCAGGAAATGCAGGGCGCCGGCGAAGCTCTCGGCCAGGGTCAGGGCGGTCCGGCCGTAGAAGGCCAGGGACGCGCCATGGAGGCGCTGCGCCAGGGTGCGCGCGACATGATGAACCAGATGATGCAGGCGCAGCAGGGCCAGGGTGGCCAGGGGCCGCAGATGGGCCAGGGTCAGGGCAACCAGGACGGCCGCGACCCGCTGGGCCGCCCAAGGGCCACCAGCGGCCCTGATTTCGGCGAGCAGGTCAAGGTTCCCGACGAGATCGACGTCCAGCGCGCCCGCGAGATCCTGGAAGCCATCCGCGAAAAGCTCGGCGAGAACTCGAGCCCCGAGATCGAGCGGCGCTATCTGGAGCGGTTGCTGGACATCCAGTGAGGCCGTAGCGATTTTGCAGAAACGACAACGCCCGCATCAGCGGGCGTTTGTTTGTTAGGCGATGTGTTCGGCTGTCTCAGCCCGCAAGCGCCAAAGCCACAGCTTTGCGAATATCCGGCAGGGCGAAGGGCTTGGAGACGACGTCGACGATCTTTGCCGAGAGGTCGTCGGCGCGCTCGCGTTGCTCGGCATAGCCGGTCATGAGCAGGATTTTCATCTCAGGAAATTCGGAATGGGCGCGATGCGCAAGCTCGATGCCGTCCATGACGGGCATGCGGATATCGGAGAGCAGCAGGTCGAAGGCGTTCTCGGAGAGCTTTTCGAGACCTTCGGCACCATCGGCGGCCTCATGCGTCTCATGGCCATCGAGGCGGAGCGCACGCGCCACGAAAGAGCGGAGGGCGTCTTCGTCTTCGGTGATGAGGATTCTCGCCATGGTTGAAGTCTTCTCCCGCGTCCTTTGAGCCTTGCGAGAGGCAAATCACCAGACTTTCCTTGTCGAGTGGTAAACGCGGGACGCCTCGTCCCGCGCGATGGTTAACAGCTCACTGCCGTCGAATGGTCAGATGTTCCCTTCTGGAACAGCTTAAGCGTCGCCGGTGACCACGCCGACGAAGGGCAGTTCGCGGAACGCATAGGCCACGTCCATGCCGTAACCGACAACGAAATAGTCAGGGCATTCGAAGCCGACATAATCGGCCTCAAACACTTCTTTTCGCTTCACTTTCTTGTCGAGAAGGACGGCGATCGTGACGTTGGCGGCACCGCGCTCGAACATCAGTTCCTTGGCGAAAAGCAGCGTGCGGCCGGACTCGAGAATGTCGTCGATGAGGAGGATGTTGCGCCCCTTCACGTCACTGTCGATGTCCTTGATGATCTTCACGCCCTGGGAGACGGTACCTGTGCCATAGCTGGACAGGGTGATGAACTCGACCTCGGGCGCGAGACCCACATCATGCAACGCACGAATGAGGTCAGCGGCGAAGATGAAGGAGCCCTTCAGCACCGAGATGACCAGAAGGTCGTCGCAGGGACCCTTGATGATATCCTGGGCGAGTTCGAGATTACGCTGCCGGATCTGCTCGGCGGTAAAGAGCGGTTCGATGTTCTTTCCGCGAACAACGGGCATGGGAAACTCCTAGCGTGTCGACCTGAGGTCCTTGAGCCGGCAATCTGCCGGAAAGGCACGGGCCTTAGCACACTGGCGGCGCCTTAGGCACCCGCCTCTTCGAAGGAAAGCCGGACTTCCGGCATTTTTCCACCAGGATGCTGGAGCCGGGTGACAATCCCGCGGCTCTCGCCACCATCAAGACTGTCCACCGGCGGCTCGATATAGGTGCTGGCGATGACCTGACCGTCGATGAGGAGATCGGCGCGGAGCTTGGGAAGCGTCACTTCGCGGCCGGTGCGATTTTCAACGATCGCGTTGAGCAGCAGGACGCGCATGCCGTTGCGGTCCTGTGGTGTCAGGTTCACATGGGTGAAGTCGAGCGGCTTGGCGGCGATTTCCGGATGTTCGCCACTGCCGAAGACAAGCTGGCCGGCCAGCGAAAACATCGACACGAAAGCGATCGCGACGAGCAGCGAGAAGGCGACATCCGACAGCCGCTGAAGGCGGGTTTCCACGCGTTCGATAACTGTCCGCAGCAAAGCGCTGACATCAGAGGATGCGGGTACGATGGAGGGCGCTGCGGGCGGACGCGGCGATGGCTTGGGCGTCTCGCGCACCGTAACGAACTGCGCGTCGACAACGTCGGGACGGCCCATACGCTGCTGCGGCTCGATCCGGCGGCGGGCACGATCCGGCGGCAGGAGGTCGAGGTCCGCGGCTGCGGCCTGCTTCTGATGACGGAAAGCGCTCATGCGTGCGGACCTTTCGCACAGCCAAATCGGATACCCCGAAAGTCGGCGGTTGAAACGAATCCTCTCCAGACGTAAATTCAAATGGTTAATGCTTCGGAAAGACGGGCGGAAAAGCCTCGGATCCGGGAGCATGTTTACCGGCCGTTGACGATCTTCGTTTACGTGCCCCAGACCTCGGACACGTCAGACTGGGCCCCCTTTGATCCATTTCGAAAATGTCGGCCTGCGCTATGGGATGGGACCGGAGATCCTCCGCGACCTGACCTTCGACCTGCCGAAAGGGTCCTTCCAGTTCCTGACCGGCCCGTCCGGCGCCGGCAAGACCACGCTGCTTCGCCTGCTGTTCATGTCGCTGCAGCCGACGCGCGGACTGATCAAGAGCTTCGGCCGCGATATCACCAGCATACCTCGCAATGAACTGCCTATGCTGCGACGCCGCGTCGGCATCGTCTTCCAGGACTTCCGCCTGCTCGATCACCTGACGACCTATGAAAACGTCGCGCTGCCGCTGCGCGTGCGTGGCAAGGCCGAGCAGACCTACCGGCAGGACGTCATCGAACTCCTGAAATGGGTGGGCCTCGGCGAGCGCATCAACGTGCTGCCGCCGGTGCTCTCGGGCGGGGAGAAGCAGCGCGTGGCCATTGCCCGCGCTCTGATCGACCGGCCGGAAATCCTGCTCGCCGACGAGCCGACGGGCAATGTCGATCCGCCCATGGCACGGAGGCTCCTCAGCCTCTTCCTGGAACTGAACCGTCTTGGCACGGCCGTGGTCATCGCGACCCACGATCTCGCGCTGATGGACCAGGTGGATGCGCGCCGGATGATCCTCACCGACGGGCGGCTCGACATCTATGAATGAGATCGCCCAGAACGCGAACCAGAACTCTGGCCAGCAGAAGCGCCGCGTCGAGATGACGGTGAGGCCGACAGGCCCGATTCTGCCGCCCTCCAACATTCAGGGCAATGCGCTGCTGGTGGTGATCGCCATCATGGCCTTCCTTGCCTGCCTGACGCTCGGCGGCGTTTCCATGGTGCGGGCAACCGCGTCGAGCTGGCAAAGCCAGATCTCCCGTGAGATCACAATCCAGATCACGCCGGAAGATGGCCTCGACATGGGGGCAGCCCTGGTGAAAGCCCGCGATCTGGCGCTGACCTTTGTCGGCACGCGCGACGGCCAGATCATGGACGACAGCGCCACGGCCCGGCTGCTCGAACCCTGGCTCGGCACTGGCCTCAATCTCGAAGACCTGCCGGTACCGCGCCTGATCGTCATCACCATCGACGAGAGCAATCCGCCGGATTTCGAGGCGATGCGCGCGCTCCTCAAGGTGGAAGTGCCGCAGGCTTTCCTCGATGATCACCGCACTTGGGTCGACCGGCTGGTGCAGATGGCGAACACGACCGTGCTGATCGGCTCCGGCATCCTGATCCTGGTCTTCACCGCCATGGTGCTGACGGTCATTTTTGCGACCCGCGGCGCCCTGTCGGGTAATCGCCACATCATCGAGGTGCTGCATTTCGTCGGCGCGGAAGGAAGCTTCGTCGCCCAGGAGTTCCAGAAGCACTTTCTCAAGATCAGCCTCAAGGGGGCGGCCGCCGGCGGTTTGCTCGCCGCCGCCTTCTTTGCGCTCGCCAGTTTCTGGCAGAGCCGGTCGCTGGCGACCCCGGAAAGCGACCAGGCGACGGCACTCTTCGGCACCTTCACCATCGGCTGGGGCGGCTATATCGGCATCTTCGCCACCATGATCGTCATCGCACTTCTGACCACGATCACGGCACGGCTGACGGTCATGCGCACGATCTACGAAATCGACCTTATTCGCTCCGATCCGGCCCGCACGGATGGCCTGCTGGACGATTGACGAAAACTCGCATGTTGACTTGCCTTAAAGCCGCCTGTTCGCTGTGGGAAATCCCGGCTATTCACGGGCAATGAGCATGGACCGCATGACGCCAAATCAACCGCTGCATGACGGCGACCGGCCCCGTTCGGGCGCCGGTCTGTTTGCGCGAAAAGGGTTGATTCGCAGGGCATTGCGCTATGGTGGCATGATCGTGATCCTGTGCGTCGCGATCCTTGTCGCAGGTTTCCTCGCCTTTGCTGATTCGGTCACCGGCATGCGTCCGCCCGAAACCGTGAAGGCCGATGCGATTGTGGTGCTGACCGGCGGCTACCAGCGGATCGAGCAGGCAATTGATCTCCTGAAGCGGGGCTATGGCGAAAGACTGCTGATCTCGGGCGTCAATCCGGCGACGACACCCGGCCAGATCCGCAAGGCGACACGCACCTCGCCGGATGTCTTCGAATGCTGCGTCGACATCGGTTACGGCGCGATTGACACGATTGGCAACGCCAACGAGACGGCGATCTGGATCCGCGACAAGGGCTATCGCTCGGTGCTGGTGGTGACAAGCAACTATCACCTTGCCCGCAGCCTGATGGAGCTGCGCCGCAGCGATCCTAATACCGATTTCATCGGCTATCCCGTGGTCAATGCCGATCTGAAGACGCGCGCCTGGTATAGCGAGCCGGATGCGATGCGCACCATGCTGTCGGAATACGGCAAGACGGTCGTCGCCTATATCAGGGGCGTGACGGGCTGGAGCCGTGACCAGGGACTGCGCCCGGAAGGCGAAATCACCGAATCTGGCCGCAACTCCTGACGGATCGGCCGACACGAGCGCTTTTGCTGACCGCAGTTTTCCTCTAAGGACGTCTTCGCCCGCCCTCGAGAGCCCCACGATATGATTGCGCTACGTTCCATCCTCTTCAACATCGCCTTCTATGCCAACCTCATCCTCAGGATGATCGTGCTGTCGCCGATCTATTTCCTGCTGCCGCGCAAGAAGGCCTTCTTCGTGCCGAAGGACTGGGCGCGCGCCAATCACTGGCTGATGGAGAAGATCGTCGGCACGACCTTCACCGTGGAAGGCCTGGAAAACATTCCGAAGAGCGGCGGCTACATTCTGGCGCCGAAGCACCAGTCCTTCTGGGACACCTATGCGCTGCTGCCCTGGCTGGATGACCCGGTCTATATCCTGAAGCGCGAGCTGATGTGGATCCCGGTTTTCGGCTGGTATGTCGCCAAGCAGCGCATGATCCCGGTCAATCGCGGCGCCAAGGGCAAGGTCATGGCGCAGGTGATCGAACGCACCAAGATGGAAATGGCCAATGGCCGCCAGCTGATCATCTATCCGGAAGGCACACGTCGCCCGCCGGGTGCCGCACCCGACTACAAATATGGCATCGCCCGCCTCTACCGCGACATCAACGTCCCGGTCGTGCCGGTTGCCATGCATCCCGGCTTCTTCTGGCCGCGCCGCAAGTTCCTGCGCTTTCCCGGCCATTTCATCGTGCGCATTCTGCCGCCGATCGAACCGGGCCTCGATCCTGATGTCTTCCATGAGACGCTGATCGAGCGGCTGGAGGCAGCAAGCGACGAATTGCTGGTGAAGACGGTCAAGGACAACCCGCATCTCCCCCTGCCACCGACCGCCGCAAACAGGCTGAGGGAACTCGGAGCGCTCTGAGGGCATTCTTGCCTGAAGGATCAGTCGGAGGCGGGATCGCTGACGACGGCTGAAGCCACGCTTTCGAGCCAATGATCGCGAATGCCGAGCTCGCGCAGATGGGCGACGGTATTGGCGACATAGACCGGATTGGGACCGGAGCGGCCGACGGCGCCTTCGACGATGCGGGCCGCTTCCTCGACGGTGACGGCGCCGGCATATTGCGAATGGGCACGGTCGATGACGTAGGTCAGGGCGCGGACGTCGCGACCATCGGCAAGACGGGTTCGGACGGTGCGTTCGAGATAGACACTTGTGACGAGTTCGCGTTCGCGCAGATAGTCCACGGTGGACTGCCAGTCAGCAGGCGCCACGCGAAAGGCGACGCCCTTGCAGGAACCGCCGCGATCCAGCCCGAGCACGAGCCCCGGTCGCTCTTCGGTGCCGCGGTGAACATAGGAGCGGACGCAGAGCGAGCGGCGATAACCTCCGAGACGGGCAAGCACCCGTTCCTCATAGGGAAAGCCGGGATTCCACATCAGCGAGCCGTAGCCAAAGACCCAAAATTCGTCCATATCGCACGCCAATCAAAGACACGAGAAGTTCGAAACGAGGAGCACCCATGGCCATGTCGACCGCGCCGGAAAGCCCGATCAGCCGAAAGGTTGTCCGGCTCGGGGTTTTGATCGTCCTCGTCATCGCTGTCTATAGCGTCGGGTGGTATTTCGCTGCAGAATTCCTGAAGAAGCGCATTTTGACCTTCTTCGGCGGCGGAAATCCGGCAGGCGTCACCGCCTCCTGCGAAGATGCAACGATGGGCGGCTATCCCTTCCGCTTCCGGCTCAACTGCTCCCGCCTCGCCTTCGACGATCATTTCCAGGGGGTCGCTGCCTCCTTCGGTCCGGTGCGGGCCGCAGCGCAGATCTACAATCCGGGCCATGTGGTCTGGGAGATGGATGCACCGGCGGAGATTCGCTCGGCACTCGGCTTCAACACGGCGCTCGACTGGACCAACATGCAGTCGAGCTTCCGCATCGGGCTCTCGGGCCTGTCGCGCAGTTCGCTGATGCTGGAGGGCTTGAACGCGACAGTGACCTCGACGGTCTCCAGCCTGGCCCTACAGGTGACCGCACCCAGCGCCCAGTCGCATGTGCGCCAGAACGACGGCAATCTCGACTACGCGACGATCATCCGTGATCTCGGCGTGTCCATCGGCGGCGAGAAGATTGCGCTGCCACCGATCTCCGCCAGCCTCGACGCGACTCTCGCCGACAAGGGTGGCCTGCTCGATCCGAGGGTGGCGCAGGATCAGCGGCTCTACGGCACCAAAGGTGAAATCCGCCGCATGGTCGTCGATCTCGGCGAAGGCCGCGTGCTGACCCTGAGCGGCCCCTTCCAGGTCGGCGATGACGGGATGATTTCCGGACGGATCAAGCTGCAGGTCGAACAGATCCGCGCCTGGCGGGATGCCGTGAAGACGGCCTATCCGGATCAGTCAGACATGATCGACAATGTCGCCAACGTGCTGCGGGCGCTCGCCTTCGGTCGCGACAACAGCGAGGCCGAGATCACCATCGAAAACGGCGTCGCGATGCTCGGCTTTATCCCGCTTGGGCAAATCCCGCCGCTCTGACGCGGCGGAGACGGTTCACTTGTCCAGCGCGTGACGGCCGAAGTCCGGCACGTCGACATCCTGGCCGGCCTGAACGATCGAGCGACGGATGGTGCGGGTGCGCGAGAAGAGTTCGAACAGCTTATCGCCTTCGCCCCAGCGGATCGCCCGCTGCAGATAGGCGAGGTCCTCCGAAAAGCGTGCCAGCATTTCGAGTATCGCATCCTTGTTATGCAGGCAGACATCCCGCCACATCGTCGGGTCCGACGCCGCAAGACGGGTGAAGTCTCGGAAACCCGAGGCCGAGTACTTGATGACTTCCGATTCCGTCACCGTTTCCAGGTCGTCGGCCGTGCCGACGATGTTGTAGGCGATGATGTGCGGCAGGTGCGAGACGATGGCGAGCACCTTGTCGTGGTGCTGGGGATCCATCTCATCACACATCGACCCCAGCGCCTCCCAGAAGCCGCGCAGACGGGCCATCGCCTGGACGTCCGTGCCTACGAGCGGCGTGAAGATGCACCAGCGCCCCTTGAAGAGGCCCGGGAAACCGGCGTCGGGACCCGATTTTTCCGTACCCGCAAGAGGGTGGCCGGGAATGAAATGCACACCGTCAGGCATATGCGGTGCCATCTGCGCGATGACGGATGCTTTGGTCGAGCCGACATCGGTGACGATGGCACCGGGTTTCAGGTTTGGCGCAATCTGCTGGGCAACCGCTTCGGAAGCACCGACCGGCACGGAGACGATGACGAGATCGGCATCCTTCACTGCTTCGGCTGCCGAGGTGACGTAAGCCGTGCCCAGTTCCAGCTCTTCCGCCCGCTTCAGCGTCTCGGCGCTGCGGGTCGAAATGACAACCTCTTTCGCCAGCCCAAGCTTCTTGACGTCGCGGGCGATCGACGAGCCGATAAGGCCGATACCGATCAGGGCGATGCGGTCGAACAGGATTTCAGACATCACGTGCGTTCCATGAATTCAGTGAGGGCGGCGATGACGCCGGTATTGGCCTCGTCGCTGCCGATCGTCATGCGGAGTGCATTGGGAAAACCATAGGACGAGACCGCGCGCAAGACGAAGCCGCGTTCTGTCAGGAAGCGATCGGCATCCGCGGCCCGCTTTCCGTCCTGATCGGGGAAGTGGATCAGGATGAAATTCGTCACCGAGGGCGTGACCTCGAGGCCAAGCGCCGACAGCGCCTCCGAGACGCGCGCGAGCCAGACCTGGTTGTGCTCGACGGCTTTCGCCACATGCGCCTGATCGCGCATGGCAGCAGCTCCGGCGAGAAGCGCCGGCGTGTTAATGTTGAATGGTCCGCGCACCCGGTTCATCGTATCGATGATCTCGGCGGGGCCATAGATCCAGCCGATGCGCAGAGCCGCAAGCCCGTAGACCTTGGCGAAGGTCCGGGTCATGACGACATTGCGGTTGGCAGAGACCAGCTTGATACCGGCCTCGTAATCGTTGCGGCGGACGTATTCAGCATAGGCGGCGTCGAGCACCAGGATGACATGCGCAGGCAACGCCGCATGCAGCCTCTTGATATCGGCATAGGGCACGTAGGTGCCGGTCGGATTGCCTGGATTGGTGAGGAATACGATCTTCGTGCGCTCGGTGATGGCAGCAAGGATCGCATCGACATCGACGCGCCGATCGGTTTCCTTGACCGTCACTGGCGTTCCGCCTGATGCCAGGATCTGGATGCGGTAGAGCAGGAAACCATGCTCTGTGATGATGGCTTCGTCGCCGGGGCCGAGATAGATATTGGCAAGCAGCGCCAGCAATTCGCCCGAACCATTGCCGCAGAGGATATTGGCCGGGTTCAGGCCATGCACCTCGGCGATGGCATCGCGCAGCATGCGGGCCTGACCGTCGGGGTAGATCTCAAGCGTTTCAGCAGCCATGCGAAAGGCGTCCATGGCCTTGGGGCTTGGACCAACAGGCGTTTCATTCGACGACAGCTTGAAGACGCGCGAAACCCCGCCCGCATGGTCCTTGCCAGGAACATAGGCGGCGATCTCCATAACCCCGGGACGGGGTGTCGGCTTCGTCGAGGCGTTCATGAGGCTCATTCCCGGCCGTTGGATGGCAAGAGGCCACCCCTTCACATGGGATTGGGATTACTGCGGAAAACGCGCTTTGTCGAGGCGGGCGAGCGCCGCAGCCTGTCCGGCGGACGCCCGGCACAACAGGCGTTTCAGACCTCGGGCGACCGACTACGGGTCGTCGGCACGCCCTGCGGTGCGAGCACCGGAGCAAAGACGCGACGGGAGGCGCGCGAGGCAACGGGCAGGCCCTGATAGAGGCGCTTCTGGGCTTCCACGACGATAACGCCGGAAAAGGCGGGCCAGAGGATGCGGCCGAGACGCTCGAAACCGCGCCGAAGCCTGAGGATCGCCCGGATCTTCGACGGCGGGAAGAACAAGGCCTCGGCGGAGGCGCCGGGTGTGAAATTGGTCTCGCGCAAGAGCGAGGTCAGCTGGCCCCGCGAATAGGGTCGCCCAGAGCCGAAAGGCGTGTGCTCCATGCGCGCCCAGACGCCACGACGATTGGGCACAACAATGACCAGGCGACCGCCGGGTGCCAGCACCCGCCAGACTTCCTTCAGCGTCTCGCGCGGGTTCTCGGCAAATTCCAGCGAATGGACCATCAGCACGCGGTCAACGGAACTGTCCGGCAGCGGAAGCTCCTCATCGAAGACCAGTGCCGTGGCGGACGGCTCCCCGACCGGCCAGTTCACAGCTCCCTGCCCGGCCGGCATGAAGGCCATGGTGCGCTCGGTATCGGCGCGGAAGCGTTCGAGAAAGGGAATGCAGTAGCCGATGCCGACCAGCCGCTCCTGCGGCAGCCGTGCCCAGACCGAGGAAACGGCCAGCGCGATCGACTGCTCGGCCACGCGGCCAAGCATCGTATAATAAAACTGCCTCAGATCGACGATATCGACATGCATGAACTTATTGTTAGCAGCCCATCATTGGACTTCAAGCCGCGAGAGGGTACATTCGCAGCAACGAGGTGGGACATAAAAAAGCGGGTCGACAATGAAATCACTGCAGATTGAAGTTTTCATCTGCCGAAGTGACAACTTCGGCGTACTTCTTCACTGCCCGGAAACGGGCGAGACGGCGACGATCGATGCGCCGGAACTCGATCCGATCGTCAAGGCGGCGGAGAAGCGCGGATGGACGATCACCCATGTCCTGACCACGCATCACCACGGCGACCACGTTGAAGCCAATCTGGCGCTGAAGGAGAAATACGGCTGCCAGATCATCGGCCCGCGCAATGAGGCAGCCGCGATCCCCGGTATCGACCGGACCGTCGGCGACGGCGACGAATTCACCTTCGGCAAACGGCCGGTGCGCGTGATCGAAACGCCAGGGCATACGGCGGGCCATATCTGCTACCACTTCCCCGACGACATGCTGCTCTTTGCCGCCGACACGCTGTTTGCGCTCGGCTGCGGGCGCCTGTTCGAACGCTCGGCGCTCGACATGTGGCATTCGCTGCAGAAACTTGCCGCCCTGCCCGACGAAACGATCGTCTATTTTGGCCACGAATACACGCTTTCCAATGCGCGTTTCGCCGTGACCATCGACCCTGAGAATATGCGTCTTAGGTCCAGAGCGGAGCTGATCGAATCCCAGCGGGCACGTGGCGATTTCACCATTCCGACGACGATCGGGCTGGAGAAGGAGACCAACCCCTTCCTGCGCGCCGGCGACCCGGATGTACGCCGGACACTCGGCATGGAAGGTGCGACCAATGACGAGGTCTTCGCCGAGATCCGCAAACGCAAGGACACATTTTGATGCAGGCAGCCGACATCATCGAAACCCTCGGCATGCAGCGCCATCCCGAGGGCGGCTGGTATGTGGAGACGTATCGCGACGAACACGGCGGCCCGCGCGGCCACTCGACGGCGATCTACTACCTGCTGGAGAAGGGCGAGAGATCGCACTGGCACAAGGTGAAGGACGCAGCCGAAGCCTGGCACTATTATGCAGGCGCGCCGCTCGCGCTGCATCGGTCGAAAGACGGTGTGCACCAGGAGACGGTGGTCCTGGGTCTCGACCTCGCCGCAGGCGAGCGCCCACAGGCGATCATCGATGCAGACGAATGGCAGGCAGCTGAAAGCCTCGGTGAGTTCACCCTGGTCGGCTGCACCGTCGCCCCGGGCTTCGACTTCGCGGTCTTCGAGATGGCACCGCCCGGCTGGGCGCCTGGCCAGCAAGCCTGAAGGTCAGGCCTCAGACAGTGTCAGCGTCAGGATCACCTGCGCTGCATAATAGGTGACCCAGACGAAATAGGCAGCGGCACCATCGATCCTGTGGCCAGGCCCCGTCCAGTATTTCCGGATCGTCAGCACGATGTCGGAGAGGATGAACAGGCTCGCGCCGACAAAGACCAGCGGATTGGCAAGGCCGAGCGTCAGCCAGACAAGCACCATGAACAAGAGCACATAAATGCCGATCGGGAGCGCCAGCCGGCCGGCTGGCTTCCAGATGCGCATGAGAACGCCTGTTGTCACGAGTGCCACGAGAAGGCCGGCCGTCACCCGCCACGGTTCGGCAAAGGCGACCTCGGGATCGGTGATGGTGGCGAGCAGCGCGACATAGGCGACATGGGCGGACAGGAAGGACGCGACCCCGCCGACAAAGGCGCGGTCCCCCTCGAAGGCCAGCGACCAGTCACCCAGCGCGCCGAGCGCCAGTGCCGCGACCAGCAGGGGATGGGCGCCGATGAGAAAGGCGTAGAGCGCAAGCAGCAGGACCGGCAGCGTCTTCCAGACGGCGCGGAACACGGTCTTGTCCTGCGGCAGGATCCAGAGATAGCTGGTACCGAGCGCGACCGAGAGACAGAAGATGCCGGTCGCAGTCGCCATTCAATCTCCCGTCAGGTCGGCCGTTCCGTTTTCCTGAAGATCATATCGCGAGCGGCGAGCACGGCGCCACCGGTGATGAGCAGGCAGGACAGGCCAATTCTGACGCTAATCTCGCCAAAGCCAAAAATGATCAGGATCAGCGTCGAGAGAAGCGGTGCCGCATAGCTGGATGCGCCGAGAATCTGGATATCGCCGTTCTTGACGCCATAGTCCCAGACATAGAAGGCAAGCCCGACCGGCAGCAGCCCAAGGCCGACCACCGCCGCCCATTGCCCCGTCGTATCCGGCCAGACGGTGGTCTCGAGCGCCAGATGGCAGACGAGAGACAGGATCGAGGTGGCAAGGCAGAAGCCGGTGACCACATCGGTCGAGACCTTCTCGAACTTGCGGCTGACAAGCGAATAGGCAGCCCAGGTGAAGGCGCAGAGGAAAGCCGTGAAATAGCCGAGGCTATAGGCTGGATCGAAGGCGAAGCCGTTCTTGCCGACGATGAGCACGGTGCCGGCGAGACCGCAGAGCGCACCGACGATATGGTGCCAGCCGAGCCTCTCGCCCGGCAGGAGGGCCGAGCCGACGACAATCAGGAGCGGCCAGAGATAGGCGATGAGCCCAGCCTCGACGGCCGGCGCATTCCTGAGAGCCGTAAAATAGAGAAAGTGGTAGCCGAAGAGACCGCCGACACCGACGAGCCAGACCTTCGGCGGCTGGCGCAATTCCTTCAACCGCTCCGGCCGGGCAATGAACAGTGCGATGCCGGGCAGGCTGCCGATGGCGAAGGTGATTGCCGAAAGCTGGAAGGGCGGCATGGTGCCGGAGGCTGCCGTCATGAGGGCGAGAAAGGACCACATCAGGATCGCCGTGAACCCGATGAGCGTTGCCTTGGTCTTCATGAAATCCCCTGATGCGGGGCTCGCCCGCTGAAATTAGCCGTCGAACTTTTCTGCGGTCACATGCACCGTCCCGTAGCGGGTCGGGATCTTCGCATAGACTGGAGCATATAGCTTCAGCGTCGCCGTCTTGGCAAACCAGATCTCCATGCCGGTGACCGACTTCAGATATTCGATGTCCTTGCGTCCCTTGCGATAGCCGGACTTTGGCACGTAGCGCACGGAACAGACGATCGCGTCGCCCTTGGCGCGGCCCGCAGAGAAGCTCTCGGAGCGATTGGGCGACAGCACCAGATCCATGCGGCTCTCGCCGTCATAGACTGGCAGCGTCTGCGCGCAGACATCCGCATCACCCGGAATGAGCAGGGCGCCGATCGGATCGAAGACCGACCGCAGATCGGCTGGCGGAACCGGCACCCAGCTATCCGGCTTCGGCCGCTCCGGCGTCACCTTGGTTTCCACCACATTGCCGCCGGCAAAAAGCACCTCGTAGACGTGATTGCGCTTGCCGCTCTTGTAGTCGAGCACATAGCGCTCCGGGCTCATGGCACCGCCGGACATGCGACCCGAGACGGTGCTGTCGGCAGAAACCTCGCGCACGATGTCAACGAGGCTCGATGAATGAAACTGGCCGGAAATCGTGTAGCGCTCGTTTTCGACGGCCGTCTGGAACGTCATGCGGGCAATCGGCAAGACACCGAGAGAAACCTTGTAGGACGTGTCGTAACGATAATCGGCAGCACCGGCACCACCGGCGACAAGGACGAGGAAGGCGGTCAGGAAGCCGGTCGGACGCAAAGGCCATCTCCATCAGGGGAATGCCGGCGAACCGGCGTCGAGAACATGCAGTCTCGCCGTGGACTGTGGCAAGAAAATATCCTACACCCGCCCTGCCGCCCGGAAAATCCAAGGTTTGGCTTGACGCGCCGGTTCTCACTGACTATAGAACCGCAACTTTCCAATCAGACGCTGTTGGATTGCCTCGCCGGCATTTGGCCGGAAGCGATGCGATGGCCTAGAAAAACAATAGGTGTACCATGTCCCGCAGTTGCGAATTGACCGGCAAGGGCGTCCAGTCGGGCAACAACGTGAGCCACGCGAACAACAAGACCAAGCGCCGGTTCCTTCCGAACCTGTGCGACGTCACGCTGATCTCGGACGCTCTGAACCAGCGCTTCCGCCTGCGCGTTTCGGCTGCTGCCCTGCGCACGGTCGAGCATCGCGGTGGTCTCGACGCATTCCTGATCAAGGCTTCTGAAAACGACCTGAGCATGCGCGCTCGTCTGCTGCGTCGCCAGATCGTCAAGAAGACCGCTGAAGCCGCTTAATAGCGTCATTCGGCCAGACTTTCGAAAGGCTTGACCGGTTCGCCGGGCAAGCCTTTTCGTTTGGGATGTTCATGCAGGCCAAATGCCTGGCGTGCGCATCCGCCCTTTACAGTATTGTCCCTCCAACTGGTGGCATCACCCAGGATAAAAAAATGCTGAACAAGCGCTATTTCTTTATCTACAGCCTTCTGATGACGACCATCGTCGTCGCATCGAACTTCCTCGTCCAGCACCCGGTCAACGGTGTCCTGGCCGGCATCAATCTCGCCGATCTCCTGACCTTCGGCGCCTTCACCTATCCGATCGCCTTCCTCGTCACCGACCTGACCAATCGTCAGTTCGGACCTCAGGTCGCGCGCCGTGTGGTGCTGGTCGGCTTCATCGCCGGCGTTCTCCTGTCGATCCTGCTTGCCACGCCGCGGATCGCGGTCGCGTCCGGCACGGCCTTCCTGGTCGGCCAGCTTCTCGACATCTCGGTCTTCAACCGGCTGCGCCAGCAGTCCTGGTGGAAAGCGCCGCTGATGGGCTCGTTGATCGGCTCGGCGCTCGACACAGTGATCTTCTTCTCGCTGTCCTTCGCACCCGTCTTTGGCTTCATCGGCCCGAATGACGACTTCGCGATCGCCGCCGCCCCGATCCTCGGCGTGATGTCGGCGGAGGCACCGCGCTGGATCTCTTGGGCGATCGCCGACTTCGGCGTGAAGATGCTGATCGGCGTGATCATGCTTCTGCCCTACGGCGCCCTGATGAGCGTTGTGCGGCCCATGCCGACGGCCGCTCGTTCGGCCTGAGGCGTCTACAGCCTTGGAGAGCCGAGATCACGCAGATCCCGGCTCTCCGCGCTCTCCGCGCTCTCGCAAAAGCACGTCGAGGGCATGCCGCGCCCGCTCCTCGCAGGAAAAAGCTGGAGAAGACAGCTGCGTTCGGAATCTCCATCTGAACAGGGTGAGCACCAGACGAAACAGCGAATCCTCCGGCGCCGGAATAGGCGTATTCAGCTGAATGACGATGTGCCAACTCTCGCCCGAGTCTGATGTGTCTGATTTGATGACCTGACAGTCGCCGTCTTCTGGTAACATCTGGAAAAGGTGTCGGCGATCAAACAGACGTTGCTCCACGTCGATGATGCCAGGACGAAAGGTCCAGCGCTCATCCGGTCCGGCGACCGAAAAAACCAGGAAGCTCAGCAAAACACCCGAACCGCCGACAACAATGATGGCGAAAAACGGTGTCAGCGTTGAGAAAGGCCACAGGCCTCCTCCCAACTCATCCCACAACAACAACAGCAGCCCAACTGCCAAACAGGCCAGCAACACGCGCAGGGGCGTGGGGATGGACTGACTGACGGTGATCTCCTGATCCTGTGCGCTCAAATTGGCCCTGTCCTTGACGATATCGGGATCAGCCTGATTGGGATCGGCAGAAATGACAACCGCACGGCGGGGTCGCGACAGGGGATCTTGGATTGTCCGTTAACAGGTGCTTTTCGAACGCGCGGGAAAATGCGCCCGACATGCGTCACTTGTCCAAGCGGAACTCGAGCATGAGGCTGCGCTGCAGGATCGAATGGTTGTCGTCCGACACGACGATCAGGCGGACGGAGCCATCTGCCTCAGGGATGGCGTCGAGGCCTTCCATATTGTCGATCTGGGAGCGGTAATTCGCTTCGAACAGGATTTCTCCATCGACCACGGCATCCGGCCTCAGGCTCGCGCCTTCGATACGGCGCAGCCGCATGCCGACACCGGTCGCGATAGAGAAGCGGCGTTCGAGCAGCAGGAGATCGCCGTCGGGGAGGAAGGTGGAATCGGTGATCTCGAAGTCATCACGTGGGCGCACGCGGAATTCACCGGTAAGCGCTCCACCGACGATGGCGGCATAGAGATTGCCGTTCTCGTCGAAGCTCTTCTCCGAGATTGCGACCAGCGCACCCTCTACGGGGCTGCCCTTGGGCGCAATCACGAGGGATTCGAAACCGCCATTGCTGTGCAGGATGTCGAGGTCGAAGGGAAAGGCGAGCGGAGCGGACGGCAGCGCCTTGCCAAGATCAGAGAGCGGTGCATAAGCGAGCACACGATGGCGCTGCTCGAAGCCGACAAAGCCGCGATCCCCATCCAGAGCCAGGCTCTCGGCATCGACCTGGAATTTGCTTCGGCTCTCGCGTCCCGAGGCGTCGAGGAGCGGCGCGAGACGGACAGCCTCGACCCCGGCCAGACGCCCCTCCGCATCGCGCAGGATACGCCCCTCGATCCAGTAGCCGGTATCGAAGACACCGAGGAAGGATTTGTCGTCGCGGAAGCGGATCGAGGAGAACGCGCCGAAGAGCGCCTCCGGCGAGGAAAGCTCAATGCCGCCCAGAAAGGTGAGGCCCGGTGACAGCGTCGGATTACCACCGAGATCGTCGATCACACTGCTTTCGACGGCGATCGGCAGCATCTCACCTGGGGGTATGGTAGCCGGCGTGCAGGACGCGAGCGCCACGAGGGCGGAGAGCGCGCAGGCGCTCGCCAGCATCCGTGCGGATCGCTCAGGCACGCAGGCGCGCCCGGCCTGTGCCGCCAGAGGGCTTTTCCTCGAAGAGCGAGGCAAGCTGTTCGGTCATGGCGCCCGCCAGCTCGTCGGCATCGACGATGGTGACGGCGCGACGATAGTAGCGCGTGACATCGTGGCCGATACCGATGGCGAGAAGCTCGACCGGCGAGCGGGTCTCGATCTGCTCGATGACAGCGCGCAGATGCCGCTCCAGATAGTTCCCGGGGTTCACCGACAGCGTCGAATCGTCGACCGGTGCGCCGTCCGAGATCATCATCAGGATCTTGCGCTGCTCGCGGCGACCGATCAGACGGTTATGCGCCCACATCAGCGCTTCACCGTCGATGTTTTCCTTGAGCAGGCCTTCGCGCATCATCAGGCCGAGATTGCGCCTGGAACGGCGCCAGGGGGCGTCCGCGGACTTGTAGATGATGTGGCGCAGGTCGTTGAGACGGCCGGGCGCCGGCGGCTTGCCGCCTGCGAGCCACTTCTCTCTGGACTGTCCGCCCTTCCAGGCCTTGGTGGTGAAGCCAAGGATCTCGACCTTGACGCCGCAACGCTCCAGCGTGCGGGCGAGAATATCAGCGCAGGAGGCCGCAACCGTGATCGGACGGCCGCGCATCGAGCCGGAATTGTCGATGACGAGCGTCACGACGGTATCGCGGAATTTGGTGTCCTTCTCCTTTTTGAAGGAGAGCGGCTGCATGGGGTCGATGATCAGGCGCGTCAGGCGCGCCGGGTCGAGATAGCCCTCTTCGAGGTCGAAGTCCCAGGACCGGTTCTGCTGCGCCATCAGGCGGCGCTGCAGGCGGTTAGCCAGTCGGCCGACGGCGCCCTGCAGGTGGGCAAGCTGCTTGTCGAGGAAGGCACGCAAGCGGTCGAGTTCAGCCTCATCGCAAAGCTCTTCGGCGGTGATTTCCTCGTCGAATTCCTGGGTGAAGATCTTGTAGTCGACCTTCTCGTTGAAATCGTCGAAAGGGGTCGCCGGACGGCGCATTTCGCCGGGCGTCTCGCTCTCGTCGTCGCCTTCGTCCGACATCTCCTCTTCGGAAATCTCGGCACCGTCCATCTCGCCATCGTCGAGCTGTTCCTGCGAGGCTTCGCTTTCTTCCGCAGGGGCGGAATCCTGACCGGCTTCGTCTTCCGACGACTCCTGATCCTGCTCGCCGCTGCGCGGCTGCTCCTCATCGGAAGACTGCTCATCCTCGCTCTGCTCCTGATCATCGCCCATGTCCTCAGCCATTTCCATGGCCGACAGCATGTGGCGGATCACGCGGGAGAAAGCCTGCTGGTCTTCGATGACAGTGGCAAGGTTATCGAGGTCGGCACCGGCCTTATCCTCGATGAACGGGCGCCAGAGGTCGAGCACCTTACCGGCAGACTCAGGGGCCTTCTGGCCGGTGAGCTTTTCGCGCACCAGCATGGCCACGGCTTCGCCGATCGGCGCATCTTCCTGACGGCTGATGGTCGAGAAATTGGCTTTCGCGTATTTCTCGGTGTTCATCGACTGGATATTCGAGGCGACGCCGGGCATACGCAACGAGCCGAGCGACTCGACGCGTGCCTGCTCCACGGCATCGAAGATGGCACGGGCATCGGCACCCTGCGGCGCCATGCTGGCATGCACCTTCTGGTCATGGCAGGCGATCCGAAGCGCCATGCTGTCGCCGAGACCACGGGTCACGGCGAGTTCATGGGCGGTTGGACGCTTGGAGATATCCGGCAGGCGGATGCGCTCGCCGGCAATGCCGGGGCGGTCATTGGCGAAGGCGACCTCGACCTGCGGATCACCCGCGATCGAGCGCACGCAGCCGGTGATGGCACGGCGCAGCGGCTCGGTATCCACGCTGCCGCCAGCCTTGGCCTTCGAATTGTCGCCGCGCCCTGCCATGCTTCTCAGTCCTTATGCGCCGAGTACGATATTGGCCGCACTTTCCTTGAGTTCCACGCCGAAGGCGCGCTGATACTGCTCGGCAACCAGCGTACGCTCCAGCTCGTCACACTTGTTGAGGAAGGTGACTCGGAAGGCAAAGGCGACATCGCCGAAGATCTCGGCGTTTTCGGCCCAGGTGATGACGGTACGCGGGCTCATGACGGTCGAGAGATCGCCATTGACGAAGGCGGCGCGCGTGAGATCGGCAAGGCGGACCATGCGCGACACGGTATCGCGACCCTCGGCGGTCGAGCCGAAGCTCTTCACCTTGGCGGAGACGATGTCGACTTCCTTGTCGTGCGGCAGATAGTTCAGCGTGGTGACGATGGACCAGCGGTCCATCTGGGCCTGGTTGATCTGCTGCGTGCCATGATAGAGGCCGGTCGTGTCGCCGAGGCCAACAGTGTTGGCGGTCGCGAAGATGCGGAAAGCGGGATGCGGACGAATGACACGGCTCTGGTCGAGCAGGGTCAGGCGGCCGGCCGACTCCAGCACGCGCTGGATGACGAACATGACATCCGGGCGGCCGGCATCGTATTCGTCGAAGACGAGCGCGACATTGTGCTGGTAGGCCCAGGGCAGGATGCCGTCTTTGAATTCGGTGATCTGCTTGCCGTCCTTGAGGACGATGGCGTCCTTGCCGACGAGATCGATACGGCTGACATGGCTGTCGAGGTTGACGCGCACGCAAGGCCAGTTGAGGCGGGCCGCGACCTGCTCGATATGCGTCGACTTACCCGTGCCGTGGAAGCCGGAGACCATGACGCGGCGATTGTGCGCAAAGCCGGCGAGAATGGCGAGCGTGGTTTCACGGTCGAAGAGATAGTCCGGATCGAGATCCGGCACATAGGCGTCACCCTTGGAATAGGCAGGCACCCGGATGTCACTGTCGATACCAAACACTTCGCGCACCGACACGGTGGTGTCGGGGAGATTGGTAATATCAAGATCAATTTTGCTCATCGTTTCTCCATGCCGGGCGCCACCGACCGGCCGCATCTCATCGCTGCTGTATGTTTGGACTAACAGAAACCGGCCTGCTTTAACAATTTGTAGGCTTCAATGACAGCGCGAAAACGCTCTTCAGAAGCCCTGTCTCCGCCATTTGCGTCAGGATGGTGTTTTTTTACAAGCTCCTTGTAGCGGGTCTTGATGTCGGTCGGCGTGGAGCTGACGTTAAGCCCAAGCGTATCAAGGGCTTTTGCCTCGAGAGTCTTGAGTTTTCGATCCGCCGCCTGATAGCGCGACGCGCCGCCGCGCCCTTGCTGGACGAAGCCGAACGGGTCCTTCATGCGCGCCTGTGACGCAGCCGAACCAGAGCGCATGGTGGAGTGAAGCGGGCTTGCTTTCGCCGCCTTGTTGACGCCGACGGTCCAGGTGGGGCGATGACCGGTGATCGCCTCCTTCTGGTAGCGCGCGATCTCGGTGTCAGAGAGGCCGGAGAAGTAGTTGTAGCCCTTGTTGTAATCCTTCACGTGCTCGAAGCAGAAAAGGAAGAACTGGCCTTCGGCATGGCGGCCCACAGGTGCGCGATGAGCACCCGGCTTGTCGCAGCCGTCCCATTGGCACACTGGATTGGATGGCTCGGGCTCGGCCTCCCGCTTTCGCCGGGTCCGGATCCGATCGAAGTATTTCGAGTCGAGTTTCATGCCGTAATTATGGGGCGTAGGCTGGAGCCGGACAAGAATTGACAAACCGGTTTGTTACGCGCTTTGTGGGGCGTTTTGCGAAGCAGCAGGAAGAGGCAGACCATGTCGGTAAAGAGCCGGATCGAGACCCGTCTCACGGAGGCTTTCAGCCCCGAGCGGCTCGTCGTGATCGACGAAAGCCATCACCATGCCGGCCATCAGCCCGATATCACCGGCACCGGCGAGACTCATATGCGCGTGCGCATCGTGGCATCGGCCTTTTCTGGCATGACGCGCCTGGCCCGCCATCGGGCCGTAACCGATCTGCTGAAGCCCGAGCTGGACGCCGGCCTGCATGCGCTAGCCATCGAGCCCGCCGCCCCGGGCGAGCCCACACGCTGGTAAACTCGGATACGATCATTCCGCCGGTTCGGCGGCGTCGATCGGGCGGATGCGCAGCCGCGTGATGCGGTTCTTCTCGCGCTTCAACACGATGAAGCGCTTGCCGTAGAAGGTGAAAGCCTGGCGCTCCTCGGGGATCGATTTCGACTCGTGGATGACGAGGCCGGCAATCGTGGTCGCTTCTTCGTCCGGCAGCAGCCAGTCCATGGCGCGATTGAGGTCGCGGATCGGCACGCCGCCATCGACGACGATCGAGCCGTCGCTGTCCTGCCGCACGCCCTGGATTTCCAGATCGTGTTCGTCGGAAATGTCGCCGACGATCTCTTCCAGGATGTCTTCCAGCGTCACCACGCCCTGCACCTCACCATATTCATCGACGACGACGGCAAAATGGGTCTTGCGACGCAGGAAGGCGTTGAGCTGGTCCTTGAGGTTGGTGGTATCGGGCACGAACCAGGGCTTCTGCGCGATCTTGACGATATCGAGATCCTGCGGCTCGACATTCGGCTCGGCCAGCGCCCGGATCAGGTCCTTCGCGTGGATGATGCCAATGATGTTGTCGGTCGCCCCACGCCAGACCGGCATACGCGTATAGGGGCTTTCGAGGATATTGCGGATCGCAACTTCCGGCGGCTCGTCGGCATTGACGGCACGCATCGCGGTGCGGTGGATCATGATATCGGAGACTTCGAGCTCGCCGAGATCGAGAACACCGCCGAGACGGTCACGGTCTGCCTTGATAACAGACCCCTCGCGATGCAGCAGCGCCACGGCGCCGCGCAGCTCTTCATGGGCCGAAAGCATCGAGGCCTCGCCGGAAATCGAGACGCCGAACAGGCCGAGCAGCTTGCGCACGATCCAGTTGACGAGGCTGGAGAGCGGACCGACAACCGCCACATAAGGGCGCACGAGCGGTGCCACAAACAGTGCAAACCGCTCTGGTGTCGAGATCGCCCAGCTCTTCGGCAGAACTTCCGAGAAGATGACGAGCAGGACCGTCATCAGAAGCGTGGCGATGGCGACGCCTGAATCTCCGAACAGGCCAAGGAACAGGCTGGTCGTCAGGGACGAGGCGAGAATGTTGACCAGGTTGTTGCCGATCAGCAGGGCACCGATCAGCCTGTCACGCCGCTCGATCAAGAAATTGACCACGCCCGCGCGCAGATCGCCATTCACCTCCAGGCTGTGCATGCGCGCACGAGACGTTGCAGTAAGCGCTGTCTCAGACCCGGAGAAGAAGGCAGAGGCACAGATCAAGAGCAGGATGGCGACCAGGGTCAGCCAGTATTCGCCGAGACTGGCGAGGATTTGCTCGATCATCATCATGGACGCATCTCCTCGATAAAACGCTGAACTTCAGAGGCGGGCACGTCGTCGGCGACGAAGGACTGGCCGAGACCGCGGGTGAGGATGAAGGTGAGCTTGCCGCTTTTCACCTTCTTGTCCTGGGCGATGGCATCCATCAGCACCTCCGTCGGCGGCAGTTCGCCGGGGATCTGATCCATGCGGGTGGGCAGGCCGACGGCCTTCAGATGCGCCTCGACACGATCCGCAAGATCCGGGCTTGCAAGATTCATGCGGGCCGAGAAGCGATGGGCGAGCACCATGCCGATCGACACCCCTTCCCCATGCACCAGACGGCTGCTGTCATACTGGGTTGCGGCTTCGAGCGCGTGTCCGAAGGTATGGCCGAGATTGAGCAGCGCGCGGCGACCGTTTTCGCGCTCGTCGGCAGCCACCACATCGGCCTTGGCCTGACAGGAGACGGCAATCGCCTCGATGCGCGCCGCACCGCCGGCAAACACGTCGCGCCAGTTGTTCTCCAGCCATTCGAAAAAGTCGGGCTTGTCGATCAGGCCGTATTTCGCAACTTCGGCGTAACCGGCTCGGAATTCGCGCTCCGACAGCGTGTCGAGCACATCGGTATCGGCAAGCACCAGATCCGGCTGATTGAAGATGCCGACAAGGTTCTTACCCTGGCGGGCATTGATGCCGGTCTTTCCGCCAACCGAGCTGTCGACCTGGGACAAAAGCGAGGTCGGGATCTGCACGAAGCGCACGCCACGCCGCACGATGCCGGCGGCAAAGCCGGTGAGGTCACCGATGACACCGCCGCCAAGCGCAATCACCGTATCGTTGCGCTCGATGCGCGCTTCGAGCAGCACGTCGCAGACCTTGGTGAGATAGTCGAAGCTCTTCGTCTTCTCGCCGGCCGGGAGGGTCACCGAGACTGCCTCGATGCCATCGGTCTGCAGGCTGTCCATCAACCCGTCGAGATAACGCGCGCCGACATTTTCGTCCGTGACGATGGCGGCACGGCGACCCTTGATGCGGCTCGTGATCTCGCCGCCGGCACGCGCCATGAGGCCGGGTCCGATCAGGATATCATAGGAGCGCTCGCCCAGCGGCACATGCACCAGGCGTTCCGATGTCTCGAGCTTCGTCATTGCGTCTTGTCCTTGCCGAAATGTTCGATCACCGAGGTCAGGACCTCATTGGCGATGACTTCCTTGCGCACGTCGCGCGATTGGACGGTGATGTCGGCGAGCCCGTAGATGGGATAACGCTTGTCCATCAGGTCCTGAAGGGTCTGCTTTGGGTTCTCTGTCTTCAGAAGCGGCCGATGATCCCGCTTGTTGACACGCTCCCAGAGCACGTCGAGGTCGGCACTGAGCCAGACCGAAACACCGCCCCGCTCGATCTGCTTGCGGGTCTTTTCGTTGATGAAGGCCCCGCCGCCGGTGGAGACGACGCGTGGCCCGGTTCTGAGCAGGCGCTTGATCACGCGGGTTTCGAGCGCCCGGAACTCCTCCTCGCCGTAGGCGGCAAAGAGTTCAGAAATCGACATGCGCGAGACCCGCTCGATCTCGGTATCGGTGTCGATGAAGGGCAAGCCGAGTTGCTGCGCGACGATGCGGCCGATCGCCGACTTGCCAGCGCCCATCAGGCCGACGAGAACGAGATTGCGTTTGCCGAGCGCCGCCTTGGCGCGCTCACCCAGACTGGGAGCAAGGTTGAGGATCGTATCGGTCATCGGCCTGTTCACGACTGTTTCATGACCTATTGACATATAGGAGGCTAGCGTCAAGCCATGGCTGCAATTCCAAGGGACCTGTCCCGGCCTTGGTAAACGCCATGCTTGAACCTATGTGTTGTGACGACAAGTTAAGGACCGACCATGCCCACACTGTTTCGCTTCCTCTTCGTCTGCGGGACCATCGTCGGCCTGGTCTATGTGACCATGTGGTCGTTTGCGGTCTTCGTCGAGCCACGGGAGCGGGACGTTACCGTGCGCATTCCCTCGGAGCGGATCAATCCGGTCGAGCAGTAGCAGGAACCACTTTATGTCGGATCTCAGCAGCGCGCGCGTCGAAGCCTTCCTGGAAATGCTGAGCGCAGAGCGCGGGGCAGCCGAAAACACGCTCATCTCCTATCAGCGCGATCTGGACGACCTCTCGGACTTCCTGTCGGGCCGCAAGGTAAGCCTGGGTGCTGCAACACGCGACGACCTCACAGCCTACCTTTCCGATCTCGCCCGGCGCGGTTTCCAGCCGACCTCCCAGGCCAGGCGCCTGTCGGCCATGCGGCAGTTCTACAAGTTTCTCTATGCGGAAGGTCTGCGCGGCGACGATCCGACATCGATCCTCGATGCACCGAAGAAATCGCGGCCCTTGCCCAAGGTGCTCTCGGTCGAGGATGTGACCGGCCTCCTGTCGCTTGCCGAAGCGGAAGCGAACCTCGAAGGGCCGGATCAGCCGACGAAGATCAGGAGGCTGGCACTTCTCGAACTTCTCTATGCGACCGGCATGCGCGTCAGCGAACTTGTCTCGCTTCCGGTGAAGGTGCTGACCCAGGAAGGGCGCTTCCTTCTGGTGCGAGGCAAGGGCAACAAGGAACGACTGGTGCCGCTGTCGCGCACAGCCATCGAGGCTCTGGCGCGATACGGTAAAATCCGGGGGGCTGACCCGGCACACGCAGACAGCCCCTTCCTCTTTCCGGCAGCGAGCAAGGAGGGCCACGTGCCCCGCCAGGTCTTCGCCCGTGAACTCAAGGATCTGGCGATCCGTGCCGGTTTGTCGGCGAATGCGGTCTCTCCACACGTGCTCAGACACGCCTTCGCAAGCCACCTTCTCGGCAATGGTGCGGACCTTCGCGCCGTGCAGGAACTGCTCGGCCACAGCGACATTTCAACGACACAAATCTATACGCATGTGCTCGATGAACGCCTGCAGCAACTGGTGCATACGCATCACCCCCTTGCAAAACAGGCCAAAAACCCCGATTAGGACCGGCAAAGCCGGTTCCTGAGGGCGGCGAGCGCCAGGAACGAACGATCGGAACGGAGTTCATGCACAACTATCTCGACTTCGAAAAGCCAATCTCCGACCTCGAGGCCAAGATCCGCGAACTGAAGAAGATCGCGGAAGAGGACGAGAGCATCGACACGTCTGAAGAGATCAGCCGGCTGGAAAGCCGCGTCGACGAGGCGATGGTGGAGATCTATTCGAAGCTCAACGCCTGGCAGAAGACGCAGGTCGCGCGCCATCCGCAGCGGCCGCATTTCGTCGACTATGCCGAAGCGCTGTTTACCGAATTCACGCCGCTGGCCGGCGACCGCAAGTTTGCCGAGGACGCTGCCATCCAGGCTGGCCTCGCCCGCTTCCGCGGCCAGCCGGTCGCCGTGATCGGCCAGGAAAAGGGCAACGACACCAAGTCGCGCATCAAGCACAACTTTGGCAGCCCGCGTCCCGAAGGCTATCGCAAGGCGATCCGTGTCATGGAAATGGCCGACCGCTTCGGCCTGCCAGTCATCACCCTGATCGACACGGCCGGCGCTTATCCGGGCGTTGGCGCAGAGGAACGCGGCCAGGCGGAAGCGATTGCCCGCTCCACCGAGATGTGTCTCGGCCTCAAGGTGCCGATGGTCTCCGTCGTTATCGGCGAAGGTGGCTCGGGCGGCGCGATCGCGATCGCAACCGGCAACCGCGTCTACATGCTGGAACACGCGATCTATTCGGTCATCTCGCCGGAAGGTGCAGCCTCGATCCTCTGGCGCGATTCCACCCGCGCCAAGGAAGCTGCGACCAACATGAAGATCACGGCGGAAGACCTGAAGGGTCTTGGCATCATCGACGCCATCATTCCGGAACCCGTTGGCGGCGCACATCGCGCTCCGGACCGGGTGATCGGCATGACCGGTGACGTGATTGCCAGTGCGCTTGCCGAACTGACCCCGCTGCCGGGCGACAAGCTGCGCGCCGACCGCCGCCAGAAATTCCTCGATATCGGCCGCAATCTCTGAGGTTTCGCTTCAGGGCTGCGACCATTCGCCATCACTCCGCCGCTTTGCAGGACTAGCGCCGGAAGACCAATGGCGAAATCGGTGGCGATTGGTTTATAATTTGTGAAGAAAGCAGTTCTAAACTACGCATGAAAAGGCTCGTTTCGAGCTGCAACATGTGTTCCTGGAAAGAGCGTTCGCGCATGCGCTTGACATCGACGGCCCTGGTTCTGTTTTTCGCCGCCGCCCTGGCTGGCTGCAACGACACTTTGGAGAGCGCGGCCTATGATACGCCGCGGGTATCCAACAAGGTCGCGCAGCCGCTGCCCGCTCGCCTGATCGCCGAAATCCAGAAGAAGGGCATGGATCGCAACTCGCCGATCATGATCCGCATCTTCAAGGAAGAGGGCAAGCTCGAGGTCTGGAAGGCAAAAACCAACAACCGCTTCGACAAGGTCGTCGAATACGACATCTGTGCATGGTCGGGCCGGCTGGGCCCGAAGGTGAAGGAAGGCGACCGCCAGGCGCCGGAAGGCTTCTATCCGCTGACGCCTTATCACCTGAACCCGAATTCCAAGTATTTCCTCGCCATCAACACCGGCTTCCCGAACCAGTTCGACCGGGCGAACGGCCGGACCGGCACGCATCTGATGATCCATGGCGCCTGCTCGTCTTCGGGCTGCTATTCCATGACCGATGCCCAGATGCTGGAAATCTATGCGTTTGCGCGTGACGCCTTTAAGGGCGGCCAGCAGGCCGTTCAGCTGCAGGCCTTCCCCTTCCGCATGACGGCGGAAAACATGGCGCGCCATCGCCATAGCCCGCATTATGATTTCTGGAAGACGCTGAAGGTTGGCTACGACCACTTCGAAGTGACCAAGCGTCCGCCCGAGGTCAATGTCTGCGAGAAGAAGTATGTCTTCAACCAGACAGCTCCGGCCGGTTCGAGCTTCAATCCGCAGGGTGCATGCCCGCCAATCAGCACGCCGCCGGCCCTGTCCGTGGCGCTTAACGGCTACAACGAGGCCTATGACGCAGCCTATGCCAAGGCGCTGAAGAAATACGACGGCAAGATCTGGTACGACCCGACCGAAGCCGAGCGCAAGGCGCTGGTGGCAGACCTGCGCAAGTCGCGTTCGCACGATCTGGCTTTCGCACCGACGGGTTCTGCCCTGAAAGCCGGCAAGCTGCTCGACATCGACGATGTCCCTCCTGCAATGTCGACACCCGCCAACGGCACCGCTGCCGTCAACCAGATGGCGACCAATCCGAACGGCGATCCTCAGGTCCAGGCCGCACAGACCACGACTGCCGCAACGGCAGCGGCAGCGGCTACGGGAACAACCGTCATCCCCGTTCCGCAGCCGAACCCGCTCGCCCCTGCACCGCAGACGGCACAGGCGGCTCCCGAAGTCGCGCCGAAGAAGCCTTTCTGGAAGCTCTGGTAAGAGCATGCCCGAGGCGCCGACATACGATCTGAGGGGGCTGAAATGCCCCCTTCCCGTTTTGAAGACGCGCCGCCGCATGGCCGACTTGAAGCCCGGTGACGAACTGATCGTGGAAACCAGCGATCCCCTCGCCGGCATCGACATTCCGCATTTCTGCAATGAAGACGGCCACCAATTGCTGGCGCAGGAGCGGCTGGAGAGCGGTCACCGCTTTCATATCCGCAAGGGCGTGGCCGAGCCACAGGCCGAGACTGGCTAGAACTTGAAGCCGGGAATGGACAGCGGATTGTCCATCATCGCGGCGCGGTCCGGCCGGTCGATCGCAAGCTTGCCGGTGAAGGCACCGAACAGGTCGCGCACATAGCTCTCCGACAGATCCTTCGTGATCAGCACCAGCCGCGTCTTGCGATCTGACCCTTCTGGCCAGGCCGGCAGGCGCACCGGCGGATGGAAGATCGACTGCACACCATGCAGCACCAGCGGCTTATCGGGCCGGTCGGTGAGCGCCACGATCGCCTTCATCCGGAGAAGCTTTTCGCCGTGCGTGGAGCGCAGGAGATCGATGAACATGTTGATCGCCATCGGATCGATCGGCTCGTCATGCAGGATCGAATAGGACCGGATCGAGGCGCCGTGACGGTTCACGTCGTGCGCATGATGATGGTCATGATGGTCATGACCATGGTGGTGGTCGTGGTGGTGGTGATCGTCCGCCGCCATCTCGTCCTTCAGCCAGCGACCGACATCGGCGATCTTGCTTGCGGGATCGTAGAGCCCGTTGACCAGCATGGCAGCAGAGCCGGCATCCTCGGCGTCGCCATCGGTGATCGGCGCACGCGGATTGAGCGACCGCAGGCGCTGGGTGAGCGCTGCGATCGTCGCCTCGTCGGCGAGCGTCTTCTTGGTGAGGATCAGCCGGTCCGCCACAGCCACCTGCTTGTAGGCCTCCGGATAGGCATCGATGGTCGAAAGACCGTTCACCGCATCGACGACCGTCACGACGCCATCGAGGTCGAAATGCTGGGCGACGGCGGGATGACCCATGACCGACTGCATGACAGGTGCGGGATCGGCAAGCCCGGTCGTTTCGATGACGATCCGCGACAAAGGCTTGATCCTGCCGGTCTGCATGCCGTCGATCAGCTCTGCAAGCGTGTCGACCAACTCGCCGCGCACCGTGCAGCAGAGGCAGCCATCGGAGAGCTCGACCACGGCATCGTTGGAGGCTTCGACGAGGAGATGGTCGATCCCGACTTCGCCGAATTCGTTGATGATGACGGCGGCATCCTTCATCGCCGGATCCTTGAGGAGCCGGTTGAGGAGCGTCGACTTACCCGCACCGAGGAAGCCGGTGAGGATGGAAACGGGAATACGGGTCTGGGTCATGGATCAGCTCAGAAGGTGGGACGCGGCTTGGGGATCGGCACATTGGCGATCTCGCCCGTGCCGGCCCCCTTCTTGGACTCGACCGGTTCGCTACCCGGGATGAGGCCTGCGAAGCTCATGGCCGGCGGGCGACCCATCTCGCGGATATAGGGCGAGAGCAGCTTCATCCGCCCGGCCTCGTCGCGGCCTTCGCTTCGCACCTTGCGCGCCTGCGGGTTGCAGATCTGGGCGCTGATATCGGTCACCTGATCCAGCCCCTCGCCATAAGGTGCGAGCTGCTCCAGCCGATTGCCGGCGACCGTTGTCGTCAGCCCCTTCTGCAGGAGTTCGGCGGACAGGTCTGCGCGCGCGCCGAGACTGTCGGCACCGAGCACGACTGAGATCACCGTGCGGCCATTACGGGTGGCAGACGACACCTGGTTGAAGCCGGAGGCGCAGACATAACCGGTCTTCATGCCATCGGCGCCCGGAAAGCGGCCTACGAGCAGATTGAAGTTCGGATAGTCCTTCTTGCCCGTCGTCACCCCTTCGAGCGCGAAGTAACCGGCATATTCCGGGAATTCCCGCCTGATGGTTGCCGCGAGAAGGGCCATGTCACGGGCCGTCGTATACTGGCCCTTGCCCGGCAATCCGTTGGGATTGACGAAACGCGTGGAGGTCATGCCGAGACGCTGCGCCTCCTGGTTCATCCGCTGAACGAACGCACCCTCGCTACCGCTCACGGTTTCCCCGATCGCGACGGCCACGTCATTGGCCGACTTGATGATCAAGAGCTTCAGCGCGCTGTCGAGGGTCAGCTTCGAGCCCGGCTTGAAATACATCTTGCTGGCCGGCTGGTCGGCCGCATGCTTGCTCATCACGACGACTGTTTCGGGGGAAAGCTCGCCCGTCCGCATCGAGCGGAAGGTCGTATAGGCCGTCATCAGCTTGGTAAGCGAGGCCGGGTACCATTTGCGGAAGGCTTCCTGATGCGCGATCACGCGGCCGCTGCCGACATCGACGACCATCATCGGATTGGCGGCAGCCAAACCCGGCAGAACCATTGCCACCAGCGAGACGGCGACCGCCAGTCGGCGGACGGATCCGGTTGAAGACAACATGCGGGGACGTTTCGCAAACACGACTTCGATCCTCTTGTTCGGCTGGGCCTTCGTCAACACGTGACGAGATCTTATGTAGGGAAGGAATGGCAAAGCCCATTGAATACGTCAATTGAAAGGCGCACATTCGTGTCCGACAATCGCGTGATGCGAGTTGTGCGTGACCAGGACTGAACCCAGGACGAGAGAATGCCTCTTCTGAACCGAGCCTCCGAACTCCAAACGGAGGCCACTGAATGGCGCCGCCATCTGCATGCCAATCCGGAAATCCTCTACGACGTTGATAACACGGCAGCCTTCGTGGAAGGAAAGCTGCGCGAATTCGGCGTAGACGAAGTCGTGACCGGGCTTGGCCGCACCGGCGTGGTGGGCATCATCAAGGGATCGGGAGGTGATGGCCGCACCATCGGCCTGCGCGCCGACATGGACGCGCTTCCGCTGGACGAAATCACCGGCAAGCCCTGGGCTTCGACCATTGCAGGACGCATGCATGCCTGCGGCCATGACGGTCACACCGCCATGTTGCTGGGTGCCGCCAAATACCTCGCAGAGACCCGCAATTTTTCAGGTTCCGTGGCCGTCGTCTTCCAGCCAGCCGAAGAAGGTGGGCGTGGGGCACTGGCCATGGTCGAAGACGGCATGATGGATCGCTTCGGCATCGCGGAGATCTACGGCATGCACAACATGCCTGGAAAGCCCGTGGGAACCTTCGCCATCCGCAAGGGCGGCATCATGGCGGCTCCCGACAAGTTCCAGCTGAAGCTGACCGGCCTCGGTGGCCATGCGGCCGAACCGCACAACACGGCTGACACGATCGTCATCGGCGCGCAGATCGTAGGCGCCCTTCAGACGATTGCCGCCCGCAACGCCAACCCGCTGCGCTCGGTCGTGGTCTCCGTCACCCAGTTTCATGCCGGCACGACCCACAACATCATTCCCGAAGAGGCCTTCATCTCCGGCACGGTGCGCTCGCTGGACGAAGGCGTGCGCGATCTGGCCGAGCGCCGGATCGGCGAGATCGCAACAGGCATTGCGGCAGCCCATGGCGCAACCATCGAATATGAATACGAGCGCGCTTGCCCCGTGACCGTCAATCATCCCGCCGAGACAGACTATGCGGCGCGTGCCGCGATCGACGTGGTGGGTGCTGACAATGTCGACACCGAAGTGGATCCGAGCATGGCCGGCGAGGATTTCGCCTTCATGCTCCAGTCGCGCCCCGGCGCCTATATCATGATCGGCAATGGCGAGACGGCCGGCCTTCACAATCCGGCTTACGACTTCAACGACGAGGCGATCGCGGCCGGCATATCCTACTGGGTCCGTCTGGCCGAACAGCGTCTGCCGCGCTGAGCACGGCATTTCCACCACGCAAAACTGCTTGGCTTGAAGCCTGTGCTTTTGTATGGAGGAGGAAGTGGTCCCGTAGCTCAGCAGGATAGAGCATCAGATTCCTAATCTGAGGGTCACGCGTTCGAATCGCGTCGGGATCACCACTTCACCTGCAGTGAGATTTCGCCCTTGCGAATCTAGGGTTGCGTTCGAGCTTCCATACGGCATGATGTTCGCATGCCACGCCGACGGGTGTTTACTCTTTTATCGTCGGCCTCGAACGGAGGGAATGCCATGGCATCGAGCCCCCCCGGCAGAATCCAGGATGAACACGCCATCGTTGAGCGCGCCGTAAAGCGCCTTTACGGCCAGAGACCGTCCGACTCCCATTTGCAGGAAAACGCGGCAAATCTGGTGACGTATCTGGTGAAGAATGGCATCCGCGATGAGGATGAGCTCGTGGAGCTTGCCCGGATCGCCCACGGCAAACGCTATGATCCGAGCAATGGCAGCTTTCTCTAGTCTTGAAGCATACCGCTAAGGCACAGCGAACTTAGCGCTGTTTAATTACGGCTGCCTGATAGCCAGATGAAAATCAGGAGCCCCTCTCGGTGCTTGTCCGCTTCTCGTCGATCGCGGATTGCAACTCTTCCGCCAGCTCGATCAAACGCGGCGGAACCTTCTCTCGCCGCGTCTCGTCCATCAGGATATCGAGCTTGTCCCGCACGATGCCGCCCGTGCGGTCGCGGCGTGCCTCCATGGATGGGCGTTTGGTGTCTTCCATTGAGGCCTCCGACTTCATGCGTCCTGCAAACATTCGCGATCTGATTTGCGTCTCACTCTCGTTACGACGATTGGTGGACAGCAGATCAGAAGAAACTTGGATGAGCTTTTTCGACCGTCAGTCGATCTCCTCACCAAGCTCTGGAAATACGGCGACCAGTGCGTCTCGATCACCATAATCGAGCGCCGCCGCCTGCAGCACGACGCTGATGCTGTCCGAAACCTCCACTGGCCCGTCATGTTCCATCTCGATCCTGCCTCCGGAGGCAAGGACAAGGATTGCGCGTGTCTGAAATCCCTGCCGGATCAGCCAGTCGCGCGGCGCCTGCATTTCCACCGTCGCGCGGTAGCGCGGACCCCGCCGCTCAACGGCGACATGGTAAGTCATCGGTGAGAGACGTTCTCCAATCAGCAACTGGCCCTGGCCGTCGACATTCTGCACGTGGGTCATGATGTGTCTTTCTTTACTCGGACTTGGGTCTGCCAAGTAACCCGCCATTCCATCCATGGTTCCATTTGAAAAAGCGGCGGCACAGCGGGAACCTCGGATCGGGGAAGGCGTTCATTCGAAGGGTTCTGAAGGAGGAAGCGGGAGCGAGAGGCACCGATGAGCAGCGCAAGCCAGACAACCGACCACGACGAGATCCGCCGCTGGATCGAGGACCGAAAGGGCACCCCCTCACGGGTTCGCGACAGTGGCGACGGGGGCATTCTGCGCATCGATTTCGGCGACCCGGAAGAAGCGCTGGAGGCGATCGACTGGGAGGAGTTCTTTCAGATTTTCGAGAAAAGCGACCTTGCCTTCCTTCATCAGGACAAGACCGCAGATGGAAAACTTAGTCGGTTCAGCAAGTTTGTAAGCCGCAGCTGACCATGTCACGCGACCTTTGCCAACCGCTCACATTTTCAGGAACCAAGCCGAAGGACAGGCGTTTTCGCGTCATTGTGCCTGGTGCCACAGACATTGGAGGATGGCGACCTTGACGACCCGTACAGCCGAGCTAGCCGCACGATCTGAAGTGGTCGAGTTAATCCCGGCGCTGCGTGCATTCGCGCGAACCTTCTGTCAGCGACCGGAGGAAGCAGACGACCTCGTCCAGGAGACGCTGACCAAGGCGCTGGCGAACCTCGACAAGTTCGAGCCAGGCACCCGGCTGAAATCCTGGCTCTTCACCATCATGCGCAACACGTTTTGCACCCGCTTCAAGAAAAGCAGCCGCGAGACGGTGGGCCTGCCTGAGGCGGTGACGGCCAAGTTGACCACCGAGGCCAGCCAGGAATGGTCGGTGCAGGCGGAAGAAGTTCGCCGCGCCTTGAACCGTCTGCCGGAACATCACCGGGAAATGCTGGTGCTGATCGTCATGCTGGGCGAACGCTACGAGGACGCCGCGGAGATCTGCGGCTGCGCCGTCGGCACGGTGAAAAGCCGGTTGAGCCGCGCGCGCCAGCAATTGCGCCGGGAGCTTGGCGAGATGGGAACGGACAGCCCCGTCGGATGAAAACGACTGATGCTGAAGACATGGCGACCGAGGGACCGGCGCCATCGACAGACGATGCTGCGGAGCTCTCCGAAATCGGCCTAGTCTACGGTACGGATGCCGAGCCGGGCCTGACCCGACGCCGAAGAGGCAAGGGCTTCTCCTATCATCTGAGCGACGGCACCTTAATTGCAGCACCCGAGGTGCTGACCCGCATCCGCAAGCTCGGTCTGCCGCCTGCCTATGAACGGGTCTGGATCAGTCTCGATCCCCGCAGCCATCTTCAAGCGACGGGTTACGATGCACGGGGGCGCAAACAATACCGCTATCACGCGGACTGGGCCGCCTGGCGCAGCGAGAGAAAGTTTGACGACCTCATCGCCTTCGGTGACGCCCTGCCCTCGATCCGCCGACGGGTGGCGCGCGATCTTGCCGAACATCAGGAGGAGAGCTACTTCCTCCTCTCGGCGCTCATCAGCCTGCTGGACGTCACCTATATGCGCGTCGGCAACCGCGCCTATGCGGAGGAGAACCGCACCTATGGGGCAACGACCCTGCAGAAGCGCCACCTGACATTCGAGCCGGACGGTATCCGCCTGAGTTTCGTTGCGAAGGGTGGCAAGCGCGTACGCCGAAAGCTGCGTCATCCGCGGCTCCAGAAGATCCTCGAAGAAATTGCCGACCTGCCCGGCCGCGACCTGTTTTCCTGGCGTGACGAGCAGGGACAGCTGCACAGGGTGGATTCAGGCCGGCTGAACACCTACCTAGCCGAAATCACCCGATTGAAACTGTCCGCCAAGACCTTCCGCACGTGGGGCGGCAGCGTCGCAGCATTTGGCGAGGCTTGGCGCAGGATGGAAGGCGGGGAGCGTCCCACCATTCGTCAGATGTGCGAGGTCGCCTCGGACAGGCTGCACAACACGCCGACCATCTGCCGCACCAGCTATGTGCACCCCGCCATCCTGGCCCTGGCCGACAAGGAGACAGACCTGGAAATCGCGCGTGAAAGGGTGCTCACCGCCCCTGCCCGTTCGCTGTTGCGCGCCGACGAAAACCGGTTGATGGCGTTTTTGAAGGACGCGCCGGCTGCGGAGAAGCCCTAAGGCTCGATATCAAGCGCACACGAAAAAGGGCCGGCAAAACCGGCCCTTCGACATAACCGCTGACGGATATCAGGCGGCTTTCTTCTGGGCTGCAGCGTTGACAGCCTTTTCCGCAAGCTTCGTCAGCGCTTCATCGGTCTTGGATTCTTCCGCAAGCGTCTCCTCGAGCAGCTTCACGGCATCGGTGTAGCCGAGCTGCTGAGCCCAGGCGCGCAGCGTGCCGTAGCGGCTGATCTCGTAGTGTTCGACGGCCTGCGCGGCCGCCAGGAGACCGGCATCGAGAGCGGGCGAGCCCTTGAATTCTTCCATGATCTCCTCGCCTTCCTCGACGATGCCGTCGATGGCAGGGCAGGTCTTGGCACGCGGACGCTTGCCGATGATTTCGAACACCTGCTGCAGGCGCTCGACCTGGCCTTCGGTCTCTTCCTTGTGCTGCAGGAAGGCGGCCTTCAGCTTCTCGTCCTGGGCACCGCGCGCCATTTTCGGCAGCGCCTTCAGGATCTTCCGTTCGGCGTAGTAGATGTCCTTGAGTGTCTCGTGGAACAGGTCTTCGAGTGTCTTGGTAGCCATTGTCGGTATCTCTTCGGTTTCGGTTCTGGCGAGAGAAGAACCGGCCCGATGGCGCTTTGTTCCGGAGGGCTTTTCCCGTGGCAGTTGGAACGATCCCGGCATCCGGAGGGTTAGCTTTGCAGGTGGCGCAAGGCGTCGCTTCCCCAATCCGAAGGAGGACACAATGGTCAATCGCAACGACAATTGGGATGCCGAGAACGGCCGAAACCGCAACGCCCGACGTGGCCCATCCGGGGATTATGGCCCCGGCGACAGCGGATTTGTGCGCGGCTATGGCGAGAACCGGCCGGATGCGGATCGCTACGACGGAGCGCGCTCGCGAGAACTCGGCATGGACGGCGGTTATGGCGCGAGCGGGTCTCACTATCCCCGCATGGGACAGTCGGACTGGAGCAACGACGACCGTGGGTATCAGGGCGGACCGAGCGACAGAGGCTACGGTGACGACAGCCGCCGCCAGATCCGAGGCAGCGGGCGCGGCAATTACCCGTCTGACAACCCATCCAATCGCGGAGGCTACGGCTCTGCGAACCGGGAAGCCGACGACGACCGCGGCTTTATGGAGCGCGCCGGCGACGAGGTCGCATCCTGGTTCGGCGACAAAGACGCAACCCACCGCCGCGAGATGGACAATCACCGCGGCAAGGGTCCGCGCGGCTATCGCAGAACCGATGCGCGCATTCTGGAAGACGTCAACGACCGCCTTGCCGACGATCCCTCGGTGGATGCCTCCGATATTGAGGTGACGGTGAAGGACGCGGAGGTGACATTGACGGGTCACGTTACCGATCGCTTCGAGAAGCGCCGGGCAGAGGACTGCGTCGAAAATGCCAGTGGCGTCACCCATGTGCAGAACAACCTGCGCATCCGGATATCGGGCGAAGGCAGCGTCATGACGCAGGCCTGAGCGGCAACCTCAGCCGCGAAGGGCGCGCAAGGCATTGAGGATGACGGCGACGTCGATCACCTCCTGCAACAGCGCACCCTGTACCGGCGCGAGATAACCGAGGGCGGCAAGCACCATAGCTCCGCCCGACAACACCAGCCCGGCAACCGCACTTTGCCGGGCGATCTTGCGGGAACGTCTCGCGATCCCGCAGGCGAGCGGCAGGCGCGACAGATCATCGGCGAGCAGCACCACGTCGGCGGCTTCGGAGGAGGCTGCAGACCCCCTGGCGCCGATCGCCACACCGACATCGGCAAGGGCCAGGGCCGGCGAGTCATTGACGCCATCGCCGACCATCATCACCACGCCCCCCAGTTTCTCCTGACGGATCAGGTCGACCTTGCCTTCGGGCGTGAGGTCGCCAGCGACCGCGTCGAGCGCAAGCGTTGACGAGGCTTTCTCCGCGACATCCGTGCGATCGCCGGACGCCATCACGATCCGCCGAACACCTCCCGCCCGAAAGGCGGCAATCGTAGCGCCTGCATCCGTGCGGATGGGATCGGAGAGAAGGATAAGGCCGGCCGCATGCCCGTCGATCCCGACGGCGACGATGGCCGTGCCGCTGTCAGCGCCAGCGCGTGTGAACGCCGAGCCATCCGAAAGCTTCGAAAGCACATAGCCGCTGCCGCCGAGCACGATCTGGCGATCACCGACGCGGCCGGACAATCCACGACCGGGATCCTCCACCACACTTTGCGGGAGGGGCAAAGTCAGCCCGCGCTCAGTCGCGGCCCGCACCAGCGCTTCTGCCGCAACATGGCTGGAGGCCTGGTCGAGCGAGGCGGCGAGTGCAAGGACGTCATCGGCGGTGAAGCCGGCTTCGGCTCGCACATCGCTCACTTCCGGCCTTGCCGAGGTGACTGTGCCCGTCTTGTCGACCACGACGGTGGTCACGGCTGCCAGAGCTTCCAGCGCGCCAGCCGTCTTGACCAGAACACCGTGGGAGGCTGCCCGCGACATGCCGGCAATGACGGCAACGGGAATGGCGAGGATCAGCGGACAGGGGGTGGCAACAACGAGCACGGCCAATGCGCGCGTCGCCTCACCGCTCCACCACCAGGCACCACCGGCAAGGAGCAGCGTGATGCCGAGGAAGACCAGCGCATACCGGTCCGCAAGCCGTGCCATGGGCGCGCGGCTGGCCTGCGCCTGTTCGACGAGACGCACGATGCCGGCATAGGTGCTCTCTTTGGATTGACGCAAGACCAGCAAATCGAAGGCGTCGCCCAACACGGTCGCACCACTGGGCACTTCGGCACCGATTGCGATGGGAACGGGAAGCGATTCGCCCGTCAGCGCCGAGAGGTCGAGCACGGCGGTGGCGGCAAGCAGCCGGCCATCGACCGGCACGACCTCACCCTTGCGCACCAGGATGCGGTCCTGCGGCTTCAGTGCCTCGATAGATACGCTCTCCAGGGACGTGCCGCGATAGAGCATGGCCGTGCGCGAGACACGACCGAGCAGTGCCGTCATATCCCGCCGGGCGCGGCCCTCGGCAAAGCTCTCGAGCAATTGTCCGCCGGCATACATGACCGCAACAATCGCGGCCGCGAGGTTTTCGCCAAGCGCAAGCCCCACCCCGATCGACAGAGCGGCAATCGCATCGACCCCCATGCGACCATTGAGCAGGGCGCGCAGGATATCGATGACGAGTACGACCAGCACGGCGGCAGCGCCGACGAACCAGGCCTTTGCGGCGAGCTGAGGATACTCGGCAATGTAGAGAATTCCACCACCGACGAGACAGAGAAGAGCGAGCCCGGCAAGCATGACGGGCAGGCTCTCACGCAATCGTGTCGGCTGCAAAAAGTCCGGCATGGTCAGAATCCCGAGGCGCTGGTGCGAGGTCGAAATCGGCCTCTCTTGCTGCTCTTCCCTTTCCCTTGTAGAGCCTTCTGAGCATGAAGCAATCGGACGTAAGCAGCATGATCGACAACGCCCGGCCCCGCCGCCTCTCAGTCCTCGGCTCGACCGGCTCGATCGGCGTCAACACGCTCGATGTCGTCGAGCAACTCGGTGGCCGCGACGCCTTCGAGGTCATGGCGCTCACCGGCAATGGCAATCTCGATCTGCTCGCCGATCAGGCGCGTCGCACCGGCGCCAAACTCGCCGTCACCGCCGACGAGAGCCAGTACATGGCGCTGAAGGACCTGCTTGCCGGATCAGGTATCGACGTTGCCGCCGGCTTGAGCGGACTGGACGAGGCAGCCGATATGGATGCCGGCTGGGTGATGGCGGCAATCGTCGGCACGGCGGGCTTGCCCCCGACCCTCAAGGCTGCCGCACGCGGCGCCGACATCGCGCTCGCCAACAAGGAATGCCTCGTCTCCGCCGGCCACCTCTTCGTCGATGCGGTCAAGAAGGGTGGCGGACGCCTGATCCCCGTCGACAGCGAACACTCGGCAATCTTCCAGTGCCTGGAGCAGGATCAGCGGCACGCGCTCGAGCGGATCGTGCTAACCGCCTCGGGTGGCCCCTTCCGCACCCATAGCCGCGAACAGATGGCCAATGTCACCGTGCAGACGGCGCGCACCCATCCCAACTGGTCGATGGGCCTGAAGATCTCCGTCGGCAGCGCCTCGATGTTCAACAAGGCGCTGGAGATGATCGAGGCCAAGCACCTCTTCGACGTTCGGCCCGACCAGATCGAGGTCGTCGTGCATCCGCAGTCAATCATCCACTCCATGGTGGGTTACACCGACGGCTCCGTCATCGCCCAGCTCGGCGTGCCGGACATGCGCACGGCCATCGGCTATGCGCTGACCTATCCCAAGCGTCCAGCGCTGAATGTCGACCGGCTCGACTTTGCCAAGCTGGCAAGGCTCGATTTCGAAGCCCCGGACGAGACTAGGTTCCCGGCCCTGCGGCTTGCCCGCACGGCACTCGAACGTGGTGGCATGCAGGGCGCCATCCTGAACGCCGCCGAAGAAACCGCCTTCAACGCTTTCGTCGAGGACAAGATCCGCTTCCTCGACATGGCCGACGTGGTCGAGACGGTCATGGACGCGATGGTCGAGGGCGTGCCGGCAGACACGATCGACGACGTCTTTGCCGCCGATCGCGAGGCGAGGCGCAAGGCGGCAGAGGTGATTGCCGCGAGATAATCAGAAGCTCACCGATCGTAGACGGCGGCACGGAGCATTTCCGGATAAGCGCCGTTGCAGCCTTCGAGCGCATTGTTGGTGAGGCTGACAACAGTGAGCTTCTCGGCCGGATCGATGAACCAGGTGTTGCCATAGACGCCACCCCACTGGATGACACCTTTCGGCAATGCGGTTCCCGCTGCGGCCGGGTCCGTGACCAGCCCGCCGACAAAGGTGAAGCGATAGCCTGGCTCACCCTCGATCTCCGCGATCTGGTTGGAGAGCGCGGCTTTGGCCATGGTCGCAGAGAAGAGACCCGCTCCGTCCTTTCGCAACATTTCGAGCAGACGCATCACGTCCTGCGCGGTGCCCGCCATCCCCGCACCGCCCGACTGGAAGGCTCTGGGGTTGAAGGTGCGCCCCGGCGAAAAGACAGTCCGCCAGTTTTCCTCATCGCCGCTGACCCAGGGGTCCGGCATGCGAACGGGTCGATCCGGGTCATCGGCATAGGCAACCGCGAGGCGCGCGGGATCCGTCACATGAAAGCGCGCGTCGGCCATGCCAAGCGGGCCGGTGACATAATGGATGACGGCATCTTCAAGCGTCCCTCCATGCAGGGCAGCAAGGACACCGCCGAGAATGTCCGTGGCAAAGGAATAGGCCCAGCGACTGCCAGGCTCGAAGGCGAGCGGGATGGCGTTGTGGCGGCTGAAATTGTCTTCGAGGCTCAGATCCGTATTGCCGAGGCCGAGCGTCATGCGCTGTCCCTCCGGAAGGAGCTCCAGAGCCGGATCGTACAGCAGACCGGATGTGTGGGTGAGAAGATGGCGGATGGTGATCGCGCCTTCGCGACCATCGGGCGCCTTTGGTCGGAACCAGGGCAGATAGTGCGAGACGCGGTCGTCGAGCTTGAGCAGCCCCTTATCGATCATCGCAAGGGCCGTGACCGCAACGATCGGCTTGGTGACGGAGGCATAGCGGAAGATCGTATCGAGACGGATAGGCAACCCGGCTTCGCGATCGGCAAAACCCGCTGCCTTTTCAAGGATCGGTTCGCCATCCTGATACACCAGCACCACGGCGCCCGTAATGCGTTCTTCCTCGATCACCCTGTCGACCAGGGCATTCACGCGTGCGGCAATACTCACGTTCTCAAAACCTCCCAAAGAAAAATGCGGGCTCCGTTTCCGGAACCCGCATCTTTATGAAGGTCTGTTATGGCCCGATCAAGCCACCGCGCGGGCGAGCGCGCAGCGCGACCAGAGCTGGTGCAGCGAGCCGACCAGATGCTCGAGATCGGCATCGGAATGCAGAGGAGTCGGAGTGATGCGCAGCCGCTCGGTCTTCTTCGGCACCGTCGGATAGTTGATCGGCTGCACATAGATGGAACAGTTATCGAGCAGCAGGTCGGAGATCCACTTGCACTTCGACGCATCGCCGACCAGAACAGGCACGATATGGCTCGGGTTCTGCACATGCGGAATGCCGGCCTTGTCAAGCATGAAGCGCAGACGGCGCACGCGCTCCTGATGGGCAAAGCGTTCGACCTGGCTGGTCTTCAGATGGCGGATAGAGGCGACCGCACCGGCAGCAAGCGCCGGCGGCAGCGCCGTCGTGAAGATGAAGCCAGAGGCAAACGAGCGGACAAAATCACACAGAGCGGTCGAGGCGGCGATATAGCCACCCATGACGCCGAAGGCCTTGCCGAGCGTGCCTTCGATGATCGTCAGGCGATCCATCAGGCCTTCGCGCTCGGCGATACCGCCACCATGGGCGCCGTACATGCCGACCGCATGAACTTCGTCGAGATAGGTCATCGCGCCATACTTGTCGGCGAGATCGCAGATTTCCTTGATCGGCGCGATATCGCCATCCATCGAATAGACGGATTCGAATGCGATCATCTTCGGCGCGCGCGGATCGGCAGCGGCAAGCTTGGCTTCCAGATCCTTGACGTCGTTGTGCTTCCAGATGACGCGCTCTGCCTTGGAATGGCGGATACCTTCAATCATCGAAGCGTGGTTGAGCGCATCCGAGAAGATGATCAGGCCGGGGATTTTGGCACCGAGCGTGCCGAGCGCTGCCCAGTTCGAGACATAGCCCGAGGTGAAGATCAGCGCCGATTCCTTGCCGTGCAGATCGGCAAGTTCGCGCTCAAGAAGAACGTGGTAGTGATTGGTGCCAGAGATATTCCGGGTGCCTCCCGCACCCGCGCCACAGTCATCGATGGCCTGTTTCATGGCGTCGATGACGAGCGGGTTCTGGCCCATGCCGAGATAGTCGTTGGAGCACCAGACGGTCACCTCCTGGGTGCCGTTTTCGGTGTAGCGGGTCGCGCGGGGGAAATTGCCGCGCTGGCGTTCCAAATCAGCGAAGACGCGGTACCGGCCTTCCTCGTGAAGCCCCGCGAGCTGATCCTTGAAAAACGCCTCGAAATCCATGCCTAAACTCCAGTCTACGACACTCTTTTGTGTCTCTACGGCGTCGGGGTCAACCCCGGTTTTGTAAATTCATTCTAAACTGCGACAAATGGCGCGAACATTAGAACGCTTGCACATAAATACTAACGGATCATGCCAAAGCAAACTTGATCTGCGTCAAACCTAGAGAAAAAGGACGGCCTAAGCCGCCCTTTTTCCGTTCTTGCAGGAAAAGCAGCGCAATCAGGAGGCCTGAACAGCTCGCTTTGCCATGACGCGGATCAGATTTGCGCGGTATTCTGCAGTGCAATGTAGGTCTGACATGAGCTCCGACGAATCAATTTCGACACCTGCGACAGCTTGCGCTGACCAGTCTGTCGAAAGGGCCGCTTCGAGACCGGCATGGCGGAAGACGCCGGACGATCCTGCACCGGTCACGGCAACACGCACGCCGCCTGAACTCTTCGAGACGAAGACACCGGTCATCGCATAACGCGAGGCCGGATTGGCGAACTTGGCATAGCCTGCCTTTTCCGGAGCCTCGAAACGGATCGCCGTGATGATCTCGTCGTCAGCCAACGCCGTCTCGAACAGGCCGACGAAGAAATCGTCCGCCGCGATCTCGCGAGTATTGGTGACCACCGTCGCCCCGAGGCCAAGCACGGCTGAGGGGTAGTCGGCAGCCGGATCGTCATTGGCAACGGAGCCGCCGATGGTGCCAAGGTGACGCACATGCGGATCGCCGATCAGCGAGGCGAGATGGCAGATCGCCGGGCAGACTGCGCGGATGGCCGCCGAAGAGGCGACCTCCGCATGAGTGACCGCAGCACCGATGGTGACCTGACGGCCATTGACCGTGACGCCCTTCATCGACGCGATATGCCGGAGATCAACGAGGTCAGACGGCTGGGCGAGGCGCTGCTTCAGCGCAGCGATCAGCGTTTGGCCGCCGGCGATGAACTTGCCGTCTTCGGCGCCGGAGAGAAGTTTACCGGCATCCTCGATCGACGAGGCGCGATGATAGCTGGTGGAATAGAGCTGCATGGTTCTCTCCTTCCTTATTCGGCGGCCTGGCGGGTCGCATTGGCCTGGAGCGCACTCCAGACGGCAAGCGGCGTCGCCGGCATGTTGAGGTCGTTGTTGCCGATCGCATCGGTGATCGCGTTCATCAGCGCTGGTGGCGATCCGATGGCCCCGGCCTCGCCGCAGCCCTTGATGCCGAGCGGATTGCCCGGGCACGGCGTGTTCTGGTGCGAGACGTTGAAGGACGGCAGATCGTCGGCGCGCGGCATGGCGTAATCCATGTAGCTTGCCGTCAGCAGCTGACCGGTCTGCGGATCGTAATGCACGGCCTCCAGCAGCGCCTGGCCGATGCCCTGTGCGATGCCGCCATGCACCTGGCCCTCAACGATCATCGGGTTGATGATGTTGCCGAAGTCGTCGGCCGCGACGAACTGCACGATCTCGGTCTTGCCGGTTTCCGGATCGACCTCGACTTCCGCGATGTAGCAGCCGGCCGGGAAGGTGAAGTTGGAGGGATCGTAGAAGGCGCCCTCCTTCAGACCCGGCTCCATGCCGGAGGGAAGGTTGTGGGCGGTATATGCGGCAAGCGCGACCTGGAACCAGGGCAGCGTCTTGTCGGTGCCAGCGACCTTGAGCTCGCCATTCTCGATGACGATGTCGCTCTCGTCGGCTTCCATCAGATGGGCGGCGATCTTTTTCGCCTTGGCTTCGACCTTGTCGAGCGCCTTGACGATGGCCGACATGCCGACAGCACCGGAACGGGAGCCATAGGTGCCCATGCCCATCTGCACCTTGTCGGTATCGCCGTGGACGATGGAGACATTGTCGATCGGCAGGCCGAAGCGTTCGGAGACGAGCTGGGCGAAGGTGGTCTCGTGACCCTGGCCATGGCTGTGCGAGCCGGTGAGCACTTCGACAGTGCCGACCGCATTGACGCGGACCTCGGCGGATTCCCATAGACCCACACCGGCACCCAGCGAGCCGACCGCCGCCGACGGCGCGATGCCGCAGGCCTCTATGTAGCAGCTCATGCCGATCCCGCGCAGCTTGCCGCGACGCGCCGCTTCCGCCTTGCGAGCCGGGAAACCGTTCCAGTCGGCTGCAGACATGGCGGCTTCCAGCGAGGCGTCGTAGTCGCCCGCGTCGTAACACATGATCACAGGCGTCTGGTACGGGAAGGTCCGGACGAAGTTCTGCCGGCGCAGATCTGCCGGAGAAACGCCCAGTTCGCGCGCGGCCGTCTCGACGGTTCGTTCCAGGAGATAGGTCGCCTCCGGACGCCCGGCGCCGCGATAGGCGTCGACCGGCACCGTATTGGTGTAGACCGTGCGCACATTGGCGTGGATCGCCGGGATCGCATACTGGCCCGACAGCAGCGTCGCATAGAGATAGGTCGGAACCGAGGACGAGAAGAGCGACATATAGGCGCCGAGATTGGCGATCGTGTCGACCTTGAGCCCGATGATGTTGTGGTCCTTGTCGAAGGCCATCTTCACCTTCGAGACGTGGTCGCGACCATGGGCGTCGGTGAGGAAGGCCTCGGTGCGATCGGAGGTCCACTTGACCGGCACGCCGGTCTTCTTGGAGGCCCAGAGACAGACCACTTCTTCCGGATAGATATAGATCTTCGAGCCGAAGCCACCGCCCACATCGGGCGCGATGACACGCAGCTTGTGCTCAGGCGCCACATTGTAGAAGGCGCTCATCACCAGGCGCGCGACATGCGGGTTCTGCGAGGTGGTGTAGCAGGTGTAATGGTCTTCCGCCCCGTCATAGATGCCGAGCGTCGCGCGCGGCTCCATCGGGTTCGGCGACAGACGGTTGTTGAAGATGTCGATCTCTGTGACATGGGCGGCACTGGCGATCGCGGCATCGGCAGCAGCACTGTCACCGATCTCCCAGTCGAAGATCAGGTTCCCTGGCGCTTCCGGATGCAGTTGCGGCGCGCCTGATTTCAGGGCGTCGACGGCACCGGTGACGACCGGCAGCTCTTCATATTCGACCACCACGGCTTCCGAGGCATCGCGCGCCTCGCCGATGCTGTCGGCCACGACGATGGCGACCGCGTCACCGACGTAGCGAACGGTTTCATGTGCCAGCGGACGCCAGGCGCCCATCTTCATCGGCGTGCCATCCTTGGAATGGATCATCCAGCCGCAGATCAGGTTGCCGATGCCATCGGCCAGAAGCTGCTTGCCGTCGAGCACATCGATGACGCCAGGCATGGCCTTGGCGGCGGCGACATCGATCGACTTGATCTTCGCATGTGCATAAGGCGAACGGACAAAATAGGCATATTTCATGCCCGGGACGACCATGTCGTCGGTATACCGGCCCTTGCCGGTCAGAAAACGCTTGTCTTCCTTGCGCGCCACACGCGCGCCGATTCCTTCAACACCCATTGTCTTCTCCTCCAGAGAAACAGGACTTCAGGCAGTCGGACAGAGGCAATTGCAGTCGGCATCGCAGAGGCCTTGGTCAGGCGCTCGGTCGCGGCGACCGGAACTGCCGAAGTCCTTATTCGGCGGCCTGGCGGCCGGCGGTCATCGCTTCATTGGCCGAAAGCACGGCCTTGACGATGTTGTGGTAGCCCGTGCAGCGACAGATATTGCCTTCGAGCTCATGGCGGACAGTGGCTTCGTCGAGCGCACCGTTGTGACGACAGATCATGTCGAGCGCGGTCATCACCATGCCGGGCGTGCAGAAGCCGCATTGCAGGCCGTGATGCTCTTTGAAGGCGGCCTGCACTGGATGCAGCTCGCCGCCGGAAGAGAGGCCCTCGATCGTCGTGATCGACGATCCCGAGGCCTGGACGGCCAGGATCGAACAGCTCTTGATCGACTTGCCGTCCATGTGAACGACGCAGGTTCCGCATTGCGTGGTATCGCAACCCACATGCGTTCCCGTCAGACCAAGTTTTTCGCGAATGAAATGCACGAGCAGGGTGCGATCCTCGCACTCTCCGCTCACTGTCCGGCCATTCACCGTCAGTGTCACTTTAGCCATCTTGTTCCTCCTCGTGTCTCTCCCGGACACGAGACGCATGGTGTGAGTTTTGTGTGACATGTGCAACTGTCCAGAAGGTCGCAAACGAAAAATTCTGTGCCGCATTGCAGCATCAAACCGCCTGTAAATCCTGGGTTCATCTTCGATGCCTCATGCAATGGAACCACCCGCGAGGGTGTGAGCCACGACCATGGACTTTCCCCCGGTCAAGGCTATGCTCAAGGAAGCCTGAAGCCGCCCGGGGGAGAGCTCGAGCGGTGGGGCATGCTGTCAAAAACAAGACCGGCTCGCCCGGACGCGTGGAACTTGGAGAGATGAAGATGAAGAAAGCTCTTGTGCTGATGCTGGTCGGCCTCACGGTCGCAGGCTGCACCCAGACGGAACGCGGCGCAGGTATCGGCGCTGCCTCCGGCGCGATCATCGGTGGCATTGCCACAGGCAACGTCCGGGGCGCTGCAGTCGGCGCAGCAATCGGTGGCGTTGCAGGCGCCGTCATCGGCAATGTCTCGGAACAGCCCGGACAGTGCTACTACCGCGACCGCTACGGTAACCGTTACATCGACGCCTGCCCGCGCGGCTACTAAGGTCGCCCGTCGCAATAGAAACAGGGCGGGGAGATCACACTCCCCGCCTTTTTTCGTAACTGCTCAAAAAGGGGGTATGCGTTGCGACGCATTTACGCCTAAGTTGTCCGGTGGGTGGGGCACGCCTGACAGATCGCGATGAAAGCGACATGCGTAGACCGAGTGGATGGACATTGCCGAAGTATAGTCTTGCGTTACGGCTAGGGCTCGTATTGTCCGTCGCCAGCCCCCTTCTGCCAGCTGTGGCCACGGAAGCAGCCGCATTCGAGATCTTCGGAATTCGTCTTTTCGGCAGCGATGAGGCGGGCCGCGACGTGATCGACCCGCTGGATTACACGATCACCCTCGACACCGGTGAGGCCGACCGTACGCTCCGGAAATCGCTGGAGCGGACTTCGCTGCTGCTGGCGGAGGAAGACGATCCCGTATCGGGCGATCTCGGACTGGTCATCAAGGCCCGCGACGACCGCGACCGCCTGATTGCGACGCTCTATGAAAACGCCCTTTATGGCGGCGTGGTCTCCGTGACGATCGATGGCCACGACATCGACAGCCTGCCCCCCAATCCAAGCTTCGACCGGTCACGGCCTGTGCCCGTATCGATTACCATTCAGCCCGGAGCGACATTCACCCTGGGCGAAGTCCGTCTCGAAGGAGATGCCGCCCGCCTCGATCCCGCCGAGTTCGATCTGGTGCGAGGAGAGAAGGCAGGCTCTCTGACGATCCTGAAGGCTGCCGAGGCCATGGCCCTCAAGCTCAAGGAAGAAGGCCGCCCCCTGACCGAGGTGACGCGCCGCGACGTGGTGGCCGATCACGAGACGCAGACCATCGATCTGACAATTGCGGTCGAGGCTGGCCCGGTCGCTCCCCTTGGCGTCGTCACCGTGAAGGGTGGTCGATCCGTAAACTCCGACTTCATCGCCTATTACTCGCGCCTCCGGCCCGGCCAGACCTATTCACCCGAACAGTTGCGTAAAGCCGGCGAACGTCTGCGCACGCTCGGCGTCTTCTCCTCGGTCACGGTCAATGAGGCCGAGGGTCTGGAAGCGGACGGATCCTTGCCCATCGGCATCGTGGTCTCGGAAGGAAAGCATCGCTATTTCGGCGTCGGCGCCAGCTATTCATCCGTCGATGGTGGCGGCATTGAAGGCTACTGGGGCCATCGAAACCTCTTCGGCCAGGCGGAATCGCTGCGGATCGAGGGATCGGTGCGCGGGCTGGGCGAGCTCGAGAATGTCAGTGACGTCTCGTCGCTCGACTACACGGCAGGTATCACCTTCATCAAGCCAGGCGCCTTCGTTCCCTCGGGAACGCTTGAGGCCAGCATCAAGGGCAGCACGCTGGAGACCGACTATTACGATGCCGCCACGGTGACGGGTAAGGTCTCCTACGCCTATGAACTGACCGATTTCGACACCGTCAACGCGGGCGTTTCGCTCGCCTATGACAGCATCGACGACGCCTTTGGCGACGACAACGAGTACCTGACCTTCGGCTTGCCGATGGGCTATGTCAGGGACACCCGCGACAACCGGCTGAACGCAACCGAAGGCCACTACGGCACCGTGACGCTGACGCCGAGCTATGATTTCTTCGGCCAGACCTTCTTCACATCGCTCGAAGGCTCGATCTCGGCCTATCTCGGCTTTGGCGAGGAGGATCGTTTCGTGCTCGCCGGTCGCCTGAGCGCCGGCTCCCTGGTCGGCGGCGGCGATCTCTCTGCCATCCCCGCCACAAGGCGTTTCTTCTCCGGCGGCGGTGGATCGGTGCGCGGTTATGCCTTCCAGGAAATCACGCCTTACAACGCCGCCGATGAAGGCACCGGTGGCCGCTCCTATGTGACGGCCAATCTGGAAGCACGCATCAACGTGACGGATACAATCGGCATCGTGCCCTTTCTCGATATCGGCACAGTCGCGGACAACACCGTGCCCGATTTCAATGACATCAAGATGGGTGCCGGTGTCGGGCTGCGTTACATGACCCCGTTCGGCCCTTTGAGGCTGGATGTGGCAGTTCCGCTGGATCCTTACGATGGCGGCAGCCGTTATGCCATCTATGCCGGCATTGGTCAGAGCTTCTGACCGAGCAAGACAGGACGACAGTAAGCATGATCTGGTTGAAGCGCATCCTGACCTGGACGATCCGGCTCATGGGCGGCCTCGTGGCCGCGATGATCGCGCTGTTCGTCGTCGTGATCCTGGTCGGTGGCTTCTCCCGAACGGGGAGCCAGTTTCTGGCCGACCGGATCGCAGCACTTGTCTCGACCGATAACAGACAGATCACCCTCTCCGGCACCGGCCCGCTCTTGAGCAGCCAGTTTTCGGTGGAGCGGATTACGGTCGCCGACAGCGAGGGTGTCTACGCCTCGATCGAAGACCTGGCGCTCGACTGGACGCCGCGGGACCTGATCCGCAAGCGCTTCACGGCAGAGCGTATCTCGGCACGGCAAGTCACCGTCAGCCGCGCGCCCCTGCCCTCGACAGAGCCGCAACCGGAAACCGATGAACCTTTCTCGCTGCCGGTTGAAATCGACATCGCGACCATAGACCTGCCCTCGATCGCCATTGGTGAAGCGCTCATCGAGCGCGAACTCCCCTTATCAGCGCAAGGGTCGCTGCAGATCGTCGGCGACACGATCGCCAGCCGGCTGACCGCGACGCGTCTGGACGAACCCGGCAACAATGCCGTTGTCGATCTCCTCTATGCGCCGAACGACAACCAGCTGCGCGTCAATCTCGATTATCAGGAACCCGCAGCAGGCCTTCTCGGCGAGCAGCTGCAACTGCCGGGCCAGCCGGCACTGGCCATCGAGGTCGATGGTGACGGACCTCTGGACGACTGGGCCGGCCAGATTATGGCCTCGCTGGATGGAGAGCGCACGATCACCGTCGACGCGACCCACAAGCTCGCCGCAGACGGTACGCGCGCCCTGACCGCAACAGGTGGCGGCCGCTTCTCGGGGCTTCTGCCGCCCGAGCTGCGCGACATCTTCGCGGGCGAGACGGCAATCGATCTGGCGACGATACTCGGCACCGACGGATCGGTGGCGATCGAAAGGGGCCGCTTCACGACTGCCTCGGCGGAAGTCACAGCCGCCGGACGTTACGATCCGAACGGCCAGAATGACTTGCGTCTTTCGGCTCGCGCAACCGGCGAACCCGTCGGCATCACCTCGCAATCGCCGGACTTCACGGGCGGCCTGAAGCTGCGGAGCCTGGATCTGGCCCTCAACGGACAGGCTCCGGCAGCAGCGCTCTCGCTGCGCGCCGACCTGGCAGAGCTCAGCCTTCCCCAGGGCACGTTCTCGGACATCGCGCTGACTGCCGACAGTGACAGTTTCGACCTCGCCAACCGGCAGGGCCCGGTAAACCTCGGGGTCACCGTGCAGGGAACTGCCATCCGCGATACCGAAATCCGGCCTTATATCCGCGGCCCGCTGACGCTCACGGCACCGCTGATCGTCTCCACAGAAGCCATTTCCTTCGAGCAACTCGTCTTTGACAGCAATGGCCTCGACCTGCAGGGGTCCGGCACCTACACGCTGGCCAGCAATGGCTTTTCCGGCAGGCTCGCCGTTCAGGCCGTGCCCGACCTTTTGCCGCCAGCGCTATCGAGCCGCCTGCAGGGGCCGGTAGATCTGTCTGCCCGTGTCGATTTCGTCGCGCCGCGCGCCATTGCGCTGCGCGAGATCGTGCTCGCCACCGACATTGCCCAGGCGGAAGGTTCTCTCTCCCTGGATCAAGACGGCATTCTGGCCACTGATCTGACGGGCCAACTCCGCGATATCGGCCTCTTCGTCGAGCGTATTCAGGCGCCTGCCTCCTTCAATCTCTCGGCATCCGGTCCGCTCGACGCCCTGGAGGCGACGGTCAACCTCGCGGTCGATGAAGGGCAGGCAGCCGGTTATCGCATCGAAAATCTCACCGTTGTGGTCGATGGCGTTGCCAATCGGCAAGCACCGAGCGGCAATCTGACAGTCAGCGGTCGGATCGATGGGAAACCGCTGGACGCCAAGGCCGAGGTAGTGAGCGCCGAGGGCAGGACGACAGTCGATGCGATCGATCTCGCGATCGGCCCGAACCGCCTGACCGGCGCGCTCAATCTTGGCCCGGACTTCCTACCGGCCGGGGATGTGTCCTTCGATTTTCCTGATATCAGCCTGCTTGCCGCTCTCGCCGGTCAGACGATCGGTGGCGATCTCAAGGGAAATGTCTCCCTCCAGTCGACGGAGGGCAGGCTCTCCGCCGACGTCGAGGCCTCCGGCTCTGCCATTACGCAGGGCAATCTCGCCATCAGCGAACCGCGCGTCGACCTGAGAGTGACGGATGTCTCGGCTCTTGCCGCAGAGGGCACCATCCGCGCAACGAGCGCCGCCTCAGGCGCGAACCGGCTGGAAAGCGTGGCGCTCGATTTCACCCGGGCGGGCTCCGAAACGGAGTTTAACCTCTCTGGGCAATACGACAACGCGCCTGTCGTTCTGCGGGGAGCACTCAGTCAGAACCCGGATGGCCTTTCCGTGGCCGTACAGGAGTTGCGTGCGACGCCGCGCGGCATTGCGCTTGCCCTGGCAAACCCGACTTCGGTTCGCATCGCCGACGGAGAAGTTTCCATCGCTGACACGGTGATCTCAGCAGGCTCCGGCCGCGTGGCTGTGTCCGGCACCGTCGGTGAGGCGCTCGATCTCACCGCAAATATCCAGGCTCTTCCGGCCTCGCTCGCAGCGACCCTTGCTCCGCAACTTTCCCCGGAAGGGAGCATTTCCGGCACCGTCACGGTCGGCGGCTCGCCATCGGCGCCGGTCGCAGACTACAGGCTCGACTGGCAAGGCGCGGCAATCGCCCAAACACGGAGTGCGGGTCTCGCCCCCTTCGGGATCACCGCCAATGGTCGTTTCGAAAACCAGACCCTCACCCTTGAAAGCGGCATCGACGGCGGTGGCATCGGCCTCACCGCAGGCGGAAATGTCTCGCTTCAGAACGGCCCGGGCCTCGATATCCGGGTTCAGGGAGAGGTTCCTCTCTCTGCCGCCAATGGCCAACTCGCGGCTCAGGGCCTCGTTGCCGAAGGCAATGCCAGCGTCAACCTGACGATCGGCGGCACCGGAGCCGAGCCGCGGATCACCGGCACGGTATCGACCAGCGGCGCCCGAATTGTCGACGTCAGACGCAACCTCGCAATCGAGCAGATCGCAACGACGGTGAACCTCACCGGCACCCGGGCTGAGATTGGCAGCCTGACCGGGAACCTCGCGACCGGCGGTCGTGTCTCGGCGAGCGGCAGCATCGATATCGCAAGCCCCGGCCTGCCGGCCGACCTGACAATCAACCTCGACCAGGCCGTTTATGTCGATGGCAACACCGTGACCAGCACGGCAGATGGCAGGCTGACCCTCACGGGGCAGTTGCTGAACGGCCCGACACTTGCGGGCGCGATCAACCTGTCGCGCACCTCGATCACTCTGTCCGAGAGCCGCCCGGCAAGCCTGCAGGCGCTGGATATCGAGCATCGCAATGCACCGGCTGCGGTTCAGCGTCAGCAACGCGAGCAGCAGCCGGCGGAAGGTCGCTCGTCGAGCGCGCCGATTGCGCTCGACCTCACGATTTCCTCGCCCACCCAGACCTTTGTGCGCGGACGCGGCATTGATGCCGAGCTTGGCGGGACGATCTCATTGACCGGCTCGGCGGCAGCGCCCGTGGTCTCCGGCGCCTTCGAACTGCGGCGCGGTCGGATGCAAATCCTGACGAAGCGCCTCGACATCACACGTGCAACGATCACCTTCGGCGGCGACCTCGTTCCCCTTCTCGATCTCGAAGCGACCACGACCTCGGGCAACGCCACCATCGTCATTCTGCTGACCGGACTTGCCAGCAATCCGCAGGTGAGCTTCAGCTCGACACCGTCCCTGCCCCAAGACGAAATCCTGGCACAGCTGATCTTCGGGCAATCCTTGTCGCGGCTCTCACCGCTGCAGATCGCGCAGCTTGCCGATGCTGCAGCCCAGCTCGCCGGCGGGCGCGGCACCTCGCTGTTCCAGTCACTGCGCAGCACGCTCGGCATCGACGATCTCGATATCTCCACGGATGAAACCGGCGGCACCAGCATCAGCGCCGGCAAGTATCTCAACGACCGCACCTATATCGAGTTGCAGCAGAGTGGCAGCGGTGGCGCCAAGGCGGTGATCAATCTCGACATCGGTCGAGGCTTGAAGCTGAAGGGTGAGGCCGGCGGATCCGGCGCCGGTGGCGGCATCTTCTACGAGAAGGAATACTGACCCGCGGGGCGAGGCTCACTGCCCACGCGTCAGGCCACCTTGCTGGTTTTCAGGAGAATGTTGGATTCGGTGAAGTTGATGCCCTCGATCAACCGGATCCGTCTCAGCGTCTCGTCGAAACTGGCGAGATCCCGCTCTTCCAGCTCGGCGATGAAATCCCATTTGCCATTGGTACTGTGCAGCGAACGGACCTGCGGCATGCCGCGCAGCTGATGGGCCACGCGATCGGCGAACTTGCCGACAACCTCGATCATGATGATGGCCCGCACACCCGTCGGCTGGATTTCGCTGCCTGTGAGAATCGTGAATGCGGCAATCGTCCCGTTCGCCACGAGCCGGTCGATCCGCGCAGAAATCGTCGCGCGCGAGGCGCCGGTCATGGCAGCGAGAGACGCGACAGGCAGGCGGGCATTCTGGCGAAGCGCGCCGAGGATGCTGCGGTCGAGATCGTCCATCTTTACAAACTGTCACATGCTGGTTGCGATATGCGCAAACTATAGCGCTTTGTGACGAAGTTCCACCTTTTTGACAACGGCAGTTTGGCCGATCATGGCGCGACACGACAGATAAGGACGAGACATGGACAAGCAGCAGAAAACCGTGGCGCTGATCGGGGTACCTCTCGAGGAAGGGTCCGGACGTGGTGGTTGCGCCATGGGTCCGGCGGCCTACCGCATTGCCGGCATTGCATCTGCCCTTGGTGATCTTGGGTTTCAGGTCGAGGATCGTGGCGATCTTCGACCTGCACCGGCATCCGATCTTCCCGAGATGGAGCGCGCCAAACATCTGCCGATCGTCGGCGCCTTCACCCGGGCGATCGAAGCGGAGACCTATGGGGCGGCGGCCGGTGGTGCAGTTCCGATCTTGCTCGGCGGCGACCACAGCCTGTCCATGGGCAGCGTATCCGGCATGGCCCGCTATGCGGCAGAACTCGGGCGCCCACTTTACGTCCTGTGGCTCGACGCCCATTCGGACTTCAACGCGCCGGAAACCTCGCCCTCGGGCAATATCCACGGCATGCCGGTCGCCTTCTTCTGCGGCAAGGCGGAGTTCGCCCCGATCCTGAGCCCAGATCGTCCCTTCGTCGATCCCAAGCGCGTCTACCAGATCGGCATCCGCTCGGTGGACGAGGAAGAGCGCCGTCTGATCCGGGAGAACGCGGTCAACGTCTTCGACATGCGGGCCGTCGACGAAGAAGGCATGGGCAGCATCGTCAAACGCATCCTGGCGGACGTCCGCGCGGCAGGCGGCCTTTTGCATGTGAGCCTCGACGTCGACTTCCTCGATCCGGACGTGGCGCCCGGCGTCGGCACGACAGTTCCGGGTGGCGCAACCTTCCGCGAGGCACATCTCATCATGGAACTGCTGCACGATAGCGAGCTGGTCTCTTCACTCGATCTGGTGGAACTGAACCCCTTCCTGGACGATCGCGGCCGAAGCGCCCGCGTCATGGTGGAACTGGCAGCCAGCCTGTTTGGCAGACGCATCCTCGATCGTCCGACAAGGGGCGGTTGAGCACGCCTCTTGTCTATCCCCTTCCCGCGAAGTGAATGAATTTTTGCGGTCAGCGCTGATCTTCGTCAATTTTCCCTATGTATTTCTGGAGGGTATGATCGATTTTCGCTCACTCTTTTATGCGAAAATCGTTGAACATTGACGATTGCTTAAATCCACAAGGCTAAAATTGGCACATTGACGCCGATCTGCGGCGCAAAGCCATCTTGGGGGTTCATATGGCATTGATTACGTTTCCGGGGCTTGAATCAAAGTCGGTTCTCGACGCTTTGAGCCGTTCGCAGGCGGTCATCGAGTTCAAGCTCGACGGCACGATCATCACGGCGAATGAGAATTTCTGTCGGGCGCTGGGCTACAGCCTGGAAGAGATCAAGGGCAAGCATCACCGTATCTTCTGTGATCCGGCTTATACGACGACCGCCGACTATCGCGATTTCTGGGTCATGCTGAACAAGGGGCAGTTCGAGAGCCGCGAATACAAGCGCTTCAAGAAGGACGGCGGCGAGATCTGGATACAGGCCTCCTATAACCCTGTCTTCCGCGGCGGCAAGCTCTGGAAGATCGTCAAGTTCGCCACGGATATCACGGCGGCCAAACTCAAATCTGCGGAAGACACCGGCAAGCTCGAAGCGATCTCTCGCGTTCAGGCCACGATCGAGTTTACGCCGGCAGGCGAAATCCTCACCGCCAACGAGAATTTCCTGTCGACCCTCGGCTACACGCTGGGTGAAATCGCCGGCAAGCATCACTCCATGTTCTGCGAGCCGGACTATACCCGCTCCGAAGCCTATCGCGACTTCTGGAAGACACTGGCCTCAGGCCAGTTCGTGTCCCAGGAATTCAAGCGCATCGGCAAGGGCGGCAAGGTGGTCTGGATCCAGGCCTCCTACAACCCGATCTTCGATGCCAGCGGTCGTGTCTTCAAGGTGGTGAAATACGCAACCGACATTACGGGTCGGGTCAATGCCGTCGACGAAATCGCGAAGGGATTGACGGCGCTCGCCCAGGGCGACCTGACGGCAACCATCGACAAGCCCTTTATCCCCTCGCTCGAACAGATCCGCGTCGACTTCAACACCGCCATGGGGCGCGTCGCAGCCGCGATGCAGAATGTCAGCCACAACACGGACGCCATTGCCTCGGGCTCGTCGCAGATCCGCGAAGCCTCCGACAATCTGGCGAAACGCACAGAGCAACAGGCAGCAGCCGTTGAGGAAACGGCAGCCGCGCTCGAACAGATCACCCAGACCGTCGCCGACAGCTCGAAGCGAGCCAACGAAGCCGGGCATCTTGTGGCGCGCACCAAGGAAGGGGCTGAAAAGTCCGGCTTCGTGGTCAAGAACGCGATCAAGGCCATGGGCCAGATCGAAAACTCCTCCAAGGAGATTTCGAACATCATCGGCGTGATCGACGACATCGCCTTCCAGACCAACCTGCTAGCCCTGAACGCAGGCGTCGAGGCAGCCCGCGCGGGCGAAGCCGGAAAGGGCTTCGCAGTGGTCGCTCAGGAAGTCCGAGAACTCGCTCAACGCTCGGCAACGGCCGCGAAAGAGATCAAGGCGCTGATCAACACCTCCTCCGATCAGGTGAAGACCGGCGTGCAGCTTGTCGGCGAGACAGGCAAGGCGCTCGAACAGATCGTCACCGAAGTTCAAGACATCAACCGCAACGTTATTGCGATCGTCGAAGCCTCGCGCGAACAATCGACCGGCCTCGCGGAGATCAACAAGGCGGTCAACGCCATGGATCAGAACACCCAGCAGAACGCGGCCATGGTCGAAGAATCGACCGCTGCAAGCCACAGCCTCGCAAAACAGGCCTCTGCACTGCGCGAACTGGTGTCACAGTTTAGAATTGGGCAACACTCTTCGCATAAAGTCATGGAAGCGCGTCCCGATGCTTCACCTGTAGCATCACCGGCACGCAAACTCATGGCGAGTGTCGCTCGCGCCGCAGGTGGCGCCGCTGCCGCCAAGGTACAGGAAGGTTGGGAAGATTTCTAATGGCAACTATCAGCTCCACCAGCTTCGGCAGCGAGACCCTCGAGATCATCGCCTTCCGGCTTCATGATCAGGAGTTCTGCGTCAAGACAACGACCATCCGCGAAATTCGCGGCTGGGCGCCGTCCACGCCGATCCCGCATGCGCCGGCCGATGTTATCGGTGTCATGAACCTTCGCGGCTCGGTTATTCCGATCATCGACCTTGCCTACAAGCTCGGCATGAAGAGCACCGTCGCTAACGAGCGTTCGGCCATCGTCGTCGCCGAAGTCCACAACATGGTCATCGGCATGCTGGTCGACCGCGTTTCGGACATCCTGACCATCCCGTCGAGCCAGGTTCAGCCGGTTCCGGAAGTCTCGGCCTCCTTCGACAAGACCTTCTCGGAAGGCATCATTGCCAACGAGAACGGCATGATCTGCTTCCTGAACCTCGCCAAGATGTTCAAGGGCAGCGATCTGGAAGACCTGGCCGCCTGATCAGGCTAAAGACCATCCGTTTGGAAAGGGCAGCGCTTCACGGCGCTGTCCTTTCGCGTTCCAGCACCCGGTTGATCTCCGCGTCGCACTGCCCTACCAGACGGCAACAAATCCGGGAGGCGAGACGATGAAACTGCTGCTGATCCACACGGGTGGAACGATCGGGATGGCCGAGACGCCCGAAGGACTGGCCCCCATGAAGGGCCTCGTGGAGGAAGCGATTGCGGCACGCCTGCCCGCCGGCATGGTTTTGACCGCTGACGTCTTCGATCCCTTGCTCGACAGCGCCGATGTCGGCCCTCGTCACTGGAACCGCATGCTGGAGACCATCCGCAGCCATCCGGACGCTGCCGTGATCATCACCCATGGCACCGACACCATGGCCTTTTCCGGTGCAGCCCTGAGCCAGGCTCTAGCGGGGGAAAATAGGCGCGTTATCCTATGCGGCTCAATGCTGCCGCTCGGGCAAAAGGGTGATGCCGAAGGCAATCTCGAACTGGCGATCACGGCCGCGACGGGCAGCGAGCCCGGCGTCCTGCTTGCATTTGCCGGCAAGCTCCTGGCGGCAGACGGTCTGGTCAAGCATGACAGCCACGCAGCGGATGCCTTTCGCTCCCAGCCGCAGGCAGCACACGAAGCACCGATGCAGCGGACCTTCGACGACCGCAAGCTCGCTATTCTGACGCTCTCCCCGGGGATCCCGGCAGATGCGCTGAACGCCATGCTGGGAGCGCTTGATGGCGCGGTGCTTCGCATCTTTGGTGCAGGCACGGCGATGAATGATCCAGCGGTCCTGTCTGTGCTCGCCGAGGCGGTGAGAAGCGGCAAGCGACTGCGCGCTGTCAGCCAGTGCGAGGCAGGCGGCCTGTCACCCGGTGCTTACGCGGCCGGTGCCGGTCTCTGGGGGACAGGCATCGAGAATGGGGGCACCGAGACGCCGGAGGCCGCCCTCATCCATCTATGGCTGAACTGACGAAAGCCCTTCGGTCATCCCGCCTGCTTCAACGGGCATCGCCCACTGGGAGCGGTGCCTCGCTCAGGGCGTGGTCTCCGGGATGCTCGGCTCCGACAGCGATTCGCCTGCGGCCACACCTTGGCCGCCGGGTGCGCCGTCAGCAGCGTCCTGACCGACGCCGACGGCGGTAGCATCGGACTCACCCGGGCGCTTGATGCTGCTGGCGGCCTCGATCACCAGAGGCAGAAAACCGACATCGGGGACCGCCAGAAGCTCAAAGAAGCGCCGGCGCATGCGGACCTCCCAGAACTTGTTGATATGCGTCGCCACGCCCTCTACGCGCACGTCCTGCGGCTGCGACAGGAAAAAGGTGGCGATCTGATTGGCCATGCGGATCAGCTTGGCGTCGGTGCCGGTCTCAGACATGCATTGCTACTCCCTCGACCACGCGATCAGGCCGGGTAAAAATTTCAAAATCTTCGTCACGGGCGATGCCGATCAGGGTGATCCCGGCCTGCGCTGCCGTGCGGATGGCGAGTGCCGTCGGCGCGGAAATGGCGATCAGGACCGGCGCTCCAAGTGCTGCTGTCTTCTGCACCATCTCGACCGAGAGGCGGCTTGTCACGACGACCGCGCCCAGCGAAGCATCCCAGCCCCCCAGCAAAACCGCGCCGACGAGCTTGTCGAGCGCATTGTGCCGACCGACGTCCTCGCGAACGGCAACCAGCCCTTCGTGGGGGCTATAGAAACCCGCCGCATGCACGGCGCGCGTCTGCCGGTTGAGAGCCTGGGCGGCACCGAGCAGCGTCATCGCATCCGCGATCTCGCGGGCGCTCAGTCGCACGTCGTTCGACCCTACCGGGCGCACCGCTCGGCTCGCCTGCTCGATCGACTCGATGCCACAGAGACCGCAGCCGACAGGCCCGGCCATGCGCCGACGTCGGGCAGTCAGCGCCTCCGCAGCCATGTCCTTCAGCGTCACCTGGACGTCGATCCCCTCGCCAGCCTCGATCGCTTCGACCGAAACGACATCGCCCGCGCGCTCAATGATGCCTTCGGCGAGCGAAAAGCCCACGGCAAAGTCATCGAGATCATCGGGTGTCGCCATCATCACGGCATGGGTGGAACCGCCATAGGAAAAGGCGATCGGCACCTCCTCTGGCACGAGCCGGCTGCTGCTCGAAAAGAGCCCATGGCTCGCCTTGAGACCGCCGACGATCCGCGCTGTGGAGCCGATCACATCGCTCATTCCGCCGCTTCCAGCTTGCCGGCGATCCGCCGCGACTGACGCGACAGCTCCTCATAGCCTTCCTGCCACTCGGTCGGCCCGTTCGACGGCGAGACCTGAACGGCGGTTACCTTGTATTCCGGGCAATTGGTTGCCCAGTCGGAAAAGTCAGTGGTGATGACATTGGCCTGCGTATTCGGGTGATGGAAGGTCGTGTAGACCACGCCCGGGGCGACGCGATCAGTGATCAATGCGCGCAGCGTCGTATCCCCCGCACGGCTGGCAAGCTTGATCCAGTCGCCGTCCTTCACGCCGCGCTGTTCGGCATCATGCGGATGGATCTCCAGGAGATCTTCCTCATGCCAGACGACATTCTCGGTGCGCCGCGTCTGCGCGCCGACATTATACTGGGACAGAATGCGGCCTGTGGTGAGAAGCAGCGGAAAGCGCGGGCCGGTGCGTTCGTCGGTCGCGACATATTCGGTGCGGATGAACTTGCCCTTGCCGCGCACGAAGCCGTCGACATGCATGATCGGCGATCCCACCGGGAACGTCTCGTTGCAGGGCCACTGCACCGAGCCCATCTTTTCCAGATAGTCGTAGGAGACGCCGGCAAAGCTTGGCGTGGTCGCCGCGATCTCGTCCATGATCTCGGAAGGATGCGTATAGTTCCAGGCAAGGCCCATGGCCTGTGCAAGCTTCTGGGTAACCTCCCAGTCGGCATAGCCGTTCTTCGGGCTCATCACCTTGCGCACGCGGTTGATGCGACGCTCCGCATTCGTGAAGGTCCCGTCCTTTTCGAGGAAGGTCGAGCCCGGCAGGAAGACATGCGCGTAATTGGCCGTCTCATTGAGGAAGAGGTCGTGCACGACGACGCATTCCATCGCGGCGAGACCGGCCGAGACGTGCTTCGTGTCGGGGTCAGACTGCAGGATGTCTTCGCCCTGGATGTAGATGCCCTTGAAGGAGCCATCGACGGCGGCATCCAGCATGTTCGGGATACGCAGGCCCGGCTCGTTGCTGAGCTCGACGCCCCAGAGCTTTTCGAACGTCTCGCGGGTGGCATCATCGGACACGTGGCGATAGCCCGGCAGCTCATGCGGGAAGGAGCCCATGTCGCAGGAGCCCTGGACATTGTTCTGACCACGCAGCGGGTTCACGCCGACGCCGGGGCGACCGATATTGCCGGTGACCATGGCGAGGTTGGCGATCGCCATGACGGTGGTCGAGCCCTGGCTGTGTTCCGTGACGCCGAGGCCGTAATAAATCGCGCCATTGCCGCCGGTGGCGAACAGACGCGCGGCACCGCGCAGTTCGGCGGCGGGTACGCCGGTGAACTTCTCGGTTTCCTCTGGCGAATGCTCCGGCTCGGAGACGAAAGCGGCCCAATCCTCGAATTCGGACCAGTCGCAACGCTCACGAATGAAGGCTTCGGCAAACAGGCCTTCTGTGACGATGACATGGGCAAGCGCGGTCAGCACCGCGACATTGGTGCCGGGCTTCAGTGGCAGATGGTGGGCCGCTTCCACATGCGGCGTGCGCACGAGATCGATGCGGCGCGGATCGATGACGATCAGCTTGGCACCTTGGCGCAGGCGCTTTTTCAGACGCGAGCCGAACACCGGATGGCCATCGGTCGGGTTTGCGCCGATCACCAGCACCACGTCGGACTGCTCGACGCTATCGAAATTCTGCGTGCCGGCAGAGGTGCCGAAGGCCTGGCCGAGGCCATAGCCCGTCGGCGAGTGGCAGACGCGGGCGCAAGTATCGACATTGTTGTTGCCGAAGCCGGCGCGGATGAGTTTCTGGACGAGATAGGTTTCTTCGTTCGTGCAGCGCGACGAGGTGATGCCGCCGATGGCTTCGCGGCCATACTGGTACTGGATACGCTTGAACTCGGAGGCGACATGCGCATAGGCCTCTTCCCAGGTCACTTCGCGCCAGGGATCGGTGATCTTCTCGCGGATCATCGGGTTGAGAATGCGGTCCTTGTGGCTGGCATAGCCATAGGCGAAACGGCCCTTGACACAGGAATGGCCGCGATTGGCCTGGCCATCCTTCCATGGCACCATGCGCACCAGCTCTTCGCCGCGCATTTCCGCCTTGAAGGAACAGCCGACGCCGCAATAGGCGCAGGTGGTGACAGCCGAATGCTCCGGCTGGCCGATGGCGATGACGGACTTTTCCGTCAGCGTCGCGGTCGGGCAGGCCTGGACGCAGGCGCCGCAGGAGACGCATTCCGACGACAGGAAGGCTTCATGCGCGCCGGGTGACACGCGGCTGTCGAAGCCACGGCCCTCAATGGTCAGTGCAAACGTACCCTGCACCTCTTCGCAGGCGCGCACGCAGCGCGAACAGACGATACATTTCGACGGATCATAGGTGAAATAGGGATTGCTCTCGTCCTTCGGCATCCACTGGGCGTTGATCCCGCCATCGGCAGACCGCGCCTTGACGTGGTTCTCGCCGTCGTAACCGTAACGCACGTCGCGCAGACCAACGGCACCGGCCATATCCTGCAATTCGCAATCGCCATTGGCCGCGCAGGTCAGACAGTCGAGCGGATGGTCGGAGATGTAGAGCTCCATCACGCCCTTGCGGATGGCCTTGAGCCGTTCCGTCTGGGTGTGGACGACGATGCCGGGTGCCACGGGCGTGGTGCAGGAGGCGGGGGTGCCATTGCGGCCCTCGACCTCGATCAGACACAGGCGGCAGGAACCGAAGGCATCGACCATGTCGGTGGCGCAGAGTTTCGGCACCTGAATGCCGGCCTCCATCGAGGCGCGCATGATCGACGTGCCCTCGGGCACCGTGATTGCGCGTCCGTCGATGGTCAGCGTCACCAGTTTCTCGGAGCGCGAGGCGGGCGTGCCGTAGTCGATTTCAGGAACGAGGGGCATCAAAACCTCCGGGTCAGTCTTTTCGCTGCGGACGAGGCCGCGCGGAACGAGTTCGTATCTGTGTCAGGATTTCGTCTCGGCGAGCGTCGCCGCGACGATGGCATTGGCATGACCATGGCCGAGACCGTGATAGGTCTTCAGCAAGGCGACGATCTGCATATGCGTCTTGCCCTGCTGCTGCCGGACAATGTCCTGCCAATGCTGGATCGGCTTTCCATAGGTCTTCTCGATCGACGGGAAGTAGGAGGCAGGCCCTTTGACCTTCAGTGTCTCGCTCATTCCGCAGCCTCCCTGACCGGCGCCGGCACAAAATCCTCCGGGAAATGCGTCATGGCGCTCATCACCGGATAGGGCGTGAAGCCGCCCAGCGCGCAGAGCGAGCCGAACTTCATGGTGTTGCAGAGATCCTCCAGCAGCACCTTGTTCTTCTCTGGCTCGATGCCTTGGGCGATCTTGTCGACCGTCTCGACGCCGCGCGTCGAGCCAATACGGCAGGGCGTGCACTTGCCGCAGCTTTCGACCGCACAGAACTCCATGGCAAACCGCGCCTGCTTCAGCATGTCGGCGGTATCGTCGAAGACGACGACACCCGCATGGCCGATCAGGCCACCAGCAGCGGTGAAGGCCTCGTAGTCGAAGATCGTGTCGAACAGTGCAGGCGGGAAATAGGCCCCGAGCGGCCCGCCGACCTGCACTGCCTTGACCGGACGGCCCGAAATCGTGCCGCCGCCGATCTCGTTGATCAGTTGGCCGAGCGGCAGGCCGAAGGCGGTCTCGTAAAGGCCGCCATGCTTCAGATTGCCGGCAAGCTGGATCGGGATCGTGCCATGCGAGCGGCCGACGCCGAAGTCCCGGTAGAACTGCGCGCCGCGATCCATGATGACGGGGATGGAGGCGAGCGACATGACGTTGTTAACGACGGTCGGCTTGCCGAACAGACCCTGAAGTGCGGGAAGCGGCGGCTTGGCCCGCACCACGCCGCGCTTGCCTTCCAGCGAATTGAGCAGCGAAGTCTCTTCACCGCAAACATAGGCGCCGGCGCCCATGCGCACTTCCATGTCGAAGGCGTAAGCCGAGCCCATGACCGAGGCGCCGAGGATGCCCGCAGCCCTCGCAATCTCGATCGCCTCTTCCATCATGGCGATGGCATGCGGATATTCGGAGCGGGTATAGACATAGCCCTTGGTGGCGCCGACCGCGATGCCGGCAATCGCCATGCCTTCGATCAGAACGAAGGGGTCACCCTCCATGATCATCCGGTCGGCGAAGGTGCCGCTGTCACCTTCGTCGGCATTGCAGACGATGTATTTCTGGTCGGCCTTGGCGTCTGCGACTGTCTTCCACTTGATGCCGGTCGGGAAGCCGGCACCACCGCGACCGCGCAGGCCGCTGTCGGTCACCTGTTTGACGATCTCGGCCGGTGCCATGGCGATGGCATTGGCAAGACCCTTGAGGCCCGGGTAGTGGCGGTAATCATCGAGCGACAGCGGATCGGTGACGCCGCAGCGGGCGAAGGTCAGCCGCGTCTGCCCCTTGAGGAAGGGGATCTCGCTTGTCAGGCCATGGCCGAGGGGGTGCTCGCCGCCATCAAGGAAGCCGGCGTCGAAGAGCGATGGCACATCGGCGACCTTGACCGGACCATAAGCAACACGCCCGCGCTCGGTGCGGACCTCGACCAGCACTTCCAGCCACAGCATGCCGCGCGAGCCATTGCGCACGATGGTGACATCCCGACCGCGCGCCTTGGCTTCACGCTCGATGGCAGCCGCTACCTTGTCTGCACCGACGGCAAGCGCTGCCGCATCGCGGGGGACGAAGACGGTAACGCTCATGAGCGCACCTCCGCCAGCATGTCAGTGAGACAGTGCTCGTCGAGGCGGGCATGCAGCTCGCCGTCCAGCATGGCGGCCGGCGCCTGGGCGCAGAGGCCGAGACAGAACACGGGTTCGAGGGTGACGGCACCATCAGCCGTCGTCTCGTGCCAGTCGATGCCGAGCTTGGCCTTGATCTTCTCCGCAAGAGGCTCGCAGCCCATCGACTGGCAAGCCTCGGCGCGACAGAGCTTTAGAACATGTCGCCCGGAGGGATGGGCCTTGAAATCGTGGTAGAAGGTGATGACGCCATGCACCTCGGCACGCGACAGGTTCAACGCGCTGGCGATGATCTGCTTGGCGATCTCAGGGATGTAGCCGAATTCCTCCTGCACACGGTGCAGGATCGGCAGCATCGGCCCCTCCAGATGCTGCAACTCGGCGATCACAGCCGATATGCGGGCGGAGACGTCGTCCGCAGCCACACGAATATTCATCGAAATCCTCCTCACCCGCCGAGCTCTGGCAGGTTCGTTTATCGGAAGATGATGATGGGTCCGATGTCAGGAGGTCAATACGGCGCTTCCGTCGCTCGATAGAAGATTTCTATCGAAGGCATTCGAGGATGCCAGCAAGCGTGCCTCGTGCAGTAGTCCGGAGACCAGCGGCGTGAAAGGCTCGCGATGCGTGGCGACCAGCCCGACCAGATGTTCGGCCTCGGGCGCGGTAATCGGGATCATTCGGATCTCCTCGCCGAAGCCGAAGGATTCCGCCACGTTTCTCGGCATGATCGAGGCCCATTTGCCCGTCCGGATATGCGAGAAGAGCACGATCATCGAATTGGATTCGAGTGTCGGCTTGGGCGATACACCCGCCTCCGTCATATGCTGGTTGATGATCCGGCGGTTCTGCATGTCGGCGGTCAAGAGACAGAGCCGGAGATCGGCGACCTCGCTCCAGGTGACGCTGTCACGATCGGCAAGCGGCGTGCCGAGAGCGGTGATCAGGTGATAGCGCTCCGAATAGAGCGGCACGCTGGTGACGCGTCCCAGCGGCTCGTTGTCGAGATAGGTGATGCCGGCGTCGACCTCGAGGTTTTCCAGGAGGCTCAGAACCTGCAGCGAAGTGCGGGACAGGACAGAAAATGTGACGTCCGGATGCCGGGTCTGGAAGGGTTCGGTGAGCTTCTGCACCATGGCAAGCGCGGTGGGAATGACCGCGAGCCGGATATGCCCCGCAAGACCCCGGCGCGCGGCACGCATCTCCTCGCGCATCGTGCGGGTATCGCCCACGATCCGCCGCGCCCATTCGAGCACCCGCTGACCTTCCGGAGTGAGACCGAGAAAGCGCGAGCCGCGCTGCACCAGCATCACGCCCAGCTGCTCTTCGAGCTGGCGGATGCCGGCAGACAGCGTCGGTTGCGTCACGCCGCATTCTTCCGCCGCACGGCCGAAATGCTGTTGGCGGGCGAGCGCGATGAAGTATTCCAGCTTGTCGATCATGTCCCCGCCCTTCGATCGCGCCGAAGCTCTCAGGCCTCGGTGAGGGCTTCTGCTTCACCGTGCATGACGGGCGCCGGGCCGCAATACATCTTGTAGAGCACGGAGATCAGTTCGGCGAGTTGCGGATCGGCGATACGGTAGTAGATCTGCCGTCCCTCGCGGCGGGTCTGGACGACCTTGTCGCTTCTGAGCCGCGCGAGCTGCTGGGAAACCACGGCCTGCTGGATGCCGAGAAAGTGCTCGATCTCCGTGACGGTCTTCTCGCCCTGGCAGAGCATGCAAAGCATCAGCAGGCGTGTCTCGTGCGACAGCGCCTTCAGAAGACCACTGGCCGCACGCGCCTTCGAAAGAAAGTCGTCGAGAGCCTCAGGGGTGAGTGGCGGCGTTTCGGTCATGACGAGGTCCAGAAATCGAGATGCGCTTCTGAATAAGCGCGACGGCAGGATGGCTGCGCGGGCAGTCTAGCATATAGGCTGCCTTACCTACAAAGGAATGGCGTCGGCCCGTTCCTTCAAAAGCGACGCGCTGCGGTTCAGGGCGGCATATTCCGCCTCGTCGAGATCCGGGAACAGATCGGCCAGAACACCCTCGGCACCGATCACACGCGGGATCGACAGAGCGACATCCCGCACACCGGCCACCTCCGCTGTCGTGATGGAGACGGAAAGAACGTCCCGCTGGTCGCGGGCGATCGCCTTGACGATGCGGGCGAGACCAGCACCGATGCCATAATAGGTCGAGCCCTTGCCGTTGATGATCTTGTAGGCCGCATTGCGCACGCCATCATCGATCTGCGCGCGCACCTCTGCGGTGAGCGGAGACCCGACCTGGGCGGCGAAGGACGAGAGTGGAACCGAGCCGGCGCGCGCACTCGTCCAGGCGAGCACTTCGCTATCGCCATGTTCGCCGAGCACATAGGCATGCACCGATTGTGGGGAAATCCCGAGATGCCGGCCGACTAGGCTGCGGAAGCGGGCCGTGTCGAGGATGGTACCGGAGCCGATCACCCGTCGCGGATCGATGCCGGACAGGCGGGTGGTGATCTGGGTCATCACATCGACGGGGTTGGATGCAATCAGCAGGATTGCATCCGGCGCGACCGGCAGGACCTCGGCGAGAACAGCGCGGAAGACGGCGGCATTCCGTTCCAGGAGCTCAAGGCGCGTTTCGCCAGGCTTCTGGCTGACACCCGCAGCCAGAATGACGACGCCGGCCCCCTCCAGATCCCGGTACTGCCCGGCATTCACCACGGTCGAGGACATGAAGGGAACCGCATGGGCGATGTCCTCGGCCTGCGCGACGGCCAGTGCATCGTTGCGGTCGATCAGCACGATCTCGCTCGCAAGCCCCATCAGCGCCAGCGCATAACCCGCCGTGCTGCCGACCATTCCCGCACCCACGATACCGACTTTCATGCCATTTCCCCCCAAACGCACAAAATTCCCGAAACCCGCCTCATCGGTCACCCGACGCTAGCAGCCAGCTATAGCGCAAAGCATGACAAATTCGCGTCATAACTGCATGGCGCACGCCGATCGCCTCTGATTTAATGCTTCAGGCATAAAACGAGATGGCGCGAGGGATCATGAGACGGCTGCCGGCCCTGTCCGCGATGAAGGTGTTCGAGGTGGTCGGCCAGACCCGCAGCTTCACGCGTGCCGCGGAATTGCTGAACCTGACCCAGAGCGCGGTCAGCCGCCAGGTTCGCAATCTGGAGGAACAGCTGGGCGAAACGCTGGTCATCCGCCGGCATCATCACCTCGAGCTGACCGCATCGGGCGCCGAACTCCTGGCATCGCTGCAGCACGCCTTCCACACGGTAGAAATGACGGTTCGCAACATTCGCGAGAAAAGCAATCTCCGCCGTCTGCGGATCAATGTGCCGCCGACCTTTGCCAAGCGCTGGCTGATGCCGCGCCTGATGAGCCTCAGGGCCTTTCTGCCCGACGTCGATCTCAGCATCACCACCGACCTTGAAGACAACCTCTCCGAACGCGGCATGCTGGATTGCGCCATCCGTTTCGGCGACGGGGAGTGGCCGAGCCTGCGCTCGGAACGTCTCTTCACCGAACGCCATATCGCCGTCTGCGCGCCCCATCTCGTCCAAGGCCTGCGGGATGGCGAGGCGATCGACCTCTCCCGCTTCACTTTCCTGCATGTGCTGGCTTCTGCCGACCAGCGGTATCTCACCTGGCAACGCTGGCTGGATGCGGCGGGTCTCACAGAGACCGACACGCAAGGCGGACTGGAATTCGACTTGCTGGATCTCGTCATCGAAGCCGCCTGCAACGGGCTGGGGGTCGCGGTGGCGGACAGGTCGATGGTCGCACCCCTGATGCAGACGGGTGCGCTCACCCAGGTGCTGGATGTCGAGGTCGAGGGCCACGAATCCTACTGGCTCGTGACCCGCACTGACAGATCGCTATCCCCGCATGTCGAGGCTCTCAGACGCTGGCTAAGCCATGAAATGGGCACAGGCTCGATGCCGGCACTCAGACAGGTGAACGCCTGAAACATTCCTTTTTGGAATGCTCACCCCGACAATAAGTCGCTTGCGAAGCAAGAGGGCCAGATCCCTACTTGGGGGTACTGTCCGTTGCCGGAGCGCCTGTCATGTCCACCTTCCAGAACTTCATTGCCGGATCGTTTCGCGAGACGGGGCCACGCCCGACGATCGAGGTGAAAAACCCAGCGACCGGACGCGTTTTCGCATCGGTCACCTCGGCGACGGAAGCCGACGTCATCGAGGCGGTGGACGCCGCAGCTGTCGCTCAGAAGCCTTGGGGTCGCCTGCCGGCCATCGAGCGCGGAAATACACTCCGCAGGCTTGCTGATGCCGTTGAGCGCCATCAGCAGAAGATCGGTGCAGCACTGGCGCAGGAATCCGGCAAAAGCCTTGACGATGCCGTGGCCGAAACCGGCTACGGTGTTGAGCTGATGCGCTACCACGCCGAATGGGCACGCCGCGTCGAGGGCGAGGTCATCGAGAGTGACACGCCTGATGAAACGCTGATGCTGAAGCGCGCCCCGATCGGCGTCGTCGCCTGCCTGATCCCCTTCAACTTCCCGATCTATACGCTGGTGCGCAAGATTGCCCCGGCCCTGATCACCGGCAATGCAGTGGTGGTCCGGCCCAGCAACAACACGCCGACCTCGGCCTTCGTCTTTGCTGAAGCGATCAAGGAGGCAGATCTTCCCGCAGGCCTCGTCAGCATCATGGCGATGAGCCATGAGGTAGCCCAGGTCATGTCCACCCGCCGCGAAGTTGGGATGATTACGCTGACCGGCAGCGTCGCCGCAGGCCAGACGGTTCTGGACTACTGCAAGGCCAACATCGCCAAGCCCTCACTGGAACTCGGCGGCAAGACACCTGTCATCGTCGAGCCGGATGCCGATCTCGATGTGGTGACGAAAAGCGTGCTTGCGGCAAAGACCGCCCATTGCGGCCAGGTCTGCACCTCCGTCGAGCGGCTTTACGTGCATGCTTCAGTGCATGGCACGCTTCTCGCCAAGCTGAAGGACGCCTTCGAGCGCCGTCACTATGGCGATCGCTCCGAGGATCCGACCCGCATGGGACCGCTCGCCAATGCCGCAGCACGTCTCAGGGTTCATCACATGGTCGAACGCGCCAAGGCCGATGGCGCTGTCATCGAGACGGGTGGCTTCCTGCCCGCAGGCGATGGCTATTTCTATCCGCCGACGCTGCTCTCCGACTGCCGCCAGGACATGGAGATCATCCAGGAGGAAGTCTTCGGGCCCGTGCTCGCCGTCATCCCCTATACCGATTTCGACCAGGCACTTGCCATGGCAAGCGACCACCAGTTTGGCCTCGCCTCCGTCGTCTTTACCGAGAACTACCGCAAGGTGATGAAGGCCGCGAACGAGATCGAGGCGGGCGAGCTCTACATCAACCGCTTCCCGGCCGATCCGTATCAGGGCTACCACGCCGGCTGGAAGCGCTCCGGCCTCGGCGGCGATGACGGCAAGCACGGCATGCTGGAATTCACCCAGACCCGCCTCGTCATCCTCAAACACTGATCGCCGATTAGCCGGCTCAAGAATTCTTCATCGGGGGCATCCATGAAAGTCGCTTCGCTCAAGACACACGTCGTCGCAACGCCCGCGCCGCATATCGGCGGCATGTACTGGATCTTCGTCGAGCTGGAGACGGCCTGCGGGATCAAGGGCGTGGGCGAGATCTACTCGACTGCCTTCCATCCCTCGGGCATCGCCGTCCTCGTGGAAGACGTCTTCACCCGCTATCTCGAAGGTCACGACCCGCACCAGATCGAACGCTTCTGGCGCGCCGCCTATTCGAGCGGCTTCACCCAGCGGCCGGATCCGACCATGGTCGGGATCATCTCGGGTCTCGAAATCGCCTGCTGGGACATCATCGGCAAGGCGGCAGGACGGCCTGTCGCCGATCTTCTCGGCGGCCCGGTCCACGACAAGCTGCGCGCCTACACCTATCTATATCCGAAGAATTCAGCCGGAGAATACGACTACAACGATCCGGATCTCGCCGCCGAAGAGGCGATCCGCATGGTCGAGGCCGGCTTCACCGGGCTGAAATTCGATCCGGCCGGGCCTTACACCAATTATTCCGGCCATCAGCTGTCGCTTCCCGTCATGGATCGCTGTGAGGAGTTTTGCCAGAAGATCCGCGATGCCATCGGCAACCGCGCCGACATCCTCTTCGGCACCCACGGCCAGATGGTGCCGTCCTCGGCCATCCGTCTCGCCAAGCGGCTGGAGAAATACGATCCGCTCTGGTTCGAGGAGCCCGTACCGCCCGGCCAGGAAGCCGCGATGGCGGAAGTCGCTCGCGCCACTTCGATCCCCGTCTCGACGGGCGAGCGCCTGACGACGAAATACGAATTCCAGAGAGTATTGCAGCTTGGCTCTGCCTCCATCCTGCAGATGAATGTCGCTCGCGTCGGCGGCTTGCTGGAGGCGAAAAAGATCGCCGGGATGGCCGAGTCCTTTTATGCGCAGATCGCGCCGCATCTCTACAACGGCCCGGTCGGGGCAGCCGCTTCCATCCAGCTCGCGGCAACCTGCCCGAACTTCCTCATCCATGAGGCGATCATGGATTTCGGCGGCTTCCACGCCGAGGTGGTGAAGACAAAGCTCGGCTTTGACGACGGCTATCTCATTCCCTCGCGCGAACCTGGCCTCGGCATCGAGCTGAACCACGACGTCATCGCCCGCCACACGCCCTATACCGGCGACAGGCTGCATCTGCAGATGGCGCCGGAGCATGCCGATGTGAAGGCCTTCATGCCGGCCAAGGGCTAAAGGATCACGCCATGATCTTCGATTTCATCGTGGTCGGTGCAGGCTCCGCAGGCTGCATCGTGGCCAGCCGCCTGAGTGAAAGCGGGCGTCATTCCGTGCTGCTCATCGAGGCCGGTGGCGAGGACAAGTCCATCTGGTTCAAGATCCCTGTGGGCTACGCCAAGAGCTACTACAATCCCAAGGTCAACTGGATGTACCGCACCGAACCCGAGCCCAATCTCGGCGGCCGGCGCATTTACGCCCCGCGCGGCAAGGTGCAGGGCGGCTCCGGCTCGATCAATGCGATGGTCTTCGTGCGAGGTGCCGCAGAGGATTTCGACGACTGGCAGGCCGCCGGCAACCCCGGCTGGGGCTTTGACGATGTGCTGCCCTACTTCCGGAAGCTGGAGACCCATGCGCGGGGAGAGAGCCCTTGGCATGGTAGTAGCGGCCCGATCCACGTGACGCCGATGCGCGGGTCTACCCACCCGGTGAGCGATGCCTTTCTCGACGCCTGTGACGAACTGGGCGTACCGCTGAACGAGGATTTCAACGGGGCGGCGATCGAGGGCGCCGGTGTCTACGACGTCAATACAAGGCGCGGTCAACGCTCGCATTCCAGCGCCGAGTATCTGCGCCCCGCCCTGAAGCGGGCGAACCTCGCCATCGAGCGCCAGGCCCATGCGCGCCGCTTGCTGGTGGATCAGGATGGCAGGGTGTCCGGCGTGGAGGTCATGCAGCATGGCCGGTTGAAGAGCTTTACCGCGCGCCGCGAGGTGATCCTGACGGCCGGTGCGGTGGATACCCCGAAACTGATGCAGCTTTCCGGATTCGGCGATGGGTCGACGCTGTTTGCCCGGGGTATCGAAACCCGCAAACACTTGCCGGCGGTCGGCCGGAACCTGCAGGACCATCTCTGCGCCAGCTTCTATTACCGGTCGAAACAGCCGACCCTGAATGGCGAATTCGCGAGCCTCATGGGCCAGGCCCGCTTCGGCCTGATGTGGCTGTTGAAGCGCAGCGGGCCCTTCGCCATGAGCGTCAATCAGGCCGGTGGCTTCTTCCGCGGATCGCCTGAGGAGACGCGGCCGAATATCCAGGTCTATTTCAACCCGCTCTCCTATCGGATCCCGGACAGTCCCAAGGCCAGCCTGACACCGGAGCCCTATCCGGGCTTTCTCATCGCCTTCAACGCCTGCCGCCCGACCAGCAAGGGCACGATCTCGATCGCCTCGCCCGACGCGTCGGACGCACCGCTCATTCGACCGAACTACCTGTCGACGGATCGCGACATCGAGGAAGTCTTGCAGGGGAGCCGGCTTATGCGCCGCATCGCGGATGCGCGGGCGCTTGATGGTTGGGTGGAGGAGGAGGTGTCGCCCTCCAAGGCTGCCGATACCGATGACAAGCTGCTCGACTATTTCCGCCTCAACAGCGGCTCGATCTATCACCTCTGCGGCACCTGCGCGATGGGGACCGATCCGCGCGAGACCGTAGTCGATGCGCGGCTCCGGGTGCATGGCGTGCCGGGGCTCCGGATCGTCGACGCCTCTGTCTTCCCGAATATCACCGCCGGCAACATCAATGCCCCGACGATGATGGTTGCAGAAAAGGGTGCAGCGATGATCCTTGAAGACGCCGTCTCCGCCTGACATCCGTGCATGAAAAAAGCCGGACCCAAAGGCCCGGCTTCAATTCTTGTCCGTCGTGCGCAGCCGATCAGGCAGCGACGAGAACGCCGTTCAGGTTGGTGAGCTCGGCGAGATACTGCTCGAGCTTGGTGCGGTGCTCGTGATGCTCGACACCGTCAAGTTCCTTGCGGGCTTCGTCGATACGCTTGGTCAGCGTGTCAGCCGAGATTTCCGAAAGTGGAACAGCGGATTCGGCAAGCAGCGTGCAGCCGGTCGGCAGGACGTCGGCGAAACCACCGAATACCACATACTTGGACACCTGACCGGAGGCGAGCTTGACGCTCACCACGCCCGGCTTGATCGTCGTCATGGTCGGCGCATGATTGGCCATGACGGTCATTTCGCCTTCCCTTGCCGGAATGACGACTTCGATCACCTGTTCGGAGAGCAGAAGACGCTCGGGCGAAACGAGCTCAAAGTTGAAATTGTCGGCCATGGTCGTTCACTTCTCTGATGAAGGATTAAGCGACACGCGGGTAATCCCGCGTGTCGGCATTCCCTTGAGCCTTAAGCGGCTTCGGCAGCCAGGCGCTTGGCCTTCTCGATGGCTTCTTCGATCGAGCCAACCATGTAGAAGGCAGCTTCCGGCAGGTGGTCGTAGTCGCCGTTGACGAGGCCCTTGAAGCCCTTGATCGTGTCTTCGAGAGCAACCAGCTTGCCCGGCGAACCGGTGAAGACTTCGGCCACGAAGAACGGCTGCGACAGGAAGCGTTCGATCTTACGAGCGCGCGCAACAGTCATCTTGTCCTCTTCGGACAGTTCGTCCATGCCGAGGATGGCGATGATGTCCTGGAGCGACTTGTAGCGCTGCAGGGTCGTCTGAACCTTACGAGCGATCTCGTAGTGCTCTTCGCCGACAACCATCGGGTCAAGCATGCGCGAGGTCGAGTCGAGCGGGTCAACGGCCGGGTAGATACCCTTTTCAGCGATCGAGCGCGACAGAACCGTCGTTGCGTCCAGGTGGGCGAACGAGGTGGCCGGAGCCGGGTCGGTCAAGTCGTCGGCGGGAACGTAAATGGCCTGAACCGAGGTGATCGAGCCCTTGGTCGTGGTGGTGATGCGTTCCTGCATCTGACCCATGTCGGTAGCAAGCGTCGGCTGATAACCAACGGCCGACGGGATACGGCCGAGCAGAGCGGACACTTCCGAACCTGCCTGGGTGAAGCGGAAGATGTTGTCGACGAAGAACAGAACGTCCTGACCCTTGTCACGGAAATCTTCAGCGATCGTCAGACCGGTCAGGGCGACGCGAGCGCGGGCGCCCGGCGGTTCGTTCATCTGGCCGTATACGAGGGCAGCCTTGGAGCCTTCGCCACCGCCGTGCTTGTTAACGCCGGACTCGATCATCTCGTGGTAAAGGTCGTTGCCTTCGCGGGTACGTTCACCCACGCCAGCGAAGACCGAGTAACCACCGTGCGCCTTGGCGACGTTGTTGATCAGTTCCATGATGAGAACGGTCTTGCCAACGCCGGCGCCGCCGAACAGGCCGATCTTACCGCCCTTGGCGTAAGGAGCCAGGAGGTCGACGACCTTGATGCCGGTGACCAGGATCTGGGCTTCGGTCGACTGCTCGACGTAAGCCGGGGCTTCCTGGTGGATGGCGCGCTTCGATTCGGTGACCAGCGGACCAGCTTCGTCAACCGGTTCGCCGATGACGTTCATGATGCGGCCGAGCGTTTCCGGACCGACCGGAACCGAGATCGGAGCGCCCGTGTCGGAGACCGGCTGGCCGCGGACGAGACCTTCGGTCGAGTCCATGGCGATCGTGCGGACCTGGTTTTCGCCGAGGTGCTGCGCGACTTCGAGAACGAGGCGGTTGCCGCCGTTGTCGGTTTCCAGCGCGTTCAGGATCGGGGGCAGTTCGCCTTCGAATGCGACGTCAACGACGGCGCCGATGACCTGCGTGACCTTGCCGAGAGCACCGGCTGCGGACTTCACCGCCTTAGACTTGGGGGTAGCTGCCTTAGCCATTTATCTTACCCTCTTTCCTTAACCTCAGAGCGCTTCCGCGCCCGAAATGATTTCAATGAGTTCCTTGGTGATCTGCGCCTGACGCTGGCGGTTGTACGAAAGCGTCAGCTTGTTGATCATCTCACCGGCATTGCGCGTCGCATTGTCCATGGCGCTCATCTTGGCGCCCATTTCACCAGCAACGTTTTCGAGCAGGGCCCGGAAAATCTGAACCGAGATGTTGCGCGGGATGAGATCCTCGAGGATCCCAGCCGCATCCGGCTCGTATTCGTAAAGCGCGGATGCACCACCCTGCGGAGCAGCTTCGGCCGGAGCGGCCGGGATGATCTGCTGAGCGGTCGGGATCTGGCTGATCACCGACTTGAACTCGGAATAGAACAGCGTGCAGACATCGAATTCGCCACGCTCGAACATGCCGATGACCTTGCGACCGATGGCATCTGCATTGGTGAAGCCGATACGCTTCACTTCGCGCAGATCCGCACGCTCGACGATCATGCCGGCAAATTCGCGGCGAAGGCTGTCGTAGCCCTTCTTGCCAACGCAGAAGATCTTGACCGTCTTGCCCTGGGCCAAAAGCTTGCGCGCATGGTCACGAGCGAAACGCGAGATCGACGAGTTGAAACCGCCACACAGACCACGCTCGGCGGTGCAGACGACGAGCAGATGCACGTCGTCCTTGCCGGTGCCGGTCATCAGGCGCGGTGCGCTGTCGTCCGAACCCACGGCTTGCGCGATGTTGGCCAGGACGACACCCATGCGCTGCGAGTACGGGCGGGCAGCCTCGGCCGCTTCCTGCGCACGACGCAGCTTCGCCGCGGCGACCATCTTCATCGCCTTGGTGATCTTCTGCGTCGCCTTGACGGAGGCGATCCGGTTTTTCAGATCCTTAAGTGAAGGCATCCGTTATCCGTCCTTGGCTTGAGCCTGAATTAGGCGAAGTTCTTCGCGAAAGTATCGAGAGCGGCCTTGAGCTTGCCCTTGGTATCGTCGCTGATCGCCTTTTCGGTGCGGATCGCATCGAGGATCGCCTTGCCTTCCGAACGGAGGTAGGAAAGGAAGCCCTGCTCGAACTTGCCGACCTGGTTGACCTGGACCTTGTCCAGGTAACCATTGACGCCAGCAAAGATCACCGCAACCTGCTCTTCCGTCTTCAGCGGCGAGAACTGCGGCTGCTTCAGGAGCTCCGTCAGACGGGCACCGCGGTTCAGCAGGCGCTGGGTGGCGGCGTCGAGGTCGGAACCGAACTGGGCGAAGGCGGCCATTTCGCGATACTGGGCGAGTTCGCCCTTGATCGAGCCGGCAACCTGCTTCATCGCCTTGATCTGAGCGGCAGAACCAACGCGCGAAACCGAGAGACCGACGTTAACGGCCGGACGGATACCCTGGTAGAACAGGTCGGTTTCAAGGAAGATCTGACCGTCGGTGATCGAGATTACGTTGGTCGGAATGAAGGCCGAAACGTCGTTGCCCTGGGTTTCGATAACCGGCAGAGCGGTCAGCGAGCCAGCACCGGCAGCGTCGCCCATCTTGGCGGCGCGCTCGAGAAGACGCGAATGCAGATAGAAGACGTCGCCCGGGTAAGCTTCGCGGCCCGGCGGACGGCGCAGAAGAAGCGACATCTGGCGGTAAGCGACAGCCTGCTTGGACAGGTCGTCATAGGCGATCAGGGCATGCATGCCGTTGTCGCGGAAGTATTCGCCCATCGCGCAACCGGCGAACGGTGCGAGATACTGCATCGGAGCCGGGTCGGATGCGGTAGCAGCGATGATGATCGAGTACTGGAGAGCGCCACGCTCTTCGAGAACCTTCACGAACTGCGCAACCGTCGAACGCTTCTGGCCGATGGCCACGTAGACGCAGTACAGCTTTTCAGCGTCCGGACCGTTGTCGTGGATGGCCTTCTGGTTGAGGAAGGCGTCCAGGATGATCGCGGTCTTGCCGGTCTGACGGTCGCCGATGACGAGCTCGCGCTGGCCACGACCAACCGGGATGAGGGCGTCGATGGCCTTGAGGCCGGTCGACATCGGCTCGTGAACCGACTTGCGCGGGATGATGCCTGGAGCCTTTACGTCGACGCGCGAACGGCGGGTCGCGTTGATCGGGCCCTTGCCGTCGATCGGGTTGCCAAGCGCGTCAACGACGCGGCCGAGCAGTTCCGGACCAACCGGAACGTCAACGATGGCGCCGGTCCGCTTGACAATGTCGCCTTCCTTGATGCCACGGTCGGCACCGAAGATAACCACACCGACGTTGTCGGCTTCGAGGTTGAGCGCCATACCGCGGATGCCGCCCGGGAACTCGACCATTTCGCCGGCCTGAACATTGTCGAGGCCGTAGACGCGGGCGATACCGTCACCGACGGACAGAACCTGGCCAACTTCAGAGACTTCCGCCTCTTTGCCGAAGTTCTTGATTTGATCTTTCAGAATTGCGGAAATTTCCGCGGCGCGGATATCCATCAGCCAACCTCTTTCAGTGCAAGCTTAAGGGTGGAAAGTTTGGTGCGAAGGGACGTGTCGATCTGGCGGGAGCCGACCTTCACGATCAGGCCGCCGAGCAGGGAGGGATCGACCGTGACGGAGATCGAGACTTCCTTGCCGGTAACGCCCTTCAGCGCCGCTTTCAGTTCGGTTTCCTGCTCAGCCGTAAGGGCATGAGCAGAGGTGACGTCAGCCGTGATCTCACCCTTGTGACGGGCAGCGATCTGGCGATAGGCAGCCACCATGCCAGGAACGGCAAACAGGCGGCGATTGCTTGCAACGACCTTCAGGAAGTTCAACACCAGCGCGTTGAAACCGGCCTTTTCGCCGATAACGTTGATGGCCTTGACCTGATCTTCAGCCGTGAAGACGGGCGACAGGACCAGACGCTTCAGATCGCCGCTTTCGTCGATCATCGCCTGGAAACGGTTGAGATCGGCAGCAACGGCGTCAATTGCGCCGCCTTCGAGCGCGAGCTCGAAAAGCGACGAAGCGTAACGCTCCGCCACGCCTGAAATCACTTGGGATGCGTCTGCCACGGGCAAAAAATTCCCTGATCTTGATCCAGGATGCCGGACACCTCGATTGAGGCCTCTCAAACTCCTGATATCGTTTTGTTTTTCCCCAGAAACACAAGCATGTTGCACTTGCGTTTTCCGAATTTCGCGGTCCGTCTAGCATAGCAGGTCTAGACTCGCAACACGCGTATTAAAGGTTTGCTACTTCAGAGCAAGGCCTTGCGGCGTTTTTTGTCCAAATCTGCGTCAAATTGGCGGGATTGTTCGGAGATCCAATTCCTGACCGATCTTCATGTCAGACCAAAGACATAGGCAAGTGCGAGAGAAGCGATGACCGCCTGCACAACCAGAAGGAGAAGATTGCGCCAGGTGCCGCCATGGTCCGACATGATCGACAGGACACGGGCAAAGGCAGACAGCCCGACAGCCGCGCCAAAGGCCAGATAGACAGTCGGCTGAGCGAGCAGGAGTGCCGTTCCGGCGAAACCGACAATGAGCCCGCCGATGGACCGCGCAGCACCCAGACCTTCCGGTCGCCCGTCGCCGGCGGTGAGACCCAGCGCCTTCAGGGTGAGGCCTGGAGCAAAGAGAACGAAGCAGCCGATGAGCGCGGCAGCGGCAGCGGAGAGGAAGGCCAGTTGCTCGCCAAGTTCAGTGGGGAAGTAGAATTCCATGGATCGACCCGCGTGAAAGAAATCGCGGGGCTTATGGCACGAAACGCGCGGTGGCGGTATGGGCTTTGCGGCTCATTCTGAGGACGATGCGACCTCAATCGGCTGAAAAACGCTCACAGGAAGCTTTGCGGATCGACATCGACCTGCACCTGGATCGAGCGCCGCTCTTTCGGCCCCCGCTCCAACATGCTTTTCACGAAAGCCTGCATGTCGCTGTTGCGGCGCCCGTGCACCAGCAGCCGGAAGCGATGCCGCCCCCGGATCAGGGCAAGCGGCGCCTCTGCAGGCCCGAGGATCATGATCCCGCTTTCCTGCGGCGCAGCCTGTCGGAGGCCGCGGGCATGGCCTTCCGCTTCGGCGCGGGTATCAGCGGAGACGATGATCGAGACCAGCCGCCCGTAAGGCGGGAGCTGCGCTCGCTCGCGCTCGGTGATCTCGCGTTCATAGAAGGCGCCCGCATCCCCCGATACGATCGCCTGCATGACAGGATGCTGTGGCTGGAAGGTCTGCAGGAGACCAAGGCTCTTGCGCCCGGTTCGGCCCGCGCGGCCTGTGACCTGGGAAAGCAGCTGGAAGGTCCGCTCGGCAGCTCTGGGATCGCCGTTCGACAAACCGATATCCGCATCGATAATGCCGACCAGCGTCATCAGCGGGAAGTTATGCCCCTTGGCGACGAGCTGGGTGCCGATGACGATATCGGCCTCACCATTGGCGATGGCCTCAAGCTCCAGTCTCAGACGCTTCACTCCACCGATATCCGAAGAGAGCACCAGTGTGCGCGCATCGGGAAAGTGCTTCTCCACTTCCTCGGCGATGCGCTCGACACCGGGGCCGCAGGCGACGAGATGATCGAGCGTGCCGCATTCCGGGCAGGAATTCGGCGTCGGCTCGTGATAGCCGCATTGGTGGCACTGGATCTGACCGCGAAAACGATGCTCGACCAGCCAGCTCGAACATTGCGGGCACTGGAATCGGTGGCCGCAGACCCGGCAGAGCGTGAGCGGCGCATATCCCCGTCGATTGAGGAAGAGGAGCGCCTGTTCGCCGCGCTCCACGGCCTTACCGACGGAGCGAAGCAGGATCGGCGACAGAAAGCCGCCCCGCTCGGGCGGCGCACGCCGCATGTCGATGAGATGCAGATCCGGCATTGCGGCATCGGCAAAGCGCGTCGGCAGATGGATGCGCGTGTAGCGACCGGCGATGCAGTTGACCTGGCTCTCGACAGATGGCGTCGCCGAGACAAGCACGACCGGGAAGTTCGCGATCCGCGCCCGCACGACCGCCATGTCCCGCGCATTATAAAAGACACGGTCTTCCTGCTTGAAGGCCGGATCATGCTCTTCGTCGACGATGATCAAGCCCAGATTTTCGAAGGGCAGGAAGAGCGCCGAGCGCGCACCGGCAACGACGCGGATCTCGCCGGTCGCCACCTGGCGCCAGACCTTTTCACGCGTGCGTGTCGCGAGATCCGAATGCCATTCCCCGGGCTTGGAGCCGAAGCGATCCTGGAAGCGCTCGAGGAAGTTGGCGGTGAGTGCAATTTCCGGCAGCAGGATCAGCACCTGCTTGCCCTGTTTCAGCGTCTCGGCAATCGCCTCGAAGTAGACCTCCGTCTTGCCGGAGCCCGTCACGCCATCGATCAGGGAAACGGCAAAGCCGCCCTTGCGCAGGCTGTCGAGGATCTCTTCGGCCGCCTCCTTCTGCGGACCGGCGAGCCGGTTCTCCGCATAGTCCGGATCGGGAGCCGCAACCAGCGGCGGCGGCGGCAGGAAGACCTGTTCGAACACGCCCTGCTTGACCAGACCATCGATGACGCTCGTCGAGACGCCGCTCGCGTGAGCAAGCCCGCTCTTCGTCCAGGAGAGACCGTCCGCCGCCATCTCCAGCACCTTCTGTCGTGCAGGGGTCAGGCGCTCCGGCTCGTAACCGGCATAGCGCAGTCCCTCGATCATAGGTTCGGGATCAAATGCGGCAGGCGCCCGGAGCGCCATGCGGGCCACATAGCCGGGCGGAGAGAGCGTGTAGGCAGCGACCCAGTCGAGGAAGGTGCGCATGTCCTGATCGAGCGGCGGGCAATCGAAGACCTTGGTGATTTCCCTGAGCTTCTTCGGATCGACTGATGTGTCCTCGCCGCCATCCCAGACCACACCGATCACCTGACGCGGCCCGAGCGGCACCTGTACGATCGCACCCGGCTCGACCGTCAGGTTCTCAGGCACGGCATAGCTGTAGGCCGTCGGCGCGGGCATAGGCACGAGCACCGGCACCACCTTGCGGCGCGGTGTCTCAAACAGTTCCCCAAACAGGCTTTTCGAATCGTCCTTCATCGGGCTGCAACTTGCCCCCGGAAGAACAGAAAGAAAACAGGCTTTATGTGACGGAGGAGATCAGCGGAAGCTGCGGTCGGGATCGGCAGGCAGTTGGTGGACCGTGTAGTCTTCCAGCGCCTTGGTCACCTCGGCGGGATCACCGTCGAGCGCCTCGACCGGAATCAGATTACCGACGGTGAAATCGAAACGCCCGCCGCGCTTGTTCAGAAGCTCGTAAAAGACGGTCATGTCGCGCAGCTCTGTCGACCAGCGGGCGAACCAGTAGAACAGGCCAGAATTGCGGGCCTTCATGTTCACCGGCAGGATCGGCAGATTATATTTGCGCGCAAGTGAGATGGCCGACGTCTTCCAGGGCCGCTCGTTCAGCTTGCCCTCATCCCAATAGGCGATACGGCCGGACGGGAAGAGCACGGTAGCCCTGCCCTCTTCCACGGCCCGCGTGGTGAGCTTCAGCGTCTCGCGTGCCTTGAGCTTCGACTTGTGCTCTTCGCGCCATTCGACCGGGATGATGATTTCGGCAAGCCGCGGATTGACCCTGACGGCATCGCGGTTGGCGAAGAAGGTCATGTCGGGACGGGGATCCTTCAGCAGGTCATACATCGCAACCCCGTCGGCAATGCCGGTCGGATGATTGCTGACCAGGATGAACCCGCCGGATGACGGGATGCGATCGGCATGTCGGACCTGGATATCGAGGCCGAGAGCAGCGCTCAGATAGTCGAACACCTGCGGACCCGGCAGGTTGGCAACGTCATTGGCGAACTGGATCGCCTTGTCGTAGCGCAGAACGCTATAAAGGAAGGGCCGCATCGCGGGCCAAAGCGGATGCTCGACGAGCTTCTGCCCACGCTCGGCAATCAGCGTGTCGACGATATGCCCGGGGCGACCGTGGGAAAGAAGCGACAGGGTGTCGGTGACGCTTGCGAAGGTGGAGACGGGAGAGCGGCGCATCAGCAAATACCTCGCCAGAGTTCCAGAGGGGTTCTGGCAGCGATTTGTGATCCGATCATGACAGCCCCGATATTCGTCCTTCGTTAACCCTCCCGCGCCATCGTGCGAGGGCTGGCCGACACCCAACAACGCGGAAGGCGGGAAATTGATCCAGGCAGACGAAAAACTCCTAGGCGAACGCGCCGCCTGGCTGGAAAGCCTGGGCGCCGAGCGTCGGCTGTCGGGCAATACGCTGGAAGCCTATGAACGCGACACGCGGCAATTCCTTCAGTTCCTGTCCACGCATGTCGGGGGCATGGTGAAGATCCGCGATATCGAGGCGCTGCGCCCGGCGGATCTGCGCGGCTTCCTCGCCCATCGCCGCAAGGACGGGGCCGGTGCGCGAACGCTCGGTCGCCATCTGGCAGGCCTGCGCTCCTTCCTGCGCCACCTGGAACGCAAGGGCCTGGTCAATGCGGCGGGTGCGAGTGCGATCCGCTCACCGAAGCAGCCGAAGTCCCTGCCCAAGCCACTCAGCGGCCGTCAGGCTCTGGCCGTCGTCGCGATCGACACGCAGATGCACGAAGAGCCCTGGATCGCCGCCCGTGACGCAGCCGTGCTCTCGCTCCTGTATGGATGCGGCCTTCGTATCTCTGAGGCTCTCGGACTGACACCCGACGTTTTCCAGGGCAGGCCGACCAGCCTGCGCATCACCGGCAAGGGCGGCAAAATGCGGCTCGTACCGCTGCTACCTGTCGTCATGGAGGCGGTCGAAACCTATTATGGCCTCTGCCCTTATTATCTCGAAGGCGATGCTCCCCTCTTTCGGGGTGCCCGTGGTGGACCGCTTCAGCCGGCGATCATCCAGCGCGAGATGCAGAAGCTGCGCTCGGCCCTTGGCCTGCCGGATTCGGCCACGCCCCATGCTCTGCGCCATTCCTTCGCGACACATCTTCTGGGCAGTGGCGGGGACTTGAGGACGATCCAGGAACTGCTTGGCCATGCGAGCCTCTCGACCACGCAGATCTATACCGGCGTCGACAGCGCACGGCTTCTGGACATCTACGACCGCGCCCATCCGCGCGCCTGACGCGTCCCGATCGCGCCTGCGTTAACCAAGATCCTTAATCGAACGTGAGGGCGATCGCTCCTATTCTCCCCACTTCTGACAGGAGACGACATGAACGCGCATCGCCTTTTCACGCTGCGGCCGACCTTGCCGCGCCTTTCGCCGTCCGAGATCGGCCTCTGGATCGCTGGCGCGCTGCCGCTTGTGCTTGTCGCCCTGCTGCTGGCTACCCTGCTTGCAGTCAGCCCTGCCCGAGCCTCCGACACTGCCTGCCATGGCGAGAACCTGCTTGTGGCCATGGAAAAGGAAAAGCCGGAAGAGCTTGCGAAGATCCGCGCGGAAGCCGCCAAGGTGCCAAATGGCCAGGGTATCTTCTGGAAGGTCGAGAGGGAGGGCCTGAAGCCCTCCTACCTGCTCGGCACCATGCATGTCACTGATCCGCGCGTTCTCACCATGCCCAACGGCGCCCGCGAAGCGGCTGCAGCGGCAGATGTTGTTGTCATCGAATCAGACGAGATCCTCGACGAGCAGAAGGCCGCCGCTTCCCTGCTCATGCATCCCGAACTCACCATGTTCACGGACGGCAAGTCCGTGAAGGACCACCTCGACGCCGAAGAACTGGCCAAACTGGAATCCGGCCTGAAGGAGCGCGGCTTGGCGCTCGGCGCCGTTGCCCGGATGAAGCCTTGGATCCTCGCGAGCTTCGTTGCGCTCCCCGCCTGCGAGATGTCGCGCAAGGCAGCCGGCGCCTCCTTCCTCGACAAGCAGATCGCGGAAGATGCGGTCAAAGCCGGCAAGCCGATCGCCGGGCTGGAAACCCTTGTTGAGCAGCTCGAAGCCATGGCCGACCTGCCGGTCGACTTTCATTTCAAGGCTCTGATCGAGACAATCGCGCTCGGCGAGAAGATGGAAGACGTCATCGAGACGATGACCGAGCTTTATCTCGCCGGTGACATCGGCATGACCATGCCCATGCTGAAGGCCGTGGCCCCGACCGAGTCAGGTGAAGACGAAAGCGCCTATGCCGCCTTCGAGACGCGGATCGTCCGCGACCGCAATCTGGTCATGGCCGAAGGCAGCAAGCAGCATCTCGAAAAGGGCAATGCCTTCATCGCCGTCGGTGCACTGCATCTGCCGGGCGAAGAAGGCTTGGTCGAACTTCTGCGCGGCCAGGGCTACACCGTTACGCGGATCGACGGCTGAGGCCTTTCGAAGCGGCAAAGCGCTTCAGGAAGGTCTTCACGATCAGCTTGTGGAACGGCGTGACGACAAGGATGTAGATCCGGCCAAACAGATTGTGTCGATTGACGAGCGTCGTCAGCGACACGTGTTGATGGCCGGCACCCTCTGGCTCGACCGTCACGATGATCCGGAAATCCAGATGCTTGTCGTTAAAGCCGAGCAGGACGCGCTCGCCATCATGATCAATCACCGGAAAGCCGCCGATCTTATCCTGGCCGGTCAGTTCAAGCTCAGCCGATTTTAATCCGAAGAGACCGACAATCCGATTGCGGATCTTGAGCAGAACCCCGACCCAGCGCGGCGCTCGACCCATGAGATCCCTCGCGACCTCCATAGGATCGAGGTCGGACCGATCTAGCCGCACTGCGTAGCTATCAGCCCAGTCGGCCTCGGGAAGGTCGTGATGCGGAAGCGTCACGCGCTGTTCGACGACAACACCCATCCTGTCCCCCTTAGCGATCACCCCCGCGTCATGCGCTTGGCGACCGGCGTCTTCCAGTAGAACTGATGTATCAGAAGCGCCAGGATGTGCACTGCGATCAAAAGCCACATGAGGCTTTTCAGCGGGCCACCATGCACGAAGCCCGCCGTCTCATTGCCGAAGTAGTAGGCGCCGATGCCGCTCAGCGGAATGAGGAAAAAGAGCGCGTAGAAGGTGCCATGCGCCAGCTTGGCAGCGAGTGCCAACAGCGGCGGCTCCTCGGCCGGCGCGGGTGGCGCACCGCGTGTCAGCCGGACCGCGAGCCGGACAAGCCCGAGACAGATCACGGCGATCCCGACATAGGCATGGATATTAGCGAAGGTCAGGTCCTCAGGCGAAGGGACCTCCCCGCGTTCATAGGCTTCGGCAACCTCCTCCATCGCATCGGAGAAGATGAGATTGAACAGGATGAGCAAGGCCATCAACCAGTGAAGGGCCTTCTGCGGGATGGAATAGGAAGCGGGCGCGACATGGGCCATGGTCTTGCCTTTCGGGAGGAGCAAAGGGAGGCACTGACCACGCATGATAAAGGCCGCCGCTTGAGGCACAAGCGACGGCCTTCAACCTTACCGAAATATAATCATTGACCTATGTCAGGTCAGCTGGCTCACATATGCAGCGGCTTGAAGAAGGTCGCGAGAGCGGCTTCCTTCACGGCTTCCGACATGGTCGGGTGGGCGTGGCAGGTGCGGCCGAGATCTTCCGACGAACCGCCGAACTCCATCAGCACGGCAGCCTCGTGGATCATCTCGCCGGCGCCGAGGCCGATGATGTGAACGCCGAGCACGCGGTCGGTGTCCTTGTCGGCGAGAACCTTGACGAAACCGTCCATCGCCTGCATCGCGCGCGCACGGCCGTTCGCCGTGAACGGGAACTTGCCGACCTTGTAAGCGACGCCTGCAGCCTTGAGCTCTTCCTCGGTCTTGCCTACGGAAGCAACTTCCGGCTGGGTGTAGACGACGCCGGGGATGACCTCGTAGTTCACATGGCCATGCTGTCCAGCGAGGATTTCGGCAAGCGCCACGCCTTCGTCTTCCGCCTTGTGGGCGAGCATCGGACCCTTGACCACGTCGCCGATGGCATAGATGCCGGCGACATTGGTGCGGTAGTGGCCGTCGATCTCGACGCGACCACGATTGTCCAGCGCAACGCCGGATTCTTCAAGGCCGAGACCAGCCGTGTAGGGCTTGCGGCCAGTGGCGACGAGCACCACGTCGGCGTCGAGCGTCTGGGCTTCGCCGCCCTTGACCGGCTCGAACGTGACCTTGGCGCCATCACCCGACTTGACCACGCCGGTGACCTTGGCGCCGAGATTGAATTCCATGCCCTGCTTGGCAAGGATGCGCTGGAACTGCTTGGAGACTTCACCATCCATGCCGCCGAGGATCGTGTCGAGATATTCGATGACGGTGACCTTGGCGCCAAGGCGCGACCAGACCGAGCCGAGCTCGAGGCCGATAACACCGCCGCCGACGACGATCATCTTGGCCGGGACCTTTTCAAGCGCGATGCCGCCGGTCGAGGACACGATGATCTTCTCGTCGATCTCGACGGCAACGCCCGGGATGCCGGCGACATCGGAACCAGTAGCGATAACGATGTTCTTGGTTTCGAGAACCTTGACTTCACCGGCGTCGTTGGTGACCTCAACCTTGCCGGCCCCGAGGATCTTGCCCGTGCCCTGAATGCCCTCAATCTTGTTCTTCTTGAAGAGGAAGGCGACGCCCTCGACGTTCGACTTCACGGTCGCGTCCTTGTGGGCCATCATCTTCGAAAGGTTCAGCGTTGGTGCGCCGACTTCGACACCGAGGTCCGCCATGCCATGAGCGGCCTGGTGGAAGACTTCCGACGCGTGCAGCAGGGCCTTGGACGGAATGCAGCCGATGTTGAGGCAGGTGCCGCCATAGGTGGCGCGCTTCTCGACGACGGCAACCTTCATGCCGAGCTGGGCCGCCTTGATGGCGCAGACATAGCCGCCGGGGCCGGAGCCGATAACGATGACATCATAAGACATGGGAAGCTTCCTTCGTTTTCGACGGTTACCGACCGCCGCTGACATTCAAGAGGGCACCCGTCACATAGGATGCCTGAGGCGAGAGGAGATAAAGAACGCTGTCGGCCACTTCGTCCGCCGTTCCGGGCCTTTGCATCGGCACGATGGGAGCCAGATCGCGCGCCCTGTCCGGCAATCCGCCGGATGCATGAATTTCGGTGTCGATGATCCCGGGCCTGATGGCATTGACCCGGATGCCTTCGGTCGCGACTTCGCGGGACAAGCCCACAGTAAAGGTGTCAACCGCGGCCTTGGCGGCGGCATAGTCAACATACTGGCCCGAACTTCCGATCACGGCGGCCATGGACGAGATGTTGACGATCACGCCACCCTGCCCGCCATGCTTCGTCGACATGCGCTTCACCGCTTCCGTGGCGCAGCGGATTTTGCCGATCACATTGACGGCGAACATGCGGTCGAGCCGCGCCCGGTCGAATTCCTCGACCCGCGCCGTGACATCGACCACGCCGGCATTGTTGACCAGACCATGGAGCGGTCCGAGGAGATCGGCGGCGGCGAAGATCGCGGCAATGCCCTCTTCGGTGGCGGTGTCGCCCTGCACAATCTCGGCCTTGGCGCCGAGCGTTCGGCAATCCGCGGCGACGGCCTCGGCGGCCGCCTTGTCCGAGCGATAATTGACGAGCAGGTCATAACCCTGCGCTGCGGCCTTGCGGCAGACGGCAGCGCCGATGCCGCGGCTGCCGCCGGTGACGAGAAGGAGAGGACGGCTGGTCATGAGGCGCATCCCTTGAACTCGAAGACATCCCATGGGGCGCTTTCCATGCCCTTGCCGACAGCAGACGACAGGATGGCCGGGCCAAAGCCAGGCAGGACAAGCACATCGGGCGCGTCGGCCCCTTCCGGCGGTAGAAGGTCGACATGGCCTGTCGCCTCGTCGATGCCGTAGACGATACCCTTCCAGACGGTGCAGGCGGCAATGGTTGCGCCAGTGACGTCGCCGTCCGGGCAATTGTTCATCAGCATGCCGACGGGCCGTTCGATCTCGGGATCGAACATCACATGACCATCAAGCTTGAACTTGCCGATTTCAGTCTTGAAACCATGGCTGACCGGCGTGTTCTCGCCGCTGGCCGCAGCAAAGACGAGCTCGACCCCGGTTTCGGCTTCGCGATAGGTGGCTTTCTCAATCCGGCAATCGGCGGCCGAGGCCGCGTGAGAGAACGCAAGCGCGGCAAGAAGAACGGCTGCTCCTGACGACGCGCCCATGCCTCACCTCAAAACGCCAGTGCGAGGAACATCAGGCCGAGGCCGGCCATAGCGCCAGTCCAGACGAGCGAGCGGATATAGGGGATGCCAGCCAGATAGAGCGGGTAATAGACGATGCGGCCGACAAACCAGATGATGGCGCCGATCAGAGCGAGGCCCGACGTCTCGCCTGTAAACAGAAGGCCTGCCGCAAGTGCGACGAAGGCCGGATAGGTCTCGCGGAAGTTCGAGGACGCCCGGGCAGCACGGCCGGCGAGTTTGCTCGCCGGCTGCTTGTCGTCGTCACGCGGGCCGGCATTCCACTCCGTGCCCAGCTCCTTGGTGGCGAGCATGCCCTGCAAGAGGACATGCGCGACCAGCAGGACCACGCTCCAGGCAAGGAGCAGGACAAGCGGAGAGGCGGAAGCGGATACCGGCTCCATCGTGAAATTTCCTTAGAGATCGAGAACCAGACGTTCCGGATCCTCAAGGCTTTCCTTGACGCGGACGAGGAAGGTGACTGCTTCCTTGCCGTCGACGATACGGTGATCGTAGGAGAGCGCGAGATACATCATCGGGCGGATGACGATCTGGCCGCCGACAACAACCGGACGCTCCTGGATCTTGTGCATGCCGAGGATACCCGACTGCGGTGCATTCAGGATCGGCGAGGACATCAGCGAGCCGTAGACGCCACCGTTGGAGATGGTGAAGGTACCGCCCTGCATGTCGGCCATCGAGAGCTGACCGTCACGTGCAGCCTTGCCGAGACGACCGATGTCCTTCTCGATTTCGGCGATCGACATCTGATCGGCATCGCGCACGATCGGAACGACCAGGCCCTTGTCCGTGCCAACGGCAACGCCGATGTGGCAGTAGTTCTTGTAGATGATGTCGGTACCGTCGATTTCGGCGTTGACGGCCGGCAGTTCCTTCAGGGCGTGCGTCACGGCCTTGGTGAAGAAGCCCATGAAGCCGAGCTTCACGCCATGCTTCTTCTCGAAGATGTCCTTGTAGCGGTTGCGCAGATCCATGACCGCCTTCATGTCCACCTCGTTGTAGGTGGTGAGCATGGCAGCCGTATTCTGGGCGTCCTTGAGGCGCTTGGCGATCGTCTGGCGCAGACGGGTCATCTTCACGCGCTCTTCGCGCGATGCGTCGTCGCCGGAAGAGGCCGGACGCGGAGCAGCGGGGGCTGCGGCAACAGCCGGAGCAGCCGTACCCTTGGCGATCGCAGCGAGCACGTCACCCTTGAGGACCTGGCCACGCTTGCCGGAGCCGTCGACGTCGGAGGTCGCGATGTTGTTGTCGGCAGCGAGCTTCGCGGCAGCCGGAGCGGCCGGCATGGCCGAGGGAGCAGCCGGAGCAGCGGCGGCCGGAGCAGGCGCAGCAGCAGGAGCCGGTGCTGCGGCAGGGGCCGGAGCGGCTGCACCGGCGGAGCCTGCAGCACCTTCAGCGATCTGGCCGAGAAGCGCGCCGAGACCGACAGTCTCGCCGTTCTGGGCGACGATTTCGGTCAGAACGCCCGAGACCGGCGACGGGACTTCGACGGTCACCTTGTCGGTTTCCAGCTCGACGAGGGGCTCGTCGGCCTTGACGGTGTCACCGACCTTCTTGAACCAGGTGCCAATAGTGGCTTCGCTGACGGATTCGCCGAGGGTGGGTACGCGGATTTCAGTGGCCATGATCTCAATTCCGTTGGTCAGAGAACGTTTCGGTCTGCGAGGGAGTGACGGGGCGGATCAACCGCCCAGTGCGTCCTCGAGGAAGGCTTCGAGCTGGGCAAGATGCTTGGACATCAGGCCGGTTGCCGGCGAGGCGGCAGCCGGACGACCGGTGTAGCGCACCCGCTGGTACTTGGCGTCGATATGGGCAAGCACCCATTCCAGATACGGATCGATGAACGACCAGGCGCCCATGTTCTTCGGCTCTTCCTGGCACCAGACCATCTCCGCATTGCGGAAGCGGCTGAGCTCGTTGATGAGCGCCTTGGCCGGGAACGGGTAGAGCTGTTCGATGCGCAGCAGGTAGACATCGTCGATGCCACGCTTCTCGCGCTCTTCCAGAAGGTCGTAATAGACCTTGCCCGAGCACATGACGACGCGACGGATCTTGGCATCCTTCTGCAGCTTGATCGGGCCGTCCTTGATGACTTCGGCATCGTCCCACAGCAGGCGGTGGAACGAGCTTTCGCCAGCCAGTTCGGCAAGGCTGGACGTTGCGCGCTTGTGGCGCAGCAGCGACTTCGGCGTCATCATGATCAGCGGCTTGCGGAAGTCACGCTTCATCTGACGGCGCAGGATGTGGAAGTAGTTCGACGGCGTCGTGACGTTCGCGACCTGCATGTTGTCTTCGGCGCACATCTGCAGCCAGCGCTCGAGGCGGGCAGAAGAGTGTTCCGGACCCTGACCTTCATAGCCATGCGGCAGAAGGCAGACGAGGCCCGACATGCGCAGCCACTTGCGTTCGCCCGACGAGATGAACTGGTCGAAGACGACCTGTGCACCGTTGGCGAAGTCACCGAACTGCGCTTCCCAGAGCGTCAGCGCATTCGGACGGGCCAGCGAATAGCCGTATTCGAAGCCGAGCACGGCTTCTTCCGAAAGCATTGAGTTGATGACTTCGTAGCGAGCCTGGTTCGGCGCCAGGTTGGCGAGCGGGATGTAGCGGTCTTCGGTCTCCTGATCGTAGAGAACCGAATGACGCTGCGAGAAGGTGCCGCGTTCGCAATCCTGACCCGACAGACGAATCTTGTGGCCGTCGAGGCACAGCGAACCGAAGGCGAGTGCTTCGCCCATGGCCCAGTCGATGCCTTCGCCGGTCTCGATCATCTGCGCGCGGTTTTCCATGAAGCGCTGGATCGTGCGGTGTGCCTTGAAGCCTTCCGGAATGGTCGACAGCTTGCGGCCGATCTCCTTAAGCTGCTTCATCGGCACCGCGGTCTTGCCGCGACGCTGTTCGTCGGCATTGTCAGCGGTCCGCAGACCCGACCAGGCACCATCCAGCCAGTCGGCCTTGTTCGGCTTGTAGCTCTGGCCGGCCTCGAACTCCTGCTCGAGATGGGCGCGCCAGTCGGCCTTCATCTTCTCGAGTTCGCCCTCGGTGATCAGGCCTTCGGCGATCAGACGCTCGCCATAGATGTTCACCACGGTCTTGTGGGCGCGGATTTCCTTGTACATCTTCGGCTGGGTGAAGCTCGGCTCGTCGCCTTCGTTGTGACCGAAGCGGCGGTAGCAGAACATGTCGACGACGACAGGCTTGTGGAACTTCATCCGGTATTCGGTCGCGACCTTGGCCGCATAGACGACGGCTTCCGGATCGTCACCGTTGACGTGGAAGATCGGCGCTTCGATCATCTTCGCGACGTCGGACGGATAAGGCGACGAACGCGAGAAGGCCGGATTGGTAGTGAAACCGATCTGGTTGTTGATGATCACGTGCAGCGTGCCGGCCACGCGGTGGCCGCGCAGGCCCGACAGGCCGAGAATTTCGGCAGTCACACCCTGGCCGGCAAAGGCTGCATCACCATGCAGGAGAAGCGGCAGAACCTTGGCGCGCTCCTTGAGCGGGATGACGTCGCCTTCCCAGACCTTGGCGAGCTGGTCCTGCTTGGCGCGGGCCTTGCCCATGACGACAGGGTTGACGATTTCCAGATGCGACGGGTTGGCCGTCAGCGACAGGTGAACCTTGTTGCCGTCGAACTCGCGGTCGGAGGAAGCGCCGAGGTGGTACTTCACGTCACCGGAACCTTCGACTTCATCGGGCTTGAAGGAACCGCCCTTGAATTCGTGGAAGACCGCGCGATGCGGCTTGTGCATGACGTTGGTCAGGACGTTAAGACGGCCACGATGGGCCATGCCGAGAACAACCTGCTCGAGACCTTCCTGGCCGCCACGCTTGATGATCTGCTCAAGCGCCGGGATCAGCGATTCACCGCCATCAAGGCCGAAGCGCTTGGTGCCCTTGTACTTGACGTCGATGAACTGCTCGAAGCCCTCGGCCTCGATCAGCTTCTGAAGGATGGCCTTCTTGCCGTTTGGCGTGAATTCGACGCCCTTGCCGGGGCCTTCGATGCGCTCCTGGATCCAGGCTTTTTCTTCCGGATTGGAGATGTGCATGAATTCGACGCCGAGCGTCGAGCAATAGGTGCGCTGCAGGATGTCGAGCATCTGCGGGATCGTGGCGTATTCCAGACCCAACACGTTGTCGATGAAAATCTTGCGGCTGTAATCGGCCTCGGTGAAGCCGTAGGCCGTCGGAGAAAGTTCGTTGTAATCGTCGACAGGCGCTGCGAGGCCGAGCGGGTCCAGCTTGGCATGCAGGTGACCACGCATGCGGTAGGCACGGATCATCATGATGGCGCGAACCGAATCGCGCGTTGCCTGCAGGACTTCAGCTTCGGAAGGGGCCTTGCCCGTCGAAGCGGCGGTCGCTTCAACCTTGGCCTGGACCTTCTTTTCGATGGCCTTCTCGACCACGCCCCAGTTGCCGTCGAGCGCGTTGACGAGATCGCCGCCCTCGGCGATCGGCCAGTTCTTGCGCTGCCAGGAAGCGCCCTTCGCGGCCTTCGTCACATCGGTCGGATTGTCGGCCAGCGCCTTGAAAAAGGCCTGCCACTCATCGGAGACCGAAGAGGGGTCTTCCTGATAGCGCGCGTAAAGCTGTTCGATATAGGCCGCATTCGATCCGTCGAGGAAGGACGTGATCAGAAACTGCTCGTTGGCTTCTTGCCTACCCATGGTGCTTCGCGAGCGTCTCGGCTCGCCTCCCGACTTGAATTGATGGCCGGATGCCCGGCCTGCCGCTCACGATCGCAAAAGCGAATCGTCTCAAATATGCGAAGTCCAGGCGAAGGATTGGGGGACCAACCCTTCGCCTGGCTTGATTTTCGTCAGGTCTCAGCCCTTGAGGACTTCGACCAGGGTCTTGCCGAGGCGTGCTGGCGAAGGCGAAACCTTGATGCCTGCAGCTTCCATGGCTTCGATCTTCGATTCTGCGTCGCCCTTGCCGCCGGAAACGACAGCGCCGGCGTGGCCCATGGTGCGGCCCTTCGGAGCCGTACGGCCTGCAATGAAGCCGGCCATCGGCTTCTTGCGGCCCTTCTTGGCTTCGTCGATCAGGAACTGGGCTGCATCTTCTTCAGCCGAACCGCCGATTTCGCCGATCATGATGATCGAGGTCGTGGCAGGATCGGCCAGGAACATCTCGAGCACGTCGATGAATTCGGTACCCTTGACCGGGTCGCCACCAATACCGACAGCCGTCGTCTGGCCGAGGCCTTCGTTCGAGGTCTGAAACACAGCTTCGTATGTAAGTGTTCCCGAGCGCGACACAATGCCGACCGAACCCTTGCGGAAGATCGAGCCCGGCATGATGCCGATCTTGCATTCTTCCGGCGTCAGGATGCCCGGGCAGTTCGGGCCGAGCAGGCGCGACTTCGACTTGTCGAGCTTCGCCTTGACCCGAACCATGTCCATGACCGGGATGCCCTCGGTGATGCAGGTGATGAACGGGATCTCGGCGTCGATCGCCTCGATGATGGCGTCGGCTGCACCAGCCGGCGGAACGTAGATGACGGACGCGTCAGCGCCGGTCTTTTCCTTGGCTTCGGCGACGGTCGCGAAGATCGGCAGGGTTTCACCCTTGGAGCCGGTCCAGTTTTCGCCACCCTTCTTCGGATGGATACCGCCGACCATCTGCGTGCCGTAGTAGGCTAGCGCCTGTTCGGTGTGGAAGGTGCCGGTCTTGCCGGTCAGGCCCTGAACGAGGACCTTGGTGTTCTTGTTTACAAGAATAGACATCAGTTAGGTCCCTTGAGATTAGCCGTTGATCGCCGCAACGATCTTCTTGGCTGCGTCGTCCAGATCGTCGGCTGCGGTGATCGCGAGGCCGGATTCGTTCAGGAGTTTCTTGCCAAGTTCGACATTGGTGCCTTCGAGGCGAACAACGAGCGGAACCTTTAGGCCGACTTCCTTCACGGCGGCGATCACGCCTTCCGCGATGACGTCGCACTTCATGATGCCGCCGAAGATGTTGACGAGGATGCCCTCGACCTTCGGGTCAGCCGTGATGATCTTGAAGGCAGCAGCCACCTTCTCCTTGCCAGCGCCACCGCCGACGTCGCAGAAGTTTGCCGGCTCCTTGCCGTACAGCTTGATGATGTCCATCGTCGCCATGGCGAGACCGGCACCATTGACCATGCAGCCGATGTTGCCGTCGAGGGCCACGTAAGCGAGGTCCCACTTGGAGGCTTCGATTTCCTTGGCGTCTTCTTCGGTTTCGTCGCGCAGTGCACGAACGTCGTCATGGCGGAACAGCGCGTTGCCGTCGAAGGACATCTTGGCGTCGAGCACGCGCAGATGGTCATTCTTCATGACGATCAGCGGGTTGACTTCGAGCAGGGCCATGTCCTTCTCGACGAAGGCCTTGTAGAGGATCGGGAAGAGCGCCTTGGCGTCTTCTGCAGCAGCACCCGAGAGCTCGAGAGCAGCAGAGATCTTGGCCACGTCAGCGGCGGTTACGCCAGCTTCCGGGTCGATCGCGATCGTGTGGATCTTTTCCGGCGTGTCATGCGCGACGGCTTCGATGTCCATGCCGCCTTCGGTCGAGACGACGAAGGCAACCTGGCCGACCGAGCGGTCGACGAGCAGCGAGCAATAGAGTTCCCGAGCGATGTCCGCGCCATCTTCGATGTAGAGGCGGTTGACCTGCTTGCCGGCGTCGCCGGTCTGGGCCGTCACCAGCGTGTTGCCGAACATTTCCTTGGCATGTGCCTTGGCCTCGTCGATCGAGAAAGCGAGGCGAACACCGCCCTTGGCTTCCGGCGACAGTTCCTTGAACTTGCCCTTGCCGCGACCGCCAGCATGGATCTGGCTCTTGACCACGTAGAGCGGGCCGGGAAGCTGCTTTGCGGCAGCTTCGGCTTCTTCTGCGGAGAAGATCGCCACACCTTCGGCGACCGGTGCGCCGAAGCTCTTCAGAAGAGCCTTGGCCTGATATTCATGAATGTTCATTGTCGTGTCCCTGTTTTGGGCGAAATGGCAATTACTTGAGAGCCGGCGCGATGTTGATGCAGGCTTCGCAGAGGCCGGCAACGGCGCCGACGGACTTCTGGAAGGCCTCTTCCTCGGCCTTGTTCAGGTCGATCTCGATGACGCGCTCGACACCACCTTCGCCGATGATGACAGGAACGCCGACATACATGTCCTTCACGCCATACTGGCCGGTGAGGTAAGCGGCGCAGGGCAGAACGCGCTTCTTGTCCTTGAGGTAGGACTCGGCCATTTCGATGGCGGAAGCAGCAGGTGCATAGTAGGCCGAGCCGGTCTTCAGCAGGCCGACGATTTCGGCGCCGCCATCACGGGTGCGCTGGATGATTTCTTCCAGACGCTCCTTGGTGACCCAACCCATCTTGACGAGGTCGGTCAGCGGGATGCCGCCAACGGTCGAGTAACGAGCGAGCGGCACCATAGTGTCGCCGTGACCGCCGAGAACGAAAGCGGTAACGTCCTGGACGGACACGTTGAATTCTTCAGACAGGAAGTGGCGGAAACGACCGGAGTCGAGAACGCCGGCCATGCCGACGACCTTGTTGGTCGGGAGGCCCGAGAACTTCTGCAGGGCCCAGACCATCGCGTCGAGCGGGTTGGTGATGCAGATGACGAAGGCGTTCGGGGCATACTTCTTGATGCCGGCGCCGACCTGTTCCATGACCTTGAGGTTGATACCGAGCAGATCGTCGCGGCTCATGCCAGGCTTACGGGCAACACCGGCAGTCACGATGCAGACATCAGCGCCTTCAATGGCGGCGTAATCGCTGGCACCGGACAGCTTGGCATTGAAGCCCTCGACCGGACCCGACTGCGCAATATCCAGACCCTTGCCCTGCGGGATACCGTCGGCAATGTCGAACAGGACGATGTCGCCCAGTTCCTTCAGACTGGCGAGATGCGCCAGCGTTCCACCAATCATTCCAGAACCGATAAGAGCGATCTTCTTGCGCGCCATTGTAGACTTCCTTTTGGATCCGCGACCAAGGCCGAGGGCGAGTGTTAGCCTGCCCTTGTGGACAAACCGCATAGCTCCAAAGGGTCTAAACCGCAAACGATAATTTTCGGTGTATCAATTTCAATCGGTTAGAAGATAAAATTCTTACGTAAACGTCAAATACTACGTCACAGCTTCGTCATGTTTGTCACGCTTCGACTGGTGTAGTTCGAGATAATCTGCGCTGCGCATCTCGAAAAGGCGTGAAACTGTACGATCGAATTCGAAGCCTTCGGTACCCTTCTTCTCGGTGAGGAGAGTCTCCGGCAGTGCGACTGCGGACGCAAAAAGCCGCACGCTGGCATCGTAGAGGGCATCGATCAGGATGATGAAGCGCTTCGTCTCGTTGCGTTTCTCGGGGCCGAGATGCGGAATGTTCTCCACGAAGACAACATCGAAGCGCTTGGCAATCGCCAGGTAGTCCGATGCCCCGAGTGGCTTCTCGCACAGATCGCTGAAAGTGAACCGGGCGCATCGGCCAGCGGCGCGGGGGATCTCGATGGTCCGCCCCTTCATGGCGATCGAGACCGGCTGCTCGGGAGAGCCCTCTGTCACACGCTTCCAGGCGATATCCATCATCTTGGGCGCGTCATCGAGCGGCGAGACGTAGACGGGGAGGCTCTCCATCTTCTCGAGCCGGTAATCCGTCGGCGAGTCCAGCGTCGATACTTGCACATTCTTCTTGAGCAGGTCGACAAAAGGCAGAAACAGCCCGCGATTGAGCCCGTCCCGATAAAGACTGTCCGGCTCGACATTCGAGGTCGCCACCAGCGTGCAGCCGCGGGCGAAAAGCTCGGTGAACAGCCGCGCAAGGAGCATCGCATCGGCGATGTCGGTCACCGTGAACTCGTCGAAGCACAAAAGCTGGGCTTCGTCGCGCAGGGCCGCTGCCACCGGAGGAACAGGATCCGCCTCCTTCGTTTCCCCGGCTTTCAACTTCTGCCGATGGGCATGGATGCGCGAATGCACATCGGCCATGAATTCATGGAAATGGGCGCGGCGTTTCTTCTCGACAGGCGCGAGCTTGAAGAACAGATCCATCAGCATCGTCTTACCGCGACCAACGCTGCCATGAATGTACAAACCCTGGATCGGGATTTGCGGCTTGCGCTTCTGGGCAAACATCCAGCCGAGCGCACTCTTTTTCGCTGCCGGCTTGCGCGCCTTGAACTCCGTCAGGATGCGGTCGAGCTTTTCAGCCACGCCGAACTGGTAACGATCAGGCTGAAGGGTCCCCGCCTCCGTCATCGCGCGCAACTGCTCGGCGACGCTCAAGCCGTAGTCAGGAACTGGCTGCATGGAATGATGTCCCGCCGGGTGGGTGGCCCGTCAAGGGCCACCGCTGGGATGAGAGATGAATCAGCGGCTCAGGCTGACCGGCTGACCGGAAGCGGTGCTGCCGTCGAAACGGGCATCGGCCGTCTTGTAGAGGCTGCCGATGGTATTGCCGTTGCGGTCCTTGAGGACAACCGACTTGCCCGAGACTTCCCAGGATCCCATTGCCGTGAGTTCGCCGGCGCAACCGCGGGTGCCGCCACGCGAACCACTGCCGAGATTGGTCAGCGTCAGGAACATGTCACAGCTCGATCCCGCACTCTGGACGCGCCAGTTGCCGACCATCGATTCCTTGGTGACATCGAGCGCGGTCGCAGGCGCACCAGCGGCCGGGTCGAGTGCTGCAGTCGTCGTGGTGGGCGCTGCCGGGAACTGGGCGGAACCTGCAGCACCAGGAGGCGGCAGCTGGCCCGACTGCACCGAAGGCACGGGCTGCGCCTGCAGCGGCGGAAGCGCACTGTTGGCGGCATTCATGCTGCTATAGGATGTGCGCTGGCAACCTGCGAGCGCCAGAAGGATGGCTGCTCCGGTGACTGCATGGCTGAATTTCATCATTATACTCCCGCTCTCGCGACCTGCGCCGCAACCTGCCGTACAACTGGGTTAGAAATATGTTACGCGAATATGGTTAATCAAGTTCCATCTCGCGTCCGATCGATAGCCGGCACTATACGGATAAATTAAGGCCGCCCGAAACAGTTCCCGGACGGCCTCTCAATGTTTTGACGATGTGGCTTAAGCGCGACGCTCGACCATCATCTTCTTGATCTCGGCAATCGCCTTGGCCGGGTTCAGACCCTTCGGGCATGCCTGTGCGCAGTTCATGATCGTGTGGCAACGATAAAGGCGGAAGGGGTCCTCGAGGTTGTCGAGGCGCTCGCCGGTCGCTTCGTCGCGGCTGTCGATCAGCCAGCGATAGGCCTGCAGCAGCACGGCCGGACCGAGATAACGGTCGCCGTTCCACCAGTAGCTCGGACAGGACGTCGAGCAGCAGGCGCAGAGAATGCACTCGTAGAGACCGTCGAGCTTCTGGCGATCCTCGTGGCTCTGCTTCCATTCCTTGGCCGGCGCCGGAGACACTGTCTTCAGCCAGGGCTCGATGGAGCGGTGCTGGGCGTAGAAATTCGTCAGATCCGGCACTAGATCCTTGACGACTGGCAGATGCGGCAGCGGATAGACCTTCACCGTCCCGTTCACCTCATCCATGCCCTTGGTGCAGGCCAGCGTATTGGTGCCGTCGATGTTCATCGCGCAAGAACCGCAGATGCCTTCGCGGCAGGAACGGCGCAGCGTCAGCGTCGGGTCGATATTGTTCTTGATGTACAAGAGACCATCGAGAACCATCGGACCGCAATCGTCGACATCGATGTAATAGGTATCGATGCGCGGGTTGGCGCCATCATCAGGGCTCCAGCGATAGACCCGGTATTCCCGAATGTTCTTGGCACCGGCCGGCTTCGGCCAGACTTTGCCTTCGGTGACCTGAGAGTTTTTGGGAAGAGCAAGTTCAACCATGTCCAGTTCCTCTCAAATCAATAAACACGTGCCTTCGGCGCGATCTTGTAGGGATCGATGCCTTCGGCGATGAGTTCGGTGTGGACGGGACGGTAGTCGAGCTTCACATCGCCAGCCTCGTTGACCCAGGCAAGGGTGTGCTTGCGCCAGTTGACGTCGTCACGGCCGCCGAAGGGACCGTCAACGTAGTCCTCGCGCGCGTGACTGCCGCGGCTTTCCTTGCGCGCTTCCGCGCCATAGACCGTGGTGATGGCGTTGGCCATCAGGTTGTGCAGTTCGAGCGTCTCGACCAGATCCGAATTCCAGATCATCGAGCGGTCGGTGACCTTGATGTCCGGCAGTTCCTTCCAGATCGCCGACAGCCGCTTGCAACCGCTTTCCAGCGATTCCTGCGTGCGGAACACGGCCGCATCGTCCTGCATGGCGCGCTGCATCTTGTCGCGCAGCACGGCGGTGGGCGTCTGGCCGGAAGCGTGACGGGTACCGTCGAAGCGATCCATGATCTTATCGCAGGCGGCGATGTTGAGCGCCGGGATCGGCGACGTACGGTCGATGACTTCCGCAGCCCGGATCGCAGCCGCACGGCCGAAGACCACGAGGTCGATCAGCGAGTTGGAGCCGAGGCGGTTCGCACCGTGAACCGAGGCGCAACCGGCTTCACCGACGGCCATCAGACCGGGGATGATCCGCTCCGGATTGCTGGAATCGGCGTTCAGCACTTCACCCCAATAGTTCGTGGGAATGCCGCCCATGTTGTAGTGAACGGTCGGCAGGACCGGGATCGGCTCGCGGGTCACATCGACGCCGGCGAAGATCTTCGCCGATTCCGAAATGCCCGGCAGGCGCTCGTGAAGAACAGCCGGGTCGAGGTGGTCGAGATGCAGGAAGATGTGATCCTTGTTCTTGCCGACGCCGCGGCCCTCACGGATTTCCATCGTCATGCAGCGCGACACGACGTCACGCGAGGCAAGGTCCTTGGCCGACGGAGCGTAACGCTCCATGAAGCGCTCACCTTCGGAGTTGACGAGATAGCCGCCTTCGCCGCGTGCGCCTTCGGTGATCAGACAGCCAGCACCGTAAATGCCGGTCGGGTGGAACTGGACGAATTCCATGTCCTGCAGCGGAAGACCCGCGCGGGCGACCATGCCGCCGCCGTCGCCGGTGCAGGTGTGAGCCGATGTCGCCGAGAAGTAGGCGCGGCCATAACCGCCCGTCGCCAGCACGACCATCTTGGCCGAGAAGCGATGAATCGTGCCATCGTCGAGGTTCCAAGCAACGACGCCGGTGCAGCGGCTGCCGTCATCAGACATGATCAGGTCGAGCGCGAAATACTCGATGAAGAACTCTGCATTGTTGCGCAGCGACTGGCCATAAAGTGTGTGCAGAATGGCGTGACCGGTACGGTCGGCGGCAGCGCAGGTGCGCTGTACCGGCGGGCCTTCGCCATAGTTCTGCATGTGACCGCCGAACGGGCGCTGATAGATCTTGCCTTCCTCGTTACGCGAGAACGGCACGCCGTAATGCTCGAGCTCATAGACCGCCTTCGGAGCTTCCATGGCGAGATACTGCATGGCGTCGACGTCGCCGAGCCAGTCGGAACCCTTGACGGTGTCATAGAGGTGCCACTGCCAGCAATCGGGCGTCATGTTGTTCAGCGAGGCGGCGATACCGCCCTGGGCTGCGACCGTGTGCGAACGGGTCGGGAAAACCTTGGTGATGCAGGCCGTCTTGAAGCCCTGTTCGGCCATGCCGAGCGTTGCGCGCAGACCTGCGCCACCGGCACCGACGACCACGACGTCGTAGGAATGGTCAACATAGGTGTAGGCCTTGCCGGTCTGGGCGAAGTTATGAATGGTTGCCATGTTGATTTACCCTACGAATGCGATCTTCAAGATGGCGAAAAGACAGAGGCCACCGATCAGGATTGCAAAGAACGTGTTCAGCATCAGAAGCAAAAGCTTGGCGATCTCCGTGTGGACATAGTCCTCGATGACCACCTGCATGCCGAGCTTCATATGGATCAGGGCCGACAGCACGACCAGAGCCATGACGACGGCAACGAGCGGGTGCGACAATGCGCCAACCACCTCGGCGTAAGGCGCGCCGTTGTACATGACGAGGAAGCCGATGAAGAAGAGGATCAGCGGAATGTTGGCGACGGCCGTTACGCGCTGACGCCAGAAATGCTCAGTGCCTTCCTTGGCCGAGCCGAGACCGCGGACCTTGCCGAGCGGAGTGCGCATATCCATGGAATGGTGCCTCAGGTGCGAATGATATAGGCGACGATCCAGACGAGGAGCGTCAGGACGACAGATGCGATGATGTTCGCCTTGGCGAGCTTCGTCGAGAAATGCTTGTCGAAACCATAGCCGACATCCCACATCAGATGGCGCAGACCGCCGAGCATGTGATGGATGAGCGCCCAGGTATAGCCGAGCAGGATCAGGCGACCGATGATGGTGCCCATGAACCAGTTGACCCATTCGAAGTATTCGGCACCCGTCGAAGCGGCCACCAGCCACCACGCAACCAGGATGGTGCCGAAATAGAGCGCGCCGCCGGTAATGCGGTGCACGATCGACATCAACATGGTGGGAATAAGCTTGTAAACTTGCAGATGCGGCGACATAGGCCGGTTTTTAGTCACATTCGCCATCTAAACCTCGCGGCGTCTCGATGCGGTCCGATCATACGGACATATTGTTTGCAATGCGCCATAACGATTGTTGTGCATCGCATCAGGGGGACGTTTAATCCTCGAACTCCCGGACGACAAGCACATTCGCTTGACGATTTCAATTTAATCGATTCGCGTGAATAGAACTTTAGCGTCACTGCGAACCGCATGACGCAATACGAAAAAAGCGTTGAGGTGGATGACTTTAGCAACCACTTGCGGCATGTTGCGTTAACGATTTGTTAACCGCGTTCCGGAGGTCGCCCCATGCTAAAGTATCGTCTCGCCATGACGGTTTTGACCGTCGCGCTCGGATCCGCAGGCGGCATCGCTCAGGCTGGCGATAGCTACGGCCATTATCACGGACGCGGCGAAGCGGTCGTCGGCAGCAATGGTCTGCCCTCCGTCATTCCTGGCATCGGCACCTTTGCCGGCAGCATTTCCGGTCTGCGCATCAAGGGCAACGGTGTCTTCTTCGCCATCGACCGGGCCACGGGACCGAAGGTGATTGCCTACCGCGCGCCGAAGGCGAAAATCATTGAAATCTCAGCAGAAAACCCTGAGGACGCGTGCTCTTTCGAAGCCGATGTCTGCGTTATCAGGCCGAAGAACTAAAGAAACTTCCAGACCGTCGTCTTCTTCACTTCGCTGTCTTCGAGGATCCGCGTCACCGGAACCTCGTAGGTCGCAAGCGGCTCGAGATGGTCTGTGGGGCGATAGCTTCGCCCGGGATCACCCACCAGAACGAGGCACCCACTCTTGGCCAGCGTGGCAAACCAGCTGACCAGCGCGCGCGCAAATTCGCTGTCGTAAAATACGTCGCCCGCCAGGATCACGTCGAAATCGACCGACCGACCAATGAGATCATCATCGGTGAAGGCCAGCGTCACCCCGTTGAGAGCGGCATTCAGCCGCACCGCAGTTTTCGCCCAGGGATCGATATCGGCCGCAAGAACCTCGACTGCGCCCGCCATGGCCGCAGCGATTGCGACCAGACCAGATCCGCTGGCGAAATCCAGCACCCGCTTGCCCCGAACCGTCTCCGGATGATCGAGCACATAGCGCGCCAGCCCCTGGCCACCCGCCCAGGCAAAGGCCCAGAACGGCGGCGGCAGGCCGATCGCCTCAAGATCCTCTTCCGTCTTTTGCCAGAGGTCATGCACTTCGCTCGCCAGATGAAGCCGGATCTCCGGCACATGCGGCGGCGCAATCGCGCTGGTGTTCTCGAGGATGAAGCGATCGGGATCGGTCTTCACGGGCGGCTCAGACCGGCGGATTCTCGAGACCACCCATGCGGCAGACCTCGAAATATTCGTCGTCCGTCACCGGCTGGACCGAGAGCCGCATGGAGGTGACGAGCGCCATCTTCGACAGCTTCTCGTTCGCCTTGACATCTTTCAGGCTTACCGGTTTGGGCATGTCGCAGACGGCGCGAATATCGACGCAGTCCCAGCGGGCGTCCCCCTCGGCGGTCGAATCCGGATGGGAAAGGGCGCAGACTTCGACGATACCGACGACCTCCAGACCCTCGTTGGAGTGGTAGAAGAAGCCCTTGTCGCCGATTTTCATCGCCCGCATGTTGTTGCGCGCGAGATAATTGCGAACGCCGGTCCATTCTTCGCCGACGTCACCCTTGGCCTTCTGCATTTCCCAGGACCACTTGAAGGGTTCGGACTTGTAGAGCCAGAATGCCATGCAGTTCACGCCTCCGGATTGTTGAAGACCCAGTTATAGGGCTTGATCTCAACCGTCTCGAACAGGCCGGCCTTGGCATAGGGGTCCTGTGCTGCCAGCGCCTTTGCAGCCTCGATATCATCGGCAGCGATGATCAGCATCGAACCACAGGGCTTGCCGTCGGCATCGAGAAACGGGCCGGCGATCTTCAACTGGCCGGCGGCATTAAGCCCGTTCAGCCACTCGATATGCGGCGGACGTGTTTCCATCCGAAGGTTCAGGTGGCCTGGCTTGTCGGCGCAGATGACGGCAAACAGCATCTTGTCTCTCCTAAGGGGTCTCTTATTCGGTGGTGATCGGTCGCGACATCAGTTGGGTGATCGCGGTCGGGATGTCCAGTCTGCCATCGATGATCGCGGCAACGGCTTCCGTGATCGGCATCTCGATCTGGTAACCTTCGGCAAGCCGGGCAGCGACTGCCGCTGCAAAAGCGCCTTCGACCAGCGCGCCTTGCTGGGCAGCAATCGGTTCACCTTTGCCGAGCCCTATGCCGAAGCGCAGATTGCGCGACTGATGGCTGGTTGCCGTTAGAACAAGGTCCCCGAGGCCAGACAAGCCCCGCACCGTATCGCCTCGCCCGCCCATCGCATCAACAAGCCGCGACATCTCCGCAAGGCCACGGGCGATCAGGGCAGCACGGGCCGAATCGCCAAGCCCCATGCCCTCGACGATGCCGCAGGCAATCGCCAGCACGTTTTTCAGCGCGCCGCCGAGCTGCACCCCGATCCGATCATCCGAGGCGTAAAGACGGAAAGTCTGGCCGGAGATCGCCTTGGCTAAGTGTTCGGCAAGGGACAGATCCTCTGCCGCGATCGCCATGGCCGTCGGCAGGCCCTTGGCGATATCGGCCGCGAAACCGGGGCCGGAAAGCATGGCGATCGGATGGCCGGGAAGAGCTGTTTCCAGCACGTCGGTGAGCAGGCGTGAGCTCTGTTTCTCGATGCCCTTGGCGCAGATGACGACGGGTACGCCCTGCTTGAGATGCGGCCCATAGGTTTCAGCGGCCGCGACCTGCGCCTGAGACGGCATGGCGAAGAGCACGATATCAGCCTCGCCGAGATCCTCCGCCCGGGCGGAAAAGGACAGCGAGGCAGGCAATTGAATGCCCGGCAGTGCGGACTCATGCATGCGGCTTGCAGCAAGATCGGCCATGACCGAGGCATCGCGACCGATCAGCAGGGCCTGCGCCCTCCCCGTCTGCGCCACCACGGCGGCAAGCGCGGTACCAAAAGCACCCGCGCCGATGACGGCGATACGCTGCATCCCGCTCATGCCTTGGCTCCCCGCTTGCCATAGGCGAGCAGCGCCTTGGCATCCTGGTCCAGCGGCCAGCGCGACCGTGGGGCGATCGCAAGATCATCCGAGGGCATTCCGAGCGCCATGCGCTCAAGACCGGCCCAGGCGATCATTACGGCATTGTCGGTGCACAGATGATGCGGCGGAGCGACGAAGCGGAAGCGGTGCTCGGTGCAGAGTGTATCGAGCGTCTGGCGCACTTCTTTGTTGGCAGCGACACCGCCGGCGACGACCAGCGCAGGCTCGGCCACATCGGGAAAGGTTTCCTTGAACCGCTGCAGGCCTCGGCCAATGCGATCTTTCAGCGTTCGCGAGATGGCATGCTGGAAGGAGGCGCAGATATCGGCAATGTCCTGGTCGGTGACAGGCGCGATGCCCTCTGCCGCCTGGCGCACGGCGGTCTTGAGCCCCGAGAAGGAAAAATCGAGGCGGGCCTCGCCAACCAATGGCCGGGGAAAGGCAAAGCGCTTGGGATTGCCCGTGGCCGCCGCCCGCTCGACAGCCGGACCACCCGGATATGGAAGACCGAGAAGCTTCGCCGTCTTGTCGAAGGCCTCGCCCAGAGCATCGTCAATGGTCGTGCCCCAGCGCTCGTATTCGCCAACGCCTTTGACCAGCACGAGCTGGGTGTGACCACCGGAAACAAGCAGCATCAGATAGGGAAATGGAACGCCATCCGTCAGGCGGGCCGTCAGCGCATGGCCTTCGAGATGATTGACGGCGTAAAGCGGCTTGCCCGTCGCTCGTGCGATCGCCTTGCCAGTCATCAGGCCAACCAGCAATCCACCGATCAGGCCAGGGCCGGACGTGGCCGCGATCGCATCGACCTCGGCCAGCGTGATGCCAGCCCGGGTCAGCGCCTCCTCGATCAGCGTATCGAGCGCATCGACATGCGCACGCGCTGCGATCTCCGGCACCACGCCGCCATAGGCGCTGTGTTCGTCGAGCTGGCTCAACACGACATCAGCCTCTGTGATGGCAGAGCCGTCCGCAAGCCGCGTGACGACAGCCGCCGCCGTCTCGTCACAGCTGGTTTCGATGCCGAGGATGCGCAGTTTGGATGTCATGGAACCTGTTCATTGATTGCGGTCGCCGAGAAACCGGTCTACGAAATCTGTCGGTAACAACGGACAAGTTCGGATGCAAACAAAACCTTTTCGCATCGGCACGCGGGGCAGCCCGCTCGCTCTGGCCCAGGCTTCTGAGACACGCGCACGCCTCATGGTAGCGCATGGCCTTCCCGAAGACATGTTCGAGATCGTGGTGCTCTCGACCAAGGGCGACCGCATCACCGATCGTGCGCTGTCCGAAATCGGCGGCAAGGGGCTGTTCACCGAGGAGCTGGAGGATCAGCTCCTCTCGGGCGATCTCGACTTCGCGGTCCATTCCTCCAAGGATATGCCGACCAAGCTGCCCGAAGGCCTGTTTCTCTCGGCCTTCCTGCCGCGCGAGGATGTTCGCGACGCCGTCGTCGGACGCACCGCACCGACGCTGAAGGAACTCCCGCACGGTGCGACCGTCGGCTCGTCTTCACTGCGTCGCCAGGCCCTCATCCGCCGCATCCGCCCTGACATCAACGTCATCACTTTCCGTGGCCTTGTCGACACCCGCCTGCGCAAGCTTGCCGACGGTGAGGTGGATGCGACCCTGCTCGCCTTCGCCGGCCTGAAGCGCCTCGGCAAGCCGGACGTTCCGACCGAACTGCTCGACCCCAGCGATTTTCCTCCGGCCCCCGCCCAGGGCGCGATCTGCATCGAGAGCCGCATCGGCGATACCAGGGTGAGCGAGCTGCTGGAGGCGATCAACCACCATGACACCTTCGATGCGGTCAGCTGCGAGCGAGCCTTCCTCGGCGCTCTCGACGGCTCCTGCCGCACCCCGATTGCGGGCCATGCGACGGTCGATGGGGACGCAATCCGCTTTGCCGGCATGATCCTGACGCCCGATGGCAGCCGCTGGCACGATGTAGAGATCGAAGGCAGCCGCACGGCGGCCGCAGTGCTCGGCGCCACGGCAGGCGGAACGGTGCGCAGCAAGGCTAGCAGCGATTTCTTCGATAGCTGGAACTGACAAATGCGCGTTCTGGTGACGCGCCCCGAGCCGGCATCGGCCAGAACCGCCGCCGAGCTCAAGCGTCGTGGCCATGAGCCGGTCCTGCTGCCGCTAATGCAGGCAATCCATGAGCCGCACGCGCTGGTAACGCCTGCCCTGCCCGACACGGCTGCCATCGCCGTCACCAGCGCCGAGGCGATCCGGGTTCTCGAGACATTGCCCGAGGAAGCCAGGCAAGCTTTGCTCGCCCTGCCGCTCTTCGCAGTCGGTCGCGCGACCGCACGCGCGGCCAGTGATGCCGGATTTACGGATGTCTCGGTCGCAGATGGCGACGGGAGATCCCTGGCGAGCCTCTTGGTCGCGACACACGATGCAGCAACGCCGATCCTCTACCTGACCGGCACCCCCCGCTCACCCGACTTCGAAACCGACCTGCAGCAAGCAGGTCGAGTAATCGATGTGCGCGAATGTTACCGGATGGTCCCTGCCACTCCCGACAATCGGGAGGTCCTCAAGACACTGACGCCGATGCCGGACGCAATTCTCGTCTATTCCGCGGAAACGGCCCGCCGCCTCGGCGAACTTCATCATGCCACGTGTGCCCTGCTCGACTGGCAACATGTGCGCTTCCTCTGTCTCAGCGAAAAAATCGCCAGGGCCCTCCCCGCAGAAATTCAGCCCAAGAGCCAGTGGTCGATGGAACCTCGGGAGGATCAACTGCTTCTTCTGCTTTGATGCAGTGCCGCGTGAAATGGAACCTCAGGCCTTTCCTTCGCCATGAGGACTGACTAGGTTTAATCACACGCGCGAAATGAAGAGGTTGCCATGGTTTCCGGAAAGCCACCCCGTCGATCGAAAGCCACCGATGATCCGGTGACAATCGACCTGACCGCTCAGGAAACCGCGACGCCGAAGGAAGATGGCACCTCGGGTACGAATTCCGATGCCACGGCCTCGTCTTTAGTGACAGACGAAGCGGCAACAAACGCCGCGGCAGCAAGCGACGCCCCAGCCGATGCGCCTGCCGATCCATGGACACCGGCGCCCGAGCCTTCGGAAGCAACCACGTCGACCGACGAGAGTGATACGCCCGCCGACATCACGGCGAACACCGAAACCTCCCCTGCCAAGGCGCCCGTCCGCCAGTCGCCCCCGACCTCGACGCTGGTCGCCTCCGGTATCTTCGGTGGCCTTGTGGCGCTCGCGCTTGCCGGCAGCATGCAATATGCAGGGATCGTTCCGGGCATCGGACCGGAGCAGAGGACCGAAGCACCCGCCATCGACACGGCAGAGTTGGATGCCCTGAAGGCGGACGTCGCGCGTCTGGCTGCGCAACCGGCGGCACCGGCGACCGACCCTGCCCTTGCTGAGCGCATAGCGGCGTTGGAAACCAGCGTTGCAAATGCCGGCTCGGCTCCTGCAGCCGATGCCGCAGCGGTTGAAGCATTGAAGACCCAGCTTGTAGCCGCCGAACAGGCAATCGAATCGCTGCGTGCCGAAATCGCCAGCAACAAGCAGGTGCTGGACCAGAGCACGACCCGTCTGACGGAAGCCGAGCGCAAGCTCGAAGAGCCGCGCAGCGATGTGGAAATGGCGCGGGCGATTGCCTTGGCAGGCCTCAAGACCGCCATCGATCGCGGCGGCCCCTTCCTGTCCGAGCTCGATGCACTAAAGAGCGTGTCGCCGGAAGATCCGGCTGTTGCGGCACTCACCCCGCTTGCGAGCGCCGGTGTGCCGTCCCGCTCGGATCTTGCTCGCGACTTCAACCAGGTCGCAGAGGACATCCTTGCCGCTATCAACCAGCCGGCAACCGGCGAAGGCTGGACGGACCGTCTGCTCGCAAGCGCTCGGTCTCTGGTCAAGGTTCGGCCCGTCGGCAATGTCGAAGGCGAGACGCCTGAGGCCATCGTTGCCCGCGTCGAGAACAAGCTGCAAAACGGCGACCTGAAGGGCGCTGCCCTTGAATGGGAGACGCTGCCCGAGGCTGGCAAGCAGGCATCCTTCGAGTTTTCGACCAAGCTGAAAAACAGAATTGAGGCCGAGGAGCGCGTTGCCGCCGCCCTGTCCCAGACCGTGGCCGGGAACGGAGGCTGACGCATGACCACCATCCTCAAGATCCTCTTCTTCTTCGGCTTTATCCTGGCGCTGGGCTTCGGCTTTTCCTGGATCGCCGATCGTCCCGGTGAAATCTCGCTGATCTGGGAAGGCCAACAATACAATACCGACCTCATCGTCGCGGTGACGGCGCTCGTCGCCCTCGTCGCCACCCTCATGCTGCTGTGGTGGCTGCTCCGCACATTGTGGACCTCGCCCCATTCGGTCCGCCGCTTTTTCCGCGCCCGCAAACGGGACCGTGGCTACCAGGCAATCTCTACCGGCCTGATCGCAGCGGGCGCCGGCAATGCCATTCTCGCTCGGAAGATGAGCGCCCGCGCCCGTGGGCTGATCCGCGCCGACCAGGAACCGTTGATCCGCGTGCTGGACGCTCAGGCTGCCCTGATCGAGGGACGTCACGACGAGGCGCGTCGCCTGTTCCAGGAGATGTCGGAGGATCCCGAGACCCGGGAGCTCGGCCTGCGCGGCCTATATGTGGAAGCGAACCGCCTCGGCGCGCATGAGGCTGCCCGGCAATATGCCGAAACCGCAGCAGAAGCTGCGCCCTACCTGCCATGGGCAGCGAAGGCGACGCTGGAGCATCGCTGCCGCGCCGGTCATTGGGACGATGCGATCCGCCTGCTCGATCAGCAGAAGATCGCCCATGTCCTTGAACGTCATGAAGCCGAACGCCTGAAGGCGGTCCTGCTCACCGCAAAGGCTGAAGACCAGCTGGAAGCCGATCCGGCCGGCGCCCGCGACAGCGCCTTGAAGGCATTGAAACTCGCCAAAGATCTGGTGCCCGCAGCCATCGTCGCTGCCAAGGCCTACATGCGCGAAGACAATCTGCGCAAGGCGTCGAACACCTTGGAGCAGGTCTGGAAGATCGAGCCGCATCCGGAAATCGCCCGAGCCTATGTCCGTGCCCGCAGCGGCGACAGCGCCGTCGACCGCCTCAAGAAGGCCGAGAAGCTGGAAGCTCTGAAGCCGAACAACTACGAATCCCTGCTCGCGGTAGCGGAAGCAGCGCTCGACACGCAGGACTTCAAGAAGGCCCGTGCCAAGGCCGAAGCAGCGGCTCGCATTGCCTCGCGCGAACGCGTCTATCTGCTGCTGGCTGACATCGAGGAAGCCGAGACCGGTGACCAGGGCCGTATCCGCCACTGGATGGGTCAGGCTCTCAAAGCGCCGCGCGATCCATCCTGGGTGGCCGACGGCCACGTGTCGGAGCGCTGGATGCCGATCTCTCCGGTCACCGGCCGCCTCGACGCCTTCGAATGGAAGACGCCCTTCGACCAGTTGGCCGGCCCGATCGAGGAAGGCTCTGCGTCCCAAGGCGAAAAAGCGCTCGCATCCCTTCCGCCTGTTGCGCGGACGGAAACTGCAGCCAAGCCCGAGCCTGCGGTCGAGCCGACACGCCCGATGGTGGTGGAGACAAAAGGCCAGGTGATCGACGGTGAGGTTTCGGCAAAATCGGCAGAGCCAGAGGTGCCTTTGGCAAAGCCGACGAAGCAGGGGGCACAAGTGGTCGATGCGACGAAGGAAAGCACGCCCGCAAAGGAGCCAGCGGTCGTCGAACCCTTCTTCGGCCGCCCCCCCGATGATCCCGGCGTCAAGGATCCGGCGCTCGCAGCACCAGAACCCAAGACCCGCCTGAAACTCTTCTGACAGGAACCGGCATGCTCGATCGCCTGCAATCCTTCTTCCAATCCGTAATGCAGGACCGCCCCAAGGCGGTCTTTGCACCTGACGACCCTCGGATCGCCGTTGCCGCCCTCTGTCTCCAGGTCATGGAAGCGGACGGCGTCGTCCGCGACGCTGAAAAGGCAAAACTGCGGGAAATCCTCAAGGAGGAATACGGGCTCGAAGAAAGCGACCTCGACGCCTTGATCGCGGCCGGTCAAGACGCCGAGAGCGAGGCGGTCGACTACTACCGCTTCACGACGGAACTGAAGCGACAGTTGAACGAGGACGAGCGCCAACATCTGGTCGGCATCCTCTGGGACATCGTCTATGCAGACGGCAGCCGCAGCGAGATGGAAGACCACGCCATCTGGCGGGTCGCGGACCTGCTCGGCGTATCCGGGCGTGAACGCATCGTCCAACGGCAGGAAGCCGCCGAACGAGCCGGCCTTGGAGCGATCGACGATGCCAAGTGACGAACGATCGCGCCCGCGCGATCGCAAGCAGCCTGTTCTGATCGTCCTGCACCAGGAGCGATCGAGCCCCGGCCGTGTCGGCCAGATGCTGGAGGAGAAAGGTTATCCCCTCGACATCCGCCGTCCGGTACTTGGGCAGGCTCTGCCAAAAACCTTGGCGAACCATGCGGGCGCTGTCGTCTTTGGCGGTCCGATGAGCGCGAACGATCCCGACGACTACATCAAGACCGAAATCAACTGGCTCGACGTGCCGCTGAAGGAAAACAAGCCCTTCCTCGGCATCTGCCTCGGCGCCCAGATGCTCGTTCGTCACCTCGGCGGCAAGGTTGAGGCTGACAGGGATGAGCGCACCGAAATCGGCTGGTATCCGATCAAGCCGACCGAACATGGCCGCCTGCTGATGCACTGGCCGAAGATGGTCTATCACTTCCACCGCGAAGGCTTCAGCCTGCCACAGGGCGCCAAGCTGTTGGCGACCGGAGAGATCTATCCGAACCAGGCATTCCGCTATGGTGAGAACGCCTGGGCCGTGCAGTTCCATGCAGAACTGACCCGCGCCATGATGCACCGCTGGGTGGTCCATGGTGCCCATCGTTTCGTGCTACCGAATGCCCAGCAGGGGCGCGAACATCTGGAAGGCCGGATGATCTTCGACGCGCCGCTGCGTGCCTGGCTCTCCGATTACCTCGACCTGATCTTCAATCGCGATCAGCGGGCTTCCTGACGCTCCGGCGCCTCGAGATTGTCGATCTTGCGCAATTGCGGGAAGCCGAGCGCCCAGACGGCGGCAACGGCCAGCGTCCCAAAGCCACCAAGCACGACGGCAGGCACCGGCCCGATGAAATGCGCCATGGTGCCGGCCCGGAACTCACCCAGTTCGTTTGAGGCGCCGACAAAGACCATGTTGACGGCGTTGACGCGGCCGCGGACCTCATCAGGCGTCCAGAGCGCAATCAGCGTCTCGCGAACATAGACGGACGCCATGTCGGCAGCGCCCATCAGCATCAGCGCGAAGATCGACAGCCAGGCCGTCTCGGAGAAGCCGAAAAGGATCGTCCCGACGCCGAAGAGGGCGACACCGATGAACATGAAGGTCCCGGCATTGTGGCGGATGGGGAAGCTTGCCAGCGCGATCGCGACGATGATGGCGCCGATCCCGGGTGCGGCGCGCAAAAGGCCGAGGCCCCAGGGGCCGAGATCGAGAATGTCACGCGCAAAGACCGGCATCAGCGCCACGGCGCCACCGAGGAGCACCGCGAACAGATCGAGCGAAATCGCACCCAGCACGACCTTTTCACCGAAGATGAAGCGGAAGCCGGCAAACAGCGTATCGAGCGTCACGGCCTTTTCGGACTTCCGCTGCGGCGGACGCTTGACCAGGAAGACGAGGATCGCTGCGGCCGCAAAGAAGCCGAAGGACACGGAATAGGCAACGACGGGACTTGCCCCGTAGAGCAGGCCGCCAGCGACCGGACCGACAATCGAAGCCGTCTGCCAGGAGGATGAATTCCAGGCGACTGCGTTCGACAGATCCTTCTGCGGCACCAGATTGGGCGCGAGCGACTGCACCGCAGGCGCTGCAAAGGCGCGCTCGATGCCGAAGACGACGAGAATAGCAAAGACGATGGTCGGCTCGAAAGCGTCGGCGATCGTAAGCCCAAGCAACGCACCGGCGCAGATGGCGCTGACGATCATGCAGATGGAGACGATGGCACGACGATTATACCGGTCGGCCACGGATCCGGTCACCAGGATCAAGAGGAGCGATGGCAGGAACTGCACCAGACCGATCAGGCCGAGATAGAATACATTCCCCGTCATGTCGTACATCTGCCAACCGACCGAGACGCTGAGGATCTGGGTGGCGAAGGCGCCGAGGAAGCGGGCAAAGAAGAAGCGCGTGTAGGAAGAATGCCGGAACGCAGCAAAACGGTCGTCGGCTGAGGAGGCGTGCATCGAACAATACCTTGGACTGCGGGACGGGCCCGCCGTTAAACATGATTCGGATTGCGTGGGCCCCATCCACTTGTCCGTTAAGTCGCCAATGTCTACATCTCTGTCAACCGAGAAATGGAGACCTGAATGTACGCACTGTTTCAGACGATCGACCTTGCCTTGAGCATCTTCACCTGGATTCTGATCGGCAGTGCCATCTTCTCCTGGCTCTTTGCCTTCAACGTGATCAATTCCAGCAATCGCTTCGTGGCGACGCTCGGACAGTTCTTCTACAACGTCACCGAGCCAGTGCTGCGCCCGATCCGCCGCTTCATGCCGGATCTTGGCGGCATCGACATCTCGCCGATCGTCTTGCTGCTGATCATCTTTTTCCTGCGTTCCTTCCTCTGGAACAGCATCTACCCGCTGGTGGCGTGACAAGCCCCTGCCGTATTGGCAATGACCATATCCTTCTCGCCGTCCGGCTGACACCGAACGGCGGGCGCGATGCGTTTGACGGGGTGGAGGTTGCCGCTGACGGTCTGGCACACCTCAAGGCGCGCGTGACCGCCGTGCCGGAAAAGGGCAAGGCCAACAAGGCCCTTGTCGCCCTGCTTTCGAAAGCCTTGAAGGTCCCGAAGTCCTCGATATCAGTCGCTTCAGGCGAGACCTCGAGACAAAAAATCCTCCGGATCGAGGGCGACCCGGAGGATTTGCAATCGCGGATAGAAGCGCTGGCCTCAGCCTGAGCTTACTTACCTTCGTCCTTGGCGCGCTGGATCGAGTCCAGGATGATCTGCTTTGCAGCATCGACATCCATCCAGTCGCCGATCTTCACCCACTTGCCGGGCTCCAGATCCTTGTAGTGCTCGAAGAAGTGCTGGATCTGCTTGAGCGTGATTTCCGGAAGATCCGTGTAGTTGGCGATCTTGTCGTAGCGACGCGTCAGCTTCGGCACCGGAACGGCGAGGATCTTCTCGTCCATACCGCCATCGTCTTCCATCATCATCACGCCGATCGGGCGAACATTGATGACGCAGCCCGGAACGAGCGGACGCGTGTTGCAGATGAGAACGTCGAGCGGGTCGCCGTCCTTGCAGAGCGTGTGCGGCACGAAGCCGTAATTGCCCGGATAGGTCATCGGGGTGTAGAGGAAGCGGTCGACGACCAGCGTGCCGGCGTCCTTGTCCATCTCATACTTGATCGGCTGGCCGCCGACAGGAACTTCGACGATGACGTTGATGTCTTCCGGCGGGTTCTTGCCGATGGCAATTGCATCAATACGCATATTATTGGACCCCGTAGAGTGTTGAATTCCTGCGCTACCTAATGCGAAATATGGCGCAATGCAACACGGCTTTGGGAGAAGCCGCCCCGCACAAGCCGGCGGAATATGAGGATGCCAGACAATGCATGCCACCAGCCCTTTGCCGATCGCGGTGATGTTTGCCGCAAGCATGTTCGTCGCGGCAGCAGTCCACGCCAACGACAGCGCCTATACCGATCTCAACCTCGACAACTGCCAGACCATCGAAGCCGACGCGATGGGTGCCAGCTTACTGTGCAAAGGCTTCAAGGGTCTGGAGGTGCATTTCAAAGAGGGCGACCTGCGCCAGAGCGTACTCTTTGGTCCCGTCGATCGAGAATTGCAGCACGGCGCCTTCGAGAGTTTCAGTGCCTTCAACCGGGTCAATGACAAGATCGAGTGGCGGCGGGATGCGTCCGGCAAGCCCTTCGCGGCAATCCTGCGCTGGTTCATCGAAAACCCCGGACCGGACGGCTCACCGAGCCCAGAAAGCACGGGCCAGGTTCTGGTCATCTCCCGCGTCGCCACACCTGATTATCCGGGCTCGTGCTTTGTCGGGATGGTCGATGCGAAGGCCAATGCCAATGCAAACCTCTTGGCCCGTCAGGTGGCAGATCAGGTTGCGCCCGGGTTCGATTGCGGCATGCAGTCACCGGCCTGGTACGGCGAGCGTGGCCAACTCACCAGCGACAGGACGTTCAACTGGCCCGAAGGATATGTGGTGGAATAGACGATCGCGCGCTGTCAGTTCCAGATGAAGCCGAGCTTCTTCAGATGCACATCGTCGAAGTCTTCCATGCCTTCGACGGCATCCACGCCGCCATTGGAGCGGAAGAAATTGGCGGCAATTTCGCTGTCCTCGAGGCACCAGACGACCATTCCATTGCAGCCGAGCGATTTCAGCGTGCGCTTTGCCTCATGGAACAGCTGATAGCCGAGGCCGATGCCCTGATATTCGGGGCGCAAGTAAATCTCGTAGATCTCGCCTTCATGCGGCAAGGCGCGGGCGCGGTTATAGCCCAGTGAGGCGTAGCCTGCGACCGTGCCAGCGACCTCGGCAAGCAGGATGGTGGCGGGGCCACGCGTCGCCTTGCGCCACCAGCTTTCGCCGCGGCGCTCGATCATCCGGGTCAGGGCACGATAGGGAATGATGCCGGAATAGGCGTGTGTCCAGGCATTGCGGTGAGCGTCAGCGATCGCTGCGGCATCACCGGGACCTGCCAAGCGCATGTCGATCGACAACGTCTTCATAACGTAAACCCACCCTGGCGCGCCCGACTAAGGAGACGCGGAGCCTGGACCTGCATCGGTCCACGGGGAAAATTTAACGCTTTTTTAAGATTACTCGCAAGGCAGAAGGAGGGGGATGCACAAACAAAACCCCGGCCTGGAAGACCGGGGTTTCAAAACGATACATATTTTCAGAGACTTGCGCCTCAGATGGCAGCCTTGGACTTTTCCATGCGCTTGCGATCGTTCGCATCGAGGAACATCTTGCGCAGGCGGATCGACTTCGGCGTGACTTCCATCAGTTCGTCGTCCTGGATCCAGGACAGCGCGCGGTCGAGCGTCATGCGGATCGGCGGTGTGAGCTTTACGGCTTCGTCCTTGCCGGCCGAACGGATGTTGGTCAGCTGCTTGCCCTTGAGGACGTTGACCTCAAGGTCGTTGTCACGGGTGTGAATGCCGATGATCATGCCGGCATAGACCTTCTCGCCTGGCTCGATGATCATCGGGCCGCGATCTTCCAGGTTGAACATCGCATAGGCGACGGCTTCACCGGACTGGTTGGAAAGAAGGACGCCGTTGACGCGACCAGTGATCGCACCCTTGAAGGGCTGGTAGTCGTGGAACAGGCGGTTCATGATCGCCGTGCCACGCGTGTCGGTCAGCAGTTCCGACTGGTATCCGATCAGGCCACGGGTCGGTGCGTAGAAACGCAGACGAACGCGGCTGCCGCCCGACGGACGAAGCTCGACCATTTCGCCCTTGCGCTCGGACATCTTCTGAACGACGACGCCGGAATGCTCTTCGTCGACGTCGATGACGACTTCTTCGATCGGCTCCATGGTGGTGCCGTTCTCGTCCTTGTGCATGACGACGCGCGGACGCGACACGGCAAGCTCGAAGCCTTCGCGGCGCATGGTCTCGATGAGAACGGCCAGCTGCAATTCGCCACGGCCGGACACGAAGAACGAGTCCTTGCCGTCAGATTCTTCGATCTTCAGCGCGACGTTGCCTTCGGCTTCCTTGAACAGACGATCGCGGATAACGCGGCTCGTGACCTTGTCGCCTTCGGTGCCGGCAAGCGGGCTGTCGTTGACGAGGAAGGACATGGTGACCGTCGGCGGGTCGATCGGCTGCGCGGTCATGGCTTCGGTGATCGACGGATCGCAGAAGGTGTCGGCAACGGTGCCCTTGGAGAGGCCGGCGATGGCGACGATGTCACCTGCATGGGCTTCTTCGATCGGCTGGCGCTCGATGCCGCGGAACGCGAGGATCTTCGAGATACGGCCGGTTTCAACGGTCTTGCCGTCCTGGGAAAGAACCTTGACGGCCTGGTTCGGCTTGATCGAGCCGGAAGCGATACGACCGGTGATGATACGGCCGAGGAAGGGGTTGGCTTCCAGAAGCGTACCGATCATGCGGAACGGGCCTTCTTCAACATTCGGCTCCGGAACATGTTCCAGAACGAGGTCGAGAAGCGGGGCCAGGCCCTGATCCTTCGGGCCTTCCGGATTGACGTTCATCCAGCCATCGCGACCAGAGCCGTAAAGGATCGGGAAGTCGAGCTGATCGTCGGTCGCGTCGAGATTGGCAAAAAGGTCGAAGACTTCGTTGATGACTTCTTCGTGGCGGCCGTCCGGACGGTCGATCTTGTTGATCGCGACGATCGGGCGAAGACCAACCTTCAGCGCCTTGCCGACAACGAACTTGGTCTGCGGCATCGGGCCTTCCGAGCTATCGACCAGAACAATCGCGCCATCAACCATCGACAGGATACGCTCAACTTCGCCGCCGAAGTCGGCGTGGCCGGGGGTGTCGACGATGTTGATGCGGTGACCCTTCCACTCGATCGAGGTCGCCTTGGCCAGGATCGTGATGCCACGTTCCTTTTCGAGATCGTTCGAATCCATCATGCGCTCGGCGGTGCGCTGGTTCTCACGGAAAGAGCCGGACTGCTTCAGAAGCTCGTCCACAAGGGTCGTTTTTCCATGGTCGACGTGCGCGATAATCGCGATGTTGCGCATTTTCATGTTTGTGATCTCTGATAGCTGGGGCGCAATACGGGAGAGAGGCGCCGATTTACTTTGGCGCGCTCATACCTTGTTTTTTGCATTTGCGAAAGGGGGAAACGCCCGATGCGCCGGCGATGGTTACCGCCGGCGTCGGTTTTGCTCGGTGCTGCCTGCCTTAAGCCGCAAGCCCTTTCTTCTTCAGCATAGCTTCCGGGCTCGGCATCTTGCCACGGAAGGCCTTGTAGGCATCCTCCGGATCGACCGATCCTCCCGATGCATAGATATGGGTCTTGAGCTTTCGTGCCATCTCCGGATCGAAGGGATTGCCGGTTTCCTCGAAGGCGGCGAAGGCATCGGCATCGAGCACTTCCGACCACATGTAGGAATAGTAGCCGGCCGAATAACCGTCACCGGAGAACACGTGCTGGAAGTGCGGCGTCGCATGGCGCATCACGATCGAGGCCGGCATGCCGATCTTCGCCAGCACCTCGGCCTGCACGGCGATCGGATCCTCGACGGCCCCTTGCGTATGAAAGGCCATGTCGACGAGCGCAGACGACGTGAACTCGACCGTATTGAACCCGGCATTGAAGGTGCGCGCTGCCAACACCTTGTCGAGCAGGGCCTGCGGCATCGGCTCGCCCGTCTGATAGTGCACCGCGTAGGTCTTCAGGATCTCGGGCACGGTCAGCCAGTGCTCGTAAAGCTGCGAGGGCAGTTCGACGAAGTCGCGCGAGACGCCCGTGCCGGACACCGAGGGATAAGTGACATTAGACAGCATGCCATGCGCGGCATGGCCGAATTCATGGAAGAGCGTCCGTGCGTCGTCGAGCGACAGCAGCGCCGGCTTGCCCGGCTCTGGCTTTGCGAAATTGCAGACATTGTAGATGATCGGCAATTCGCCCTTCCGACCGTTCTTCAAGGTCAGCTGGTGCTGGGCCTGGAAGCTGCTCATCCAGGCACCCGAGCGCTTGGACGGCCTGGCGAAATAGTCGCCGAGGAAGAGAGCAACCAGCGTATCGTTGCGGTCGCGGATCTCGAAGACGCGAACATCGGGGTGATAGCCGACGACATTGGTGAGAGGCACCGCACGGATCCCGAAGATGCGGCCGGCAACGTCGAAGCAGGCCTCGATGATCTTCTCAAGCTGCAGATAGGGTTTCAGCTCGGCTTCCGAGAAGTTGAACTTCTGCGCCCGCAGCTTCTCCGCATAATGACGCCAGTCCCAGGGCGCGACTTCGTGGTTCTTGCCCTCTTCGGCAATCAAGGCTGCGAGTTCAGCCTCTTCAGTCCGGGCCTGCGAAACGGCCTTTTCCCAGACCTGCATCAGAAGCCCGTTCACCGCCTCAGGCGTCTTCGCCATCGTATTGTCGAGCTTCAAGGACGCGAAGTCCTTGTAGCCGAGCAGCTGCGCCTTTTCCGCCCGAAGCGCGAGCGTCTCCTTGACGATCTCCCGATTGTCAGTCTCGCCACCATTGATCCCACGCGAGGTCCAGGCCTTGAAGGCGATCTCGCGCAGGTCACGGCGCTCAGAGAAGGTGAGGAATGGCTCGATGATCGATCGGGAGAGCGTGACCACGTGGGTATGGCCGTTACCATTCGCGGCAGCGGCCGACGCCATTGCATCGCGCAGGAAGGCGGGGATACCGGCGAGGTCGTCTTCATCAGACAGCGGCAGGATCCAGGAGGATTCATCCGCCAAGACATTCTGGCCGAAGTTTGCGCCAAGGCTCGCCAGCCGCTCGTTGATCGCGGCGAGGCGCTCCTGCTCGGCCTTGGGCAGCTTGGCGCCCGACTTGACGAAGCCCTTCCAGTGACGTTCGAGAACGCGCGTCTCCTCGAGCGTGAGCCCGAGCTCATCACGCCGGGTCCAGAGGTCGTCGATGCGGCGGAAGAGGGCTGCGTTCATGCCGATCTTCGAATAGTGGCGCGACATTTTCGGCGCGATCTCGCGTTCCAGCGCCTGGATGCCCGGATTGGTATGGGCACCGGCCCGGTTCCAGAACAGGGCCGAGACGCGCGAGAGCGCATCGCCGGCAATCTCAAGCGCCACAATGGTGTTGGCGAAGGTGGCCGGCTCCGGATTATCCGCGATCGCATCGATCTCGGCGTCATGATCCTTGAGGGCAGCCTCGAAGGCCGGCGCATAGTCGTCGTCACCGACCTTCTCGAATTGCGGCAGGCCATGCAGGCCTTTCCAGTCGACGACAGCGGGATTGAACACGGACGACTCAGTCATTTCAGATACCTCCTTGGGCACCGCATGGCAGCGGCGGCGCACTGATTTGCCCCATGCTATCCCGGCCGAATAAAGACGCGCACGCAAAAATCAGTGAAAAAGAACAGAATTTTCCAACGCCGCTTTCTCGCAACATTGACGTACATTCGAATAGGCCCATAGATCGATGGATCCTATGAAAGGACGGTCCATGGCCATGGAAATCTTTCCGATCAAGCCGGTCGGCGCGTCGTCGTTCCGCGTCCAAGAGAGCAATACTCAGACAGACATCCGCCTCTCCGATCTCGAGCCGAAGAAGCTCGTAAGCCGTGAGACGGAAGTTTTCGAAGAGGCTCTGTCCGTCTTCGCCAGCATGACACCGCGGCGCATGCGTGAAATCGCAAGCGAGAGCTTCCAGCGCGACGAGATCGACGAAAATACCTATCGCGAACTCTCGACCGAGCTGCCCTTGCAGATGGTCGATCGCAACGGAAACGTCACGGATCTCTCCACCCTCACTGACGATTCGCAGTTCGACTACGCCGAATATTACAGGACCCAGCAATCCCTCGCCGAAATGATCGGCGACATGGACGTGGCAGACTCGTATTCGAAGGTCCTCGACTTCTTCGCCCGCAACACCTGATTACCCGATCGTCCCGACTTCTCTTGAAGTGGGACTCGATCCGGACACGCATTCGCTCTAAGTGCACACAGGCGCTGGCATGCATGCCGCGCCAACAGCGATACACTGAGCGAGTTTTCATGACCCAAATGCGCATGAGCGAGCGCCGCACCACGTTTCTCGGTGCCTTCCTGACCACGCTCGGCCCCATTTCCATGGCGATCTACACGCCGGCGATGCCCGAACTCGTACGCGCCTTCGGAACGACGGACGCCGCAATCAAGCTCAGTCTCTCGATGTTCTTCGCAGGCTTCGCCCTCGCCCAGCTGGTTGCCGGACCGCTTGCCGATGCGCTCGGTCGAAAAAAGGCAACGCTGATCTTTCTGGCGATCTATCTGGCCGGCTCGCTTCTGGCCTTCGTGGCGCCGAGCGTCGAATTCATCCTGGCGGCACGCCTTGTGCAGGGTATCGGCGCATCCGTCGGCGTCGTCGTCGGCCGCGCCATCGTTCGCGACCTCTATACAGGCGCCGATGCAGCACGCATCCTCAACACGATCGGCATCTTCCTCGCGGTCGGTCCGGCCATGGGGCCAACTCTCGGCGGTCTGACCCTTGCTGCCTTCGGCTGGAATGCGGTGTTCCTGCTGATGGTCGCCTTCGGCCTGATGGCCATGGCCTTCACACTGCTTCTACTCCGGGAAACGATCGTTCCGGACTTGGGGCGCCTGAGGCCAGGCCAGTTGTGGCGCAACTATATCGAAGTCGCCGGCAATGCCCGCTTCATCGCCGCCTCCCTGGTGCTCAGTGGCACGATCGGCGCCCTCTACGCCCAGTCCACGATGCTGCCCTTTGTCCTGATCAACGAGGTCGGCCTGACACCTACCCAGTTCGGCCTGGGCATGCTGATGCAATCAGGCGCCTATCTGACGGGATCACTGACGCTGAAACTCGTCTCTCGCAAGATTTCCGGTCTCACCGCGTCGAGGATCGGCATCGCACTCTGCGGCACGGGTGCCATCGCAATGGCATTGTCGGTCGCCTTCGTGCCACCCTTCTTCCTGTCGGTCATGGGACCGGTGGCGGTCTGCACTTTCGGGCTCGCCTTCTTGAGCCCTCATGTCGTGACGATGAGCATGGCCCCGTTCCCGCATATCGCGGGGTCAGCGTCTGCCCTGACAGGCTTCCTGCAGATGAGTGCAGGCTTCGCAGGCGGTGTCGCCGCAGCCTCGATCGGCGATCCGCTCACCGCCTTCGGCATCATCATTCCCTTCATGGAACTGAGCGCTGTTGCCGGCTTCCTCTGGTTGCGCCACCTCGAACGACGGGCATAAAAAAGCCCGCCTGCCAAAGGGCAGACGGGCTATCTGTCGTCTTTGCTGAGTAGGGCTTACTTGCCGAGATTGCGCTTGGCGAGCGTGCGCAGGCGCAGCGCATTCAGCTTGATGAAGCCGGCCGCATCCTTCTGGTCGTAGGCGCCCTGGTCGTCCTCGAAGGTGACGAGCTGGTCGGAATACAGCGACTTCGACGACTCACGGCCGATGACCATGACATTGCCCTTGTAGAGCTTCAGCGTCACTTCGCCTTCGACATGCTCCTGGCTCTTGTCGATCAGGGCCTGCAGCATCTCCCGCTCCGGCGAGAACCAGAAGCCGTAATAGATCAGCTCGGCGTAGCGCGGCATGATCTCGTCCTTGAGATGGGCTGCACCCCGGTCGAGCGTGATCGATTCGATCGCGCGGTGTGCCGAAAGCAGGATCGTACCGCCGGGGGTCTCGTAGACGCCGCGCGACTTCATGCCGACGAAGCGGTTTTCGACGAGGTCAAGGCGACCGATGCCGTTGTCGCGGCCGTAGTCGTTGAGTGCGGCGAGAAGCGTTGCCGGGCTCATGCGAACGCCGTTGATCGAGACAGCATCACCCTTTTCGAAGCCGACCTTGATGATGGTGGCCTTGTCCGGAGCGGCTTCCGGAGAAATCGTGCGCATGTGCACGTATTCGGGAGCCTCGACGGACGGATCTTCGAGAACCTTGCCCTCGGACGAGGAGTGCAGGAGGTTGGCGTCGACCGAGAACGGCGCCTCGCCCTTCTTGTCCTTGGCAACCGGGATCTGGTTCTGCTCGGCGAAGGCGAGCAGATCAGTGCGGCTCTTGAAGGCCCAGTCGCGCCACGGAGCGATGATCTTAATATCGGGGTTCAGTGCATAGGCCGAGAGTTCGAAGCGAACCTGGTCATTGCCCTTGCCGGTCGCGCCGTGAGCGATGGCATCGGCGCCGGTCTTCTTGGCGATATCGATCAGGTGCTTGGAGATCAGCGGACGGGCGATCGAGGTGCCGAGCAGGTAGACGCCTTCATAGACGGCATTGGCACGGAACATCGGGAAGACGAAATCGCGGACGAACTCTTCGCGCACGTCCTCGATGAAGATCTCCTTGATGCCGAGCATCTCGGCCTTCTTGCGGGCCGGCTCGAGTTCTTCACCCTGGCCGAGGTCGGCCGTGAAGGTGACGACTTCTGCACCGAGTTCGGTCTGAAGCCATTTCAGGATGATCGAGGTGTCGAGACCGCCGGAATAGGCGAGGACGACTTTCTTCACGTCTTTGGGGAGTGCCATGTCGATGTTCCGTCTGGAAGGAGCGAGGCTCAAACCCCGCCTGGATCAAGAATGGCGGCACTTTTAGCGAGATTCCGCCGGTACGCAAGGGCATCGACCGGCCGAGGTGGCGGCCAAGATCGGTTGGGTCTGATAGCCGGGCAAGCCAGGGACCGATTTGCCGTCATGTTGACGAAGCCGAACACGGGTACCATATCGCCATCACTGCCAAAGCCATTGACCTGGAAGGAATTTGCCCATGATGACCCCACATCCAGCACTCGTGAAAGGTCATGTCGCCGTCATCACCGGCGCCGCCTCTGGCATTGGCCTCGCAACCGCCAAGGCCTTTGCTGGCATGGGTCTCTGCGTCGTTCTGGTTGACCTCGACGGCGATCAGCTGGCCGCCGCAGCCTTGGAAGTCGCCCCGCTGTCCGCAAACGGCGACACGGATGTCGTCGCCATCGGCACGGATGTGTCGAAGCTGGATGAACTCGAAGCGCTGGAGCGCGCCGTCATCCAGCGGTTCGGACGCGTGCATGTACTGATGAACAATGCCGGCATCCAGCCGGGCAGTGCGCTCTTCGGGCCGCAGGCAAACTGGGAGAACGTTCTCGGCGTCAACCTGATGGGCGTCATTAATGGCACCCGCACCTTTGGCCCCGGCATGGTCGCCCACAAGGATGCGGCCTTGATCATCAACACCGGCTCGAAGCAGGGCATCACAACCCCGCCCGGCGATCCCGCCTACAATGTCTCCAAGGCGGGCGTGAAGGCGTTCACCGAGGCGCTTCAGCACGAGTTGCGCAACACGCCGGACTGCAATGTCACAGCCCACCTGCTGATCCCCGGCTTCGTCTTCACGGGCCTGACCGCAAACGGCCGCACCGAGAAGCCGGCAGGCGCCTGGACACCAGAGGAAACGGTCGAGTTCATGCTGGAAAGCCTTGTCAGAGGCGACTTCTATATCCTCTGCCCTGACAATGATGTGAACCGCGCCCTGGACGAAAAGCGGATCGCCTGGGCCGCCGGCGACATCATCGAAAACCGCCCGCCCCTCTCGCGCTGGCACCCGGACTATGCCGATGCCTTCAAGACCTACCTGTCGATCCCCAGAGGCTGATTGGCAAGGTCGATGAAGGCCGTTATGGATTGATCACCCGCAGCTAGCGGGTGCTTCATCATGCGGTGACATCAATGGATTTTATCCCGAGCCTTCCCGTCTTCCTCGCCTTCAGCCTGGCGCTGCTGCTCCTTGCCATCACTCCCGGTCCGGACATGACGCTCTGGATCAGCCGCTCACTCCGCGATGGTCGTGCGATTGGCCTGATGACTCTCGCCGGAACCAGCTTCGGGATCTCGATCCACACCCTGCTGGTTGCCTTCGGTATTTCGGCGCTTATCGTCGCCTCACCGACGGCATTCATGCTGCTCAAGACGGGTGGCGCCGCCTATCTGTTGTGGCTGGCGCTCCAGGCTGTCAGACATGGATCGAATTTCGTCATCAAGGCGGATGGTGATGCGGTCATCTCGAAAAAGGGCGCCTTCCTGAACGGGCTCTGGGTCAATCTCTTGAACCCCAAGGTCATCATCTTCTTCATGACCTTCCTGCCGCAATTCGTCACCGCGACCGACCCCAACGTCACCGGAAAGCTGATCTTCCTCGGCATGTGGTCGATAATCCTGTCGCTGCCGATCGGCGTCGGCATCGTCTATGGGGCGGATTTCATGTCGAGCTGGCTGCAGGCGAACCGCAAGGTTCTGCGCGGCATCGATTACACCTTTGCCGGTGTCTTCTCCATTTTCGCGGTGAAGATCTTCATGACGCAGGCCAAATAGGCTGGTCGGCGGGACAGCGGCCCCGCCTCACCCTCAATCGTCGTCTTCGCCGTGATTGGCGATCATCATCGCTTCAAACGCCAGGCGCTCGGTCTTGCGCATGCGCTCGGATTCCGACTTCAGCTGACCGCAGGCGGCCAGAATATCCCGGCCGCGCGGTGTGCGGATCGGCGAGGCATAGCCGGCCTGGTTGATGAAATCAGCGAACTTCTCGATCGTCGCCCAGTCGGAACACTGATAATTGGTGCCCGGCCACGGGTTGAACGGGATCAGATTGATCTTCGCCGGTACGCCCTTGAGCAACTGGATCAGACCCTTGGCATCTTCGAGGCTGTCGTTGACGTCCTTCAGCATCACATATTCGAAGGTGATGCGGCGGGCATTCGACAGGCCCGGATAGTTACGACAGGCTTCGATCAGCTCCTTCAGCGGGTACTTCTTGTTGATCGGCACCAGCATGTCGCGGAGTTCATCACGGACGGCGTGCAGCGAGATCGCCAGCATGACGCCGATCTCGTCGCCGGTCCGGTAGATCTCCGGCACCACGCCCGAGGTCGACAGGGTGACGCGACGCTTGGACAGCGACAGGCCATCGCCATCGGTCGCGATCAGCAGCGCCTTCTTCACCTCTTCGAAATTGTAGAGCGGCTCACCCATGCCCATCATCACGATGTTGGTGATCTTGCGATCGCTCGACGGCATCATGGTGCCCACCGGGATCTCGCGGTCCGGGAAATCGCCGAGACGGTCACGCGCGAGCAGAAGCTGAGAGAGGATTTCCTCAGCCGTCAGATTGCGCACCAGCTTCTGCGTGCCGGTGTGGCAGAAGGAGCAGGTGAGCGTACAGCCGACCTGGCTCGAAATGCAGAGCGTCCCGCGACCCTCTTCCGGAATGTAGACGCTTTCAACTTCCACAGGCCGACCCGCGCCACGCGGCGGAAAGCGCAGCAGCCATTTGCGGGTGCCATCATTCGACACCTGCTCTTCGACGATCTCGGGACGCGCGATGGTGAAATGCGTCTTCAGCATTTCACGCATGTCCTTGGAGACATTCGCCATATGGTCGAAGTCGGAGATGCCGCGGACATAGAGCCAGTTCCAGATCTGCGCCACGCGCATCTTGATCTGCTTTTCCGGCACACCCTTGCCGCGCAGGGCCTCACCCAGCTCCTCGCGGTCGAGGCCGAGCAGGCTCGGCTTCTCGGCGAAAGCGGTGGGGCGAACCGGAGCCGCAGTCTGGCTACGCTCAGGAAGCGTCACTGAAACTGTCATCGTCTGGACCTCTGGACCATATGGAGAAGCATGCTCGGATCGAGCGCGTCCCGGCTGGCAGGTGTGAATTCATGGATCATGGCGGACAGGGGATCGAGCCCATGCCCTAATTTGCAGCGGCCAATAGCAGCTTTTTTAGCTTCCGTCACCCCAACCGCCTGCGGGGCGGCCATGCGCAAATGAAAGGGGCCGGCAGATGCTGCCGGCCCCTTCCGTAAAATTCAGGCGTTCCGGCCTTAGTTGCAGTTCTGGATCTTCTGCAGAGCTGCCGAGATACCGGAAAGCGAATAGGTGTAGTTTGTGGCCGTACCACGAGCCGATGTCGCGGTGACGGTCATCGACGAGCCACCCTTCATCGCAGCGACGAGCGCAGGCTCTTCAGCTGCATTCTCGACCCAGGCGGAGGTATCCTTGACGAACAAGACGAAGTTCTTGTTGTCGATCTTCACATTGACCTTGGAGTCGCCCTTCATCGGGTAACCCATCATGGCCTGCGGCTCATACGAGATGTTCTGGCCGGGACGCTGCGACACGACAAAGAAGATGTCGCCGTGATTGACGCTGGCCGGTTCCTTGGTGGTCGGAACGGACAGCACGTAGCAAACAGTGCCGCCATTCGACTTGTAGGAATAGGCGCCCCAGGCCTTGAACTGCTCGATCCGCGTGGGCGATTGCGCGTTGGCGAGCCCGCTGCTCGCCAGGAGGATTGCCAGTGCGGTTACGCTACTTCTTACGAACATGTCTTCCTGCCGGTTGTTTCCATCCATCACCCGACCATGCGGCCGGGCGCTCATCGTCAAAACCTGTGTTCAGTTTGACTTAATTTACCTTACCAAACGATGAACGGCGCACGCCTTGTTGTCATATTTGGCGTCAACGTCCTGTCTGGCGCCCCGAAATCCGGCAAAAAACGGTTTTCGGACCTCGATCCTGCTGACGATGTAGAATGAAAGAAAAAGGCAAGAGTTGGGCTGCCTTGGACACCAAGGCGGCCTCGTGACCATTCAGGTCGGCTGGACGTCGTCCGCAAGGGCTTTATCGGCCTCGTCGTAGTGACGATCCTTGATATGCCTGTTTATCAAGGCGATCGCTGTGGTCAGCACCGCGATGTCATCGGTGAAGCCAACCACCGCAAGAATGTCCGGCACGACATCGATCGGTAGGACGAAATAGCCCAGGGCCGCCAGCAGGATACCCCTGACGCGGAACGGGGTTTCGCGGTCCGTCGCGCAGTAATACGCAGCCACCAGATCCCGTGAAAAAGGGATCTGCCGTGCAGCCTTCTTGAAGGTCGGCCAGAAACGGCTGCGCACCTTCGCTTCCTGCTTTTCCTGCGTCTTTTCGTCGCCCGGAAGCAGAATCTCACCGATCTTCACATCATCCATAGCCCATCGATCCCTTCGTTCGGACCCGATCAATCATATGTGAAGCGAGGAAGCCGAATTCAATCGCCGCACACACTTATCCGTTTCGGGCCGCGGCCAGATCCATGAGAACGGCAAGCTTGAAGTCGAGTTCCGTCACGCCGCCAGCCGAATGGGTCGTCAGCGTCACATCGACCTTTTTGTAGACGTTGAACCACTCCGGATGGTGGTCGAGCTTCTCGGCGGCAAGCGCACATTCGGCCATAAAGCCGAAGGCCTGGCGGAAGTCGCGAAACACATAGTGCTTTTCGATGGCAGCACCGTCGCGCCCGACCGCCCAGCCATGCATCTCGCCAAGGCGCGCTGCGATGGACGCCGCATTCAGTTTTTCGTATTTCAAAGGCCTCACTCCTCGTTTGCCTTGCAGGATCAACCAATGCCGGCACCATCAATTCTCTTCGTCTGCCTGGGCAATATCTGCCGCTCACCGCTGGCGGAAGGAATCTATCGCCACCTGACCGAGGCTGGAAGCGGAAAGCCTGTGATTGCGTCCGCTGGTATCGGTGGCTGGCATGTCGGCAACCCGCCCGACCGGCGATCGATCAAGGTGGCAGCCGCGAAGGGGATCGACATCTCGCGTCAGCGCGCGCGGCAGGTCCGCCCCGAGGATTTCCTCAAATTCGATCTTATAGTCGCGATGGACAGCAGCAATCTCGCGAGACTTGAAAGCCTGATGCCATCGGAGGCAACGGCTCGACTGCACCTGTTTTCAGAGCTCGCCTTCGGCACGCGACAGGACGTCCCCGATCCCTATTACGGCGACCTGGAAGACTTCGAAGCGGTTTACAGCATGCTCTTTTCAGGCTGCAGCGCAGTCGTCGCAAAATTCGAGTAGCCGGCCGCCTCGCGAAGCGGGAAGACCTCTTCGGTCAGATAGGGCCCACCACCAACTGATTCCCGGGAAGAGAGAAGCACGAAGCGTCCGATCCGGAACGGCATGGTGTGGAAATCGCCGCGACCGCCGAGGTAGTGCACGACATCCTCGACACGAGACGCCTTGAGCCGGGCAAGCGTGACATGCGGGGTGAATTTGCGCGGATCGGGTGGCAGGCCGATCCTCTGGCAGATCCGTTCGATCTCGCCCTGCAGCGCATAGAGCTCCGGCGCGGCCGAGACACCGGCCCAAATGGAGTGTGGCTTCTTCGATCCGAAGGAGCCGATGCTGTTCAAGGTCAGGGAAAACTCGGGACGATCGATCCGATCGAGCCTGTCGACAATCTCGTCCGCTGTCCTGCCGTCTACGTCACCGATGAAGCGCAGTGTGATGTGGTAATTCTCCACATCGATCCAGCGCGCTCCAGGCAGGCCACCGCGCAGCAATGAGAGGCTCATGGCAGCGTTGCGTGGAATTTCGAGGGCAGTGAACAATCTCGGCATGGAGCGCTCCCCGAATCTTTTGCAGGTGCTCACAGCGAATCATGCAACGGCATCAGGCGCAAGCGTTTAATTCGACTGACCCTTGATGCCTGCCACCCAAGATTCGGCGAGAGGCAAGATGCGTTCCGCCATCAGCTTCAAGCCTTCCGTGTTGGGGTGCATCCCGTCCTCGAGCAGCAGACTGCGTTCGGTGATCACGCCGTCGAGCACGAAGGGGTAGAGCGGCAGATTATGCTTCTCCGCAAGCCGCGGATAGATCGCATTGAACCTGTTGCCGTAGTCCTCACCCATGTTCGGCGGCGCCAGCATGCCCACGAGCAGGATCGGGATATTGCGCTCCTTCAGCCGGGTAATGATCTGTTCGAGGTTCTTCTCGGTCTGCTCCGGTGGAATGCCGCGCAGCGCGTCGTTGGCGCCCAGTTCGAGAATGACCCCGTCTGTCCCCTCCGGCACTGACCAGTCGACGCGGGAAAGTCCGCCCGAAGTCGTGTCTCCGGAAACGCCGGCATTGCTGATCACGACGTCATGGCCCTTGGCCACAAGCTCCCGCTGCAGCTGGGCCGGCAAGGCGTCTTCCTGAGGCAATTGATAGCCCGCCATCAGGCTGTCCCCGAGACCGACGAGCTGGAGCGGTTCAGCCGCAGCAATCCTGGGCCCGGCAAGGGTGGCGAGCAGTATCACGGCGAAATGAAGGAACGCTGCTTTAAATGTCATGGTGGCTTCCCTAGATTGGCAAGAATGCCGCAGTGCGGCGAAGCTTCAGTCCCCGCAGATATAGGATGGATGAGTGTGAGAAACAGCATCATCGAACTGAAAAGCGCCGATCTCACCCTGGGCAATGCCGCAGCCTCCGTTCACGTTCTGAAGAGCATCGACCTTTCCATCGCGGAAAGCGAGGCGGTGGGGATTGTCGGGCCGTCCGGGTCTGGCAAGTCGACGCTTCTGATGGTGCTGGCAGGTCTCGAACGCCTCGACAGCGGCGAAATCCATGTCCGCAACACGCCGCTGCACACGTTGAGTGAAGACCGCCTTGCCGACTTCCGGGGCAAGAACATCGGCATCGTCTTCCAGTCTTTCCATCTGATCGCCAACATGACGGCGCTCGAAAATGTCGCCGTCCCCTTGGAACTCGCCAACGTAAGGGGCGCCTTCGACATTGCCCGCAAGGAGCTGGAAGCCGTCGGGCTCGGCGAGCGCCTCAGCCACTACCCTGGCCAGTTGTCCGGCGGTGAGCAGCAGCGCGTTGCGATCGCTCGAGCCCTTGCACCATCGCCGGCAGTGCTGATCGCCGATGAGCCGACCGGCAACCTGGATACCGAAACTGGCCGCCAGATCGCCGATCTTCTGTTTTCAAAGCAGAAGGAGCGCGGCATGACGCTGATCCTCGTCACCCATGATCCGTCACTCGCCGCACGCTGCACGCGCCAGATCCGGGTCGCATCCGGCCAGATCGCAGGCGATAGCCGAACCGAGCAGGCCCGTCTCGCTTCGGTGTCCGCATGACGTCCTTCGGCGCACGCTTCTCCATCGCCTTCCGCATCGCGCTGCGTGAACTGCGTGGCGGCCTGAAGGGATTTTACATTTTCCTCGCCTGTATTGCGCTCGGGACCGGCGCCATTGCGGCCGTGAATTCCGTGTCGACGGCGATAACCGATGCGATCTCCTCGGAGGGACGCACCCTGCTGGCTGGCGATGTGCGCTTCGAGCTCGACAACAGAGAGGCAACGCCGGAAGAACTCGCCTTCCTCGAGCGCTTCGGTGCGGTGTCAGTTACGACAAACCTGCGCTCGATGGCCCGCCTCGCCGATGGCTCCGACCAGTCTCTGGTCGAGATAAAGGCCGTCGATGAAGCCTATCCGCTTTACGGCCGCCTCGTCGCCGAACCCGATCGCCCCCTCGGCGAACTTCTGGCCACCGACAACGGCGCCTATGGCGCGGTCGTCGCCCCTCTGCTGCTGGAACGCATGAACATGAAGGTCGGCGACGAATTGCTCGTCGGCAATGCGCGGTTCCGCATCAATGGCACGATCATAACCGAGCCGGATAGCATCTCCGACGGTTTCGGCTTTGCCCCGCGCTTCCTCACCAGCCGCGAAGGGCTGTTTGCAAGTGGTCTCGTGGCGACCGGCAGCCTCGTCGAGCATGCCTACAAGATCCGCTACGCCGATCCTGCGCCCGCCACGGAGACGATCCGCCAGCAAGCGCAAGCCGAATTCCCCACCGCCGGCTGGTCCATTCGCGGCAGCGACCGCGCAGCGCCCGCGCTCACCGAAAACATCGAACGCTTCTCGCAGTTCCTGACGCTCGTCGGCCTGACGGCCCTCGTGGTCGGCGGGGTTGGCGTTGCCAATGCCGTGCGCGCCTTCCTCGATTCCAAGCGCACCGTGATCGCAACGCTCAAATGCGTTGGCGCGCCGGCCTCCGTGGTGGTCATGGTCTATCTGATCCAGATCACGCTGGTCGCCTCGATCGGCATCGTGGCCGGCCTCTTGCTTGGCATCATCGCCCCGCCAATCGTCGCGAATTACCTGTCTGGCCTCCTGCCGATTTCTGCCGAAGCGACGATATACCCGCGCGCGTTGTTGCTGGCAGCGGTGTTTGGCATGCTGGTGACGTTCGCCTTCGCCATCCTGCCGCTCGGCCATGCGCGCAAGGTTCCGGCAACGGCACTCTTCCGCGAACAGGGCTTCGAGGCCGCAGGGCTGCCGTCGTGGCCGTACCTGCTCGCCATGGCGATGTCGCTTGGCGCACTGGCGGCGCTTGCGATCTTCACCTCTGAACAGCAGCGGATCGCGACGATCTTCCTTGCCGCCATGGCAGCCGGCTTCGTACTGCTGCGGGTGGTCGCCATGGGCATCGCCTGGCTTGCCAAGCGCAGCCCCCCCATCCACTCGGCAGCGCTCAGACTGGCAGTCGGCAACATCCACCGTCCCGGTGCATTGACTCCTGCGGTGACGCTCTCGCTCGGCCTCGGCCTCAGCCTCCTCGTGGCACTCGCCTTGATCGACGGCAACCTGCGACGTGAATTGACAGGTAACCTCCCGGAGCGCGCACCCAATTTCTTCTTCGTCGACATTCAGAGCGGCGAAATCGACGGTTTCCGAACCCTGGTTGAAGGCATGGCGCCCGAAGGCAAGTTGATCGAAGTGCCGATGCTGCGCGGCCGTATCGTCGAGCTCAATGGCACCGATGTGGCCAAGGTCGAGGTGCCGCCGGAAGGACGCTGGGTGTTGCGTGGCGACCGAGGCCTGACCTATGCCCGCAACGTACCTGAGAACAGCACCGTCACCGAAGGCGAATGGTGGACCGACGACTACACAGGCGAACCGCTCGTATCCTTCGCAGAACAGGAAGGCCGCGAACTCGGCCTGAAGATCGGCGACACGATCACTATCAACGTGCTCGGCCGCAACATCACAGCAAAGATCGCCAACTTCCGCACGGTGGAGTGGGAAAGCCTGTCGATGAACTTCGTCATGGTTTTCTCGCCGAACACCTTCGCCGGTGCTCCCCATGCCTGGCTGGCAACCTTGATCGATCAGGAAGCGACGGCGGCTGAGGAAGCCTCGATCCTGCGATCGGTCACCCAGCAATTCCCGACAATCACGACGGTCCGGGTCAAGGATGCACTGGATATTGTCGACCGCCTCGTAGGGCAGTTGGCAACCGCCATCCGGGCAGCAGCGGCAATTGCACTCATCGCCTCGGTTCTCGTCCTCTCCGGCGCACTGGCAGCCGGCAACCGGGCTCGCACACACGACGCCGTCATCCTGAAAACGCTCGGCGCCACGCGTGCCATGCTGATCCGGGCCTTCACCTATGAGTATATGCTGCTTGGGGCGGCGACTGCGATCTTCGCATTGATCGCCGGCGGCGGCATTGCCTGGTTCGTGTTGAGCCAGATCATGAACCTGCCGTCCAACTTCCTGCCCGATGTTGCCTTGATGACGCTTGCCATCGCACTCGTCGTCACGATCGGCATCGGCCTTGCTGGGACCTGGCGCATCCTCGGCCAGAAGGCAGCTCCCGTGCTTCGCGAGTTATGATGCCAAGGGCGGATGGATCTGCCATCCGCTCAGCATTACCGCGATTTAAGCTTGCGGCCCTTGTCGAGGACACGGGAACCCCTCATATTGAGATCACGCATGCTGGGCTTCGCAGCGGTGCGGGCGCCTTTCTAAAGGCTCTGCCGTCCAACATCGAAGCTTTGAGAGAGGAAAACATGTCCGAACTTCGTAACTATCAGAGCCGCACGGGTCAGACCCAGTCGGCCACGATGATCGACGAAGGTCTGCGCGCCTATATGCTGAAGGTCTACAACCTGATGGCACTGGGCCTCGCCATCACCGGTATCGCAGCCTTCGCAACCTTCCAGATGGCCGTATCGAACGGCGAGCTGACCGCTTTCGGCCAGGCAATCTTCCTGAGCCCGCTGAAGTGGGTGGTCATCCTGGCGCCGGTCGCCATGGTGTTCTTCCTCAGCTTCCGCATTCACAAGATGAGCGTCGCAGCCGCACAGACGACCTTCTGGGTCTATGCTGCGATGATGGGCCTGTCGCTGTCGTCGATCTTCCTGATCTACACCGGCGCGAGCATCGTGCAGACCTTCTTCGTGACCGCGGCCTCCTTTGGTGCCCTGTCGCTCTACGGCTACACCACCAAGCGTGACCTGTCGGCCATGGGCTCGTTCCTGATGATGGGTCTCTTCGGCCTGATCATCGCGTCGCTGGTCAACCTGTTCATGGCCTCCTCGGCCCTCGACTTCGCGATCTCGGTGATTGGCGTCCTGATCTTTGCAGGCCTGACCGCCTACGACACGCAGTCGATCAAGGAGTCCTACCACGAGAGCCACTCCAGCGAGATGGCTGGCCGCAACGCCATCATGGGCGCGCTGCGCCTCTATCTCGACTTCATCAACCTCTTCCTGTTCCTGCTGCGTTTCCTCGGAAACCGCGAGTAACAGCTGAGAGGCAAGTTCTGGGAAACCCCGCTCCGGCGGGGTTTTTCTTTGTCCGCGATGTAGCCGACGAGCGGGCGACAGATACAAAAAAACCTCCGGTTCTCACCGGAGGTTTTTTCATGACCATGCACTGAAGCTGCTTTACGCCGCTTCTTCTTCCTGGGTATCGTCTTCTTCGATCGTCTTCCCGCGCTTGGGACCCTTGGCGAGGTTGACCTCGACAAGGCGAACGGCTTCCGTCTCGGACATCTTGTTCACGGCAGCGATTTCGCGAGCCATGCGGTCGAGGGCAGCTTCATAAAGCTGACGCTCGGAATAAGACTGCTCCGGCTGGTTCTCGGCGCGATAGAGGTCGCGAACGACTTCTGCGATCGAAATCAGGTCACCGGAATTGATCTTGGCATCATATTCCTGGGCGCGACGCGACCACATGGTGCGCTTGACGCGGGCCTTGCCCTGCACGACCTTGAGAGCGCGATCGACGAAATCGGTCTCGGAGAGCTTGCGCATTCCGATGCTCACGGCCTTGGCGACCGGAACCTTCAGACGCATCTTGTCCTTCTCGAAATCGATCACAAAAAGCTCGAGCTTCATCCCGGCCACTTCTTGCTCTTCGATGGCGGTGATGGTACCCACGCCGTGAGCGGGGTATACGATCGACTCGCCGGTCTTGAAGCCGTGGCGCGCCGAGGAATTCTTCTTCTGCTGGGTCGTCATTCTATTCAAATACTCCCTGTTTTGCTCCCGGCGAGATGCCGGCGCCGGGTCGGTCAGGCCCGGATGAGACGACAAGACTGCGAAACTTGTCATCCTGATCCAGTCCGCCACACAGTCAAAGCCACCTCGTCGCGACGGAGACACGACACAAGCGGTGTCGCCGATGTCACGGAAATCGCGCGTTGGTGAAGTTGCTTTCGTGATGGTTCAGGGCATAGCTATGCCGCAAAGTGGAACAGTTCCAAGAGGCTATCACAAAAAGACGAGGAAATCAATATTTTAGTGCAGTGCGCCACAATCGTGACGCACACAAGGGCGAATCCGCCGTCAAGTGATGGAAATTTGGGCAGGATTCACTCAGGCCCAACCTTAGTCCTGGTATCAGTCGCCCGAACCAGGATTCTCCGAGAAGAACTGCTCGAACTTGCCGTCAACGCCGTCCATCTCCTTGGCTTCCGGCATCGGCTCTTTCTTGACAGTGATATTCGGCCAGATCTTCGCGTAATCGGCGTTGATCTTGAGCCACTTGTCGAGACCCGGCTCGGTATCCGGCTTGATCGCCTCAGCAGGACATTCCGGCTCGCAGACACCACAGTCGATGCATTCATCCGGATGGATGACGAGGAAGTTTTCGCCCTCATAGAAGCAATCGACGGGGCAGACCTCGACACAATCGGTGTATTTGCAGCGAATGCAGTTGTCAGTGACGATATAGGTCATGCGGCACTCCAGGATGACGTTCTCGAACGGCAGGAGAGAGACGAATGCGGGTATTCCGATCGGGTGACACCCTGTTCGGAAGGCTCGCGCCCCACCGGGAATTAATGTCGGACGGCATGTGAGCTAAAGCGGAATCCCCGACAAGGCAAGGATAAACACCCTCAATTCTGGCGCCTTTGTAGAAATTTTCTAATCCGCCGACCAATCCGGCTCGCCACGCAGTTCATCGAGCGCGCGGCGCTCCTTCTTCGTCGGCCTCCCGGCTCCGGGCGCCCGAACACCAGGCTCGGATGGGCTGAAGGGCTTCTTCTCGGCCGGAGGCGTGAGATCCTCGTAGAGGAGCTTTGCTTCCTCGTAAGGGCCTCGCCGCTCGCCGGGTAGTTTCACGACCAGCACAAGGTCGCGCTCGGGCATTGCGATCTCAAGCTTGTCGCCAGGCTTGACCTGGTGGCTGACCTGGCGAATTTTCTGGCCATTGACGCTGACATGGCCGGAAGCCACGCGCTCTTGCGCGAGGCTGCGTGATTTTGCCACACGGGCGAAGAACAGCCACTTGTCGATGCGCTGGCGCGAACCGCTTTGTGACTGCTTGTCGTCCATTACTTCTTCAGCTGCTCCTTGAGAGCCGCGAGCTTGGCGAAAGGCGAATCCGGATCGATCGGCTTCTCCTTGCGCGGCGGCTTTGCTTCGAAGCGTGCCGGCTGCGACTTGTTGTTGTCGCGCTCCGGCCGCGGACCACGGTCCTTGCGGTCACCACGATCCTGGCGATCACCCTTGCCGGCAAACTTGCCACGATTGTCGTCTCGACGCTCGCCGCGATTGTCCGACCGACGATCATCGCGACGGCCTTCGCCGCGCTTCTCGCCAGCAGCCTCGCCGCCTTCGCGCGGGGCCGGGTTGCGCTGGCCCTGCGGACGGCGATCGCCAGCCGGACGGCCCGTGCCACGCTGGTTGTCGTTACGACCACCCGGACGCCAGAGAAGAACGGGCTTCGGCTCGGTCGGCTCGGCCGACTGCTCTTCGGCAGCGGCAGGCTCAACCACTTCAGCGGCAACCGCTGCAGCAGGTTCTTCAGTCACAACAGCCGGTGCCTCGCCTTCGGCAGAAGCCTCGGCGGATTGGTCGGCATCATCAACGGCGTCGTCGCTCTTTTCAGTAGCCGCCGGAGCCTCAGCCGCAGCCGACCCCGTCTGAGCAGCGAGGAAAGCAGCAGCCTCTTCGGCCGAAACGCTGTCAGCACGATAGCCGAGACCCTTGAGGATCTCTTCCATGTCGTCAGGGGTGGCACCCAGAATGGAGAGCATGGCCGTCGTTGTCGTGAAGCGGCGGCCGTCATAAGCGCCGTCAGGACGCGCCGGCGAACCGGGCTTCCACTGCAGCAGCGGACGAATGAGATCTGCGAGACGCTCGAGAATGTCGATGCGCACCGCACGCTTGCCGAGGAAGCGGAAGCCGGCAAGCTTGTAGAACATGCGCTCGAAGCTCGGATCCGTGACGACAGAGGTACGGCCGGCAGCCAGCACCGGGATCAGATCGCCATAACCCGGCTTGTCGAGGCCGTCGTTCTTCAGCGCCCAGAGCAGCGTGATCAGTTCGGCCGGAGCCGGCTTCAGCAGAGCCGGCATGAAGATGTGGTAGGCGCCGAAGCGCACGCCGTAGCGGCGCATCGATGCGCGACCATCCTGGTCGAGCGTCTTGACGTCGTCTGCCACGTCACGGCGGAAGAGCACGCCCAGGTTCTCGACGAGCTGGAAGGCGAGACCCTTGGCCAGGCCCTGCAGGTCTTCTGCGCGGGAGAGGTCATCGAGCGGCTTCAGCACGGTCGAGATGTGATGATTGACGTAGCGCTCGACGCGCGCAGCAACATGATCACGGGCAATGCCGGTCAGCTGTTCGTCGGCAAGCAGAATGACACGCGGATGCAGGATGTGATCCGTACCGGTGAGACGGGCAACCGGGTCGCCGAGCCAGCGGACGAGACCATCCGAGCCGATGGCAAGGTCATTGTTGCCAGAAGCATGCAGGCGTGCTGCCCGCGCTTCGAACTCCAGCGCCAGAGCCTTGTATGCGGCGGCCTGAACTGCCTTGGCATCCGGACCTTCCATGCCGGAGATCGGCGTGAACCGGAAACCGGAGAGTTGTCCCATGGCATGGCCTTCCACGAAGACATCGCCGTTCACACTGATTTCAGCTTCCAACATTGCATTCTCTCTTAAGCGCTTCATGAGCACAGATGTCCTGCGATCAACAAAGCGTTTCGTCAACCGTTCATGTAACGCATCGGACAATCGGTCTTCGATTTCCCGCGTCTTTTCTTGCCAGTGTGTCGGATCGGCAAGCCAGCCGGGCCGGTTCGACACGTAAGTCCATGTTCTGATCTGGGCGATCCGCGCCGAAAGCGTGTCGATCTCGCCATCGGTCCGGTCTGCCCGGCGCACCTGTTCGCCGAGGAAATCCTCGTTCACGGTGCCCCGCCTGACCAAATCAAAATAGAGACTCTGAATCAGATCTGCATGCTGTGCAGGCGTAATGCGCCGATAGTCAGGCAGAGCACAGGCTTCCCAGAGTTTTTCCACGCGTTCCGGTCGGTCCGTGATGTCGGAAATCTCAGGATAGCGCGACAGATACTCAAGCGCCTGCTGATCGGTCGCCGGCAGGGCGCGCGTCAGTCCTTCGACGCGGGGTACCGCATCAAGGCTTCGCTGCAGGCCGGCAATCGACGAGAAGTCGAACTTCTCGGTCCGCCATTGCAGAACTTTGACGGGATCGAATTGATGGGTCTCAAGCCGCTCGACCAGTTCCTCATCGAACGGATCGACGCGGCCCGTAACGCCGAACGTGCCATCCTTGATGTGTCGACCGGCGCGACCGGCAATCTGGCCCAGTTCGCCTGGATTAAGATTGCGGAACTGGTAGCCGTCGAACTTGCGGTCCTGGGCAAAGGCGACATGGTCGACATCGAGGTTGAGCCCCATGCCAATGGCATCGGTGGCAACGAGATAATCGACATCGCCTTCCTGGTAGAGGCCAACCTGGGCGTTGCGCGTCCGCGGGCTGAGAGCACCCAGCACGACGGCTGCTCCGCCGCGCTGGCGCCGAATGAGCTCGGCGATCGCATAGACCTCGTCGGCGGAGAAGGCGACGATGGCGGTGCGCTGCGGCAGGCGGGTAATCTTTTTCTGGCCCGCATAGAAGATCTGCGAAAGCCGGGGGCGCTCGACGATGGTGATGCCGGGCAGCAGCTGGATGAGGATCGACTTCATCGTCGCCGAGCCGAGCAGCAGCGTCTCTTCACGCCCTCTCAGATGCAGCAGACGATCCGTGAAGATATGCCCTCTCTCAAGATCGCCGGCGAGCTGGATCTCGTCGATCGCGACGAAGGCCACTTTCGTTTCCCGCGGCATAGCCTCGACGGTGCAGACGGAAAAGCGGGCATTCGGAGGGCTGATCTTCTCTTCACCGGTGACGAGAGCGACGTTCTTGACGCCGACCCGCTCGACAACACGGGTATAGACCTCGCGGGCCAGAAGTCTGAGCGGCAACCCGATCATGCCCGACCCGTGCGCGACCATACGTTCGATGGCGAAATGGGTCTTGCCAGTGTTCGTTGGCCCCAGCACAGCGTTGACGCCGCGGCCACTCAAGATCATGGGTTGGGTATTCAAGGACCGCTCCGCTTGCCGGGACCGCGCTTCTGCATTCCGGCACCCTTGGCCAACACATGGCGACGAACAGGGGCAAAGGCAAGGCGCTTGTCGCAAACACCCCAGAATTCCTCGCAAACCCTTGATCAGAATCATCTTTCTGAATCAGGAACACTCTGCGAACGAATCAGCGACGAATCGGTGACTCCGGCTGATTCAGTGTTTGTTCACGGCTAGATCTGGAAGCCTTCTGGGCTCCGCCACACCAGATGCTGAATCACCCTCCGACCGCATCAACCTTCCCAACAGCCGGTCGATGGAACAATCGGGAACATCTTCACGTTCCGCCGCCGAGGTGAAACTGATGACGCTATCCCCGCCGCCCCCAGAATGGATCGGAAACAACGAGTTGGCTCAGGACTACGCCCTGATCCACGGCATGGTCATGGCGCCATCCTTTTGGCGCACCTATGCGCCGGACGTTGTGCGAAAATCAAAGAGCGCGGCCTACGCCCTACCCGGCCACCACCCCTGGAAACTCTCAGCACCTGGCCAGTTGATTACGCCCGAGGCGGTAGCTGCAGCCTATGCTGAGGCGCTCAGGCGCGATTTCGGCGGCAGGCCAGTCACGCTGATCGGCCACTCCACGGGCGGCTTCGTCTCGCTGCTGATTGCACGGCATTATCCCGAACTGGTGAAGTCGATCGTCTTGATCGGCGCCTTCGCCTGCGGTCGCTTCGAGGGCCAGGAGCGCCTGCCGGCCAAGCTTTTGCGCGTTCCGCGGGTTGGATACTTCCTATTTCGCCAGTTCTTCCAGCGCTGGATCTCCACGAGTGAGCAGTTTCGCTGGGGCTCTGTCGAATGCGTTTTCGACAAGGGATGCCCCTGGCAGAACGATCGCGCGGTCGAGGCCATGGAAGATGTGCGGCTGCAATTGCTGCAGGCGAGGCCCGAAGACATCGCGGCCTGCATTCATTTCATGTCGGCGACGACCCTGGTCGCGGACCTGCCGTCAATCCGTGTACCGGTTCTCAACATTGTCGGGGCCGATGACGCCATCGTGCCGCCGGCCCATCAGCTGCGCGTGTCCAAGCTGCTTCCGCAGGTGCAGACGGTCCTTCTGCGCAATTGCGGGCATCTGCCGATGGTCGAGCATCAGACCCTGACCGCAAGCGCCATCAGCGCATTCGTTGACGGCATTGCCACGCTGCAGGCGAAAAACCGCCGCCCCATGGCAGGCAAAGCCGCAGCCCAGATGTTTCAGTTCATGAGCATGAGCCTGAACCGGACGGAACAAAGTCCGGCTGGTCGCGTTCAGACCGCACAAGACAGCATTCTGCACCAAGGCTTAGGAGAGGGCCCCCATGAGTACTATCCTCATCGTCATTCTTATTCTGTTGCTGATCGGCGCCCTGCCAAACTGGGGACATAGCCGCAGATGGGGCTACGGCCCGTCGGGAGGCTTGGGCCTCGTACTGCTCATCCTCATCATCCTGATGTTGATGGGTCGAATTTGACCTGAAGTGAAAATCCAACTCGACATAAAAGGTATAGGACGATGAAAAAGACCCTTCTGGCACTCGCATTGATCGCCCCGCTCGCATCCTGCACGGCAACTGAACGTGGCGCCGGCATCGGCGCGGCTTCTGGCGCAGTCATCGGTGGCGTTGCTACCGGTAACGTCCGCGGCGCAGCCGTTGGCGCAGCAGTCGGCGGTGTCGCCGGCGCCCTGATCGGCAATTCTCAGGAACGTTCCGGCTATTGCGTCTACCGCGATCGCTACGGCCGCACCTACGAAGCACGTTGCCGCTAATAGGCATATCTGCAAAAAGCCGCCGAACCTCGGGTTCGGCGGCTTTTTTTGTGCGCGGAATTAACTTCGCGATCAAATCCGGAACGAATCAACGACGAATCGCGGACTTAAGCATCTTCCCGGTTTGTTCACCGCTAGATATTGTTGAATAACAATTAGTTAACCATAGGGCGCGGTGGATATTAAGAACTTTGCCGGCAGAAAAGAGGGCAATCCTTAACGGCCTAACCGACCTCCCATCGGAGATCCGAAACGCTACCCAGTCTTGAGATAGTTCACGCCATACAAATGCAAGAGGCCGGCACTAGGCCGGCCCCGAGGCGAAACACTGACGGTTGCTCAGACGAAGAACTGGCCACCATTCGCCGAAATCGTCGATCCCGTAATGAAGCCGGCATCATCCGAAGCGAGGAAGACAACGCAGCGGGCGATTTCTTCCGGTTCACCGAGTCTGCCGACCGGGATCTGCGGGATGATGCGCTCGTTGAGCACCTTCTCAGGGATCGCGCGCACCATCTCCGTGCCGATATAACCGGGGCAAATGGCGTTGACCGTGATGCCCTTGGCAGCGCCTTCCTGCGCCAGCGCCTTGGTGAAGCCGAGGTCACCCGCCTTGGCGGCAGAGTAGTTGGCCTGGCCCATCTGGCCCTTCTGGCCATTGATCGACGAGATGTTGATCACGCGTCCGAAACTGCGGTCGCGCATGCCTGTCCAGACCGGATGCGTCATGTTGAAGAGGCCGGTGAGGTTCGTGTTGATGACCTCGTTCCACTGGTCCGGCGTCATCTTGTGGAACATGGTGTCCCGCGTGATGCCGGCATTATTGACCAGCACGTCGACCGGGCCGAGGGCAGCCTCGACGGCAGCGATCCCGTCAACGCAGGCCTGGTAGTTGGAGACGTCCCACTTGAAGACCGGAATGCCGGTCTCTGCTTCAAAGGCCTTCGCCTTTTCCTCGTTTCCGGCGAAGTTTGCGGCCACCGTGTAGCCGGCATTCTTCAGAGCGATCGAAATCGCAGCACCAATACCGCGCGTACCGCCGGTTACCAAAGCCACTCTGCTCATGCTGTCCTCCCCGTTTTTTCTGTATGGGTTCCCGTCTGGATCAACCGCTGCGGTTCCCATCGCAACGGCATGACTTCGCCATCCCGGCTTCAGGCCGGGACAGAACTTGGTGATGTCAATGATGAGCCGGCGCCATCCTGGCTGCCCGGATCAGAAGGCCTCGAGGCACATGGCAACGCCCATGCCGCCGCCGATGCAGAGCGTGGCGAGGCCCTTCTTGGCGCCGCGGCGCTTCATCTCGAACAGAAGCGTATTGAGGATACGCGCACCCGATGCGCCGACCGGATGGCCGATCGCGATTGCGCCGCCATTGACGTTGACGATCGACGTATCCCAGCCGAGGTCCTTGTTGACGGCGCAGGCCTGTGCTGCAAAGGCCTCGTTGGCCTCGACGAGATCGAGATCGGAGATCTTCCAGCCGGCCTTTTCAAGCGCTTTGCGCGAGGCCGGGATCGGGCCGGTGCCCATGATCTTCGGGTCGACGCCGGCAGTCGCCCAGGAAACGACGCGGGCAAGCGGCGCGATACCACGACGCGAGGCTTCTGCCTCGGTCATCAGGAGTGCTGCGGCAGCGCCGTCGTTGATACCGGATGCATTGCCGGCGGTAACAGTGCCTTCCTTGTCGAAGGCCGGCTTCAGCTTCTGCATGCTTTCGAGCGTCGCACCGATACGGATGTATTCGTCCTGGTCGACGGTGACGTCACCCTTGCGACCCGGCACGATGACCGGCACGATCTCGTCCCTGAAGCGACCGGCGACCTGGGCGGCCTCGGCCTTGTTCTGGGAAGCGACGGCGAATGCGTCCTGCTCGTCGCGGGTAAGCTGCCACTGGCGAGCGACATTTTCTGCCGTCGTGCCCATGTGATAGCCGTAGAAGGCGTCGGTCAGGCCGTCCTTGATCATGGTGTCGACCATCTTCAGGTCGCCCATCTTGGTGCCATTGCGCAGATGCGCGCAATGCGGCGCCATGGACATGGATTCCTGACCGCCGGCAATGATGATCTTCGCATCACCGGTTGCGATCTGCTGCATGCCGATGGCAACCGCGCGCAGGCCCGAGCCGCAGAGCTGGTTGAGCCCCCATGCGGTCGCTTCCTGCGGAATGCCGGCCTTCATGGCGGCCTGACGCGCCGGGTTCTGGCCCTGACCCGCTGTCAGGATCTGGCCGAGGATGACTTCGTCGACTTCACCAGCCTCGACGCCGGCGCGCTCCAGCACGGCCTTGATGGCGATGGCACCGAGATCATGCGCCGCGACGGACGACAGGGCACCGTTGAAAGATCCGACCGGGGTTCGGGCAGCGCTCGCGATGACGATGGACGGGGTGCTCATGGACGTCTCCTCGGGTTTTGTGATTGAGGAGAAACTGACAAAGACTCCCGCCGGTGTCAAACAAGATAAACCCTCACTTCTCGTTCTTTGGTTGCGCTTCCCTGTCTTTCGTCAAATGCCGATCATGCATCGCACAAAGAGATTGTCACCGGACTGAATTTGCGCTTACACTCCTGACCGGGAAGAGCAAAAACAATCGAAAAACGACGGGTTAGGAGACAGAAATGGCCAAAGCCGATGGCGAAATCGTTATCAAGAAATACGCCAATCGACGCCTCTACAACACCGGCACGAGCACCTATGTCACCCTCGAGGACTTGGCCAAGATGGTCAAGAAGGGAGAGGATTTCCTGGTGCAGGACGCCAAGTCCGGTGAAGACATCACGCATTCCGTCCTGACCCAGATCATCTTCGAGCAGGAATCCAAGACCGGCAACACGCTGCTGCCGATTTCCTTCCTGCGCCAGCTCATCAGCTATTACGGCGACCAGATGCAGATGGTCGTTCCGAGCTTTCTCGAACATTCGATGAAGGCCTTCACCGAGCAGCAGACCCAGATGCGCGAGCAGATGACCAAGGCCTTCGGCGACCATCCGCTGTCGAAGAACCTGCAGATGCCGATACAACTGATGGAAGAGCAGGTGAAGCGCAACACCGAGATGTTCCAGCAGGCCATGCAGATGTTCTCGCCCTTCCTCGGCGGCCAGCAGCCAGCCAAGGAAACGAAAAAGGCCGAGGCCAAGGATATCGACGAACTGAAGGAGCAATTGCGCTCCCTGCAGAACAAGCTCGACAATCTGTAAAACGAGACGAGGCCCCGGAAGGGGCCTTTTTCACGACGGGATCAAAGCCCGATCGAAACGTCGCGACCTGCAGCCCGGTTGGAGATTGTGAAGCCAGCGACGACATCGATGAAGGCGATCACCATCAGGCTGAAAAAGAGCTGCGTGGCCGCATCGCGCACGAGCAGGAATTCCACGAGAAATCCGACGAAGACCAGCATCGACAGCATATGGTTCATCAACGAACCACGATTGCTGAGCGTCGCCTTCAGCATCTCGAAAAACAGGCAGATGAGGGCGGACAGGATGACGAGGTCGCCGAGCGTCATTGTCCAGACGGCCCCGGACAGCATTGGCACAGTCATGATCACGCCGGAGAATGCCGAAACCCCGCTTCCCAGCATCACGGCATTATAAAAGATGAACGGCACGACCATGAGTGGAATGGCGACCAGCATGCAGAATCCTTCCTGACAATGCGATCGCACCGCGCTCGGGGGCGATCAGCCGCGCGATTTAACTATGCCTAATGACAAATGAAAAGGCCGGCGCAAGCGCCGGCCTTTCAAAACAGTCAGTCGAAGCGCAGAAGTTATGCGCTTTCCTTCGGCGTCAGAACCTGGCGGCCGCGATACATACCGGTCTTCAGATCGATATGGTGCGGACGGCGCAGTTCGCCGGAGTTCTTGTCTTCGACATAGGTCGATGCCTTCAGCGCGTCAGCAGAGCGGCGCATACCGCGCTTGGACGGGCTTGTTTTTCTTTTCGGTACAGCCATTTTCGTTACTCCACGTGACGGACAAGACGGGTTTATGCGGCCTCGATGAGGCCGGACAGAACCTGTCTCGATCTCGGAATTTGGCGGGCTTATACATGCCCGAAGTGGGTTTGACCAGTCCCCAGGTCACTTTTTTCGAATCCGTGACAAGGCCGATCAGGCCTCGTCCTCGGGCACGATCCAGGGTTCGGCCAGCGCCGCGTCTTCCCAGGCCCGCCAGGCCGGATGCGCACGCATCCCATCCATATAGGCGATCGTCTCGGCATTGCGAACCAGATCATAGGCGCTGAAGCGATTGACGACCGGTGCGAACATGGCGTCGGCCGCGGAGAAAGCGCCAAACAGGAAGGGACCGCCGGAGCGCTGCAGCATGTCCCGCCAGATCGCCTCGATGCGAGCGACATCGGCCGTCACGCCGTCGGGCAGTGGGATCGCTTTCACCGGCCGACGCATGTTCATCGGGCAGGCCCCGCGCAAAGCCCGAAAGCCGGATAGCATTTCCATGGAGATGGAGCGCGCCAGCGAGCGGCTCTCGCAGTCGGCAGGCCAGAGCCCGGCATCCGGATAGAGCTCTGCAACATATTCGATGATGGCAAGCGATTCCCAGACCCGGACCGAGGCGTGGTGCAACACCGGTACCCGCCCGGTCGGCGACATCTCCCGAAAGCGCGGATGGGTGGCACCTGGCCCGAACGGGATCAGTTCCTCGCGAAACGGGATGCCTGCGGCGGTCATTGCGATCCACGGCCGGAACGACCAGGAGGAATAGTTCTTGTTGGCGATGTAAAGGGTCAGTTCGTCCATCAGGCTCTCCGAACAGTTGAGCTCCAACCTAGACCCATAACCGGCTTGCGGACCAACGAAAGCTTCTGATTTCAATCATAAAGGCAGGTGATGTATTCACCCGAAGCGCGGGCCCGTCGATCCACGACCCCGGCCAACCGCTTCAAGCCCGGACCAGGCTTGCTCGCCACGCGGTCGATCGGGTTGGGCAAGGAGACGGCCAGCAGCGCCGCCTGCTGACGGCTGAGCTTTGCGGCCGATGTCTTGAAGTGATACCGCGCGGCGGCCTCGATCCCGTAGATGCCAGGACCCCATTCCGCGACGTTGAGGTAGATCTCCATCATCCGCTGCTTGGGCCAGACGGTGTCAGCGGCAATGGCAAGCGGCAGCTCCAGGCCCTTGCGGACAAAGGATCGGCCGTTCCAGAGGAAAAGGTTCTTCGCCGTCTGCATCGGGATGGTGCTGGCGCCCCGCGTCGCCTCTCCGGCCATGGCATCGTCGATGACCGACTGCAGCTGGTTCCAGTCGACGCCGCCGTGATTGCAGAACTGCCCGTCCTCCGACATCATCACCGCACGCACGACATTCGGCGAAATATCCTCGAAATCGACCCAGCGACGATCATAGCCCTGAAAGGTGGCAAGATCCGCCAGCATCAGCGTGGACACCGGGCGGATAAAGTCCACGCGATAAACGAGGATCAGGAGATAAGGCCCGACGAGCAACAGAAGCAGAGCAATCAGCACGGCCCGGATGATCGGGGGCCGCCGCCTCCGCTCTTCCGCCGGCGCAAACTGCTCGTCTTGCTCCAATGCCTCGACTTCCAGTGTCAATGAGGTGGGTCCATGATCGATGATGCCTCCTCTTAGCGGCCCCGTGACGAAATGACCAGACAGGCTAGGGCCAGTAGCCTTTCATCAACGTCAATTTCCCGTTGCCTGACAGGGGGCCGCGTGCCAAATAGCCCGCATGACCAAGAGCGCCGATGCCTTTGAACAAAGCTTGTCCGCCTATGCCGAGATCGTCGAGGCAAGGCTCGCAACCCTGTTGGACGGGACCCCTCGTCACGCGGAACTGGCGCGCCCCCGACAACTGATCGAAGCCATGCATTACGGCGCACTGAACGGCGGAAAACGCCTGCGCCCCTATCTCGTAATGCAGGCTACGCGCCTGTTTGGCGGAAGCGACGAGGCGGCTCTTCAGGTCGGTTGCGCGCTAGAATGCCTGCACAGCTACTCGCTGGTCCATGACGACCTGCCGGCCATGGACGACGACGACCTGCGCCGTGGAAAGCCGACCGTGCACAAGAAGTACGACGAAGCGACAGCGATCCTGGCCGGCGACGGCCTGCTCACCTATGCCTTCGACATTATCGCGTCGCCGGAAACGCCCTTGGCCGATGCCGCCAAGGTGGCACTGTTGCTCGAGCTTTCGCGCGCAGCCGGGATCGGCGGCATGGCCGGTGGCCAGATGCTCGATCTTGCTGCAGACAAAGACCAGCCCGATGAAGCAGGCATCGTCACGCTCCAGGCGATGAAGACCGGCGCACTCCTGCGCTTCGCCTGCGAGGCCGGGGCGATCATCGCCAGTCAACCGGCGGAAGACCGCGATCGCCTGCGCCGCTTCGGTGAAATCATCGGCCGCGCCTTCCAGGTGGCCGACGATCTCCTAGATATAACCTCGGACGCCGCGACCCTCGGCAAAGCGACCGGCAAGGACGCGGCCAAAGGCAAGGCGACCCTCGTTGGTCTGAAGGGCACGGACTGGGCCCGGGCCGAACTCGACCGACTGGTCACTGAAGCCAATGCGCTGCTCGATCCCTATGGCGCTAAGGCCGAGCCGCTGAAGGAAGCCGCCCACTTCATCGCCTACAGGAAGAAATAGTATGAGCCGTTTCTGGTCGTCTGCCGTCCATGCGCTGGAGCCCTATGTCGCGGGTGAACAGCCCAAAATCCCGGGCCTGGTGAAGCTCAACACCAATGAGAGCCCCTACGGCCCATCGCAGCGCGTGCTGGACGCGATCGCAGCTGCCTCCGGTGAAGGACTGCGCCTCTACCCCGATCCGGCCTCCACGGACCTGCGCAAGGCGATTGCGAAGCGCTACGGCCTGACGATGGACGAGGTTTTTGTCGGCAACGGCTCGGACGAAGTCCTGGCCTTCACCTTCGCTGCCTTGCTCAAGCACGACGCTCCCCTGCTCTACCCTGACATCACATACAGCTTCTACAAGACCTATGCCCGGCTCTTCGAAGTGAAGGTCGAGGAGATCGCGCTGGATGACGGCCTGCAGGTCCGCATCGAGGACTACGACCGTCCCTGCGGCGCCATTATCCTCGCCAATCCGAACGCGCCGACGGGCATCGCCCTGCCGCTCTCCGAGATCGAGAAGCTCGTCGCCGCCCACCCGGATCAGGTCGTGGTGATCGACGAGGCCTATGTGGATTTCGGCGCGGAGACCGCGGCATCGCTCATCTCGCGCTATGAGAACCTGCTCGTCGTCCAGACCTTCTCCAAGTCCCGATCGCTGGCTGGCCTGCGCGTCGGCTTCGCGCTCGGCCAGCGGCCGCTGATCGAGGCGCTGGAGCGGATGAAGGACAGCTTCAACTCCTATCCCGTCGACATGCTGGCCCAGGCAGCGGCAACCGCCGCGATCGAGGACGAAGCCTGGTTCGACGACGCCTGCGGCAAGATCATCGCCAACCGCGCGATGGTCACGGAAGCGTTGAAGGCCCGCGGCTTCGAGGTCCTGCCCTCGTCGACAAACTTCGTCTTTGCGCGTCATCCAGCGCATCAGGGTGCGGATCTTCAAAAGGGCCTGCGCGAGCGCGCTGTCCTCGTACGGCATTTCAACAAGCCACGGGTTTCCGATTTCCTGCGGGTTACGATCGGCACGACAGAGGAATGCCATCAGTTTCTGAAGGCGATCGATCCAATCATCTGACGTGTGGAATTGACCGATAGCGGCTAGTCTCCGGCCCCTGTTGCAAGCGCCGGAGCACATCCTTGACTGAAATCCTTCAATACTGGCCGCAGGTTGCGGCAGCCTACCTCGTCTACCTGGTCGCGGTCTTGAGCCCGGGTCCGGCGACCATGGCGATTGCCTCCGCCTCGCTTGGCCAGGGGCGTCGGCATGGATTGACGATTGCAGCCGGCATCTTCTGCGGCTCGATGACCTGGGCTATCGCCGCCTCTCTCGGTCTTGCCGCCATCCTTTCCCAATATGCGCAGGCGCTGGTGCTGATGCGGATCCTGGGCGGTCTCTACTTGCTCTATCTCGCCTGGCGCGCCTTCCGCTCCGCTGCGAGCAAGATCGATCCGCTTGGCGTCACCAAGGCGACAGCGAGCCTAAAGCGTACCTTTCTGATGGGCTATGCGATCCACCTGACGAACCCCAAGGCGATCTTCGCCTGGCTGGCCATTATCTCGCTGGGACTGCCCGCCGGGGCGACGCCGTCTGCGGTCGCCATCGTCGTCTGCGGTTGCCTGGTGACCGGCTTCATCGTCTTCATGGGTTATGCGCTGCTCTTCTCAACGCCGGGCGCGCTCCGGATCTATCGCGCCGCGCGTCGCTATATCGACGGGACGCTCGCCGTCCTCTTCACCTTTGCCGGCGTGAAGCTGCTCACCTTGCGCTGAAACGAAAAAGGCGCCGCACGGATGCGGCGCCTCTGATCCTTGAAGTGGACAGACCTCAGCCCTGGGTGAGCGGCGAGATCTGGATTTCCACGCGGCGGTTCTGCGCGCGGCCATCCGGCGTTGCGTTGGACGCGACCGGCTGGTTCGGGCCAAAGCCGACTGCGGATACACGCCGTGGGTCGACGCCCTGGCTGTTGAGGTAACCGGCAACGGACATCGCACGGCGCTCGGACAGACCCTGATTGTAACCCTGGCTGCCGGTCGAATCGGTGTGACCGTTGATGTCGATCAGCGTGCGGTCGAACTTGCGCAGCACGATCGCGACCGAGTTCAGCGTCGGATAGAACTGCGGCATGACCGCATCCTGATCCGTGTTGAAGGTGATGTTGGACGGCATGTTCAGGATGATGCGGTCGCCGACGCGGGTGACCGAAATGCCGGTGCCCTGCAGCTGTGCGCGCAGTTCCGATTCCTGCTGGTCCATGTAGTTGCCGATGGCGCCACCGGCGAGCGCGCCGATACCGGCACCGATGAGCGCTGCATTGCGCCGGCCTACCGGCGAACCACCGACGGCGAGACCACCGAGCGCGCCCACGGCCGCGCCAAGTGCGGCGCCGCCCGTCGTGTTCGACACCTTCTGCTGACCCGTATAGGGATCTGTCGTCGTGCAGGCACTCAGATAGGTCGCGCAAAGCGCGAGAATAGCGATCTTCTTGATCATGCTCGGGGTCCCTCCAGGATTCGGCTGATCATCCGTCAACCGTGAAATTGCGGCAACAAAAAGTTACCAGCAGGCTCACTCCGCCGCCGACTTTTGTCCATAGCGCTTCTGAATATAGTCCGCCACCAGCGCCTCGAAATCCGCCGCGATGTTCGGACCGCGCAAGGTCATGGCTTTTTCGCCATCGATGAAGACAGGCGCCGCTGGGTTTTCACCGGTGCCGGGGAGCGAGATGCCGATATCGGCGTGTTTGCTTTCGCCCGGACCATTGACGATGCAGCCCATGACCGCGACGTTCAGACCTTCGACGCCGGGATACTTTTCGCGCCAGACCGGCATGTTCTTGCGCAGATCGTCCTGGATCTTCTGGGCGAGCTCCTGGAACACGGTGGACGTGGTGCGCCCACAGCCGGGACATGCAGCGACCACGGGCACGAATTGCCGGAACCCCATCACCTGCAGCAGCTCCTGCGCCACCTGCACTTCACGGGTGCGATCGCCATTCGGCTCGGGGGTCAGCGAAACGCGCACGGTGTCGCCGATGCCATGCTGCAGCACATAGCCCATCGCAGCCGAAGAGGCGACGATGCCCTTCGAGCCCATGCCGGCCTCGGTCAGCCCCAGATGCAGCGCATGGTTCGAGCGCTCGGCAAGCATCGAGTAAACGGCGATCAGATCCTGTACCTGGCTGACCTTGGCGGACAGGATTATGCGGTTGCGCGGCAGGCCGATCTCCTCAGCCAGTTCGGCCGAGAGCAGCGCCGATTGCACGATCGCCTCGCGCGTCACCTGACGCGCCGACAGCGGCGAGCCCTGAGCCGCATTCTGATCCATCAAACGCGTCAGCAGTTCCTGGTCGAGGGAACCCCAATTGACGCCGATGCGGACAGGCTTGTCGTAGCGGATCGCCATCTCGACGATCTCGGCGAACTGCTTGTCCTTCTTGTCCTTGAAGCCGACATTGCCCGGATTGATGCGATATTTCGCCAGCGCCTCGGCGCAACCAGGGTGATCGGCGAGCAGCTTGTGGCCGATATAGTGGAAGTCGCCGATCAGCGGCACATCCATGCCGAGGCGCAGCAGGCGCTCCCGGATCTTCGGCACGGCGGCCGCACTCTCGTCGCGGTCAACCGTGATGCGCACCACCTCGGAACCGGCCTTGTAGAGGGCGGCCACCTGGGCGACGGTCGCATCGATATCGGCCGTATCGGTATTGGTCATCGACTGAACGACGACGGGCGCCCCGCCGCCGATGATAACGCCTCCGACTTCAACGGCGACCGATGAGCGGCGCGGCTTGGGATCAAAGGCGTCGGCGGGCTGGATGATGGGTGCGGTCATGGCTGTTTCTCTGCAAGCCTCAATCGCCATGGAGGTGGATCAAAGCCGATCGCTTGTCAACCGCAAGACATCGGAACGCAATCACATGCACGAGTGCGCAGGCATCGCTCAGGCGAGCTGCGCACTCGCATCAGTTCAGTGACCCGTTGACCGGTCAGCATGCCGGGCAAGGCCGGACAGAGCCAACACGACGATCAACAGGGAGGGGATCGCGGTGTAAACCGTCGACAGGGAGGTAAACTCGGCGATGAAACCGATCAGCGACGGCGCGAAGAGAATGCCGGAATAGCCCATGGTCGTGACCACGGAGAGACCGACGCCCGGAGCCAGTCCCGGGATATTGCCACCGGCCGAAAAGGCGATCGGCACCATGTTCGAGATCCCGATCCCGGTGATCGCAAACCCGATCAGGGCGAGTGTCACATTGCTCGACTGCCCGGCGATCACAAGGCCGATGATCGCCGCGACCCCGCAGAAGCGCAGCGTATTGACGGCACCGAACCGGTCACGAACGAAGTCACCGGCAAAGCGGCAGACGGCCATGGTGAAAGAGAAGGCGGCGAAGGCAAAGCCCGACATTTCGGTCGAAGCATTCAGCTCGTTGCGCAGATAAAGCGCGCTCCAGTCGAGCACGGTGCCCTCAGGGATCATGCAGAACAGCGCGATCGTGCCGATCAGCCAGGGCAGCGGCGTCATCGGCAGCTTGGCCTTGGCGGGCTCGTCACTCGGATGCGGCGCATCGGCAAGGATCATCGGACGGGCGACAAGGAAGAGGACGACACAGACGGCAGCCAGCAGCAGCACGTGACCGGTTACGCCGAGCGAGGCGATCAGGAAACCACCGGTCGCCGCACCGCACAGACCACCCAGGCTCCAGAAGGCGTGGCAGGAGGACATGATCGAGCGGCGCATGTTGCGCTCGACTTCGACGGCATTGGCATTCATCGCAACGTCCATCGCCCCGGTCAGGCCACCGAACAGGAAGATCGCGACGGCACCCGTCCAGATATTGTCGACGAGCGTCACGAGCACGATCGTCGGGATGAACAGGAGCGTGGTGATCTCAACCACGCGACGCGAGCCGTAGCGAGCGATCTGCATACCGGCGATCGGCATCAGAACCAGCGAGCCCACGCCGAAGACGAAAATCATCACCCCCAGCATCAATTCCGAAAGCCCAAGCGCCTGCGAAAAGAACGGGATCTTCGGCGCCCAGGCGCCAATCACGAGACCGTTCAGAAAGAACAGCAACGCGACGGCTGCGCGCTCCCTCGTCACGATCGGCGCCGGTGCGGCTGGGGAAGTAATTGTCTGCGAAATATCGTTCATGTCCTGCTCCCGTGGTCGGGGCGCACTTTAATTAAATCGATTTAAACGACAACGCCCCATGCATCCCGCGGCTGTAAATTTTTGTTTCGCGCGACAACAATCTCGGCAACGCCAACCGGGGATTGACAGTCGTCCATCGACACCCGAAACAAGAAACCCGATGCGACCACATGCTGGGGCCGCCCTACCCGAAAGACACGTCCGTGAAAACCGCAGTCGGCGCTGGTATTTTGCTGTCCAGTCTCGCCTATCTCTTCTTCGCCATGCATGACGCCATGATCAAGCTGCTCGTGGAGTCTACGACTGTGTGGCAGATCCTGTTTTGCCGAAGCATTGCGATCCTGCTCGGATGCTACATCCTGGGTGGCCGGTCGCTTGCCCGCGAAACCGTCACGTCGCCGGCCCTGCGCCCGATGATGCTGCGCAGCCTCTTCCTGCTGGCGGCATGGCTCTGCTACTTCAACGCGGCCAAGCACTTGCCGCTTGCGGACCTGACGACGCTCTATTTCGCAGCCCCGATTGCCGCGATCCTGCTCGCAATCCCGATCCTCGGCGAAAAGGTCCCGCCGAGCAGCTGGATCGCGGTCATAACCGGCTTTGTCGGCGTGGTCATCGCCAGCAACCCGACAGGCCTCGCCACCGGCTGGCCGGTCTATCTCGCATTGATCGCCGCCGTCTGCTGGGCAATCGCGACGACGCTTCTGCGAACCACCAGCCAGAGCGCCAGCAGCATGGTGCAGATGGCCATAACCAATGTCTTCTTCCTGATGCTGACCACACCCATGGCCCTCATGACATGGACCATGCCGAGCGGGGCAACGCAGATCCTGCTGCTTGCGGTCGGCTTCATCGGCGGCCTCGGCCAGATGAGCTATTTCGAGGCGTTGCGCCGCGCACCAATCTCGGTGATCGCGCCGCTCGAATACACCGCGCTGATCTGGGCCTTCGCGCTCGGTTACGCGATCTGGCGCGACGTGCCCGGCCCGAACGTATGGGCAGGCGCCGTGCTCATCGCCGGCGCCGGCTTGATCATTCTCTTCGCCGCCCGGCGAAGCACGCCCTCTCAGGACCTCGAGAGATAACGTTCCGCGAGTTCCACCCACAGGGTGGTGCCGACGGGGAGAATGTCGTCGTTGAAGTCGTAACGCGGATGATGCAGCGGCGGGTCATTGGGCGTGCGCTGCGTGCCGAGGAAGAAATAGCTGCCCGGACGTTTAGCCAGCATATAGGCGAAGTCCTCACTGCCCATCATCGGTCGCGGCAGGTCGTATACCTTGTCGTTACCCGCAAAGCTCACCGCAAGATCGCGGACGAAGTCCGTTTCCGCCTTGTGGTTGACGGTCGGGTCATAGCCACGCTCGTAGTCGATGGTAACACCCATCCCGTAACTAGCAGCCTGTCCCTCGGCCACGGCCCGGATCCGGCTTTCCAGCTGGTCGCGAACCTTGGGATCGAAGGAGCGGATCGACAGCACCATCTCGGCCCGTTCCGGAATGACATTGCTCGCAGCACCGGCATGGAAACCGCCAACCGTAATGACAGTCGGATCGAGCGGGTGGATGTTGCGCGACACGATCGTCTGCAGGGCCATGACGATCGAAGCGCCACACACGATCGGATCGGCTGTCGATTGCGGCTCGGCGCCGTGACCGCCGCGGCCGTTGACCGTGATCTTGCACTCGTCGACGGCAGCCATGATCGGGCCTTCGCGAAGGGCGATGTGGCCAAAAGGGATCTCCGGATCGTTGTGAAGCGCAAACACCGCATCGCAGGGGAAGCGATCAAACAATCCATCTTCGATCATGATGCGGGCACCGCCGAAATTTTCCTCGGCAGGTTGGAAGATCAGATGGATGACACCGTCGAAATTCCGGCGCTCGGCAAGGATCTTCGCTGCACCAAGCAGCATCGCGGTATGACCATCATGCCCGCAGGCATGCATGACGCCCGGGATTTCGCTGGCATAGGGCAGCCCCGTCTCTTCGAGGATCGGCAGCGCGTCAAAGTCGGCCCTGATGCCGATGCTGCGATCGCTTGAACCGTTTCGAAGCGTCGCGACCACCCCGGTCTTGGCGAGGCCACGCGTGACCTCGTAGCCGAGAGCCGTAAGCTGCTCGGCCACATAGTCCGACGTCTTGAACTCAGACAGGCCGATCTCCGGAAACCGATGCAGATGATGGCGCGTCGCGAGCACTTCTGCCATCACATTGGGAGCGTGGATCGTCATGGAATTCACCTTTCGGGCGTCTAGGGCATTCGTTGAGGCGCGAACTGTGGCACTTGCCGGCTAGTTGTTCAACCGTATAAAAAGGGCGGGAGCGGTCGCCACCAGCCGCCCCCTTTATCCTCGCCGGAGAGACCTATGACACGACGCACGTTCCAACGTGCCGGTGAAGCCGAGCGCCGGAAGGATCTCATCGCGGCGACCCTGGACAGCATCTCCGAGCATGGCCTGGAAGGTGCCACCGTGCGTGACATCGCGGCCCGTGCAGGCGTGACCGGCGGGCTGATCCGCCATTATTTCTCCGGCAAGGACGAGATGGTCCAGGCGGCCTATCGCGAAATGCTGGCCGGGATGACCGGGACTGCGGTGGACGCCATGGCCGAGGCAGGCGACGACCCTCGCCGGCGCCTCCATGACTTCATCGTCGCCAATGTCAGCCCGCCGATTGCCGACCCGAAGGCCCTTTCCCTTTGGGCAGCTTTCATCGGCCGTGTCCGCTCGGACGACGAACTCGCCCGCATTCATCGGGAAAACTATCTCGTCTTTATCGGACTTCTCGAAGAGCTCGTCGGAGCGGTGCTGACGGTGCACCGACATGAAGCGCCTTTCTCCGAGACACGCCATCTCGCCGTCGCGATCAACGGCCTGATCGACGGGCTATGGCTCGAAAACTCGCTCGCAAGCGACCTCTTCGACGAAGGCCGCCTCGCCCATATCGCGCTCGACGCGGTGGAGGCCATGCTCGGCGGCTTGCCGCTCAGAAACAGGGCCTGAGTGACGCGAAATGAGATGCGGAGGAAGGTTGCCATCGGCTGTCGGTTTGGCTTCTGGTAACCTAGCGATGAGAACGAGGGATGCAGAAGGAACAAACGCCCTCCTACGGCGTAAGCACCTCCAGCAAGCCTCTTGGCCAGACGCTTGAAATACGGCATAAAAACGCCAATTCACCTGCCACGAAGCGAAAGTCGCCTACAGAGTCTCAAAGCAACTGGTCACACGTCGCATTACGGCCTTTTTCTGCCTCGATTGTTGGTCAACAGCCCGATTTTGTGCAATGAGGCGCCAAGGCGACGACCGGACGGTTCGAGCCCGACGGCCTTCAACTCAACCACCAAACTGAGAACTTATTCTTCATGACGCTGCATGTCCCATCGCGCGACCTCGAAACCAAGCAGATCGACCACAACGATTCCATTCGATCTGCCTATTTCACGATCGAGGAGTTGCGGGAGAGCGCCGCGTCGCTCGCGCTGAACGGTGCCACCGAACTGCCGGGCTTGATGGATTTCGACTTCTTCGCCCGGCACAAGGAAAACGAGCGCGAGATCCTGCGGGTCTACCGCGCGACGGCAGCAGACGTCGAAGCTGGCGCGACGATCACGCCGGCTGCCGAATGGCTGCTCGACAATCACTACATCATCGAAGAAGCGATCCAGGAAGTCCGTCGCGACTTCCCGAAGAAGTTCTATCGCCAGCTGCCGACCATGAAGATCGGCCACCGCGAGATCCCGCGGACCATGGCACTCGCCTGGCTCTATGTTGCCCATACACACTCGACCGTCAGCCAGGAAAGCATGACGGCCCTGGTCGAAGGCTACCAGCAGCATCAGACCCTGGAAATCGGTGAACTATGGGCGCTGCCTTCGATCGTGCGCTTCGTGCTGGTGGAAAACCTCCGCCGCATTGCGACCCGTGTGGACCGCTCGCGCCGGATGCGCCGCCGGGCAAACGAGGTGGCCGATGAGATCGTCCGCCTCAACGACCCCGTTGCGGCGGCGACCTATCTCAGCCAGATCGAGCAGCTTGCCGACGACAACACCTTCGCCACCCAGTTCCTTTATCGCCTGCGCAACGGCTCGCAGAACACGAGCTTCGCGGTCGAATGGCTGGAAAGCCGGCTTGAGGCCGCCGGTCGCACCGCCGAAGAGGCGATGGACGCCGAGCACAACAGGCTTTCGTCCGGCAACGTGACGATGGGCAACATCGTCCGCGGCCTCAGAGAGATCGACGACAAGGAATGGTCGGTCTGGGTCGAAGAGGTCAGCCATGTCGACCGGATCCTTGGCCAGCATACCGACTATCGCCAGCTCGATTTCGGCTCACGCAACGCCTACCGCAACACCATCGAAAAGCTGGCACGGCGCTGTGACCAGTCCGAGATTGAAATCGCCCAGACCGCGATCGACGTGGCGACGCGTGCAGCAGGGCCGGACGGCCAGCTCGACGTCGGAAGCTATCTGGTCGGCAGCCGGCGCATCGAGCTCGAGGATGCCATTGGCTACAGCCAGCCGCTCTCGCGCATCATCACCGATTTCATCAAGCGCCTGAACTGGCTCTCGATCGCCGTGCCCGTCGTCGCCTTGACGATTGCAGCACTTGCAGTCATCGGACACTTCCTCACGCAGGCCGGACTTCCGACCTCGCTGATCCTGATCCTGCTGATCCTGGTCTCTCTGCCGGTGTCCGAGGGTGCGACGGGCCTCTTCAACACGCTCGTCACCTTCTTCGTCAAACCATTCCGCCTGACCGGTTACGAGTTCAAAGACGGCATCCCCGAAGAGGCGCGCACGCTTGTCGTCGTTCCCTGCATGATCACCAAGCGCGACGATGTCGACGAACTCGTCCGCAACCTTGAAGTCCACTACCTGACCAACCCGCATGGCGAGATCTATTTCGCGCTGCTGAGCGACTGGAAGGATAGCCAGACGGAGGAGTCCGCGGCGGATCTCGAGGTTCTCGATTACGCCAAACGCGAAGTAGCCCACCTCAATAGCCGCTACGATTTCGCCGGTAAGACCCGCTTCTATCTGATGCATCGCCGCCGTCTCTACAACGAGGCAGAAGGCTGCTGGATGGGCTGGGAGCGCAAGCGCGGCAAGCTGCACGAGCTGAACCTGCTCCTGCGCGGCGACCGCGACACGTCCTACCTGCCGGGCGCCAACATGGTGCCTGAAAACGTGCGTTACGTCATGACGCTCGACGCCGACACGCGCCTGATGCGCGATGCCGTCACCAAGCTCGTCGGCAAGATGCATCACCCGATCAACCGCCCCGTCCATGATGAGGAGACCGGTCGCGTGATCAGCGGCTACGGCGTCCTGCAGCCGCGCGTCACGCCGTCGTTGACCACGGGCAAGGACGCCTCGGTCTTCCAGCGCATCTTCTCGATGAACCGCGGTCTGGACCCGTACGTCTTCACAGTGTCCGACGTCTATCAGGACATCACCGGGGAAGGCTCGTTCACCGGCAAGGGTCTCTATGATGTCGACGCTTTCGAGACCGCCATCAAGGGCCGGATCGACGAGAACAGCGTTCTCAGCCACGACCTGCTGGAAGGTTCGTTCGCCCGTTGTGCGCTCGTCACCGACGTCGAACTAGTCGAAGACTTCCCGACCCGCTACGAGGTCGAAATCTCCCGTCAGCATCGCTGGGCACGTGGTGACTGGCAGCTCATTCCCTATATCGGCGACACCAATCGTGGCATCACCAGCCTAGGCCGCTGGAAGATGGTCGACAACCTGCGCCGATCCCTGACGCCAATCGCCTGGTATGCCGCTTCGGTCCTCGGCTGGGCGACAATGGAACCGGTCGGCGCCACCATCTGGCAGCTGGTCCTGATCTTCAGCCTGTTCGTCGCCCCGACCCTGTCGCTGCTGTCAGGCATCGTGCCGCGTCAGACCGACATTGTCCCGGCCGCCCATTTCCAGACACTCTGGTCGGAAGTCCGGTCGATCAATGCCCAGGTCGCCCTGCGTATCGTCTTCATCGCCGACAATGCCTGCATGATGGCCGACGCCATCGTTCGCTCCCTGTACCGCCTGCTGGTGAGCCGCAAGCTGCTCCTGGAATGGCGCACCGCCGCAAGCGTTCAGTCGGCAGCCCAGGGAACCATCAACTCCTACTACCGCAACATGCGCCACGCCCCGATCCTGGCGGTGCTGTCGGTCGGCGTTGCGGCCCTGCCGGGTGGCTATGGCTACCTGATCGGCCTTCCCTTCGCCTTCCTCTGGGTCCTTTCCCCGCTGCTCGCCTGGTATGTCAGCCAGTCGGCCGAGACCGAAGACAGCCTCGAAGTGCCGGAAAACGTCTCCTACGAGCTGCGCAAGATCGCGCGCCGTACCTGGCGTTACTACGAGACCTTCACCACGGCCGGCGACAATTACCTGCCCCCGGATAACTTCCAGGAAACGCCCGAACCGATCATCGCGCACCGCACCTCGCCGACGAACATCGGCGTCTACCTGCTCTCCGTCGTATCGGCCCGCCATTTCGGCTGGCTGAGCTTCGAGCAGACGATCGAGCGGATGGAGCAGACGATTGCGACCGTCGAGCGCATGGAGAAGTATCGCGGCCACCTGTACAACTGGTACTACACGGACACCCTGAAGACGCTCGGCCCGCGTTATGTTTCTGCCGTCGACAGCGGCAATCTCGCCGGCCATCTGATCGCGATTTCGTCTGCCTGCCGTGAATGGGCAGAAGCGCCTTCGGCCCATCTTCAGGGCAATCTTGACGGCATCGGCGATGTCGGCGGCATCCTTCTCGAAATCCTCGAGAAACTGCCCGACGATCGCAAGACGGTCCGCCCGCTGCGTCGCCGACTGGAAGAGCGCATCATCGGCTTCAACACGGCTCTTGCTGCGGTGAAACGCGAACATGAATTTGCTTCGATCCGCATCATCAATCTGGCGGTGCTCGCCCGCGACGTTCAGAAGCTCGCGGCCAACCTGCACCACGAAGTCCGCTCCGAGCCGAGCGCCGAAGTGGTGCGCTGGACGGAATCGCTGGTTTCGGTCTGTGAAGCCCACATCTCCGACACTGCCTTCGACCTGTCGAACATTGATCCGCTGCGCCAGCGCTTGAGCCAGCTGTCCGAGCGCGCCCGCGACCTCGCCTTCTCGATGGACTTCACCTTCCTGTTCCGTCCCGAGCGTCGTCTGCTGTCGATCGGTTACCGGGTCGACGCCCGCGAACTGGACGAAGCCTGCTACGACCTTCTCGCCTCCGAATGCCGACTGACCAGCCTGTTTGCGATTGCAAAGGGCGACCTGCCGACGGAACACTGGTACCGCCTCGGCCGTCAGGTCGTGCCGATCGGTGCACGCGCCGCGCTGATTTCCTGGTCCGGCTCGATGTTCGAATATCTGATGCCGCCGCTCGTCATGCAGGAGCGCCAAGGTGGCATCCTCAACCAGACCAACAATCTGATCGTCATCGAGCAGATGAACCATGGTCGCCGACTGAACATTCCCTGGGGCATCTCGGAAGCGGCCTTCAACGCCCGCGACCACGAGATGAACTACCAGTACACCAACTTCGGTGTGCCGACGCTCGGTCTGAAGCGCGGTCTCGGCCAGAACGCCGTCATCGCGCCCTATGCCTCGATCCTCGCCAGCCAGTATTATCCGGAAGCGGCTCTTGAGAACCTGAAGCGGCTGCGCAAGCTCGGCGCGCTCGGTGCCTATGGTTTCCACGATGCCGTAGACTTCACGCCGACCCGTCTGCCCGACGGCAAGAAGTGTGCTGTTGTCTACAACTACTATGCCCACCACCATGGCATGTCGATCGCGGCAATCGCCAACGTCGCCTTCAACGGCCGCCTGCGTGCACTCTTCCACGCCGATCCGGTGATCGAAGCCGCCGAACTTCTCCTGCAGGAGAAGACCCCGCGCGAAATCCCGGTCATGAGCGCAAAATACGAGCCGCAGACGCCGGGCAAGGGCCAGGCCGACCTTCTGCGTGCCGAGATCCGCACCGTCGAAGATCCGGCAACGAAGGACCGCGAGGTCAACTTCCTGTCGAACGGTCATTACTCGGTCATGCTGACCGCGACCGGCTCGGGCTTCTCGCGCTGGAACGGCCAGTCCGTCACCCGCTGGAAACCCGACACCACCGAAGACCGCTGGGGTACTTTCCTCTTCCTGCGTGATACCGCGACCAACGAATGGTGGTCGGCGACATCAGCGCCACGCCGTGCGGAAGACGAAAAGACCAAGGTTATCTTCGGCGACGACAAGGCCGAATTCTTCAAGACGGTGGGCGACATCTCGACCTCGGTCGAATGCATCGTCGGCACCGAGCATGACGCCGAAGGCCGCCGCTTGACGATCCTGAACACCGGGACCGAAGATCGCTACATCGAAGTCACCTCCTATACCGAGCCGGTTCTCGCCTTCGAAGACAGCGACAACGCCCATCCGCTCTTCTCGCGCATGTTCGTGAAGACCGAATTCGGCCGCCGTCGCGACGTCATTCGCGCCGAGCGCAACAAGCGCAGCCCGTCGGATCCCGATATGTGCGTCGCCCACCTCGTGGTCGACAGCGCAGGCCAAGGCCGCCCAACGGAATTCGAAACCGATCGCCGCAAGTTCTTGGGCCGTGGCCGCAGCCTCGGCGAAGCCGCTGCTTTCGATCCGGGCGCAAACCTGTCTGGTACGGAAGGCTTCACGCTCGACCCGATCCTCAGCCTGCGCCGCGTCGTTCGCGTACCGGCCGGCAAGAAGGTTCAGGTCATCTTCTGGACCATGGCAGCACCCAGCCGCGAGGAAATCGACCAGGCGATCGAACGCTACCGCCACCCGGACGCCTTCAGCCATGAACTGATCCATGCCTGGACCCGCGCCCAGGTCGAACTGCGCCACATCGGCATCACCTCGCAGCAGGCAGCGGCCTTCCAGCATCTTGGCCGTTATCTGGTCTACCCCGACAATCACCTGCGGGCAGATCCGGAAACGGTCCGCAAGGGCCTGCGCTCTCAGTCGGCCCTCTGGCCCATGGCAATTTCGGGCGACTTCCCGATCTTTGCGCTGCGCATCAACGACGACATGGACATGGACATCGCCCGCGAAGCGATGAGTGCGCTCGAATATCTGCGCCGCCGTGGCGTCGTGGCAGATCTTGCGATCATCAACGAGCGTGCGACCTCCTATGCCCAGGACATGCAGCACGCGCTCGACCAGATGGCAGACAACCTGCGCCACCGCTTGCCTGGCGGTCGCCAGCATGTCTTCACCGTGCGTGATGACCTGCAGGACGAAGGCGCGACACTGGCCGTCCTTGCGGCAGCCCGCGTTGTCCTGCACACCCGCAACGGCAAGATCGTCGACCAGGTGAACCGCGCGGTCTCCCTGTTCGCCACCCCGCGCACCATCGACGGTGAAGTCGAATGGGCCGGCCTGCCGCCGTCCCTGCCGGCCACCATTAAGACAAGCAAGACGATCGACGGGTCCGACCTCGATTTCTGGAATGGCTTCGGCGGCTTCTCGAAGGACGGCATGGAATATGTCGTCCGCCTCGACGGCACCGCCAACACGCCTCATCCTTGGATCAACGTCATCTCGAATGAAAGCTTCGGCTTCCATGTCTCGGCCGAAGGCGCAGGCTTCACCTGGAGCCAGAACTCGCGCGACTACCAGGTCACGCCATGGACCAACGACCCGGTCGTCAACCGCCCCGGCGAGGCCTTCTACGTCACGGATCTCGTCAGCGGTCGTGCCTATGCGACGGCCAGCGCGTTGAACCTCGATCCGACGGCGACGTTTGAGACCCGCCATGGTCTGGGCTACTCGACCTTCGTCAGCCGCCACGGCGACCTGGAGATCGAACTCACCCAGACGGTCGACCGCGTGCGCCCCGTCAAGCTCTCGAAGATCCGGCTGAAGAACACGAGCGGCGAAGCGCGCAAGTTCCGCGTCTATGGTTATGCGGAATGGGTTTTGGGTAACAACCAGACCCGCACCGCGCCTTTCGTTCTCTCGACCTTCGATGAGGAAACTGGAGCGCTTCTGGCCTCCAACCCTTACGACATCAACTACCCCGGCCGCTTCGCCTTCCTGGCGGGTCCGGAACAGCCGGAAGGGTACACCACAAGCCGCCGCGAATTCATCGGCCGCAACGGCACGATCAAGCTGCCTCAGGCGGTCGCGCGTGCCTCGGCCCTGACGGGTTCGATTGAAAGCGAGAGCGATCCTTGTGCCGCGATCGCATTCGATATCGAACTCACCCCGGGTCAGTCGCGTGACATGACCTTCCTGCTCGGTGAAACCGATACCGCGGACGCGGCCGTCGATCTGGTAAAGTCGGTTCGTGCGGCGGGCTTCGAAACCGTTCTCAAGTCCAATCGCGACTTCTGGACCGGTTTCACTGGCAAGCTTTCGGTGGAGACTGGCGACAAGGGCTTCGACAACCTCGTCAACCGCTGGCTGCCTTACCAGGCTCTCGCCTGCCGTCTCTTCGCTCGCGCCGGCTTCTACCAGGCGAGCGGAGCCTATGGTTTCCGCGACCAGCTGCAGGACACTCTGGCCTTCCTGACGGTCGAGCCAAACCTGGCCCGCAGTCAGATCCTGAAGGCGGCGGCACGGCAATTCGTCGAAGGTGATGTCCAGCATTGGTGGTTGCCGCAGACCGGAGCGGGTGTCCGAACCATGATCTCCGACGACGTCGTCTGGTTGGCCTATGCGATCGACCAGTATGTGACGGCAACCGGTGACGAGACGATCCTTAGAGAGCAGATCCCGTTCCTCGACGGCCAGGAACTGAAGCAGGGACAGCACGACAGCTTCTTCCTCCCTGGGGTCGCAGCAGAAACTGCTGATCTCTACGAGCACGCCGCTCGTGCGCTCGACCTTGCCATCGCCCGCACCGGCGAACACGCCCTGCCGCTGATCCTCGGTGGCGACTGGAACGACGGCATGAATCGTGTCGGCATCGAAGGGCGCGGCGAAAGCGTCTGGCTTGGTTGGCTGCTGGCCGCCACGCTGGAGCGCTTCAAGCTTCAGGCCGACAAGCGCGGCGAGCGTGAACGCGGTGCCCGCTGGAGCGATCATGTCGTAAAGCTCAAGGCAGCCCTGGAAACGGCGGGCTGGGACGGCGATCACTATCGTCGTGGCTATTTCGACGACGGGTCACCGCTCGGTTCGAACGAAGCCCTTCAGTGCCAGATCGACTCGATCGCCCAGTCCTGGAGTGTTCTCTCTGGCCTCGGGGATCCGGTGCATACGGCAAAGGCGCTCGACGCGGCAGTCTCCAAGCTTGTGGATACGGAAAACGGCATCGTCCGTCTCTTCACCCCGGCCTTCGAGAAGCCGCAGGTCGATCCGGGTTACATCGGCGCCTACCCGCCGGGTGTGCGCGAGAACGGCGGGCAGTATACCCATGCTGCCATCTGGCTGGGGCTGTCGCTGGTCAAGGCAGGTCGCCTGGCCGATGCCTGGCGTGTCTTTGAAATGCTGAACCCGATCAACCACGCCAGCACGGCCGAAGAAGCCGAGCGCTACCGCGTCGAACCCTATGTTGTCGCGGCCGACATCTACGGCGGCGACGGCTATGCAGGACGCGGCGGCTGGACCTGGTACACGGGCTCTGCCGGCTGGCTCTATCGCTTTGCGGTGGAGGGCTTCCTCGGCATCCGCCGCAAGGGCGGCGACATCGTTGTCAGCCCAGCTCTCCCGGAACACTGGGAAGGCTTCAAGGCCAAGGTAGAGATCGACGGCCGCAAGGTCGACGTCGCCGTGACGCGCAGTACTGCGGGCTACGATGTGACGCTGGATGGCAAGGCACAGGTGATCGGCCACGATCTGCCAGAGCCCACCTCTCCGCCGCCAGCGAAAAAGCCGGCACGAAAGCCAAAGGCCAAGGCTGCCGAATGATCGAAACGAAAGAGGCCCCGCCAGCGATGGCGGGGCCTCTTCTCTTTTGAGCCGTTGGGAAAGGATCAGGCCGAATAAACGATCAGCAGATCCTTGGCATCGATCTGGTCACCGATCCGGACGAGGACTTCCGAAATCGTCCCGTCGCGGTCGGCATGCAGCGCCGTTTCCATCTTCATCGCCTCGATCGAGAGCAGCACATCGCCAGACTTGACGGTCTGGCCGGCAGAGACGGACACCTGCGAAATCACGCCGGGCATAGGTGCGCCGAGCTGCGCGGTATTGCCGGTTTCCGCCTTGCGGCGGACGGCGCTGCCCGAAGCACCATGGGCGCGATCCGGCACCTTGATGCGGCGTGGCTGGCCGTTCAGTTCGAAGAACACGGTAACCATGCCCTTGTCGTCGGTATGGCCAAGAGCCTGATTGACGATGACGAGCGTCTTGCCCTTTTCGAGGTCGAGGAACAACTCCTCGCCCGCGGGCAGACCATAGAAATACTGCGGCGTCGGGATAACCGAGACCGGGCCATAGGTATCGGCGGCCAGCGCATAGTCGGTGAAGACCTTCGGATACATGAGGTAGGAGGCAAACTCGAAATCCGTCACCTCGCGACCGAGCTTCTCCTCGATCATCTTGCGTTCGGCGTCCAGATCGGCCGGCGGCAAAAGCGAACCGGGGACGGCCGTATAGGGCTGGTCGCCCTTCAGCACCTTCTTCTGCAGCGCTTCCGGCCAACCGCCCGGAGGCTGACCGAGATCACCCTTCAGCATGGAGACAACCGAATCAGGGAAAGCGATGTCCTTGGCCGGATTTTCGACGTCCGCCACGGAGAGATCCTGGCTCACCATCATCAGCGCCATATCGCCAACGACCTTGGACGACGGGGTCACCTTGACGATATCGCCGAACATCTGGTTAGCGTCGGCATAGGCCTGGGCGACTTCGTGCCACCGGGTTTCGAGGCCAAGCGACCGAGCCTGTTCCTTGAGGTTGGTGAACTGTCCACCCGGCATTTCGTGAAGATAGACTTCCGAAGCCGGACCCTTGAGATCGCTTTCGAAGGCCGCATACTGCGTGCGAACGGCTTCCCAGTAGAAGGAAAGGCGACGGATCCAGTGCGGATCGAGACCCGGATCGCGTTCCGAGCCGCGCAGGGCCTCGACGATCGAGCCAAGGCAGGGCTGCGATGTGTTGCCGGAGAAGGCATCCATGGCGGCGTCGACCGCATCGACACCGGCTTCCACAGCCGCAAGCACCGTCGCCGCAGCAATGCCGGATGTATCATGCGTGTGGAAGTGGATCGGCAGGCTGGTGGCTTCACGCAGAGCCTTGAACAGCACCTTGGCGGCAGCCGGCTTCAGAAGGCCGGCCATGTCCTTGACGGCGATGATATGCGCGCCGGATTTTTCGAGCTCGGCGGCAAGTGCCGTGTAGTACTTCAGGTCATACTTCGGACGCGCCGAATTCAGGAGATCGCCCGTGTAGCAGATCACCGCCTCGCAGAGCTTGTTCTCTTCGATGACCGCATCCATCGACACGCGCATGTTGTCGACCCAGTTCAGGCAGTCGAAGACGCGGAAGAGATCGATCCCACCCTTGGCCGCCTGACGAACGAAGTACTTCACCACATTGTCGGGATAGTTCTTGTAGCCGACGCCGTTCGCGCCACGCAGCAGCATCTGCAACAGCAGGTTCGGCGCGCCCTCGCGCACCAGCTGGAGACGCTCCCACGGATCTTCCGTCAGAAAGCGCATGGAAACGTCGAAGGTCGCACCACCCCAGCACTCGAGCGAGAAGAGGTTCGGCAGAGCCCGCGCATAGGTATCGGCGATCTTGGCGATATCGTGGGTACGAACGCGTGTGGCCAGCAGCGACTGGTGACCGTCGCGCATGGTCGTATCGGTCATCAGGATCCGCTTTTCATTGCGCATCCAGTCGCCGAACTTCTTCGGACCGAGCTCGTCGAGGAGTTGCTTCGTGCCCGGCTTGATCTCGGCATCGATATAGGGAACGACCGGCTCGGCGGCGTCGGCCGGAGGCTTAGGGCGGCCCTTCACTTCCGGATGTCCGTTGACCGTCACATCAGCGAGATAGGTCAGAAGCTTGGTCGCACGGTCCTGGCGCTTCACCTGCTGGAAAAGCTCCGGCGTCGTGTCGATGAAGCGTGTCGTGTAGGAATTGTCGCGGAAGCTCGGATGGCCGATGATCGCTTCGAGGAAGGTCAGGTTCGTGGCCACGCCACGGATACGGAACTCGCGCAGAGCGCGGTCCATGCGGCTGATCGCTTCCTGCGGCGTGCTGCCCGACGCCGTTACCTTGACGAGCAGCGGATCGTAATAGCGGGTGATGATCGCACCCGAATAGGCGGTACCGCCGTCGAGACGGATGCCGAAGCCGGCCGCCGAACGATAGGCGGTGATGCGACCGTAGTCCGGAATGAAGTTCTGCTCAGGGTCTTCCGTGGTGATGCGGCACTGCAGCGCATGACCGTTGAGGCGGATTTCAGCCTGCTTCGGGACGCCCGATTCCGGCGTACCGATCGCATGGCCGTCAAGGATGTGGATCTGCGCCTTCACGATATCAATGCCGGTCACGACTTCGGTGACGGTGTGCTCGACCTGAATGCGCGGATTGACCTCGATGAAGTAGAATTTGCCGGTGTCGGCATCCATCAGATATTCGACGGTTCCGGCACCGATATAGTTGGTCGCCTTGGCGATCCGGAGCGAATAGTCGGCAAGTTCCTGACGCTGCGCTTCGTTCAGGTAAGGTGCAGGCGCACGCTCGACGACCTTCTGGTTACGGCGCTGGATCGAGCAGTCGCGCTCGAAGAGATGAACCACATTGCCATGCGTATCGCCGAGTACCTGGCTCTCGACGTGACGGGCGCGCTCGACGAGCTTCTCGAGGTAGACCTCGTCCTTGCCGAACGCAGCCATTGCCTCGCGCTTACCTTCCGTCACCTCGCGCAACAAGTCCTTGGGATCGCGAATGGCACGCATACCGCGACCGCCACCGCCCCAGGAGGCCTTGAGCATGACCGGATAGCCGATCTCTGCCGCCAACCGATGGATTTCGCTTTCGTCATCCGGCAGCGGATTGGTGGCGGGCACGACCGGCACACCAACGCTGATCGCAAGATTGCGGGCGGCCACCTTGTTGCCAAGCTGCCGCATCGTGTCGCTCTTCGGACCGATGAAGATCAGGCCTGCATCGTTGCAGGCGTCCACGAATTCAGGACTTTCGGACAGGAGACCGTAGCCAGGATGGATAGCATCCGCGCCGGACAACTTGGCGACACGGATGATTTCCTCGATCGACAGATAGCTTTCGATCGGTCCGAGATCCCTCGACAAATGCGGGCCACGACCAACCTGATAACTTTCGTCCGCCTTGAAGCGGTGCAGCGCGAGTTTGTCCTCTTCGGCCCAGATGGCGACCGTTTTCAGACCGAGCTCGTTGGCGGCGCGAAAGACGCGGATCGCGATTTCCGAACGGTTGGCGACAAGGATCTTGGATATTGGCAATTCGATCTCCCCAAAACGATATGCCAGGGCATTGTGCACCTGCGAAGAAAAGTCATAGCGCGTTGTTTTAGGAAGTTCAATTTGCCTTGGACGACCGGTGAAAGATTCAATCCTTGCTTATGTCACCAGACCCAGGCGAAACGACAGGGCAACCACATGCTGGCGGTTTTTTGCATTTAGTTTGTCTTGAATACCATTCATGTACCAGTCGACGGTGTGATTGGAGATCTTCAGGATCTTGCTGATCTCGTTGGAGGTCAGCCCGTCCGCGAGATAGTTCAGAACTTCCATTTCACGCCGGGTCATGCGCGTATCGATCGGTTTCGCAGGCTCGATCTCACCAGCAAACTTGAATTCGAGCAGACGCCAGTAAGCCTTCTTCGCGACGGCATCAAACAGCGTGACTTCGGTGGGAGAGAGATCAATCGGGCGACCGCCAACGGTCATGTTACCCAAGAGCCCGGTGCGTCCGTGAACGGGGAAGATATATCCATCCACCAGACCGAAACGCACGCTGTCTGAGAGCATCCGCTCCATGCGCTTGCGGTGCGGATCGGCGCGGAAGGCATGCAGTGCTTCCCGCCAGCGGAATCCGGCTTGGGCTTGGCCGAGATAGCGGATCGTCGGATCGATCAGCACATATTTCTTTGCGATGTAAAGCTGCGGCCACCCTTCAGGCCAGACCCCGGTCAATACGAGTTCCATCGGATTTTCGTCCGGTTTTGGTTGCCGAACCACACCATAATAGTCGAACCCGTAGGACCGAACCAATTTCTCAAGCGCTGTAATGACTTCCGCCGCTGTCCGGCACTCATCAACGATGACCAAAAAATGCAGCAATTGATTGATGTTCACAAAGTCTCTCCAAAATGCGCAGCTAAAATACCATTAAAAAGCCACGAGCAGCGTTTTTTTCAACCACCCGGAGCAATATGAACATTTATCGTCAAATTGCGTTATGGGAAGCTTAAAGCCTGCTACCGACTCTGGCCTGCGAGAGCCGTGGTCGACCCGCTCCGCAAACGCGGGATCTTGCAGAGGATCCGCTGTAGCATTAGGCATCCTCCACACCGGCGGAACAACCGGGCCAGACAGTGTCTTGGCGCATACCGAGAACGAACACGAAGGTAACACAGCTTGTCCCTGCTCCAGGTTTATTTCAAGGCTCTGAAATATCTTGCACGCTACAGATTGCGGGTATCGCTTGTGGTGGCCGCAAACGTCGTGCTCGCAGTCATTACGATTCTGGAGCCGATTCTTTTCGGTCGCATCATCGATGCGATCTCCGAGAAGCGCGATGCAACGACGATCCTCATCGCATGGGGTTGCTTCGGCGTCTTCAACACGGTCGCCTATGTTCTCGTGGCGAGACAGGCGGACCGTCTGGCCCATGGCCGACGCGCGGACCTTCTGACAGACTCCTTCGAAAAGATCATTTCGATGCCGCTCAGCTGGCATCACCAGCGCGGCACCTCAAACGCTCTGCACACCTTGCTGCGTGCCGGCGAGACGCTCTTCGGCCTCTGGCTTGAATTCATGCGCACGCATCTGGCAACCGCCGTGGCGCTGGCCTTGCTCATCCCCACCGCCTTCTCGATGGACGTCCGGCTGACATGCGTCCTCATCGTGCTGGCGATCCTCTATGTCATCATCGGCAAGACGGTGATGAACCGGACGAAGGAAGGCCAGGCCTCCGTGGAGAGCCACTATCACACGGTCTTTTCCCATGTGAGTGATTCGATCAGCAACGTGTCCGTGCTGCACAGCTACAACCGTATCGAAGCCGAAACACGTGCGCTCAAGCAGTATACGACCAACCTCCTCTCGGCTCAGTATCCGGTGCTTGACTGGTGGGCGCTTGCTGGCGCGCTGAACCGCATCGCCTCGACACTATCCATGCTCGTCATCCTCGTCATCGGCACGCTGCTGGTTCAGCGGGGCGAGCTGAAGGTTGGCGACATCATCGCATTTACGGGCTTTGCCGGCCTGCTGATCGCGCGTCTTGACCAGATGATCACATTCATCAACCAGATCTTCGAGGCGCGCTCCAAGCTCGAGGACTTCTACAAGCTGGAAGACGCCGTGCAGGAGCGCGAGGAGCGCGTCGGCGCAGGCGAACTCAAGCAGGTTCGCGGCGACGTCGAATTCCGCGACGTCTGCTTCGATTTCGCCTCCACCACGCAGGGCGTACGCGACATTTCCTTCCATGTCGGTGCGGGCCAGACTGTCGCCATCGTCGGCCCGACCGGTGCTGGCAAGACGACGCTGATCAATCTCCTGCAGCGCGTCTATGATCCACAAGCGGGCCAGATCCTGATCGACGGCCAGGACATCGCCAAGGTGACCCGCAAGTCGCTGCGCCATGCGATCGCGACCGTCTTCCAGGATGCAGGCCTGCTGAACCGCTCGATCCGGGAAAACATCCGCCTGGGACGCGAAGACGCGACCGAGGAAGAAATCATCCAGGCGGCAGAGGCCGCCGCAGCGACCGACTTCATCGAAAGCCGCATGATCGGCTACGACACCCATGTCGGCGAGCGCGGCAACCGCCTGTCGGGCGGTGAGCGCCAGCGCATTGCGATCGCTCGCGCGATCCTCAAGAACGCCCCCATCCTCGTGCTCGATGAAGCAACCAGCGCGCTCGACGTCGAAACCGAAGCCCGGGTCAAACAGGCCATCGACCGGCTGCGCAAGAACCGCACGACCTTCATCATCGCGCACCGTTTGTCGACCATCCGCGAAGCCGACCTCGTCGTCTTCCTCGACCATGGCCGGGTCATCGAAATGGGCAATTACGAGCAGCTGAGCGCGCTCGGTGGCCGCTTCACGTCACTTCTGCGGACCAGTGGCCTGCTCAAGGAAGAGCCGAGCCCGGCAATCTGAACCGCAACGGCCGCTCAGATCGTATCGAGGGTCTCCAGCACCTGGGCGGCGTGCTTGCGGATGGCGTCCTGCTTGAACGGATCCATCCGCCGCCACGTCGCAAACATGTTCGAAAGCCGCGGATTGCGCGCGAGCTTCTCTGTGTTGCGATCGAGAAAATCCCAGTAGAGCGCATTGAACGGACAGGCCATCGGGCCTGTCGTCAGTTTCGGGTCGTAACGACAGCCTCCGCAGAAATTGCTCATTCGGTCGATATACTTGCCGCTCGCCGCATAGGGCTTGCTCGCCATAATGCCGCCATCGCCATAGAGCGCCATACCCAGCGTGTTCGGCAGTTCGACCCACTCATAGGCATCGGAATAGACGGCAAGATACCATTCGCAGACTTCAACCGGATTGATCCCGGCCAGCATGGCAAAGTTGCCGGTCACCATCAGCCGCTGGATGTGATGCGAATAGGCATGCTCGATCGTGTCACCGATCGCGCCCTTCATGCAGGCCATGTCGGTCTTTGCGGTCCAGTACATCTGCGGCAACGGACGCGAGGCAGAGAGATGGTTGAGGCCGGCATAGTCGGGCATCTCGGTCCAATAGATGCCGCGCACATATTCACGCCAGCCGAGGATCTGCCGGATAAAGCCCTCGACGGCATTCAGCGGAGCCCGTCCCTCGAACCACGCCGCCTCTGCTCTGCGGATGACGTCGATCGGAAGCAGCAGGCCGGCATTGACATAGGATGAGATCAGCGAGTGGTAGAGATAGGGCTCACCCTTCACCATCGCGTCCTGATAGTCGCCGAAAGTGGGCAGGATCTCGTCGATGAACTGCTGCAGCTCCTTTTCGGCCTGGGAAGCAGTCACCGCAAAATGGAAGCTTTCGAGCGAGCCCATATGCGTGGCAAAGCGTTCTTCGACCATCGCCAGGACGGATGTCGTGATCGCATCCTTGGCGTGGCTGATCCGCTTCGGCCCCTTCAGCCCCTCGGCCGGTGGCTTGCGGTTTTCGGCATCGAAATTCCACTTTCCGCCGACAGGATCCTCGCCTTCCAGCAACACCCGGTGGCGCCGGCGCATGTCGCGATAGAAATACTCCATGCGCAACTGCTTGCGGCCCTTGCGCCATTCCCGGAAGTCTTCGATCGAACAGAGAAAGCGATGATCGTCGCGGATCTCGACCGGCACACCGAGGGACGCTTCCCATCCGCGCATATCCTCCGCCAGACGCCACTCCCCACATTCCGTCGCAATGACGCGGGCGGCAGCGGTGTCTGCGAGTGCGCGGGCCAGTTCCCCTTTAAGGCTCTGTGTATTTTCAGGATCGTCCAGAGTGACATAACGGACCTGAAGACCCTTCTCTCTGAGCTCATCCGCAAAATGGCGCATGGCCGAGAAGAGAAAGGCGATCTTCTTCTTGTGGTGCTTGACGTAGGTCGCCTCGCTCATGACTTCCGCCATGAGAACAAGCGAGGTTTCCGGATCGGCATCGGCAAGCGCAGACAGCGAATGGCTGAGCTGATCGCCGAGGACGAGATGAATGCGGGAAGGCTTCACCATTCGATCGGCTGGCCGTCATAAGCGAAGAAGCCACCCGTCTGAGCCGGCTCAAGCCGATCCAGAACGGAGAGCATCATCGCTACGCTCTCGGACGGCTGGATGCGGTCATGCCCCTTGGAAAAGCCACCTGAGAAGCCGGTGTCCACCGAACCCGGATGCAGGGTGACGACCACGCCCTTTGGTCGCAACCGGGCGATTTCGATCGCCGACGTGCGGGTGATCTGGTTCAGCGCTGCCTTGGCCGAACGATAGGAAATCCAACCGCCGAGCTTGTTGTCGCCGATCGAACCAACCCGCGCCGAAAGCGTCGCGAAGACGCTCTTGCCTTCATTGGACAAGAGAGGCCCGAAATACTTCAGCGCCAGCGCCGGTCCGATTGCGTTCAGCGCAAACTGCGCCGCCATCACATCCGCCTGGATCGCCTTGATGGTCTTTTCCGGACCATTGCCGTCGATCACGAGCGCGCCCGTTGCACAGATGACGAGATCGAACTTCAACTCTGCCTCGGAAAGTCGAGCTGCGGCAGCGCTGACACTGGCCTCATCAGTGATGTCAAAGCCATCGCGGCTGCGCGACAGTTCAACGACGGAGCCACAGGCGGGGTCAGCCTTGATCGCCGCGGCGAAAGCGCCACCGATCCCTCCACTCGCCCCGAGCACAAGTGCACGGTAGCCGGGGTTGAGGGAGGTCATTCCAGAAAAGTCGGACATCGCAAACTCCTGCAGGTCATTGCTACCCATTACGGCAGGCAGCCCGACCGGATCAGGAACAGATTGTCTCAGATGGGATCAACGGTACCCGAGAAGGCCGGCATCTGACCGGGATCGATCTCCATCAGCCGGCAGATGATCCCCGCAATTTCGGTTTGCTTGATAGGTGCATCGCGATCGAGCCGGAAACCGACCGTATAAAACGGCACTTCGGTCTCCTGAGGCGTCGGCCCTGCATGATTACCGTCATCACCCATGCCGTGATCGGCGGTGACGATCACCGTGTAGCCGGCCTCAAGCCAGCCCGGCAGATGTCGCGCAAGAAGGTCGCCCTGCAGGCGCGCTGCATTTCGGTACCCGACGCTGGCGCCGCCATGCTTGTGGCCGGCATCATCGACATTCATCGGATGGAGCAAGAGAAAATCCGGCGCCTTGGCCTGGATCAGCCATTCGGCATCGGCAAAGAGATGGCTGTCCGGATAGGCGTCGTCCCAGTAGAACAGGCCGTGTGTAATGTCTCCGCTGCCATCGACCAGGATGCGGTCGCGATGCCGGTCAAACGGGCAGGAGACATAGAGTTCCGAGACCCAGTGATAGGCAGCCGCAGCGGTGCTCTTACCCTGTGCCCGGACCCGGCCGAAGAGATTGTCACCAACCGACCGGCGCACCACCCCATTGCTGACCACGCCGTGATCCACGGGCCGACGTCCCGTCAGCAGAGTTTCGTAAAGCGGCCGAGACATGGCCGGCAGTTCGCAAGTCAGCTTGCGGACATCAGCCCGGCCGGCCGAAACGAGGCCTTCCATATAGCCGAGACAGGTACGGGCCACGTCATAACGCAGCCCGTCGAGAACGATCAAAATCACTTTGCGCATGACCGGAACCATGCCACGCCTTCTGTGAAAGGCAAGCGACAGTCGTTTGGATCAACAACCCTCAGAGGATCGGCTTGCCGCCAGTAACAGCGATGGTCGCGCCGGAGACGTAGCTCGAAAGCGGGTCTGCCAGCATCACATAGGCTGTCTGCAATTCCGCGGGCTGCCCGGGGCGTCCCATCGGCACCTGCTTGCCAAAGTTCTTCACCGACTCCTCCGGCATGGTTGATGGGATCAGTGGTGTCCAGATTGGCCCGGGTGCAACCGTGTTGGCACGGATCTTCTTGTCCGCCAGCATCTGCGCAAGACCCGCCGTGAAATTCTGGATCGCGCCCTTGGTCGTGGCATAGGCGAGCAATGACGGATTGGGGCTGTCGGAATTGATCGAAGCGGTGTTTATGATCGAACCGCCATTGGTCATGTGCGGCACGGCAGCCTTCGTCAGATAGAACATCGCATGGATATTGACCCGAAACGTCAGTTCCCACTCCTCGTCCGGGATCTCGGTAATGTCGTCGAACGTGGCCTGATGGGCAGCGTTGTTGACCAGAATGTCGATGCCGCCCAGTTTACGTGCCGCCGTGTCGACCATCTGCCTGCAATGCTCGGCGCTCTGGATATCCCCTCGGACGAGCACAGCCTTGCGCCCTGCCTTCTCGATCCAGCGAGCGGTCTCCTTCGCGTCCTCGTCTTCATCGAGATAGGAAATCAGAACGTCGGCGCCTTCACGGGCATAGGCGATTGCGACGGCACGCCCGATCCCGCTGTCGCCACCGGTAATGATCGCCTTCAGCCCTTCGAGCTTGCCCGACCCCTTGTAACTCTCCTCGCCATGATCAGGCCTCGGCGTCATATCCGAGGTGCGCCCCGGCATCGGGACTTTTCTCTGCGAAAATGGGGGTGTCGGATAGTCGGCCATGGGCTTGCTCCTTGTAGCGATGTCCAAGGGCAAACCGGTGAGCGATGGATGAGTTCCGTGCGAGCCGCACGACAAACGGAAAGGGCCGGCATGACGCCGGCCCTTTCAAACATTCGGAATTACCCGCGCCAGGCGGCGACGGCCTGCGGTTTCAGCACGCTCTCGCCAAGCACCGGATCGGCGCCTTCAGGGAGCGTCCAGTCTTCCATTCCGTAGTTGAAGGCGAAGACGAGATCGCCGCGGCGACGGATGCGGATCGTATCTGGAACCCGCAGCGTCGGAACCTCTGCCTTCTTCGTTGCAAGCTCCAGCACGTCGGCCAGGAGATCGGCATCGGCCCAGCAGGCGAGATAGAGAACATTGCCCTTCTCGGTGAGCGCCGGATCGCCGTTATCGAAAGTGGCGAGAACCGAAGCCGATGTCTCGACATATTCCCGCCAGCGGATCGCACAGCCCGAAACCGCACCGGAAACGCCATCCGAGAGCCCCGGTCGTATGGAGGAGATCTGAATGACGCGATTGCCCGTCAGGCTGCCCAACGGACCCGGCGGCAGGTTTTCCGGGATGCGGAAATTGCGGTCGCGCGAACCCGTGCGGGCACCGATCACCACGACACCTTTGGCCTTTTCGAGCTCGGCCCGCGCCGCTTCGGTCACTTCCGTCATGCAGGGCACGACGACCAGCGGATAACCCTCGAGCGACGCGCCCGGACGGACGAAATCGACGTTCAGACCGAGATGGCGCAGTGCCTCATACCAGCGGAAGCACAGTTCCTCATAGCGGAAGTCCTTGCCCTGCGGCTGGATCATCGTCGACCAGTAGCTCTGGTAGTCGAAGACCAATGCGACGGGTGCCTGGCTCGTCTCGGGAAGCGCGCCGAGAGCGGCCAGTTCGTCTGAGACCTGCATGGCTTCCTTGCCACCCGGCGACCATTCGTCGAGGCCAGGCAGGTTCAGGCCCGCATGCATCTGTTCCTGCGCAAACGGCGCCTGGCGCCAGCGGAAATAGCTGACGACATCAGCGCCATGTGCCAGCGCTTCCCACGTCCAGAGCCGCACCATGCCGGGCTTCGGGACGGGGTTCCACGGCGCCCAGTTGACCGGACCCGGCTGCTGCTCCATCACCCAGAAACGACCCTTGCCGACGGCGCGGTAAAGATCGTGGTGATAGGGCGCGATATCGGGATGCGAAGTCTCGGCCCAGCGATTGCGCTCGTCTTCCGTGAAGGGGAATTTCTCGACGAAACCGATCGGATAGCTGTCCCAGGAGGCGAGATCGAGATTGTCGCCGACCTTGAAGTGGTCGAAATCGGAGACGAAGCCCATGAAGTTATGGGTGATCCACCGACCGGGCGAATGCTTGCGGATGATCTCGCACTGCATCTTGTCGTAAGCCGCAACCTGGTCCGAATGGAAGCGCCAGAAGTCGAGACGCGTCGCCGGGTTCGGCTCGGTCACCGTCAGGTTCGGCAGTGCCACATCGTCGAAGCTCGAAAGCTCCATCGACCAGAAGACCGAACCCCAGGCTTCGTTCAGCTGGTCGGTCGACTGGTAGCGGAGGCGCAGCCAGCGCTTGAAGCTCTTCAGATCTTCAGGACCCCAGGAAACCGTCGTATCGTGACACCCATATTCATTGTCCGTCTGCCAGCCGACAATGCCGGGGTGCTCGCCATAGCGCTTGGCGACGATCTCGACGATCCGGGCACTCTCCTTCCACCAGGTCTCGGAAGAAAATGTGTAGTGACGGCGCGAGCCGAAGCCGCGCGGGCGGCCCTGTTCGTCATAGGGAATGATATCGGGGCATTCGTCCACCAGCCACTTGGGCGGGGTCGCGGTCGGCGTTCCCAGCACGACCTTGAGGCCCGCTTCGTGCAGCACATCGATCGCCCGGTCGAGCCATTCGAACGTGAAGGTACCGCGCGAGGGCTCCAGACGAGACCAGGCGAATTCACCGATACGCACGAAAGAAATGCCGAGTTCGCGCATCCGGCGCGCGTCGGTTCGCCACCGGCTTTCGTCCCAGTGTTCCGGATAGTAGCAGACGCCCAGCATTATCGTGTCAGATCCCCATTGATGACGGCCTTGCCGTCCTTGTCGAACAGATGGCAGGCCTTGGCATTGATGCCGAGGCGCAGCGTCTGGCCAGGCTTCTCGCTGGCCAGGCCATCGGCCTTCACCGAAAGCTCCGAGCCGTCGGCGAGTGTCACGAAGAACAGCGTCTCCGAGCCAAGATATTCGGCGAGCTTGACGGTCGCTTCGATCACGACGTCGCCCTTGCCGGTCGCGTCGATATGTTCAGGTCGCAGGCCGAAGGTCATCTCGCCCGCTGGAACGCTCGCCCCATGCGTCGGGATCGAAATATCGGCGCCCGGCAGGCGGACTACGGCAGCACCCTCAGCCGCAGACACCTGCACCTTCAGGAAGTTCATCTTCGGCGAGCCGATGAAGCCGGCAACGAAGAGATTGTTCGGGCGATGATAGAGTTCGAGCGGCGAACCAACCTGCTCGATCTTGCCGGCAGACAGCACCACGATCTTGTCGGCCATGGTCATGGCTTCGACCTGGTCATGCGTGACGTAGATCATCGTCGCCTTGAGGTCCTGATGCAGCTTGGAAAGCTCCGTGCGCATCTGGACGCGGAGTGCCGCATCAAGGTTGGAGAGCGGCTCGTCAAACAGGAAGACTTCCGGATTGCGCACGATCGCACGACCGATCGCTACGCGCTGACGCTGACCACCCGAGAGCTGGCCAGGCTTGCGATCGAGAAGCGGCTCCAGTTGCAAGAGCTTGGCGGCAACAGCCGTACGCTCCGCAATCATCACCTTCGAATGACCGGTCATCTTCAGGCCAAAGCCGATGTTTTCCGAGACCGTCATATGCGGGTAGAGGGCATAGGACTGGAAGACCATGGCCACACCCCGTTCGGAGGGGCCAATGCTGGTCATGTCCTTGCCGCCGATCGCAAGCGAACCCTCGGTGATGTCCTCGAGGCCGGCGATCATCCGCAGAAGCGTGGACTTGCCACAGCCGGACGGACCGACGAACACGCAGAACTCGCCGTCCTTAACGTCCAGATCGACGCCCTTGATGACGCTCAAGGCGCCGAATTGTTTCTTGACGCCGCGCAGGCTCACGTCAGCCATGGGTATTGCCTCCCTTTGAAGGAATGAGTTCGAGGAGCAAAGCGCTTTCGGGCCGCAGCATCGGCAGCGGCAGGCCAGACAGGCCGGCATTGGCAAGATCGAAACTGATCGCGCCTGACAGAAGCCTCTTCTGCCCCTCGGAAATGCGGATGAATTCCGGTTCGACCGGAAGGATCTTGGAGATGCTCCACCGCCCGCCGATCTGCGTCACACTCTCGGGCAGCTTGAGCGGTGCCGGCTGTTCGCCCACCATCTGAGGCCCCTGCGCCACGATCACCACGATACGCTCGTCGCCTGCCGCACCCCAGACATACCGTCCGTCGAGCGGCTCCAGCCGGAAGGAAGCGCCCGGCGCATGGAAGAGACCGCGAAGACGCTTGTAGGCCTCGATATAGACCTTCAGTTCATCGCGTTCTTCGTCCGAAAGCTCCAGCGGATTGAGCTCGACACCGAGATGATAGGCAAGCGCCACCAGCGCCCGGAAGGACAGGCTATGACGGCGGCCCGTCTGATGGTTCGGCGATGCGGAGATATGAGAACCCAGGATCTCTGGCGGCACGAAGACGGTTGCGCCGCGCTGGATTTCGAGCCGCTCCAGAGCGTCGGTGCAATCCGAGGTCCACACACGATGCGTACGGGCAAGCGCGCCGTAATCGATACGACCGCCACCGGATGCGCAGCTTTCGATCTCGACATCGGGATGGGCGGCGCGAACACGGTCCATCAGCGCGTAGACGGCACGCGTCTGCGCCGCGATCTTCGCCTTGCCATCGCGACCCGCAGCATGCGTCAGATCGCGGTTCATGTCCCACTTGATGTAGGAAACGGCGTGGTTGGAGAGCACCGCATCGATCTTGCCGAAGAGATAGTCCGATACCTCGGGACGCGTGAGGTCCAGCACAACCTGGGTGCGCGATTCAAGGATCGGACGCCCTTCGATCGTCAATGCCCAATCCGGATGCGCCTTGTAGAGTTCGGAGACGGGATTCACCATTTCAGGCTCGAACCAGATGCCGAACTGCATGCCGAGCCCGGTCACGTGATCGACGAGCGGCTTCAGGCCATCGGGATATTTCCGTGGATCGATATCCCAGTCGCCAAGGCTCGTCGTGTCGTCGTCACGCTTGCCGAACCAGCCGTCGTCGAGCACGAAACGTTCGATGCCGAGCTCGGCGGCAGCCGTCGCCTGGGCTTTCAGCGACTCCATCTGGTGGTCGAAATAATTGCCTTCCCAGGTGTTCAGCGTCACCGGACGGGGACTCATGCTGCCGCTCGGCCAGGTGGTCAGTTCCTCGCGAACGAAGGCGTGGAAGTCTTCCGTATCGGCGCCGGCATAGGCAACAGGGCTTTCATAGCTTTCGCCCGGTCCAAGGATGATCTCGCCCGGTTCGAACAACTCACCGAGATGCACGAGGCGCCGTCCGTCATCGGTGCGGTCGATCACCATCTGGTGGTTGCCGCTGAAGCCGAGCGTCACGCCGAAGATCTGGGTCTCGCTTTCGATGAACAGCATCGGGAAGCGGTCATGCGAAGTGCGGCCACGACGATTTTCCTGGATCCAGGTACCGTTACCGAGCAACTCGCGCCGGGTCTGGAATTCGCGACCCCAGATGCCGGTAAAGCTCATCACCTGCAGGTCACCGGCGGGCGCGAGGAACGTGCCGGCCATGCAGCGGTCGAGCTGGTAGTCTGTCTCGCCCCGGTTCGTGAGCTTCGTCGCCATCGAGATGGGACCGGAGGGATAGGCTGTAAGCGTAATCGAAATGGCCAGCTTTGCCACGGGATCGAGACCGGCAAGCACGGTGCAATGCCCGTCGCGGAAAAACTCCCACTTGCCAAACTGGGCGACGAAATCACGCCCGCCACGATGCCCCGATATCGCCGGCCAGCCAAAGAAGCCCATGCCGCCTGTCGGCAGGAGAACGGACGAGGGCACGGCCACATCCATGCCGTTGACGCGGCTTGAACGCTCGATCTCGAACAAAGGATCGGCATATGCAGGCTCCGCCCCGAAGGACAGTATTTCCGGCATGCCGAGCTCCGGCAGACGCAGGCTCAGCGCCAGCTGGCCGGAATCAATGGTGACAATCTTGCTCATCCCTTGGTCGCTCCAAGCGTCAGGCCGGCAATGAAATGCCGTTGCATCAGGAAAAACATGGCGACCGGCGGCAGGGCCGCGACGATCGAGCCGGCGGAGACGAGATGCCAGGCAGCAACCCATTGCCCATTCAGCGAATAGAGACCCGCGGTCACAGGCATGGCATGCTGACCCTGCACGAGAACCGTCGCCCAGAAGTAGTCGTTCCAGACAAAGGTGAAGACGAGCACAGAGAGGGCTGCAATTGCGGGACGCATCAGCGGCAGCACGATGTAGCGGAAGATCCGCCATTCCGAGACGCCCTCGACGCGTGCAGACTCGATCAGCGCAAACGGCAGGCCCTTGATGAAATTGCGCATGAAGAGCGTGCAGAAACCGGTCTGGAAGGCGACATGGAAGAGCACGAGGCCCATCGTCGTGTCGTAGAGACCGGCCCTCAGCGTCATGTCACGCACCGGCACCATGAGGATCTGGAACGGGATGAAGTTGCCGGCCACGAAGAAGAAGAACAGGACCAGATTGCCCTTGAACTTGTAGACAGCAAGGGCAAAGCCCGTGAGGCAGGACAGCGCCACCGCACCGATGACTGTCGGGATCGTCACTTTGAACGAGTTCAGGATGTAATAGCCGATCGGCGAGTTGTTGAAGACCGCCGAATAGTTATCGAAACCGGCAAAGCCGGAGGGAATGCCGAAATAATTGCCGGCAGCAAGGTCACCCGCCGGACGCACCGACGTGATGGCGACGCCGATCAGAGGCAGGAGCCAGAGGAAAAGGGCAACCGGCAGCAGGATCTTGTAGGCCGTCTGCGCAAAGGGCGAGGCCTTCTGGATCGGAGTGGGGAACATCAGGCGTTCCTTTCCTGGGCGAGCATGCGGACGATGAAGAGCGAGATGAAGACCATCATGATCAGGAACAGCACGACCGCGATCGACGCGCCGTAGCCCATACGGAATCCGTATTCGGAGAGCGCCTGCTCATACATGAAGTAGGAGAGCACCGAGCTCGAACCGTAGGGGCCGCCGGCGGTCATGATGGAGACGAGGTCGAAGGAGCGCAGCGAGCCGATGACGGTCACGACCATGGCGATGAAGGTTGCCGGTGCCAGCTGCGGCAGGATCACGTACCAGAGCAGCTTCAGCCCCTTGGCACCGTCCATGCGGGCGGCTTCCACCTGCTCCGGATTGATGTTGTTGAGACCCGTCAAGTAGAGGATCATACAATAGGCCGTTTGCGGCCAGAGGCCCGCAATGATGATCCCGTAGGTTACGTAGCGCTCGTCGGCGAGAACGGCGATCTGTTCGCCGAACAGCATTTCCGTGAGCTTCGAAAACAGGCCGAAATCTGGTGCGTAGAACCAGGTGAACATCAGGCCGACGACGACCTGACTGATCACGAAGGGAAAGAAGAACAGCGACTTGTAGAGCCGGATGCCCGTGACGGTCTGGTTAAGGAAGAGTGCGACTGCAAGCCCCGCCGGGATCGACAGCAGGTAGAGCACCAGCCAGATCAGGTTGTTGTAAAGCGAGGTGTAGAAGGTGTCGTCATCGGCGAGTTCGACATAATTGCCGAAGCCGATCCAGGTCATCGCGCCGAGACCGTCCCAGTCATGGAAGCTGATCCAGATCGACTCGAAAATCGGCACGAGCACATAGATCAGGAACATCAGCATGCCGGGCGCCAGGAACAGGAAAGGCGCAAGCGTCTGCTGGTTTCGCTTCCAGAAGCCGGAGGACGAAGGAACGGTGTTGCTCATGGCGGCACCTCTGATGAAAAGGGAAACGGCAACCGGATGCCGCGGGCCCAGGGAGACCCACAGCACCCGGCGCAGGGAGCTCTATGGCTTACTTGTGGACGCGGGCGCGAACCTTTTCGAGGCGCTCCAGGATCCGGTCCATATCGTCTGGCTTGACCATGAATTCCTGGAAGCCTTCCATGCCGGCCTTCGCCATTTCGGCGTTGGCGTCGCGGTCATAGAACTGAGCGAGCGCATAGGCGTTCGACAGCATCTCGAAACCGGCACTGAGGAACGGATCGGCCGGCTTTTCGGCCTTGTTGTTGACCGGCAGCTGGCCGAGCGTCGCGTTCATCTTCGTCTGGGCTTCCGGCGAAGCGAGGTAGGCGAGGAACTTCTTCGCATCTTCCTTGTTCTTCGCGCCCGACGGGATGTGGAACGTATCGGTCGGAGCCTCTTCCGACATCGGAATGCCGGCGGTGATTTCCGGGAACTGCATGAAGCCGATCTGCTCTTCCTTCAGGCCGCCATCCTTCATGGTGGCGACAGCGAAGTTGCCCATCAGATACATGGCAGCCTTGCCCTGGACCATCTGCGGGATCGCATCCTGCCAGTCGATCGCGGCATGGTTCTCATTGAAGTAACCGGCCTTGACCAGCTCGCCCCACTTTTCGAACACGGCCTTCACGCGCGGATCGGTGTAGGGAACCTTGCCGGAGGTCAGCTCCATGTGGAACTCGTAGCCATTGACGCGCAGGTTCAGATAGTCGAACCAGCCGCCCGTCGGCCACAGGGCCTTGGTGCCGATGGTGATCGGCGTAATGCCGGCCGTCTTCAGCTTTTCGCAGGCGGCGAGAAATTCGACCCAGTTCTTCGGCGGCTCGATGCCCTGTTCGGCGAAGATGTCCTTACGATAGTAGATGCCCCACTGGTAATAGGTGTAGGGGACGCCCCACTTCTTGCCGTCGATGGTCATCGAGGCGGAAGCGGACTTCAGCTGGTCGTTCAGGCCATTGGCTTCCCAGACATCCGAGACGTCTTCGAACAGACCGGCCTTGACGAAGGGCTCCATGCGATTGCCGGCATACCATGCGGCGACGTCGGGCGCGTCAGCGGTCAGGAAGTTACGGATGGCGGACTTGTAGCCTTCGTGGTCGAAGTTGTTCCACTTGACCGTGATGTCGGGGTTGGCCTTCTGGAAATCAGCGATCAATTCTTCCATCGCCTTTTTCGGCGCCGGATCGGAATGGTCGGAGTTGAGCACGATTTCACCGGCGAATGCGGTGGACGACAGAAGGGCAGCACCCAGAGCAAGGCTGCTCAGGCTTTTGAAAAAGGTCATGTTTTCCTCCCTATGACCGTTATGCATTGCATATGCCGAGCTTGAAGCCCCGGATCCCACCGGAGCGGAATTCTCAGCTCACCTTGATCATCCGATTCAAACCCGTAATAATCTACCGAGTTTTTGCCGATCTTTTCCGGGATCCTAAGATTTGGAACATGTGAAGCCCCTGTTGGTGGACGAATCGGTCCCCGTGCATCCCGACCATGACCCGCGACACCCGCTGGTCATCTTCGGCGATCATCGCTTTTGTGCGGGGGAAAGCCTGACAGTGCATCGCATGGCCGGGCCGCACATGCACAGCCAGATCGAGCTTAACTTCGTGCTGACGGGCCAGATGACCTACTGGTTCGATGGACGCGAGCTGACGGTCGATGAGGGGCGCCTCTGCCTCTTCTGGGGCATGATCCCGCACCAGGTGACCGACCGCAGGGAAGGCACCCGCTTCGTCTGCCTCTATGTCCCGATGTCCGTCTTCCTTGGACTTGCCAATCTCAGCCGCTTCCGCGACGCCGTCTTCCGCGGCGCGATGATCGAGGCCTTGGAAATCCGCTCCTGGGATCGGGACATCTTCCAGCGCTGGCGCGAGGAACTCCTGGCAGGCGACGAGAACCTGACCGAGATCGTCCGCAACGAACTGACAGCCCGTGTTCTCCGGATCGAGCGCGATGGGTGGCGGGATCTCCGCGAGGAAGGCTCGGCGATCGCCAGTTTCAGCGCCAATGACAGCGAGCGCGTCGAGCACATCGAGCGCATGCTGCGCTTCATCGCCGAGCGTGCCCTGGAGAACATTTCGGCCGATGATGTCGGAAACGCCGTCGGTCTGCATCCGAACTATGCCATGTCGATCTTCAAGCGGGCCGTCGGCCACACGATCAACCAGGCGATCGTGCGCCACCGCCTGGACACCGCGCAGTCCCTGCTGATTTCAACCGACCTCTCGATCACCGACGTCGCCTTCGAAAGCGGCTTTGGCTCGGTCTCCCGCTTCTACGAGGCCTTCAGCCAGCGTTTTGTCGAGAAACCGACCGCCTTTCGCCGCCGCATGCGCTCGAAGGGCATGCCACAAGCCTGAGCGCTCGGGGTCAACGTCGCGCGATCGCTGACAGTCTGGGCATCGCCACGCCCGGGCACCATTCCTGAAAACCGATGATGCGGCGGACGACCTTTTCCGCATGATTGCCGGCGATATCGGCCAGGCGGTGCTCCAGATAGGGATTGAGAAAGCGCTCCAGCGTGGTCGCCACATAGACCTCCGCCTCGTCACCGAGCCCATGCACCCGAAAACCGGGCACGACTTCCTCGCGGTAAATCTCCTCCAGTTCACCACGGATCTCAGCATCGGCCAGGATGTCCTTGACGCATTCCGACTGCGGCCGGCCTTGCCTCTGCCAGCGATCGGCAAGGACCGTATGGCCGAGATTGAGAATATGCAGCTTTAGCCGCTCATAGGGCGTCAGGTCGTCGACAAGCTTGATGTAAGGATGCTCACAGGGAAGGGTCAGTCCCGGCTGCCGCTCGATCGCCCAGATCGCATAGGGCTCCGCGATCGCCCCCGCAGGTTCGATCGGCTCGGAGACGATGCGGTCGACAAGCGTATTCCCCCAGATGACACGGTCGGTGAGCCAGGAAACGAACATCGCGTCGGGAATGTGCCGGCTTGCGAGATCGACGACCAGCCGCTGAAGAACCTCGCCGTTTCGCGAGATCAGCTCACAGGGCAAGATGGTCAGCGGCATGCCACCACCACGGAAGCGCGCATGCAGCAATGCCAGGAGCTTCATCGGAAAAGAACGCGGAACGCCGTCGACCGTGTCCCCGTCAACCAGGGCATAGCCCTTGTCTCCGGTATTGCTGAGAACCACACGCGCTTCTTCGACGAAGATCCGGGTAACCTCGTCCCAGTTGGCTGCGGTGGACAGCGACCGGCTGACCGACCGCACGCGCAACTCCCGCTCCACGGGCTTTCCGTCCTCCAGCCCCCTGATAATGACCGGAAATCCCTCGGGCGCCGAAAGGGCGCCAATCCGCCCGGCCCGGGAGGCATCGCCGCTCGTCTGCACCACGGTGATTGGCCCCAGTGCCTTCCCTGCCTCCATAGCCTCGCTGACGAAAAGATCGGCATGCGCCTGGAGAAACCGGCTCGTGCCGAATTGCAGGATGGGCGTGTTCATGGCTCAGGCAGGCTCCTGGATGGATTGCAGCAGCGTTTCGCGTGCCGATTTCAGATGCTGACGGCAGGCCTTTTCGATCTTTCCGGCATCGCGGGAAAACAGCGCGCTGATGTAGTCGAGATGCTCTTCCAGCGCCCGCTGGTTTCGGGCTCGCGCATTCGTCTTGTTCCACTGGTAGTGGTAGTGAAAGACGATCGTAATGATGTCGTAGAAGTCGATGATGAAGCGATTGCTCGACGCCTTCTGGACGAGCAGATGAAACCGTTCATCGAGCTCGGAGAAGTCCATGTAGCGATTGTCGATGTCGGCCAGCAGCGCATGGTGTTGCGCCTCAACCAGCCGGAGCTCGTCCCAGGCCGGATGGTCCTCGGCCAGATGCACGAAGCTTGCCGCCGAGCGCAGCTCGAACATTTCGCGCACCTCGGTCAGCTCGAGCGCGAATTCGCGGGTAAACCCCTTCAGCACCCAATGGCTGTTCGGTCGCTTCTCGATCAGCCCAAAACGGCTGAAACGGATCAGAAACTCGCGGACGCTCGTGGTCCCGATGCCAATCTCACGGGCAAGTTCCAGCTCGTTGATCTGCATGCCCGGCTGCGCCCCGCCGGCCAGGATCCGCCGCATGAAGCTGCGCTCGATGATGTCAGAAAGGGAGTTTGTCTCCTCGTCGGGGAAATAGTCGTTTCGGACCGGCCGCCGCAACACCGTCTTCGAACGCTTGTCCCAGGCGACCAGCCCCGCTTCTCCGAGGCGCGTCAGGACGGCCCTGACGGTCGTGCGGCTCACACTGAGCAACCCGCCGAGCTCCGGCTCCGAGGGAAGCGTGTCCGTTTCCTCGATCAGCTTCAGCGTGCGGTTGTAAGCATCCTTGAAGACGGTGTTCTGCTTGGCCATGGATCTGCCTGGTTGATGTTATCTGGCGCTTCGGTCTTTTGCCTCTTGGCGCAAGATGCGAACCCGCGCAATGGAAACCACCGATTGCGGCGGCCTTCCTCTCCTTCGACAAGGGTTTCTGTTCCTCCCGCTCCGCACTGGAGCAAATTGTTCTTTATCGATATCATACCCATTGACGAGAAACTGTCTATTGCCGATAAAAGACAAAACACAGGATCCGGTATCGCCGGACGCATGGGAGAAACATCGGGTGTCGAAACCAGCCTGCATCCTGCTGTCGCAGGACGACAATGTTGCCGTGACCACTGTTGCGATCGAAGCCGGGCATGTCCTGCCGGGCGGCGCGCCGGCAGCGGCGAAGATTGATCCTGGCCACAAGGTGGCGGTCCGCGCCATCCGCCAGGGTGAGCCTGTCGTCAAATATGCCCAGGCGATCGGCCGCGCCACGAAGGACATTGCAGCCGGCGACCACGTCCATTCCCACAATCTCGCCTTCGATGAAGACCGCCTTTCGGTCAGCGGCCTTGCCCAGCCCGAAACGGCGACTGCTGCCGACAAGGGGCGCACCTTCATGGGCTATCGCCGCGCCGATGGACGCGCCGCGACCCGCAACTACATCGGCATCATCGCCAGCGTGAACTGTTCCACCACGGTCTGTCGCGCCATCGCGGATGCCGCGAACCGCACCATCCTGCCGCATTACGAGGGCATCGACGGCTTCGTGCCGATCGTGCACGACCAGGGCTGCGGCATGAGCTCGACCGGCGACGGCATGCGCACGCTACACAGAACAATAGCCGGCTACACGAGACACGTGAATTTCGGCGGCGTGCTGATGGTCGGCCTCGGCTGCGAAGTGAACCAGCTGACGCTTTACGGCCAGAGCGGCGCCGGCGCCTCCAAGCGTCACTTCAACATCCAGGATGCCGGCGGTTCGCGCCGCGCCGTCGAGAATGCCCTTTCGATCCTGAAAGAGATCGCAGCCGAAGTCGGCTCCATGCGCCGCGAACCGATCTCCGTCAGCGAGATCATCGTCGGCCTGCAATGCGGCGGTTCGGATGGCCTGTCCGGCATTACAGCCAACCCGGCCCTCGGCGTCGCTGTCGATATCCTGGCTGGTGCCGGCGGCACGGCGATCCTCTCCGAGACTTCGGAGATCTATGGCGCCGAACACCTGCTGCGCAGCCGCGCCGTCAACGAGGATGTCGCCGTCAAGCTCGATGGGCTGATCTCTTGGTGGGAGGCCTATGTCGCCCAGCACGGCGCCTCGCTCGACAACAATCCTTCGCCCGGCAACAAGAAGGGTGGCCTCACAACCATTCTCGAGAAATCCCTCGGTGCGGTCGCCAAAGGCGGACGCTCGCCGCTGACCGCCGTCTACAATTACGCCGAACGCGTCACCGAGCACGGCCTCGTCTTCATGGACACGCCCGGCTATGACCCAGTCTCGGCCACCGGCCAGGTAGCAGGCGGTGCAAACGTCATTGCCTTCACCACCGGCCGCGGCTCCTGCTTCGGCTCACGGCCCGTGCCCTCCATCAAGCTGACCAGCAACACCGCGCTCTACAAGTCGATGGAAGAGGACATGGACATCGATTGCGGCGTCATCGCCACGGGAGACGCCAGCGTCTCGGATCTGGGTCGCGACATCTTCGACCTGATCATCGAGACCGCCTCGGGCCAGAAGACCAAGAGCGAGCTCTTCGGCTACGGCGACAACGAATTCGTGCCGTGGCACCTCGGTGCCACGCTCTGACCTCGACAACTGGGATCCGGATATCAGCATGAAGACGAGACGCATCGGCAAGACCGCCCTCGAAGTGACCGAATACTCCTTCGGCACCGCACCGCTTGGTGGCCTCTACCGCCCCTGCCCCCGCGATGTCGGCATTGCAACGCTGCAGGCCGCCTGGGATCAAGGGATCCGCTATTTCGATACGGCCCCGCATTACGGCTTCGGCCAGGCCGAGCGTTATGTCGGCGACTTCCTGCGCGACAAGCCGGAAGAGAGCTATGTGCTCTCCACCAAGGTTGGCCGCCTGCTGGCACCGGTGCCGAAGGATCAGATCCCGAATGTCGGCTTCGTCGATCCTCTGCCCTTCAAGCTGGTCTACGACTACAGCTATGACGGCATCATGCGCTCGGTCGACTTCAGCTATGCACGCCTTGGCCTCAATCGCATCGACATCCTCTATGTCCACGATATCGGCGTCTACACGCATGGCCGCGAGGTCAACGATCGCTATGTGAAGCAGTTGCGCGACGGCGGTTACAAGGCGCTCGACCAGCTGAAATCATCTGGCGCGATCAAGGCCTTCGGTCTCGGTGTCAACGAGGTACCCGCCTGCCTGGAGATGATGGCTGACATCGATATCGACGTCATCCTGATGGCTGGCCGCTATTCGCTGCTCGATCGCTCCGCCGTCGAGGAATTGCTGCCGCTCTGCGAGAAGCGCGGCACCTCGATCACCGCCGGCGGCGTCTTCAATTCCGGTATCCTGGCAACGGGCGCCGTTCCGGGCGCGCATTTCGACTACACCCCCGCAACCGACGAAGTGCTCGGCAAGGTGCGCGCGATGGAAGACCTGGCAAAGCAGGCCGACAAGCCGCTCGCCCAGTTCGCCATGCAGTTCCCGCTGCACCATCCGGCGGTCGCCTCCGTCATCATCGGCACGGCAAAGCCGGAAAGCCTGAACCGCAACATGGCGCTGACATCAGAGGAACTGCCGGCCTCCGCCTTCGCACCCTTCGAGGCGCACACACTCGTTGCACCGCCGCTCGGCGATGCGCCTGTCCGGGAATAGGAGCTGACCATGCTGAAAGGCATCCATCCTCTGCTGGGACCTGACCTGCTGCACGCCATCGCCACGATGGGACACGGCGACGAGATCGTAATTGCCGACGGCAATTTCCCGGCGAGCACCATGGGTCCCCCGGTCATCCGGGCAGACGGCGTCGGCGCCGTCGAAATCCTGGAGGCGATCCTCGCCCACATGCCGCTCGACCAGTTCGTCGAGGATGCGGCCTGGCGCATGCAGGTGGTCGGTGACCCCCACGCGGCCCCGGAAATCTGCGCCGAATTCCAGGCGACGATCACGAGACTGGCGGGCGACTTCCAGCTCGAAAGCCTCGAGCGCTTCGCCTTTTACGAGCGTGCACGGACGGCAGCATACATCGTCGCAACCACCGAATTGCGGATTTACGGCAACGTCATCCTGAAGAAGGGCGTCGTCTATCCGGAAGAGGTTCACCGGGTCTGAGGAGGCCCGGGAAGCCCTGGATTTCAAGGCAAAAGCGAGTTCGGAGGAGCCCATTTTGCCCGCTTGCATTCTCCAGAATGCTGGAGTAGCGTGCCTCGATAAAATGTTTTTTATCGATAAAGATCGACCCGGTTGCGTTCTGCAGGTCGATCTCACCGGAGGAACAGGACGCGTTGAGAGGAGAACCACAATGACCATTCTGAAGAGCATGACTCGCCGCGCCCTGATGGGGATCGCCGGCGCTGCAATGATGACGTCGATGATGCCGGCCGCGTCCTTCGCCCAGGACGTGACCATTCCGATCATCGTCAAGGACACCACGTCCTTCTACTGGCAGATCGTGCTCGCCGGCGCCCGCCAGGCTGGCAAGGACCTCGGCGTGAACGTGCCGGAACTCGGTGCTCAGTCCGAGTCTGACATCAACGGCCAGATCAGCATTCTCGAGAACGCTGTTGCCGGTGCACCTGCCGCCGTCGTGATCTCGCCGACCGAGTTCAAGGCACTCGGCAAGCCGATCGACGAAGCCGCCAAGGCGGTTCCGATTATCGGCATCGACTCCGGTGCCGACTCCAAGGCCTTCACCTCGTTCCTCACCACCGACAACGTCCAGGGTGGCCGTATCGCAGCTGACGGCCTTGCAGCCGCCATCAAGGCAGCGACCGGCAAGGAAGAGGGCGAAGTCGCCATCATCACCAGCCTGCCGGGCGTCGGTTCGCTCGACCAGCGCCGTGAAGGCTTCCTCGACCAGATGAAGACCAAGTATCCGGGCATCACCGTGACCGTCGACCGCTTTGCCGATGGCCAGGCCACGACCGGCCTCAACATGATGACCGACCTGATCACCGCCAACCCGAACATCGTTGGCGTCTTCGCTTCGAACCTGATCATGGCGCAGGGCGTTGGCCAGGCGATCGCCGAAAACAAGCTCGGCGACAAGATCAAGGTCATCGGCTTCGACTCGGATGAAAAGACCGTCGGCTTCCTCAAGGAAGGCGTACTTGCCGGTCTCGTCGTCCAGGATCCGTACCGCATGGGCTACGACGGCGTGAAGACCGCACTCGCCGTCTCCAAGGGCGAGAAGGTCGAGACCTTCGTCGACACCGGTGCAAACCTCGTGACCCAGGCCAACATGGCCGACCCGAAGATCGATGCCCTTCTGAACCCGAAGGTCAACTGATCGAGACTTCGGCACGCGCGGCATCTGTCGCGCGTGCCGGACCGGAAACGGCGGGCGCAGGAGGCGCCCGTCGATTTCCCTGCGATTTGGGAGGAATGACATGACTTCGCTGCACGATGTAAGCCACCGGCACGACGACGCGCCGGAACTGCTGGAGACCGATCGCATCCCGCCGGGAACGCCGATCCTCGAGCTCATCGGCCTGCAGAAGAAGTATGGCGCCGTGGAGGCTCTGAAGCCCGCGACCTTAAGTTTCCTCGCCGGTGAAATCCACGCCATCGTCGGCGAAAATGGCGCTGGCAAATCCACCCTCATCAAGCTTCTCACGGGCGTCATTCCGCGCACATCGGGCGAGATCCGCTGGTGCGGCAAGCCGGTCGCACTCGCCACGCCGAACGAGGCGATCCAGCGCGGCATCAACGCGGTGCATCAGGAAGTCGTGCTCTGCTCGCATCTCTCGGTCGCCGCCAACATGTTCCTCGGCGACGAGATGTCGTCGGGCGGCATCATGCGCCAGCGCGCCATGACAACCGCTGCGCAGAACGTGCTCGACGACCTCGGCTTCAACCTGCCCGCCGGCGAAATTCTCGCCAATCTCACGATCGGCCAGCAGCAGCTGATCGCCACCGCCAAAGCCGCGATGCGCGGTATCCGTTTTATAATCTTCGATGAGCCGACGGCTTATCTGACGCGCCAGGAATCGGCCCAGCTCTTCCGCCTCATCCGCCGCCTGCAGTCGGAAGGCGTCACCATCGTCTATATCAGCCACCGCATGGAAGAGGTCTTCGAACTGGCAGACCGCGTGTCTGTCCTGCGCGATGGTACCCATGTCGGCACCCGCCTGATCGGCGAGACCAACGACGCCGAACTCATCTCGCTGATGATCAACCGTTCGATCGAGCAGATCTACCACAAGGAAAAGCTGCCGATCGGTGCCACCATCCTTGAGGCCAAGGGACTTTCCGGTCCGGGTTTTTCGGATGTCTCGCTTTCGGTCCGCTCGGGCGAAATCGTCGGCCTCTACGGCCTGATCGGTGCCGGTCGCAGCGAATTTGCGCTGGGTCTCTATGGCCGTCACAAACTGACGGCAGGCGAAGTCTTCTGGGACGGCAAGAAGGTCGTTATCGATACCGAACGCAAGGCCATGGACCTCGGCATCGCACTCGCCCCCGAAAGCCGACGCGACCAGGGCCTTTGCCTCAACCTGCCGATCGGCCTCAACATCAACCTGCCAGTCTTCGGCCGCTTAAGCAGGGGCCTCACCATCAGCCCGAAGCTGGAAGCCGGAAACGCCGACAAGCAGATCAACGATCTGAAGATCAAGACGCCGACACGTGCCGTGCTCGCATCGGCCATGTCCGGCGGCAACCAGCAGAAGATCGTCATCGGTAAGTGGCTCAGCCACGGCGCGCGCCTCTTCATCTTCGACGAACCGACCGTCGGCGTCGACGTCGGAACGAAGGCCGAGATCTACAGGCTCTTCGCGGAACTCCTGAAGCAGGGTGCCGGCATCATCCTGATCTCGTCCTACCTGCCGGAGGTCTATGAGCTATCGGACCGCCTGCACGTGTTCCGCCAGGGCAGACTGGTCGCGAGCCATGACTATCGAACCGCATCGCATGAAGACGTGCTGACCGAGGCGATCGGCGTCTGAGACGTGATACCCGCAAACAACGACATGAAAAGACGACTGGGAGGACAAAGATGAGCACCGACACCACCGAGACCAAGGTCGCACCGAAGAGGGGCATGAGTATCCTCTTCAGCCTCACGCTGCTCGGCCTCCTGCTCTTCCTCTGGCTGCTCCTTGGCTTTGCCACCAACAGCTTCTGGACACCGAACAACATCAGCAACCTGCTGCGTCAGGGTGCGATGACGGCGATCCTCGCCGTCGGCCAGACCTTCGTCATCATCACCGCCGGCATCGATCTGTCGGTCGGCGCGGTGGTGGGTTTCGCCAGCGTCATCCTCGCTTGGCTCCTGGCGGCGGGCCTGCCCGTCTGGCTTGCGATCATCCTCACCCTCCTGATGGGTGTCGCCATCGGCATGTTCCATGCCTTTGGTATCGTGCGCATGGGGCTTCCCGCCTTCATCATCACGCTCGCAACTCTGACTTCGCTCCGCGGCATCGGCCTCTTGATCACCAATGGTTCGACCATCTCGATCTCCAACGAGGCCTTCACCAACTTCGCCCGCGCCGACTTCCTCGGTGTGCCCAGCCTGTTCTGGATGGTCATCGTCGTCGCCGTGCCCGCCTATGTCTTCCTGCACCTTAGCCGCTGGGGTCGCTATCTCTTCGCGGTCGGCTCCAACAGCGAGGCGGCACGCCTCTCCGGCGTCAACGTCAACCGCACGATCTACATGGCCTACATCCTGTCCTCGACCTGTGCTGCCTTCGTCGGCATCCTGCTTGCCTCGCGCATCGGGATCGGCAACGCCACCCAGGCCGAAGGCTGGGAACTGCAGGCAATCGCCTCCTCGGTCATCGGCGGCACCAGCCTGTTCGGCGCCGTCGGTTCGGTCCAGGGTCCGCTACTCGGCGCCTTCATTCTGGCGACGATCAACAACGGCGCCAACCTGATGAACGTCAACTCGTTCTGGCAGCGCATCATCACCGGTGCCCTGATCATCCTGATCGTCTATTTCGACCAGCTTCGCCGCCGCGGCAGCCGCTGATAATTTCCCAAGGTGGGGGTGCCGCGAATGGCATCCCCTTTTTTTTCGTCAAACCTTGCCGGGCAGCCGAAAGGAATAAGCATGAAGGCCGCATTGTGTGTCGAACCGGGCCGTCTCGAGATCGTCGATCGCGATCCGCCGCCGCGTCCAAAAACAGGCGAAGCCCGCATCGCCATCAGCCATGTTGGCATCTGCGGGACGGACTATCATATCTTCGAAGGCAAGCACCCCTTCCTGGAATACCCGCGCGTCATGGGCCACGAGATCTCGGCAACTGTCGTCGAGGCGGGCGAAGGCGTCGACCTGGGCGCCGGCACGAAGGTGATCGTCAATCCCTATATCGCCTGCGGCACCTGCATCGCCTGCCGCAAGGACAAGCCCAACTGCTGCACGAATATTCGCGTGCTCGGTGTGCACACGGATGGGGCAATGTGCGAGGAGATCACGGTCCCTGCCATCAACCTGTATCCCGCTGACGACCTGTCACCGGAAGCCGCAGCCACCGTCGAATTTCTGGCGATCGGCGCACACGCCGTCCGTCGCTCTATGGCGCCCGCGGGATCAAGGGCACTGGTCATTGGTGCAGGCCCGATCGGGCTTGGCACGGCGATCTTTGCGCGCATTGCCGGACATGACGTGACCCTGCTCGACACCAGCAGCGAGCGCCTGTCGATGGCAGCAAGTCGCCTCGGCTTCACATCAGGTCTTCTGGCCGATGACAGTCTTGAGTCTGCGGTCGCGGACTTGACCGGGGGAGACGGTTTCGACGTGGTCTTCGATGCCACCGGCTATCGCCCATCGATGGAACGCGCCTTCCGCTTCGTCGCCCACGGCGGAAGCCTCGTGCTGGTCAGCGTGGTGAAGGAGGACATCACCTTCTCCGACCCCGAATTCCACAAGCGCGAGATGATGCTGATCGGCAGCCGCAACGCGACCCGCGTCGACTTCGATCATGTCCGCAAATCGATCGCGGATGGTCTCGTGCCGATCGACCAGCTGATCACGCATCGGACGACCCTGGCAGATCTCGCTACGGATCTGCCGCGCTGGGCGCGCGAGAAATCCGGTCTGATCAAAGCCCTGATCCAGATCGGCTGATAGTCGAGACGAAAAAAGGCCCGCAACTCTGTCTGCGGGCCTTTTGCGTTTCGTGTGCGTGATGTCAGGGCTTCTGCAGGAAGGCGGCGATCGCGTCGACTTCGCCTTGCGAAACCTCATGACCGCCCTGATGCAGGAAAGTCTCGACCTGAGCGCCTTGCGCCTCGAAATAGGCGGCCAGCCGTTCGGTCAGCGGCAGCGGGCAGATCGGATCCCGCTGGCCGGCAGTCACGAGCACCGCAACATCCGAAAGCCCCTGCTGTGCCGGCGGATCGAACGGGATCAGCGGATGCATGAGGATCACGCGGTCGAAGAGATCAGGCGCCTCGAACAGGACCGAAGCCAAGATATTGGCGCCATTCGAGTAACCGAGCCCGTAGATCGGTCGATCCGGGTTCTTCTCCTTGTGCGCGCGGATGAAGGCCACCATCTTCGCCGTTCTCTCTGCGAGATCGGCCATGTCGTAGACGCCTTCGCCGGTGCGCTTGAAGAAGCGCGCAGCCCCGTATTCCGAGACGTCGCCGCGGGGCGAGACGATCCCCGCCTCGGGCAGGATCCGGTTCACGAGCCCGGGAAACTGATGTTCGTCGCCGCCGGTGCCGTGAAAGGTGAAGACCAGCGGTGCGGCACCCTGCGGTGCCTGGTAGAGGTGGATGTAGCTATCGAGTGCCATATTGGTTCCTCCGCAAGAGGGACGACGCCGTCAGGCATCGTCCCTCTGTGCGATTAGTCCTTGATCGGGGTCAGATGGGCTTCGATCTGCGAGCGATACTGCTGATAACGTGTCGGCAGCTTCAGCGCCTCGCCGAGATGGGCCGTATCTTCGTCCCGGTTGAAGCCGGGCTCGTTGGTGGCGATTTCGAACAGCACACCACCCGGGGTGCGGAAATAGATCGCCCAGAAGTAGTCACGGTCGATGACCGGCGTGACCTGATATCCCGTGTCGAGCAGCGCCTTGCGAACTTCGAGCTGAGCCGCACGATCTTCCACGGCAAAGGCGACGTGGTGCACCGAACCTGCACCCTGCTGGGCATGCGATGCACCCGGCAGAACTTCGAGATCGATATAGTCGGCACCATTGCCGCCGGAGACCGCATAGCGGACGAAGTCACCCTGTTTGTCGACCGGCTGGTAGCCCATGAACTTCAGGAGTTCGCCGGTCGCACCTTCGTCGCGCAACCGCATGGTCACGCCGCGGAAACCGTGAACCCCTTCCGAAACGCCAACCGGACCACCGGCGAAGGGCACGCGGCTGTCGCCGTCGACCTCGGCCAGCGCAAAGCCGTCACCATCAGGGCCGGCAAAACGCAGACGGTCCTCACCGAAGAGCGAATAGGAGCCGAGTTCCTTGACGCCTTGCTTCGACAGGCGATCCTGCCAGAAACCGAGTGTGCCCTTCGGCACGGAGAAGACGGTCTCGGAGACTTCACCGGCACCGCGACCACCCTTGCCCATATTGGCAAACGGGAAATAAGTCATGACCGATCCGGCATTGCCGACTTCGTCGCCGTAATAGAGGTGGTAGACGTCGGGAGCATCGAAGTTGACGGTCTTCTTGACCCGGCGAAGGCCGAGGGTCTTCGTGAAGAAATCGTTGTTTTCCTGGGCATCCGCAGCCATGGAGGTAACGTGATGCAGGCCTTTGATCTGGGTAAGCATGGCTCTGATCCTTTCCCGGCAATCGCGCCGGCTTTGTTCTGTTGAACGGAATATGGGCCACGGCTTTTCGATTGAGAATAGCTGTAATATTGCGGATATTATTTCACTGGGAGCAACAATCCGATGGGCGAGTTCGAAGCCATCAGGACCTTTCTGACGGTCGCTGACCAAAGCAGCTTCAGCGCAGCGGCGCGCCTGCTCGCCATGACGCCGGCTTCCGTCACGCGCACGGTCTCAGCCCTCGAAGATCAGCTCGGCGTGCAGCTCCTGTTGCGCACAACACGGAAAGTCTCACTGACTTCGGCCGGCGCCGCCTATGCGGCCCGCGTCGCGCCGCTGGTCGAAGGTCTTGCCCGGGCGACGGAGGAAACCCGGGATCTGCAGAAGGTGACGGCAGGATCGCTCCGGGTCTCCGCACCCATGTCGCTGGGAATGAAGGTTCTGCCGACGGTGCTGTCGCAGTTTTCCATCATGCACCCACGCACCAGCGTCGCAATAGAACTGTCCGACCGTTTCGTCGACATTCTCCAGGAGAATTACGACCTCGCGATCCGCATCTCGGGTCCGCCGACAGACAAGTCGACGATCTGGCGCAAGATCCGTCCGGTGTCGCGTCTGCTGGTCGCTGCGCCGTCCTTCCTGGCGCGCCATGGCACACCGAAGGTCCCAGAGGATCTGACGACACTCGAATGCCTCAGCTATCACGATCAGTCGAAGACCGAGACCTGGGAACTGAGCCGACCCGGACAAGTCAGGACCGTTGAGGCCCGGGGCCGGTTCTCGATCAACAACGGTGATTTTCTCTGCAAGCTCGCGATCGCTGGAGAAGGCATTGCCCTCCTGCCCCGCTTCATCGTCGACGAGGAATTGCGCGCGGGAAAACTCGTCGAAGTGCTGCCGGGCTGGAACACGCCCGAGATCTGGCTGACGCTCTACTACCCGCCCTACGAACAGCTACCGCTTCGAGTGGCAACCTTCTCGGATTTCTTCGAAGCCTTCATCAAGGAAAGCTGGGACGCTTAGACGCGTCCTGCCCCGCTTCAGCGGTCGCGCCCGAGAAACTCGCCGATCTCCTCAGCGATCTTGTCGGTTGCGATCGGCACATCGACCTTCTTCACCCGTTCGAACAGGGGCTCGGGAATGGCGGCCTTGCGTGCCTCTGCCAGTCCCTCGAAGAAGCGCGGCGAAAACTCCGGATGTGGCTGGTAGGAGAGGCCCCAGTCGCCGTAGCGAATGACGGCGTTCTCGCAGGCATCCGTCTTGCCGACGACCTCGGCACCCTCAGGCACGCGGATGACCTGGTCCTGATGCCAGGCAAGGAGGACCTGCTCCTCACCCGTGTCGGATCGCGTGTAACGAACCGGACCGGCGGACCAGCCACCCTTGAACTTCTCGACTTCGCCACCGAGGGCTTTCGCCATGACCTGATGGCCGAAGCAGATGCCGACCATGGGAACCTTGGCGGCATGCACCTGTCGGATGAAATCTTCGAGCTCGCGGATCCACGGGTGATCCTCGTAGACACCGAACTTGGAACCCGTCAGCAGCCAGCCATCGACGTCTGTCGGGCTGTCCGGAAACTCGCCGTCCACAACGAAATAGCGTTTGAAGGTGAAATCGAATTTGCCGAGCAGAGCGGCAAACATGTCGGCGTAATTGCCATACTCGTTCGCGAGTTCGGCAGGCGAATGGCCGGTGACGAGGATGCCGATTGTCTTTGCGGTCATGTGAGTTTCCTGGAACGTCGCGAATGCAAGCCTTCAGGCCTTGCACTCCGTCAGACTATACCAAATGTTAGTTTGATCAAATTTCAAGAGGGTAAATGTCCGAACCGCGAAAGTCAGGCAACGGACATCGATAACAAACAGGGAGAACGCGGTCGAACCATGGCGATCGAGGAACGCAAGGCGGAGGAATCACGCAAGCAGCGCGTCTATCGGACGCTGCGGGCCCGTATCATGTCGGGCGCGGTCGCCCCTGGTCTGCCGATCACCATCAACGGCGTCGCCGACGACCTCGGGGTGAGCGCCATGCCCGTGCGCGAGGCTCTGCATCGCCTGGTCGCGGATGGTGCGCTGGAATATCTCGACAATCGCCGCGTCCGCGTGCCGGAAATGACCCTCTCGAAATTCGAGGAGATCATCGCCGCCCGCACAGCCCTGGAAACGCTCGCGGCCATGCGGGCGCTGCCCCATATCGACAAGGCAAGGCTGGAGCGGCTGCAGGTGATCGATGCGGAGATCGACCAAGCCTATGGCGCCGATGATCTGCTCCGCTCGACGGAGCTCAACTTCCTGTTTCACCGCACCTTGTATGAGCCGGGGGCGAGCGGCGTTCTGCTCGAACTGATCGAGTCCGTCTGGCTGCGCCTCGGTCCCTTCATGCGTCTGGCGACCGCAAAGCTCGAAGAAAGCTATCGCATCGACCGCCACGCCGAAGCGATGGACGCGATCCGGGCCAATGACCTGCAAGCCCTCGCAAAGGCGATCGAAGCAGATATCCAGGACGGTGTCGGCCATCTCGGCCGGCATTTCCTGCGTGACGAAGCTTCGTCTGTGCCGCAAGCGGATAGCTGAGCAGCAGAAACTGCTGCTCATGCCCGGTTTCGCAGCGCAAGCCGCAACGGCTGGGATCCGAAGTGCACGCGCCGCTGCATCCCAAGGCTGCAATCTGACTGCAGAATGTCGACCCGATCGGCGCCATACCTGCTGCTGCGCCATTCGCTGCATCGACCACCCTACACCTTTGACCAACCGGGAGATGTGACAGCACAGGCTCAGGCAAGCCTTGGCGATTAAAACGGCATCATGCTGGGCGGTCTAACGAACTGCCGGGCGAGACCTTGTGCCGGAACGCGCTGAAAATGTTGAGACGCATAGCCTCGATCAGATGGATGCAAGCCGGTGAAACACTTTTGAGCGCATTCGTTTGAAAACAAGAGGCCGATAGACATGACGTCGCCCATTTCCCTGCTCAGCCCCGCCCAGATCCGGGCACTCCCCAATTCGACCGTGAGCTCCTGGTCAGACGAGGAGGTGAGCCAGCTTTCGAGCACGCAGGTCAACGCGCTGACGTCGTCGCAGATTTCGGCCCTCCAGACAGAGGCTGTAGCAGGGCTGTCGACCGCGCAGCTGAAGGCGATTGCCCCGCGCTCGATCACCGGTCTCACCCTCGACCAGATCACGGCGCTCTCGACGGAAGATGTTTCGAGCCTGGCAGCGACACAGGTTGCGGCACTCTCGGCAAGCCAACTCGGCGGACTGAGCACCGAACAGTCAGAGGCCCTGACGCCAGCGCAAGTCGCAAAACTGAGCGCGACGCAGCTCAGCGCCTTCAGCACCGAGGATCTGGCGACCTTCTCGGCTGAAGACATGGCCGCCATCAACACGGCCGCCCTGAGGGGGCAATCGCCGGAAAGGCTGGCGGGTCTCACGACCACCCAGATTTCGGCACTGAAGACGACACAGATTTCGGCGCTCACGCCGGCGCAGATCGCAGCACTGACACCTCAGCAGGTTGCAGCCTTCTCCAACAGCCAGATTACAGCGCTCAGCCCCACGCAGGTCGGCGCAATGACGACCGAACAGCTCGGCGCCCTCTCGACGACACAGTTTTCCGCGATCAGCGCCCGTGGCGTGACAGGGCTGACAACGACCCAGATCGCAGCGCTCGGCAACGAAAAGATCGGAGCCCTCACCAACGCGCAAATGACGGCCCTGACGTCGAAGCAACTTGGCGCTCTTTCTGTCGAGCAAGTTGCCAGCCTTTCGAACGGCCAGATTGCGGCCATCAATCCCCGCGCCATTTCCGGCCTGACCGCGGATCATATCGCGGGCATGTCTCCGTCCCAGACATCGGCGATGACGGGGGCCCAGATTGCGGCGCTCACCCGCACACAGATGTCGGCCTTCACCGAAGACCAGTTGGCCGCCCTCACCACCACCCAGATCAGAGCGCTCGGCCCCACCCAGATTGCCGCCCTGCCGACATCCACGATTGAGGGCTTTACCACCACGCAGATTGCAGCGCTGTCATCGAAGGCTGTGGCCGGCTTGAGTGCCGGCCAACTTGCAGCGATGAGCACCGATCAGCTGAAGAGCCTCACCACGGCCCAGATCGCGGCGATGAATGCCAGCCAGATCGGCAGTCTGTCGACGGCCCAGATCGGAGCCCTGTCTCCCACCCAGATTGGCGCCATCAGCGTGTCAGCCGTCACCGGGCTGACAACGGATCAGATCTCCTCTCTGAGCGTCACCCAGGTCGCATCCATGACGACCTCGCAGATCTCGGCGCTGAAGGCGACCCAGGCCGCAGCCTTCACACCGGACCAGATCGCAGGCTTCACACCGACGCAGGTTCGCGGGCTGACCGGCGTGCAGATCGCAGCCATGCCGGAAGTTGCGATTGCCAGCTTCTCTGAGGAACAGATCGCAGCGCTCAGCGCGCGCGCCATCACCGGCCTGACGGTCGACCAGATCGGGTCGCTCACTGCAGATCAGCTCGACGCCCTCTCCACCAGCCAGATTGGTGCGCTCTCGGCAGCCCAGGTAGCAGCCTTGCCGGCTGAATCCGTCGCGGCAATGAGCCCGGTGAAAATCGCCGCCATCAGTGCCAAGGCGATCACCGGCCTGACGCCGGAACGCATCGCAACCCTGGCGCCCGATCAGGTAGCCGCGCTGACGACAACCCAGATCCGGGCGCTGAAGGCCGAGCAGGTCGCGGGCCTCACGGCATTCCAGACCGAAGCGATGAGCAACGGCCAGATTGCAGCTCTAAGTGCCGCTCAGCTGTCCGCCCTATCGGTGCAGGCGGTGAAGGCATGGTCGCCCTCGCAGGTCGGAGCCATCGCGGCCGCCTCGATCACGGGGCTGACCACGGATCAGATTGCCGCCCTCGAGGACAACCAGATCGACGGACTGAGCTCCGCACAGATCTCGAAGATGAGCGGCGCCCAGATCGGGTCCTTGTCCGAAGTGCAGCTGTCAGCCCTCACACCAGCCGAGATTGCCGCGATTTCAACAAGCGCCATCTCCTCGATCTCTGCCGACAAGATCGACAGCCTGAGCCTGGAACAGATTGCGAAGCTGACCTCCGCGCAGATCGCGGCGATGAAGAACGAGCAGGTCGTCTCCTTCACGCCGACCCAGCTTGCATCGCTGAGCGCCAGCCAGTTGCAGGCCGTGACCGCAGCCCAGATTGCTTCGCTGTCGCCGAGCAACATCGCATCGCTGTCGCGTGAACAGATTGCCGGCCTCTCCGCCAGGACGATTGCAGCCCTGAGCACGGATCAGATCGCGGCGATGTCGTCCGATCAGGTCGAGGCGATGACGGCGACCCAGGTTGCGGGCCTGACGGCAGCGCAGCTCGGCGCCATGCGCGCGGCCGATATCCTGGCGTTCCAGCCGACAGAGATGGCGGCCATCACGACGGGCGCCTTGAGCGGGATCGATGCTGAAACCATCGCCGCCATGAACCTCGATCAGATTGCAGCCCTCACGCCGGCCCAGCTCGGTGCATTGAGTGCTGACCAGACGGCAGCCTTGACCCCGACCCAAGTGGATGCGCTGAGCGCAAAGCAGGTTGCCGGCTTTGGTGCGACCCAGGCTGCAGCCCTGACGACGGCGTCGCTCGGTGTGATGTCTCAGGAACAGATCGCGGCCTTGAGCACGACGGCCATCGCCGCACTGTCCACGACACAGGTCACGGCTCTGACGTCCAATCAGATTGAATCCCTGACCACCGCGCAGATGGGTGCCTTGACGGCGACACAGGTCGCGGCGCTGACACCGACCCAGCTTTCCAACCTACCGGCGACGAAGCTTGCCGCGATCAGCGCGGCCGGGATCGCCGGCATGACGACACAGCAGATCGCTGTCCTGGGCGCCGACCAGATCACCGCACTGACGGCAGCCCAGATCACCGCTCTGACGCCAAGCCAGGTCGGAGCGCTCACGCCCCAGCAGGTAACTCTTCTCTCGACCACACAAATCGGGGCACTCAGCGCAAGCCAGGTGGCGCTGCTCAGCAATGACAGCCTCGCCACGCTGACCAGTGACAAGATCGCAGCGCTGAACGTCAAGACGATCCCGGGCCTGACGGCGACCCAGATCGCCTCCATGTCGACGACGCAGATCGACAGCCTCAGCCAGACCCAGATCGCGGCCCTGACCTCGACACAGATCGGCGCACTCTCCTCGGCGCAGCTCGCAACGCTGTCGAACACGGAGCTGGCATCCATCTCGCCGGCAGCGATCACGGGCCTGTCGGCCGCCAACATCGCGGGCCTCAGCCAGGAACAAATCGGCATCCTGACAGCAGCGCAGGTCGGCGCCTTGACCTTCGACCAGTTGAACGCATTGAAGCCAGATCAGCTCGGCGTCATGACGGCAACCCAGATCGGCGCGCTGACCGCGACACAGATCGCCTCGCTCTCGGCCGGCACCATTTCTGCCCTGTCGACAACGCAGATTGCGGCCATCGCCCCCAAAGCCATTCCGGGGCTGAGCACTGCGCAGATAGCGACCCTGACATCCAGCCAGGTCGATGCGATGACATCGGCGCAGTTTGGCGCCCTGAGCGGAACCCAGCTGGCAGCCTTCAGCTCGACGGCGCTTGAAACGCTGACGGCGACGGACATCGCAGCACTGTCCCCGACGGCAGTGAGCGGCTTGTCGCCCGCGATCTTCGCCACATTGCAGCCGGAACAGATCTCCGCCCTGACGACGGGCCAGGTCGCCGGCCTGACCTATCACCAGCTGAGGGCGATGACCCAGGATCAGGTCGGCGCGCTGACATCCGCGCAGATCGGGTCGATGAATGCCATCCAGCTGGCAACACTCGGGACGGATAGGGTCGCCTGGCTGACGACATCGCAGGTTGCGGCCATGGACGCCAAGGCGATCAGCGGCCTGACGGTCGCGCAGGTGAGCGCGCTCACGGCAGGACAAGCCGAGGCACTGACACCGACGCAGGTAGCAGGGCTGAATTCCGCACAGTTGTCGGCATTTGGCGCCAACAACTTCCGGACCTTCTCCGCCGATGACATTGCTGCGATCAGCGAGCAGGCCCTGCCCGGTCTGACGGTGGGTCAGATCTCCAACATGACCACCGCACAGCTCCAGGCGATCAGCGCGACCCAGTCGAACAATCTGAGCCCTGAACAGATTGCCGCGGTTCTCGCCGCCTATGCGGCGACCTGATCCTCGGCACCGAAAATCGGGCGCCCGGCTTCCTGAGCAATCAGGAACCGGGCGTCGTCTCGGCCTCAATTGCGGATCGTGAATTGCACCCGGTCGGCGGCGAAACGCGTAATCGCATATTGGATAGGCAGACCCTCGGGATCGGTATTGACGGCCCGGGTCACGAGCACGATAGCTCCGGGCGTCAGTTCGAGATGCGCGACGTCGTCCGGCTCCGCATGAACCGCCGAGATCTCCGTGACCTCCCGCAGATAGTCATCCACGCCGCACATCGAGAGAGCACGGGTTATGGAACCCGTCTCCGAGAAAGCCTTGTCGATCCCTGCAAAACGCTCGGCAGGAAACCACATCGTCGATCGCGAGACCGCGCGTCCATCCGCCTTCCTGATCCCATCCAGCCTCAAGACATGGGCGCCCTGTGCCAGGCGCAGGCGCTCGACCAGTTCCGGCGTCGCAACCTCTTGCACTGACGAAAGCAGGATCCCCTTCAGATCACGCGCCTGTTCGCCGATGCCTTCCGTAAAGCGTGTGCGCCGGCCAATCGGGAAATCGAACTTGTCGCGCTGGGTAATCACGGTGCCGCGCCCCTGCGCTGCCCGGACGATCCCTTCTTGCTGAAGGGCCGCGAGCGCTGCACGCACCGTGTGGCGGTTGACCCCGAACTCTTCGGCGAGCGCAGTTTCCGCCGGGACCATGCCCGTCCTGTCATAGAGACCTGAGAGGATATTGGCGCGGATCCGATCCGAAATCTGGCGCCACAGGGCCACACCCTTCTGTCTCTGTATCACCGGAAACGGTCCTCCTGTCACAAGCTTGTCACGACCTCGGGTTACTCATAAAGTAACTTGTATGGTTGTCTATATTACTAGACATTTCGAGGACTGACAATGGACAGAGCCAACGAAATTGACACCGGCGCGCAGAGCGATCGAAAGCGGATCGTCGATCTGCTGGCCAGAGCGACGCTGACCGAACTGGAAACAGCCCTTTCATCACTCGACCCCGCGCCCGTGTTTACCGCACTGCGCGGGCCGGAGACCGGGCTCGTGATGGTCAAGGGTCGCATCGGCGGCGGTGGTGCACCCTTCAATCTCGGCGAAGCGACGGTGAGCCGCGCTAGCGTCAGGCTCTCTGACGGACGGATCGGCCATGGCTATCGCCTCGGCACGGACCGGAAGGCGGCCAGTCTCTCGGCCGTGCTCGACGCCGTGGCGCAAGACGAAGCAGTAAGGGCGGCGCTCGACACACAGCTCTTCACACCCGTCGAAACACGCCTTCTGGCGGATGCCGAAAAGCTGGAAGCCGAAACGGCGGCCACGAAGGTCGACTTTTTCACCATGGTCCGCGGAGAAGACTGATGATTGGACACACCGAAAGCCTGGACGGCGGCTTCCCGGATGCCGTGACACATGCACAGACGGTTTTCCGGGCCGTCATGGATGCCATGGCCCAGCCGGGCACCATAGGTGTCGTGGAGGTACCAGTGGCTCCGCCCGCGCCGCTCGGCATTGCGGCCGGTGCTCTCCTTCTGACGCTCTGCGATCACGATACGCCGATCTGGATGACGACTGCCCTATCGAAATCCGCCCTGCCCGGCTGGGTCGGCTTCCACACCGGCGCCAGCCTGACCTCCACAAAGTCCGATGCGAAGTTTGCCTTCGTTGAAGCGGGAGCACCGTTCCCGTCGCTGGCACAATTTGCGCTGGGAACCCAGGAATACCCTGATCGTTCGACGACGCTGGTCGTCGAGGTCGCGTCGCTCGAGGGAGGCCGGCCGCTGCAACTGACGGGTCCCGGCATTCGCGACGCCGCCAAGATCGCCCCGAAGGGCTTGCCTGAGACCTTCTTGCGCCAATGGGCCGACAATCGCGCCCTCTTCCCGCGCGGTGTCGACGTGGTGCTGACCGCAGGTCGCCGCTTCATCGCGCTGCCGCGCACGACCATGATCCGCGAGATGGAGGCCTGAGCCATGTATGTTGCCGTCAAGGGTGGCGAGAAAGCCATCGCCAACGCCCACAAGCTGCTTGCCGACCGTCGCCGTGGTGACAGATCGCTGCCGTCGGTGACGATCGATCAGATCGTCGCCCAGCTCGGCCTCGCCGTCGACCGCGTCATGGCCGAAGCCTCGCTCTACGACTGTGCGCTGGCAGCACTTGCTCTGAAGCAGTCACGCGGCGACATGATCGAGGCGATCTTCCTGCTCCGCGCCTACCGCACCACGCTGCCGCGCTTCGGCACCTCTCGGCCGATCGAAACAGGTAAGATGCGCGTCGAGCGCCGCGTCTCCGCCACCTACAAGGATCTGCCGGGCGGGCAGCTCCTCGGGCCGACCTTTGACTATACCCACCGCCTTCTCGACCCCTCGCTTCTCGACGAAAACACGGTGGAAACGGGCGACCAGCGCGAGGAAGGTCTGGAGCATGTCATGCGGGTCTCCGACATCCTCGATGGCGAAGGCCTGATCGAGCCGGATGGCGAGATGCCCGAGGATCACATCGCCGGCGACATCACCCGCGAGCCGATGGAATTTCCGATGCCCCGCGACCTGCGTCTGCAGGCACTCGCCCGCGGCGACGAAGGCTTCCTGCTGGCGCTCGGATATTCGACCCAGCGCGGCTATGGCCGCACCCACCCCTTTGTCGGCGAAATCCGCATGGGTCTGGTCGAGGTCGAATTCGATGTGCCGGAACTGGGCTTTGCCGTATCGCTCGGCGAAATCCGCGTCACCGAATGCCAGATGGTCAACCAGTTCAAGGGCTCGGCCAAGGCCCCGCCGCAATTCACTCGCGGCTATGGCCTTGTCTTCGGCCAGGGTGAACGCAAGGCCATGTCCATGTCGCTGGTCGATCGGGCGCTGCGCACGGAGGAATTCGGCGAGGATGTCGTGGCGCCCGCCCAGGACGAGGAATTCGTCATTTCCCATTGCGACAACGTTCAGGCGACCGGCTTCGTCGAGCACCTGAAGCTGCCGCACTACGTCGACTTCCAGGCCGAACTCGACCTCGTCCGCCGCATGCGGGTCAAGCACGAGGCCACCCGAACTGAACAGACTAACCTGAAGGAGGCCGCAGAATGACCGCGCCGGCAACCGAACTCGCAACCTATAATTTCGCCTATCTAGACGAACAGACCAAGCGGATGATCCGCCGCGCGATCCTGAAGGCGATCGCCATTCCCGGCTATCAGGTGCCGTTCGCCAGCCGAGAAATGCCAATGCCCTATGGCTGGGGCACTGGCGGCGTGCAGGTAACAGCCTCGATCATTGGCCGCGACGACACGCTGAAAGTCATCGACCAGGGCGCCGACGACACGACCAATGCCGTCTCCATCCGCGCCTTCTTCCAGAAGGTCGCCGAGGTCGCGGTCACCACAAAGACCAGCGAAGCGACGATCATCCAGACCCGTCACCGCATCCCGGAGGAGAAGCTGAGGGAAGGCCAGGTGCTCGTTTATCAGGTGCCGATCCCGGAACCCTTACGCTTCCTGGAGCCACGCGAGACCGAGACCCGCAAGATGCATGCGCTGGAAGAATACGGCCTCATGCATGTGAAGCTCTACGAGGACATCGCCAAACACGGCCGCATTGCCACAACCTATGCCTATCCGGTGAAGGTCGAGGGCCGCTACGTGATGGACCCCTCACCGACGCCGAAATTCGACAATCCGAAGATGCACATGTCGGAAGCCCTGCAGCTCTTCGGCGCCGGTCGCGAGAAGCGCATCTATGCGGTCCCACCCTATACCGACGTCGTCAGCCTCGACTTCGAGGATCACCCCTTCGAGATCCAGACCTTCGACAAGCCCTGCGCGCTCTGCGGCGCCCACAATGTCTATCTCGATGAAGTCGTGCTCGACGACAAGGGCGGGCGGATGTTCGTCTGCTCGGATACCGACCACTGCGAGACGCGTCAGGCGGAAGGCCATATCGGCGAGATGCTCTTCCAGAAAAAGGAGGCCGCAGAATGAGCGACCAGCCACTTCTCAAGGTCCGCAATCTCTCGAAGTTTTACGGCAAGCGTATCGGCTGCAAGGAGGTCTCTTTCGACCTCTGGCCGGGCGAAGTGCTCGCCATCGTCGGCGAAAGCGGCTCGGGCAAGACGACGCTCCTGAACTGCCTCTCAACCCGGCTGATGCCGACGACCGGCAGCGTCGACTATCACATGCGCGATGGCCAGTATCGCGAGCTCTACCACATGGGAGAGGCTGAACGACGCTTCCTGATGCGCACCGACTGGGGCTTCGTGCACCAGAATCCGGCTGATGGCCTGCGCATGACCGTCTCGGCCGGCGCCAATGTCGGCGAACGTCTGATGGCCGTCGGCGATCGGCACTATGGCCGCATCCGCCAGACGGCGAGCGAATGGCTGGAGCGCGTCGAGATTTCGACCGATCGCATCGACGACCAGCCCCGCGCCTTTTCCGGCGGCATGCGCCAACGCCTGCAGATCGCCCGCAACCTCGTCACCGGCCCCCGCCTGGTTTTCATGGATGAGCCGACCGGCGGCCTCGACGTCTCGGTCCAGGCCCGCCTGCTCGATCTCGTCCGCGGTCTGGTCAACGACCTCGGCCTGTCCGCCATCGTCGTCACCCACGACCTCGCGGTGGCCCGGCTTCTCTCCCACCGGATGATGGTGATGAAGGACGGCCATGTCATCGAACAAGGCCTGACCGACCGCGTGCTCGACGATCCGCGCGAACCCTACACCCAGCTGCTCGTATCCTCGATCCTGCAGGTCTGACGGAGAAACCTATGGCCACGCCCCTCATCGTCTCCGAAGTCTCGAAGAGCTTCACCATGCATCTGCGCGGCGGGCTCGTTCTGCCGGTCGTTTCCAACGTCTCCTTCTCTATCGCGTCAGGGGAATGCGTTGTGCTCGGCGGCCCCTCTGGCATCGGCAAGAGCTCGGTGCTGAAGATGCTCTACGGCAACTATGCCGTCGACAACGGTCAGATCCTCGTCAATCACGCCGGCCGGATCGTCGATATCGCGAGCGCCGACCCGCGCACCGTGCTTGAGGTCCGGCGCGGCACGCTTGGCTATGTCAGCCAGTTCCTGCGCACCGTACCGCGCGTGTCGACGCTCGACGTCGTGGCCGAGCCGCTGGTCGCCCGCGGGGTCGCCTCGGACCAGGCACGCGAACGCGCAAGCGAACTCTTGAGCCGGCTAAACTTGCCGCGTGATCTTTGGCAGCTGCCACCGTCCACCTTCTCCGGCGGCGAGCAGCAGCGCGTTAACATCGCCCGCGGCTTCATCACCGATCATGCTGTCCTGCTTCTCGACGAACCCACGGCCTCGCTCGATGCGGCTAACCGCGCCGTTGTGGTCTCGATGATCCGCGCGAAGAAGGAAGCCGGCGTCGCTCTGCTCGGCATCTTCCATGACGAGGAAGTGCGCGAAGCCGTCGCCGACCGCATCCTCGATGTCATGCAGTTTTCGCCGCGAAAGACAGCAGCATGACCAAGAAGCTCGGGATCGCCCCTCTTGTCCACGAGACCGCCCGGGTCGTGAATTCGACCCTCGGCAGCTACACGGAAGTTGCCGATCGTTGCCGTCTGGAAGAAGTCGAGATGGGCGACTATTCCTACATCATGCAGGACGGCTCGATCTGGTGCGCGACGGTCGGCAAATTTGCCAACATCGCAGCAAGCGTCCGCATCAACGCCACCAACCATCCGACCTGGCGCCCGACGCTCCATCACTTCACCTATCGTGCAGCCGACTATTTCGATGGCGCCGAGAACGACCACGATTTCTTTGCCTGGCGTCGGGAAAACCGGGTCGTGATCGGCCATGACGTCTGGATCGGCCATGGCGCAACCGTCCTGCCGGGGGTGACTGTCGGTGACGGTGCGGTGATCGGCGCAGGTGCCGTCGTCTCCCGCGATGTGGCTCCGTACACCATCGTCGGCGGCGTTCCGGCAAAGCTGATTCGTGAGAGGTTTCCCGGATCAGTTGCCGAGCGCATGCAGGCGCTCGCCTGGTGGGACTGGGACCACGATCGCCTGTTCGCAGCACTGGATGATTTCCGTCACATGGACGCCCCGGAATTCATCGCAAAGCACGCCTAAATTCAGTCTTTTCAGATGCTTGCGAAGTTTAACAAATCCGACACAAAACTGACATTAGCGCTTCACGGGCCCACGCTAATGCATCTCCAGCACCGCAATTAATGACGGCGAAGGAACGACGATGCGCTTCAGGCTGGACAACCTCACCCGCCAGTTCGGAACCAACAAGGCCGTTGATTCCGTAACCCTCGAGATCCCGGCCGGACAGATGGTCGGTGTGATCGGCCGCTCGGGTGCAGGCAAATCGACGCTGCTGCGCATGATCAACCGCCTGGTCGACCCCACGTCCGGCAGCATCCGCTTCGGCGATCTCGAGATCTCCGGCCTGCATGGCGCAGCACTCCGCAATTGGCAGCGTGATTGCGCGATGATCTTCCAGCAGTTCAACCTCGTGCCGCGCCTTGACGTCCTGACAAACGTGATGCTTGGCCGTCTCAACCATCGTTCCACGGCGCTTTCCGTGTTGAACATCTTCTCCCGCGAAGAGCGCCTGATGGCGATCGCAGCCCTGGAGCGCCTAGGGATCGAACAGACGGCACTGCAGGCAGCCGGCACGCTTTCGGGCGGTCAGCAGCAGCGCGTGGCAATCGCCCGCGCCCTCATGCAATCGCCGAAGATGATCCTGGCCGACGAACCGATCGCCTCGCTCGACCCGCTCAACGCCAAGATCGTGATGGACGCGCTGCGCGACATCAACGAGCGCGAAGGCATCACCGTCATCACCAATCTGCACACGCTCGATACGGCCCGCAATTACTGCGAGCGGATCATCGGCATGGCGCGTGGCCGCGTCGTATTCGACGGAACGCCGTCTGATCTTACGGCCGAGGCTGTCCACGAAATCTACGGCGCCGACCAGCATGGCGCCGGCATCGACGAGACCATGACCTCGACGAGCATCACCTTTGCGCATCAGGACAACGAGCAGCGCAAGACCTCATCCGCCGGCCTCCGCCCCCTCGCAGTTGCCGAGGCCTGAGCCACGACGATCGCAGGCCCTGCGACAAGGGCAAGAAGTCAAGACACACCCTCATCCTACCAAACAGGAGATGAACTCATGTTGAAGAAGACCCTGCTCGCTACGGCAGCACTCGTCGCTCTGGCTTCCGGCGTCCACGCCGAAGACCTCAAGGAATTCCGCATCGGCATCCTCGGCGGCGAAAACGAAGCCGACCGCCTGCGCAACTTCCAGTGCATGACCGAAAAGCTGCCGTCGGTTCTCGGCGTTGAAAAGGTCTCGCTCTTCCCGGCCGCCGACTATGACGGCGTTGTCCAGGGCCTTCTCGGCGGCACGCTCGATTACGCCGAACTCGGCGCCTCCGCCTTCGCCAAGGTCTACCTCGCCAAGGCTGACGCCGTTGAGCCGATCCTGACTACGGTTCAGACCGACGGTTCGAGCGGCTACTACTCGATCATGGTCGCCCGCAAGGACTCGGGCATCGCCAAGATCGAAGACATCAAGGGCAAGAAGCTCGGCTATGCCGATCCGGACTCCACCTCCGGCTACCTCGTGCCCCTCGTCACCCTGCCGGAAGCTCTCGGCGCCCCGGTTGACCAGGTTGTCTCCTCGACCGGCTTTGGCGGCGGTCACGAGAACCTCGTTCTCGAAGTCGTCAAGGGCACCTTCGACGTCGGCACCACCTGGGGTTCTGGCGTTGGCGAATTCAAGGACGGCTACACCTCGGGCAACCTGAAGAAGATGGTCGACAAGGGCATCCTGAACATGGACGACCTCGTTGAAGTCTGGAAGTCCCCGCTGATCCCGAACGGCCCGATCGTCGTCCGCACGTCGATGAATGAGGACATGAAGATGAAGTTCAAGCAGTTCATGACGGATCTGCCGAACTCCGACCCGGCATGCTTCTCGGCTGTCCAGGGCGGTGATTTCAAGGGCTACACGGACGTGAACGTCGACTTCTACAAGCCGATCATCGACGCCCGCAAGGCAACCATCGGCGGCTGATTGCCAACGAGTTAATGAGACCGCCGGTCGGGAAACCGCCGGCGGTCTTTCCTTGAAGTCTTTTCCAGAGGAATTGCGGTGATGGCCATGACGGCGACACAGCCCATCTTGAGCGAACGCGGCGCAGCCGTCGAGCGCCACTGGCAGGAGCTCGCGGCCAAGCGGCGCATGTATACGGGCCTTGGCGCGGTCATCCTGATCATGGCGGTGACCGGTTCGCTCTGGTTCGCCAACGAGACCAATTCCGGCAAGTTCTTCGACCGTCTTCCATATCTCTTCGATTTTATCGGCGATCTGGCGCCCCGCGACGGTTGGGAAATCTGGCGTGCCATGTTCGACCTGCCCTCGCCCTATGACGACGGCAGCCTCAAATACAATTATCCCGAGGGACGGCTCTACATCACCGAGAGCCTCTACATCCCCGAATATTTTCATAAGATGCTCGAGACGGTGAACATCGCATTACTGTCTACCGTGATTGCGATGATCTTCGGCTATGGCCTCGCTTTTCTCGCCGCAAAAAACACCATGGCGAGCAACTGGGTCCGCTGGCCGGTGCGCCGTTTCATGGAAATCCTGCGTGCCTTTCCGGAAGTCGTCATCGCCGGCTTCTTCCTGGCCATTCTGTCGCTCGGCCCCATCCCCGCGATCATTGCTGTCACGGTCCACACCATCGGCGCACTCGGCAAGATGTTCTTCGAAGTCATCGAGAACGCCGACATGCGACCGGATGAGGGCCTGCGGGCCGTTGGCGCGAACTGGTTCGAGCGCGTCTGGTTTGCGATCACGCCCCAGGTCATGCCGAACTTCATGAGCTATTTCCTGCTGCGTCTCGAGATCAATGTGCGCGCCTCGACGATCATCGGCGCCGTCGGTGGCGGCGGGATCGGCGAAGCGCTGCGTCTTTCGATCGGCCAGGGCCACGAAGCAAAGACCCTCGCCATCGTGCTTCTCCTTCTGTCGACCGTCATTGCCGTCGACCAGTTCTCAGCCTGGCTGCGCCAAAAGCTCGTCGGCGATCAGGCCTTCCAGTCGGTCACGTGAGGTTCCCATGTCGATGATCAACACAGCCGAATTGAACCGTCTGGCAGAGCGCTATCCGCAGGTGCTGGAGCGTAGTCTCTGGCAACGCTACCGGATCCCCTTCTCGATTGGCATCCTGGCCATCTACCTGCTGTTCTGCTGGTGGTTTTTCGCCATCGGCAAGACCATCTCCCAGGCCAATTGGGGTATCGCCGGCAACTATCTGGCTGACTGGGTATCCTACGAAATCAGACCGGAATTCGACATCGATCGGGATGGCGCCATCACCGTCACCTATCCCCGTTTTGATCCGATCGGCCCCAATCCGAATCCCGACTGGATCGAGACGACGCGCGAAACGATCACCCGCACAGAGCCGGCGCCTTCAGCGGCAGCGGCTCCGGCGCCGAGCGTTGCGAAACCGAGCTCCACGTTCAGCTTCATGACGTCGCCGACGCCCCAGGCACAATCCGGGACATCTCCCACCGAAAACGCGGTTACCGCGCCAAACGAGGCGACGGAAGAGGTCATCACGGAAGCCCGGATTGCACTGTCTGGCAGTGCCCGGATCGACCTTGCCGGAGAGCGCGTGATGCTGGTGCGCGGCGACGAAACCGTGACACTGCTGCTCGACCAGCAGCGGGACACTGTCACCATTGAGGGCAGCAGTGCCGACTGGGTGGAACAGCGCCTCGAAGGCGGCCGTGTTATCGCTTACTTCGGCTCGGCCGGCTGGATCGACGTGTCATCCGATCGCGTCCGGGTGCGCAAACGCTTCTTCGGTTGGGAAAACTTCGTCTTCGACACCAACTCGCCCTTCTTCGGCCTGTCCGCCGGGCAAGTGTTCGACAAGGTGACCTCCGGTGAGCGCATCGATCCGAAGATGAGCAATCTGGCGCTCGCCTGGAACAACATCCTCTACAACGCCTCCTGGCAGCATCTGGACGTCTGGACCAAGCTTCTGCAGACCATCGTCATGGCCTTCATGGGCACTCTGCTCGCCATGCTGATCGCCTTCCCGCTCTCCTTCGTCGCTGCCCGCAACATCACCCGTAACCGGCCGATCAACCAGATCACCAAGCGCTTCTTCGACTTTGTACGATCCGTCGACATGCTGATCTGGGCCCTCTTCTTCACCCGCGCCTTTGGGCCGGGACCGCTTGCTGGCATTTCCGCGATCTTTGTCACCGACACCGGCACGCTCGGAAAACTCTATGCCGAGGCACTGGAAAACATCGACGACAAGCAGCGCGAAGGCGTGAAATCGGTCGGCGCCCCGACAGCGGCCGTCCAGCGCTTTGGCGTGCTGCCCCAGGTCATGCCGGTCTTTGCCTCCCAGGCCCTCTATTTCTGGGAATCGAACACCCGGTCGGCAACGATCATCGGCGCCGTCGGTGCTGGCGGCATCGGTCTCAAGCTCTGGGAAGCCATGCGCACCAATTCCGACTGGGAAAATGTCGCCTATATGGTTCTTCTCATTCTGGTCGTGGTGTTCATTTTCGATGCCATCTCCAATAGCCTGCGCTCGCGCCTGATCGGCAAGAGTCGCCACTGACTGCGCGGTGCGGGAACACCAACCCCGCACCGACCGATACGAAAGACATACCCTTGCGTTATGCAATCTACTTTTCACCGACCGCAGATGAACCGCTGACCCGTGCAGCGGCGACCTGGCTGGGTCGAGACGCCTTCACCGGGGAACTCTTTCCACGGACGGCAGAGCACGACCTCACGGTGGAAGAACTGGACGAACTCACGGCCGATCCGCGACGTTACGGCTTTCATGCGACGCTGAAGGCGCCCTTTCATCTCACGGATGGTGCAAACGAGGCAGATCTGCTGGCTGCCCTTGCCGCATTCGCGGAAGAAACAGCACCCTTCGACATCCCCTCGGTCGCCGTCGAGCAGATCGGACCATTCTTTGCTCTGGTTCCCCAGACGCCGCATCAACCGCTGCAGCAATTCGCAGCCAGCGTCGTCGAAAGTTTCGAGCCATTTCGCGCGCCGCTCTCGGAGACCGACATTCAGAGGCGAAAGCCGGACAGTCTTCCCCCGCAACAGCGTGAAAACCTGATGCGCTGGGGTTATCCTTACGTCTTCGATGAGTTCCGTTTTCACATGACCTTGACCGGCCCTGTCCCGGAAGCCCGAGCACCTGGTATGGCGAGGCTTCTGGGCGACCGTTTTGCCGATTTCGTCGGGCGTCCCCTCCGGATCGACGGGCTTGCGCTCTTCGTCGAGCCCGAACGCGGCGCCCCTTTCCTCGTCCATTCACGGCTGCCATTGAGGGCCGCCCAACCGAACGGCTGATCCCATGTCCGAACAGATCTTCTCCAATGCCCGCATCGTCCTCGAAGACCGGATCGTCGAGGGCAGCGTCGTCATCCGCGACGGCAAGATTGCAGCGATCGACGAGGGTTCGAGCCGCACCGGCGAGGACTTCGGCGGCGACTACCTGATCCCCGGCCTCGTCGAACTGCACACCGATCACCTGGAATCGCATTATTCGCCCCGCCCCGGCGTGCGCTGGCACATGACCTCGGCCATCCAGGCGCATGACGCCCAGATCGTTACGTCGGGCATCACAACGGTTTTCGACTGCCTGCGTATGGGCTCGGACGAGGACGGCGGTTTCGACAAGGGCGAGATGCGCGACATGGCAGACGCCATTCAGGCCGCCGAACGCGACGACCGCCTCCGGGCCGAACACCTGATCCACCTGCGCTGCGAGGTCGCCTCCGACAACGTGCTCGATCATTTCGCCGACTTCGAAAACGATCCGCATGTGCGTCTGGTTTCCTTGATGGATCACTCCCCGGGCCAGCGCCAGTTCCAGACGATGGAGCAGTACACGCTCTACTACAAGACCAAGCGCGGCCTGACCGACGAGCAGTTCGCCCGCTTTGTCGAAAGCCGCCTTTCGCTGTCGGAGCGCTTTTCGACGGTGCATCGCGACGCGCTCGCCAAGGCCTGCGCCGAGCGCGGGATCACGGTCGCCAGCCATGACGACGCGACGCTCGCCCATGTCGAGGAAGCAAAGGGACACGGCGTGAAACTCGCGGAATTCCCGACCAGCTTCGAGGCCGCCGAAGCCTCGCATAAGTCCGGCATGAGCGTGCTGATGGGTGCGCCCAACGTGGTGCGCGGCAAGTCCCATTCCGGCAACATCGCCGCCCGCGATCTCGCAAAGCGCGGCGTGCTCGACGTCCTGTCCTCCGACTACGTGCCGCTGAGCCTCCTGCATGCAAGCTTCGTTCTGGCAGACGAGATCGACGGCATTTCCCTGCCCCAGGCTGTTGCCATGGTGACGGCGACTCCGGCCCGCACAGTCAGCCTGTCTGATCGGGGCCGCATCGAAACCGGCCTGCGCGCAGACCTCGTCCGTGTCCGCCGAGATGAGGGCGTCCCGGTCATCCGCGCCGTCTGGCGGGAAGGACGCCGGGTCGCCTGATGACGCAAGCCGCAAAAGACAAGGTGGCGCAGAACGAACCGGCGAGCGGCATTTTGATTGCCGTCGTTGGCCCGAGCGGTGTCGGCAAGGACAGCCTGATGGACATCGCACGGCACCACTTTGCCGACAGGCGCGATATCCGCTTCGTGCGCCGCATGATCACGCGCCCGGAAGGATCCACCGGCGAGAACCATAACGCGGTGAAACCAGAGGCCTTCGACGAGCTCGCCCGCTCCGGCGCATTCGCGGTGCATTGGCAGGCTCACGGTCTCGGCTACGGCATCCCCGCAGATGTCCACCTTGATCTCGCCGCTGGCCATATCGTCATCGCCAACGGCTCCCGCTCGGCACTCGACGCTTTCAGAAAAGCCTTCCCCAACCTCCTGGTGGTCAATGTCACCGCCCGCCCGGACGTGCTGGCCAAACGCCTGGCAGCCCGTGGCCGCGAGACAGCTGCCGACATCGAGGCACGCCTCGCTCGCTCGACAACCGCTTTGCCGGCGGACCTAAATGTCGCCAATATCGACAACAGCGGCGAGCTTGAGGCTGCCGGGCAGGAGCTGATCGAGTTGATCGAGGGACTGTTCCGCGAGGCATAAGCTTCGATTCGGCGATCGAAGCAGAATACTTTTTGCCCCCCTCTGCCTCACATTGATCGACGCTGGATGGCGCATGGTTGTATCATTGCGGCAACTCGACCTCCAAGGCGTGATCAATACGACAGTTTTCCCCGCTTTCGTCTTGACTCCATAGGGCACGTCACGTATGCGACGCTCGACTAAAAGCGTAGGCGAACTGCGCCTTGTGTTCTTCGCGCGAGCGAAGTTGAACCGGCGGAACGAAGGTTCCGCTCCTCCGACTGGCAAAAAGACGGCCCCTTGCAAGAGGAGAGCCGGAACGAACATGAAAGGATAAACAATGTTCGCAGTCATCAAAACTGGCGGTAAGCAGTACCGCGTCAACGCCAACGACGTGCTGACCATCGAAAAGCTGGAAGCCGAAGCTGGTGCAACCATCGAATTCACCGAGATCCTGATCGTCGGCGAAGGCGAAACAGCGACCATCGGCGCGCCCTTCGTGGCCGGCGCCAAGGTCACGGCCGAAGTTGTCGAGCAGATGCGCGGCAAGAAGGTCATCGCCTTCAAGAAGCGTCGTCGTCAGAACTCGAAGCGTTCGCGCGGCCATCGTCAGCACCACACCGTGGTGCGTATCACCGACATCGTCGCTGCCTGAAGCGCGTCTAACTACAAGGTTTAAAGGAGAACTCCCATGGCACACAAAAAAGCTGGCGGTTCCTCGCGCAACGGTCGCGATTCCAATTCCAAGCGCCTCGGCGTGAAGAAGTTCGGTGGCGAAGTCGTCATTCCGGGCAACATCATCGTGCGTCAGCGCGGCACCCAGTGGCATCCGGGCGCAAACGTCGGCATGGGCAAGGACCATACCCTCTTTGCACTCACGGCGGGCAATGTGGACTACCGTACGAAGGCCAATGGCCGCGTATACGTGTCGATCATGCCGAAAGCCGAAGCAGCGGAATAAGCCGGTAGCGCTCTAAAACAGCCGGCGTCTCATCGACCCGGCTGGCCGCATCAGGTTCAGTTTAGAAAAAAGGGGAGATGGGGCGCCATCTCCCCTTTTTTCTTGTCCAACGAAGGAGACTGAACCATGCAAAGTCTGATGTTAAGGGATGACCAATCACGGTCACCCGAAGAACAACCAAGGCCTGATCGGCCGAGGAGTGATTGCCCTGTCTTGTTGTCGCAACGGCTCGTCCTGCGCGCACCCCACATCGAAGACATCGACGCCCTTGCCCATCTCGCCAACAACGCCGCAATCGCCACCATGGTGGCCCGCATGCCGCATCCTTACACGGCGAAAGACGCGGCCGACTTCGTGCGACGCACGAATATCGGCGAGATTGGCAAGTGCGTCTATGCCATCACAAAAGCGGATAACGGCGAGTTCCTCGGTTGCTGCGCGCTGGAGCCCAACCCGGCCGACGATACCATTCTGGAAATGGGTTATTGGCTGGGTGAACCCTACTGGAACAGGGGTTATGCCACCGAAGCAGCCCATGCGTTGATCGACATGGCCTTCCGGACCCGCGAATGGGTGAGCCGGATCGATGCGCGCTGCCGGGTGACGAACATTGCCTCCCGGCGCGTCATTCAGAAGTCCGGCTTCCAGTTCCAGGGCACCGGCATGGTCGGCAACCTCGCCATGGGCGGCCCGGTTCCCGTCGAATGGTACAGGCTCGATCGCAAGACCTGGCTGTCCCTGAAGAGCTGGGGAGAAATGCGATGAGCGCGATGCTGGCAGAAAGACCAACGGTTGCGCCATCCATGCCCGGCCCCTGCCCGGTCATCGAAACGGCACGCCTCGTCTTGCGTCCACACCGGATGCAGGACGCCGATGCGATCGTCACATCGCTGAGCGACTTCGCCGTCGCCCGCATGTTGACGCGCGTACCCGTTCCCTACGACCAGGAGGATGGCCGTGACTGGCTGAACATGGTGACCTCGGGGATGAAGCCCGACTGGCATTTCGCCATCACGCTCGATGGTGTCCATGTCGGCGTGGCTTCCCTGGAGGTCCGTCATGGCCTCTGGCACATCGGCTACTGGCTGAACCGCTTCTATTGGGGCAAGGGCCTGATGTCGGAGGCGGTTGATGCCGCCCTCGACCGCTTCTTGATGCGCATGCCACAAGCCGAAATCCTGGGTGGCGCTTTCGCCGACAACCCGGCCTCGCTGCGACTGCTCGAGGCAAGAGGGTTCCAGATCACGGGCGTCCGGGATGTCTTCTCCAAGGCGCGCAACACCATGGTGCCGCTCGTCGAATCCCGGCTGTCGCAGGCGAACTTCGCCAACCGCCACGCTAAAACATAGCCGACAATACTCCGGGCGCCCGCCGCCCGGAGTTCATGCCTCCGCGAGCTCTACCCAGACCGGAAAATGGTCTGATCCGCGGGCGGAATTGTCCACCTGACAGGCCTTGAGACGCCCGGTGAGGCCACCACTGATGAAGCAGTAATCGAGATGCATGCGCCGCGATCCATCGTCGCTGATCCAGCTATAGCCGTCCGTCGGGCGAGACTTCAGATGCGCCTCAGCATCTGTGGGGTAGCCCGCGCGGGGCGTGCGTCCGTAATAGGCGTCGTTCCGGCCGACCATGGAGATATACTCCGCACCTTCCGGTTCCATGTTGAAGTCGCCCATGATCAGGAACTCCGCCGGCAGCGGCGGATCCGGCAGGCCGAATTCGTTGACCCCGGTCAAGGCTCCACCTTCCTCGGCGTAGAGTTGAACGCGATCCTTGAGGAAGGCGATTTGTGCAAGCCGCTCGTCCGGCGAGATGTGATCGAGATGAACCGAATAGACCCGCAGCGCGCCGCCCGGAGCCTCGATGACCGTTTCCAGCGCGCCCCGCTGGAGGTTGAGCTTGTCGAATGTCCGGTTGCGCGGCAAAAGCAGGTTGCGGCTGGCGCGGATCGGATAACGCGACAGCACCATGTTGCCGAACTGAAAACGGCGCTCGCGAAGCCGGCCATCGATCATCGCGTGATCGACCAGCACGTCGCAGGCCGGACCGAAAGCGGCAAAATAGGTGGGAAAGAGCGCCGAAAAGGTCTCGACCAGATCGGCGTAGTCGTTTCGGCTATAACCGCGCGTGACTTCCTGCAGCGAGATCACGTCGGCCTCACGGATGCTGTCGGCGATCCGGCCTGGGTCGAAACGCCCGTCCTGGCCGAAACCATACTGGATGTTGTAGCTTACGAACTTCACGATACTCTTTGACCTCCGCACCAAGCGGCTATATCGATGGCCGCAACTCTCCGCGCAGAACCTGACAGAAGAATTGACGGCAGCAAGATGAAATTTCTCGACGAAGCTAAGGTATATATTCGCTCGGGCGACGGCGGCGCCGGTGCTGTCTCGTTTCGGCGCGAAAAATTCATCGAGTTCGGCGGTCCTGACGGCGGCGACGGCGGTCGCGGCGGCGATGTCTGGGTGGAGGCCGTCAACGGCCTCAACACGCTCATCGACTTCCGTTTCCAACAGCATTTCAAGGCCAAGACCGGCACCCACGGCATGGGCCGCAACCGCACCGGCGCCAACGGCGAAGATGTGACGCTCAAGGTTCCCGTTGGCACACAGATCTTCGAGGAAGACAATGAGACCCTGATCGTCGACATGACGGTCGAGGGCCAGCGTTTCCGCATCGCCAAGGGCGGCAATGGCGGCTTCGGCAATGCCCATTTCAAGACCGCGACCAACCAGGCGCCCGACTGGGCCAATCCCGGCCTTGAAGGCGAGGACATGACCGTCTGGCTGCGGCTGAAGCTGATCGCCGATGCCGGCCTCGTCGGCCTTCCCAATGCCGGCAAGTCGACCTTCCTGGCTTCGGTCACCCGCGCCCGGCCGAAGATTGCCAACTACCCCTTCACCACGCTGCATCCGAACCTCGGCGTCGCCACCATCGACGAGCGCGAATTCATCCTGGCCGACATTCCCGGCCTGATCGAAGGCGCGCATGAAGGCGTGGGCATCGGCGACCGCTTCCTCGGCCATGTCGAGCGCACCCGCGTGCTACTGCATCTTGTCTCCGCCCAGGAGGAAGAGGTCGGCAAGGCCTACAAGACCGTGCGCCACGAACTCGACGCCTATGGCGGCGGCCTGGACGACAAGCCGGAAATCGTCGCGCTGTCGCAGATCGACGTGCTCGACGAGGCGGAGCTGAAGAAGAAGGCAGCCGAGCTGAAAAAGGCCTGCGGCCAGACGCCTCTCCTGCTCTCGGCCATCACCAGCAAGGGCATGACGGATGCCTTGCGCGCGCTGCGTGACGTGATCGTTGCGGCCCAGGGCAATCGACCGCTTCCCGAGAAACGCGAAAAGAACCGCCGCAATCGTGATGACGACGGCAATCTCGAAGCCGGCATGGACGAAGAAGGCGACGACTGATGTCCACCCGGCTCCGCTCGCTCTCCCGCGTCAAGCGGGTCGTCATCAAGATCGGCTCTGCCCTTCTGGTCGATCGCGGTTCCGGCATCAGGAAAACCTGGCTCGATGCCATCTCAGATGACATCGCAGCCCTGAAAGCCCGTGGGACCGACGTTCTCGTCGTCTCCTCGGGCGCCATCGCGCTCGGTCGCACCGTGCTCGACATGCCCTCCGGCGCCCTGAAGCTCGAAGAGAGCCAGGCCTGTGCTGCCGTCGGCCAGATTGCGCTCGCGCGCCACTGGTCGGAAAGTCTGTCACGCCATCAGATGGTCGCCGGCCAGGTCCTGCTGACGCTCGGCGATACCGAAGAGCGCCGCCGCTATCTCAACGCGCGCGCCACTCTCAACCAGTTGCTGAAGATCGGCGCCGTACCGATCATCAACGAGAACGATACGGTCGCGACGACCGAAATCCGCTACGGCGACAACGATCGTCTGGCCGCCCGCGTCGCCACGATGGCGGGTGCCGACCTTCTCGTCCTGCTCTCCGATATCGACGGTCTCTACACGGCGCCCCCGCATCTTGATCCGGAAGCGAAGTTCCTCGACATGATTGAGGAAATCACGCCCGCGATCGAAGCCATGGCTGGCGGCGCCGCGTCCGAACTGTCGCGCGGCGGCATGCGCACCAAGATCGATGCCGGCAAGATCGCAACCAGCGCCGGCTGCGCCATGATCATCGCGTCCGGCAAGACCATGAACCCGCTCGCAGGCATCGAGAACGGTGCTCGCCATTCCTGGTTCGCCGCGTCCAAATCTCCGGTCACGGCACGCAAGACCTGGATCGCCGGTCAATTGCAGCCGGCGGGCACCCTTCAGGTCGACAATGGAGCCGAAGGCGCGCTCCGCTCCGGCAAAAGCCTGTTGCCGGCCGGCGTCCGCTCGGTTTCCGGTGCCTTCCATCGCGGCGATACCGTCTCCATCGTCACGACCGAGGGGCGCGAGATTGCCCGTGGCCTCGCGGGTTACGACGCAGACGAAGCGCGCCGGATCTGCGGTCGCAAATCCAACGAAATCGAGAAGATCCTCGGTTATGCAGGCCGCGCCGCCATGATCCACCGAGACGACCTCGTGATGACCGAACTCGGACAGCGGGATACCGCAGCCGCAGACCGGAAGGATGCAGCCCATGCTTGATACCGTGTCGAACCAGAATTCCGTCGAAGGCCTGATGCTGGATATCGGTCGACGCGCCCGCGCCGCCGCACGCCCCCTGGCGATCGCCTCGACCGAAGCCAAGAACAAGGCGCTCCTGGCCATGGCCGATGCGCTTGTGTCTGCCGAGGCAGACATCCTCGCCGCCAATGCGATCGACCTCAAGAATGCGACAGAGGCAGGTGTGGCCGCCTCCTTTATCGACCGCCTGACCCTGAATTCCGCCCGCGTCGCAGCCATCGCCCAGTCGATGCGCGAGATTGCTGAATTGCAGGATCCCGTCGGCTCCATCATCGCCGAATGGGATCGCCCCAACGGCCTGCATATCGAGCGCGTCCGCACGCCGCTTGGTGTGATCGGCGTCATCTATGAGAGCAGGCCGAACGTGACGGCCGATGCCGGTGCGCTGTGCCTCAAGGCCGGCAATGCCGTCATCCTGCGCGGCGGCTCGGACTCCGCGAATTCTTCGCGTCTCATTCATGCCTGCCTGGTGAAGGGCCTCGTTGCGGCCGGCCTGCCCGCCGATGCGATCCAGCTCGTGCCGACCACCGATCGAGCAGCCGTGGGTGCGCTTCTTTCCGGGCTCGACGGATCGGTCGACGTGATCGTTCCGCGCGGCGGCAAAAGCCTCGTTGCGCGTGTCCAGCAGGAAGCCCGCGTGCCCGTCTTCGCCCATCTCGAGGGTCTGTGCCACGTCTATGTCGACGGCTCGGCCGATCTCGACATGGCGAAGAAGATTGTCGTCAACGCCAAGATGCGGCGGACCGGCATCTGCGGCTCTGCCGAAACCCTGCTGGTCGACAGTGCGGCAATCGCCACCCATCTGCAGCCGCTGATCGAAGCGCTGACGGAGGCCGGTTGCGAAATCCGAGCCTCTGCCACCGTTCTGCGCATCATTCCAGGCCTCAAGGCCGCGACCGATGAGGACTGGCGCACCGAATATCTCGACGCGATCATCTCCGTTGCTGTTGTCGATGGCATCGGTGGCGCCATTGATCACATAGCCCGCTATTCGTCGAACCACACGGAAGCGGTGATCGCCGAAGACCCTGCAGTGGTCGAACGCTTCTTCAATGAGATCGATTCAGCCATCCTGCTGCACAATGCCTCGACGCAATTTGCAGACGGTGGCGAGTTCGGCATGGGCGGCGAGATCGGCATTGCCACCGGCAAGATGCATGCCCGCGGCCCAGTCGGCGTCGAGCAGCTGACGTCGTTCAAGTACCGCGTTCGCGGCAACGGCCAGGTCCGTCCCTGACGTGGCGGAAACGGCACTCGCCCATCGCCATACGGTCATGCCGCATGCCGAACGCGGCATGGTCATCGGCCTCTTCGGAGGCTCCTTCAATCCACCACACCAGGGGCATCTGCTCGTGGCCGAGATCGCCTTGCGGCGTCTCGGTCTTGACCAGCTCTGGTGGTTGGTAACACCGGGCAACCCGCTGAAGAGCCAGAAGGAACTGGCACCGCTCGCTGAGCGCCTGGCCGCCTGCGAGACGCTTGCCGTAGACCCACGAATCAAGGTCACCGCCTTCGAGAAAACGCTCGGAACGAGTTACACGGCAAAGACGCTGGAATTCATCCGCGCCCGCAATCCGCATGTACATTTCATCTGGATCATGGGTGCCGACAACCTCGCCGGTTTCCACCGCTGGCAACGCTGGCAGAAGATCGCGAGCACCTTCCCGGTTGCCGTCATCGACCGGCCGGGATCGACCCTCGCCTATCTCTCGTCGAAGATGGCGCGGACGTTCGATTATGCTCGGATCGACGAGGAAGATGCGGGAGTGCTCTGGCAGAAGCGGGCGCCGGCATGGACCTTCATTCATGGGCCGCGCTCGACGCTGAGTTCCTCTGCCATCAGGGCGGCGGCGCACAAACCATGAGACAGACGATCAAGGCTGACATTTTCCACCATGCCTTGAAAGATTAACAGATCAGTGCCACCTTTTATCTGCGATCCCAGTTAGGAGAATCGCAGACGTGCTGTTCTGTTTTGCCAAGGAAAGGACGAACTCTGACAACAGTACACACCAAGGGACGCGCTTCCCGCGCTATCCCGAAGAGCATGGAACGTGGCGCCGATGCTGCAGCCCGTGCGCTTGAGCTGGTCCTCGCAAGCCTCGAGGACTCGAAGGCAGAAGACATCGTCTCCATCGACATTGCCGGAAAATCGGCGCTGGGCGACTACATGGTGGTCGTATCCGGACGCTCTAACAGGCATGTCTCGGCGATCAGCGAACATCTCATTTCCGACCTCAAGGACGAAGGCATGGGCTCCGCCCGCGTCGAGGGCCTGGAGACCGGCGATTGGGTCCTGATCGACACAGGAGACATCATCGTGCATGTGTTTCGACCTGAAATCCGCGAATTCTACAACCTGGAAAGGATGTGGGCAGCGCCGGAGATCGAGGATCGCCTGCACTGAAAACGGCCGGCCGTCCGTCGGACGGTCCCGAAGCCGGATTGACACGGCGGGGCTCTTCCTGCCGATAGAGATGGTTTTGTGACCTGAAACTGGGACTGCCCGTATGAAAATTGGCATCTATGCCGTTGGCCGGCTGAAAGCCGGACCAGAGAAGGAACTCGCGTCCCGTTATCTGGATCGCTTCGCCAAGGCCGGACCGCAATGCGGCCTGGAATTCACACGCTCCGTGGAGCTGAATGAAAGCCGCGCCGGCAATGCCGACACGAGAAAGCGCGAGGAAGCCCAAGAGCTTTCCCGCCAGATCCCCGACGGCGCGCTCATCGTGGTCCTCGATGAGCGCGGCAAGGCCTTCGACAGTGCCGAATTCGCCAAATTCGTCGGTGACGCGGCCGATAACGGCCAGCGCGACATGGCCTTCGTCATCGGCGGTGCCGATGGTATCGATCCCGACCTTAGAGATCGCGCCCGCCTCGTCCTCAATCTCGGCAAGCTCACCTGGCCGCACCAGCTGGTCCGCATCCTGATCGCCGAGCAACTCTATCGGGCCGTGACCATCCTGACGGGACACCCCTATCACCGCGTTTGATGCACCGAGACCGATCGGCGAGGCAATGCTTTGCCTTGGCCGCAAATCAGCGTATTTTCGCGGCCGAACCGGATAGAGCCCTTGCCCATTGTCGCCAGAGATACAGCAGCCGTCATTGAAGGCCGCCGCCACAAGGTCGGTCTGGCGATGGCTTGCCTTCTGGGAAGCCTCCTGGCTTCGGCTTCGCCGATTTCAACCCGAGCCCAGCAGACCCCGGCACCGGCCTCTGGCACGACAACGGGATCGCTGCCGACAACCGTAGCTCAGGCAGGCGACCGTGTCGTCGCGGAGCCAGCACCCGACCCGGCGCTGGAACTGCGCTCCAAACGCGATCAGGTCAGCGCCGAACTGCAGGCCATCGCGTCCAGCATGAAGCTGTCGGAAGAAAAGACGACAGAACTGCAGAAAAGCATCGACGATCTCGAGAAGACCTCGGAGAGCCTGAAGACGGCCCTGATCGAGTCTGCCCAGCGGCGCAAGGATATCGAGAAGCAGATCAGCGAAGGCGAGAAACGCCTGGCTGACATCGGCCTGCGTGAGGACAATATCCGGGCCTCCTTCCGCGAACGTCGGTCGATGCTGGCTGAGGTTCTCGCAGCCCTCCAGCGCATGGGACGGAACCCGCCGCCCGCTCTTCTCGTCAGCCCCGAGGATGCCTTGGGCTCGGTGCGCACCGCGATCCTGCTCGGCGCAGTCGTACCCGGGATCCGCCACGAGACGGACAAGCTGGCCGCTGATCTCGAAGAGTTGATCGCGCTCCGTGACGCCGGGAAAAAGGAAATGGATGGCATGGTTGCCGCCATCGCCAACCGTCAGGAAGAAGAGCGGCGGATGGACTTGCTGGTGGCGGAAAACGAGAGGCTCGCCCGCACCAACTCCCTCCAGCTTCAGGCCGAACGTAAGCAATCAGAGGCACTTGCCGAGCGAGCGTCGACGATGGAAGCGCTGATCCGCTCGCTGGAAAACGAGATCACCTCGGTGCGGCAGGCGGCCGAGTTGGCGAGGGCAGAAGAGCTGAAAAGAAGCCAGATGAGCGAGGAGCAACGGGCCCGCGCCCTGGAGCTCGCCCAGTCTGGACTGCCCGATAAAAACCGCATTGCGCCAGCATATCCTTTCTCTGATCTGAAGCAGAAACTGGAATTGCCGGTTGCCGGCGAGACCCTGCGGCAGTTCGGTGATCCGGACGGAACAGGCCACCAGGCTCAGGGCGTCGTTATTGCCTCACAGCCCGGCGCGCTCGTGACCGCACCGGCGGATGCATGGGTGGTGTTTGCTGGAAATTTCCGAAGCTACGGCCAGATGATCATTCTGAACACGGGCGACGGCTATCACATGGTGCTATCGGGCATGGACCGGATCAGCACCAGTCAAGGCAAGTTCGTGCTCTCCGGGGAGCCTCTGGCGACCATGGGTGAGAAAAGAGTGGCAAGCGCCACCGCTTTGGCGCTGGAAACCGATCGGCCGACGCTTTACATTGAACTTCGGAAAGACGGTAAACCGGTTGATTCCCGTCCCTGGTGGGCCGGAGGCGATTCTGGAAAGGCACAGAATGATACGTAGGGTCTCTCTTCTTCTCGTCGGCGCACTGATGGGCGCAACTGCGATGAGCGTCATCTATTCGGCAGGTGTTCCGGCGCAAGCGGCGGGCAATTCTACCTATAAAGAACTCTCCATCTTCGGCGACGTCTTCGAGCGCATCCGCGCCCAATACGTCACGCCGCCAGACGAGAACAAGCTGGTCGAAAGTGCCATCAATGGCATGTTGACCTCGCTCGACCCGCATTCTGTCTACATGAACGCCAAGGATGCGGCTGACATGCAGACCCAGACCCGCGGTGAATTCGGCGGCATCGGCATCGAAGTCACGATGGAAGAAGAGTTGGTCAAGGTCATCACCCCGATCGATGATACGCCCGGCGCCAAGGCTGGCATCCTCGCCGGCGACTTCATCTCCGAGATCAACGGCGAAAGTGTTCGCGGTCTGAAGCTCGAGGAAGCTGTCGAGAAGATGCGCGGCGCGGTCAACACACCGATCAAGCTGACCATCCTGCGCGAAGGCGCCGACAAGCCGATCGAGCTCAGCGTCACGCGCGAAATCATTCCGATCCGTGCCGTCAAGTCGCGCGTCGAGGGCGATGTCGGCTATCTCCGCGTCATCTCCTTCACCGAGAAGACCTATGACGACCTGGAAGCCGCGATCGAGAAGATCAAGAAGGAATTGCCGGGCGACAAGCTGAAGGGCTATGTCCTCGACCTGCGCCTCAATCCGGGCGGCCTTCTCGACCAGGCGATCTACGTCTCTGACGCCTTCCTGGAGCGTGGCGAAGTCGTCTCCACCCGTTCGCGCGATCCGCAGGACACCCGTCGCTTCAACGCGACGGCAGGCGATCTGACCGATGGCAAGCCAGTCATCGTGCTGGTCAACGGCGGCTCTGCCTCGGCATCCGAGATCGTGGCCGGCGCTCTGCAGGACCTGAAGCGTGCGACGGTGCTTGGCACCCGCTCCTTCGGCAAGGGATCGGTTCAGACGATCATCCCGATGGGCGAAAAGGGTGCGTTGCGCCTGACGACGGCGCTCTATTACACGCCGTCGGGCAAGTCGATCCAGGGCACCGGCATCGAGCCGGATATCAAGGTCGACCAGCCGCTGCCGGAAGAACTCCAGGGCAAGGTTCGCACCGAAGGCGAATCCTCGTTGCCTGGCCATATCAAGGGCCAGAACGAGAGCGAGGAAGGCTCAGGCTCCGTCGCTTACGTGCCGCCGGAAGCCAAGGACGACGTCCAGCTCAACTATGCGCTCGATCTGCTGCGCGGCGTAAAGAACGATCCGGCCTTCCCGGCCGATCCTCAGAAGGCGTCGCTTCAGTAAAGCACTTGAATTGGCCGCCCGCGTATCGATGATGCGCGGGCGGCCTTTTCGTATCTGGGCCTTCGGCATCACTGGAAGTTTCGCATGGACCTTCATGCACCGCTCGGTCAGGAGCGAAAGGACAAGAACCGGAGAGGCGGGCGCCTCCGCCTGTCCACCGTGTCATCGGTGATTGCAGTTCTGGCGCTGACAGGCCTGTCTGCATGGACGGCACTCTCGCCGGTGGCACTGCGCACCGAACCACCGATCGGTCTGACACCCACGCCTCCGGAAGCAAAGACCGTTGCCGAAAACGAGACGGCGATCGATCCGACGGAAAGCCCCAGAGGCTTGGCCACCAGCGGCCCGAACGACGGCGCCGTGATCCGCCGCACCACGACGGCAGACGGCAATACCGTCACCACCTTCAGTCCGAATGCCCGGCAGGGTCCCGTCGTCATCGGCGCAAGCTCCACCCAGGATCCCCGTCTTGCCGGACAGCCCAATGAAGATCTGATCGAATTGACGGATGCCGGAGAGCTTCCAACCGTCTCCGCCTCCGGTCTTCGCCCCGTCGATTTCTACGCCCGGCGATGGTCCGGTGCGCGGGGTACCCGGATCGCGATCGTCATCGGCGGCATCGGTCTCAGCCAGACCGGCAGCCAGAAGGCCGTCACCGACCTCCCCGAAGACATCACGCTCGCCTTTGCCGCAACCGGCAACAGCTTGCAGCGCTGGATGCAGGAGGCACGCCGCAAGGGACACGAGATCGTCCTGCAGGTGCCGATGGAGCCCTTCGACTATCCCGCCATGGATCCGGGACGGGGCACCCTCCTGGCCGAAAAGGCAGCAGCCAGCAATCTTGCCAACCTCCACCAGGCAATGGCGCAGATCACCAATTACACCGGGATCATGAACTACATGGGCGCCCGCTTCATGGCCGACGACAAGGCCATGGATCCGGTCATGCGCGACATCGGTCAACGCGGCCTGATGTTCCTCGATGACGGATCGACCGCACGATCGCTCTCAGGCGATTTCGCCAAGGCAATCGGCATCCCGCACGCCTATGCAGACGTCATGATCGACGCCCAGGTTGATCGTCAGGCGATCCTTGCCAAGCTCGACGAACTGGAGCGCATCGCACGGCGCAATGGCCAGGCGATCGGCGTTGGTGCCGCCTTCGACGAAACGATTGCAGCCGTCGCCGAGTGGCGCAACGAGGCTGTCGCCCGCGGCATCGAATTTGTCGGCGTCTCTGCGCTGGCCAACGAAAACAGACCCTGAGGACACCATGACCGATCACCCGTCGAACAAGCCCAAGGTAAAGGCCGAGGATCTTCCCTATCGTCCCTGCGTCGGGATCATGGTGCTCAACCGGGAAGGTCTGGTCTGGTCTGGCCGGCGTATTGCAGAAGGCAATTCCGAATATGACGGCTCGCCACAGCTCTGGCAGATGCCGCAAGGCGGCATCGATCCCGGCGAAGATGCGCTGCCCGCCGCCATGCGCGAACTCTACGAGGAAACCGGCATGAAGACGGTGTCGCTTCTGGCCGAGGCAAGCCGCTGGATCAATTACGATCTGCCCGCAGAACTGATCGGCATCGGCCTGAAGGGCAAGTTCCGCGGCCAGACCCAGCGCTGGTTCGCCTTCCGCTTCGAAGGCGACGAAAGCGAGATCGCCATCAACCCGCCGCCTGGTGGTCACGAGGCGGAATTCGATGCCTGGGCCTGGAAGCCTATGCAGGAATTGCCGGATTTGATCGTGCCCTTCAAGCGCCGCGTCTATGAAGAGGTCGTCGCAGAGTTCGCCCATCTGGCAAAGTAAGGTTGGCCCTCAGCCTGTGCGCTGGACCCGCCGATAGCGCTGCACGTGATCGACGAGAGCACGCAGCTTGGGCGCCATGTTGCGGCGATTGGGAAAGTAGAGATAGAAGCCCGGATAGGGCTTCAGATAGCCATCGAGAACCGAGACGAGTTCGCCGCTTTCGAGATATGGCTCGAAGGTCTCGCGCACCGCATAGGTGAGCCCTGCACCCGCCAGCGCCATGCGGAGCATCAACCGCAGATCGTTGGTGGTGAGCTGCGGCGTAATCGCCACGTCGAAGCTGCGCCCGTCCTCCTCGAACTCCCAGGGTGCCGGAACCTCGTCCGGCGCCGGTCGCCAGCCGATGCAGCGATGCTGAGCAAGCTCCTTCGGATGCTGCGGCACACCGTGACGGGCAAGATAGGCGGGTGAGGCAACCACTGCCTCGCATTGCGCACCCGTCAGCGGGATCGCCACCATATCCTTTTCGATCACCTCGCCCAGCCGCACGCCCGCATCGAAGCCACGGGAAACGATATCCCAGGTCTCGTCGGTCACCGTCACATCGATAGTGATATCAGGATGAGCCTCGGCAAAGCTGCCAAGCAGCGGCCCGGACAGAAAGGCGTCGGCAATCGAGGTGACGGCAATCTTCAAGTGCCCCGCCGGCCTGATGTCTCCGCCGAGATCCTCAAGCGCTGCCCCGATATCCGCCATCGGACGGCCAAGCATCGCCAACAGTCTCGTCCCGGCTTCGGTGAGCCGAACGCTGCGCGTCGTGCGCACCACAAGCGCGATGCCACAGGCGTTTTCCAGTCGCTGAACGCCCTGGCTGACAGCCGAACGGGTGACACCGAGGCGCCGGGCGGCGGCGGCAAAACTCTGCTCCTCGGCAACCGCGAGAAACAGCGGCAACAGGTTCAGATCCAGCATCATTGTAAAGCCTTACTCACCAATCTGGTCATCATCAGATGGATACCGACGACAACGCCACCCGTCTAGGGTCCCTTGCATCGGCAAAGCAATCCGCGCCGACCCACAAGACGAGAGGATTTCTCAATGACCATCACCATCAGATCGATCCTGACAGGCGCGCTTGTCCTCGCCACCCTCCCCATGGTCCTGACCCAGGCGGCCGCCGCCGATACAGCTTGCGCCACATCAGGCGCAGAAAGCCCGCTGGAACTGCACCGTGACTGGATCATGGAAGGCTGGGAACGGCGCGAAGGCGACCCCGCCTTTGTCTTCGCCACGAAGATGCAACGCTATTACGATCTCAAGCAGACAAAAGGCGTGTTCTACGACAACTTCGCCCCCGGCAAGACGCAGCTCTTCAACGATTCCAGCCGCTACGGCTCCAACTGGGAAGATCTGCAAAATGCCGCACGCTCCGTTCTCCACGGTCTGACCTCAGGCCATGACCAGCTGATAGATGGCAAGGTTGCCTCCACCACGCTCGGCTTTGTCGGCCGTCTCGAACGGCTGAATGGGGAGGTTCTGGCCTTTGACGGGCGTTCTCAGCTTGGTTGGACCTGCACGGATGGCGCCTGGAAGATCCGCCAGGAGCTGAACTATGCCTGGGTCGTCGAACCCGAAACCATTGCCGGTGTGCTGGGAAAGGGAGAGCTCACTCCGTGACCGGTGACACCCAGGCAAGCCATCCCTATGTCGGTCTATGGGTGACGGAGGACGGGCATATCCGCCACGAACTTCTGCCCAACAACCGCTATGTCGAAGCACGCGGCAATCGCGAGCGGGCCTATCTCGGCCGCTACGAGGTAACCGGAACCCACATCGACTATTGGGACGACACGGGCTTTACCGCTGACGGCGATTTTCGCGATGGTGTCCTCTACCATGCCGGCATGGTCTTGCGCCGGGTCCGCTGATCCCGATCCTTTGAAGGGCGGCTCCTCGGAGCCGCCCTACTGCCTGACACGCCATCAGGCAGCAGCACTAGTGCCGGTCCCAACGGCAAAACCTTCATCCGCCCAGCCGGTCATGCCGCCGATCATCACCTTGACCCTGCGCCCCAACCGCGCAAGCCGAAGCGCCGCCCGATCGGTGCCGTTGCAATGCGGTCCGGCGCAATAGACGACGAACAGCGTATCTTCGGGCCATTCCGCCATCTTCCGTTCGGTCATCTTGCCATGCGGCAGGTTGATCGCACCGGGCACGTGACCCCGTTCGAACAGCTTTGGCCCACGCACGTCGAGCAACACGAAGTCCTGATCACCCCGACTCATTACCTCATTCACGTCCCAGCAATCGGTCTCGAAGGCGAGCCGCGCGGCATAATGTGCAGCGACGAGGGCGGGATCGGCGGCGGGGATTTCACTGACGAGGCTCGGCATGACGGGTTCCTTTCATCTGGACGATGAGCGGACCTTGCCTTTTTGCTCACATCAGCGAAATTGGCGTGAATGACAAGATGCGTAAAGATCACGCCAATGACGACAAGACCATCTGCCTTCACCGAATTGACACTGACCGGCCCGCGCGTCGTCACCTTGGCCTATGACGGGCTCTGTACCTTCGAATTCGGAGTTGGCGTGGAAGTGTTCGGCCTTGCCCGGCCGGAAATGGGTGAAGGCTGGTATCGCCACATGACGGCTGCGATCGAGTCGGGTCCTCTGCGCGCGGCCGGCGGACTGAGCGTCACCGCAGGCGGCGGGCTGGAACTGCTGGAAGAAGCTGACCTTATCGTCGTCCCCGGCTGGCGCGGGATAACAGAACCTGTTCCCGATCCACTGCTTCAAGCCTTGCGCGCCGCCCACAACCGAGGTGCGCGACTGATGTCGCTCTGCTCCGGCGTCGCAGTCCTCGCCGCCACCGGCCTGCTCGACGGCCGCCGGGCCACGACGCATTGGCGTTACGCCGATACCATTGCTGCCCGTCATCCAGAAATCCACCTCGACCCGGATGTGCTCTATGTGGACGAAGGCGAGATCCTGACGGCGGCCGGCAGTGCGGCTGGCATCGATCTCTGCCTCCATGTCGTGCGCCGCGATTTTGGTGCGGAAGCCGCCAACAGCGTCGCGCGTCGGCTTGTCGTTCCGCCCCATCGCGAGGGCGGCCAGGCGCAATTTATCGTGAGACCCGTGCCTGAGGAGCGTGAGGGCCAGCGGCTGGGGCCGCTGATCGAGTGGATCGACGCCAATTTGGAGCGCGAGGTGACGCTTGCGGAGATGGCCACCCGAGCCGGAATGAGCACAAGAACGTTCCAGCGCCGGTTCCACGACCTGACCGGCACGAGCCCCGGCGAGTTTCTCCTCACCCGGAGACTGCGCCATGCCTGCGACCTCCTGGAAAGGCGGTCAGCACTGTCGCTCGATGACATCGCCATCGCCTCAGGCTTTGGCACGCCGGCAACGCTGCGCCATCATTTTCGCACGCGATTGGATATCAGCCCGACGGCCTATCGGTCACGGTTCGGGCAGACAGGCTAAGCTCTGGAAAAGCAGAGTGCATGCGCAGACCGGAAACGTCACCGATCGCGGCCGCGCGAATGACGAGAGTTACCGCTCGGCAGAGGCCGCTTCTTCGGCACTTTCCTCGATCCGCTCCATGTCGTCGTCCGACAGGCCGAAATGGTGGCCGATTTCGTGGATCAGCACATGGGTGATGATATCACCCAGCGTCTCTTCGTTCTCCGCCCAGTAATCGAGGATCGGACGACGATAGAGAATGATGCGGTTCGGCATCATGCCGGTTTCCATGGAAAACCGTTCTGAAATTCCCCGCCCTTCGAACAGACCAAGCAGGTCGAAGGGCGTTTCGAGCGCCATGTCTTCGAACACTTCGTCGGTCGGGAAATCAGTGATCTCGATGATGAGATCCTTGCTCAGGTCGCGGAATTCTTGCGGCAGGTGGCCATAAGCCTCGATCGCCAGCGACTCGAATGTGCTGATCGTCGGGGCATGCCGTTCGCGCCAATCCTCGCTCTGGTCTATGCGGGCCATGGATACTCCTTACTTGGCGAACATATAGGCGTTTTGCCGCGCCATTTCGAGAGTGAATTCAATCAAGGAATAAATTCTCATTTGAATCCGGTTGACTCTTTCGGGCAGCTCTGGAATCCATAGGAACAAATAGAGAACAATTCATCAGGAGAGATCGTCATGGGCGAGAGCCCTCAGACGCGCGAGACGCTTTTTGCCCTGCGGGAGGCGATTGCCCGGATCGAGGGAAAGCCTGATCATGTCGCGCGCTTGGCAGCAACGGCAGAGCCGAAAACTCCGGATCGCGCGCCGGGCACGGACCAACAGGACCTCTTTGACGCCCTGATGGGCCAGATGCTGGCCCCGGGAAATCTGCTCGAAATGAGGGGCCAAAGGCTGCAACAGTCCGGGGCCGTGATGGGCTTTGGCATGGCTCTGGCGCTCATGGCCATGGAAAGGGATGAAGCGGCGAGGCAGCGCCTGCTTTTCGTCGCCGATCCCCATGTCGTGCGCGAAGCAGGCCTCGCTTATGCGCCGGGCCTTCTCGATTTCGGGCTGTCACCACTGACTTTGGTCCATGCCTTGCCGCGCCGCCTGGAGGATGCGCTCTGGCTTGTCGAGGCAGCACTCACCTCCCGGGCCTTTTCCGCCATACTGCTGGAAGTACATGGCAACCCCAAGAAATTCGGCCTCACCGAGAGCCGGCGCCTGAGCCTGAAGGCCCGCGCCACCGGTGGCAGGCTTTTGGTTCTACGCCAGGCGGGCGAGGAAGAAGCGTCGAGCGCCCTTCTTCGCCTGGCTGTCGAACCCGCGCCGGCGGCGGCGCGGCATCTCGCCGACGGGTCCCTGCTGGGCGGCAGCATCGGGTCACCCGTCTTTCACATCACACTTGAGAAATCCCGCATCCCGGGCTCACCCGAACTCATTCTGGAGTGGAATTCCGATGAACGCCGCCTTCACCTCTACGACCATTTCAAATCATCTGGTCTCGGATCGCCGCATCCTCTCGCTCTTTTTCCCCAAACTGCCGACAGACCGCATCGCCCGGCGTCGATGGGGTCTCTCCTGGCGTTTGCCCCCCGTCTCGACCGCGCATCCTGAATATCCGCCGCTGGCCTGTGCCGGCCGGGTCGCGAATGCCATGCGCATCACGGCACTGGACGAGACATCGGAAACCTTTGGTCTGCGGATCGGACAAGGTCTGGCCGAAGCGCGTGCCATCTGTGCGGACCTCGACGTGATCGAGGCGGATCCCGCAGCAGACCGCGCGCTGCTCAACGCCATCGCTGACTGGTGCGACCGCTATACCCCCTTGGTGGCCCTGGACGGTGACGACGGCCTGATGCTGGATATCACCGGCTGCGCCCATCTCTTCGGTGGCGAAGAAAAACTGCTCGAGGATGCCGAGCGCCGCCTGACGGCTTTCGGCCTCGCCGTCCGCATTGCGGTCGGCCCGACACCGGGCCTCGCACGCGCCTGTAGCCGCTTTGGCGGTCCGCAGCGTGTCACACCATCCGAGGCAGCCGCTGCACTTGCCCCCCTGCCTCTCGCATCGCTGCGCCTCGAGCCCCAAACGGTCATCGATCTCGCCCGGGTTGGCCTGAAGACGGTTGCCGACCTGCTCGCAGCCTCCAGACCACCCATCACGCGCCGCTTCGGCGCAGGTCCGATGCTGCGTCTTGATCAGGCTCTCGGCCGGGAAGGCGAACCGATCTCGCCGCGCCGCCATCTGCCGCTCCTGTCCGCCGAACGCCGCCTCGCCGAACCGATCATGACCGAGGATCAGGTCCTTGATCTCTCGGGCCGCCTGGCAGCAGGCCTGAAGACGTCGCTTGAGGCTCGCGGCGAAGGCGGTCGCCTCTTCGAACTTCTGGTATTCCGCGTTGACGGCTGTGTCTTCCGCATCGAGGTCAGCGCCTCCGCCCCTTTGCGGGATGCAACCCGCATCCGGTCGCTGTTCGAGGAGCGGCTCGCCGTGCTGCGGGATGATCTCGACGCCGGCTTCGGCTTCGAACTCGTCCGCCTCAACGTTCTCTTGAGCGAAACTTTCGATGCCCGCCAACCCGCCCTCGCCGGAGAAGAGGGCAACTGCGAAGGCCTTACCCGCTTCCTGGATCAGGTTTCAGCCCGTTTGGGCGAGCGTGCTTTGCGCCTGCCTGTGCCGCTTGCCAGCCATTGGCCAGAGAGAGCGACAATGCATGCGACGGCGAGCGATGCGCTGAAGGGCCTCGATCTCCCGGGGGCCCGAACGGATGTGGCCGCAAGGCCGGTTCGAGGCCTGCGTCCCTTGCGGCTGCTCGATCGCCCTGAAGAGGTCGAGGTCATGTCTGCCGTGCCGGACGGTCCGCCGGCAAGCTTCCGCTGGCGTCGTGTCCAGCGGCGCATCCTGCGCGCAGAAGGACCGGAACGGCTTGCCCCGGAATGGTGGGTCGATGGCGAGGATGCCCCGCCGCGGGATTATTTCCGCATCGAGGACACCGAAGGCCAACGATTCTGGCTTTATCGCCAGGGCCTCTACGAGCGGCGAACCGTCCACCCGACCTGGTTCCTCCAGGGCTTCTTTGCGTGAGGCACACTGATGACCATGAGGCCCTTTTACGAGATCGGACTGCGGAGCAATTTCTCCTTTCTGGATGGCGCCTCCCATCCCGAAGAACTGGTGGAACAGGCACTTTCCCTTGGCCTTTCCGGCCTCGGTCTTGCCGATCGCAATACGGTTGCTGGTGTCGTGCGCCTGCATGCTTCGGCCAAGCTGAACGGTCTGGAATTTCGCCCGGGTGCCCGTCTCCTCTTTGAGGACGGCACGCCGGAGCTTCTCGCCTATCCGATGAACCGCAAGGGGTGGGGCAATCTCTGTCGAATGCTGAGCGCCGGTAATATGCGTTCGAAAAAGGGCATCTGCACGCTTTGGGAGACGGATCTCCGCGACTGGTCGGAACATCTTCTGTTTGTTGCCATACCGCCTTCACTGCCCAAAGTGGCCGATGTCGAGAGGTTCGAGACGGCGCTTGCCCATATCAGACCCTGGCTTGGGGATCGCCTGCATCTGGCCCTCGTTCCCCGCTATGACGGCCTCGACAACAAGACCTTCGGCGAACTCGACGGGATAGCCAGAAGGCTCGGTCTTCCGCTCATCGCGACAAACGATGCATTCTACCATGCCCCGGAACGCAAACCCGTGGCCGACGTGGTCGTGGCGATCCGAGAGCATGTGCCGATTGCCGAAGCCGGCTTGCGCCTGCATGCCCATGCCGAACGGCACCTGAAGAGCCCGGCCGAAATGGCGCGCCTGTTCCGCGCCTGGCCGGAAGCCATCGACAACAATGTCCATTTCTTTAGCCGGCTTCAATTCTCTCTCGATGAACTGTCCCACCAGTATCCCGACGAGATCTTCGACGGCGAATCTCCGGCCTTGGCGCTGCGTCGGCTCACCTATGAAGGCGCACGAAAGCGCTACCCGGATGAAATCCCGCGCAAGGTCCTCGGCCTTCTCGACTATGAGCTCAAGCTGATCGCCGAGAAGCGTTACGAGCCCTATTTTCTGACGGTCTACCGCATCGTCTGCCATGCGCGCGATGTGGGCATTCTCTGCCAGGGCCGCGGTTCTGCGGCCAATTCCGCCGTCTGCTTCTGCCTCGGCATCACCGAAGTGGACCCACAAAAGACGACCCTGCTTTTTGATCGCTTCCTGTCCACCGAACGCGATGAGCCGCCTGACATCGATGTCGACTTCGAGCACGAGAAGCGAGAAGAGGTCATCCGGTTCATCTACGAGACCTATGGCCGGGAACATGCGGCGCTGACGGCCGCCGTCATCAGCTACCGCGCCCGCTCGGCCGGCCGCGAGGTCGCCAAGGCATTCGGCATGTCGGATGATGTTCAATCGGCGCTTGCCGGCTCGATCTGGGGCTGGTGGACCAGCGATTTCACCGAGGATCAGGCAAAGGCCGCCGGGCTCGACCTCAAGGATCCGACCACCCGCCACGTCCTCGCCTATGCCCAGGCCTTGCAGAATTTTCCCAGACATCTCTCCCAGCATGTCGGCGGCTTTGTCATCACCCGGGATCGTCTGGACGAGGTGGTCCCGATCATGAACACGGCGGACGGCCGCTACATGGTCGAATGGGACAAGGACGATCTCGATACGCTGAAGATCCTCAAGATCGACGTGCTGGCGCTCGGCATGCTCACCTGCCTGGCCAAGGCCTTCAAGCTGCTTTCCAGCCATTATGAGCGCCACGAGACCCTCGCCTCGGTCAACCAAGACCAGCGCGGCGAAGTCTACGACATGATCTGCCGTGCCGATACGCTCGGCGTCTTCCAGATCGAAAGCCGGGCCCAGATGAGCATGCTGCCCCGGCTGAAACCCCGCGAGTTCTACGACCTGGTCATCGAGGTGGCCATCGTCCGCCCCGGCCCGATCCAGGGCAACATGGTCCATCCCTATCTCAAGCGACGTGCGGACAAACTCGCGGGCCGGCCGATCGACTATCCCAGTCCCGAACTCCGCCAGGTGCTGGAGCGTACGCTGGGCGTGCCGCTCTTCCAGGAACAGGCCATGCAGATCGCCATCACCGCGGCCGGCTTCACACCCGCCGAAGCCGACAAGCTGCGCCGCGCCATGGCCACCTTCCGCCGCACTGGTCAGGTTTCCAGCTTCCAGAAGCGCATGGTCGAAGGCATGGTCGAACGCGGGTACGACCCGGACTTCGCCGCCCGCTGCTTCAGCCAGATCGAGGGTTTCGGCGAATATGGCTTCCCGGAAAGCCATGCGGCCTCTTTCGCGCTGCTCGTCTACGTGTCTTGCTGGTTCAAGGCCTTCTATCCGGACATCTTCTGTGCCGCGATCCTGAATTCCCAGCCGATGGGCTTCTATGCGCCGGGCCAGCTGGTGCGCGATGCCCGCGAGCACGGCGTCGAGATAAGGCCCGTCGACGTCAATCATTCCGTCTGGGACTGTACGCTGGAAGGAGACGAACAGGAGCAGCCCGCCTTCGATCCCGCCCGCATTGCATCCCGTCACCGCTCCATGACCCGCGTGATCAAGAGCCGCCACGCCGTGCGTCTTGGTTTTCGCCAGATCAAAGGTATCTCGGAGAGCGAGATGGCACTTCTCGTCGAGAAGCGTGGGCAAGGCTATGATTCCGTCCGGGACCTCTGGCTGCGCACGCGCCTGCCCCGCGCAGCGATCGAGAAACTCGCCGATGCTGATTGCTTTTCCTCTCTCGGGCTCAACCGACGCGATGCGCTTTGGGCCGCCCAGGCGCTCGATGCGGGAGCGGCCGTCGAAGACCTGCCGCTTTTTCTGACACTTCCGGGTGCCGATCTGCAGCAGGAGGCAGAGGTGATCCTACCTCGCATGCTGCCGGGCGAAGAAGTCCTCAGCGATTATCGGACCCTGTCCTTTTCCCTCAAGGCCCACCCCTTGTCCTTCCTGCGCGAGGCCATGCATCGGGCAGGTCTCAAATCGGCGGCCGACCTTGAAAACATGGCCCATGGGGCGAAGGTGGAGATCGCAGGCCTGGTTCTGGTGCGCCAGCGTCCGGGTTCAGCCAAGGGCGTGATCTTCATGACGCTGGAGGACGAGACAGGCACGACAAACGCCATCGTCTGGCCGAAGGTCTTCGAGCGCTATCGGCCGGTCGTCATGGGGGCAAGACTGGTTGCCCTGCGTGGACGCCTGCAAAAGGCCCATGGGGTCATCCATGTCGTGGCCGACCATCTGGTCGATGCCAGCGCCCGGCTCGGCCTGCTGCTCGAAGACTTGAAGACCTTCGATACGCTTGCCCATGCAGACGAAGTCCGCCGACCGGCAATCGACCCGCGTCAGGCAAAGCGAGAGAAACAGGCGCGCGCCATGCCGGCAAAGCCGGCGCCCGCGCTGCCGGTTGCCGCACCGCCGCCGGGCCATCCTCGCCGCAGCGCCATGGCGGATCTCATGCCGAAGGGCCGCAACTTTCACTGACGGATCTGTTGCAGGGTCGATCACATCTATCCGCTTGCCTGCGATTTTTCTTGACAAAGGACATCGTGTTTACGAGAAAGACGACAGTGAATGTCATGTTTGTCGAGTGCCCCGACCATGCTGGTCTGCAGCTGCAATTACATCACCGATAAGGAGATCAAGGCGGTCATCACCGAGATGCTCGATGAAGACTGTTGGCAGCTGATCGTTCCCGGCAAAGTGTATCACGCCATGGGCAAGCGCGGCCGCTGCTGCGGATGCTTCCCCAATGTGGTCGACCTCATCATTCGCACCACCGAAGAATATCATGCCGTGCGCAAGACCGAGGAAACCAAGGTCATCAACTTCATGGAGCGCCTGAAGCAGTTCCATGAAGAGCAGAAGGCAGCGCTTGCCGAGCGCCGCCAGGCCTTGACCGCCGCGCGCCGCGCTGCCGGCTGAACCTCCTCAACCAGATCACCTCAAGATCCTATCTGAATTGGCTTGCCTCCTGCGAAGCCGGTAGCCGTGACCACTGTCCATAAGGCACCCCTCGGCCATGTGCGCCTGCCTAGTCATAGCCGTATTGCGCGATCCGTCCGAATTAGAACCCTTCTAAAAAACACTCGACAGCTTCCAATGGTGGCGCTAGAGTTCCATCATTGATTTCATACGAAGGAAGAAATTCATGAAGGGTGATCAGAAGGTCATTGAACGGCTCAACGAGGCGCTGTTTCTCGAACTTGGCGCAGTGAACCAGTACTGGCTGCATTACCGCCTGCTGAACGACTGGGGCTACACGAAGCTCGCCAAGAAGGAGCGCGCCGAGTCGATCGAGGAAATGCAGCACGCAGACAAGATCATCGACCGGATCATCTTCCTCGAAGGCCACCCGAACCTGCAGCAGGTCGCCCCGCTGCGCATCGGCCAGAACGTCAAGGAAGTGCTGGAGGCAGATCTCGCCGGCGAATACGACGCCCGCACCTCCTACAAGGCCTCGCGCGACATCTGTTACCAGGCTGGCGACTATGTCTCGATGAAGATCTTCGAACAGCTCCTGATCGACGAAGAAGGCCACATCGACTTCCTCGAAACGCAGCTCGAGCTTCTCTCCAAGATCGGCGAAGAGAAATACGGCCAGCTGAACGCAGATTCGGCCGACTCGGCCGAATAATCGGCTGCCGCCTCTGTCATGAAGGCCCCGTTCGCGGGGCCTTTTTCGTTTTCGGCTTTGCTACCCGCCCGGGCCGCTCCGATGGCAACCGGGATCAGCGGTCCCGTCGTGCCATGAACGCCAGACGCTCGAACAGATGCACGTCCTGTTCGTTCTTCAACAGTGCGCCATGCAGCTTCGGCAGCGCATTCTTCGCTTCGCCCCGCAGATCAGCCGGATCGACATCCTCCGCGACCAGAAGCCTGATCCAATCCAGCGCTTCCGATGTCGAAGGCTTCTTCTTCAGCCCAGGCGTTTCTCGGATCTCATAGAATTGGGTGAGTGCATTGCGCAGCAACGTCTTCTTGATGCCCGGATAGTGGACCTCGACGATCTTCTCGAGGATCTCGGCATCGGGAAAGCGGATGTAGTGGAAGAAGCAGCGTCGCAGGAAAGCGTCGGGAAGCTCCTTCTCATTATTGGAGGTGATGATGACGATCGGCCTTACCCGGGCCTTCACCGTCTCGCCCGTCTCGTAGACATGGAACTCCATGCGGTCGAGTTCCTGCAGCAGATCGTTTGGAAACTCGATATCCGCCTTGTCGATCTCGTCGATCAGCAGAACGGACTTCTTGTCGGCGGCAAAGGCTTGCCAGAGCTTACCCTGGCGAATGTAATTCTTGACGTCGTTGACACGTCCGTCGCCCAACTGGCTGTCGCGCAGGCGCGAGACGGCATCATATTCGTAGAGCCCCTGCTGCGCCTTGGTCGTCGATTTGACATTCCATTCCAGCATCTCGAGCCCGAGAGCCGCAGCCACCTGACGGGCAAGCTCGGTTTTGCCGGTACCAGGCTCACCTTTGACCAGCAGCGGTCGCTCCAAACGGATGGCGGCATTCACCGCGATCATCAGATCCTTGTCGGCAACGTAGTCGGCGGTCCCCTGGAACTGCATCGTGTCTCAGCCTCGTTCATCCTTGGCCGCAACCTAGTCACGCGCGTCACGGGGCGCAAGCGCGGCCCCGCTTTCGCCCTTTCACCAGATAAAGCTTGTATTTTGGCGCCAATCTGACAGGCTGTTTTCCACGAACGCTGATGCGTGTCCGTCTGCAAGTGCCCCATCCGCAAGGACGGACTTTCCGGCACCGGACATCACCGACCTTCTCCACGACCCGACTATAGCCGTCCGGACAGCACTGTCCGACAGCCAAGATCCGCACAACGGCAGGCTCCCGAACACCGGCAGGACGTTTCGTCTGATCCGCAGGTCTTCGGACGCCTGCCACGACCGCAGCTTCTCAGCTGCAGGAGACCCCATGACCAGACACGTCTATTCCATTGGCGACACAGTGGTTCTGAAGGACGGCCCCGTCCGTCTCGCTCGCAGCAATGGTGCCTGCAAGGTACTGGCAACACTGCCCGAGACGGGTGGAAGCCGCCAGTACCGCGTTCGGTTCGAAAGCGAGAGCTTCGACCGTTGCATCGCCGAATCCGACATCGATCCCAGCCGCAGCAAAGCATCTGCCCGGGCACCGGCGCCTGCCAACACCCCGAAGAAGGAAAGCACATCATGGCTAAAGGCCAACAGCGTTCGAACCGCGAAGTAAGAAAGCCGAAGCAGGACAAGCCCAAGGCCTCCGCTGCCCCGGTCTCGACCTTTGCTACGCAGATCAAAAGCGCCGAAGCGTCTTCCACCAAGAAGCGCTGAGACCTAAAGGCCCGGATCGCCTCTCAAAGGCCTTGTCCGGGCCTTTCGTTTGCCGGCACCCAAGCTCTCCCCTGCCGCATTGACCTTTCCCTTTTCCGTGAAGATGCGCTAAGGGCTGGCGCATGACTTCGACCTCGTTCACCCTCCTGCTCGGCGGCAGCCTGACCGTCACCGATCGCCTGCGGGCACTGACGCATGGCAGCCGCGTCATTGCGGCCGACAGCGGCATGCGCCATGCGGCAAACCTGGGTGTGACACCGGAGCTTTGGGTCGGTGATTTCGACAGCAGCGACGCTGACCTGATTGCGCGGTTTCCGACCGTCGAACGACGCACCTATCCAGCCGCCAAGGCCGTGACCGACGGAGAAATCGCGGTGGCCGAGGCAATCGCCCGCGGCGCCACCCGCCTGATTTTCGCAGGCGCCCTGGGTGGCGAACGTTCCGACCATGCGCTGCAGCACTATCTGAACGCCCTCGGCCTCGTCGAAGACGGCTACGAAGTGGTGCTGACCTCCGGCGAGGAAGAGGCCTATCCCTTTGTCGAGCAGAGCGAGCTTGCGCTCGAACTGCCCAAGGGCGCGCTTTTCTCCGTGCTGGGCTTTACCACGCTTGAAGGCCTGACGATCCGCAATGCCCGCTATCCCCTTCAGGATTTCCGGTTGCCCTTCGGCTCGTCGCGCACGATATCCAACCTCGCAGAGGGGCCGATCTCGGTCTCGCTTTCCCGTGGCCGGGCCATGTTGCTCGCCCGTCCCAATGATTTTTCCGGAGCCTGAAGCCTTGGCGCCTCCCATTCTGAAACTCGATGACATCCAGCTTTCCTTCGGCGGAACGCCCTTGCTCGCAGGCGCCGGCCTGCAGGTTGAGCCCGGAGACCGGATCTGCCTCGTCGGCCGCAACGGCTCGGGCAAATCGACCCTGATGAAGATTGCCGCCGGGATTGTCGAAGCACAGTCCGGCGAGGTGTTCCGCCATCCGTCCTCGACGATCCGCTATCTGGAGCAGGCACCGGATTTCGATGGCTATTCCACCGTTCAGGCCTATGCCGAGGCCGGCCTCGGACCTGGCGACGATCCTTACCGGGTTACCTATCTGCTGGAGCATCTCGGCCTGACGGGCCAGGAAGATCCGACCCGGCTCTCCGGTGGTGAAGCCCGTCGCGCAGCGCTCGCCCGCGTACTGGCGCCCGAGCCCGACATTCTGATGCTGGACGAGCCGACCAACCATCTTGATCTGCCGACGATCGAATGGCTCGAAGGCGAGCTGTCGAAGAGCCGCAGCGCGCTCGTTCTCATCTCCCACGACCGTCGCTTCCTGGAGAAGATCTCCACGGCCACCGTCTGGCTCGATCGCGGCCAGTCGCGCCGGCTGAACCGGGGCTTTGCCCATTTCGAGGAATGGCGTGACCAGGTGCTCGAAGAAGAGGAGATCGAGCAGCACAAGCTCGGCCGCCAGATCGAGCGCGAGGAACACTGGCTGCGTTATGGTGTGACCGCCCGCCGCAAGCGCAACATGCGCCGCCTCGGCAATCTCCAGGCCCTGCGCGCCAATTACCGCGGCCACAAGGGCCCGCAGGGCACCATCCAGGCATCGGCCACAGAAGGCAAGGAAAGCGGCAAGCTCGTCATCGAGGCCGACAAGATCATCAAGACCTACGGCGATCGCTCGATCGTCGCCCCCTTCTCGATCCGTGTCCATCGCGGCGACTGCATCGGTCTGATCGGCCCGAACGGTGCCGGCAAGACGACGCTTCTGAAGATGCTGACGGGCCAGCTCGCACCGGACGAGGGTGTCGTGAAGCTCGGCACCAATCTGGAGATTGCTGTGCTGGACCAGAAGCGCGAGGATCTGAACCCGGAAGATACGCTTGCCCATTACCTGACCGATGGACGCGGCGAGAACCTGCTGGTCAACGGCGAGCAGAAGCATGTGACCGGCTACATGAAGGACTTCCTCTTCCAGCCGGAACAGGCCCGCACGCCGATCCGCAACCTCTCGGGCGGCGAACGCGCGCGCCTGATGCTGGCGCGGATCATGGCCAAGCCCTCGAACCTCCTGATCCTCGACGAACCGACCAACGATCTCGACATCGAGACGCTCGACCTGCTGCAGGAAATCGTCGCCGGCTATACCGGGACCGTCATCCTCGTCAGCCACGACCGTGACTTCCTCGACCGCACCGTCACCTCGACGATCGCCCCTGCCAATCCCGACGCACCGGATGGTCGCTGGATCGAATATGCCGGTGGCTATTCGGACATGCTCGCCCAGCGCAAGGGTGTCGAAGACGAGCGCAAGCGGGTTGAAAAGGCCGAGAAGGCCAAGGCGCAGGAAGCGTCGGGCGGCAAGCCGGCCGGCAGCGCAAACAGCAAGGGCAAGCTCTCCTTCAAGCAGAAATTCGCGCTCGAAAACCTGCCGAAGGAAATGGAAAAGGCCGAGAAGGAAATCGCTGCGCGCGAAGCCAAAATGGCCGATCCCAAACTCTTCACCAAGGATCCCGCAACCTTCAACAAGCTCGCTGCCGAGATGGAGAAGCTGCGCGCCGATGTCACACGCATGGAAGAGGAATGGCTGGAGCTTGAAATGCTGCGCGAGGAGCTGGAGGGCTGAGGTCACCCGATCTTCGGCACTAAGCGGAAGTCACTCCCGTCTTCTCGAGGTGCACAGCCCTCGCGCCGGTCGCATCGGCAAAGGCCGTCGAGCGACCGAGATAGACCAGCGTCGTCTCGCTCATCCCGGCCAGCAGAGGCATCAGCCGGCCCACGGTCTCCGGCTCCAGCCCTTCCAGCACATCCTGCAAGATCAGGCAGCGCGGCTTACGCACGAGAATGTTGGCGAATGCCAGGGACATCTGCTGGTCCTTGTCGAGCACCCGCTCCCAACGCGCCCGCTCATCGAGACGACCCGCAAACTCGGCGAGCCCGACAGCACTCAGCGCCGCGGTCATCTCGGCGTCGGTAAACTGCGCCGAGGCTAGGGGGTAGGCGAGCAGGCTGCGCAAGCGGCCCTCGGGCAGGTAGCCCGATTGCGGAACGAAGACGATATCCGTCTCCCCCGGCAAGACAATCCGGCCTTCACCATATGGCCAGAGGCCGGCCATGGCGTGGAACAACAGCTTGCGGCTGACACCCTGATCGCCATTGATCATCACGCGGTCACCGGGCGCGATGACCACATTGCGCTCCTGAAACCGGAGGGCACTCTCGCAGGTGTCGCCATGGACACGGACGCAGATTTCCAGGTTCTCCAGCCGGAGCATGCCATCCTCGCTGCGCGCCAGCTCCAACCGGCCAGGCCCAGGCGTTATCGCACTCATGCTGGTGAGAGCCGCCCGAAAGACGGTGACGCGCATCAGTGCTGCACGCCAGTCGGCAATGGCGCCGAAATTGTCGACATACCAACGCAGAGCAGAATAGACCTGGGTGAAGGCGGCAGCGGCCATCATCAGGCCACCGAAGGAGATGGTCCCGGCGAAATAAGCGGGTGAGGCAATCAGGATCGGCACGATGATCGCAAGCCAGCCGAAACCGGCGGTCACCCAGGTCAGATTGGTCAGCGCCAGGGCCAGATGCCGGATCGAAGACAGCACACCATCCAGCGACTGGTGGATATGGCGCCGCTCGGTCTCCTCGCCATGCGTGAGCGCGATGGCTTCCAGATTTTCATTGGCGCGCATCAGGGAGAAGCGCAGATCCGCCTCTCGGGCATAGCGCTCCGCATTGAGCTTCGACAGGCTGCGCCCAACCAGTTGACTGAGCAGCGAGGCGACAAGCGCATAAACTAGGGCACCCCAGACCATGTAGCCCGGGATCTGGAAGCTGGTGTCCCCGCTGCGAAACGTGAAGTCACTCGACAGGCTCCAGAGAACGCCGATGAAGCTCACCAGGAGGATCGTGGCGTTGAACAGGCCAATCGAGAGCGACGTGGTCATCTCCGCAAGCTTGCGGGCATCCTCATGCAGGCGCTGATCGGGATTGATGCCGAGCGGGCTTGAGATCGACAGCCGGTAAGCTCGCGCCCCGTTCAGCCACTGATCCACAACGTCGCGTGACAGGCCTTCACGCATGTAGAGCGCCGTCATTTGGTTGAGCCAGGCCTGGATGACGTTGAGCACGAGAAGAACGCCCGCGATCATCGCGAAATTGCGCAGTTCAAGCAGGAAGGCGGTGAGGTCTCGCCTCTCCAGCGCATTGTAGAACGGAGCATTCCACTGGTTCAGCGCCACCGTTCCATAGGCGGTCGCGAGGATGACCACGACAAGAGCGGACGTGAAGGCGAGGATCCGGTTGCGGACTGAAGACTTCCAGAAACTGTCAGAAGCCATCCTGAGCTGGCGCCACAGACTGCCTTCGACATCGGCAACAAAACTCTCCAACGCCATTCCACCGCTCGATTTCGAATTCGCCATCAGCACCTGGCCATTTGACTGTGTCAGCCCTCCTACCATGGCGCACTTGACGATTTCCTGACAGCAACCGCGCCGCGGCCGATTGTCCGCACCTTGCGCAAGAGCAGCCGGCGCGCTATCTCAACCGTGCTCTAACGGGGTGCCTTCCGATCCTCCGGGACCGGAATGCTGAGAGGCAGTGATGCCAACCCGCGGAACCTGATCCGGTTAAGACCGGCGGAGGGATTAGACGCGTCGTTCGCAAAGCGCCCTATCCCGACATCAATTGTTTTTTGGAGGAGGGCGTCATGCCGTCAAATCTACCCGTATTCCTGCGCTCCGGCCTTGCCGCAGCCATCCTGTCCACCGGGCTTGCCCTGCCGGCAGCCGCTGCCGACAAGACACTCACCGTCTACACCTATGAGAGCTTTGTTTCCGAATGGGGCCCAGGCCCCAAGGTGAAGGAAGCCTTCGAGAAGACCTGCGCCTGCACGGTCGAATTCGTCGGTGTCGCCGATGGCGTTGCACTCCTCACCCGCCTCAAGCTCGAAGGCGAAACCTCGAAGGCCGATGTCGTGCTCGGCCTCGACACCAATCTCGTCGAGGAAGCCAAGCAGACCGGCCTGTTCGAAGCAAACGGCGTCGATGCGTCCGCCGTGAAAGTACCCGGCGGCTTCAGCGACGACGTCTTCCTGCCCTATGACTACGGCCATTTCGCCGTGATCTACGACACCGAAACGATCAAGACACCGCCGACGAGCCTGAAAGAACTGGTCGAAGGCGACCCGTCCCAGAAGATCGTCATCCAGGATCCGCGCACCTCGACTCCGGGCCTTGGCCTCCTGCTCTGGGTGAAGTCGGTCTATGGCGACAAGGCGCCGGAAGCCTGGGCCAAGCTCAAGGACCGCGTCCTGACCGTCACGCCGGGCTGGTCGGAAGCCTATGGCCTGTTCACCAAGGGTGAGGCGCCGATGGTGCTCTCCTACACCACCTCGCCGGCCTATCACATGGTCGCCGAAGAGACCGACCGCTACCAGGCGGCGGAATTCTCCGAAGGCCATTACATCCAGATCGAAGTGGCCGGTCTTCTCAAGAACGCGCCGGAAAAGGAGCTCGCCCGCCAGTTCCTCGCCTTTATGCTCCAGCCCGGCTTCCAGGACACGATCCCCACCAACAACTGGATGATGCCGGTCGCCGCGACCACCGAGCCCCTGCCGGAGGCTTTCGGCAAGCTCGTTGAACCCAAGACCACCTTCCTGATGAGCCCGGCTGAAGTCGCCACCAACCGTCAGGCGTGGATCGACGAGTGGCTCAAGGCCATGACGCTGAAGTAGCACCGGATGTTACGCCCGCTTCACCAGTCGAAACGACGGAGGCTGCCCGCGCTCGCGGGCGGCCTTTTCGTTCTTGTGGTCGTCCTGGGCTTCATCGGTATCGCACTCGCAGCCCTGCTCGCAGGGCGACTGTCCGGCGGCCTTCTCCAGGCCTTCGCCGACCCCGTCGTCCGCTCGGTGCTGTCTTTCACGCTATGGCAGGCTTTCCTGTCGACGCTTCTCTCGGTCGGCATTGCCCTGCCCGTCGCCAGCGCCCTCGCCCGGCAGCCCGATTTTCCGGGTCGTATCTGGCTGATTCGCCTGATGGCAGTCCCGATGGGCCTCCCCGTTCTCATCGGCGCGCTGGGGTTGATCGGCATCTTTGGCCGGAGCGGCATCATCAACGATGTCCTGACCGGCCTCGGGCTCTCCCAGCCGATCTCCATCTACGGGCTGACCGGCATCCTCATTGCCCATGTCTTCTTCAACCTGCCGCTTGCCACGCGCCTGATGCTGTCGGCTCTCGAGCGCGTGCCGGCGGAATACTGGCGCATGTCGGCGAGCCTCGGCTTCTCGCCGCTGTCCACCTTCCGCTTCATCGAATGGCCCGTGCTGGCGCGGGTCATCCCCGGCGCGGCAGGCCTGATCTTCATGCTCTGCGTCACGAGTTTCACCCTCGTCCTGATTTTCGGCGGCGGCCCGGCTGCGACCACGATCGAGGTCGCCATCTACCAGGCGCTGCGTTTCGACTTCGATCCGGAGCGCGCCGTGTCTCTGGCACTGCTTCAGATCACGGTTACGGGTGCAATCCTCCTCGGACTGAGCCTTCTGCCCGCGGCCTCCGACACGGGCGTCACGACCGGCCGCGCGTTTACGCGCTTCGACGGGCGACGTCCGTTGATCCGGGCAGCCGATGGCATCCTGCTCCTGCTGGTCACCATGTTTCTGATCCTGCCGCTCGGCCAGGTGATCGTCTCAGGCCTCCAGGCCGATCTCCTTCGGCTTCTCTCCCAGGACGCCTTCCAGCAAGCAGCACGCACCAGCCTCTGCGTGGCTCTGGCGGCCGGGTTGATCGCCACCCTGCTTGCCTATGGCACAGTCGCCGCGCGTGCCGAGATCACGGCTGCGCGGATTGCTCATCCCGGCAACCGGCTTTTGTCCATAACCCTCGCATCGGTCTCCTCACTGGTACTGCTCGTTCCGACCAGCGTGCTGGCCACCGGATGGTTCCTGGCCTTGAGGCCAAGAGGCGAGATAGCGAGCTTCGCACCCTTCGTCGTGACCGGGATCAATGCGCTGATGGCGCTTCCGTTTGCGGTGCGGGTGCTGGAACCCGCCTACAGGGAACACAGGGCCTGCACGGGACGACTAGCCGAAAGCCTCGGGCTCTCCGTTGCACAACGGCTGCGCCGCGTCGATTGGCCGGTGCTGAAGCGCCCGCTTATGACCGCGCTCGCCTTCGCCATGGCCCTGTCCCTCGGTGACCTGGGTGCGGTGGCACTCTTCGGTTCGGAAAACATCACCACGCTGCCCGCCCTCATCTATTCCAGGATGGGCAGCTATCGCAGCACCGATGCCGATGGGCTGGCCCTTCTGCTCGGCGCCATTTGCCTGGTACTGGCCATGATCGGGGCGCCCGGCAGAGGAAAACATGCAAATGAGCGGGAGACACCCGATGCGCGATGACCCCTCGACCAACATCCGTCTCGCCGATGTCCATCTCACGCTCGGCAGCCGGAAGTTCCATTTCGACTGCGGTATCAACGAAGGGCAGGTGACGGCGGTCGTTGGCCCGTCCGGATCGGGGAAGTCGACCTTGCTCAATCTGATCTCGGGTTTCGAGAGACCGGACAGCGGACGAATTCTGATCGACGGGCGAGACGTCACCGAACTCGCCCCTGCAGAGCGCCCCATCTCGCTGGTCTTCCAGGACAACAATCTGTTCTCCCATCTGGACCTGTTCACCAATATCGGACTTGGGATCCATCCGGCGATGCGGCTCACGCCAGCTGACCGCAACGCAATTTCTGACGCCCTCGTGCGGGTCGGGCTCGATGGGTACGAAAGCCGGCTGCCAGGCTCCCTCTCCGGCGGCGAACGACAAAGGGCAGCCTTTGCCCGGGCACTGGTGCGGCATCGGCCCGTACTTTTGCTCGACGAACCGTTTGCGGCCCTTGACCCCGGCCTGCGCGCGGCTATGGTCGAACTGCTCGTTGACCTCCACGCTGAAACACGAGCCACCATTCTTCTCGTCACCCATTATCCGCGCGATGTCGATCGCCTGGCCGATCATGTGCTTTTCATCGAGGATGGCCATGTCCTCATCGACGCTCAGAAGGACGTTTTCCTGACTCGGGGGGACCTGCCAGCGGTCGGGAACTTCCTCGGCACACCACCGTTTGCACCTCAATCGCCTTAATTTGGTCGCCCAGGCCTGCCATGCGCGTGGGGAATGGTAGTTCCTACGGTCAGACCATTGGTCATTTCAAATGGCGCGACTATCTTCTGGAGCATGCGGCGTTTTCGCATTATGTGAAGGACTGCCGGATCGGCGCTAAGCGATGCCGGCAGAAGGCAATTGGATGCTGCACCCGGCGGTCTGCCTATCGGCGATCGTTTGGGCACAGGGTGAAGGGGCAGGATGCAGTTTTTGAGCCGGAACAGCGCGATGGCTGCCGAAACGTATCGGCGGCGCCGGCCCTTCAGGCTCGCGTCGAGCGTTGCGGTGCTTGTCTCAGCGGGCTTGGTGCTCTCCTCCTGCCAGTCGCTCTTCGAACAGGCCTATGAGCCGTCCGTCGCGCCATCACGCAATCCGCAAATCGTCGACGAAGTCCAGAAGGGCGATCCGCGCGCTCAGATGGGCGCCCGCGAGCATCCGCGCATCGTCGCCTCCTATGGCGGGGAATATTCCGACGCCAAGACCGAGCGCCTCGTCGCCCGCATTGCCGGCGCTCTGACGGCGGTCTCGGAAAACCCGAACCAGTCCTATCGCATCACCATCTTGAATTCGCCGGCAATCAACGCCTTCGCCTTGCCCGGCGGCTATCTCTATGTGACGCGCGGCCTCCTGGCTCTGGCGAATGACGCCTCGGAAGTGGCTGCCGTTCTCAGCCACGAAATGGCCCACGTCACGGCAAACCACGGCATTGAGCGTCAGCGCCGCGAAGAAGCCGAAGTGATTGCCAGCCGCGTGGTGGCCGAAGTGCTGTCCAGCGATCTCGCCGGCAAGCAGGCACTCGCCCGTGGCAAGCTGCGCCTCGCCGCATTCTCGCGCCAGCAGGAACTGCAGGCCGACGTTATCGGGGTGCGCACGCTCGGCGAAGCCGGCTATGATCCCTATGCCGCGGCCCGTTTCCTCGATTCCATGGCGCGCTACAGCCAGTTCACCTCCGTCGACCCCGATGCCGACCAGAGCCTTGACTTCCTGTCGAGCCACCCCAACGCTCCCCAGCGCGTCGAGCTGGCCAAGCGCCACGCCCGCGCCTTCGGTCCGGAAGGCACCCATGGCGAAACCGGGCGCGACTATTACCTGAACGGCATCGACGGCCTGCTCTACGGCGACAGCCCTCAGGAAGGTTTCGTGCGAGGCCAGACCTTCCTACACGGGCAGCTCGGTATCCGTTTCGATGTGCCGGTCGGGTTCCAGATCGACAACAAGGTCGAAGCGGTCCTGGCCACCGGCCCGGGTGATGTTGCGATCCGGTTTGACGGCGTGGCGGACAGCCAGAAGATCAGCCTGCCAAATTACATTTCGAGCGGATGGGTAACCGGCCTGCTGCCCGACACGATCCGTACGATCACCGTTAACGGTCTCGAAGCCGCAACAGCCCGGGCCTCTGCCGACCGCTGGGACTTCGACATCACGGTTATTCGGATCGGCCCACAGATCTTCCGCTTCCTGACCGCCGTGCCGAAAGGCAGCCCGGCTCTGGAGACGACCGCTGCCCAGCTGCGTGCATCCTTCCGTCGCATCACCTCGCAGGAAGCGGCATCTCTGAAGCCACTGCGCGTTCGCGTCGTAACTGTCGCGGCGAATGACAGCATCGGCACCTTGTCCGCGCGGATGATGGGCACTGACCGGAAGCTGGAACTCTTCCGCCTGATCAATGCGCTCGGGCCGACCTCAACGGTCAGCCAGGGCATGCGGGTGAAGATCATCTCCGAGTGATTGGCTTAGCGCCGCCCAACAAAAAAAGCCGGCACGAAGGCCGGCTTTTTTGTTTGCTCATTTGGATATCAATAAGCCATTTCCAGCCGTGCTGAAGTCGGCGCCTTGTCAGTGAGGGCGACCTTCAGCTTTTCCAGGGCCCGCGTCTCGATCTGGCGAACTCGTTCCTTGGAAATGCCGAGTTCGGCACCGAGTTCTTCCAGCGTAGCACCGTCTTCGGTCAGGCGCCTCGCCTTGATGATCCGGCTTTCGCGCTCGTTGAGGCGGTTCATGGCATCCCTCAACCATCCGTTCCAGCGTTCGCCGTCGATGATCGATGTGACCTGCTCATCGGGGAGAGCTTCCTTGCTTTCCAGCATTTCCAGCTGCTCCGTGCCTTCCCCATTGCGGCCGGCGACAGGCGTCTGCAGAGACGCGTCATTGCCGGAAAGGCGTGCGTCCATCGACTGCACGTCCGAGAGGCTCACACCGAGGGCCGTGGCGATTTCCTGATGGATCGCCTGATCTGAGAGACGGTTGTCACCCTGGGCGAGCTTCGCGCGCAGGCGGCGCAGGTTGAAGAACAGTGCCTTCTGGCTGGAGCTCGTACCGCCGCGGACGATCGACCAGTTGCGCAGGATGTAATCCTGCATGGAAGCGCGGATCCACCAGCCGGCATAGGTCGAGAAGCGGACTTCCCGGCCGGGGTCGAAACGAGCGGCCGCTTCAAGAAGGCCGATATAGCCTTCCTGGATCAGATCGTTGAGCGGCAGACCGAAGCCGCGGAACTTCGAGGCCATAGCGATGACCAGACGCATATGGGCCTGGGCAATGCGATTGCGGGCGCCCTGGTCGTCATGCTCCTTCCAGCGGATCGCGAGATCGAGTTCTTCCTCACGCTCCAGATAGGGCTGCGACATGGCATACTTGATGATGTGTCTGTCAGCGGATGTGGCTTTCATCGGACATCTCCATGGTCTCTTGGACCGCAGGCCTCTTGCAGGCCCTCTTGCCGGCATTGTCTCCTGAACGAGTGAACGTCGGTCAGGTTCCAACGAATGCCGGGCGCGGTGGTGGTTGCGTCGCTCTCATCTGCTTGTCTGACCAGTATTACGCGCCCCATGCGACATCGGATTGCCGGTCGGGGTGCGACCTTCTGTCGAGGAGGGGTGATCACGCGGAAGTGAGAATCGGAGCCGATTGAGCGCTGCAAAGACCTGGAAACGCAAAACGGCGCGGGTTGCCCCGCGCCGTCAAATTGAAGCTGAAAGACCTGGCTTAGGCGGAAAGCGCCTTGAACTCCGCAAGGATGGCATCACCCATCTCGACGGTGCCGACCTGGCGGCAACCGTCAGCCATGATGTCGCCGGTGCGAACGCCCTGATCGAGCACGTTGGCGATCGCCTTCTCCAGACGGTCGGCTTCCGCCACCATGTTGAAGGAGTAGCGCAGGCACATGGCGAAGGAGGCAATCATGGCGATCGGGTTGGCGATGCCCTGGCCCGCGATGTCAGGCGCCGAACCGTGGACAGGCTCGTAAAGTGCCTTGCGCTTGCCCGTCTTGCCGTCGGGCGCACCGAGCGAGGCGGAGGGCAGCATGCCGAGCGAACCGGTCAGCATGGCGGCAACGTCGGAGAGCATGTCGCCGAACAGGTTGTCGGTCACGATGACGTCGAACTGCTTGGGCGCGCGGACGAGCTGCATGCCACCGGCATCGGCCAGCATGTGGTCGAGCTTGACGTCGGAGAACTTCTCCTTGTGCGTTGCCGTCACGACCTGGTTCCACAACACGCCTGACTTCATTACGTTGCGCTTTTCCATCGAGCAGACGCGGTTGTTGCGGGTGCGGGCCAGTTCGAAAGCGACGGCGGAGATGCGCTCGATTTCGTAGGTATCGTAAACCTGCGTATCGACAGCGCGCTTCTGGCCATTGCCGAGATCGGTGATCGTCTTCGGCTCGCCGAAATAGACGCCGCCGGTCAGTTCGCGAACGATGAGGATGTCGAGACCTTCGACCAGCTCAGGCTTCAGCGACGACGCATTGGCGAGCGCCGGGTAGCAGATCGCCGGACGCAGGTTGGCGAACAGTTCGAGATCCTTGCGCAGGCGCAGAAGGCCAGCTTCCGGGCGCACGTCATAAGGTACGTCGTCCCACTTGGGGCCACCGACGGCACCGAAGAGTACGGCGTCCGCAGCCAGCGCCTTCGCCATGTCTTCTTCCGAAATCGCCGCGCCATGCGCGTCATAGGCGGAACCACCGACAAGACCTTCATCGGTCACGAAGCCGGCGCCCTGCGCCTCGTTCATGTAGGCGATGATCTTGCGGACCTCAGCCATGGCCTCGGGGCCGATGCCGTCACCGGGCAGCAGGAGAAGATTGCGAGCCGTCATGGAAACCCTCCACTCGAAAAAGAAGTCGCGGTTTCTTACGCGCGGGGCTGGGCCTTTTCAAGCGAGATAGGCCGGAAACGGTACGGTTCGGGGAACTGCAGAAGAGGCTTTGTAGGTTGACCCGTCGGATGGCGAGGTCCAAAAGACAGCATCCCTCCAGCATGTTCGAGTTCACCATGCCTCTCTCCCCCCTGCATATTGAAACCCCGCTTCTGCGCACCGCAGCCGACTATAGCGAGAGCGGCCTACCGCTCTGGCTGAAGCTCGATGCCTTGCAGCCCTCCGGCAGCTTCAAGCTGCGCGGCGTGGGCCTGCTCTGCCAGCATGAAGTCGCCAAGGGCGCGAAGGAAATCTTCTGCGCGTCCGGCGGCAACGCAGGCATCGCGGCAGCGGTCGCCGGCAAAGCCCTGGGAGTACCGGTGACCATCGTCGTGCCGGAAACGACGTCGCCCGAGGTTCGCACCCGGATCGCCGCAACCGGCGCCAAGGTTCTGGTGCATGGTTCGGTCTTCGATGAAGCGAACGCTCATGCCGTAGCTCTCGCGACAGAACGCAAGGCGGCCTATGTGCACCCCTATGACCACCCCCTCCTCTGGGAAGGTCACGCCACTCTGATCGATGAAGTGGTGAAGGCTGGGGCCGAATTCGACTGCGTGGTCACCAGTGTCGGCGGCGGCGGACTGCTCGCTGGCATCGTCGAAGGCCTGAAGCGCAATGGCCTGGGCGACGTGCCCGTGATTGCAGTCGAGACGGAAGGGGCTGCCTCGCTGAACGCCGCCGTGGCCGCCAAGGCGCGTGTGACGCTTCCGGCGATCACCTCGATCGCCAATTCGCTGGGTGCGCGCCAGATCGCGCAACACGTATTCGACCTTCTTGACACGCATCCAATCGAAAGCGTGACAGTGACCGATGCGCAGGCCGTTGCCGCCTGCCTCAAGTTTGCCGATGCGCAGCGGATCCTGGTCGAACCAGCCTGCGGTGCAGCCCTGGCCGTGGCGGACGTGCATTCGGATAGGCTGTCGCGCTTCAAGGCACCGCTGATCGAGGTCTGTGGCGGGATCGGCGTGTCACTTGCCGCCCTTGAGACTTGGCGCACGCGCTTCCTTTGAAGCCAAAGAAAAAGCCGGGCGTGAGCCCGGCCTCATCATTTCATCTTGTTAGATGGTCTCAGGCCCAGGGGCGCTGGGCTGCATTGGACTGCTCGAAGGTCGCGATGTTCGAAGCCTTTTCGAGCGTCAGGCCGATATCGTCGAGACCGTTCAGCAGGCAGTGGCGCTTGAAGGCATCGATCTCGAAGGAGATCTTGCCGCCGTCGGGGCCGGTGATTTCCAGAGATTCCAGGTCAACCGTCAGCACGGCATTCGAACCGCGGCTGGCATCGTCCATCAGCTTGTCCAGGTTCTCCTGGCTGACGACGATCGGCAGGATGCCGTTCTTGAAACAGTTGTTGTAGAAGATGTCGGCGAACGACGTCGAGATCACGCAGCGGATGCCGAAGTCGAGAAGCGCCCAAGGAGCATGCTCGCGCGAAGAGCCGCAACCAAAGTTATCGCCGGCAACGAGGATCTGCGCGTTGCGATAGGCCGGCTTGTTGAGGACGAAATCCGGATTTTCCGAGCCGTCTTCCTTGAAGCGTGCCTCAGCGAAGAGGCCAGCACCGAGACCGGTGCGCTTGATGGTCTTCAGGTAATCCTTCGGAATGATCATGTCCGTGTCGACATTGACGACCGGAAGCGGTGCCGCAACACCGGTAAGCTTTACGAACTTGTCCATCAGTCTGCCTTCGATCTGGCTAATGCGCGTGTAATGCCCCGCCCATAGAGCAAAACTGGACAAAATTGAAGGAGAATCTTGAAGCGGCGGCGAGTTGCGTCGGTGCGCGACCACGCTGGCCGACGCTCACCCGAGATAAGGGTGAGCGGACCGATCAAGCTAAAGCCCGGTCAAAGGTCGATGATCGTGCCCTTGCCATCGTTCCAGACGCGCACGTCGTCGCGACGCTTCGCCTTGACGTAAACAGGTGCGCGCTTCGTCTTGCTCATCAGCATACGGGCGCCGAGCGTCACGGTCAGCAGTGCGCCAATCAGGAGCGTCAGCGAAACCGCGAAAGCGGCTGCGAGGCCGACAAAGGCGAGGCCAGCAATGGCATAGGCGGCGGTGCGGAAATTCTGCATGATCGTGTCCTTTCTCGACAGCCAAGGTGGTCCTTATTCTCCCGCATTGCAAGGGCCTTTCACCCAATTGTCATCTTGCATGGCCGGCCAAAGCTTGCCAGAACTCGGCCATGACATCTGAAGTCTCCTCCTTCCGCTTTCACCATCCGTCCCGGCTCCGCCGTTCCGTGTTGACTGTGCCCGCAATCAACGACCGGGCCATGGAGAAGGTGGCAAGCCTCGATTGCGATGCCGTCATCTTCGATCTGGAAGACTCCGTGGCTGAAGATCGCAAGGCAGATGCGCGCAGCAAGCTTCTGAATTTTCTGCAGAAAAATGACCTTGGTCATCGCGAGTGCATCATTCGCATCAACGCAGCCGGCACGCAGCATTTTCGCGAGGACATGGCGCTCGTTGTGGAAGCGCTGCCCAACGCAGTCCTTCTTCCCAAGGTCGAAGAGCCGGTCACGATCCAGGACGTCGCGGACATGCTGGGCGAGCACGATGCGGCGGAAGGTCTCAGGATCTGGGCCATGATTGAAACGCCGCGCGGCGTCTTGAACGCGGCCGCCATCGCTTCCTCGGGCCGGACAAGCGACAGTCGCCTCGATGCCTTCGTTGTCGGGTTGAACGACCTGCGCAAGGCCACCGGCATCCCGGCCGAACCCGGCCGTACCTATCTCGTATCCTATCTGATGCAGATCGTGTTGGCCGCCCGGGCCTATGGCCTCGATGCCATCGACAGCGTGTCGAACGATTTTCGCGACATGGAAGCCCTTGCGGCCGAATGCGCTCAAGGTCGTGCCATGGGCTTTGATGGAAAGATGCTGATCCATCCCGCCCAGATCGAACCGTCAAACCACCATTTCGGCCCCTCGACGGCAGCCATCGCGGAGGCCCGCCTGGTGGCCGACGCCTTTGCCGACCCGGCCCATGCGGGCCTCAACGTCATCAACATCGATGGGCGCATGATCGAGCGACTGCATGCCGAGGAGGCAACACGTCTTCTCGCCAAGGTCGCGCTGATTACCGCCAGAAAGGACAAGCCATGAAAGTCTATCGTTTTCTCACCGGACCGGATGATTCCAGCTTCTGCCACCGCGTCACCGACGCGCTGAACAAGGGCTGGGAGCTGCACGGATCGCCGAGCCACACATTCAATGCAGCAGAGAACAGACTGTATTGCGGCCAGGCCGTCGTGAAGACGGTGCATGGCAAGGATTACGATCCGTCGATGAAGCTCGGCGAGCAGTGATTTGCTCGTGAGGTCCATCTCCCCCTTGGTGGGGGAGAAAGCGATTTCGATGAATTAGGCGAGCGTAAGCCGCCTAAACATCAGAAATCGCAAGTGAGGGGGTCCGTTATCCTATGCCACCATCACCGATCCCCTCACCAACAAAATCTGAGGTTTAGCCCTGATCGGGCTAAGCCCTCGATTTTGTAACCTCTCCCACAAGGGGGAGAGGGAAAAACCAATTTGTCAAAAACCCCAAGCTTCGCCACCGGTCGGACTCGTCGTCCTCCGGGTGGGGTCATGCTTGTCTCGGACGAGGCGCCAGAAGCAACCTGTCTAAGTAGTTTTTGTGGCTCCTTCCGGCGCCCCGTTCGGCGTCTATTCCCGCTGCATGCGTCTCTCTGGCAAGGCGGCGACGGTCCTTGGTCCTCGGGTCAGGCCCGAGGATGACCGAGGAATGACCGGGCGCGGGTCCGGCTGCGGCGTCACATGATGACGCTTCAGCCTGGCCGGTGGCCCGGGAGGTTCCCGCCGGATGGTGCACCAATCCGACCGGGACCCTCGCCCGGGGGATGATCGTCTGGCCATTTGCGGCCCGGCGCTCATCCCCGCCGTTTGTTTCGCCCCGCTGTCTGGGTGTTCGCGACAGCGCTGGCGCCTTGTCTGTGTGCCTCTGAGGCACGTCCTTCCGATCAGGGGTTTCAGGCGTCGGGCATCCGACCGTCCGCCATCACTTCCACCCCTTCGTCCGGAGGGAGACCGTTGCAGCGGGCCGGGTTTTCAGGTCTGCGACAACCTTCCATCCCGGCGCCGGCCCCGCCTCGCCTGACATCGCATCGTCAGGTGTATCCGAGGGCGGGACGGGGGTGAGTGTAAAAGGGTGGAAATGGTGGGGGATGAAAAAACATGCCGAGGTTTGATTTTGCTCACGATTTTCTCAAACTCATCCCCCTTTTTTAGGCGGATTCGCCGAGTTTGTTGCCTTGCCCCTCACCCTACCCTCTCCCCGCAGGCGGGGAGAGGGGGCGCAAGCGGTGGCCGTCCTGGCCTTCTCCCCGCTTGCGGGGAGAAGGTGCCCGAAGGGCGGATGAGGGGCTGACGTGATGCGTATTAGGGGCAAAGGCCTCCATCGCCTTGCCCATTGATTCGCGCCCCTGACAGGCGTAAAAGGCCTCGTGTTCCGTGGTGATTTGGCCGGCCGGCTTGCAGCCACGTAAAATAAGTCGCTAAAGGGCCGAGGCGAGTTCGAAGACTTTCCGAGGACCGGTAGCGATATAAAAGCTGCCGGTGTTTTTGTTTCCGCGGTCCTCGAACCGCCGTGACAAGGAAAGTCGAGAGTAAGATGCCGATCAGGATCCCCGATACGCTGCCCGCCTTTGAAACCCTCGTGCATGAGGGCGTGCGGGTGATGACCGAAACCATGGCTATCCGCCAGGACATTCGCCCGCTGCAGATCGGCCTGCTCAACCTCATGCCGAACAAGATCAAGACAGAGGTCCAGTTCGCCCGCCTGATCGGCGCTTCGCCGCTGCAGGTCGAGCTGACGCTGGTCCGTGTCGGCGGCCACAAGGCCAAGAACACCCCCGAAGAGCATCTCCTCTCCTTCTACCAGACCTGGGACGAGGTGAAGGACCGCAAGTTTGACGGCTTCATCATCACCGGCGCGCCTGTCGAGACGCTGCCCTTCGAGGAAGTCACCTACTGGCCGGAGCTGAAAGAGATCCTTGATTGGACCGAGACCAACGTGCATTCGACGATGAATGTCTGCTGGGGCGGCATGGCTGCGATCTACCACTTCCACAAGGTGCCGAAGCATCCCCTGAAGGAAAAGGCCTTTGGCGTTTATCGCCACCGCAACCTCGCGCCGTCATCGGTCTATCTCAACGGTTTCTCCGACGACTTCCAGGTACCCGTCTCGCGCTGGACGGAAGTCCGCCGTGACGACATCGAGAAGGTTCCGAACCTCGAAATCCTGCTCGAATCCGACGAGATGGGGGTTTGCCTGGTGCAGGAGAAGCAGGCCAATCGCCTCTACATGTTCAATCACGTGGAGTATGATTCGACCTCGCTGGGCGACGAGTATTTCCGCGACAAGTCAGCCGGCATCCCGATCAAGCTGCCGCACAACTACTTCCCGCACAACGACGACACGCTCGCCCCGCTCAACCGCTGGCGCGGTCACGCGCATCTCCTGTTCGGTAACTGGATCAACGAAATCTATCAGATGACGCCTTACGACCTGAACGAGATCGGCAAGGCCCCGCGCTGACGGCTTGGAGACCGGAGCGGATTTTGTCGGGACAGTCTGCGTCCTCTGTGACAGGATGCGCGCGCCTGTAAACCGAGCTTTTCCAGATCGATGTTCCTGCCGTTTTTCCTGCGTCTGAAACAAGAGAAGGTTCCCGTCACGCTGCGGGAATATCTCGCCTTGCTGGAAGGCCTGCAGGCAGGTCTGGTCGACTTCGACCCGGAGGGCTTCTACTACCTCGCCCGTACCACGCTGGTGAAGGACGAGCGCTTCATTGACCGCTTCGACCGGGTCTTTTCGGAGACTTTCGGCGGTATCCTGAGCGAGGGCGCGGCAGACGGCGTCGATGCGCGAGCCATTCCCGATGACTGGCTGCGCAAGCTCGCGGAAAAGCATCTCTCGGATGAAGACAAGGCGCTGATCGAAGCGCTCGGCGGTTTCGACAAACTGATGGAGACGCTCAAGGAGCGCCTCGCCGAGCAGAAGGAGCGCCACCAGGGCGGCAACAAGTGGATCGGCACGGCCGGTACCTCTCCCTTCGGCGCCTATGGCTACAATCCCGAAGGCGTGCGCATCGGCCAGGACGAAAGCCGGCACCGGCGCGCGGTAAAAGTCTGGGACAGCAGAGAATTCCGCAATCTCGATGACCGCGTCGAACTCGGCACCCGCAACATCAAGGTGGCCTTACGCAGGCTGCGCCGCTTTGTTCGCGAAGGTGCGACGGAAGAGCTCGATCTCTCCGGCACGATCCGGTCGACAGCAGAACACGGCTATCTCGACGTGAAGACCCAACCCGAGCGGCGCAATGCGGTGAAGCTCCTGATGTTCTTCGACATCGGCGGCTCGATGGATGACCATGTGCGCGAGGTCGAGGAGCTGTTCTCGGCAGCACGCTCCGAATTCCGGCACATGGAATATTTCTACTTCCACAATTGCCCCTATGAGCGCGTCTGGAAGGACAACCAGCGCCGCCATGCCGACACCATTGCGACATCAGACGTCATCAGGACTTTCGGCTCGGACTACCGCCTGATCTTCGTCGGCGATGCCGCGATGAGCCCCTACGAGATCACGCATCCCGGCGGCTCGGTGGAGCACTGGAACACCGAAAGCGGTGCGGCCTGGCTCACCCGACTGACCGACCATTTCCGGCGCCACCTCTGGATCAATCCCCTTTCGGAGGCGAACTGGGACTATACGATGTCCGTCGGCCTGATTCGCCGGTTGATCGGCGACCGCATGTATCCCCTGACGCTCGGTGGCCTAGAGGCCGCCGCACGTGAACTGGCGCGGTGACGGCGAGATAAAAGACTTTGATGAGAATAGGCGAGGAAGCGACAAGATGACGAAGACAGTGTTTGGCGTGATGCCGACGGGAGAAGCGGTCGAGAAGGTCACCCTGAAGGGAGGCGGTCTTGAAGCCTCGATCATCACCTTCGGTGCGGTCTTGCAGGACCTGCGCCTCGACGGCCACGATGCACCGCTGGTACTCGGTTTCGAGGACCTCGCCGGCTATCTCGATCATTCGCCCTATTTCGGCGCGACCCCCGGTCGCTGCGCCAACCGCATCGGTGGCGGCCGGTTCACGCTGGATGGCACTGCCTACCAGCTGGAGCTCAACGAAAAAGGCGTCAGCCATCTGCATGGCGGCTCGGACGGTATGGGACGCCAGAACTGGACGATCCTGGAACACGGGTCAGATTTCGTCGTGATGGAGGTTACCGATCCGGATGGCCGCGCCGGCTATCCCGGCACAACGCGGACACGCGCGACCTTTGCGCTGAAAGCCGGTGGCACTTTCTCTGCGCTCTATGAAACCGTGACCGACAAGCCGACGATCGCCAATGTCTGCCACCACGCCTATTTCAATCTCGATGGCCGACCCGACATTCTCGGCCATGACCTGATGATCGCCGCCGATCACTACACCCCTGTCGACGAGAGGCTGATTCCAACAGGCGAAATCCGCCCTGTCGAGAACACGGCCTTCGATTTCCGCGAAATGCGACCGATTCGCCTTGAGGTGGATGGGGAGCAACTGGGCTACGACCACAATTTCTGCTTCTCCAGCAGCCGCGTCGCCAAACGCAGCGTGGCGCTCGCCCGCAGCGTCAATTCGGGCGTGACCATGGAGATCCTGACGACGGAGCCGGGCGTACAGTTCTATGCCGGCGGCAAGGTGTCACCCGCCGTCCCCGGCCTCGAAGGCCGCCGCTACGGCGCCCTTGCCGGTTTCTGTATGGAAACACAGGTCTGGCCGGATGCGATCAATCATCCGAACTTCCCGAACGCAGTCCTGCGCCCCGGCGAAGTGCTGCGTCAGGAAACGGACTACGTGTTCTCAAGGGCATGATGTCAGAAAAGCGGTCGGCTGCAGGATGTCCTGCAGTCGGTCGCATACTGAAAACGATCAGGCCGCATTGGCTTGGATCGTGACAAAGTTACCATTCTCGGAGGAGAAAATGGAGCGGGTGAAGCGATTCGAACGCTCGACCCCAACCTTGGCAAGGTTGTGGCTCTTCATTTCTAAATATTTCTCCTCATACATCGACGTCTTGCTCCCCTTGATTTTCAGGCCATTATCGCCTTATTGGCATATATGATCATAGGCAGCACCATATCAAACCGGTGCTGCCCCTGTGCTGCCCAAGGTTCAAGATATGCTTTCCAAAGTCAAGCTGACCGACACTGTCGTCTCCCGCGCAGAGCTTCCTGAGGGTAAAGCGGAGCATATGGTGTGGGACACTGAAGTGTCCGGCTTTGGCCTGCGCCTGAGAGGCGAGACGAAGTCCTACATCATTGCCTATCGACCTGCCGGCCAGGGGCGATCGGCGAACATGAAGCGCGTGAAGATCGGATCCCCGGAAACGATCAAGACCGCCGCCGAGGCCCGGAAGATCGCCTTTGCCATGCTGGGGAAAGTTGCTGCCGGCGGCGATCCTGCGAAAGACCGCGCGGAAGAGAAGCGCAAAGCAAAGTCGAGGGTGATCGACCTTCTCGATCGCTATGAGGAAGACCTGGAGCGTCGGAACTATGTCGCCAAGGGGATGGTGATGAACCTGCTGCGTCGGGAGCTCAAGAAGTACGCCGACCGCGATATCGCCGAGCTCAAGGGTGCCGACTACGCCTCCGTGATTGAAAGCCTTGAGCGGAAAGGGCTGGGCGGTGCCGCCGAGGAGTTTCGCTCTCGCTGCCGCGCCTTTCTTGCCTTCTGCATGACGAAGGCGAAGGTCATCGACGCAAACCCTCTCTATGGCTTCAGACGCCAGCGAGCGACCCGGGCTGACCGCCTAGCGAAGCAGGAGCATGGCCGAGCCCTGTCAGATACTGAACTCGCAGCAGTCTGGCTGTCCGCTTCACCCGACACAGTGTTCGGCCGGTTCGTGCGTTTCCTGATCCTGACGGGCTGCCGCCGCGGCGAGGGTGCTGGGGTGACCCGAGGCATGGCCGACCGCAGCGATCCAAAGAGGCCGGTCATCGACTTCCCCGCAGCGTTCGTGAAGCAGGGAAGAGGGCACAAAGTCACGATCACAGACGAACTCGACCGGCTGCTCGCTCTATGCCCCAATCAAGCGGACACCGACCTGTTCTTTCCATCGACACGCACAGGCGGGCCGATGAGCGGCTGGAACAAGATGACCGCCGCTCTGGTAAAGGCGAGCGGGGTTCAGTTCACGTTCCACGATTTGCGCCGTACCTTTCGCACAGCTCTGTCTCGCCTCGGCGTCGACACGGAAACCGCAGAGCTCGCCTTGGGGCATGCCCGGGAGCACTTGATCGAGATCTACGATCGCCGAGAAGGCTCGGAGAAGGTCCACGAGGCATTTATTTTGTGGTCGGCCCACGTGGCGAAAACGGTCGCGACTGCAGAGGCTAAACGTGCCGAAGATCAAGGCATTTTCGGCTGAGCTTCAGGGGCTGTTATGTCACTTGTATGTCACCTAACTTACTGACTTATATATATATATATATATATATATATTTTAGATTCTCTCCATTGACGCAGCCATATCTCTCCGGTATCCATATCGGTGGGGCAATTGCTTGCTGGTCTATCAGGTCTTTGTGTTCTTGGACGCCCCTTCCCATCAGCCAAACGACTTTGGAAGAGGCCCGCAATGCGTCGCAACTCACCGCACCCCCGCGTCCATCGCCAAGATGCACCTGACCTGCAGAAGCTGCCGGCAGATGCTTTGCTCAATCGCAGACAGCTTGCCGCTTTGTCAGGCTACGCCCAGATCACCCTGCAAATATGGGCAGCGAAAGGCCGAGGACCGAAGATCACTCGTGTCGAGGGCCGGCCCCGGTACAGAGCCGAGGATGTCCGCAACTGGATGGGCCTGGCCGCTCGTTCCCCATCGGGGATCTTCGGCTGATGAGCACAGCAATCCAAGCCCGTCTGACATCACCCCATGAACGCTCCCGGCTCGCGTTCGCATGTTGGCTTCGAGAAGAGCGGCAGGCCGTCAGGGCGAAACTGCCCTATTTCATCCGTACACTTCCGACACCCGAAGACAGCCGGCCCCTTACCGCGTCCGAAGAGATGTATCTCAGCGCACAGGTTGAAAGCGTATGGAGCGGCGCCGAACTGTTGGTTCGATCGTGCCTTACGCATATCGCGCCGGGCGCCCTTGAGCACCCGGACGCCAAGCTTCTGACGTCCCTCTTCGCGAAAGGAACTCTCGACCTCGAGGCCCACCGTGAGGCAATGCGAAACAGCAAGCCTCGCCGCGTGTGGCAGCGCGACGGCGAATGGCACCCGGCGCGCAGCACCGCAGTTGAATGTGTGGTTGGCACCATTGCGGCGGAAACCGGGAGCCTGGCAGAGACGGCGGACTGCCTCAATGACGGCTTGCCGCGCAATAACGCGAATTTCGCGACCATCCAGATGGACAACATCCGGAACGCTTGCCGACGCTTCGCCGGCGACAATCAATGGCTGTTCGAAGTTACACCGGCCGATCCGACCTTCACTCGCCTGGATGCAGCGTTGCGTTCGCTCGGTTGGGAAGAAGCGGCAACCGGTACCGTGTGGAAGAAGGTCAAGGCAGCGAGGTCGCCAGAGCCCGTGGATCGCTACTTCGTGCGTCACCTACACCGCAAAGGCTTGATCTTCGACTGGCTGACGGCAGCCGAGGCAGAAGCGCCGATGCCGCCCGTCGATCGCCTGCGGCAGACATGCAGCATCCTTCTTCTTCAGCAGGCCCGTCATCTCAAAGGCAAACTCAAGAAGCTGAACCAAGCTGCCGCGCGAGGCCGCCAATGATGAGAAATCCTCACACAGAGGGCCGCTATTTTCGCGCGACCCGATCGCTGATGCTGTGCCTCTGGGCCGCTCAACGGGAGTTAGACCGATGAACACAGCAGACATTCAAAACCTTCCGAGATCGATGACGGTCACGGCTGCAGCAGCATTTGCAGAGCGAAGCGCATCCTGGGTCCGCAGATACCGCAGGTTCGGCCCTCTGGTCCCTGACGAGATCGACGGAGAACAGGCGGTCACCACTGCCAGCCTTCTCGCGCTGCTCCGCCGCTCTCGAAAGGTCGTGCGTAAGCCCAGGCCCTGTTTGCACGTGGTCTCCAGCGGTCTTGAGCCAATGAGAAACGGCGCCCGCGTGCTCGACAGCACCACCATCGGTGGGTGGCCGCGCCTCGTGGTCGACAACACCTGATGAATTGAAAAGGCCGCCCCGAGCAGACGGGACGGCCTCAGAGAGACGCGAGCGGACAACTCGCAGATGCAGCTTCGATTGTACGTCGAGACGCTGCCCACGGCAATAGAGAGACACCCATGGATGCACCCGCCCCGAACCACAAATTCGTTCCGCCGGCACAGCGCTTCAACCGCGTACCCGCTGTTCCGCCTGCCTCAGACCTGAGGCGCCCCGCCGCTCCTGCCGTTGCCAATGCTGCCCGGCCAATCGATCAACCGCGGAAGGCCCTTGATCCGCATTTGGCCGCCGCAGCGGAAGCGATGCGGGAGTTTTTCCAGGTCGTCCCGCCCAAGCCGGTGCTGCATCCGGGCATCCAGTTTCTGCACAGGCTCGACAGCGATGGGCGCCATAACCTTGTCACGATCTGCCCGACCACTGGCGAAGTGAAAGGGAAGACCTTCAGGCCCGGCGCATGGGAAGCGATGTCAGAGTGGGTGAGGGAGCGCGAGGGGAGATTGAACCTATATTTCTCCGCAAATGAACCCGTTGAGGGCGCGCCTGACACCAAATTGGGAAAGGCAAACATCGGCACCATCCGCTGCGTGTACGCTGACGCCGATCCGCGCCACGGGGAAGAGTTGTCTGCCGAACGCGAACGGCTCTTAAAGCTCGCGTCGAGCCTGATCGACGGACAAACACCGCCATCGTTCGCGATCGACAGCGGTTCGGGAATTCAGCTGCTGTGGATGCTCAAGGAGAAACTGTCGGCGCGACAGTACCAAGACGCCGCAGAGGCGCAGAGCGCGGGCATCGCTAGCGAGCTCGGCGGAGATCCCACGCAGAATATTGATCGCCTCCTCCGATTGCCTGGCACGCTCAACATCCCGACCGCCGCTAAAGTCGCCAAGGGGCGTGTGCCAAACACGTCTTCGCTCATAGGGGTGTCAGGTGCACGCTACACCCTGGCAGAGATGGCGAACTGGTACGAGCCGCGCGTCAGCCTTCAGAAGCGGCCCGAAAAAGACGGTGAACTGGCCGCTGCCTTTACGGAACTGCATCACGCCTCGACGCAGATGGCGGCCAACTACCAGGAACTCGGCGCCGATTTGCGCGGTCGGTTCGAAACGCTGCTGCAGGCCAGAGACAATCTCGCACAACTATGGGAGACGGGCGAACACAATGGCCCCGACCAGACCGCATCGGGCCGCCGCTTCGCGCTGGCCTCTCATCTGAGGCGTGCGGAAGGTTTTGACGTCAACGACTATAGCTCTTTGCTTTGGGTCTGGGACCATTCTGTCAAACCGGGCGAAGATCCCGACGACAAGCTGACAGCGCGGGAAGTTGTTCGCGCGTGGGTGCGCGCCGCGCCTGCTGATGAAACGGATCATTTCGACGTGCTCGACGACGAGAGCAGCGAGCCGGATACGACGACCAGCGCGGAGACTACGCTCGCAACCGCCGCCCCTACGGTCCCTGTCGAGGACACCGGCGATTGGGTCGAACCCCACGACATCTTTGGCCATGACCACCCGCTGCAGATATCGGAGCCGCCGGCCGGTTGCCTTCCAGCCGTCATCGAGCGCTTCGCCCGGAGCGAGGCGCGGCGGAAAGGCGCGTCCCTGGCCTTCACGGCAGCGGCGGCAATTGCGGCAGTCGGCAGTGCGGTCGGTTCGTCGCTGCAGATCCAGGTGAAAGAGCGCAACACAGACTTCGTGCAGCCAGGCTCGCTATGGGTGGTGCTCGTTGCCGAGCCGGGCAGCGCGAAATCGGCTGTTGTGAAAGGCGCTCTGAAGCCGTTGGAAGATCTCGATGCGGAATGGCGGAAGGCAGACGCCCCGAAGCGCGAAGAATGGGAACGGCTGAAGAAGAAGGCTGCCAAGTCGTCGGCCGCACCTCCCCCTGAGGCAAAGATCCGCCGTACATTCGTTGATGATGTCACGACCGAGATGCAGCTTAGGATCCACGCCGACAATCCGCGCGGGCTGATGCGAAGCACCGACGAGCTTGCCGGCATGCTCGAGACGATGGGCGCCTATAAGCGAGGTGGCGGCGGCGATCGCTCGACCATGCTACGCCTGTTCGAAGGCGAGCAGATCAGAGTGGATCGCGTCGGCAGCGGCTCGACTTTCGCTGAACGCGCGCTGATGGGCGTGCTGGCCACAACGCAGCCCGACAAGCTGGCGCCAATGGTGCGCGATCTACAGAGCGACGGGCTTCTGCAGCGCTTCCTATTCGTGCTCAGCGCCCGCACGGGTCGCGCTTCAATTGACGAAGAGCCGGACCATGCCGCGATGGCCGACTATCGCCGCCTGATCAAACACCTGGCATCGGCTGAATACATCTTCCCGGGACCCATCCAGATCGCTGCCGAGGCCCGCGGGGCGATCAACACTTTCGTCGACCAGGTGCTTGCCCTCGCAGAAATCCCCGGCGCTTCTGCGGCGTGGAAAGGCCACGTGGATAAGTGGGAAAAGTTCAGCGCACGCATCATCCTGAACTTTCATGCCGCTGAACAGTTCTTGGCGTGCGGTGAGGTCGATCCATCGCAGAAGGTGCCACCGGAGACTGTGCAGCGGGCGTTGTCGTTCTGCCGCTTCATGCTTCGGCACCAACTCAGCTTCTACAACAGCTATTTCGAGCCCGACACGACCCACGCCGAGACGGTGGGGCTTGCCGGCTATCTGCTCGCGCATCCTGACGTGAAGGACATAACGCGCCGTGGCGTCTATCAGGCCCGGGGAGCACTCAAAGGTCCGCAGAACCGTCGCACTCTCCTCCAGGTGACGAGCAGTCTGGAGGCGGCAGGGTGGCTGCAAGAAACGAGCAGGGACGAACAAGGAGCCTCCGCCTGGCGCGTCAACCCACGTATTCACACCCGTTTCCAGGCTCGTGCTGAGATCGAGCGGGCTGAACGTGCGCGGAGGCAAGAGGCGCTGCGTAAGGCGGGACAGGCGCGTAAAGCTCTAGAGGAGACCCAAGAATGAAGAGACTGGCGTGTCAGTGGGGCGGATGGGGCTTGCGCGTGCGAGATAAAGTTCTTCTTCGTCTATCTCTCTTATCTATCCCGGTACTTCTCTCTGGATTTATATCTCGTACGCACAAGCCCCATCCGCCCCACTCGTCTCCAGAGGCGGCAGACGGAGTTGGGAAGCGAGTGACGGCGGTAGCGGCCTCTCGTCCGGACAAGATGTCCGTAGGGCTGAAGTCATTTGGTGCGATCGGCGCGCCGCGTGCTTTGATACCTCAAGGGTCCTTTCCTGCTGATAGGGCGGTTCGACCATGAAGCGCCGGAGCAGTGGGAAGAAGTTGACGACGTGGCAGCAGTCCGCGCGCTTCCGTCAGATCGGGCGCGATGCGATCACGCGATGGAATAAGATCGATCGGCCGAAGCTGCCGAAATGCACCGCCACTGCGAAATCAACCGGTGAACAGTGCGGGCAGCCGGCAATGGCGAATGGCAAATGCCGATACCACGGCGGCAGAACCGGATCCGGGGCTGCCTGGCATATGCCGCGTTGGCCAAACCGCACTTCACCAGACGCGGAAGCGAAGTTGCAGCGCAAGCTGAAGGATCTGGCGAAAGCGGCGAAGAAGCGAGAGAGGAAGATTGCGGCTGCATCGCCGGAGGAGCGAGAACGGCACGCAGCATGGCAGAAATCACATGAGCCGGGTCCCGCTGCGCAACGCGCTGCCGCCCGCAAAGAGCGTCGGCAGAATGCTAATCTCGCCGCTCAGCTACAGGCAATGTCACCGCCGCCGGTGTCGCCAGAGGCCGCAGATCTGCAGAGGGAGATCGACCGGCTGCAAGCCCTATTGAAGCAATCCAGCGCCAGCGCACCAGACATAGTCGAGCAGGCCCGAAGCGGCGCCTCGATATTTGATTGATCAGGAGACTACGAAATGGATGACGAATTCAGTTTTGAGCGGGATCTTCTTCGCCGCGTCCGCACCGAAGGCATCATGGCAGCATATGAGGCCGCCCTGGACGTCTGCCGGGACAAAGACGCGCCGGCACCCGCGCGAGCGACAGCCTCAGGCGTCCTATTTCGCGTGGCAGGTCTGTTCAGCCCCCGCGATCCGGGGGGTGGCGGCAAGCAATCCCACGAAATGACGCAGGAAGAGATCACGGCTGAGATCAAACGGCTTAGCGCTGCTACCAAAGCGAAGGCCCCCGGCATCTTTGACTGACCCCGGCGCCGCCGATTGAGCTAAACCTCTTTTAGGTGAGCAAGAGACGCTGCGCGGCCAACCGACCCAGGCCGCCGGCAATCGAGCTAAACGCCTTTTAGGCGACGGTGGCTGGCAGCGAGAGATCAGCGGCGACGTAGCAGGATCGCGATCCTCGCCCACTTTTCTGCCTTCATGGGAGGCCTCGGCTTTGGGCGTCGCGCTTCCTCCGTCTGCAATTGCGCGTGCCGTTCCTCCTCCAGAAAGGCGACCAGATCCGCTTCGTCGAGCAGAACCGGTCGCCCCGGAATGTAGGGCAGTCGCCCGGAGAGGCGGAGCCGCTTCACTTTCTGTTCTGAACAGCCCAGAAATTCGGCGGCTTCCGACTGCAGCAGCATTTTCATAGCGTCCTCCTGCGAGCCAAGAGGCCTTCCGCCTACCTTGTCTGTCAATGCGATAGCTGTCAGCCGACATCTGTCGTCAAGCCTCAGCGTTGACAGACTTGCAGTCTCTCGGGCTTTTGAAAGACGAGAGGTGCTCTATGGATCATGTTACGGACGAACAAACCCTTACGCTCCGGTTCTCAGAGGAACCGATAGCGCAGCCGACGCCTGGCAAGCGCTTTTGCTTTTTCATGAATACAGAGGACGGAGGCGATCGCCTGGAGGTGTTGACGCACAAGAGCAGCGCGCACCGTGTCGCGCAAGCCGCGATAGCGTTGGGGTTGCGTTGGCGCCTGATCTTCGATGAGGAAGAAAGCCCCTACGTAATTTTGGAGTTCGCGGCGCCGCTTGAAACACTTGCGCCGATGGCCAAAAGACTGACGGGGCTCCGTTTTTCTCATGTCGTGGTGCCGTTCCCCGAAGTGGCTGCGAGGAGGCCTTACATCCCCCACGCTTTCAGCACTTCGTCGGCTCCGGCTTGATCCGCTCGGATGCGCAACACTGTCTGGCGCGTCAGGCCGGTTGCTTTGGCAATCTCTGACGCGCCAGAGTTCGCGGCCAGCATGTCGAGTACGGTTGTCAGTTCCTTGCGTGTATAGGATGGTTTGCGGCCTCTGTAGGCCTTCGGCTCACCCTTGGCCCTCTTGTGCGCGATACCTGCCAGCTGCGCTTCCTTCGTTGCTTCGGCTTGCGCCTGTGCCATTGCCGCCATGAAACCGATGAGCGCGTCGCGAACCGCCATCGCCATGGGCTCTTTGGTGCTGCCGTCGAAAACCATTCCGTTGATCACAGTCCGAACGATCACGCCGCGTCGCATGAATTCTCGGATGTTCTCCGTCACGTCGCTGTAGTTGCGTCCTAAGCGGTCCACCCAGCGCACTAGCAACGTATCGCCAGCACGGAGGATGTCGAAGAGCCGTCGGCCTTGCGGGCGATCCTTGAGGGTGACCGAGACGCCCGAAACGCCTTGGTCAACGATCGTCTCGTCGACCTTGAAGCCCGCTTGTTGTGCTTGGGTAAGCTGATGCTCGGCGATTTGATCCTGCGAGCTCACACGCATGTAGAGAACAGTCTTTGTCATGGCTTGCCCCTTCAATGAACCGAGTATTCAGACAGGGCCGAGCGGCAACGGGTGCGAAATGTGGGCCAATCGGTATGTTGTTCGAGCGCGCGGATCTCTTCGAGCAACAGGTAGGCCTCACGGCGATTTCCGCCGGTCATGGCCTGCTGCAGTTCAAGGCGTGCCTCCGTGAGGATGCGAAATTCATGTTCACGAATGGTGGTCTGCATTGTCTGCTCCTTTGTACGTACGGATTTGTACGCATATAATGGCGTACGCATAAACAAAGTCAACCCGTACGTACACCTCTTTCTGCAGTTTTCCGTCTGCCCGCTCGGGTATGCCCGTACGTACACGGCAGCCATGCCCTGCCCCGCCTACCCGACCCCAGGTATCAGTTCAAAGCGCGATCCGCTGACGTCGGCTGACCCGCACACAAAATCGCGGGCCGTCCAAACTTTTGGCGTGAGGTTGAGAAGTGCCGGTGCGCGCGTGCGACACCCAAACAGCCCGATCAGACCAAAAAGCCCGATTTCCTTCAAGCAGAGAACCGCCCCAAAAGCCCTATTTTGCAGGTCGTTCAGGGTGATTTCCGCGCTTCGCCACCACCGCCTGGGCGGCCGTGTCGCCAGATCAGGCTGGTCGTTATCCGCGGCGCGCGATCTTCCGGAATGGGATGACGTTGTCAGCGAACCGGGCGTCTTGTGGCTCGATCTGGTCGAGCAAGGGCGAGCGCACCGGCACGCCAGCGCGTTTGGCTGCCGCTTCCAAGAGTGCTGCAATATCGGGAGGCAGTTGCAGTGGGCTCAGTGCCATGCCTTCGGTTCCTCAGTCGGTCGGTGAGCTAGGCACGATAGGGCAGCTGCGCGCAAAGCGCCAGAAAAACCGACCGAAACGTCGATGCTGCAGGCATTTCAGCCGAGAAAGCCACACGTAAACACCCCATAGTTTCTCGCTCGGATCAGCCGCATTCTTTCGATCGATGCGAGAGACAACTTTGGACGCGCAACGCATGGCAAGCACTCACGTTTTACACCCGGCCAACGGCGGCGGCGGCGGCGAAGGGGGCGTGCCCTCTTTCGGGGAGCTTAAGAACCAGCAGGCCGATCACCGCAAAAGGGTGGACGCCCTCACGCGCGATCTCTCGGAAGCCGGGAACCTCTTTGGCGGCAGCGTCATCGTCCCATCGGTTCTTTCAGCCCTGATGACGATTGAGGAATTCGCAGCCCAGCAAGGCGGCTTTCCGCTTTGGCAGGATGATCGAGATACGCTTTTGGGGCTGATGATGGCCGCTCGCGAAAACATCCTGGATCTGATCAAGGATCAAGGAACGGCTCAAATCGTCATCGCCGCGGCTTCCGTAGATGCGGCGTGCGCGCTGCTCATTTGCTGGAACGACCTGCACCGCTTCGAACGGCCGCGCGGGTTCGTCAACGAGATGAGGGACCGGGTTCACTTCCTGCGCAACATCTTTGCCAATCTGGCTCTGCAGGAGCGCTTCGCAAAGAGCGAAGAGATCACTTGCGCCAGCCCGGCGTCGAGCCCCACGCCCGCGCCCAACACAAAGGGCCGGTTCTATGGTTGATCCCGTTGCCAACCTCCTGCAAAGCGCCCTGACAGGCTTTCGCAGTGTCGAGACGAGCACCAACCCACTATTCACGGCGGCCCACGCACTGCGCGACCTGTTGAGGGCGAGCGTTGCGGCCGACGATCTGCCGGCCCGCTATCCGCAGCTTGCCGCAGATCTGAGCGTGGCGATCGAAGCCGCGACCATGCGGATATCCGAAGCCGCCCGCCCGTTCATTGCCCAGGAACGCACTTGGCTGTTGCTCGCCAGCGGTGCGGCCGGCCTCGCCTCGTCACACCTCCCCGGACTGGCAGCCGATCGACGGATATACGTGGCGCTGCTCATCGTTGAGCTCGAAGGGGCAATGTGCCGACAGGCCATCGCAGAGCACGGCGACCCGCTCGCGCGCCTGATCAGCTTCAACCGCGCGCTATCCGCGCCCGCCCCGTCAACGTCTTTCCACTGAGGAGCGCGCCATGTCAGGCATTCGAACGAACCGGTATTATTCGGATCCAAACATTGGGGCTGCCATGTCGAACATCGCCCAGATGTTTGCTCCGCCAGACAGCGGAGACTTGGTCAACTACGCGAGCGCGAAGGCCAAGCGGGAAGAGGCTGCTCGGCTGGCCAAGGCATTCGATTACACGACCGATCCGACCTACGACCGCGAGATGGCCGATAGGATGAACTATGCGCTGAACGGCAACGCGAACAACACGTTCTACAGCGTCGACCAGGGCAACCGGACCACGCTCGACAAGCAGCGTCTGGCCAACGACGGCGCGCTTGCGCAGCTCTACGCCACGCCCGTCCAGGTGAATGAAAACGCCACGGTCTACGTGCCTACCCAGCACAGCCGCAACTCCGGCCTTGGACCCGTTCTGACCGGTCAGACTTCAGCCGCCCAGGGCGAAAAGGTCGTTCGGGCTGACGGCAGCATGATCATGGGACCCGACAAGCCGCTTTCCGAGACCGAATGGAACGCTCAGCAGCGGGCCCGCCTCCTCGACAACGGCATGCTCACCGATCAGGCTCTGCTCGACACAATCATGGGCGAGAAACCACCGGTCCAGGCTGTCGGCCCGAACGGCGAACCGATGTTCATGTCTCCCGGAGCGGCCGTCCGCACCGGAGCGCCGGCCTATGTAAACAAGGGAGCCCAGGCCAAGCCGCAGAACGCCGTCGCGCTTATGCCCGATCGCAAGACCCGTGTCCCGGCCATTCAGGGTCCAGACGGCAAGTGGGTCCACGCGCAGACAGGCCAAGAACTGCCAGAAGGCATCGAAATCTTCGATCTCCCGAAGGCGGAAGGATCGGCCGCAGACGTCGGCTTCGCACCAACGACGGCGAATGCGACCAGCGCCAACAACCAGGAGGCCGAAGTCTCGCGCACCCTGAACCTGCTCGACATTTACGAAAGCGCACTGGACAACAACCCCGGCGCCCTCGGTCTCGCTGGTCTTGTCCGCGGAACTGCGCAGAATGCTGTCGCCACGGCAACCGATCTCGCCAAGACGTTCGGCGGGACGGCCCCGGAAGTCGCCGAAGCGGCCGACGAACTCCGCGCCGGCCTTCAGGGCGTCGCTCCCGATCTTTTCGATCCGTCCATTCCGGAGATCGCCTTCCTTCAAGGTACGCTGGCCTATTCGCTGGCGCGCACGGAGAACCCTTCCGGCGAGGTCAGCCGTCAGGCCTATGAGCGCGCGATTGAGCGTGTGAAGGGCGGCGGTCTGCTCGCGAACACGCAGTCTGCAAAGGCCGCCGTTGGCGCGCTCCGGAAGGTCGTGAATTCCCAGCTTGAAGGCATTCGCACGCTTCGCGCGCCCGGCACCGGCCGCACGGATACGACCTTCCAGCCGCCGGCAGGGGCAGAGGGTCCCGTCGAGCAGTGGGATATCATCGACGGCAAGCTTCAGAGGGTGCAGTAAATGCCACGGATCATCCAATTTCAGGGCCGGCGCATCCAGGTCCCCGACGCCGCCACCGACGAGCAGATCGCAGAAATGCTGCAGTCGTCGCCAGCCTCGGCACCCGAGGCGCCGTCGCTCACTCAGCGGATCGAGAGCGCAATCGGCGCGCCAACCTCGCCCATGGCCGATCCGGCGGCTGTCGACAGTCCCGAAATGCGGAGCGATGGCGGCTATGCGATCGATTTCCTCTCTGGCCTGGGTGGCGTTGTTGATCAAGGCGTGCGCGGCGTTGTCGAGGGCGTGACAAACCTGGCAGGGCTTCCGCGCGCTATCGGCGACCTGCAGGCCGCCGGCGTTGATTTGGCGCTGGACAAGGCTGGCGCTCCCGGTTGGGTACGTGATGCGGCAGGCGCTGCCATCCTTCCGCGCTATCTGCCAAGCGCTGAACAGATGCAGGGAGTTGTCGACACGGCCAACAACGCGACCGCAGACGCCTTGGGCATCGAGCGCCCCCGCGCCGAGCCTGACAATCTCGCCGAACGCGCGACCAACCGGATCATGGAAGAGGTCGGCGCAATGGCTGTGCCGGTCGCAGGTGCGGTGAACAAGGCTGCCCACGTGGGCATCGAAGGCGCTCGCCGGATGCCTGGCCTCGTCGGTCGCTACGTCGAGAGCGCCGCAGTAAACCCCGCACGGTTCGTGGGCAACGAAGTCACCGTCGCCACCGGTGCCGGTATGGGCGCCGCTGCTGCGAATGAGGTCGCACCTGATAACCAGCTTCTTGATCTCGTCGGCGCCATCACGGGCGCCGGGATGGTCGGTGCAGGCACATCGATGGCCAGGGGCGTTCGGGATGTTGGAGCGGCAGCACTTGGGAACCCCAGCTTCACCTCACAGGTCGTTCGCGACAACGTGGCCGACACCCTGATCTCAAACTCGGACATCATGAGCCGACAAGTCGATCCGTCCGACTTGCGCCGGCCGCTCGACACGCAGGAACTCGTCAACACGATCATGCAGCCGGCGGCAGCCGAAACTCTGGTCCCGGGCTTCCGGGCGTCCACGGCTGATCGTGCCGGAGATGCCGGCCTTGCAACGCTCGAAAACGCCCGTGCCCGCTCCGCACCAGGCGCTTTCCGTCCGCGAGCCGATGCAAACGCGCAGGCTGTCGACAACGCAATCGCGTCGATGCGCCCAGACGCGTCACCCGCCTCTGCCTTCGACGCTATCGCTGCCGAGCGAGATCGCCGTTTGATGGACGTCATCATGGGCCGCGACGCTGCCGAAGAGGCCGCGCAGATGGCCGCTCGCACCATCACGCCTCAAACGACGCCTGCCCAGCGCGGCGGCATCGTCCGAGAGAGCCTGACGACCGCGCGGGACGCTGCACGCGAGCGCACAGCGCAGGCTTACGAGGCTGCTGGCGTTGGTGGCAAACAGGTCGATGCCGCTCCTCTGACGGCTACCCTCGACCGATCGCTTGCTGCGCTCGATCCCGTCGAACGTTCGCTGGTCCCGCAGTCCGTGATCGACGGCGTGGCCAATCTCGGCCGCGTAGCAGATGACGCGCCCGTACCGACCGGTCTTCTCGATGCCAGCGGCAGGCCCATCACCCGCCCTGCGCCAGGCCCCGAACCGATCCAGCTGCAGACAGCGGCCAATCTCAAATCCGAACTTCAACGCTTGCAGCGCGCCGCACTCGCGGATCCGAAGGCAGAGAAAGGCGGCCGTAACGCTGCCCGCGTGCTCGGCCAGATGATCGACAGCGTAGACGGCTTCATCACCGGCAACCTGGACCAGACGGAGCAAGCCGCCCTGTCTGCTGCTCGAGGCGCCAAGTTCGATGAGGCCGAGCGCTTCACCCGTCAGGGGGATCCGGTCAGCCGTGCCCTCGCCGAATATGATGGCGGCCGACCCCGCGTCGCCGACGATCGTGTCGCCGGCCTGTTCGTCAGCCCGCAGGCCATGGACAATCTCTTCACGCAGGCCGCGACGCCGGAAGTGCGCCGGGCTATCCGCGATGAAGTGCTGTCCCGTGGCGACACGTCGAGCGCGGAACGGATCAACCGCTTCATGGCCGACTACAGCGAACAGATCGATCGCTTCCCCGGCCTTCGCGACGAGCTGACCCAGGCCGCCAAGGCGCGCGCCGCTGCCGCAGAGGCCGGCACACGCAAGTCGGCGATGGAGCGCGATCTGGGAACGGCTACGGCACCCGGGCGCGGCGCAGTTGGCCGCTTTCTGCAGTACAGCCCCGCCAATTCTCGCAAGGCGATCCGCGAAGTGATCGCTTCGAAGGATCCCGGCAAGGCGGCCGATGAACTGGTTACCTTCGCAGGTAACGACCAGCAGGCGATCGACGGACTGCGGGCTGCATTCTGGGATGACCTGGACGCATCGAGCCGATCGACCAACGCAGCCGCAGAAACGACCAGTGGGATCATGCCGTTCGTCCCGAAGAAGATGATCGCCTATCTCGAGGACCCGAAGAACGCCGCCGTCGCCGAACGTCTGTACCGCGACAATCCGGAGCACCTGGCAAACATCCGAGACCTCGCAGAAGCGTTGCGAGGGGTCAACTCCGGCGCCCGGATCGGCAACGCCGTGAACCCGTCAGGTACGGCGCTCATGGGCCGCGGCCAGACGCCGGTCACGCTCGCTGAAGTCGGCTCCAAGGCCTACCAGGCTCAGATCGGCCGCGCCTCTTGGGCCTACATCGGCACTTATCTCGCCGGCAAGATCGCCCGCGGGGTGGTCGGTAAGCAGCGGGCAAAGGCTTTCGAGCTTCTTCTTGATCGTGCGCTGCTCGATCCGGATGTCGCGAAGACGCTGCTGATGGAGAACAACCCGGCCAACCGTGCCGCCCTTGCCCGCCGCACGAAGGGCTGGATGGGCAACCAGGCCGCAACGGTTCTCGACATGCTCAACGAAGACGAGGACGACGAGACGATGGACGCGATCTTTCGCGAACCACCGAAGGAGTTGCAGCGATGAGCAGCATCACCTCAAAAACCGAATTTTCAGAAAGAGGACATGGCCGTGGCTGATCCGCAGAAATTCACCCGGGGCTACTCCTACCCCGGAACCCCATCCGTATTCCCAGCCACCAAGCTCAATCAGGACTTTGCGGGTGTCGAAACGTCGACCGAAACGATCGTTGAAGCGATCAAGGACATCAGGCGTTCGGACGGCAAGCTGCAGAACGGCATTGTCACTGTCGAGAGCCTATCGCCCGCAGTGCAAGCCTTGCTCGGCGCCAGCACCTATCTCTCGACTGTCGCGCTAAACATCGATGACATCATTACAGTTGCTGAGCTCGCCACAGATATCCCGCCTTTGGCTTCGCGCGTGCTGCCGCTAGGTGGCACCCTCGGGCAAGTCCCGATCAAGCAGTCGTCAGCCGCCGGAGACAGCGCCTGGGGCTTCCTGCCGGGCGGCGGCGACATGCTCCGGGCAGTTTACGACCCGCAGGAAATCAATGGCGATGCGTTCGCGCGTGAGAACCACATCGGAGAGCAAGCGATCTCAACCATCACCGGACTGCAGTCCGCGCTCAATGACCTGATCGCCAGCGCTCCCTGGTTCGCGTGCGGCATCGGCGGTTTCTACGCAGTCGATGACAGCAAGGCTGGCGCCGCTATCCCGCCGACAAACGACGCCCGCTTCCGGTTCGTGAAACTCACGGCAGGGCTGACCGGCTCGGGTGCCTACAACAACGGGTGCCTGACGGCGGAAAGCGTCAGCGGCTCCGCACCGCTGCTCGTGGCGACAGCGACGGTAAATCTGAGCGGCAGCCCTTTGCTCGGCCAGAGCATCAACCTGATCAATACGGAACGTCGGTTCCTGCGGGCAGGCTCAGCCGGCACCGCTGAGAACGACCAGGTGCAAGACCACACTCATTCGATGCAGGTAGCGACAGCTGCCGGCACTGCAACGACGACAATTTCCCGCGGCAACGCTGAGAACACCGGGATCTACCGAGACACATCTGCCGCAGCAGGCGCGCGTGTCGGAACGGAAACCCGCCCGAAGAACCTTGGCGTCAGCTATTACATGAGGATCAAATAAGATGCCCTACGCTCAGAACGGCGCTATCAGGCAGAGCCCCTTTAAGGGTGGTATCAGGATCAGTCAGGAGCAATATGAGGCCGCCCTTTCAGCCATGCTCGAGGGTCTGGAGGTGACGATTGACGGCGGCTTCTCGATCCGGCCCCCGCGCCCATCCGAGCACCATGTCTGGGAAATTGGCGAGTGGAAGGACAGGACGCCACCTCCGGAACCGCTTCCGATCACCGGAGCAGACGTCGACGCTGAGCACGATCGTCGCGCTGTCGCGGGCAAGGTCTTCGAGGTGCCTGGCTATGGTCCCGTACCGCTGGAGGGATCGCTGCGCACCCAGACGGTGCTTCTCGCCCTCAAAGATACTGCCCGCGATCTTCAGGAGGCAGGCGTCACGGCGCCAGTCCTATTCTTCACCGATCGGGACAACGGCGACCACAATCTGACGGCAGACCAAGTCGTCGATCTGGTCAACGCCGGCAAAGCCTTCATGCAGGCTCTGCACGAAGCAAAGCGTACGCTGAAGGCGGTGGAACCAATCCCGGCGGACTTCGCCAGCGATAGCTACTGGCCGTGAATGATGACATCCGGTAAAGGCAACTTCAGGCAGAGGTAACGATGCGTGACTGACCTGGCCTAATTGCGTTAGTCGCGACAAATTGAGCAAAATGATCTGTCCGCGGGGGCGACGAGATGCGCATTTTTTCTGAGATCCTGAAAATTGCAGTGGGCGTCTTTATAGGCGCTGTCGCAGTAGCAATTTTCGATATCAATTTCCATGTTACCGGCGGGCGATATGTGGCTCAGCCCGCCCAATTGGAATATGCTGATTTAGCCTCGATCAACCTTACCGTGGCAACAGTCGTTTTGGGCGGCGTTGCGTTGATCGTAGCAGTCGCGGCCGTATTTGGTTTTCAGGTGATCAGGCATGAAGCCGTGACGAATGCAGAGGCTCGCGTCAAAGACGACCTACCGGCTTTGGTGGACAAAGAGCTTCGCAAAATGGAGAAAGACGGCCGTCTGAAGAATGCGCTGGAACGTGTGATCTATTCAGGCGGTTCAGAAGATGCTGATGGCGATCTGTCAGAGCAGGAATAGAAGAGGTCAACCACCATGACATCCTCATCGAGAGAGTGGCAAAAACTCAGAGACGAAGATCGGAAAGTTCTTGAACGACACCTGGGCTCCGTTCCGGTGAAGTTAGGAGCGATCGCGAAAGACCTTGGCGTCGAGGTGGTGCTTTCCTCGTTGCCGTTAAGCATATCCGGCGAGATTTCCAAGTTGGACGGCCGGTATCAGATCAAGATCAATCGACACGAGAGCAAGCAGCGACAGAGGTTCACCCTCGCGCATGAAATTGCGCATTTCTTGCTGCACCGCGATACCATCGATGGAATGGGAGGAAAGCTGACTGACAACGTGCTCTATCGATCTGGCGCGGCTGAGCATATCGAGTACGAGGCCAATCGGCTGGCGGCACAGATCGTAATGCCTGAAAATGCCCTGCAAAGCGCATTCAGGCAATATGGCGGTGAAAACCTCAGTGAGACAACCGTTGAGTTACTTGCGGAGCAGTTCGGAGTATCTAAAGCTGCTATGGAGATTCGAATGGCAGCGTGAACAGCGGATTGCGACGGGCGATGGCAGTAGATATCGAAAATCTAAACTACGTTCCCACTCTCTCAATTCGTGCGAGCGAAATGAACGGTTTGGAGCGGTTGCCCGCCGCAACAAAGGACAGGCTTCAGCCGACATTCCTCCTCGCTCCTTGGCCGAACGCACTGGACCTGATGAGGGCCATAGACCGGGTCGTTAAGGCCTTTCCTGCGCGCCCATTCTTTCTGGACATCGACAAGGACTACCAGATCACCAATTTCGAGGTTCAAGCTCAACAGCAATGGCTCGAATTACAAGATCCGGCGGATGGGTACGCAAACTGGATCGGCTTCGTCGAGGGCGTCCCTAACGCTAGTCCGTGCCTACAGGTGGCAGGATGCAGCCGTGCGCAGATTATCAACCAGATAGCCGCGTTCCAAGAGATGGAGCGCACATTCGCATTCCGAATTGATCTAAGGCGGTTCCCTCCGAACATCGCAGACGTGATCTCAGCCATTAATGAAGTTGGATCTGCCGACTACGCGATCATGTTGGACGCAGGCTGGCTCGCAGATACTCAGCCAGCGCGCTTACGGATCGCGAACACGATTACGACGCAGCTAAGTGAGATTGGCGCCCAGGTTCCGATCGTCGTTTCATACACAACAATCCCAAAGGATTTTGCTGACATTGAAGGGACTGAGCTCGCAGTTTTCGACAATCGCGAGTTCCTGACAGAACTTCGCCAGTTGACCAATCGCCAGAGGATCACCTACGGCGATTGGGGAAGCACTCGCCCGCGTGAGCAGGGAATTGCAAGCCGTCCTAAGCCACGCATCGATCTTGCATTAAGGAATGGCTGGCTTTCTGCGCGAAACCGCCCCGACGATTGGGACTATGATGACGCCGCCTCAGAAATTTTGAACAGCCCGGAATGGCAACAGGTCGACGGCGCTGGCGTTTGGGGCGAGTTTATGATCAGGCAAACCGTCATTAACCCGGCGCTCGGCATCAACTCACCTCAGAAAAACGTCGCATCGAGGGTCAACCTGCACCTACACATGCAGGCTTTTTATGATTTGGGTAACATCACTGGCATCAATCTTGATGAACCATGGGAAGACTGATTTCAGCCGGCGGAAATTCTTTCGCGCTCAGCTGCAAGAACATCAGTTCATCATCCTAAAGCGACCTTTGCAGCCCCTTCGTCAGGAAGCCGAAGAGACCGCGCGTCCCACCACGTGACTCAGACCCCGCGAAGAGCATCAGCGGCGTGGCGCCGCCTTACGGCTTGGAGGTGCGATCCGGTTCGGCGAATTGAGTGAGCGGCACAACGCAGCGGTTCTCTAAGGCAAAAAGCAGTTTCAAGCTGCGTATGACTTAAAATCTAGACGACCACGTATTTTCGGAAAGTAGCTCTGGTCATCTAGTATAGCATGGGTCGACTGTTCATACGGGCCGTATGGCTCGGTAACACTGTGAGTTCTGCGGATGGCCAAACCTGGGGCGTGGAAGAACAGGCAGCTATCTTCACCCATGTTCTTAGCAGTCGCATCAACAACGCAGTGGGAGAAGATCCGTCTGTCCGCCGGGGAGGTTGGAGCGAAGGAATCCACTGTACCAAATTCAGTTACCCAAACATACCGGGGTAGCTCGGTAAAGTTTAGCAAGCTCTTTGTTGCGTTCGTGAGTTGGTTGCGCAACATCCGGTGTTTGTACTTCCACCCGTACGTTAAATACGTCCGGGCCACGACTGAATTCGAATTCAGCGCCTGGGTAAAGTCGTCACCAAGGGCCTCGGAGCCACCCAAGGTCTCTGAAGCTTTCAATGACGACCAATTCATAGCGTATTTCGCGATGAGATCCCACGCGAACAGTTCTGCCTTCTCTGCCGGCAGGAATACTTTATCGGGCAGAGGTATGATCAGAAACTTGACGTTTTGTTGCACGCTGTAGTCAGTTTCACCGACCGCATCGCCCTGATTTACGGGCATGCGCAGATTTGGCCCTCGTTGATCATCATTGACATAAAAGGCAGAGCAAAAAGACCCTCGCGTGGGACGAGGAGGCAGGTCTGTAGATATTGGAGCAGCCTGTGAGAAAACCTGTCCCGACGCAATAACGGCGTGGCCAATATTTTGGGCGGGGAAGGCTAGTCCAACAATCACTGGGATTCCGGAATCAACGTACCTATTGATGACGTCCGTAGGACGTATCCCCTGCCATGTGGCATGGGGGCCATCGGCCATGTAAATTAGAGGCTTGCGCCCAGAGACCCGTAGCGCAGACACCATGCCGCTAAGGCTCAAGAATTCGGAACCGTTCGGCAGGGTGGAGCTCGCGGTAAACACCTCTTGCATCATCGCCGCTTCGGTTACGCTGACCATTGAGACCCATGGCCCACTATGTCGCGCATGGAAATGCCGAGCAGCTGACCAGATGGTGGCTTGAGCACACGCCCCGATTCTTTGATCCTGCTGTGTCATCGGAAAAGCCTCGATCAGAAGTTCCGCCCCTAGCAGGTGGACGTGGTACTTCGCTCGCACCAAAGGGTGCGCTTCATGGCCTGGCGGTGGAACGGGGGTTCGCAAAACAGCAGAAGCGATGGGAGCTTGGTGGACAGGTCTAAGTACTACGAACCCCAGATAATCTTTCTGGCAGCCCTCTAATGCCTCTGCCATCTCGGCGTCAGAGGGACTGTTAAGGACCGTTTCCAAGCTTTGACTGAAGAAGTGGATGCGTCTGCAAATTTTGCTGTGACGTTTGAAGAGACGGGAGTAGTAAGCTGCGAACGCGTCGCTGAAATCGCGATCCACGTACTCGTCTTCCATGAGAAATGTCTGGGCGCCCAGCGCCTGCAGTTGCTCAACCAATTTTTCAGTGAGATGCGGGTTCAACTGTTTGTCGTCGAGAATTGCCTTGAGCTGCGCCCAACCACTCCCGTCCAGCAAGACAGCCGTTATGGTCATTAGAGGACTAACCTAAAACGAAGCGGCAACTGATTACGCGACAAGAAGCAGGCCGGCCTTCTGCTCGGCAGCCCGGATATTGGCATCCACCTGCCGAAGTGCCTCTGCAGTCTCATGCGAGATCCGCGTATCAAGATTATTAATGCGCTGCTGGCCGGCTTGCTGTTGATTTCGCTGTGCTGAATCGTTGATTCGCTTCAGTTCCATGGCTCCGCTCCAAGCATTGGACTAAGGTAAACTGTTGATCTGACTCGATTTTAAGTCAGCAGGTGAATTGGCATTACCCTTGAAAATCAACAAGTTACAAGGTTCTTGTGCTCCGCAGTATGCATACTGATTGGAAATAATCCACTAAATTGTTGACATGCACGTTTTTCGTTGCGCCCGACCGTCGCTCGCACTTTCTTTTTGGTGCTCATGCAGCGCTCCCATGAACGTTTGCCGTGTTAACCGAAGACCGCACCATTTTGTTGCACGCCGCCTGATCGCCGAGGAACAGGAAGAAAGGTCTCGTTTCACCATATTTGGAGATTGTTGCACGGCCCGTTCCGCTGGGTGCCCATGATCTTCCAGCTATTCGCCACGAGCTCCGGGCTCGTCCGAACTGCCCGAATGAGAAGCTGGCACTGTGCCGAGGTCGTCACGGCCGGCGTGACGTGGGTAGCGGGGAGGGTCATGTAGACGGGGATCGTCCTGAACACGAAGACGCGGCCTTCGCTAACGTTATAGCTGCTTTCGGGCTGCATCCCTGTGCGGCCGATGAACTCGGCCATCGACCTGCCGGTATAGGCCTCGAGGCGAGCGTCCAGGCTAGCGTTCACGTTCGCTTGATATTCGGCGTTGGTTTGGCATCCAGCAAGGCCGCATAAAACCAGCGCGATCAACAGCCGACGGAGACGCAAACGCACTCGTGCTGCCCAGGTGCTGCCCGCGTCGAGACACGAACGCCGAACTTGCTGGCCCGAAGGCCGTAACTCACTGATATTCTGAGAGAAAATGGAGCGGGTGAAGCGATTCGAACGCTCGACCCCAACCTTGGCAAGGTTGTGCTCTACCCCTGAGCTACACCCGCTCATAACCTCGATCCTGGGGTAGTGTCTGGATCGTGGGCCGTCCGTCTTGCGGCGACGGGCGCTATATGGCCCAAACGATTTTTAAATGCAACAGGGAAATGACGGATCAGGGGCAAAAAAATTCGAAATCTTCACAACAGGCTGACAAAGCTCAGCTTTTGCGGGGTTTTTGGCGCCAAGAAAGATTGCAGTATGTCGGTCTTGAGCCTATGGCTCGAACAGAAATCGAGTAGATGGCCCGGGCAAAACCCTGACATTTGAAGCGAGGCACCATGACGACGCCGAAAACAGCAGACGATCTCTTCCGTTTCCTCGATGAACTGGGAGCAGCCCACAAGACGAAGACCCATCCGCCGGTCTTCACTGTTGCGGAATCGGTGTCGTTGCGCGACGAGATCCCCGGCGGCCACACCAAAAACCTCTTCGTGAAGGACAAGAAGGACAACTTCTTCCTGCTGACGGTAGAAGAAAATGCCTCCGTCGATCTGAAAACCGTGCACACGATCATTGGCGCGGCCAGCAAGGTGTCCTTCGGAAAGCCGGAGAAGCTGATGGAATATCTCGGCGTGGTGCCAGGGGCCGTGACCGCCTTTGGCGCGATCAACGATACGGGCAAGAACGTGACCTTCGTCCTCGACACGGATCTGATGGAGCACGAGATCATCAATTGCCATCCGCTCTCCAATGACGCCACGACCTCGATCAGCCGTGACGATCTCGTCCGCTTCATGGAGGCGACCGGCCACACGCCGCTTGTCTTGAAAGTCACGGCCTGACATACGATCTTAACGGCAATGACGGCGGCCACCTGTAGGTCGCGAAACAGGCGGGAGATGCATGATGAGCGACTACGGCAACCCTTACGGCGGCTATGGCAACCAGACCATGACGGCCCAGTTCGGTGGCCCCGCTGCAGCGGCTCCGCCGGCAGGTGAACTCATCAAGGACACCACCACGGCCAATTTTGCCCGCGACGTCATGGACGAATCGCGCAACCAGCCGGTTCTGGTCGATTTCTGGGCCCCCTGGTGCGGTCCGTGCAAGCAGCTGACACCGATCATCGAAAAAGCGGTCACCGAAGCTGGCGGACGCGTGAAGCTGGTCAAGATGAACATCGACGACCATCCATCGGTGGCCGGACAGCTCGGCATCCAGTCGATCCCCGCCGTGGTCGCCTTCGTCAACGGCCGACCCGCGGACGGCTTCATGGGCGCGCTGCCCGAAAGCCAGGTCAAGGCATTCATCGACAAGGTGGCAGGGCCCGCTGGCGCCGATCAGGCGGCAGAGATCGCGGCTGTGCTTGAAGAAGCCTCCGGCCTGCTTGCTGGCGGCGACATCGATGGGGCAGCCCAGCTTTTCGCCGCAATCCTGCAGGCAGACCCTGACAATACGCAGGCGATCGCAGGTCTGGCGGAGTGCATGATCGGCGCCAATCAGCATCAGAGGGCGCGGGAGCTTCTGACGCAACTGCCCGAGGAGCTGGCCAAGGCGCCAGAGGTGCAGGCGCTTCTCAAGCGGCTCGACCAGATCGACGAGGCCCGCAAGCTGGGTGACCCTGTGGCACTTGAGCACACGCTGTCGCTCAATCCCGACGATCACGAGGCACGCATGAAGCTCGCCAAGATCCTGAATGTCGAGGGTCGTCGCGAAGAAGCGGCAGAGCATCTGCTGCTGATCATGAAGCGCGACCGCACTTTCGACGACGACGGCGCGCGCAAGCAGCTGCTGCAATTCTTCGAAGTCTGGGGTCCGAAGGAGCCGGCAACCGTCATGGCGCGTCGCAAGCTCTCGTCGATCCTCTTTTCGTGAGCCGCCGCAGGCCTTGAGTTTTGGCCGCCGCGACCCAGATAGAAGCAAGAATGAACACCGGATTTTCTCCGGACAGGATGTGCTTCAATGCAAGTGGGAAATGCCCGATACTTGACGGCTGCGGACCTTCCAGAGACGGTCCCGGTCTTCCCCATCTCCGGCGTGCTGCTGCTGCCCGGCGGCCAGCTCCCCCTCAACATCTTCGAGCCGCGTTACCTCGCCATGCTCGACGCAGCAATCTCGGGCAACCGGCTGATCGGGATGATCCAGCCCGCCATGACCGAGGTGCAGGCCAACATCCTGCCCGAGCGTCCGCAACTGGCTCAGGTCGGCTGCATCGGACGGATCACCTCGTTTACCGAGACCGGTGACGGTCGCTACATCGTGTCTTTGGCGGGCGTGTGCCGTTTTCGCCTGATTGACGAGGTCCAGACTTCAAAGCCGTTCCGTACCTTCCATATTGCCCCCTTCGTCGCCGATCTGACAAGCGCAGAGGATGAGGGACAGGTGGACCGCGCGGGCCTGCTCGGCGCCTTCAAGGCTTACCTGGAGGCCAACAAGCTGGAAGCGGACTGGGAGAGCGTCGAACGCGCCTCCAACCTTACCCTGGTCAACTCCCTGTCGATGATGTCGCCGTTCGGTCCGCCGGAAAAGCAGGCCCTGCTCGAGGCACCGGATTTGAAGACCCGCGCCGAGACCCTGATTGCGATCACCGAGATCCTGCTGGCACGCACCTTCGGCGATGCCGACACCATGTTGCAGTGAGCCGATGGCCGACAATCCGACCAGCCTTGTCGATCCGAAGATGCTCGAGCTTCTGGTGTGCCCGCTGACGCAGGGCACGCTGAAATGGGACCGTGAGAAGAACGAACTCGTCTCGGAGAAGGGCAGGCTGGCCTATCCGATCCGCGACGGCATCCCGATCATGCTGGTATCGGAAGCCCGCAAGCTCGAAATGCCGGCCTGAGCAAGGCCGCCTCGCTTCCCCCCCATGGGGTCTGCGGTCAGATGCTCTGTCCGCCCAGCAGGCGAGGACGATCGCGGCCGGAAGCACCTGCTGCCTCGCGAATGAAGTAGCTCTTCAGACCCGGAATGCGATCAACCATGCCGAGGCCGAAATCGCGCATCACCCGGATCGGCGTGATGTCGTTGGAGAAGAGCCGGTTGAGCACATCGGTCGTGACACCCATCCGGAACGTATCGAACCGGCGCCAGATCTGATAGCGCTCAAGCACATTCACTGAACCGATATCGAGCCCCAAACGATCCGCCTCGACCACCGTTTCGGCGAGTGCTGCGACGTCCTTGAAGCCGAGATTGAGCCCCTGGCCCGAAATCGGGTGAATGCCATGGGCGGCATCGCCGGCCAGAGCCAGACGCGGCGCAATGAAGGCGCGGGCCAATGTCAGGCCAAGTGGAAATGCGCGGCGGTCCGGCGTCGCCCGGATCGTGCCCAGCTTGTGGCCGAAGCGCCGTTCGAGCTCAGCCTCGAAAACCAGATCATCCGAAGCAACCAGCCTATCAGCATCCTCTGTCCGCTCGGTCCAGACCAGCGAAGAGCGCTTGCCCTTGAGGGGCAGGATCGCAAACGGGCCGGCAGGCAGGAAATGCTCTTCGGCAACGCCATCATGCGGGCGCTCATGTTCGACGGTGGTCACGATGCCGGACTGGCCATATTGCCAGGTGACCGTCTTGATGCCGGCAAGATCCCGGAGCTTCGAGCGCACGCCATCGCAGGCAACGACAAGCCGTGATGAAACGACGCTGCCGTCAGACAGCGTCAGTTCGGCACTCGGCCCCGTATCGCGAAACCCGGTCGCGCGCAGGCCGTGACGAATGGCGATCCCGCGATCGGCGCAGGCTTCGCGAAGCGCTGCGACCATGCTGGCATTCGGAATCATATGCGCAAAGGGTCGACCGTTCTCGACCGCACCGTCAAAGGTGAGGAAGACGGGACGCACAGGGTCCGACGTTTTCGAATCGGTGACGATCATCCGGGTGATCGGCTGCGCATCGGGCTCGATTCGGTCCCAGAGACCAAAGACATCGAGCATCTTGGTGGCGGCCGCGATGATCGCGGAAGCGCGCAGATCCTTTTTCCAGGCTTCTTCGGGCGCCGCCTCGACCACTTCGACCGCGAGGTGGGGAGCAGCCTGCTTGATGGCAACGGCTGCGGACAGACCGACATAGCCTCCGCCGACGACGAGCACATCCAGCATGGCAAATTCCTTTGTTCTTGTAGACCTGACGACACCTATATAGATCAGCCTTGAACGGGTGCCTATAAGCGGAGCAATGCATTATGTCGCAGCCAGCTGGACAGACCAAACCGATGCAGGAGCTGATCGAACGTCTCGATCTCGAAAAGCTTGAGGAAAACCTGTTTCGTGGCAGTAGCCCGCAAAATGGCTGGCAGCGGGTCTTTGGCGGCCTCGTCATCGCACAAGCCCTGATGGCGGCACAGCGTTGCGTCGATCCGGATCGCATCGTTCATTCGCTGCATGCCTATTTCATGCGCCCGGGCGACCCGTCCATTCCGATCGTCTACCAGGTCGAGCGCATCCGGGATGGCTCATCCTTCACCACGCGCCGCGTCGTCGCGATCCAGCATGGCAAGGCCATCTTCTCGATGTCGGCATCCTTCCAGGTGGAGGAGCCGGGCTTCGACCACCAGGTGTCGATCCCGAACGTGCCCGCCCCTGAAACCCTGATGGGCGAAGCCGAGTTCCGCGCTGCTTTCCTCGCGCAGGCGCCGGATACGGTGAAGAAATACTGGGGGCGCGAACGCCCGATCGAAATCCGCCCGACGTCGCTGACCCACTATCTGTCACGCGAGAAACTCGAGCCCGAAGCGCATATCTGGGTGCGGGCTTCGGGGCTTGTGCCGGATGACAGGCACTATCAGGCGGCCATCCTCGCCTATCTCTCAGACATGACCCTGCTCGACACCTCGCTTTACGCCCATGGCACATCGATCTTCGATCCGGAGCTGCAGGTGGCGAGCCTCGACCATGCGATGTGGTTCCACAGACCCTGCCGGCTGGACGACTGGCTGCTCTACACGCAGGACAGCCCCAGTGCCGCCGGAGCCCGCGGCATGACCCGCGGCAGCATATTTACGCGGGATGGACGGCTTGTCGCGTCGGTGGCGCAGGAAGGCCTGATCCGCAAACGAGCAAATGACTAAAACGGCATCAAACTTTCTTTTGTGCACATTTTTTGTGCGCACATTGCGCATTCAACTGCCTGTTTATTAGCTCGAATTCACAGAAGCTTTACATTTCAATAACTTATAGAAAATTCTGAATCTGGCACGCCTTTTGAATGTCACTTGTCAGTCGCTGCGCGAAAGTTCCTGCCGGCGGCAAGGAGAGTCGGCTCCGAGCCGAGGACAAGCAAAGGATGGGAAACCAGATGAAGATTGTGATGGCTATCATCAAGCCGTTCAAGCTGGACGAGGTACGCGAGGCCTTGACGGCTGTGGGGATCCAGGGCCTGACCGTGACCGAGGTCAAGGGCTATGGGCGCCAGAAGGGGCACACCGAAATCTACCGCGGCACCGAATACGCCGTCAGCTTTCTGCCGAAACTGAAGATCGAAATCGCCGTCTCGTCCGAACTTGCCGACAAGGCCGTTGAAGCGATCGCTTCTGCTGCCAAGACCGGCCAGATCGGCGACGGGAAGATCTTCGTCTACGCGATCGATCAGGCCGTGCGCATCCGCACCGGCGAAACCAATACCGAAGCGCTGTAAGAACGGCTGTAAGGGGAGTTGTTACTGATGTCATTTGCCAAGTTGAATTCCAACCTCGTGCGCATTGGCGCCGCGTCCGCAGCCCTGCTGGCGCCGGTTGTCGCCTTCGCGCAGGAAGCAGCCCCGGCTGCAGCCGAAGCTGTCGCCGCAGCGGCACCCGCCATGACCGTCGATAAGGGCGACACCACCTGGATGCTGGTTTCGGCTCTGCTGGTTCTTCTCATGACGATCCCGGGCCTCGGCCTGTTCTATGGTGGCCTTGTCCGCGCCAAGAACATGCTGTCGGTCCTGATGCAGGTCACCACGATCGCCGCCATGGCGATGATCCTCTGGGTCATCTACGGCTACTCGCTCGCCTTCACCAATGGTGGCAGCCTCAACTCCTTCGTTGGCGGCTTCTCCAAGATGTTCCTCGCCGGCGTCGACGTCTCGACCATGGCGGAAAGCTTCTCTAAGGGCGTCGCCATTCCGGAGCTGGCTTTCGTCTGCTTCCAGATGACCTTCGCAGCCATCACCCCTGGCCTCATCGTCGGCGCCTTCGCCGAGCGCGTGAAGTTCTCGGCCGTGATCCTGTTCTCGGCCCTGTGGCTCACCTTCGTCTACTTCCCGATCGCGCACATGGTCTGGTTCTGGGGCGGCCCGAGCGCCTATGCTGATCCGACGGGTCTGATCTTCGGCTTCGGCGCGATCGACTTCGCTGGCGGCACCGTCGTTCACATCAATGCTGGTGTCGCAGGCCTGATCGGCGCGATCATGGTCGGCAAGCGTACCGGCTACGGCAAGGACATGATGGCTCCGCACTCCATGACCATGACCCTGATCGGCGCAGGCCTTCTCTGGGTTGGCTGGTTCGGCTTCAACGCCGGCTCCAACCTCGAAGCCAACGGCTATGCCGCACTCGCCATGATCAACACCTTCCTTGCAACTGCTGCTGCAATCCTGTCCTGGGCACTTGTCGAAACCTTCTCGCGTGGCAAGGCTTCGATGCTCGGCGCCGTCTCCGGTGCAATCGCCGGTCTCGTCGTCATCACCCCGGCCGCCGGTTTCGCCGGCCCGATGGGCGCGATTGTCATGGGCCTTGTGGTCTCCCCGGTCTGCTACTTCTTCTGCTCGACCGTGAAGAACAAGTTCGGCTACGACGACACGGCTGACGTCTTCGGCATCCACGGCGTTGGCGGCATCATGGGCGCGATTTTGGTCGGCGTCTTCGTCAACCCGGCCCTCGGCGGCGCTGGTATCGTCGACTACTCGACAGCCGACTTCGCAGCTGGCTATGCCGGCACGGCCACCCAGGTCTTCGCTCAGCTCAAGGGCGTTGTCGTCACCGTCCTGTGGTGCGGTATCGTGTCGATCATCCTCTTCAAGATCGTCGACATGATCGTTGGCCTGCGCGTGCCGGTCGAAGCCGAGCGCGAAGGTCTCGACCTCGCCTCGCACGGCGAAGCCGCCTACCACAACTAAGATCCCTGGCGGATCTTCACCTCCAAAAATGCGGCAGCGCCCGGGTCTCATCGCCCGGGCGTTTTTTTTTGCGAAGCGCCCGCTGCGGGACGCAAACGCATGGTTAATGCACCATTAACCCTCCATCCTGTAGGGTCCCAGATGGCGATCCCGGTTCACGCCGGGCGTCCGAAGGCATCACCGGCAACAGGACGGACAGAGACCCCATGAGCAGAAGCAATTCCGCAGCGCTTCCGGAGCATTCCACCCGCTCCGCGTTGTCCGCGTTCCTGTTTCGGCAGATTTTCGCGCTGACCGGTTTTGCACTCTTCCTGCTTCTGGTGCTCGCAGTGGCAGCGCTCGCCACCTGGAACGTGTCCGATCCAAGCCTCTCCTATGCAACGGACAATCCGCCCACCAATATCCTTGGTCTGCCAGGCGCCGTCTTTGCAGACCTGATGATGCAGTTCTTCGGCCTTGGCAGCCTGCTGGCCTTGTTGCCGGTTCTCGCATGGTCCTTCGCGCTCATCGGCGGACGCAAGCTCAACCGCATTCCGGCCCGGATCGCCGCCTGGTTCGCGGGCGCGCTGATTGCAGCCGCCGCCGTGGGCTGCTTTCCGCCGCCCAACACATGGCCACTTCCGAGCGGCACCGGCGGCGTTCTGGGCGACCTCATTCTGCGCTTTCCGGCGCTGTTTATCGGCGCCTATCCGACGTCGACATTCGCAATGGTGCTCGGCGGCATTCTGGCGCTGCCCGCCACATGGTTGATGCTGTTTGCCGCAGGCATTCTCGGCAAGGCGTCCGAGCAGGTCGAGGACGATGAGCCCGTCGCCCCGATCGTGCGCCGCCAGCCGAAGGAACCTGTTTTCGACGACGGCGAAGACGACGAGGACAGCGAGGGACCGATCGCGCTGATGATGGGTGCGGTCACGCACAACTGGTATACAGCGCGCGCCCGGGTCCGCCGCCTTTTCGGCCTGAAGGCAAACGAGCGTCGCGACCGCGACTTCGACCAGCCCTATGATTTCAATGATGACGAGTTCGGCACCCTGAACGAACCCGTGAGGGCAAAGGCCCTACCACTTAACGCACGTGTCGAGCCGTCGCTGGAAGGCGCTCCTGCGCGCCCTGTCGGCCGTTCCATCGTCTCGCCCCCGCCAATGTCCACCGGCAGCTTCGATGACGAGGACGAGGATTTCGATCTCGACGACATGCCTCGTCCGGCCGGGATCCTTCCCGACAGCGGCGCGCGGGCAGCAAGCGCACGCGCAAGCGGCGCATCTGCCCGGGTCGTTGCACCTGCCGCCCGGCCCAAACCCGGTGCACGCGTCGACCGCGATGCGCAAGGATCGCTTCTGCGGCCGGAAGGCTTCCAGCTGCCGTCGGTGCATCTTCTCGCTGAGCCCCGCGCCGTCGCGCGAGATGCCACCTTGTCGGCCGAAGCACTGGAGCACAATGCGCGTCTGCTCGAAGGCGTGTTGGACGACTTCGGCGTCAAGGGCGAGATCATCCATGTCCGCCCCGGCCCTGTCGTAACACTTTACGAGCTAGAGCCGGCACCGGGCATCAAGTCTTCCCGTGTCATCGGTCTGGCAGACGACATCGCCCGTTCGATGAGCGCGATCGCTGCGCGCGTCGCGGTCGTGCCCGGCCGCAACGCGATCGGTATCGAACTTCCGAACCAGACCCGCGAGACCGTATATCTGCGCGAACTCATCGGCAGCCGTGACTTCGACGGCAACAAGGCGAAGCTCGCCATGGCACTGGGCAAGACGATCGGCGGCGAACCCGTGATCGCCGACCTCGCCAAGATGCCGCATCTGCTCGTCGCAGGCACCACCGGCTCGGGCAAGTCGGTCGCGATCAACACGATGATCCTGTCGCTCCTTTACAAGATGACGCCGGAGCAGTGCCGCCTGATCATGATTGACCCGAAGATGCTGGAACTCTCTGTCTATGACGGCATCCCGCACCTGCTGTCACCGGTGGTGACCGATCCGAAGAAGGCTGTCGTTGCGCTCAAATGGACCGTCCGCGAGATGGAAGAGCGCTACAAGAAGATGTCGAAGATCGGTGTGCGCAACATCGACGGCTTCAACACCCGTGTTGCCCAGGCGCTGGAGAAGGGCGAGGTGCTGACCCGTACCGTCCAGACCGGCTTCGATCGTCAGACCGGCGAAGCGATTTACGAGACGGAAGAGTTCGACCTGCAGCCCCTGCCCTATATCGTCGTGATCATCGACGAAATGGCCGACCTGATGATGGTCGCCGGCAAGGACATCGAAGGCGCCGTACAGCGGCTCGCCCAGATGGCACGTGCGGCCGGCATCCATGTCATCATGGCAACGCAGCGTCCCTCGGTCGACGTCATCACCGGCACGATCAAGGCGAACTTCCCGACCCGTATTTCCTTCCAGGTCACCTCGAAGATCGACAGCCGCACCATCCTCGGCGAACAGGGCGCAGAGCAGCTGCTCGGCATGGGCGACATGCTCTATATGGCCGGCGGCGGTCGCATCCAGCGTGTCCACGGCCCCTTCGTCTCCGACCACGAGGTCGAGGAGATCGTCGCCTATCTGAAGACACAAGGCTCGCCGCAGTATCTGGAAGCCATCACCATCGATGACGATGAAGATGGCGAAGACGGCGGCGGTCCGATCGGAACCGGCAATCTCGGCGAGTCGGACGATCCCTACGATCAGGCCGTCGCGATCGTGCTTCGAGACGGCAAGGCATCGACCTCCTATGTCCAGCGCCGCCTCGGCATCGGCTATAACAGGGCCGCTTCGCTGATCGAACGCATGGAGAAGGAAGGCATCATCGGCCCGGCCAATCACGCGGGCAAACGCGAGATCCTGGTCCCGACCGAAGAGTAACAGCCGGACCGCGTTCCATCATGGAACAACAACGGTACGGGACGAGTTGCCGCAGCAGCAAGGGCGCGCATGGCCATGAAGCCGCCGCCTTTTTCGGCGAGACCGTTAGCATATGAAGGAGTACCGCATGACCGATAAAACTGAACGCGACGCACACATGCCGGTGGTGGCCAGCCGTCGCCAGTTCGTGCTGGGCACGGCCGCATTCATGGCCTGCGCCGCCCTGCCCTTTCCTGTTTTCGCCGCCACCGGCGCGGCACAGCAGATCGCCGACCATTTCTCGAGCGTGAAGACCATGATGGGCGAATTCGTCCAGTTCGGTCCGCGCGGCGAGCAGACCGGCGGCAAGTTCTTTATCGAACGCCCGGGCAAGCTGCGCTTCAACTATGAGAAGCCGTCGCCGATGCGCGTCATTTCCGACGGCAAGAACGTGGTCATCGGCAACATGAAGCTGAAGACCTGGGACCTCTATCCGCTGAACAAGACGCCGCTCAGCATTCTGCTTTCGGAGCGCATCGACCTCGGCAATCAGATGGTTCGCGATGTGAAGCAGGAAGCCGATCTGACCACCATCGTGCTCGGCGACCGGACGATCTTCGGCGACTCGACCATTACCCTGATGTTCGACCCAAAGAGCTTCGAACTGCGTCAGTGGACGATCACCGACATGCAGAAGAAGGACACGTCCGTCATGATCTTCAACGTCCAGAATGGTGTGCAGCTGGATCCGAGCGTGTTCGAGATTCCCTATGCCGAGGTCCATGGCCAGAAGCGCGGCGGTTAAGGCAAACCTTTCGAGTTGTGGAGAAGGCGGCAGACCCGAGAGGTCCGGCCGCCTTTTTCTGTTCATGCGCGCTGTAATCCCCTAAACACGCGTGGGAACCTGGAAAGCGGACGCCATGACACTCTCGATCTCCACCTGGAACATCAATTCGGTGCGCCTGCGCCTTCCGATCGTCGAAGACTTTCTGAAGCGCGTGAACCCGGACATCCTGTGCCTGCAGGAGATCAAGTGCCAGAACGACCAGTTTCCGACGGACGCGATTGCGGCACTCGGCTATTCCAACATCGTGATCCATGGCCAGAAGGGCTATCACGGCGTCGCGATCTGCTCGAAGCTGCCGCTCGCCGAAGATCACCGCCAGGACTATTGCGGTGTGGGCGACAGCCGCCACATCTCCGCAGTCTTCGAATGGGCCGGCCGCCGGATCCGCCTGCACAACTTCTATGTTCCGGCCGGTGGCGACGAACCGAACCGCGACGTGAACCCCAAATTCGGCCACAAGCTCGATTTCATCCAGGAGATGAAGATGCTCTCGGCGGAAGCCGAGCCGGACACCGGATCGATCCTGGTCGGCGATCTCAACATCGCGCCGCTCGAACATGACGTGTGGTCACACAAGCAGATGCTGAAGATCGTCAGTCACACGCCGGTAGAAACCGAAGGACTGCTCGACATCATGCGACAGGGCAAGTGGGTCGACCTGATGCGCCAGCAGGTGCCGGCCTCTGAGAAGCTCTACACCTGGTGGAGCTACCGCGCCAAGGATTGGGCAGCAGCCGATCGCGGCCGACGCCTCGACCATGTCTGGTCGTCCGCAGATCTGGCACCGCTGCTCACTGGCGTCGATGTGCTGAAGGAAGCGCGCGGCTGGACCCAACCGTCCGACCATGTGCCGGTGACAGCACACTTCAAGGCCGCATAGCAGGCGATAGACAGTAAGCTATTTAATTAAAGCGGGGTGCCAGGGCTTCAGACCCTTCGATCAAAGCGGCCAGAGACTGCTTGATCCTGCCCTCGACCTGGCGGGCCATCTGCGGATATTCTTCGAGAAGCCGGTGAAAAAGCGCGCGCGTGATGCGGATGACTTCGACGTCCTGCGCAGCAACTGCGGTGTATTTGCGCTCCACCATGGTCACCAATGCGAGTTCAGACAGCATAACCCCGGGCCCGACGCGCGTCTCGAGATGAGGCTTGCCATCCCGCCCGATCACGTAGAGCTCGATTTCGCCGCGCGCGATGACATAGGCGCATTCCGCAGGCGCTTTCTCGCGAAACAGGGCCTGGCCGGCAGCGACCTGTCGATGCTCAGCGCCAAACGCGATCAGTCGCAACTGATCGGTGTCGAGGCCGGAAAAGAGCGGCAATTCCGACAGGAGCCCGATATCGTCGCTGAGTGCCATGGCGTTCATCTCCTGCAGACGGTTTGGATGTTATCCGTCCGTCGACCGTCCATAACGCAAAACGGGGAGAGTGACGACCCGTCAGCCGTCCTCATCCCCGATATGATGCACTCTCATTCCGGTCAGGGAACGATCTTGTACCCGCCGTTTTCCGTAACAAGGATCTCGGCATTGGACGGATCCCGCTCGATCTTCTGGCGAAGACGGTAGACATGGGTTTCCAGCGTATGCGTGGTCACCCCGGAATTGTAGCCCCAGACTTCCTCGAGCAGCACGTCGCGTGTCACGACCTTCTGACCAGCGCGGTAGAGGTATCGGATGATCGCCGATTCCTTCTCCGTCAGCCTGATCTTCTTGCCATCGTCGGTGGTCAGCAGCTTCTGGCTCGGCTTGAACAGATAGGGACCGACGCCGAAGGTCGCATCTTCGCTCTGCTCGTATTGGCGTAGCTGCGCCCGGATGCGGGCCAGCAGAACGGCGAAGCGGAAGGGTTTGGTGACATAATCGTTGGCACCGGCCTCAAGGCCGAGGATCGTATCGGAATCCGTGTCATGCCCGGTGAGCATGATCACCGGTGACTTGAACCCGCCCTTGCGGAGCAGCTTCACGGCTTCACGACCGTCCATGTCCGGCAGACCAACGTCCATGATCATCAGATCGACCTGCGCAGTCTTGGCCGTCTGCATGGCGCGGGTGGCGTTACTTTCCTGAAGCAGCGAGAACTCTTCGTAAAGCGAGAGCTGCTCGACCAGGATCTGCCTCAGATCATCGTCGTCATCCACGAGCAGAATGGTCCGCGTCGTCATCCGTCATCCTTCCAGAATGGTCCATCGGCGAAGGCCTTGCTGCCCTCTTGCACGGCATGTAAGTCGTTGTTGCAGCAGTTGAAGAGCTCAGCGTACAACAATAATCACGAACAAGGCAAAAAGTCGTGACCAAGAGACCGAAGGTTTCGCGACAGCAACGAAAGACTTTGGCCCGTATTGTGGTCCGCTCGGCTCCGCGCGACCAGCGCCGGGCTATTCTACAAGCGGGTACCCTCAGCATTCCCGCGGCCATCGGCCGAAGCGGCAGGACGAGCCGCAAGCGCGAGGGTGATGGCGCAACGCCAATTGCCAGCATGCCCCTCCTCTATGCCTATCACCGAGGTGATCGCATCCAGCCACCACAAAGCCAGCTCCGGCTGCTGCGCACCCGCAGCGACACGCTCTGGTGCGACGCCAATGGTCACCCGAACTACAATCGCCCGGTTCGCGCGCCCTTCACGGCAAGCCACGAACGTATCGAGCGCGTGGACGAACTCTATGACATCTGCGTCGTGATGGACTGGAACATGCGCATGCGAAAGAGGGGCTGCGGATCGGCGATCTTCTTCCACATTGCAAGACCGGGCTTCACGCCGACGGAGGGATGCGTAGCCATTCGCCACCGGGACATGTGCCGCCTCCTGCCGCATCTTGACCGCAGGACGATCCTTCAGGTTCTCTGATATCCCGTTCAGGCGAATTGGACCGCATGCCTCTTTTATCGCGGCCGGATCGGACTAGTTAGGAAAGGCGGCCGGCATCGAAGCCCGGATTTTACCGCTCCATTTTCCTTCCGCATCCATTGCGTTGACCATCCCCGACCTGGAGATTTCAATATGACAGATCAGCTTTACCTTTCGCTGCATGATGGCACCCGCATCCCGCAGGTTGGCCTTGGTGTGTGGCAAACGCCCGACAATGAGGCGGCACCGGCGGTCAAGGCAGCAATCGACGCCGGCTATCGGCATGTCGACACGGCTGCCGTCTATGAGAACGAGCAGGGCGTGGGAGAGGGTATCCGCCTGTCTGGCCTTCCGCGCTCCGACATCTTCCTGACCACCAAACTGTGGAACACGGATCAGGGTTACGAGCAGACGCTGAAGGCTTTCGAAGCGAGCCTCAAGCGGCTCGGCACTGACTACGTCGACCTGTATCTCATCCACTGGCCGTCAGCGCATCGCGGTCTCTTCGTTGACACCTGGAAGGCACTTGTGACGCTGAAGGAAGAAGGTCGGGCGAAGTCGATCGGCGTATCGAACTTCTATCCGGAGCATATCGAAAAGATCGTGGCCGAGACCGGCGTCGTGCCTGTCATCAACCAGATCGAGCTTCACCCTGACTTCCAGCAGCGCGAAACCCGCGCCTTCCATGAGAAGCACAAGATCGCCACGCAGTCCTGGAGCCCCCTCGGCCAGGGCAAGCTGCTTGGCCATCCTGTCATCGCAGAGATTGCCCAGAAACTTGGCCGCACGCCGGCTCAAGTGATCATTCGCTGGCATATCGAGAATGGCCTTGTGGTCATCCCGAAGTCGGTCACGCCGTCGCGCATCGGCGAGAACTTCAAGGTTTTCGACTTCAAGCTGTCGGCGGAGGATCTGGACAGGCTGAACGGACTGGATGACGCGGGCGCTCGTATCGGACCGGACCCGAAGACGGCGACCTTCTGATTCACGTGAGACACGACTGAACAGAATTGTGCGGGCCACCTGCGGAAACGCGGGCGGCCCGCTTTTACTTTATTCCTTGATTGCCGAATCCCAGTGTTCGTCGGCCTTCCCGTCGACAATACGCCAGGTGTCATACCACGTGGTGGTATAGGTCTTGGAAGGATCCTTCGGGTCCTTCTCCTCCCGAACGATGGCAACCGTGACCAGATCACCCTCGGCAGTGACGAAAGCCACTGGTGTCGACAGCTTCTCGGGGATCGGCTTCTTTTCGACCTTCAGGACCTGGGTGAAAAACCCGACAACCGTATCACGACCCGAAGGGACGTTCGGATTGTGCTGGAGGTAGCGCTCGGTCAGGAACTGATCAGCCTTGTCCCAATGCCCGGCTTCCAGGAGGTCGCGCATGATGTGGTAGACGACCTGCTTGTTGGCATGCAGCTTCGGATCGGCACTTGTGAACAAGGCTTCCTTGTCGGCCGCGGCGACGACAGCCTCTTGGGCAGAGACCAAAACGGGGTAGGTCAAAGGCGTGAACAAGCCTAGGCTGATGGCCAGAACTGCGGATCGCTTGAGCATGAACTTATTCCTTGGGAACAGCGAGGAAAATTGCCCGAAGGGATATCGTTTGCTGGAGGGCGCCGCCAGAAGGCAGTTTTTCCAGTTAAGGTCTGAAAAACAGAACCACCCACCCCAGCGGCACTGCTAGAACAAGATGCGTCAGGTGTTCGTCGTCGCGTTGGCAGTCCTTGCCAGCATGGAACAAGATGTGACACTCTGCGCTGCCACAATTCGGGAGATTTCCATGCTGTTCCGCCGCGCCGTTCTTGCCGGTCTGTCCGCCCTTGCCCTTGTTCCCTTCGCCGCGCATGCGAGCGACCTGCCGGATCTCGGCGGAAAATCCGTCGTTGTCGTAACGGAAAACGCCTATCCGCCGCTGCAATTCGTGGACCCCAAGTCCGGCCAGCAGATCGGCTGGGAATATGACGCGATGAACGAGATCGCCAAGCGTTTGAACTTCAAGGTTGAATACCAGAACACCTCCTGGGACGCGATGATCCAGGCTGTCTCGGACGGTCAGTTCAACATTGGCATGACCGGCATCACTATCAAGGAAGATCGCAAGGAGAAGGTAGATTTCTCCGAGCCCTATATGCGCTCCGAGCAGTTCATGCTGGTCCGTGGCGATGAAAGCCGCTTCACGGATGGCAAGAGCTTCGGCGAATTCAAGGATGGTCTCGTCGGCGCACAGCCGGGGACAACGCCCTTCTATACGGCCGTTTACGAGATCCTCGACGGCAACGAACAGAACCCGCGTATCAAGCTGTTTGAAACCTTCGGCGCGACCGTCCAGGCGCTGAAGACAGGTGACGTCGACGTGGTCCTGACGGACGGCACGGCCGGCAAGGGCTATGTCGATTCCTCGAACGGCGGCCTCAAGCTCATCGGTGGTCCGCTCGGTTCGGAAGACTTCGGCTTCATCTTCACCAAGGGCTCCGATCTCGTGGCCCCGGTGAACGCAGCCATCGCTGCGATGAAAGCCGATGGCACGATCGAAGCCCTGAACAAGAAGTGGTTCCTCGACTACAAGATGGGCGAATGAGCCAGTTTCAGACCTGCGACCTGAAGGCGGGTAACTGATGGCATTCCAGACCCTGCCTCAGGGTGACCAGAAAGGCGATCGGCCGTGGTGGCTGATCGCCTTCGTCGTGATGGCGCTATCCCTCGGGATCGTCCTCTTCGTTAGCGATATCTACACGCAAGTCTTCAACACCGTGGTCAAAGGGCTCGGCGTCACTGTTTTCGTGACGCTGGTCGGCTTCCTTCTGGCCACGGCACTGGGGCTGTTGATCGCCCTGCTCGGCATGTCGGACCATATGGCCCTGCGGCAAGTGGCCCGCTTCTACGTGGAAGTGGTGCGCGGCATCCCGATCCTGGTGCTGCTCTTCTACATCGCCTTTGTCGGCGCGCCCGCCTTTGTGGCGCTCTACAACCTTGTGACCGCGCCACTGATCTCGATCGGTCTGACGGACGCCATGGTCGTGCGCGACTTCTCGCTGATGTGGCGAGCGATCATCGCCCTGATGATCGGCTATTCGGCTTTTATCGCCGAAATCTTCCGCGCTGGCATCCAGTCGATCGACAAGGGCCAGATAGAGGCGGCAAAGGCTCTGGGCTTAAGCCGCAGCCAACGGTTTCGCCTAGTGGTCTTCCCCCAGGCGATCCGCGTGATCTTCCCGCCGCTCTCGAACGATTTCGTCGCGATGGTGAAGGACTCGTCGCTCGTCTCGGTACTCGGCGTCGCAGACATCACCCAGATGGGCAAAGTCTACGCTTCCGGGTCCTTCCGCTTCTTCGAGACCTATTCGATCGTGGCCTATGTCTATCTGGTGCTGACGATCGGGTTGTCGATCCTGCTTCGCGGCTTCGAGCAGCGCATGCGAACCCGCATGCGCGACTGAAGCACCCCGTCAGTAACGCTCGGGAACATACATCTCGGTCGGCACCGGGTGGCGGATATAGTCGGCGTTGCGAACGCGTTCAGGAAGCTCCACCGTTTCCTTCGGCACATGCTCGTATGGCACCTGCGACAGAAGATGGGCGATCATATTGAGACGCGCCTTCTTCTTGTCGACTGCCTGGACCACCCACCATGGGGCTTCCGGGATATGTGTACGCTCCAGCATCTCTTCCTTGGCGCGCGTATAGGCCTCCCAATGGACGCGGCTCTCCAGGTCCATGGGCGACAGCTTCCACTGCTTCAAGGGATCGTTGATCCGCATGCGGAAGCGGAATTCCTGCTCCTCGTCGGTGATCGAGAACCAGTATTTCACGAGAATGATGCCGGAGCGAACCAGCATACGCTCGAACTCAGGCACGGATCGAAAGAACTCCTCCAGTTCGTCCGGTCCGCAGAAGCCCATCACGCGCTCAACGCCAGCCCGGTTGTACCAGGAGCGGTCGAAGAGAACCATTTCGCCAGCCGTCGGCAGATGCTGCACATAGCGCTGGAAATACCACTGGCTCCGCTCGCGTTCGGTCGGGGCGGGAAGGGCCACGACCCGGCAGACGCGCGGATTGAGCCGCTGGGTAACACGCTTGATCGCGCCGCCCTTGCCGGCTGAATCGCGGCCCTCGAACAGTACGACCATCTTCAGCTTCTTGTACTGAACCCAGTCCTGCAGACGGACCAGCTCATGCTGCAGGCGAAAGAGTTCGCGGAAATAGATTCGTCTGTCGATCGTCGGTTCCGACATCCCGTCCGCGACGAGATCGTCGAGACGATCCTCGTCCAGCTGTTGCTCCAGTTCCTCATCAAAACTGTCGAGGATCTCATTCTTGATGCGATGGATGTCTTCGTTCATGACGCGGGTTCCGAGAGGATGATCTATACTGACGAAGATCAATCATGCTTGCACGACTGCTTCATGACAGACGGATGTCATAGGACCAGCGAAGCAATTGCCGACAACAGCGAAAACTGGTAAGACGCCGCTCATGGGATCGAAATTCGGATGCCTCGCGAACCAGTTTATCGTGCTGCAGGACCACAAGCGTCTGCCGGCACGCTTTTTCGCGCGCGTTCAAGGGGCCTTGGCGAGCCTTCGCGGCTGACCGCCTTCGGCTGCGGCCGACCTTGTTGCATCCTAAAAACCGAAATCCCTTTTCCTCAGTCTGGACGGAACTTAACCCATGAGCGCACCCCGCACCCTTTACGACAAGATCTGGGACGACCACGTCGTTGATCGCCAGGACGACGGCACCTGTCTTCTCTACATCGACCGTCACCTCGTCCATGAAGTGACGTCTCCGCAGGCCTTCGAAGGGCTGCGCATGGCCGGCCGCAAGGTTCGTGCACCGCAGAAGACGCTGGCCGTGGTCGACCACAACGTTCCGACCTCGCCGGACCGCCATCTCGGCATCAAGAACGAGGAAAGCCGCATCCAGGTCGAGGCGCTCGCCACCAACGCTGCCGAATTCGGCGTCGAATACTACTCCGCGTCCGACAAGCGCCAGGGCATCGTGCACATCGTCGGCCCGGAACAGGGCTTCACCCTGCCCGGCATGACCATCGTCTGCGGCGACAGCCACACCTCGACGCATGGCGCCTTCGGCGCGCTGGCCCATGGTATCGGCACGTCTGAAGTCGAGCATGTGCTCGCGACCCAGACGCTGATCCAGCAGAAGGCCAAGAACATGCTGGTGCGCGTCGACGGGAAGTTGCCCGAAGGCGTGACAGCAAAGGACATCATCCTCGCGATCATCGGCGAGATCGGCACGGCAGGTGGCACCGGCCACGTCATCGAATTCGCCGGGGAAGCGATCGAAGCGCTGTCGATGGAAGGCCGCATGACCGTCTGCAACATGACGATCGAAGGCGGTGCCCGCGCTGGCCTCATCGCACCCGATGAAAAGACCTTCGAATACATCAAGGACAAGCCCCGCGCGCCGAAGGGCGACGCGCTGGAGCAGGCGATTTCCTACTGGAAGACGCTGAAGTCCGATGAAGGTGCACATTTCGACCGCGTCGTCGTTCTCGACGCTGCCAACCTGCCGCCGATCGTCTCCTGGGGCTCCTCGCCCGAGGACGTCGTCTCCATCGAGGGCATCGTTCCGAACCCGGATGACATCCAGGATGAGACGAAGCGCACCTCCAAGTGGCGCGCCCTCGACTATATGGGTCTGAAGCCGGGCACCAAGATCACCGACATCGCCGTCGACCGCGTCTTCATCGGGTCCTGCACCAACGGCCGTATCGAGGACCTGCGCGAAGTGGCCAAGGTCGTCGAAGGCAAGACGGTGGCTTCCACCGTATCGGCCATGATCGTCCCGGGCTCTGGCTTGGTGAAGGAACAGGCGGAAGCGGAAGGCCTCGACAAGATCTTCAAGGCTGCAGGCTTCGACTGGCGCGAGCCGGGCTGCTCGATGTGCCTCGCCATGAACGACGACCGTCTGAAGCCGGGCGAGCGTTGCGCCTCGACCTCGAACCGCAACTTCGAAGGCCGCCAGGGCTTCAAGGGCCGCACGCATCTCGTCTCGCCGGCAATGGCGGCAGCTGCCGCTGTTGCGGGTCACTTCGTAGACATCCGCAGCTTCAAGTAAGACATCGACACGCTGGTATGCACCGTAGCCGCCCGCTGAAAAGCGGGCGGTTTTCTTTTGGCCGGACCGTTGCAAAGGCACCCAAAGCCGCTATCGTCGGGCTGTCACAAAAATGTCATATGCCGCCTTGCAGGTCTTCCATGAACATCCGTGAATTAGATCTCTCGACCCGCAGGCTGCGGCCGTGAGTACCGTCGCCATCGGCCTGGCGCTGATAGCTGCCGTTCTGCATGCCAGCTGGAATGCCTTTCTGCGCACCGGAGCGGACCGGCTCTGGTCGATCACAGTGATGAGCCTCGCCGGAAGCATCATCACCCTGCCCTTGCTGTTCATGTTTCCCGTCCCCGGAGCAGCCGCCTGGCCCTACATCCTGCTGTCGGCGGGCCTCCAGGTTGGCTACAGCCTGTTCCTGGTTGCGGCCTACAGGCATGGCGAACTGGGCCAGGTCTACCCGATCGTTCGCGGCACCGTGCCGCTGCTGGTCACTCTGGGCGGCCTCCTCTTCTTTGGTGAGGTGCTGGGGCTCTGGCAAACACTGGGTGTCATCCTGATTGCCGCCGGCATCATGAGCCTGTCGCTCGGCAAGAGCCGCGCTGCAACCTCATCCATCCTCTTTGCACTTGCGACCGGCCTGATCATCGCCTGCTATTCCACGGTCGACTCTCGGGGAGTGAAACTGGTCGAGCAACCAGTCGCCTATGCGCTCTGGGTGCTGTTTCTCTTCGGCATCATGATCACGATCGCCTTCGCGGTGACCCGAAGGGGCCTTGTCATCGACGTGCGATCTCCGCTCACCTGGAAAGCTGCCGCTGGCGGCGTGGTCGCCATGCTGGCCTACGGGCTTGTCGTGGTGGCCTATGCCTATGCACCTGCGGGCCTGGTCACCGCAGTTCGGGAAACAAGCGTTGTCTTTGCAGTGCTGATCGGGGCGTTCCTGTTGGGCGAACCGCTCACCGTTCGCAGGCTGCTAGCCTGCATGATCGTGGCCGGTGGTGCGATCAGCATCAGCCTCTGAGCGACCAACCTGCTTCCATAGGCCCAAACGAAAAAAGGCTCCGGAAACCGGAGCCTTTCATCAATGCGTTTTGCGTCTGCTTATTCGGCAGAAGCTTCGGCTGCTGCTGCAGCTTCAGCGGCAGCGGCCTTTTCAGCGGCTTCGGCTGCTGCCTTTTCGGCGGCCAGAGCCTGTGCTGCTGCGACCTTCTCGGCTTCCAGACGTGCCTTTTCTTCGGCAACGGCGGCGCGCTCGGCGTCGTTCAGCTTGCGGGCGCGGGTACCGGTGTTCTCGACGATACGAGCCGACTTGCCGCGACGATCGCGCAGGTAGTACAGCTTGGCGCGACGGACCTTACCACGGCGAACGATTTCGACGCTTTCGACGAGCGGCGAGTAGACCGGGAATACGCGCTCGACGCCTTCGCCGTAGGAGATCTTGCGAACCGTGAAGCTCTCGTTGATGCCGCCGCCCGAACGAGCGATGCAAACGCCTTCATAGGCCTGCACGCGGGTACGGTTGCCTTCCTTGACGGTCACGTTGACGCGAACCGTGTCGCCCGGGGAGAATTCCGGAAGCTTGCGCTTGGCTTCGATCTTGGCGGCCTGTTCGGCTTCCAGCTGCTGAATGATGTTCATGTCTAACCTCGGTTTCTTCTGAAACAGCCAGAGCGCTCAACTGTCATCCCCAGGTCTATGCCGCAGGATATTGACCCTGATGGGTCGGAGCGAATTCGCAGTTCTTTGTTTTGGCAGACGGGCAATGAGCCCATTTCCGAGGGGGCCATTACACCAAGCAGGCCGGCTTGTCACCCCATACAAGACAAATTTCGTGCATGCGAGGCACCCTGAACGCCTTGCTGCGTTGGATTCCTGCCCTTAAGACTTCGCCTCCAAGTATCGGGAGCGCTGTCGCATGACCATTGCCATGATTTTCCTGCTCTTCACATCCGGCTTCCTGTCCGGCGCCGTGAACGCGATCGCAGGCGGCGGCACCTTCCTGACCTTCGGAGCGCTGACACTTGCCGGCCTGCCGCCGATCAGTGCCAATGCCACCTCTTCCGTGACCCAGTTCCCCGGCTATATCACCTCGACGCTCGCCTATCGCAACGAATTGAAAGAGATGAAGCGCAGCGCGATCGTGCTCGGCCTCATTTCGGCCGTGGGTGCCGTCGGCGGCTCGCTCTTCTTGATATCACTGTCGAATCCAGCCTTTCGCTCCATGGTGCCGTGGCTGTTGCTCGGCGCCACCGCGATCTTTGCAGCTGGCCCGAAACTGAGGCCGAAGACGAAGGGCGAAAGCCACCCGGCAAGTCCGCTCGGGCTCGCGCTTCAGGCCATCACCTCGTTCTACGGCGGCTTCTTCGGCGCAGGCATGGGCATCATGATGCTCGCCTCGCTCGGGCTTGCGAGCGGCGGTGACTATCATCGCTTGAACGCGCTGAAAAACTTCCTGTCGATCGTCATCGCCGCCGTCGCCATAGTGATCTTCGCGAGCGCAGGCGCTATCTCCTGGCTGCATGCCGCGATCATGATCCCGGCCGTGGCCGCTGGCGGTTACGCGGGTGTGGCCATGGCAAAAAAGGTGCCGCAATCCGTGCTGCGCTGGATGGTGGTTGCGGCAGGGCTCGGGCTCGCGGCCTACTATTTCTTCACCGGCTGAGGCGACAGCAAATCGGGGCGACGCTCGCGGGTCAGCGCGACAGCCTGCTCATGCCGCCATTTCTCGATGAGAGCATGATTGCCTGAGGTCAGAACCTCGGGGATATCTAGGCCCTCGAAGACCTGGGGGCGGGTATATTGCGGGTGCTCGAGCAGCCCGCCTTCGAAACTCTCATGCACGCCCGAGAGCTGGTTTCCCATGACCCCCGGAAGAATGCGCACGACGGCATCGAGCACTGTGAGTGCCGCAGGCTCGCCGCCGGAAAGTATGTAGTCGCCGATCGAGACCTCTTCGAGCTGGCGCGCATCGATCACACGCTGATCCACGCCCTCGAAACGACCACAGACGATGACCACGCCCTCGCCTGCAGCGAGCTCCCTCACCCGCTCCTGCGTCAGGGGTCGGCCACGCGGGCTCATCAGCAGCCGCGGCCGTCCATCGTCGGCTATGGAATCAATCGCGCGCGCAAGTACATCGGGTCGAAGCACCATCCCAGCACCGCCACCCGAGGGGGTATCGTCGACGCTGCGGTGCTTGTCCTCGGCGAAGTCGCGGATCTGCACCGCCTCGATTTCCCAGTCGCCACGCTCAAGCGCGCGTCCTGCGAGCGCAAGACCCAGATGACCCGGAAACATGTCCGGATAGAGCGTCAGGATGGAGGCCTTGAAGGGCATCGGGCGCTCAGCGACCATTGTTCGGGCGGGGCTTGCCGCCGGCATTGCCATAGGGCTTCTCTTCGCCGTCATCCTTCAGGCCAGCGGCAATCGGATCGACCAGAAGCCGGCCGCCTTCGAGATCGATTTCGAGCACTGCGGCTTCGGAAAACGGAATGAGCACGGGGCGCTTGCCCGGCCCCTTGAGTTCGAGGAGATCACCGGCGCCGAAGTCATAGACAGCCGTTACGGCACCGTAGTGATTGTTCTCGGCGTCATAGACCTCGAGGCCCTCGAGATCCGCATAATAGAACTCGTCCTCGTCAAGATCATCATCCGGCAGGGCATCGCGATCGACGAAGAGCTCGGTCCCGTTCAGCACCTCGGCAGCGTTGCGGTCATTGATGCCGCGAAAGCGCACGATGGCAACGGTCTTGCCGTCACGGATCTCCAGGATCTCGAATTTGCGACCGTCGGCCGCAAAGAGGAAGCCATAGTCGCCGAGGCCAAGCGGGTCTTCGGTGAATGTCTTCACCCGCACTTCGCCGCGCAGCCCCTGGGCAGCGCCGATCACGGCCATCAGTATCGGGTTTTCAAGCTTGCTCATGGGTGAGAACGGTCCTGCAGAGGCATCGGTTCGACATTCCTTTTATACCACGTGTCGATGATAGGAACCCATAGGATCGGCTCGACCGCCCTTTCTGGCTAGGAGAGGTCCGAAGAGCGATGCTGTCGCATCGGTCAAGGAGCTCGACGACGCCAGAACGGGCGGGAAGCCGACCAAAGGTGGCTTATTGTGGGCCCCTGGCGTTGTTGCGCCGCTTGGCCGATGCGACAGCATCGCCCGGCGCACCGCGTCTAGCCAGCGACCCACAATAAGCCATCCTATAGGTTCCTATCATCGACACTTGGTATTAGGCGGAACGGACGGGGAAAGAAAACGCAAAAACGGGCGGTGGGGTGACCCACCGCCCGCTGTAAACGGCTGGATGCCGATTATTCTGCGGCGGCTTCCGAAGCAGCTGCAGCAGCGTCGGCTGCCTTCTGTGCCTTCTCAGCGGAACGTTCCTGGGCCTTCTTGCCCGGCTTTGCCTTGTCCGGGTTTACGCGGGCAGCGCGCTCAGCGAGACCGGCTTCTGCCATGAAGCGCAGGACGCGGTCGGTCGGCTGGGCGCCCTTGGCAACCCATGCCTTGATGGCTTCAACGTTCAGCTCAACGCGCTTTTCGTTGTCCTTGCCGAGCATCGGGTTCCAGGAACCGACCTTGTCGAGGAAACGGCCGTCGCGCGGAGCGCGGGCGTCAGCAACAACGATCTGGTAGTACGGGCGCTTCTTGGAACCACCGCGGGCGAGACGAATCTTGAGGGACATTGTATTACTCCTTAGGTTTTCGATGCAGGCTGCCGGGGCATGCCTGTTTTTCTTGTTGAGGCCGCCGTCAGGCGGTCTTTTCGGTTGCACCGCCATGTTCGGCGGCAATGGCTTCATGATGCCGGATGACTTCGGTGATGATGAAGTTCAGGAACTTCTCGGCGAAATCCGGATCCAGATGAGCATCCTGGGCCAGGCGGCGCAGGCGGGCGATCTGGTATTCTTCGCGCGCCGGGTCTGCCGGCGGCAATTCGTAGGTAGCCTTCAGCACGCCGACGGCCTTGGTGCAGCGGAAGCGCTCGGCCAGCATGTGCACCAGCGCCGCGTCAATATTGTCAATCGACTGCCGGTAACCGGCGAGCTGCTGTTTCACACTCTGATCTGTCATGCGCCCCTCCTCACTTCTTCTTCGGCAGGCCGGGAAGGCCCGGGAAACCGCCGCCGCCAAGACCGGGGAGCTTCGGACCACCGAGACCCGGCAGGCCACCGGCGCCCAGACCGGGCAGACCACCCGGCTTGATGCCAGCGGCTTCCGCCTGCTTGGCGAGTGCCTCGAGCTGCTTCGGATCCATCTTCGACAGGTCCGGCATGCCCATGCCGCCGCCCATGCCGCCGAGGCCCATCTTCGAGGCAAGGCCGCCCATCATCTGCTTCATCATACCGCCGCCCTTCTTGCCGCCCATGGCCTTCATCATGTCGGCCATCTGGCGATGCATCTTGAGCAGCTTGTTGATGTCGGAGGCGTCGGTGCCGGAGCCGGCCGCGATGCGCTTCTTGCGGGAATGCTTGAGGATATCCGGGTTGGCGCGCTCGGCGCGGGTCATCGAAGAAATGATCGCGAGCTGGCGCTTGAAGACCTTGTCGTCGAGGCCGGCGGCCGAAATCTTGTCCTTCATGCCGGCCATGCCCGGCATCATGCCCATGATCCCGCCCATGCCGCCCATGGCCTGCATCTGCTTGATCTGCTCGGCCAGGTCATTGAGGTCGAACTTGCCCTTGGCCATCTTCTCGGCCATGGCGCGGGCTTTTTCCGCGTCGATGTTCTCGGCGGCCTTCTCGACCAGCGAGACGATATCGCCCATGCCGAGGATACGGTCGGCGATACGGCGCGGATGGAACTCGTCGAGCTCCGACATCTTTTCGCCGACGCCGATCAGCTTGATCGGCTTGCCGGTGACAGCACGCATCGAAAGGGCTGCACCGCCGCGTCCGTCGCCGTCCATACGGGTCAGCACGAGGCCGGTGATGCCGACGCGCTCGTCGAAATTGCGGGCGAGATTGACGGCGTCCTGACCGGTCAGCGCATCGGCGACCAACAGAATTTCATGCGGCTTCGAGCGGGCCTTGATCTCGGCCATCTCGATCATCAACGGCTCGTCGATATGCGTACGGCCGGCGGTGTCGAGAATGACGACATCATGGCCGCCGAGTTTCGCGGCCTGCACAGCACGCGATGCAATATCGGTGGGCGACTGGCCTGCAATGATCGGAAGCGTATCGATGCCGGTCTGGACGCCGAGCTGGCGAAGCTGCTCCTGGGCGGCCGGTCGACGCGTGTCGAGGGAGGCCATCAGGACCTTCTTCTTCTCGCGATCCGTCAGCCGCTTGGCAATCTTGCCGGTCGTGGTGGTTTTACCCGAGCCCTGAAGGCCGACCATCATGATCACGACAGGGGCGGCAGCCATCAGGTCAACGCCGACACCATCGGTGCCCAGCATTTCGACCAGTTCGTCATGGACGATCTTCACGACCATCTGGCCGGGCTTGATCGACTTCAGAACGGCGGCGCCAACGGCCTTTTCACGAACACGGTCGGTGAAGCCCTTGACGACTTCGAGCGCGACGTCGGCTTCGAGAAGCGCACGACGGACCTCGCGCATCGCTGCCGAGACATCCGCCTCGGACAGGGCGCCACGGCCGGTCAGTCCATTCAGAATGGAACCAAGACGGTCCTGGAGGTTTTCAAACATCGGCTCTTCCTTGCATGGTTTCGGACACCCGAAACCTCGGTCTTCTCCACGCGGAAAACAAGACGCAAAGCCAAAAAGCACCCGAGGGCGCAACGCGCTGTCGGGTGTTGACCTCCGGGATCTCTTTATACCTTAACGGGTCCCGGTCGGCGGCTCGGAGTGCTTGTCTCGTCGCAGATTGCGCGGGATAAACAGGAAAATAGCCTGGAAGTCAAGCGAAGCCCCGATTTTCAGGGATTCGGCCCCGTTCAGCGATCTACATCAGCCCTATTGTCGTAGAATTGACGAAACCACATATGGGTGAGCCATGAACAGACGCAGCTTTCTCAAATGGTCGGGCTTCGGGCTCGTTGCCGCCACACTCGGAGGCCTCGGCATGCGTGAAGCACAGGCCGGCAACCGCTATTATTCAGGTCCGCTCTCGGATCACTTTGACGGCAAGATCTTCTTCAATCCAGGTGGTGAAGAGCCGCGTGGCTTCACCGATCTGCTCCGCTGGCAATTCGGCGGCGGCAAGATTGACTGGCCCAAGGCGGTGGCGGCAGCGGATTTCGTCACGACGAAACCCGAGCAACGTGTCCAGGGAAGCCGGCTTGTCGTCACCATGGTTGGCCATGCGACGCTGCTCATTCAAACGGCGGGCCTGAACATTCTGACCGACCCCGTCTGGTCGGAACGGGCAAGTCCCGTCTCGTTTGCTGGGCCGAAACGCAACAACCCACCCGGCGTCGCCTTCGACGACCTGCCACCGATCGATATCGTCATCGTGACGCACAACCACTACGACCATCTGGACATCGTAACCTTGAAACGCCTCATCGAGCGCGACAGGCCGCGCCTCGTCACGCCGCTCGGCAATGACACGATCATTCGTAGCGATGTGCCAGACATTGAGGCTGATGTGATGGATTGGGGCGATAGCATCGAGGCCAACAATGGTGTCACCATCCATTGCGAGCCCTGCCACCACTGGTCGGCGCGCGGCATGGGCGACCGACGCATGGCGCTCTGGGCCGCCTTTGTCATCGAAACCCCTGGCGGCAAGATCTACCATATCGGTGACACCGGCTATGCCGAGGGCAAACACTATCGCGAACTGCGCGAAAAACACCGCGACATCAGGCTCGCCATCATGCCGATCGGCGCCTACGAGCCACGCTGGTTCATGAAGGCGCAGCATCAGAACCCGGAGGAAGCGATTTCAGGCTTCGGCTTGAGCGGAGCGGCCTTCGGAATCGGCCATCATTTCGGTACCTTCCAGCTCACCAATGAAGGCATCGACGATCCGCCGAAGGCGCTTGTGACGGCCATGTCTGCGGCCGGTATCGGCAATGAGCGCTTCAAGGGCCTGCGGCCCGGCCAGCAGTTCGAGGTGCCTCTCACAAACACTTGAGAGCCAAAGGGCTCGTTGACACGGCCCACGCTTTTGACCACACTTCACGCATTCACCAGGGGTGTCCCGACAAGGGGCTGAGATATCGCTACGCCGAGATGGCAGCGCGGTGACCCGTTGAACCTGATCCAGTTCATACTGGCGTAGGGACGGTGCGAGCGCTGCAACAACGACGATTCGGAAACCCGAATCCCGTGGCGTCTTTCCATCATTCCGGCTGACATGACTGGGTCTCCAACCTGAACACTTGGAGCTCCACGATGAACATTGCCCCTGACTTCAACAGGCCCGACGTCACCACAGGGCCGCTTCCCGCCTCGACCAAGATCTTCCTGCCCGGAGACATCCACCCGGATATCCGCGTGCCCCTGCGCCAGATCGCGCTACACCCGACTTCGGGCGAACCACCGGTCAATGTCTATGACGCATCGGGACCTTATACCGACCCGCGGGCGACCATCGGCATCGACCAGGGGCTTGCCCGGCACCGGACTGCCTGGGTCCAGGCACGCGGCGATGTCGAGGCCTATGACGGCCGCGATGTAAAGCCGGAGGACAACGGCTTCGTCTCTGCCGATAAGCTGACACCGGCGTTTCCCGTGAAACATCAGCCGCTTCGCGCAACGGGCGGCAAGGCCGTGACGCAAATCGCCTATGCCCGCGCCGGCATCATCACGCCGGAAATGGAATATGTGGCGATCCGCGAAAACCTCGGCCGCAAGGCCATGAAGGAAGCGCTCGTCCGAGACGGCGAAAGCTTCGGCGCCGCGATCCCCGATCACGTGACGCCGGAATTCGTCCGCCAAGAGATCGCCTCAGGCCGGGCGATCATCCCGGCCAACATCAACCATCCGGAACTCGAGCCGATGATCATCGGCCGGAACTTCCTGGTGAAGATCAACGCCAACATCGGCAATTCCGCCGTCACCTCCTCCATGGCGGAAGAAGTCGAGAAAATGGTCTGGGCGATCCGCTGGGGCGCCGACACGGTCATGGATCTCTCGACCGGCCGCAACATTCACAACATCCGCGACTGGATCCTGCGCAATTCGCCCGTGCCGATCGGCACCGTGCCGCTCTACCAGGCGCTGGAAAAGGTCGGCGGCATTGCCGAGGACCTGACCTGGGAAGTGTATCGCGACACGCTGATCGAGCAGGCCGAACAGGGGGTGGACTATTTCACCATCCATGCCGGCGTGCGGCTGCATTACATCCCGCTGACCGTGAACCGCGTCACCGGCATCGTTTCGCGCGGCGGCTCGATCATGGCCAAGTGGTGTCTGCATCATCACAAGGAGAGCTTCCTCTACGAGCATTTCGAGGAGATCTGCGATATCTGCCGCGCCTACGACGTTTCCTTCTCGCTCGGCGATGGCCTGCGTCCAGGCTCGATTGCCGATGCCAATGATGCCGCCCAGTTTGCCGAACTGGAGACGCTGGGTGAGCTGACGCAGATCGCTTGGGCTAAGGATTGCCAGGTGATGATCGAGGGACCCGGCCATGTTCCCATGCACAAGATCAAGGAGAACATGGACAAGCAGCTGAAGACCTGCGGTGAAGCCCCCTTCTATACGCTGGGGCCGCTGACCACGGACATTGCGCCCGGCTACGACCACATCACCTCCGGGATCGGGGCTGCGATGATCGGCTGGTTTGGCACGGCGATGCTCTGCTACGTCACGCCGAAGGAGCATCTGGGTCTGCCCGACCGCGACGATGTGAAGACCGGCGTCATCACATACAAGATCGCAGCGCACGCCGCAGACCTCGCCAAGGGTCATCCGGCGGCACAACTGCGCGACGATGCGCTTTCCCGCGCCCGCTTCGAATTCCGCTGGGAAGACCAGTTCAACCTGTCGCTCGACCCGGAAACGGCGCGCGCCTTCCATGACGAAACGCTGCCGAAGGAGGCGCACAAGGTCGCCCATTTCTGCTCGATGTGCGGGCCGAAATTCTGCTCGATGCGCATCTCCCATGACATCCGCGCAGAGGCCCAGAAAGAGGGCCTGACCGCGATGGCCGAGAAATATCGGGCGGGCGGCGATCTCTATATGACGGCAGACGAGATCGCAGCGCTGGAGACGGGGGAACTGTCATGACCGTTCTGGTGAAAGGCGCCGGTGTCGCAGGGCTGGCGACGGCGCTGGAACTGGCACGCAGGGGTGTTCCTGTGGAAGTCGTGGAGCGTCGGGCCGATATCGGGCTTGGCGCCTCCCATTGGGCGGGCGGCATGCTCGCCCCCTATTGCGAACGGGAGGCAGCGGAAGAGATCGTGCTGACATCAGGTCTCTTGGCCGCCGACTGGTGGGACGAGGCTGTGCCCGGTCTCGTCCAACGCCGGGGCACGCTTGTGCTGGCCAACCCGCGAGATCTCGCCGACCTCAAGCGCTTTGCGACCCGTACGCGCGGCCATCGCTGGCTGGGCGAGGAAGAGATCGCAGAACTCGAGCCGGATCTCGGAGGGCGCTTCGGCAGCGGCCTCTTCTTTTCAGAGGAGGCCCATCTCGATCCCCGCAAGGCATTACGGGGTCTTTATCAGGCGGCGCGGCAACTCGGTGTCTCCTTCCGCTTCGGGGAGGTGGTCGGTGAGACGGGAGACTATGCGAGCGTCGTGGATTGCCGGGGCCCACAGGCCATCGGCGAGATCGAAGGGCTGCGCGGTGTGCGGGGAGAGATGCTCTATCTGCAGACGGGCGATGTCACCCTCTCCCGCCCCGTGCGGCTCCTGCATCCCCGCCACCCTCTCTACATCGTGCCGCGCGGCAACGGGCGCTTCATGTTGGGCGCGACCATGATCGAGGCGGAGGATGACGGGCCGATCACCGCGCGTTCGATGATGGAACTGCTCAACACCGCCTATGCGCTGCACCCGGCCTTTGCCGAGGCCCGCATCGTGGAAACCGGCACCGGCATCCGCCCAGCTTTCCCGGACAATGTGCCCCGCCTCATCGAAACATCCGAAGGACTGGCGGTCGCCGGCATGCACCGCCACGGCTTTCTGCTCGCGCCGGCACTGGCGCGTGAGGCGGCAGACAGGCTCACGAAAACAAACGCATTCGAGAGAAGGAGGAGGGCATGAAGCTCACCATCAACGGAGAAACGCGAGAGCTCGATGCGGGCAACCTCGCCGATCTGCTCGCCAAGCTCGACTACCAGGGCGACTGGCTGGCAACCGCCGTCAATGGCGACCTGGTTCACCGCGAGGAGCGCGCCGCCCATCCCTTGAACGATGGCGATCGGATCGAGATCCTTTCGCCCATGCAGGGAGGCTGAAATGGCTCTGGAACTCTATGGCAAGACCGTCTCGTCGCGCCTCCTGCTCGGCACCGCCCGCTACCCCTCGCCCGCGATCCTGGCGGAGGCGGTGCGGCGATCGAAGACCGAGATCGTCACCGTTTCGCTGCGCCGGGAAACCGCAGGCGGCAAGGCGGGCGGGGCCTTTTTCCAGCTGATCCGCGACCTCGGCGTTCAGGTTCTGCCCAACACCGCCGGCTGCCACAGCGCCCGCGAGGCGGTGCTGACGGCAAAGATGGCACGCGAGGTCTTTGGCACCACCTGGATCAAGCTCGAGGTGATCGGCCATCACGACACGCTGCAGCCTGATGTCTTCGAACTGGTGGAAGCGGCAAAGATCCTTGTTACCGAGGGCTTCGAGGTATTCCCCTATACCACCGACGATCTGGTGGTCGGGGAGAAGCTGCTTGCCGCCGGATGCCGGGTGCTGATGCCCTGGTGCGCGCCGATTGGCAGCGCCATGGGGCCGCAGAATCTGCCGGCGCTCAAATCCATGCGGGCGGAATTTCCCGACGTGCCGCTGATCGTCGATGCCGGCATCGGGCGTCCGTCCCATGCCACGGCGGTGATGGAACTCGGCTACGACGCCGTGCTGCTCAACACCGCTGTTGCCTCGGCCGGAGATCCGGCTGAGATGGCCGAGGCCTTCGCCAAGGCGATCGAGGCAGGACACATCGCCCATCAGGCCGGCATGCTGGAACCGCGCGACATGGCCGTGCCCTCGACGCCTGTGATCGGAAAGGGGGTCTTCGCATGAAGCTCGATCCCTTCTACCTCATCGTCGACAGTGCCGACTGGATCGAGCGGCTTGTGCCGCTGGGGGTCAAACTGGTGCAGCTGCGGATGAAAGACGCCGAGGAAATCGTGCTTCGCCAGCACATCCGCCGCGCCCGGCAATGCTGTGCCGATCATGGCTGCCAGCTCATCGTCAACGACTTCTGGCAGATCGCCATCGACGAGGCCTGCGACTTCGTTCATCTCGGCCAGGAGGATCTTGCAACGGCGGATATCGCCGCGATCCGCAGCGCGGGTCTGAAGCTTGGCCTCTCGACGCACGATGAGGCCGAACTCGAAACGGCGCTGGCCGCAAAGCCTGATTATGTCGCCCTCGGCCCCGTCTATCCGACGATCCTGAAAAAAATGCCCTGGGCGCCGCAGGGTCTGGAACGGCTGACGGTGTGGAAGGAAAAGATCGGCCCCCTGCCCTTGGTCGCGATCGGCGGGCTTCGGCCTGACCGGCTTGCCGGTGTCTTCGCGGCCGGCGCTGATAGTGCGGCGGTGGTGACGGACATCACCTTGCATGCCGATCCCGAGGCGCGAACCCGGGAATGGCTTGAAGTGACCGAGCCATGGCGTTGACCACGGTTGCGCGGTTTTGGTCGCTCTACTGGTAATTTGGCTGTATTTCCGCCATATAGGTTGAAAGTGCAGTTGTATGGAGTGACGATGTCGGATCGGGTCGAATTCGCTAGGATGAACGGGCTTGGCAACAAGATCCTGGTCGTCGACATGCGCGGTCGCACCGACCGGGTGACCCCGACTGCCGCAGTCGCGCTCGCCGCCGACCCCGCGACCGCCTTCGACCAGATCATGGCCATCCATGATCCAAAGGTCGACGGCACCGACGCCTATATCGACATCCTGAACTGCGATGGCTCGAAGGCCCAGGCCTGCGGCAATGGCACCCGCTGCGTGGTGCAGGCGCTTGCCAGCGAAACCGGTCGCAAGAGCTTCACCTTCCAGACCATCGCCGGCATTCTAAACGCCGTCGAGCATGCGGATGGCACGATCTCCGTCGACATGGGCAAGCCAGTCTTTGCCTGGGACAAGATCCCGCTCTCGGAAGAATTCCACGATACCAGCCGCATCGAGCTGCAGATCGGCCCGATCGACGCGCCGATCCTGCATTCGCCCTCGGCCATGTCGATGGGTAATCCCCATGCCGTCTTCTGGGTCGATCGCGATCCGATGACCTATGACCTGGAACGCTTCGGTCCGCTTCTGGAAAACCATCCGATCTTCCCGGAAAAGGCCAATATCACGCTGGCCCACGTCACCTCGAAGACATCAATGATCACCCGCACTTGGGAACGCGGCGCCGGCCTGACGCTCGCCTGCGGCTCTGCCGCCTGCGCCGCTGGTGTCTCCGCAGCGCGCACCGGGCGCACGGAACGCAAGGTGACAATCACGGTGGCGTCGAGCCCAAATCGCGGCACGCTGACCATCGACTGGCGCCCCGACGACAAGGTCGTCATGACAGGCCCCGCCGAATGGGAGTGGTCAGGCATGGTTGATCCGGCTACTGGCCACTGGCATCGCGATGCCAGTACCGAGGCAGAGGCTGCTACCCAGTGACCTCCGCGCGACACGGCGCCGTCGAGGTCATCACCTTCGGCTGTCGCCTGAACACCTATGAATCCGAAGTCATGAAAGCTGAAGCCGCCAAGGCCGGGCTCGACAATGCCATCCTCGTCAACACCTGTGCGGTCACCTCCGAGGCCGTACGCCAGGCCCGCCAGGCGATCCGCCGGGCGCGTCGGGAGAACCCGGAAGCCCGCATCATCGTCACCGGCTGTGCTGCTCAGACAGAGGCGCAAAACTTCGCTGATATGCCCGAGGTCGACGCCGTCCTCGGCAACGAGGAAAAGCTGAAGGCCGAGCACTATCGCCGCCTGCCGGATTTCGGTGTCTCGGCGGAAGAGAAGGTAACCGTCAACGACATCATGAGCGTGACCGAAACGGCCCCGCAGATGGTGGCGCATATCGACGGCCATGTGCGCGGCTTCCTGCAGGTGCAGAATGGCTGCGACCATCGCTGCACATTCTGCATCATCCCCTATGGCCGCGGCAACTCACGCTCGGTGCCGATGGGGGCCGTCGTCGAGCAGGCGCGCAAGCTCGTCGAAAACGGCTATCGGGAGGTAGTGCTGACCGGAGTGGACGCGACCAGCTATGGAGCCGACCTACCAGGCACGCCGACCCTCGGCCTTCTCGCGAAGACGCTTTTGAAACAGGTGCCGGAGATCCTGCGCTTGCGTCTCTCCTCGATCGACAGCATCGAGGCGGACAGCCATCTCTTCGACCTGATTGCCGAGGAGCCGCGTTTCATGCCGCATCTGCATCTGTCGCTGCAGCATGGCGACGACATGATCCTGAAGCGCATGAAGCGGCGGCATTCACGCGCCGATGCGATTGCCTTTGCCGAACAGGTCCGCCGCCTGCGCCCCGGCTTTGCCTTCGGTGCCGACATGATCGCCGGTTTCCCGACAGAGACCGAGGAGATGGCGGCCAACTCCGCGCGCCTCGCCGAGGAAATCGGCATCGCGCATCTGCATGTCTTTCCATACAGCCCCCGCCCCGGCACGCCGGCGGCCCGGATGCCGCAACTCGACCGGGCGCTCGTCAAGACAAGGGCTGCAGAGCTTCGCGCGGTGGCCGAAAGATTGCAGGCTGTGCATCTGGCTTCGCATGTCGGCACCCGCCAGAAGCTGCTGGTCGAGCGCAACGAAATGGCGCATACGGAAGACTTCACCCTCGTCGCAGCGCCCGGCATGAACCCCGGCAGCCTCGTCGAGGTCTCGATTGGCGGCCATAACGGTCGCCATCTGACGATTGCATCGGCAGCAGCAAGCGCGGCTGCCTGACACACGGAATAGAGTGACCATGGCCCTCGGCTTCATCAAGAAAGTCTTCACCTTCGGCAAGGAGAAGCCCGCAGAAGCGCCTGCGGTGCCGGCGGAGCTGACGGCCGAGGAGAAGGCTGCAATTTCGGCTGAAAGCGAGCCGAAAGGTCGCGACGAAGATTTGCCTTTGGCCGAGGATCCGGTTCTCGCAGAAGAAATGGAAACGGCCGGCGGACCGTCCGATGATCTTTCGCCTGAAGATCTCTCGATGGTGCCCCTCGAACTGCTTGAAGCGGAAGCCGAGGAAGAGGTTGAAGAAGCTCAAGCCGTGACGGCCGACGAGCCGGAAGCAGAAGGTGAATCTGCGGCCGTCTCGGATTCGGCATTGGAGCCCGTTGTCCCCGTTCTGCCCAAAGGTTTCGCGGCGGCTGAGGCGAGAGCTCCGGAGCCCGAAGCCCCAGCGCCTGCGGAAAAGCTGAGCTGGTTCCAGCGCCTGAAGGCTGGCCTCTTCCGCACCTCCTCGCAGCTGACGAGCCAGATCACCGCGCTCTTCACCAAGCGCAAGCTGGACGATGAGACGCTGGAAGAACTGGAAGACCTGCTGATCCAGGCCGACCTCGGGGTCGAAACGGCACTCCGCGTCACGGACACGCTGGCCTCCGAGCGTTACGGCAAGGATGTGACCGGCGAGGACGTGACCAAGATCATGGCGACAGAGATCGTCAAGGTACTGAAGCCGGTCGCCAAACCGCTGGCACTCGATCTCAGCCACAAGCCGCATGTAATCTTGGTGGTCGGCGTCAACGGCACCGGCAAGACGACGACCATCGGCAAGCTGGCCGCAAAGCTATCGGGCTCGGGGCTAAAGGTAATGCTCGCCGCCGGCGACACCTTCCGTGCGGCCGCCATCGAGCAGCTGAAGATCTGGGCCGATCGCACCGGCTCGACCTTCATCGGCACCAAACTCGGCGCCGATGCCGCAGGCCTTGCCTATGAAGCCTTCGAAAAAGCCAAGGCCGACAAAGCCGACGTCTTGATCATCGACACCGCCGGCCGTCTGCAGAACAAGACGGAGCTGATGGCGGAACTCGAAAAGATCGTCCGCGTTCTCGGCAAGCTCGATCCGGATGCGCCGCATACCGTGCTGCAGACGCTAGACGCAACGACAGGCCAGAACGCCCTGCAGCAGGTCGAGATTTTCCGCAACGTGGCGGGCGTCAACGGCCTGATCATGACCAAGCTCGACGGCACGGCGCGCGGCGGCATCCTGGTTGCCATCGCGGCCAAACATAAGCTGCCCGTCTATTTCATCGGCGTCGGCGAAGGCATCGACGACCTTGAACCCTTCGAGGCGGAAGATTTCGCCAGCGCCATCGCCGGCATCGCGCGCTGAGCGCCGGAAACATTAGGAAACGACACCATGTCGGATACATCCACCGATACCCACGCCTCCAAAGCCGAAAAGCGGAACCCCGTATTGAAGATGGCGCTCGAACTCGGGCCGCTCCTGATCTTCTTCTTCGGAAACCTGCGCGGCGAGTGGCTGGCGAAGACCTTTCCGGGACTGACCGCGATCGGCGGACCGCTCTTGATTGCGACCGCCCTCTTCATGGGCGCGACAGTGCTGTCTTTGATCATCTCCAAGATCGTCTTCAAGCACTTGCCGGTCATGCCCTTCGTCTCGGGTATCGTCGTCATGGTCTTCGGCGGCCTGTCGATCTGGCTCCAGGACGACACCTTCATCAAGATGAAGCCGACCATCGTCAACACGCTCTTCGGCGTTGTTCTGCTCGGTGGCCTCGCCTTCGGCACATCGCTGCTGGGCTATGTCTTTAATGCAGCCTTCCAGCTGGATGCAGAGGGCTGGCGCAAGCTGACGCTGCGCTGGGGCATCTTCTTCCTCTTCCTTGCAGTGCTGAACGAGGTCATCTGGCGCAACTTTTCGGATGATGTCTGGGTCAGCTTCAAGGTCTGGGGCACGATGCCGATCACCATCCTCTTCACGCTGGCGCAGATGCCGCTGATTATGAAGCACTCGCTGGAAGACAAGGAACAGAAATGACCAGCGAGGGCAGCGAACACTCCACGACTCGTTTTTGGGCGTCGGTGACCTTCGTCATCATCCTGGTTCAGATCGTCTCCCAGTATCTCATGGGTCGGATCTGGATCTGTGAATGCGGCTACGTGAAGCTCTTTGAAGCCGGTGTGAATACGCCCGGCAACTCGCAGCACCTGTTCGACTGGTACACGCCGTCACACATCATCCATGGCTTCCTGTTTTACGGCCTGGGCTGGCTGGTGATGCGCAGGAAGCCGATCACCGCCAAGCTTGCGCTTTCGGCGCTGATCGAGGCCGCCTGGGAGATCCTGGAAAACTCGCCGATCGTGATCGATCGCTATCGAACAGCGACCATGGCGGTAGGCTATACCGGCGACAGCATTCTGAATTCCGGAATGGACATGGTGGCGATGATTGCAGGCTTCTTCTTTGCGGCCCGCATGCCGATCTGGCTGACTGTCATCATCGCGCTGGGCTTCGAAATTCTCACGGCTATCGTCATCAGAGACAACCTGACCCTCAACGTTCTGATGCTGGTCTGGCCGATCGAGGCGGTGAAGACCTGGCAGGGCGCTCTCTAAGGTCTCTCAGAGACCGGCGAGCGCCTTTTCGATCGCTGGCATCAGCTGCGTCTGGAAGGTCTCGGGATCGAACGGGCCCACCTTCTTGTAGAGGATCGTGCCGTCAGGACCGACGAGATAGCTTTCCGGAATGCCGTAGACACCCCAGTCGATAGCAGCCTTCCCGTTTGGATCAACACCGATCGCCGCATAGGGATTGCCGAGTTCCCCGAGGAACCGCAATGCATTGTCGTTGCGATCCTTGTAGTTGATGCCAACGACGTTGACCCGGGGGTCCTTCGAAAGTTCAAGCAACATCGGGTGCTCCTGGCGGCAAGGCACGCACCAGGAGGCAAACACGTTGACCAGCGTGAGCTTGCCGTCAATTGCCGCGGTGGTGAGCGCCGGACGCTCGGACCCGTCGAGTGCCTCCATTTGCAGCAGCGGCGCTTTGGTGCCCAACAACGCTGACGGGATCTCGGAAACGTCCCGGCCGGATTGAAGCTGGGTCATGAACACTGCGGCAAGGCCCGCGAACAGCAACAGTGGCAGCGCGGCTATCAGGTATCGCCCGCGACCCTTTGCGACCGGTACATCGCTTTCGCTCTGCTGCGTCATGCGCTCGGATCCTGTACGGAAGAGGCTGAGGCCGAGCGTCGCCGGATCCCTTGTGCTTCCAGCGTCTTCAGTTCAGCCTGCCGCGCCCGACCGTCGAGATAGATCCAGATGGTCAGGACCAGACAGATGCCGGCGGTCAAGGCATACGACCCGATGACGTAAAAGGCGTGGCTCATGCCGAATGCTCCCGACCGGCCTGACGCGCGGCCAGGCGACGCTGCGCACCGACCCGGCGGCGCCAGATCTCATTGCGCATCGCCATCAGATGCAGCGTGAAGAAGAGGAGAGTGAAGGCCACCGCCATCACGAGCAGCGGCCAGAGGAATTCCGGATGGATGGTCGGACCGTCAAGCCGCATGACGCTCGCCGGCTGATGCAGCGTGTTCCACCAGTCGACCGAGAACTTGATGATCGGAATGTTGACGAAGCCGACAAGGATCAGAACCGAACTGAGCCTGGCTGCCTTGGACGGATCGTCCATGGCGCGGTTGAGGGCGATGAGTCCGAGATACATCAGGAAGAGTACAAAGACGGAGGTGAGGCGCGCATCCCACACCCACCATGTGCCCCACATCGGCTTGCCCCAGAGCGAACCGGTGACGAGCGCGATCAGCGTGAAGGCCGCGCCCAGCGGAGCTGCGGCCTTGTGGCTGACATCGGCCAACGGATGCCGCCAGACGAGCGTGCCGATCGCCGAGAGCGCCATCACGGAGTAACACATCATCGAGAGCCAGGCTGCCGGCACATGCACATACATGATCCGCACCGTATCACCCTGCTGGTAGTCGGTTTCCGAGGCAAAGCCGAGATAGAGCCCGACCGCAAAGAGCAGCACCGTAATGCCCGCAAACCAGGGCAGGATCCGCGCGACCAGCGCGAGAAATCGGGTGGGATTGGCGAGGTCGCCGATTTTTGTGATGGCAAGGCTGTTGTCGGTCATGATGTGTTTTAGCCTGTCTCAATCCCGCCTGCAATTGATCCTGGTCAAGCTGAAATGCCTCAGTCAGCGGAGCTGCGCAAGGCAGCGGCTGCACCGACAGGTCCGATCACGGCAAAGAGAAGTGTGATGGCTGTCAGGAAGAGGAAGGGCGGCATGAACGGCGCCGGATCCTCAACCGCTGCATAGGAAGCACTGACCCCGAAGATCAGCACCGGAACGGCAAGCGGCAGCACGAGAATGGACACCAGCAGACCGCCACGGGGCAAGGCGACAGCCACCGCTGCACCCGCCGCTCCGATAAAGGTGATGGCAGGCGACCCGACCAGCAGGGTCAGCATCACAGCGCCGATGGCGACTTCATCCATATTCATGAACAGGCCGAGCAGGGGGGAGGCAACGACCAGCGGCAACCCGGTTGCCACCCAGTGGGCGAGGCACTTGACCAGCACGGTGAGAACGAGGGGTGTTTCCTGCATCAGCAGGATGTCCAGCGATCCATCATCGCGTTCGGCCTGGAACAGCCGGTCGAGACCGAGCAGAGCCGACAGCAGCGCTCCGATCCAGACGATGGCCGGACCAATGCGGGAAAGCAGATTGAGATCCGGACCGACACCGAAGGGGATGACGGCAACGACGGTCGTGAAGAAAAGTACGCCGATCAGTGCGCCGCCACCGGCACGCACCGAGAGCTTCAGGTCTCGGAGGAAGAGCGCCATCATGCCGCATACTCCTCATCGACGCCATCAAAGCCGAGCATCTCCAGGTTCGCCGCGCCTTCCATGCCGAGAGGCTGGTGGGTTGCCGCAAGCACGATACCGCCGGCCTGCCTGTGTCGCCGCACCAACTCTTCGAACATGGTGTCAGCGCGACGGTCGAGAGCAGCTGTCGGCTCGTCGAGGATCCAGACCGGCCGATACGCCACCAGAAGCCGCGCCATGGCGAAGCGGCGCTGCTGACCGGCAGAGAGATAGCCATAGGGAAGATGCGTGATCCCAGCCAGATCGACGGCCGCTGCCGCCTCTTCGACCTCAAGGCTTTGCCCCATGCCGAGATCACCCAGGAAGGATTTCCAGAAGGTCAGATTTTCTGCAACCGTCAATTCTCGTTTCATACCGTTGCGATGACCGAGATAATGGCTGAGCTCACCCGCAGGTCGCGCTTCGTCATGGGCTTGCGAAAAGCAAACGGCACGTCCCGTTTCAGGGCGAAGGAGCCCTGCCACGACACGCAACAAGGTCGATTTTCCAGAGCCGTTTCGGCCCGTGAGAACCAATGCCTCTCCGGCAGCCAACGTAAAGGAAACATTAACGAAAATCAGGTCCTCGCCACGGCGCGCTGAGAGATTTTCGGCTTCAAGCCTGATCATGATCGCCTTCTGGCAGGATGAGGCCTGCCTCATAAAAATTTCCGATTTCGTCCTTCGTCGGTCTGGCGCCTTTCTTAGAAATTATCTATAAGACCTGCAACCACGCCAGCGGCCGGCGTGAAGTTCATCCTTGTGCCGAACTTGGACATCGCGAGGAGCGATTTTCACGGGCGGACAGCGGAAATGGTCGTACCCGCATCCTGATGTGCATGAAGTGCATAGGCGTCCGCACGATTGTGTTGGCTATCAGAATATGCGGGGTTTCTATCCGTGGCTAAATCTCTCGACAGCTTCAATTGCCGGTCGGTCCTGACCGTCGACGGCGAGGACTATGTCTACTACAGCATCCCGAAGGCCGAAGCGAACGGTCTTGCCGGTGTATCGAAGCTCCCTTACTCGATGAAGGTGCTTCTCGAGAACCTTCTCCGTAACGAAGATGGCCGCTCGGTCACCAAGAAGGACATTCAGGCCGTCGCCGAATGGCTTGTTAACAAGGGCCTGACCGAAGCGGAAATCGCCTATCGCCCGGCCCGCGTGCTGATGCAGGACTTCACCGGCGTTCCCGCCGTTGTCGACCTCGCCGCCATGCGCGACGCCATGGTCAATCTCGGTGGTGATCCGGAAAAGATCAACCCGCTGGTTCCCGTCGACCTCGTCATCGACCACTCTGTTATCGTCGACGAATTCGGCACACCGACAGCTTTCGCCCGCAACGTCGAGCTCGAATACGAGCGCAACGGCGAGCGCTACCGCTTCCTGAAGTGGGGCCAGCAGGCATTCAAAAACTTCCGCGTCGTTCCCCCGGGTACCGGCATCTGTCACCAGGTCAATCTGGAATACCTCGGCCAGACCGTCTGGACCAAGGATGAGGACGGCGAAACGACCGCCTACCCGGACACCTGCGTCGGCACGGACAGCCACACCACGATGATCAACGGTCTCGGCGTTCTCGGCTGGGGCGTTGGCGGTATCGAAGCCGAAGCCGCCATGCTCGGCCAGCCGGTCTCCATGCTGCTGCCTGAAGTCATCGGCTTCAAGCTCACCGGCAAGGTGAAGGAAGGCGTGACCGCGACCGACCTCGTCCTGACCGTCGTGCAGATGCTGCGCAAGAAGGGCGTTGTTTCCAAGTTCGTCGAATTCTACGGCCCCGGCCTTGATTCGATGACGCTGGCCGACCGTGCGACCATCGGCAACATGGGCCCGGAATATGGTGCGACCTGCGGCTTCTTCCCGGTTGACGGCGAAACCATCAACTACCTGACGATGTCTGGCCGCACCAAGGACCGTATTGCCCTCGTTGAAGCCTATTCCAAGGCGCAAGGCATGTGGCGCGACAGCGACGGTTCGGACCTCGTCTTCACCGACACGCTCGAACTCGACCTCGGCGACGTTGTCCCGTCCATGGCCGGCCCGAAGCGTCCCGAAGGCCGCCTGCCGCTCGAAACCATTGCTCCGAACTTCGCAACGGCTCTCGAGGGTGATTACAAGAAGCCCGGCCAGCTCTCCAACCGTTATGCGGTTGAAGGCACGGACTTCGACCTGGGCCATGGCGATGTGGCGATTGCCGCCATCACCTCCTGCACCAACACCTCGAACCCGAGCGTGCTGATTGCGGCCGGCCTTCTCGCCCGCAACGCCGTTGCCAAGGGCCTGAAGTCCAAGCCGTGGGTGAAGACCTCACTCGCGCCCGGATCTCAGGTCGTTGGCGAATATCTGGCCAAGTCTGGCCTTCAGACCTCTCTGGATGCCCTCGGCTTCAACCTGGTCGGCTTTGGTTGCACCACCTGCATTGGCAATTCCGGCCCGCTGCCGGCGCCAATCTCGAAGACGATCAACGACAAGGGCCTGATCACCGCAGGCGTACTTTCGGGTAACCGTAACTTCGAAGGCCGCATCTCGCCGGACGTCCAGGCCAACTACCTGGCATCGCCGCCGCTGGTCGTCGCCTACGCGCTTGCCGGCACCGTCCAGAAGGATCTGACCACCGAGCCGCTCGGTGAAGACCAGGACGGCAACCCTGTGTTCCTCAAGGACATCTGGCCGACGTCGCACGAGATCCAGGAATTCATCCTGAAATACGTCACGCGCGAACTCTACGAATCGAAGTATGCCGACGTGTTCAAGGGCGACGAAAACTGGCAGGCCGTTCAGGTCCCGGCCGGTCAGACCTATGCCTGGGATGACAAGTCGACCTATGTCCAGAACCCGCCTTACTTCGTCGGCATGGGCAAGACCGGTTCGGGCCTGAAGAACATCAACGGCGCCCGCGTCCTCGGTCTCTTCGGCGACAAGATCACCACCGACCACATTTCTCCGGCCGGTTCGATCAAGGCAGCGTCTCCGGCGGGTGCCTACCTGACAGACAACGGCGTGGCCGTGGCCGACTTCAACCAGTACGGCACGCGCCGCGGTAACCACGAAGTGATGATGCGCGGCACCTTCGCCAACATCCGCATCCGCAACCACATGCTCGGTCCGAACGGCAAGGAAGGTGGCTACACGGTCCACTATCCGTCCAAGGAAGAGCTGTCGATCTACGATGCAGCCATGATGTACAAGGAAGAGGGCGTTCCGCTCGTCATCTTTGCAGGCGTCGAATACGGCAATGGTTCGTCGCGCGACTGGGCAGCCAAGGGCACCAACCTTCTCGGCGTCAAGGCCGTGATCGCCCAGTCCTTCGAGCGTATCCACCGCTCGAACCTCGTCGGCATGGGCGTCGTGCCCTTCACCTTCGAGGACGGCACCACCTGGGCTTCGCTGAACCTCAAGGGCGACGAGATCGTGACGATCGAGGGTCTGGAAGGCGACATCAAGCCGCGCGAAAAGAAGATCGCCAAGATCACCTACTCCGACGGCACCGTGAAGGATGTCCCGCTGCTCTGCCGCATCGATACGCTCGATGAGGTCACCTACATGAACAATGGCGGCATTCTGCAGACCGTTCTGCGCGATCTCGCTGCCTAAAAGTTCTAATACGACAGATGAAAAGCCGCCGGGTGACCGGCGGCTTTTTTCGTGGGTGACGGAATTGGACCGTTGACCAAAATTTCACCCCATCGTGACTTTGCGCACAGGGCACGAGAGAGTATCAAGTGCACCATGCAGAAAAGGCATCGCATCAGCATGTTGCAGGCAAGCAAAAGCACGGGTCGAGGAAAGCTAAGGGCAAAGCTAATTGCTTTGGTCCTCGCGCCATTCATCATCCTTTCCGGCCCTGCAGCGAAGGCTGACGACGTGTCGACGCCGAAGGGCGTCGTGGAACTCTTTACCTCACAGGGTTGCCGTTCATGCCCTCCTGCGGACCGCGCTTTCGAGCAGCTCGTCCGCGAAGGCAAGGTCGTGGCACTGTCCTACCACGTCGATTATTGGAACTACCTCGGCTGGGCCGATACCCTGGCGACCAAGGAAAACACCGCAAGGCAATATGCCTATGCCAAGACCTTCGGTCGAAACGGGGTCTACACCCCGCAGGCGGTGCTCAATGGTCGTGAACATCTGAAGGGCACCGACGCGTCGGAGGTCAACCAGCGACTGGACCGCATGAAGTCGAGCGGAAACGGGTTGATCGTGCCGGTAAAGGCCTCGCGCCACGACGACCAGCTGTCGATTACGATCGGTAAGGGCGCCGGCAAGGCAAATGTCGTGGTCGTCTATTTCCGCCAGAACCAGACCGTCGAGGTGCTCAAGGGCGAAAACCTGGGGCAGAGCCTGAACTACTGGCACAGTGTAACCGATGTTCAGACCGTTGGCATGTGGGATGGAAAGTCGCTTGATCTGACGCTTCCGGCAAAGCCCATGGGCGACGAAGAGAGCGACGGCATCGCCATTCTCCTGCAGGCTGCCGATGAGGGCGGCAATCCGTCCCGAATCATTGGGGCCACCGTCATGATGACCACGCCAAAGACTCTCTGATTTCAGGGTGCTGGAAACTTGGTGTGGTCCGGCCTGGAAACATTGGGGGGCTGGGGGTAAGGGGTCAATGCGCCAGACCGGACCTTTTGGCGCATCGCGCCAACCAAGTTAGTTATACTATATCTCAAAAAGCGGCGCACGTATGTTCAAATTTGGGCGCGGCGACGTTTATCTGATTTGCAGCGTGATTATTGTCACAACCGGTGCGTCAGCAGAGCCAACGAAAAGGCCCGCCCGGTGGATGCCGGACAGGCCTCAATGAATTCGTGGTCGAGGAATAGTTAGCCGACGAGCGCGTCGTAAGCCTGAACGTTCTTGATGGCGCGCTCACCGATCACCGCGGCACTATCGCCCGGCTTATAGAGGCTGGAGCCCAGGCCAAAGGCCCGAACGCCGACCTTCCAGTAGTCGGCGAAGTTCGCGTCGGATACGCCGCCGACGGCACCGAGAGGCAGGTGCGGCGGCAGAATGGCCTTGATGGCGGAAATGCCGCTTGTGCCGAGCACGCTGGCCGGGAAGAACTTGAGCGCCGACGCGCCGCACTTGGCGGCAAGCAGAGATTCCGTCGGCGTGAAGACGCCCGGCATTGCGACCATCCCATGCGAAACCGCACGGCGAATCACTTCAGGCTCGACATTCGGTGTCACCAGCAGATTGCCGCCGACATCGTTCAGCCGGTCCACCTGGGACGCTTCGAGAACTGTCCCTGCCCCGATCAGCACATTTGCCGGTGCAAGTTTGCGGGCCTTCTCGATGGAAACGAACGGATCGGGCGAATTCAAGGGCACTTCGATCGCCTCGAACCCTGCTTCCAGCAGCGCATCCACTGCAGCTTCGATCTCCTCCGGCTTGATGCCGCGCAGGATGGCAACAAGATTGCGGCGAAGCGCGGGCCAGGCAACGGATGCGGTCATCAGGTCAATCCTTGAATTCGTGGTCGAAAAGAGAAAGTGCCGAGGCAAGCAGACCGCGACGGACCAACATTCCCCCATCAAGGAGAACCGGTTCCCCGCCAGCCTGGACGATGGCACGGGCATAGAGACGCGTCAGCTTGCCCGTACCGATAAGGTAGGCCTTTCCATACCGCGTGAGATCGTTGCGGATCGCTGCGATCTCGGCGCCGATCAGCAGACCGGAGAGGCGCGCCGCCGGATTGATCTTCGTATTCGAAGCAAGCAGCCCCTCGGCTCGGATCGAGAAGAGAACCGATGTCAGCGCAAATCCAGGCTCGAGCGCCTGCTGCACGGCAGCGTCGAAGATTTCAGGATCCGCCTCGGCGTCACCGTCCTCGGGAACGGAAAGGCGCAGGATGGACTGCCGGCTGATCAAATTGAAAAGCTCGCCCGTCATCACGGTCGAGAAATTGCGAACCTGTCCACCCTCCACGAGAGCCCATTTCGAATGAGTGCCCGGAAGGCAGAAGAGAGCGTTGTCCAGACCCTGCTCGAGGGCGCCGGCAAGCTGGGTTTCCTCACCCCGCATGACGTCAAAGGCACCGCCCTCGCGCTGGCAGACGCCAGGCAGGATATAGACCGGACGGCTGACGCCCTCCGGCTGGACTGCATGCTGGAAAAGGCCGACCAGCGGCGCCGGCGTTTCCACATAGGGCGCTTCACGCCAGCCTGTGCGGGCGCCAGCCATACCGGCGATAACCACCGGAAGATCGGAAGACGCACCAAGCGCTGTGAGATGCCCTTCAAGCACGGCGGGATAGGCAGCCTTGTCGAGGCTGCCCATACCCTCTGCAGATTGACGTTCACCGATCACCTCGCCCTGGCTGTCGGTCAGCCAGATCCGAAGGTTGCTGGTGCCCCAGTCGACGAGCGCGGCAAACGGTGATGTCGTCACGGCATGTCCTCAGGCGAGATCGGTCGGCAGAAGCGCCGCCGGAATATCCTGGAAGCAGACCGGCCGCAGGAAGCGACGGATCGAGAGCGTGCCGACAGACGTGGCGCCAAAGTTCGTGGAAGCCGGGTAGGGGCCACCGTGAACCATGGAATCAGCCACTTCGACGCCGGTCGGGAAGCCGTTGGCAAGCACACGACCCGCCTTGCGCTCCAGGATCGGCATGAGGCGCTTGCCAAGCGTCTCGTCACCATCGGCGAGATGGATCGAAGCCGTCAGCTGGCCGGAAAGGCTGCGGGCCATGGCGACCATTTCGTCTTCGCTCTCGGCGATAACGATCAGGCCGAGCGGACCGAACACTTCTTCGCCGAGCACATGGTTGTCGAGCCAGTCCTTGGCCGTCGTCTGGAACAGGTAAGGCGTGGCATTGCGCAGGTCGCAGGTCGAGGTGAGAACCGAACGAACACCTTCGGTGCCGGCGATCTTGGTGGCACCCTTACGGTAGGCATCAGCGATCCCATCCGTCAGCATCGTCTGCGGACCAACGGCCGAGAGAGCTTCCGTCGCCGTCTCGACATACTTGTCCGCATCGGCGCCCTTGAGCAGCACGACGATACCCGGATTGGTGCAGAACTGTCCGGCACCCATGGTCAGCGAACCGACCCAGCCCTTGGCGATGGCTTCGCCACGGGTGGCGATGGCCTTGGGCAGCATGAACATCGGGTTGACCGAGCCGAGCTCGCCGAAGAACGGGATGGGCTCCGGACGCTGCGCGCAGAGATCGAAGAGAGCGCGGCCACCACCGAGCGAGCCGGTGAAGCCGACAGCCTTGATCAGCGGATGCTGAACCAGCGCCTGGCCGACGTCGCGGCTGCCGCCGTGAACGAGCGAGAAAACGCCCGGGTGCACGCCGCAGCGCTTGATGGCAGCATCGATCGCGGAGGCGACGATTTCACCGGTGCCCGGATGGGCATCATGCGCCTTGACGACGACAGGGCAGCCAGCAGCGAGTGCCGCTGCCGTATCACCGCCAGCCGTGGAGAAGGCGAGGGGGAAGTTGGAGGCACCGAAGACGGCGACCGGGCCGATCGGACGCTGGACCATCCTGAGATCCGAACGCGGCAGAGGCTTGCGATCGGGCAGGGCTTCGTCGTGACGACGGTCGAGATAGTCGCCCTTGCGGATATGGGCGGCGAAGAGGCGAAGCTGGCCGACGGTGCGGCCACGCTCGCCGATCAGGCGTGCTTCCGGCAGACCGGTTTCCTGGGAGCCGATCTCGGTGATCGCGTCACCACGTGCATCGATTTCCTCGGCGATGGCGTCGAGGAAGGCGGCACGCTCTTCGCGCGTCGAGTAGGCGAAGGTTTCAAATGCCTCTTCAGCGGCCTTCACCGCCTGATCGACGAGGGCAGGGGTGCCCTTCGAGAAGGTGTGGGAGGAGCCCGTGGCAGGCGACGAGGTGAAAGTATCCGTGCTGGCAACCCAGTTGCCGGCGATCAGGTGTTTTCCAGTCGGTGTATAGGCCATGGGATGGGCCTCCTTTTGATTTCAGTCTTCGAAGTGAGCGACGACTTTTCGTTCCCCGCAAAGGAACGAATCCGCCACGATGCGCAGCGGCTGATAGTCGGTATCGCTCTGGCGAGAGCGGATGAGATGGGCGAAGCGTTCGTAGATTCCCGCATATTCGCGGTCCGGGCCGGACGCCTGTTCCCTACCCCCGATATAGAGTTCCGAACCGCCCTTTGAAAGACGCAGCTCGCCGGCATTCGTCTGGACTGTGATATCCCACGTCTGCGGCCCTTCCTGTCGCCAGTCGAATTCGGCCGTGATTGGCGCGCCTTCGACGGTCCGCATGGCGATGGAAGCGGCGATCGGCTGCTTCTTGTTTTCCGGGAACTCCAGGGTGGATTTTTCCACCATGATGTGGCCAGGCACGATCTCCGTCAGGATGGAGAGTGCGTTAATACCCGGATCGAAAACGCCGAAGCCACCCGGTTCCCAGATCCAGGCCTGGCCGGGATGCCAACGGCGCACGTCTTCCTTCCAGACGATCGAAATCGACTGGATGACCTTGTCGGAAAGCCACTGCCGAGCCGGCTCGACACCAAGCGCAAAGCGCGAGTGCCATGTGGCAAACAACGTCACGCCAGCCTTGGCAGCAAGCTCGGTCAGAGCCTCTGCCTCACCCAGGGTGGTGGCCGGCGGCTTCTCCATCAGGACATGGCGGCCTGCTGCAATCGCAGCCTTTGCCATGTCGAAGCGCACTTCAGGCGGGGTGCAGAGCGACACGACCTTGATATCAGGACGCGCGGCCAGAAACGCATCGAAGTCGGTGAAGTTCTCGGCACCCTCGACCTTGCCGTGACGGCTGACGCCGACGGCAACGACGAAGTCCTGACCGCCTTCGATCGACGGGATGTGCTGGTCGCGGGCGATCTTGCCGATACCGACAAGCGCGAGCGGAATACGATCTGCCATCGTCGAGGTCCTCAGTGTGCGTCCTTGCCGACCGGCGAACCGCGGCAGCCCTTCAGGAAGTCGAAGTCGGCACCCGTATCGGCACCCTCAACGTGATCGTGGAAGAGGCGGGCATAACCGCTGGCCGGCGGCTCAACCGACGGGCGCCAGTCTGCAAGACGGCGCTGCATCTCTTCTTCCGAGATGTCGAGGTGAATGCGGCGTGATTCGACATCGAGCTCGATGAAGTCGCCGTCGCGCACGATGGCGAGCGGGCCACCACGCGCCGCTTCCGGCGAGGTATGCAGAAGAACGGTGCCATAGGCGGTGCCGGACATGCGCGCATCCGAAATGCGGACCATGTCGGTAATGCCCTTGCGCAGGACCTTCGGCGGCAGACCCATGTTGCCGACTTCGGCCATGCCCGGATAGCCGCGCGGACCACAGTTCTTGAGCACCATGACGCAGGTCTCGTCGATATCGAGCGCCTCGTCGTTGATCTTCGCCTTGTAGTCGTCGATGTCCTCGAAGACCACGGCGCGGCCACGATGCTTCATCAGATGGGCAGAAGCGGCCGACGGCTTCAGAACGCAGCCCTTCGGCGCGAGGTTGCCGCGCAGAACGACGATACCGCCCTGCTGGGTCAGTGCCTTGTCGACCGGCAGGATGACGTCCTCATTCCAGTTGCGAACGTCCTTGACCTCGTCCCAGATGCTTTCGCCAGAGACGGTGAGCGCATCCTTGTGCAGCTTGCCGGCTTCGCCGAGACGCTTGATGACGACAGGCAGACCGCCAGCATAGAAGAACTCTTCCATCAGGTACTTGCCCGACGGCATCAGGTTGACGATCGTCGGGATGTCGCGGCCGAGGCGATCCCAGTCGTCGAGCGTCAGATCGATGCCGACGCGGCCAGCCATCGCGAGGATATGCACCACGGCGTTGGTCGAGCCGCCGATCGCACCGTTGACGCGGATCGCGTTCTCGAAGGCTTCCTTGGTCATGATGTCGGAGGGCTTCAGGTCGTCCTTGACCATCTGCACGATCCGGCGCCCCGAAAGCTGAGCCATCACCTTGCGGCGGCTGTCGACAGCCGGGATCGCGGCGTTGCCCGAGAGTGCCATGCCGAGGGCTTCAACCATCGACGCCATGGTCGAAGCAGTGCCCATCGTGTTGCAGGTGCCGCTGGAGCGGGACATGGAAGCTTCGGCTTCGACGAATTCTTCCTGGGTCATCTCGCCAGCCTTCACGGCTTCGGAGAACTTCCAGAGATGCGTGCCGGACCCGACGCGTTCGCCGCGGAAATAGCCGTTCAGCATCGGGCCACCGGTGACGACGATCGACGGAAGGTCGGTCGAAGCAGCCGCCATGACCAGCGACGGTGTTGTCTTGTCACAGCCGACCAGCAGGACAGCACCATCGATCGGCTGGCCACGCATGGCTTCTTCGACAGCGAGCGCCGCAAGGTTGCGGTACATCATCGCCGTCGGGCGGAAGGTGTTTTCGGAGGCCGAGAAGACCGGGATCTCGACCGGGAAACCACCAGCTTCCCAGACACCAGCCTTCACCTTTTCAGCGAGCTCACGCAGGTGGCCGTTGCAGGGGGTGAGGTCGGACCAGGTATTCAGGATGCCGATCACCGGGCGACCGTCGAAGAGGTCGTGCGGGTGGCCCTGGTTCTTCATCCAGCCACGATGATAGATCGTGTCGCGGGATGTCCCGCCATACCAATGCTGGGATCTCAGTTGGCGCGGCCAGGCCGCCGGTTTGAACTTGCTCATGGCTTTCGTCCTGTCTCTGGGAAATGGGCGGGTCGGTTGACCGATCCGCTCAGAGCATCTTCACCTTGACGGTCTCCGCAACAGCCTTTGCCAGGCGGTTGCGCAGTGGGAGACCGAATTGCGGGGACTCGATTTCGAAGACATCGCCTTCCTGCGTGACGAATCCATCCGCGACGGAAAGCGTAGCCGTCCCGTACATGTGGACATGCAGGTCGCCCGGCTGGCAGAACAGCGCATACTTGAAGTGGTGATACTCCAGGTTCGCGATCGTGTGGGACATGTTGGCCTCACCCGAGAGGAACGGCTTTTCCCAGACGGTCTGGCCAGCGCGCACGATGCGCGAAATGCCTTCGACGTGATCGGGCAGGGCGCCGACACGCAGTTCCGGACCGAAGGAGGCCGGACGCAGCTTGGAGTGTGCGAGGAAGAGGTAGTTGATCTTCTCGGTCACGTGGTCGGAGAATTCGTTGGCAACGGAGAAGCCGAGGCGATGCGCGGTGCCGTCCTCGCCGATGATGTAGTAGCCAGCCATTTCAGGCTCTTCACCGCCATCGAGCGCGAAGGATGGCGAGACGAGATCTTCGCCAGGAGCGACCGCGTTGAAGCCGTTGCCCTTGTAGAACCACTCCGGCTGAACGCCGATTTCGCCGGGCTTCGGCTTGCCGCCTTCCATGCCCATGCGGAACATCTTCATGGAATCGCTCATGCCAGCGGTATCCGCATGCATGCTGTCACGGGCAGATGCCGAACCGGTATGTGTCAGGCCCGTACCCGTCAGGTACATGTGAGCCGGATCAGGATGACGCACGGGGCAGTCGAGCTTGCCTTCGGCCGCCAGAGCGACGAGATCGACGGCATCGCCAGCACCCTGCTTTTCGATGAGGGTCGCTACATCGGTGCCGGCAGCAATGGCTGCCTTCGCGAGTTCGTAAGTGGTTTTGTAACCTGGGACAAGGCGCGCGGCCTCACCCTGGCGGCAGATGACGCCGCCAGTCTTCAATTGCGAGAGAAACATAAGCCTATCCTCAGACTGCTTTGTTCTTGTTGTAAACGTCGAAGAAGACAGCAGCCAAAAGCACGAGGCCCTTGATGAGCTGCTGGTAGTCGATGCCGATACCCATGATCGACATGCCGTTGTTCATGACACCCATGATGAAGGCGCCGATGACAGCACCGGTGATCTTGCCAACGCCGCCGGACGCCGAGGCGCCGCCGATGAAGCAGGCCGCGATAACGTCGAGCTCGAACCCGACGCCCGCCTTCGGTGTCGCCGAATTGAGGCGAGCCGCGATGATCATGCCAGCGAGAGCTGCAAGCACGCCCATGTTGACGAAGGTCAGGAACACCAGCTTTTCGGTATTGATACCGGAAAGTTTCGCAGCCTTTTCATTGCCGCCGAGCGCATAGATGCGTCGACCGATCGTGGTGCGGGTGGTGACGAAGGAATATAGCGCGATGAGAACGCCCATGACGACGAGCACGTTCGGCAGGCCGCGATAGGTGGCGAGCTGATAGCCGAGGAAGATCGCAACTGCGCTGATGATGCCCATCTGCACGGCGAAGAACACGAAAGGTTCGTTTTCGGTGCCATGCTCTTCGTTCAGGCGGCGGTTCTTCATGCCGTTATAGATCGCCATACCGACGAGAAGCACGATCAGAATGATAGCAACATGGTTGGCAATGCCGGTGGTCGCTACATCGGTCAGCGGCAGGAAGTCCGGGATGAAGCCGGTCGACAGCAGCGTGAATTCCTTCGGGAAGGGACCGATCGGGCGACCCTGCAGCACGACATAGGTCAGGCCGCGGAAAACCAGCATGCCGGCGAGCGTCACGATGAAGGACGGGATCTTCTGATAGGCGACCCAGTAACCCTGGGCAGCACCCATGACACCACCGAGCACCAGACACAGCGGCACGACCAGCGAGAAATGCCAGCCCCATTTGACCAGCATGATCGCCGATATGCCGCCGATGAAGGCAACGATCGAGCCGACCGAGAGGTCAATGTGCCCCGCCACGATGATCAGCAACATGCCGAGCGCCATGATGACGATGAACGAGTTCTGCAGCACAAGGTTGGTGATGTTGACCGGACGGAACAGAACGCCATTGGTCAGGAACTGGAACAACAGCATGATGACGACGAGCGCGAGCAGCAGTCCGTATTCGCGGATGTTGTTGCGCAGATAGTCGCCTACGGAGACCTTGGGGGTTTCGGTTCTTGTGTCGATAGCCATTAGTGTTTCTCCCCAGAGCGCATGATGGCACGCATGATGGACTCTTGGCTTGCTTCTTCCTTGGACAGTTCCGCGACGATGCGTCCTTCGTTCATGACGTAGATGCGGTCGCAGGTGCCGAGCAGTTCGGGCATTTCCGACGAGATCATCAGAATGCCCTTACCTTCGGCGGCAAGCTGGTTGATGATGGTGTAGATTTCAAACTTCGCCCCGACGTCGATGCCGCGCGTCGGCTCGTCGAGGATCAGAATCTCAGGGTTCGTGAACAGCCACTTCGACAGAACAACCTTCTGCTGGTTGCCACCGGAGAGGTTCACGGCCTCCTGGTAGATCGAGTGCGACCGGATCCGGAGCTTCTGGCGATAGTCGGACGCCACCTTGGCTTCCTTGCGGTCATCGATGATCGTGCCGCTGGAAACGCCGTCGAGATTGGCGAGCGTGGTGTTTTCCTTGATGTTGTTCTGCAGCACGAGACCGAGATGTTTCCGGTCTTCCGTCACATAGGCAAGACCGGCCTCGATCGCCTTCGGGATCGTCGAAACATCGACCGGCTTCCCATGCATCGAGACGTCACCGGTGATCTTGTGACCCCAGGACTTGCCAAAAATGCTCATCGCCGTCTCGGTCCGTCCGGCCCCCATCAGGCCCGCGATACCGACGACTTCGCCGGCGCGGACATTGAAGGCGACATCGTGCAGGAACTGGCGATCGCGGTGGTTCTGATGGAAGACGTTCCAGTTCTTCACCTCGAGGAGGACGTCGCCGATCTTGGGGTCGCGCTTCGGATAGCGGTCTTCCATGTCACGGCCGACCATGCCCTTGATGATCCGATCTTCCGTGATCTCCTGGGTGTGACAGTCGAGCGTTTCGACCGTGCCGCCGTCGCGGAGGATGGTGATCTGGTCAGCAACCTTGCGGATTTCGTTCAGCTTGTGGGAGATGATGATCGAGGTCATCCCCTGCTTGCGGAACTCCATGAGCAGCGTCAGCAGCGCGTCCGAATCCGTTTCGTTCAGAGAAGCGGTCGGCTCGTCGAGGATCAGCAGACGAACCTTCTTCGACAGGGCCTTGGCGATTTCGACGAGCTGCTGCTTGCCGACACCGATGTCGGTGATGCGTGTCGACGGCGCATCCTTCAGGCCGACCTTTGCCAGCAGCTCTTTCGTCCGCGCAAATGTCTGGGGCCAGTGGATCACGCCGTTCTGGGCGATTTCATTGCCGAGGAAGATGTTCTCGGCGATCGACAGGAGCGGCACGAGCGCCAGTTCCTGGTGAATGATGATGATGCCGAGCTCTTCGCTGTCGGAGATCCGGCCGAAGCGACGGACTTCGCCGTCGTAGAAGATGTCGCCGTCATAGGCGCCGGCGGGATAGACACCGCTCAGGACCTTCATCAGCGTAGACTTGCCGGCGCCATTTTCGCCGACCAGCGCGTGGATCTCGCCCTCGCGCACCTTGAAGCTGACATTGTCCAGCGCTTTCACGCCGGGAAATGTCTTTGTGATGCCGCGCATCTCGAGAATGATGTTGTCCATGTGCAGAATTCCGGCGCCAGGCCAGCGATCCCGAAAGATCCAGCTGGAGGCGCGAGCTCCCTCAATGCGTATAGAAAATGGGTCCGCGACATGTCGCGGACCCGGATGCGATCCGAAGGATCAGTTGTCGATCTGCTCGGCGGTGTAGTAACCGGCGCCGACGAGAACTTCCTTGGCATTGGCCTTGTCGAGAGCGACAGGCTTCAGCAGGTAGGACGGAACGACCTTCACACCGTTGTTGTAGGTCTTCTCGTCGTTGATCTCCGGAGCCTTGCCGCCCATGATGGCGTCAACCATGGAAACAGCGACCTTGGCGAGTTCGCGGGTGTCCTTGAACACGGTCGAGTACTGCTCGTCGGCAAGCATCGACTTGATCGAAGGAAGCTCGGCGTCCTGACCGGTAACGACCGGCATGACCATGTCGCCCGAACCGTAACCAACGCCCTTCAGAGCGGACAGGATACCGATCGAGAGACCGTCATACGGCGAAAGAGCGCCGTGCAGCTTGTCTTCGGTGTAGGTCGAGGAGAGCAGGTTTTCCATACGAGCCTGGGCGACAGTGCCGTCCCAACGCAGCGTACCAACCTGATCCATGCCCATCTGGCCCGACTTGACGACGATGTCGCCGCTGTCGATCAGGGGCTGCAGAACCGACATTGCGCCATCGTAGAAGAAGAAGGCGTTGTTGTCGTCCGGCGAACCGCCGAAGAGTTCGACGTTCCACGGCTTGGTGTCCGGGAACTTCGCCTTCAGGCCGTCAACGAGGCTGGTTGCCTGGAGAACGCCAACCTGGAAGTTGTCGAAGGTGGCGTAGTAGTCAACGTTGCCCGAGTCGCGGATCAGGCGGTCATAAGCGATGACCTTGACGCCAGCATCGGCAGCCTTCTGCAGGATGTCGGAAAGCGTGGTGCCGTCGATGGCGCCGATGACGAGAACCTTGGCACCCTTGGTGACCATGTTTTCGATCTGGGCGAGCTGGTTCGGGATATCGTCGTCAGCAAACTGCAGGTCCGGAGTGTAGCCGGCTTCCGTGAACAGCTTTTCCATTGTCTCGCCATCCGAGATCCAACGGGTCGACGTCTTCGTCGGCATGGAAATGCCGACCATACCCTTGTCCTGTGCGTAGGACATGGGCGCGAATGATGCGATGCCGATTGCGAGCGACGCAATCAGGGCGCCAAGTTTCTTCATGGTAACCTCCCTGGTCATACCGTGCGAGGCCAAGCTCCTCCTGGCACTCGCTGAAACAAGAACGGACGGCTGACACGGCAGCCCCCAGCTCCGTGGCGAGTCTTATCGTGGCCAATATACCGATCAAATGATTATTTTGACTTTCTGCATACCGTAGTTGATATGTGCTTAATGGCCGAGATTCATATCCACCGATTGCAGCCCAAGCATTTGAACCTGATCCGCTCCATCGCGGAGCTCGGTCAATTAAGCTTGGCCGCTCAGGCACTTGCGCTGACACAGCCTGCGGCTTCCCGCATGTTGGGGGAAATTGAGCGCTATGTCGGCTCACCAATTTTCGTCCGCACACCGAAGGGCATGGAGCCCACGGCTGTCGGGAGCGCGCTCGCCCGCCGGGCTTTGAACGTGCTTGAGGAAATGCGCGAAGCAGCAAGAGAAGTGGAAGCAATCCAGCGGGGCCTGACGGGTAAGGTCAGGATTGGCGCGGTCACAGGCGGCGCCGTCGGGCACGTCGTTCCTGCCATTCGTGCCCTGAAGGCAGAAGCCTCGACCGTCGACATTCACGTCGATGTCGCCCCCAGCGGCGAAATGATCCGGGACCTCCTGTCTGGCCAATACGACTTTGTCCTGGGGCGCATCCCCGCCGGCATCGACGCTAGGCAGTTTCATGTCGAAGGCGCGACCATGGAAGAAGTGGAGATCGTCGTCCACCGCAGCCATCCCCTGGTCAATGTCGACCGGCTGAACATTTCGGACATGACGCATTTCCCCTGGGTGATGCAGGCCCCTGGCACGCCTCTGCGTCAGGCGGTCGAGAATGTCTTCATCGAGGAAGGCGCCCCGATCCCCCGCAACATCGTCAACACGACCTCGCTGCTGGTGATGATTGCCATGCTCGCCTCCTCCAACGCGATTGCGCCGATGTCGCGGGAAGTTTCAGACCTTCTCTGTCGGCAGACGCCGGTCGGCGATCTGACGACGCTCCGACTGGACACACCGATCGAGGTGACGCCGTACCACCTCATCACCTTAAGCGGTAAACGACTGTCGCCGATCGCAGCACGCCTGCGCGAACTTTTGCTTGGCCACTTCCTCAGCCGAAGCCGCTAAGGAGGGCAGCTCCGGACAGAGCCTGTCCGTCGAAGCTTGCAATTTCGGGCATGTCAGGCACACTGTCACCCATCCGTCATGAATCGGAGCTCGTGGAGCATTGATGACAGAGCAGCCGGAAGGGCAGCGCCGCGACGACGAGGGTGCAGACAGAAGCGCCACTCCCGTTGTTGACCTGGGTGTCTACAGACAATCGCTCGACCCTCTACCCGTCACCTTTCACCGTCGCGAACTCGACGCCATCCTCTGGATCTACGGCCGCATGGTCGGAGATGGCGAGTGGCGCGACTACGCGATCGATCACCTGAAGGACAAGGCGGTGTTTTCCGTCTTCAAGCGATCGGGCGAATATCCGCTCTACCGGATCGAGAAGAACCCGAAACTTGCAGCCAAGCAGGGCGCCTTCTCCGTGGTCGGCACGGACGGACGGATTCTCAAGCGTGGGCATGACCTCCGCCAGGTTCTGAAGGTCTTCGACAAGGCGCTGAAAGCTCTGGACTGAGGCTTAAGGCATCACGCCAGGATAGGTCGAAAGATCGGGCAAGGTCGTATTGCCCTCACCCAGCGCCTTTTGCATGAAGACGGTATCGAGCCAGAGCCCATGCTTGAAACCGGTCCCCACCATTCTGCCCGAAAACTCGAAACCACAGCTGCGATGAACCGCCATGGATGCCTCGCTGGCACCGCCGATCACCGCGACCATCTGTCGGAAGCCCGCTGTTTCGCAGCGGTCGAGTAGCGCGTTCAGCAAGGCCTTTCCCACGCCCCGGCCACGCGCGGATGGATGGATGTAGATGGAATCCTCCACCAGCCATCGATAGGCCGGACGCGTCCGGAAGGCTGAAGCATATGCGTAACCCGCAAGAGAACCTTGCTCGTCGACAGCCGCCAGGTAGGGATAGCCCTTTGCCTTGAGCGCTCGATATCTCTCGGTCATTTCCAAAAGATCGGGAGGCACTAGCTCGTAGCTCGCCGTTCCGTTCGCCACCGCATCGGCATAAATCAACGTCACCTCTGAAAGATCGTCGGGGGTCAGGTCACGTATGTCGAGGCTCATGCAGTTGCTCCGTTCGGAATGGTCCTTATTTCCATGATGAAAGAGGGCAGACAAGCCTTTGGGTGTCACGGTGACACGGCGATCGGCCAAGCGACATTCGCTTTTCGCCAAAGCCGGCGGCCTGTCGGCTTGACTCGCGCTGAAAACCTTGTAATCCCTCGCCGCGAAGAGGAATTCGGTCCATGCACGCTTTCGGGCAACCCATTGCGGTCTTCCACCTCCTGCAGCAGTCTGCTGCCGGCGGCGCATGCCATTCTCTTGCATCCACGACCAAGGCCAAAACGACGACGAAAACCGTCTGACGTCTTCGGCCACCGCTCTCTCCCCGGCACGGCCGGGGACAAGGAAGGTTGCGTCCTGTCGCGAGCTTCCCCCTCACCATCCGCGGAGAGACAGAAAGAGAGCATAGACATGGGTTTCAAGATTGCAGTCGTAGGCGCCACCGGCAATGTCGGTCGCGAAATGCTGAACATCCTTTCCGAACGCGGATTCCCGGCATCGGAAGTCGTGGCGCTCGCCTCGGCGCGTTCGCAGGGCACCGAAGTCTCTTTCGGGGACAAGGTTCTCAAGGTTTCCAACCTCGACAATTACGATTTTTCCGACACCGACATTTGCCTGATGTCGGCCGGCGGCACGATCTCCCAGAAGTGGTCGCCGAAGATCGGCGCGCAGGGCTGCGTCGTCATCGATAACTCCTCGGCCTGGCGCTACGATTCCGAAGTGCCGCTCATCGTGCCCGAGGTCAATCCGGACGCCATTGCCGGGTTCAAGAAGAAGAACATCATCGCCAACCCGAATTGCTCGACTGCCCAGCTGGTCGTGGCTCTGAAGCCGCTGCATGATTTCGCGAAGATCAAGCGCGTGGTGGTTTCGACCTACCAGTCCGTTTCGGGCGCCGGCAAGGAAGGCATGGACGAACTCTTCACCCAGACCCGCGCTGTCTTCGTGGCCGACCCGGTCGAATCCAAGAAGTTCACCAAGCGCATCGCCTTCAACGTCATCCCGCACATCGATAGCTTCATGGAAGACGGCTATACGAAGGAAGAGTGGAAGGTACTGGCCGAAACCAAGAAGATGCTCGATCCGAAGATCAAGGTAACCTGCACGGCCGTGCGCGTACCGGTCTTCATCGGCCACTCGGAATCGGTCAACATCGAGTTCGAAAACGAAATCACCGCCGATCAGGCCCGCGACATCCTGCGCGACGCCCCGGGTTGCTTGGTCATCGACAAGCATGAGAACGGCGGCTACATCACCCCGCTCGAATGCGCCGGCGAAGACGCGACCTACATCTCGCGCATCCGCGAAGACGCAACTGTCGAAAACGGCCTCAACATATGGGTCGTCTCCGACAACCTGCGTAAGGGCGCTGCTCTGAACGCGATCCAGATTGCTGAGCTTCTGGTCAATCGCGGGCTGATCAAGCCACGCGCCGCCGCCTGAGACAACAATCCTAAGGCTTCCGGGTTCGGCCCGGGAGCCTCAGCTGGACCTTTCAGCTGAAAGTGATCCGATTTGAGAGGTCGGGCGCCATACATTAGCGTGAGATGGATGACAGCATCCGCTTTCACTGGCATGGTGCCGCCGATTCGTACCCATTCAAAGTCCGTTATGAGGCATCAATGCGACTGACTTCCACTCTGTCGGCAGCCCTGGTTTCCGTAGTCGCCCTTTTGGCCGGCACGCAATCCGCGGCAGCGGCCGCCTGCAGCAATACATCCGCCGGCTTTGAGGAATGGGCTGCTGCCTTCAAGCAGCAGGCCGAAGGCCAGGGCTTCAGCCCGCGCATGCTCGACAAAGTCTTTTCGAGCGTGAGCTACAGCCGCAGTACGATCAGCGCCGACCGCGGCCAGAAGAGCTTCAAGCTCTCCTTCGATCAGTTCATGCAGAAGCGTGGTGGCCAGACGATCATCAATCGCGGCAAGACGATGAAGAAGAACAACGCCGCTTTGTTCTCCCGTCTCGAGCAGCGCTATGGCGTGCCTGCAGGTCCGCTGATCGCCATCTGGGGCATGGAGACCGGCTTCGGCTCCTTCCTCGGCAAGGAACACACCCTGTCGGCTGTCGCCACTCTGGCGTTTGATTGCCGCCGCAGCGAGTTCTTCACCGACCAGTTCTACGCCGCTCTTGAGCTCGTGCAGGCCGGCAATCTCGAAGTGAACGCCAAGGGCGCCGCCCACGGGGAAATCGGCCAGACCCAGTTCCTGCCGCGCAATGTCGTTCGCTACGGTGTTGACGGCGATGGCGACGGCCACATCGATATGGTGCGTTCGCGTTCCGACGCGCTTGCCTCGACCGCGAACTTCCTGCGCGGCCATGGCTGGCAGCCGGGCGCCGGTTACCAGCAGGGCGAGCCGAATTTTGTCGCTATTCAGGGCTGGAACGCCGCGACCGTCTACCAGCAGGCGATTGCCCATATCGCGGCCCGGATCGACGCAGAATAACAAACGCAATGCGGCGGCTGATGGGCCGCCGCATACTTACTCAGAGATGTAAGACAGCGCACCCGCCCTCAGGCGGCCGCGTCGACATCCAGCCGGGCAAAATCCTGGCTCTTCGGATCCATCAGCCAAAGCTCGCCATTGCTGATGTCGAACCATGCGCCATGGATGCGCAGCTTCCCCCGCTCTTCGAGGATCTTCACACACGGAAAGGTCCGCAGGTTCGCAATCGAATTGCGGATCGAGATGCGCTCAAGCGCTGTCTGCCGTTCCGCAGGGGTCATATTGGCATTGCCCTGGATCTGCTCGGCGGCAGGCGCCAGAAGGTTCATCCATTTCCCGATGAAATCGCCCGGGGACAGAGGCTCCGCATTCGGATCGAGTGCAGCCCGAATGCCGCCGCAACGACCATGGCCCATGACAATGATGTCCTGGACCCTCAGCGCCTGCACAGCAAACTCGAGTGCCGCAGATGTCGAATGGTACTGCCCGTCCGGCTCGTAGGGCGGCACCATGTTCGCGACATTGCGCACCACGAAAAGTTCGCCCGGAATGGAATCGAAGATCACCTCCGGGGCGGCTCTGGAGTCGCAACAGGCAACCACCAGCGTATTGGGCTTCTGCCCCTGCTCGGCGAGAACCCGGTAACGATCACGCTGGTCTTGGTAGCGGCCACCCATGAAATTGCGGTAGCCGTTGAGGAGTGCGGGAGGAAAACTGGTCATTGTTACCGATTACAGCGCGTGACCAGCCGTTGCAACACCGGGAACAAGGTTTGCCTGAGCGATCAGTCTGAGCGGACGGGCTTGCGCTGTGCCGGATGCATGAGACGACGCATCTGCACCATCGCCATGGGTGTGGAGAGGCTGGACGCATCGCTTTCCAGGGCAAGTTCGTCTCCTCCACGTTTGGCGGTGCGGGCAAGGATCTCGAAGACACTGGCTGTCGCAGTGCGAAGCGCGGTCTCTTCATCGACACCGTCGAGCAGGCGGGCAAGGAAGACGGCCGCCAGCAGATCACCCAGTCCATTCGGCGGATTGTCGATCAACCTGTGCTCGGCCAGAAGCGCGGAGCGACCGCTGAGCAGGAGATTGCCCGTACCTCCAGCCATCATCGGCACGGCAGAAGTCACCAGCATGCGCTTCGGTCCGAGCGACAGGGCGGCGTCGATGATCTGCGGATTGCTCAGCAATTCACCGCCGACCATCCATTGAAGTTCGTAGCGGTTGGGGGTCGCAATATCTGCGATCGGGATCAGGTGATCACGGATGGCAGTTGCGGTTTCGACGGGTATGTACAATCCGCCCAGATCCCCCATCACGGGATCGCAGACATAGGTGAGTTTCGGATTGCACTCTTTGGCAGCGCGAACCAATCGCGCCACTGCCGCCGGCTGCCGCGGACTGCCGAAATATCCAGTCAGGATCGCAGAGACTTCTCCAAGCCACGGAGCCCGGATCAGATCGTCGATGGCACTTTCGAAATCATCGTCCGGAAACCGCAGCCGCGTGGCCGGTCCGTGCCCCGGATGCCAGGGAAGGACGATGGTCGGAAGTGCCCAGACGGGATGACCAAGGACCTCCAGAGCGAAGACCGCGGCTCGATTTCCGACCGATCCGCGGACAACATGGCTGGATATGACGATGACAGCACCCCTGGCCATTTCGTGCATTTTGCGTGATTCCCTTCTCAAATCCGGCATTCGAAGCGTTCAACGACCGATCTGTGTGAAAATTTCTCGGATCACATAAATCTGGCCGCATATTTTTGCCCGAATTCTTTATATTCCTGTTCCATACATAATTTCGCAAATCATTTGCGGGAACATGACGCGAAACGACGCGAGCTACGGAGGGGTCAATGGGCGTGACTGGGAAAACGAAGCGCGAGGAGCTTCTGGAGAGAGCAACGGAGGAGGCTCGCAGGCTCGACCATGCATTTGTCCCGCCAACGGTCATTTTCAGCAGAGCCAGCAATGACGACATCAACCGCTACGACGACGCGATGCTTGCGCGCGCATCGGTGCGAGCGGCCAGCGACATTGCTGCCTGGGATCGCCAGACACCTCATATCCGCATCGAGACAATCGAAGGTGTCAGCCCCGGCGGGATCCCCGTCAGCGTTCTCTCCATCGTCGATCACAACAAGTCTTTCCTCTACGACTCCCTGATGGGAGAGGTCACCAGCCACTACCGCGACATCTACATGGCGGTGCATCCTATCCTGGCTGTGACACCGCGAGGCGACATCTCGCTGTCGAACCCGGATTCGGATCCGGAAGGCGCAATCAAGGTCAGTTACATCCAGCTCCATCTGGCACCGCTCACGGCAGAACAGTCGGCCGAGCTTGTCCAGAGGCTTCAGCACGTGCTGGGCCAGGTCAAGATGGCCGCCACCGACTGGAAGCCGATGCTCAACCTCCTGGAGAGGACGCTTTCGGAGCTGCGGGATCTCTCGGCCGGAAGAAGCGAAGCAGAACGTGACGAGGCAGTCGCCTTCCTGGAATGGCTGCGCAACAACAATTTCACCTTCCTTGGCATGCGGGAATACGTCTATTCCGGCGAAGGCGCCGACGCCACGGTGGAACGCGACAAGGGAAGCGGCCTCGGTATCCTGTCGGACCCCAGCGTCCTGGTCCTTCGCCAGGGGCAGAACCATGTGACGACCACACCCGAAATCCTGGCATTCCTGCAGGGGCCAGACTATCTGATCGTCACGAAGGCCAACGTCAAATCGGTCGTCCATCGCCGTGCCTATATGGACTATGTGGGCATCAAGCGCTTCGGCCCGAATGGCAAGGTCATCGGCGAATTGCGCATTGTCGGCCTCTTTACCGCCACGGCCTACACGCGCTCTGTCAACCAAATCCCGCTCCTGCGCGCCAAGGTCGAGAAAGTGGTGTCCCACTTCGATTTCGACCCCCGCAGCCATTCAGGCCGCATGCTGCAGAATACGCTCGAGAACTATCCTCGCGACGACCTCTTCCAGATTACGCCGGATCTCCTCGCCAAATTCTGCGAACAGATCAACGATCTGTCTGAACGCCCCCGCGTCCGCGTCTTGCCGCGCATCGATCACTTTGACCGTTTCGTCTCCCTGATCGTCTATGTACCGCGCGAAGACTATAACTCCATGGTCCGCGAGAAGATCGGGCTCTATTTCCAATCCGTCTACAAGGGACATGTGTCCGCCTTCTACCCGGCCTTTCCTGAAGGCGGCGTAGCGCGCGTTCACATCATTATCGGCCGTCGGGAAGGCGAAACGCCTCAGATCCCGCAGCAGACCCTTGAAGATGCCGTGCGCGAAATCACGGCCCGCTGGACGGATCGCTTTGCAGCACTCGCCGGCACCGGAGCCCCGACGCTCGATGTCGGACAGGCTTTCCAGGAAGCCTTCACGCCTGAAGAAGCCGTCAGCGACCTGAAGCATATCAAGGCCTGCATGGCCGGCGCACCGCTCTCGCTGGAATTCCATCAGGTCGCGGCAGAAGACGGGCCACTGCTCTATCTGAAGATCTTCCACGCTGGCGACCATCTGCCGCTCTCCAGGCGCGTGCCGCTACTCGAAAACCTCGGCTTCCGGGTGATCAGCGAGCGCACATTCGATATCGACATCGCGGGCTCTAAAGACGAGCAGCAAGCGATCGTCCTGCACGACATGGAACTGCAGATCCCGGAAGGCGTGAACTTCGACAACAAGCTGCACGGGAGCCAGGTCGAGGAAGCCTTCCTCGCCGCCTTCACCGGTGCGGTCGACAACGACTCTTTCAACCGCCTTATCCTCGCTGCCGGCGTGAGCGCCCGCGAGGCATCGGTGCTCAGAGCCTATGCCGCCTATCTTCGCCAGGCAGGCGCAGTCTATTCGCTGACCTACATGGCAGAAACGCTGACCAAGCATCCGGCCATCGCCTCGGATCTGGTGGCGCTCTTCCGCAATCGTTTCGATGTTGCCGTGGCGGAGAAAATCCGGAAGAGCCGTCACGCAGAACTACTGCAAACGCTGGAAAGCAGGCTGACCGACGTCAAGAGCCTGGACGAAGACCGCATTTTGCGTCGCTACATCAATGCGATCGAAGCGACGCTGCGCACCAACTTCTTCCAGAAGGGCTACCAGCAGAGCGAGCGTCCGATGCTCGCCTTCAAGTTCGATCCCCACAAGCTCGAAGGTCTGCCTGAGCCGCGCCCATTCCGCGAAATCTTCGTCTATGGCGTCGAAGTGGAAGGCGTACACCTGCGCTTCGGCAAGGTTGCCCGTGGTGGCCTCCGCTGGTCGGATCGCGCGCAGGATTACCGCACGGAAGTTCTGGGCCTGGTGAAGGCACAGCAGGTAAAGAACGCGGTCATCGTTCCCGTCGGCGCAAAGGGTGGCTTCTTCCCGAAACTCCTGCCGCCCCAAACCAACCGCGAGGCATGGCTTGCCGCCGGAACGGAAGCCTACAAGACATACATCCGGACGCTCCTGTCGATCACCGACAACATCGTCGGTGGCGAGATTTCACCGCCTGCCGACACGCTGCGCCCGGATGGTGACGATCCCTATTTCGTCGTGGCAGCCGACAAGGGCACGGCGACCTTCTCCGACACGGCGAACGGTCTGGCCCAGGCAGCAGGCTTCTGGCTGGACGACGCGTTCGCTTCGGGTGGTTCTGCAGGTTACGACCACAAGAAGATGGGCATCACGGCCCGCGGCGGCTGGGAGACGGTGAAGCGTCACTTCCGCGAGATCGATACTGACATTCAGACGACGCCTTTCACCGTGGCAGGCGTTGGCGACATGTCGGGTGACGTTTTCGGCAACGGCATGCTGCTGTCGGAAAAGATCAGGCTGATCGCTGCATTCGACCACCGCGACATCGTGATCGACCCCAATCCGGATCCGGCGATCTCGTTTGCGGAGCGCAAGCGCATGTTCAACCTGCCGCGCTCCAGCTGGCAGGACTACGACAAGTCCACCCTCTCGGCCGGCGCAATGATCATTTCTCGCGCCGAGAAGTCCGTCAAACTCACGCCTGAAGCCGCAACTGCCATCGGGCTTGAAACAACGACCGCGACACCGATGGACATCATGACGGCCATCCTGAAGGCACCGGTCGACCTACTCTGGTTCGGCGGGATCGGCACTTACATCAAGGCTGCTGCGGAAACGGATGCAGACGTCGGCGACCGGGCCAATGACGCGATCCGTATCAATGGCACTGACGTGCGCGCCAAGGTGATCGGTGAAGGTGCCAACCTGGGCGTCACCCAGAAGGGCCGTATTGCCTATGCATTGAACGGCGGACGCTGCAATTCCGACGCGATCGACAACTCGGCTGGCGTGAATTCGTCGGACGTCGAGGTCAACATCAAGATCGCGCTGAGCCCCGCGATGCAGGATGGCCGCTTGCCCCGCGAAAAGCGCAACGTGCTGCTGGCCGAGATGACGGATGAAGTGGCGGGCCTCGTGCTGCGCAACAACTATCTGCAGTCGCTGGCCATCTCCCTGACCGAAGCCAAGGGCGCCGGCAACCGGGAGGAACTGAGCCGGCTGATGGATTATCTCGAGGGCATGGGGCGTCTCAACCGCAAGGTCGAGATGCTGCCGGATTCTGCTGCCGTCGCAGAACGCTATGTTTCCGGCAAGGCACTTACCCGCCCCGAAATCGGTGTGCTCCTGTCCTACGCGAAGATCGTGCTCTTCGACCAGTTGATCGAGTCGGATCTGCCGGACGATCCCTATTGCGAGACGACGCTTGCTAATTACTTCCCTGCAGCTATGCGCAAGGCCTTCGCGAACGACATCGCCGGCCACCGCCTGCGCCGGGAGATTATTGCAACGGTTCTCGCCAACCACGCGATCAACCGCGGAGGCCCGGGCTTCGTGGTTTCGGTTTGCGATGCGACGGGCAGCGCCCCAGATGAAGCCGTCAAGGCCGCTCTGGTAACACGCGACGCCCTTGGTCTATCCGCTCTCTGGGACAAGATCGACGCGCTGGATGCCAAGATGCCGGGTCACACGCAGAACCGGCTCTATGCGATCATTGCGGACGTCTACACGGCAATGACCCGGCTTCTGATCGACACCGGTCTGGTCAAGGGATCGGTCGGCGATGCCGTGTCCCAGCTGACGGCCGCTGTTGCGGCAGCTTCCCCAGTGTTCAAGAAAGCCTTGCCAACAGCGCTCCGTCAGCATTTCGACGACCAGATCACGGAACTGACCGAAGCTGGCGCACCGGCAGCACTGGCGGCAGACGTCGTCAACCTGCAGACCATGCAGCTTCTGCCGGAGATCCTGCAGATCGCGGAAAGAACAGGAGCAGACTTCGCCTCGGCGATGCGTGGCTTCTTCGCAGTCTCCGAAGCGTTCCGGATCGGCCGCATCATCGAAAATGCAAGCCGGATCCAGACGACCGATCACTACGACAGCCTGGCTCTGACACGCAGCCTGGACCGGATTGGCCAGGCACGCCGGCAGATCGTTTGTGCAGCTCTGACCAGCCACGGAAAGGACGCCCAGCCGGTTCAGGCCTGGATTGCGACGGACAAGACCCGTGTCGAGCGCATCGGCAAGGAGCTGGCCTCGATCGTCGACAGCGGCGAGCCGAGCATTTCCAAACTGGCAGTCGCTGCCGGCCTTTTGGGTGATCTTGCACAAGAGCATGTGAGGTGACACTGTCGCGGGCCTGATAGCCTGTGGGGGTGTGCGTGACGACAAGTGCAGTGACAAAGACCAGCCACGACCCCATTAACAGGGGGGTCCGTGGCTGGATGTTCTTTGACTGGGCGGCACAACCATTCTTCACGGTCGTGACCACGTTCATCTTCGGTCCCTACTTCGTGTCGCGCATGACGGATGATCCGGTCAGCGCGCAGACAGACTGGAGCAACGCGGCAACAATTTCCGGCGTCATCATCGCCGTTCTTGCCCCGATCCTGGGCTCGATCGCCGACGAATCCGGCGCACGAAAACCCTGGATTGCCTTCTTCGCGTTCATCAAGATCCTGTGCCTCGCGCTCTTGTGGACTGCAGCGCCCGGATCATCCGTCGCTCTGGTGATGCTCCTGATCATCCTGGCGAGCGTGGCCGCCGAGTTTTCCATCGTCTTCAACGATTCCATGATGCCGCGGCTGGTCAGTCAGCAGGATGTCGGTCGCGTCTCCAACATCGCCTGGGGCATGGGATACATGGGCGGCATCATCGTTCTGATCTTTGTCGTTCTTTTCCTGGCCGGCAGCCCCACGACGGGTAAAACGCTGATCGGGCTCGATCCTCTCTTCGGACTGGATCCTGCAGCCGGCGAAGACGCCCGCATCACGGGCCCGATCTCAGCGGTCTGGTATTTCCTGTTCATCCTGCCGATGTTTTTCTTCACGCCGGATGTGGCCAAGGGAAAGCCGCTGGGGGCTGCCGTTCGCTCGGGGCTCCGGGAAATCCGCTCGACGCTTGGGGAATTACGCCACCGCACCAATATCCTGCGCTTCCTGATCGCGCGCATGATCTATCAGGATGGTGTCAACGGCCTGCTCGTTCTGGGCGGCGTTTTCGCCGCCGCCATGTTCGGCTGGTCGACGATGGAGATCGGGATTTACGGCATCATCCTCAACGTCGTCGCCATCTTCGGTTGCCTCGTCGCCGGCCGCGTCGACAGAGCACTCGGCTCGAAGGTCGTCGTTCTCGTGAGCCTGGTCATGCTCATTCTCGCGACATTCGGCATCATCTCGACAGGCGTCGATTTCACCCTTTTCGGGCTCGTGAGCTTGCCGATCACCGGAACGGAAGGTCTCTTCGCCACGCCGGCAGAGAAGGCCTATATCCTCTATGGCCTGCTGATCGGGATGTCCTTCGGCCCCGTCCAGGCCTCGTCGCGCTCCTATCTGGCGCGCAGCGTGGAACTCCATGAGGCGGGCCGCTATTTCGGCATCTATTCCCTGTCTGGGCGTGCAACGAGCTTTCTTGCAACGCTTAGCTTCTCTGTCGTCACCGCATGGTCGGGTTCGGCGCGTGCCGGCATGGCCACCTTGCTGGTCTTCCTGATAGGCGGGTTGCTGATGCTCTGGACGACCAGATATCCGGCTACAGACCGATGACAACAGAAACGGCCGGCGGATCGCTCCACCGGCCGTTTCTCTGTCCAAACTCGATCGTCTTCAGTGGCGGAAGTGGCGAACGCCCGTAAAGACCATGGCAACGCCGTGTTCGTCGGCAGCGGCGATGACTTCTTCATCCCGCATAGAGCCACCTGGCTGAATGACGGCCGTAGCACCCGCGGCGATGGCGGCCAGCAGGCCATCTGCGAAGGGATAGAAGGCCTCTGAAGCGACCGCCGAACCCTTGGTGAGAGGCTCGGAAAGTCCCAGTGCCTTGGCGGCATCCTCGGCCTTCAGAGCGGCAATGCGAGCCGAATCCACGCGGCTCATCTGGCCAGCGCCGATACCGGCCGTCTGGCCATCCTTTGCATAGATCACCGCGTTCGACTTCACATGCTTGGCGATCTTGAAGGCAAACTTCATGTCTTCGAGTTCGGTCGCCGTCGGCGCGCGCTTGGTCACGACCTTCAGGTCGAGATCTTCCACCATGACATTGTCACGGCTCTGGACGAGCAGGCCGCCGGAGACGGTCTTCGCCATGATGCCATGCGAACGCGGATCGGGCAGGGCGCCAGTCGTCAGCAAGCGCAGGTTCGGCTTGGCCGCGATGATGCCCTTGGCTTCATCGGTCACCTCTGGCGCAATGATAACCTCGGTAAAGAGCTTGACGATTTCCTGCGCCGTCTCAGCATCGAGGATCTGGTTTAGCGCGATGATGCCGCCGAAGGCCGAGGTGCTGTCGCAAGCGAGTGCCCGCTTGTAAGCCTCGACAAGGCTCGAGCCGGTGGCAACGCCGCAGGGGTTTGCGTGCTTGATGATCGCGCAGGCCGGGCCGTTCTCCGGCGGGAATTCGGCGACCAGTTCGAAGGCAGCGTCCGTATCGTTGATGTTGTTGTAGGAGAGCTGCTTGCCCTGGAGCAGGGTGGCCGTGGCGACACCGGGCCGGTTCTCGCCGGTCACGTAGAAGCCAGCGCTCTGGTGCGGGTTCTCGCCGTAGCGCATCTTTTCCTTCAAGACGCCGCCAACCACGCGGTAGGCCGGCATATCGATCTCGAGCGCTTCGGCAAACCAGTTCGAGATCGCGGCGTCATAGGCAGCCGTACGGGCATAGGCCTTGGCAGCCAGCCGCTGACGCAGCGTATAGGTCGTCTGTCCATCGTTTTCGCCAAGCGCAGCAATCACCTCGGCGTAATCGGCAGCGTCGGTGACGACGGTGACATAAGCGTGGTTCTTTGCGGAAGCGCGGATCATCGCGGGGCCACCGATATCGATGTTCTCGACGGTCGTCGGATAATCGCCACCCGCCGCACGGACCTGCTCAAACGGATAGAGATTGATGACCGAGAGGTCGATGGCTTCAATGCCATGCGCCTTCATGGCCTCGACATGCTCGGCATCATCGCGGATCGAGAGGAGGCCACCGTGAACGAGCGGATGAAGCGTCTTTACGCGCCCATCCATGATCTCCGGGAAACCCGTGATTTCGGAAACGTCGATCACCGGCAGACCGGCAGCCGCAAGCGTCTTGTGGGTGCCGCCCGTCGACAGCAGGCGAACACCGCGCTGGTGCAGTGCCTGCGCAAACTCGACGATGCCGGTCTTGTCGGACACCGAAAGAAGCGCGGTACGCACGCGCACGAGGTCAGGGGCGGGGATCTTCTTGGATACGACGGCCATGGGTTCACTCCGAGCTGGCGGGCGCCCGGACAATCGGCAGCGGGCGCGATGCCGCCGCCTAGCACAGCTTCATGTGTGAGGAAACTGCAAGATCGCTGCCATTAGGCGTGATGCGCCAGAAACCAGCGTATTTCCGGCCCCTGGAAGACGATCTCCAACTGTTGCGACGGCCGGATGCCGGAGACATCGGCAAAGAATACGTCCTCTCCGACGGAGATCTCACCGACCGGAATGGAGAAGGACCAGCTTTCCCCATCGGGTGCGACGAGACGCACTTTGCGATCGTCGGAACGCTCGACAGTGATCGACGGATGGATGTGAAAACGCGCGACGACTTCGGCACCGGGCAGGTTCGGTGTCGGAAGCCCATCAGGCAGGAGAAGACGATCGCGACCGGCAATCTTGGTGCCCTGCTCGTTGATGCGGATTTCCCGCTCATGCAAGACGCCGAAACGCTCAACATAGCCGTCGTGCCGGGCGGAGAGACGATCGCTGGCATCGGGGCCCGTCTGGCGATCAACCTCAATCCGCGATGGACCAGCCACGATGATGGGGCCGAGATGGGAGGAATGCGCGATGCGCGCAGACGACATATCGCCGATGCAGACGGCGCTGTGCGCCGCCGTGGTACGGGCAAGCTGCCGCAACCGCTCTCCGGCAAACCTGGGCGATCCGCTGTTGATCATGAAACGGTTGCGCCCGGAAGACAGCTCGAACGAAAGGCAGCCAGCATGAGCTGTTGTCGACAGCCGGGCCGAAATCGGCTTTCCGGTGTCGACGAGGATCACCGTATCCCCGGCCGACAATCGATGAAAGCCGCCGTGGGGCAAGGCCTTGAACGGTTGGCCGGATGTCTCGTCGTAGCGCAAGACACTCATCAGATCTGTTGCAAGCGAGGAACTGGCCCCATTGAACAAGGCAAGATCACCACTGCTGTGCCGGAAGAAGCGGACCGCCGGAAAGATCCGGTCGATCACGGGGATCAGCTTGGATGGTACGTCGTGACCGAGGTTGATGTAGCTCTGGCGCAGCGGCAGGAGGTCGAAGAGCAAATCAACCGAAGCTTGCGGGTTGCGAGAAATGTGGCTCCCATCCGGCAAGACTTGCCGTTCCAGTTCCCGGTCGAGCAAACGGCCGGCACGGCGCACGGCGGCTGGACGGGCTTCCGCGGCAATGGATGCCATGGCAATTGCGATGCGCGCCTTCAGACGGGGCAATCCCTCCGGGAGTGAATCGACGCGCCGCTGGAGGAAACGCACCTGCTGACCGAGGGAAGCTGTAAACCGACGATAAAACCCGGCATCGGCATCCTGAAGCACGACCGGCGAATGGGATAGCCAGCTGATGATACGCCGCGAAACGACCTCGCTGTCCCAGGCCAGACCGCGAGTGCGATTGCCATGAAGGCCAATCCATTGATCCGTAATCCAGCGGGCATTGTTGCAGGCAACACTGCTCTTGTCGGCACGAACATGCCGCAACCAGCCGAAACCATGGAGACGCCGCGCAAATTGCACAGACGGCAGCTCCAGTTCAAACGGGGATTGCTGCCCGGCATCGAGAACCCGACCGGCAAGCGGATAGCGACCGTTGAGAATTTCTTCGGCGACGAAGGAATCAACCGCCCTCAGATCGGTCGGTGCAACAACCACACGATTGATCCGGAAACGACCCAGGAGAACGAATGGCGGGGTCAAAACGGCAGCCGTCTGCCGCATCTGCCGCCAGGCTTCGGCAATGTGAAGCGAAATCAGTCGAGCGCGATCATTGATTCGCATACTGGTTCCTGTAACCGGATCCTGATGATCCAGCCAATTCCTGTTGTCCGACAATCGTGAGCCGGAAGGACAAGGGTCCTCCGAACCCGATTTTCTGGGGCACGAAATTTCATGTCATACCGCCATGTCGCGGACATGCGGAGCGACCCGTGATGTCCACGCAGACTTGCCAACAGGTTTATTGAGATATTAGTTAAATTTTAGCAACGACCGCCGCGTAGAAACCGTCGAGGCCACCTTGATCGGCAAGCATCGCGGGCGTGGTCCGGAACTCGCCCTTCGGCGTGATCGCCGCCTCGAGCCCTGGCCAGTCCTCTGGAGCGATCGGCAGCAGGCGCAAATCAGGGAAGTCGACCAGCAGACGATCGATGATTTCTTCGCCCTCAGAGGGATCGATCGAACAGTTGGAAAACACGAGGCGACCACCCGGCTTCAGGAGTGTGACCGCGTGGCGAAGTAGCTTCTCCTGAAGAGCAGCCAGCTTCGCGATATCTGCGGCATCCTTGGTCCACAGGACATCGGGATGGCGACGCGTGGTGCCCGTGGACGAGCAGGGAGCATCGAGCAGGATCGCATCGAAGCTGTCCTCGGCACCGATGGTCAGAAGATCGACGCATCGGGTCTCGGCTGGCAGACCGAGCCGCGCCAGATTGCTTTCGAGCCGCTTGACCCGCGACTTGGACTGTTCGATGGCGACAACATCGCCCCCAGCCAGCACAAGCTGGGCAGTCTTGCCGCCGGGAGCGGCACAGAGATCGGCAACGCGCTTTCCGTGAAGATCGCCGAACAGCTTTGCCGGAATGGCAGCAGCGGCATCTTGAACCCACCAGACACCGTCCTCGAACCCCTCGAGGGTGGTAATCGCGCCGCGAAAACGATCAAGCCGCACAGTGCCGGTCGGCATAACCTGACCGCCCAGCCGTTCGGCCCAGCCGGCAGCATCGGATTTCACGGTAAGGTCGATCGTTGGCGGTTGGAGCTGCGAGGCAGCAATTGCCAACGCATGCTCCTGACCATAGACCGCTTCGAGCCGCTTCATGAACCAGTCGGGCATGCTGGGAAGATCGTCGACAGCCGCGAGCAGTTCCTCTTTTTCCCGCCCGATGCGCCGCAGGATGGCGTTCACCAGCTTGGCGAAACGACGGCTGCGCGGATCACCATTAGCCTGCTCCACAGCAAGATCGACGGCCGAGTGATCCGGGACATCGAGATAAAGCATCTGGGCGGCCGCAACGACCAGCAGGTGATGGAGGGAGCGCGCGCCTTCCGGCAGCGGGTTGTCGAGCATCCCTGCGATGATGGCGTCGATCCGCGGCAGATGACGCAAGGCGCTCTGGAGAATGGCCTTCACCAGACCGCGGTCAGCCTCGTTGAGCGGCAGATAGGCAGGGTTTCCATGCTCGGAATCGAGCATTCCGTCGAGCGATGTCTTTCGGTCGACAACCGCCGCCAGAATGCGTGTCGCGGCGATGCGCGCCTCAAGACCAGGCTTCAAAGGTTGCCGAGGCGCGCGCTCGCCGTAGCTCCTGCGTCCGGCCTGATTGTTTTTCGGTTTGCCCGTCGATCGATCGCTCAAGACCATGGTCCTTTGGGTGGTTCGGCTTTGCCGCGCCGCCAACCGGTGGTCGGAACGGAACGCGCCGTGCGCGTTGCCTTAACAGGGGCCTCCGGCGGCGTCGATCCCCCAGAGCGGATATCCGTCATAGCAAGAAGCGCTTCGATACGGTTTCGCGTGTTCGGATGGGTGGAGAACAGATTATCCATCCGCTGGCCGTTCAAGGGATTGATGATGAACATGTGGGCCGTTGCGGGATTGCGCTCGGCATCCATGTTCTCGATTTGCGAGGCATCGCCTGCGATCTTCTGCAGGGCGGAAGCCAGCCAGCGGGGCTGACCGCAGATCTCGGCCCCCCGTCGATCGGCCGCGTATTCGCGCGTCCGGCTGATCGCCATCTGAACCAGCATGGCGGCAAGCGGTGCCACGATCATGGCGATGATGACGCCGATGAAACCGAAGGGATTGTTGCGATCATCGCGGCCACTGGAAAACAGGAAGGCGAAGTTCGAAAGCATCGAGATGGCACCGGCGAGTGTCGCGGTGATCGTCATGGTCAGCGTATCGCGGTTCTCAATATGGGCGAGTTCATGTGCCATGACGCCAGCCACCTCTTCCGGTGTGAGGCGCTGGAGAAGACCGGTCGAAGCGGCAACCGCGGCATTCTGCGGATTGCGACCCGTTGCAAAGGCGTTCGGTTGAGGATTATCGAAAACATAGACCTTCGGCATCGGCAGACCCGCATTGCGGGCCAGATCCCGGACCATGATGTAGAATTCCGGTGCCGTCCGCTCATCGACCTCCTGCGCCCGATAGGCCCGGAGCACCATCTTGTCGGAATTCCAGTAGGAGAAGAAGTTCATGCCTGCCGCAACGACAAAGGCGATCATCATGCCGCCCTTGCCACCGATCAGGAAGCCGACGCCCATGAAGAGGGCGGTCATGAAGGCAAGCAGCATGGCAGTCCGCATGGTATTCATGGCGTGGTCCTCTCAAAGCAGCACTCAAGGCAATTCTATTGCCGTTTTCACCTGTTGATTTAAAAAGCGGCGACCCCAATTTCAATGTTTGCGCATGAAATGCCGTCTCAGCAAAGGACGATGTGATGTCAGAAGATCGTGAAGCCGATGTCAGCGTGGAAGAACAGCCACGTGAGTTGAGCCCAGCTGCGAAGCGGGCACTCGCGGAAGCGGAGGAGCGACGCCGCAAGGAGGCAGCCGCCGAGATGCCGCCTGAGATCGGCGGGCGCGGAGGTGCCGATCCCGCCCGATTTGGCGACTGGGAGATCAAGGGTCGTGCCATCGACTTCTGAGGAATAGTTGCCTATTGATTTGCGAGAGTTATCGGAATATGTTCCTATTATGTTCCGGTCAGCGCTCGCTTATGTGATGATTTTCCTTGCCTCGGCGGTTGCAGCGCCGGGACAGGCAGCCAGCCGACAGATCGAGGGGCCGATTCTGGCGCATCTCGTCAAGGTCGTGGACGGCGATACGGTGCTGGTTGAGGCCATGCCTTGGCCGGATCACAAGGTGAGCACCTATGTCAGGCTCCGCGGCATCGATGCACCCGAACTGAAATCGAAATGCCCAACATTCCGAAAAGCAGCCCTGCGCGCCAAGGAAGAACTGACTGACCTTATGGACGGGCAGGACGTTGTGTCGCTGACAGCCATCTCGGGCGACAAATATTTTGGCCGCGTGGTCGCTGATCTCACGCTTCAGGATGGAATGCGCCCGGCACAACATCTCCTCGATGAAGGTCTTGTCGAACCATACCAGGGACGATCGAAGAGCAAACGACCCTGCCCGAATGACTGAATAGGAAAGGGGCTCCCTTGCGGAAGCCCCTTTCTTCATTTTCTACGAAGAATGATCAGCCGATCTTGTTCTGCCGGTTGGCGATGAGATCGTCGACCACGGCCGGATCGGCCAGGGTCGAGGTGTCACCAAGCGCGCCGAAATCGTCCTCGGCGATCTTGCGCAGGATGCGGCGCATGATCTTGCCCGAACGGGTCTTCGGCAGGCCAGGCGAGAACTGGATCTTGTCGGGGGTTGCGATCGGGCCGATTTCGGTACGGACGTGTTTCACGAGGTCCGCGCGCAGCGCATCAGTGCCTTCATGACCCGACATCAGGGTGACGTAGCAGTAGATGCCCTGACCCTTGATGTTGTGCGGATAACCAACGACGGCCGCTTCCGACACGAGATGGTGCGACACCAGTGCCGATTCGACTTCTGCGGTGCCAAGCCGGTGACCCGAGACGTTGAGGACGTCATCAACGCGACCGGTGATCCAGTAGTATCCATCCTCGTCGCGGCGGCAGCCGTCTCCGGTGAAATACTTGCCCTTATAGGTCGAGAAGTAGGTCTGGATGTAGCGATCATGATCGCCGTAGACGGATCGCGCCTGGCCCGGCCAGCTTTCGGTAATGCAGAGGTTGCCGTCGGTGGCACCCTCCAGAACATTGCCTTCGTTATCGACCAGCTCCGGCTTCACGCCGAAGAACGGACGCGTGGCAGAACCCGGCTTGAGCGGAGTTGCCCCCGGCAGCGGCGTGATCATGATGCCGCCGGTTTCCGTCTGCCACCAGGTATCGACAACCGGCGACTTCTGCTCGCCGACGACATTGTAATACCACTCCCAGGCTTCCGGATTGATCGGCTCACCGACTGATCCAAGAAGGCGCAGAGAAGAACGATCCGACCGCTTCACGAAATCATCTCCGGCGCCCATCAGCGAACGGATGGCCGTGGGTGCCGTGTAGAAGATATTGACCTTGTGCTTCTCGATCACTTCCCAGAACCGACCCTGGTCCGGGAAGGTCGGAATGCCTTCGAACATCAACGTCGTGGCGCAGTTCGAGAGCGGGCCGTAGACGATGTAGGAGTGGCCGGTGACCCAGCCGACGTCGGCCGTGCACCAGTAGACGTCCCCATCGTGATAATCGAAGACATATTCATGCGTCATCGAGGCATAGACGAGATAGCCACCCGTCGTGTGCATGACGCCCTTCGGCTTGCCCGTGGAACCGGACGTGTAGAGGATGAACAGCGGATCCTCCGCCTTCATCTTCACCGGCGGGCATTCGGCTTTGACCGTGTGCACTTCCTGGTGATGCCAGATGTCACGGCCCGGCGCCCAACCGATCTTGCCGCCGGTGCGGCGTACGACCAGAACCTTGTTGACGATGACATACTGCTTGGCAGCAATGTCGATCGCGATATCGGTGTTTTCCTTGAGCGGCACCGGTTTGCCACCGCGCACGCCTTCGTCGCAAGTGATGACGAAAGTCGATTCACAGTCGACGATGCGTCCGGCCAGTGCTTCGGGCGAAAAGCCGCCGAACACGACCGAGTGAATGGCCCCGATGCGCGCGCATGCCAGCATGGCATAGGCGGCTTCCGGGATCATCGGCATGTAGATGGTGACGCGATCGCCCTTCTTCACGCCGTGCTTCTTCAAGACGTTCGCCATCCGGCAAACATGCTCGTAGAGCTCGTTATAGGTGATCTTCTTGTCGATATACGGGTTGTCACCTTCCCAGATGATGGCGGTGCGTTCCCCATGCGTCTTCAGGTGGCGGTCGATGCAATTATAGGAGACGTTTGTCAGCCCATCCTCGAACCACTTGATCGGGACTTTGCCCTTGAAAGACGTGTTCTTGACCTTCGTGTAAGGCTTGAACCAGTCGATGCGCTTGCCGTGTTTACCCCAGAATCTCTCGGGGTCTTCGATGCTTTCCTGGTACCATTTCTGGTACTTGTCATCATCGATCAGAGCGCGGACTTTTGCCGATTTCAGCACCGGATAGGTTTTGGCTGACATGAATTCCTCCTCATGTTGACGGGCCACAACTGGCGACCAGGACCGTCCTCCCCGGCCTATCGCCGACATACATAGCAGGTGCAACATGGCCAGCAATTAGACAAAGGTCATTCGCGACTTCGCGAATTGCAATTTCGTTACATAATCGCTATAAGGACGCCGAATTCCCGGAAATAGTGGTTTAAACCCACGGCCCGCGACAACCGGCGCGGACCCTCAGAAGGATTGTATCCATGGCCCAGACACTGCTCATGCCGAAGGCGACCGCCGTTTGGCTCGTCGACAATACCGCGCTGTCATTCGACCAGATCGCGCAGTTCTGCAAGCTGCACCCGCTCGAGGTGAAGGCTATTGCGGACGGCGAAGCAGCCCAGGGCATCAAGGGTCTGGACCCGATCGCAACCGGCCAGCTTTCGCGCGACGAGATCGCCCGCGCTGAGAAGGATGTGAACTACAAGCTGAAGATTTCGGAGCCGAAGGTTCGCGTGCCGGACTCGAAGCGTCGTGGTCCGCGTTACACGCCGGTCTCGAAGCGCCAGGATCGCCCGAACGCTATTCTCTGGCTGGTTCGCAACCATGCTGAACTCAAGGACGCCCAGATTTCCCGTCTCGTCGGCACCACCAAGTCGACGATCGAGCAGATCCGTGACCGCACCCACTGGAATTCTGCCAACCTGACGCCAATGGATCCCGTGACGCTCGGCCTCTGCAGCCAGATCGACCTCGACCTGGAAGTCGAAAAGGCCTCCAAGGGTCGTCCGCTGCCGACCGCTGCCGAACTCGGCGCGACCTTGCAGGCTGCTAGCGAAACCGAGAATGTCGGTTTCAGCTATGAGCGCGAGGAAGAGAAGGAAATTGACGCAAACGCCGTCTTCGCCAAGCTCCAGTCGCTGAAGTCCGACCGTCGCAACGACGACGAAGACGATCAGTACTGAGCTGCCTGATCGACGAATTCAGCCCCGGCCGCCCATGGCAGCCGGGGTTTTTTATTGTCTTGAAATCAGGTCACACGATAGCAGCTGTCTTCGCGACGGCAGGAACCTGCCCATGCGCCTGCAGGACGGCCGTAATCTCGTCCAGGATCGCGGGATCGTCGATCGTCGCCGGCATCTTCCAGGGCAGACCATCGGCGATCTTCTGCATGGTGCCGCGTAGGATTTTCCCCGAACGCGTTTTCGGCAGACGATCCACCATCAACACCATCTTGAAGGCGGCCACCGGGCCGATCTCGTCCCGCACCAGCTGAACGACTTCCTTGGCGATCAGGGCATGGTCGCGGTGCACGTTTTTCTTCAACACGAGGAAGCCGCAGGGGATCTGGCCCTTGAGCTCGTCGGCGATACCGATGACAGCGCATTCGGCCACATCGGGATGCATCGCGCAGACTTCTTCCATCCCGCCCGTCGAGAGGCGGTGGCCGGCGCAATTGATGATGTCGTCGGTGCGGGCCATGACGAAGACATAACCGTCCTCGTCGATAACACCGGCATCGGCCGTCTTGTAGTAGCCGGGGAATTCTTCGAGGCACGAGGTCCGGAAACGTTCGTCGGCATTCCAGAAGGTTACAAGGCAACCCGGGGGTAGCGGCAGCTTTGCGACGATGTTGCCGAGCGTGCCGGGGGCCACCGGATGGCCGGCGTCATCGAGAACATCAAGCGCGTAACCCGGCATAGCCTTGGTCGGTGATCCGTGTTTCACGGGAAGCAGACCGAGACCTGCCGGATTGGCGGCGATCGCCCAGCCCGTCTCCGTCTGCCACCAGTGATCGATCACAGGGATTTTGAGGATCCGCTCCGCCCATTTGAGGGTTTCCGGATCGGCCCGCTCGCCCGCGAGAAAGAGCGCGCGCAGCCCTGACAGGTCATAACGGGCGACATGGTCACCTTCGGGATCGTCGCGCCGGATCGCACGGAATGCCGTTGGCGCGGTGAACAGGACTTTGACATCATGATCGCTCACCACGCGCCAGAAGGTGCCAGCGTCCGGCGTCCCCACGGGCTTGCCTTCGAAGATGACTGTCGCGTTGCCGGCCAGCAGCGGGCCATAGACGATATAGGAATGCCCGACGACCCAACCGATGTCGGATGCCGCCCAGAAGACCTCCCCTGGCTTGACGCCATAGACGTTCTTCATGGTCCAGTTGAGGGCGACCATGTGCCCGCCATTGTCGCGCACGACGCCCTTGGGTTGGCCCGTCGTCCCGGATGTGTAGAGGATATAGAGCGGATCGGTTGCCGCCACCGGCACGCAATCGACTTTGGTCCCGTTGACCTTTTCCTGCTCGATCGCCTGGGCGAGATCCACATCGCCGTGCTCGTAGCGTAACGGCGCATGATATTGGTCACGCTGAAGGATCAGGCAGAAATCAGGTTTGACCTTGGCCATGTCGATCGCCTGGTCGAGCAGTGGTTTGTAGGGAACGATACGCCCCGGCTCAAGACCGCAGCTCGCGCCGATCACGACCTTGGCCCCGGAATCATCGATACGGGTGGCAAGCTCGTGCGCCGCAAATCCTCCAAAGACTACGGAGTGCACGGCACCGATGCGCGCGCAGGCGAGCATGGAGAAAACGGCTTCCGGGATCATCGGCATGTAGATGATGACGCGGTCCCCCTTGCCGACGCCATGATTGCGCAGCACGGCGGCAATCGCCGAGACCTCGGTCAACACGTCATCATAGCTATAGCGGGCAGTCTGCCCGGTCATCGGACTATCGTAGATGACCGCCGTCTCCGCCCCGCGCCCTGTCTCAATGTGGCGGTCGATGCAGTTGAAGCAGGTATTGGTCTCACCACCGGAAAACCAGCGGCCGTAGCTACCTTGTGAAGGATCGAAGACAACATCGGGGGCTTTGTACCAATGGATCTCCTCCGCCACGCCACCCCAAAAGCCCTCGGGGTTCGCTTTCCAGGAATCATAGATGTCCTGATAACTGTCGCGCATGTCGATCCTCCCGTGACAACGCTTCGGCTTTCGCCTTTACCGTCATTTTAGGATCGACGAAGGGAGGAGGGAAGAGAGACCAAAGCGCTATGCCGAAGGTCTAAGGCGACTTAACGTGTGCCAAAAATCGCCGAACCGACACGCACACTGGTCGCCCCGAAGCCGATGGCCGTCTCGAAATCACCCGACATGCCCATCGACAACTTCTCAAGACCGTTTTCCCCGGCGAGCTTTGCCAGAAGTGCAAAATGCGGGCCCGGGTTTTCATCGACCGGCGGGATGCACATCAGCCCCTCGATCTGCATGCCCAGTTCATCCCGGCAGAGCCCGACGAACGAAGCCACATCGTCGGGCGCGATCCCGGCCTTCTGCGGTTCAAGCCCCGTGTTGACCTGAATGTAGAAGCGAATGCTGCGCGCCTGGCGTTTCACTTCCTCTGCAAGTGCACGCGCGATCTTCTCGCGATCGACAGTCTCGACGACATCAAAAAGCGCCACGGCATCGGCGGCCTTGTTCGACTGAAGGGGGCCGATGAGATGCAGTTCGATGGCAGGTGTTTCAGCCTTCAAGGCTGGCCATTTGCCCTGCGCTTCCTGCACCCGGTTTTCACCGAATACCCGCTGTCCGAGTTGAATTGTCGGCCTGATATGCTCGGCATCGAAGGTTTTCGACACTGCAGCGAGTGAAACCGAATCCGGCTCACGACCTGCTTCTTCCGCTGCCTTCGCGATTTTGTCCCGAACGTCCTGAAGCCGCTCTTCAACTGACATGCCAAACCCTCGTTTTGATCTGCTCGATATCTGGCGTCACCAGAACTTTCTGCAAGGGGTTAATCGCAGCCTTGGACGATGGCAAGCGCAGGCGCGGAAAGGCCGCGCGAATGCCTCAAAAACTTGACGCTTGGCCGGTTTCATGATGAAGGTCGGCCCTCTCTTTTTGATGCTATTCCCGGAAATGCAATCCATGGCTACCGAACGTTACAATCCGCGCGACGCCGAGCCCCGTTGGCAGGTGAAATGGTCCGAAGACAAGGTCTTCGAGACGGACAATGCTGATCCGCGCGAGAAATACTACGTCCTCGAGATGTTCCCCTATCCGTCGGGACGCATCCATATGGGCCATGTCCGCAACTATGCGATGGGCGACGTTGTGGCTCGCTACAAGCGTGCCCGCGGCTACAACGTCCTGCATCCGATGGGCTGGGACGCCTTCGGTATGCCGGCCGAAAATGCGGCGATGAAGAACAAGGTTCATCCCAAGGCCTGGACCTATGAAAACATTGCCACCATGCGTGGTCAGCTGAAGTCCATGGGCCTGTCGCTCGACTGGTCGCGCGAGTTCGCGACCTGCGACGTCGACTACTACCATCGCCAGCAGCACCTCTTCCTGGATTTCCTGGAAAAGGGCCTCGTCTATCGCAAGAATTCCAAGGTCAACTGGGACCCCGAGGATATGACCGTGCTCGCCAACGAGCAGGTCATCGACGGGCGCGGCTGGCGCTCGGGTGCGCTGGTCGAACAGCGCGAACTGACGCAGTGGTTCTTCAAGATCACCGATTTCAGCCAGGATCTGCTCGACGCGCTCGATGAGCTCGACCAGTGGCCTGAAAAGGTCCGGCTGATGCAGAAAAACTGGATCGGCCGTTCTGAAGGCATGGCCGTGCGTTGGGAAGTGGCCTCCGGCAGCGCGGCTGGGGAAGTCACTGTTTACACGACCCGTCCCGATACCCTGTTCGGTGCGTCGTTCCTGGCGATCGCCGCCGATCATCCGATGGCGAAAGAAGCTGCAGCGCGTGACGAAGCCGTTGACGCCTTCTGCCATGAATGCCGTCATGCCGGCACGTCTTTGGCCGCGCTAGAAACCGCCGAGAAAAAGGGCATCGACACCGGTATCCGGGTAAAGCACCCGCTCGATCCGAGCTGGGAACTGCCGGTCTATGTCGCCAATTTCGTGCTCATGGAATACGGCACGGGCGCGATCTTCGGCTGCCCTTCCGGCGACCAGCGCGACCTGGATTTCGCCCGCAAATATGATTTGCCTGTGGTTCCGGTCGTCATGCCGAAGGACAGCGAGGCTGCAACCTTTGAGATCGGCGACACCGCGTTTACCGATGACGGCGTGATGATCAATTCGCGCTTCCTGGATGGCATGTCCACGACGGAAGCCTTTGAGGAAGTGGCCAAGCGCCTGTCCTCGCAGCAGCTGAACGGCGCGCCGCAGGGCGAGCGCAAGGTCAACTTCCGCCTGCGCGACTGGGGCATCTCCCGTCAGCGTTACTGGGGTTGCCCGATCCCGGTCATTCACTGCGATGATTGCGGCGTCGTGCCGGTCCCGAAGAAGGATCTTCCGGTCCGTCTGCCCGATGACGTCAGCTTCGACAAGCCTGGCAACCCGCTCGACCGTCATGCCACCTGGCGGCATGTGGCCTGCCCTTGCTGCGGCAAGGATGCCCGTCGCGAGACGGACACGATGGACACGTTCGTCGATTCCAGCTGGTACTTCGCCCGCTTCACCGCGCCGTGGGAAGACAATCCGACGGATCCGGCGGTCGCCAGCCATTGGCTGCCGGTCGATCAGTATATCGGCGGCATCGAGCATGCGATCCTGCATCTGCTCTATTCGCGCTTCTTCACCCGCGCGATGCGCGAGACAGGCCATGTAGGGATCAAGGAACCCTTCAAGGGTCTCTTCACCCAGGGCATGGTCGTGCACGAGACCTATAGCATCGGAGAGGGCCTGACGCGCGAATGGGTTGCCCCTGTCGATCTGCGGATCGAGGAAACCGACGGCGCGCGCCGGGCATATCTCCTGACCAATGGCCAAGAAGCGAAGATCGGCTCTATCGAGAAGATGTCGAAGTCGAAGAAGAATGTCGTCGACCCCGATGACATCATAGGCTCCTACGGCGCCGATACGGCTCGCTTCTTCGTTCTCTCCGACTCGCCGCCGGATCGTGACGTCATCTGGTCTGAAGCCGGCGTCGAAGGTGCGCACCGCTTCGTGCAGCGCGTCTGGCGCCTGGTCTCGGAAGCGGCCGACAGACTGAAGTCCGTCGCACCGAATCCGGCTAAGGAAGGCGAAGCGCTCGCCGTCTCGCAGATCGCGCACAAGACCCTGAAGGCTGTGCAGGGCGACTTGGACAAGCTTGCCTTCAACAAGGCGATCGCGCGCATCTACGAACTTGTCAACGCACTTGCCGCGCCGCTGACCAATGTCGCAGCAGGGCAGGGCGATACCGCCTATATTGCAGCCGTGCGCAACGCGGCCGAGATTCTCGTCCAGTTGATTGCGCCGATGACGCCGCATCTGGCGGAAGAGTGCTGGTCCATCCTCGGCAACGAAGGCCTGATTGCCAAGGCAGCCTGGCCGCAATTCGATGAAGGTCTGGTCGCTGAAAACGAAATTGTTCTGCCTGTGCAGATCAATGGCAAGAAGCGCACTGAATTGACAATCGCGCGCGACGCAGACCAGAATGCAGTTCAGGCAGCCGCACTCGCGCTCGATGCCGTGAAGACCGCGCTCAACGGTCAGGCTCCGAAGAAGATCATCGTCGTCCCGCTAAGGATCGTGAATATTGTCCTCTGAACTCAAGCCATCCACGGTGCTTCGGCGCTCGCTTCTGATCGGTGCCGCCCTGCTTCTGGCGGGATGCCAGGCACGTCCCCTGTACCAGGACGCCAATGGGGAAACCCGTGGCGCTCTGGCCGCCATTTCCTATTCGGAAGCAACCAGCCGCGTCGGGCTGGAGACGCGTAACCGTTTGATCTTCCTGACCAGCGGCGGCAAGGAATCGCAGACCCCCGAATACCGGGTCGAGCTGGTCGTCAGCGGCGGCGTCGAAGGTATCCTGCTCGACGAGGCTGCGGACACGCCAAACGCGGGTCGGGCAGCGATTGTCGGTACGTATACCTTGAAGCGCATCTCGGACGACACCGTCGTCAAGACGGGTCGCAGAACCGGTGTGGCGCTCTTCGACTATCCACGTCAGGAATTCGCCAAACTCCGTGCTGCGCGAGACGCAGAGACACGCGCCGCCCGTGAACTGGCCGAGTTCATTTACGCCGATCTCGCAATGGCACTTGGTCGCTGATCGGCGACCATGGTGGAAGTTAAATCCCACGAGTTTGATGGATTCCTGGCCAAGTCGGCCAGGCACTACAGGCTGGTTGTCGTCTATGGCCCCGACCGTGGGCTTGTGGCGGAGCGCGCGGCGCAGGTCGCTGCCACAACGGGCGTTGACCTAAGCGATGGGTTTGCTCTGATCAGGCTGGACGCATCTGATGTTCAATCGGATCCCGGTCGGCTGATCGACGAGGTGAACGCGTTTGGGCTCTTCGGCGGCGAGAAGCTGATATGGGTGCGCGGCGCTGCCAATGAAAAACAGTTGGTCGATGGGCTGGCGCATCTCGCCGCACATCCGCCGGAAGGAAGTTACCTGCTGATCGAAGCGGGGGACCTCAAGAAGGGCTCAGCCTTGCGCAAAGTTGCGGAAGGGGAGCGCAGCGTGGCTTGTATCGCCTGTTATCAGGACGATGCGAGAGCCTTGAATGCCTTGATAGACGCGGAGCTTGCCGCAGCGAACTTGCGGATCACGCCTGCTGCGCGCGAACTCTTGCTCGATTCCATCGGCGGCGATCGGATCGCGTCACGCAACGAGATCCAGAAGCTCCTTCTCTATTGCATGAATGACGATCTCATCGACGAAAAGCATGTCTTCGAGATCGTTGGAGACGCCAGCGCCGTCTCGACGGACGAGGTCGTCGATGCCGTGCTATCCGGCGACCCCGATGGCTTCCTGCATGCGATTCAAAAGGTCATAGCCTCCAAGACGGCCGTCTTTCTCGTGCTGCAAGGCACGATGAAGCAGGTCCAGTTGCTCGAGACGATGCGGATCGAAATGGAAGAGCGCCAGCAGCAGCCGGCGCAGGTTCTTCAAACCCTCGGGCGCGGCATCCATTTCAAACGGAAGCCGATCATCGAGAAAGCGTTACGGAACTGGAACAGTTCTGATCTGGCCCGCGAAGGGGCACGCCTCAACGTAGCAATTCTGCAGAGCCGTCAGAACGCAGCACTCGAAGACAATCTTGCCATCCAGACGCTGCTCGCAACGACGCTGCAATCCGCGCGCCGCAATCGCCGCGGCTGATTATCGGGCTTCCAGAAGCCTGCAGATCTCTTCGAGTTGGTCCAGCGTCTTGTAATTGATCTTGAGCTGCCCGCCGCCGCCCTTGTGATTGATAGAGACAGACAGACCCAGGCGATCCGAAAGGCTACGCTCCAAAGCAATCGTGTCCGAATCCTTGGATTCACGAACCTCGGTCGGGGCTGGCGCCTGCTGTGCCTTGATGTGGTTCTGAGCCAGCTTCTCGGCATCACGGACGGACAGGCCCTTCTGTGCGATCGTTTTCGCGAGAACGACTGGATCAGGCGTGGAAACCAGGGCACGCGCATGTCCGGCCGACAGGCTTCCATCCGCCAACATGTCGCGGACGGGATCGGGAAGCTTCAGCAGCCGAAGGCTGTTGGCCACATGGCTACGGCTTTTGCCGATGATCTCACCCAGATCATTCTGGGTATAGCCATGCTCGGCAATCAGCTGCTCATAGCCAAGCGCTTCTTCGAGGGGATTGAGGTCTGCACGCTGAACGTTTTCGACAATGGCCAGTTCGAGAGCAGTCCGATCATCAACATCACGGACGATGACGGGAATCTGGACAAGCCCGGCCAGCTGGGCCGCACGCCAACGACGCTCGCCTGCGATAATCTCGAAGCGGTCTGTTCCGACAGTGCGAACGACGACAGGCTGCACGATCCCATGCTGGCGAATGGAACCGGCGAGGTCCTGCAACTCGGCTTCATCGAAATAACGACGGGGGTTTCTCGGACTGCGAGCGACGAACTCGATTGGAACGGTACGATCCGGATTGACGGTCGGCCGCGCTTCGCCGGCGGGAACCGGTTGATCCATTTCACCGATCAACGCTGCCAGGCCGCGCCCGAGGCGGCGTTTCGATACGTCTTCGCTCATACTCACACCCTTGTACGAAGATTACGCGGCTTTTCGCTGCCGCTCGCGCTGAATGACCTCGGAAGCCAACTGCAGATATGCCTGACTACCCGCGCATTTCAGATCATAAAGGATAGCCGGCTTACCATAAGACGGCGCTTCCGATACCCGGACATTGCGGGGTATCAAGGTCGTGTAGACTTTTTCACCGAGATGCTCGCGAACGTCGCTCACCACCTGCTGAGCGAGGTTATTGCGGGAATCGAACATCGTCAGCACGATACCCTGGATATCCAGAGTAGGATTGACCGTCTGCCGGACCTGGTTGATCGTATCGAGGAGCTGGCTCAGACCCTCCAGCGCGAAGAACTCACACTGCAAGGGCACAAGCACGGAATGGGCTGCAGCCATGGCATTCATCGTCAACAGATTGAACGACGGCGGGCAATCGAGAAGAACATAACTGTAGGCACGCGCATCATCGAGATTGAGCGCCTTACGGAGGCGAAACACGCGATCGGACTGCTGTGAAATCTCCATCTCGAAGCCGAGAAGATCCATCGTTGAGGGGACGATGGACAGATTGGGCACAGCCGTGTCCAAGACTGCATCTGAGATCGAATGCGTACCGATCAGCACATCATAGGAGGACAGATGGCGATCTCGACGGTCGATTCCGAGGCCAGTACTCGCATTACCCTGGGGGTCGAGGTCGACGATGAGCACGCGCTCGCCGATGGCGGCCAGCGCGGTTGCCAGATTAATGGCCGTCGTGGTCTTCCCCACGCCGCCCTTTTGGTTGGCAATGGTAATGATACGGTTTTTCTCGAGACTCATTTGGCACCCGAAGCGTTAAACCCTGCGCGTCAGGGAGGCGATCTCTAGGATGACGGAATCTGCCTCGACCACGCTTTGATGTTTTATCAGATCAAAGTCCCAGCGACCACGCGCTTTATCGATTTCGGCCTGATAATCCCTGCCTTTATGAAAAACCAGGCGGAGATCGGGATTGGTTTCGGCCCAGGGCATAACATGGCCGAACAAGCTATCCAGGTCGGCAAGCGCCCTGGCGGAAATGAAATCCGGAGCGGCGAGCGACTTGACCGCCTCTTCGATCCTCACAGGGTGGACTTTGCCACGACCGCCCGTCTCGGTGAGGGCCATGCGCAGGAAGCTGCACTTCTTGTTGTTGCTCTCAACGAGATCAATCCAGCCGTCCTGGCTTTCCGCAAGAGTGATGGCGGTAATGATGCCAGGGAAGCCGCCACCGCTTCCAATATCGATCCAGCGTCCTGGTTGGGACACAATGTTTCGAATCTGCAACGAGTCGACGATATGGCGCGCCCAGACCTGTTCAATTGTCGAAGGGGCGATCAGATTTATGCGTGCAGCCCATTTCAGGAACAGGTCTGCAAACCGCTCGAGGCGTTCCTGCGTTTCACGTGAAACATCGATTCCGTAATCTCGAACTATAGATTTCATTTTACGAAGCCAATCGACCAATCGAGTTTTTGCGCAGATGTGCCACCAACAAAGCCACCGCCGCTGGCGTCATACCTTCGATACGGCTAGCCTGCGCCACATTGGCTGGGCGAAGTGCTGAGAGCTTTGACTTCAGCTCATTCGAAAGACCAGGCAACGCTTCGTAGCTGAACTCATCCGGAATCTGGCGCTCCTCTTCAGCGCGCAAACCGGCGACATCTGCAGACTGCCGTTCCAGATAAACATGGTAGAGACAATCAATCTCTACCGCGGCCGCGATCGTAGCATCTACGCTGGAGAGATCTGGCCAGGCACGGACGACGTCAGCCCAGGTGATATCGGGATAAGAGAGTATCTCGCGCGCTGAGCGACGGCGCCCGTCCTGATTCACACTCAGGCCGACCGCAGACATATCGTTTGGCGAAGCTGTCAGTGAGCCCAATCTGTCATAAAGACCAATACGCTGCTCTTGATATCGAGTGAACTTGGCCGCCCTGTCCGAGCGAACACAGCCGACAGCAAGGCCCAACGGGGTCAGGCGCATGTCAGCATTGTCAGCACGAAGCGAGAGCCGATATTCCGCCCGGGAGGTGAACATGCGGTAGGGCTCAGCGACCCCCCGCGATGTCAGGTCATCAATCATCACACCGATGTAGGAATCCGTGCGGCTGAACTTGACACCTGGTTCGTTGGCAGCAAACCGTGCTGCATTGATACCGGCGACCAGGCCCTGTGCCCCGGCTTCTTCATAACCCGTCGTGCCATTGATCTGCCCCGCAAGGAAGAGACCATTCGCGCCCTTCACGGCAAGACCGAGATCAAGTTGCTGCGGATCCACATAGTCATATTCAATTGCGTAGCCAGGCTGCAGAATTCGCACATTCTCCAGACCGGGAATGGAGCGGATGAAGAGCTCCTGGACATCCTCGGGTAGCGACGTGGATATCCCATTGGGATAAATCGTATCGTCGTCCAAGCCTTCCGGCTCGAGGAAGATCTGGTGGCCGTCACGATCGCCGAAACGGTTGATCTTGTCTTCGATCGACGGGCAATAGCGCGGGCCCACACCCTCGATCTGACCGGAATACATGGCGGACCGGTGGATATTTTCCCGAATGATTTCATGGGTTTGGGCAGTCGTACGCGTGATCCCGCAGGCGATCTGAGACGTGGTGATGGACTCCGTCATGAAGGAGAACGGCACGGGATCAGGATCAGCCTCCTGAAGCTCCAGCCCTTCCCAGCAGATCGTCTTTCTGTCGAGACGCGCCGGCGTACCGGTCTTCAGACGGCCGAGTTTCAGTCCAAGGTCGGCCAGATCATGGCTCAGGCCCAGGGCAGGTGACTCGCCAACCCGTCCAGCGGGAATTTTCCGATCACCAATATGAATGAGCCCGTTCAAGAACGTGCCGGTCGTCAAGACCACTGCCGAAGCTCGCAGGCGCCTTCCATCACCGAGCACAACGCCATTTATTTCGGATGAGTCACGAATGAGGGCTGTCACACCCCCCTCGATAACTTCAAGATTTTCGGTTTCCTGGATCAAGCGCTGAACCGCACGTCGGTAAAGCTTGCGATCTGCCTGTGTGCGGGGTCCCCAGACGGCAGGGCCTTTTTTCTTATTCAACATGCGGAACTGAATTCCGCCTTCATCGGCAGCGCGACCCATCAGACCGTCGAGTGCGTCGATCTCCCGAACCAAATGTCCTTTTCCAAGGCCGCCAATTGCCGGGTTGCAGGACATAACGCCAATTGTATCGGAGCGGTGGGTAACCAGAGCGGTTTTTGCTCCCATACGAGCAGCTGCCGCCGCAGCTTCCGTACCGGCATGGCCTCCACCGACAACGATTACATCAAAATCTCTCTGAGACATGTACAGTAAGCCTGTTTCACGTGAATCACTTGCCGACACAGAATTCGGAGAAGATTTTGCCCAAAAGCGTTTCGGTATCGATTCGACCAGTCACACGCGCCAACTCAACTGAAGCTAGCCGTAAATCCTCAGCTCGCAGCTCGAGGGGATAAGACACCCCGTCCAGAGCCGACCGCAAATGTTGAGATGCAGAGCGAAGCCGCTCTGCATGCCTCATACGGCTGGGAATTGCAAGACTGCCGACATTCGTACTGCTTCGCACGGCCTGCAGTAGATGGCTTCTCAACTCATTGAGACCCGCCCCAGTGGACGAGGAAACCGACACATCGAAGCGAATGGAGGGATCGACTTCCCCATCGACGAGATCAAGTTTCGACCCCACCCGCAGCCCGGCATACTCACTAGGGCCAATATCGCCAAGCGCGCTAAGATCTATAACATTGAGGACAAGATCGGCATCGCTGATCGTCTTCACCGCGCGACGTATGCCTTCGCGCTCAATAACATCGTCCGTATCTCTCAACCCGGCCGTATCGAACAGCTCGAACTTGTAGCCTTCAATATCCAGCTCGCATCTAACAATGTCTCTCGTTGTGCCGGCGATGGGGGTCACAATCGCGACATCCCTTTGCGCCAACGCGTTCATCAGGCTCGACTTGCCCGCGTTGGGTTTGCCGGCGAGCGCCACCCTGAAGCCATCACGCAAGATCTCACCAGCGCGCAGTTTGGAGAGTGCGTCGTCTACCTCACCCTTGAGCCTGGCGACTTCACTCCAGATCCGGTCCGACACGGAGCCGGGAATATCGCCTTCATCGCTGAAATCCAACTCTGCCTCAAGCATGGAGCGGGCAAAGACGAGCTTTTCACGCCAGCCTTCGTAAACGCTGGACAACTGACCGCTTGCCTGTTCGGCAGCCAGACGTCGCTGCATCTCGGTGTCTGCCGCCAGCAGGTCCGCCAAACCCTCGACTTCCACGAGATCCATCTTGCCATTCTCAAAGGCTCGCCGCGAGAACTCGCCTGCTTCAGCCAACCTGGCGCCATTGAATCCGGCTAATGAAGTCAGAACAGCGGTCACGACTGCACGCCCTCCGTGGAGATGCAGTTCAGCACAGTCCTCACCCGTGAAGGAATGAGGCCCCTGGAAGACAAGGACCAATCCACGATCGAGGAACATTCCATCGGGCGTGCGGATCGTGCGGAGGGCAGCTACACGCGGGGCAGGGAGTTCCCCTGCGAGGGCCCGTACCATAGTGAAAGCGGCCGGTCCGCTGATCCTCAGAACAGCAACACCGGCCGGCAAAGCACCAGAAGCCAAAGCAAAAATCGTGTCAGAGTGCGTGGTCACGAGACAACCTCAGCCGCTGAACGAAACCGACCGACTATCGCCGGTCGACATTCACGTATTCATGGAGTCGAAGAAATCGCCATTGTTCTTCGTCTGCTTGAGCTTGTCGATGAGGAACTCGATTGCATCGGTCGTTCCCATCGGTGCCAAGATGCGGCGCAGAACGAAGATCTTCTGCAGATCCTGGCGCGGTACGAGCAGGTCTTCCTTACGCGTGCCGGACTTGAGAATGTCCATGGACGGGAAGATACGCTTGTCGGCAACCTTGCGGTCCAGCACGATTTCCGAGTTACCGGTACCCTTGAATTCTTCGAAGATGACTTCGTCCATACGGCTGCCGGTGTCGATCAGAGCCGTGGCAATGATCGTCAGCGAGCCACCTTCTTCAATGTTACGCGCAGCACCGAAGAAGCGCTTCGGGCGCTGCAGTGCATTGGCGTCCACACCACCGGTCAGAACCTTGCCCGAAGACGGTACTACGGTGTTGTAAGCGCGGCCGAGGCGGGTGATCGAATCCAGCAGGATGACGACATCGCGGCCATGTTCGACAAGGCGCTTGGCCTTCTCGATGACCATTTCCGCGACTTGGACGTGCCGCACGGCGGGTTCGTCGAAGGTGGAGGAGACGACCTCACCCTTCACCGATCGCTGCATATCAGTCACTTCTTCCGGCCGCTCGTCGATCAGAAGAACGATCAGGTAGCATTCCGGATGATTGGCCGTGATGGAATGGGCGATGTTCTGGAGAAGAACTGTCTTACCCGTACGCGGCGGAGCAACGATCAGACCGCGCTGGCCCTTGCCGAGCGGTGCCACGAGATCGATGACGCGAGACGAAAGATCCTTCGATGTCGGAACATCGAGTTCCATCTTGAAGCGCTCGTTCGGATAGAGCGGCGTCAGGTTGTCGAAATGAACCTTATGGCGGATCTTTTCGGGATCCTCGAAATTGATCGTGTTGACCTTCAGGAGCGCGAAATAGCGTTCGCCTTCCTTCGGTCCCCGGATCGGGCCTTCGACTGTGTCACCGGTCTTCAGCGAGAAACGGCGGATCTGCGAGGGCGAGATGTAGATATCGTCAGGACCGGGCAGATAGTTTGCGTTTGCGGAGCGCAAGAAGCCGAAACCATCCTGCAGAACTTCCACCACGCCTTCGCCGATGATCTCCACATCCTGGCTCGCCAGCATCTTGAGGATCGCAAACATGAGCTCCTGCTTGCGCATCGTGCTCGCATTTTCAACTTCGAGCGATTCGGCAAACGTCAGAAGATCGGTCGGCGATTTGCTTTTGAGTTCTTGTAGCTTCATTTCAGCCATGAAGAGGGACCACGTCAGATAGAATTTTCAAGGGGAACGGCGAGCTGGTGGAATTCGGTACGATCGCGAAGGCCGCAAATGACTGAATAATACGCAAGCCAAAAGAGGGAGTGGCGCGAAAATAGCGACTCGCGGATTCGACCGCAAGCGAAAAGCCCGGGATCACGAAAATAATACGACCGTGCTGAAAATGCTCAGAAAGGTTTGACGACGGCAAGCACGACGATGAGGATCATCAGAAGGGTAGGGGCTTCGTTCATCATCCGCCAATAGCGAGGCGACCCAACATATTGGCCCCGGCCGAAAGATTTCACCGACTTGGCGAAATAGCCATGCACGCCAGAAAGCGCAAACACTGCGGCAATCTTCGCATGCAGCCAGCCACCCTGAAACCCAAAGACCTGCCAGGCGAGATAAAGGCCCAACACCCATGACACGACCATGGCAGGGTTCATGATCACGTTCATCAGACGGCTTTCCATCACGGAAAATGTCCGCGCCTGATCGGAGGCCGGATCGCAATCCGAATGATAGATGAACAGCCGCGGCAGATAGAGCATGCCGGCCATCCAGGAGATGATGGCAATCACGTGAAGCGCCTTGATCCAGGGATAAGCCTGGTCAAGTCCCGCCAGCATGATGCCACCACCCACGAGACCGAAAAACAGCAAGGCCGTGGCTGCCTTCCGCGCAGCGCGAGCTCCCGGCTTGGCATCGATCTGCTTTTCCATCGTCAGCCGAAACTCCGGACCTGTGCGACCAGTTCGGTGACATGCGCAGGATCTGCCTGCGGCGTAATCCCGTGGCCGAGATTGAAAATCAGAGGTCCATGTCCGAGAGACTGAAGGATGGCATCGATACCGTCCCTCAGAGCCACACCGCCCGCCACGACGCGCATCGGATCAAGGTTGCCCTGCACTGGGCCATCCTTTTGGAGCTCCACTGCAAAGCTCAACGGAATCGACCAGTCGAGACCGATCGCATCCGCATTCGTGTCCTGGCGATATCGCTTCAACAGGATCCCGGCGCCCTTGGCAAAGGCGATGACCTTGGCCTGCGGTCGACGGGATTTGACAAGATCGATGATGCGGCGAACGGGCCGAACTGCGAAGGCTTCGAACTCGGCCTCACCGAGCACGCCAGCCCAGGAATCGAAGATCTGAACCGCGTCTGCTCCAGCATCAATCTGGGCGACAAGGTAATCCGCAGAAACTTCCGCCAAAAAATCCAGCAGGCGTCGGAATGCCTCCGGATGACGATAGGCGAACAATCTCGCAGGCGCCTGGTCCGGTGTGCCGTGGCCAGCGATCATATAGGTCGCCACTGTCCAGGGCGCACCACAGAAGCCGAGCAGCGTGGTCTCAGCGGGAAGCTCTGCACGAAGACGCGCAACGGTCTCGATGACTGGCTTCAGGTGATCCATGACGCCGTCGGGTGACAGCTTGGCGATGCCATCGGCATCGATCGGATCCATCTGTGGCCCATGTCCCTCCGTGAAGGTGACATTCCGATGCAGTGCATCAGGGATGACCAGGATATCCGAGAACAGGATCGCCGCATCGAAGCCATAGCGCCGGATCGGCTGAAGCGTCACTTCGGTGGCGAACTCAGGCGAATAACAGAGATCGAGAAAGCTTCCGGCTTTCTGTCGCGTTTCCCGATATTCCGGAAGGTATCGGCCTGCCTGCCTCATGAGCCAGATCGGGGGCGGCGTCACCGTCTTCCCATTCAGAACGTCGAGGACTTTACGGTTCGGCGTGCTCAAGGCTCAGGCCCTTTCAATAAAGAAAAGATATATAGACTCTTCTTCTATTTCTAAGAGTCTCTGACTATCAAGGATTAATCCGGGATCACAGCTTGTTCCTTATGACGCGTGATCCGTCACAGCTCCCATCATCGCTCAGACGGCAATTTGGGGATAGTGGGGATAAGTCGAAATTAACCCGCGATTCCAGCGGCTTCAGTTTCACGCCAACGCGTTCTTAACCGGGGATCAGGAGTCGATCACCAAAGGATGACATCGTTTGATCACCGTTATTCACAACCCTCGCCAAACACATCCATCGTGGTGCGGGATTGTGGATAAATCGGCACTTTTCCCCTTGCCCCCCGGCCGTCGTCGCCGCTACCTCTGTTTATCCCAAACTATCAACAGGGTACGGTGAACAACGTGGAGAACCGGAAAAACTTCTTCCATCTCCACCTGATTTCTGACTCAACAGGTGAGACTCTCATCTCTGCAGGGCGCGCCGCAGCCGCGCAGTTTCGTGGATCCAATGCCATCGAGCATGTCTATCCGCTGATCCGCAGCAAAAAACAGATCAAGGCCCTGATCGACGCACTCGACCGAGAACCGGGCATCGTCCTCTATACGATTGTCGATCAGGACTTGGCGGCGCTGATCGAGACAGGGTGTCACGAGCTCGGTCTGCCCTGTGTCAACGTCTTGGCGCCGATCATCGAAAAGTTTCAAACCTATCTCGGAGCACCGTCGCGCGGCCGGGTGGGCGCCCAGCACGTGCTGAACGCCGACTACTTCGCACGCATCGAGGCGCTGAATTTCACGATGGACCATGATGATGGTCAGGCGCCGGAAGACTATGATCAGGCCGATGTCGTTATCATTGGGATCAGCAGGACGTCAAAGACGCCGACGAGCATTTACCTCGCCAACAGGGGTATCAAGACGGCAAACCTGCCGATCGTTCCTGGCGTGCCATTGCCCGACGGTCTCTTGAAGGCGACCCGGCCGCTCGTCGTCGGATTGATTGCAACATCAGACCGGATCTCTCAGGTGCGCGAGAACCGCATTCTGGGAACAACGCCAGGCTATGATCGAAGCGAATATGTCGATCGCGCGTCGATCACCGAAGAGCTGAAATATGCCCGCGCATTGTGCGCCCGCAACAACTGGCCGCTGATCGATGTCACCCGGCGATCGATCGAAGAGACGGCGGCGGCCATTGTTGCTCTCCGTCCGAAGCCGCGCTAATCCACGTCTATTGCTATCATCAAGGTATCTATCATGGGTTCACCTTTGATCCTGGCGTCCGGCAGCAAGACCCGCCAGGCGCTTCTGAAGAATGCGGGGCTGCAGTTTCTGGCAGTCCCGGCTGCGGTGGACGAACGCGCCATAGAAGAGAACCTGCCGCTGGCGGGTCGGGATCCGGTTTCGGTCGCGTGCCACCTTGCACTCGCCAAGGCCATCGAAGTATCCCAGCGTCATCCAGGCGCCTACGTAGTCGGCTGCGACCAGACAATGTCGCTCGGCGATCAGATCTTCCACAAGGCAGCGTCTGTCGACGAGGCACGGGATACCCTCACGCAGCTGAGGGGCAAGGCGCATTTTCTGAACAGCGCCGTATGCCTCGTGCGAGACGGAGAGTTGCTGTGGAGCGAGGTGGTTCGCGCCTGCATGCAAGTTCGGGACTTCTCGGATGCATTCCTTGATGGCTATATGGAGCGCAACGGCGAGACGATCCTCTCCAGCGTCGGCTGCTACCAGCTCGAAGGGGAGGGCATCCAACTCTTCGATGCTATCGGAGGTGACTACTTCACGATCCTCGGCTTGCCGCTTCTTCCGCTCCTCGAGGCCCTGCGTGAACACGAGATTAACCATGCGTGATTCACGTGAAACATTTTCGCCGTGTGCATTTGTCGCCGGCTATCCGATTAAGCATTCGCGCTCGCCACTCATCCATGGGCACTGGCTGAAGACATATGACCTACCTGGCTCCTACGAGAAAATCGCAGTGGAGCCCGATCGGTTTGCGGAATTCGTCAATGCGCTGAAGCAGGAGACGATTTCGTTTTGCGGCGGCAATGTCACGATCCCGCATAAGGAAGCCGCGTGCCGGCTTGCGGATCGAGTAGATCCGATCGCCGAGGAACTCGGTGCAGCCAATACCTTGTGGCGCAAGGACGGGCTTCTGCATGCCACCAATACCGATGGCATCGGCTTCATCGCCAATCTCGACACGCAGCATCCTGGCTGGGACCGGGCAGAACGCGCTGTTGTTCTGGGGGCAGGGGGCGCCAGCAGGGCGATCCTTCAGTCGCTTCGCGACCGCGGTATTTCTGAAATCTACGTGGTCAACAGGACCATCAACCGCGCACGTGAACTGGTCGACCGTTTTGGTGGACAGCTTGAGGCTCATGGCATGGAGGCTCTCGATTCACTTCTCGATGGCGCCGGCCTTTTTGTGAACACCTCGTCTCTTGGCATGGATGGCGCACCAGCTCCTCACCTGCCGTTCCAAAAGATGAAGAGCGATGGCCTGGTCACCGACATTGTCTATGTCCCCCTGATGACTCCCTTTCTGTTGCAGGCCAAAGAGGCGGGCCTTGCCACCGTCGATGGACTGGGCATGCTTCTGCACCAGGCGGCGCCGGGATTTGAAAAATGGTTCGGGAAAAAACCGGAAGTCACGCAGGAACTGCGGCAGATCGTTCTTGATGATATCGAGGCACATGCATGATCGTCATCGGACTGACCGGATCGATCGGCATGGGAAAGACAACGACAGCGGGGCTGTTCGCTGATGAAGGCGTTCCCGTCAACGATTCAGATCAGGTCGTGCATGACCTATACCGGTCTGATACCGTCGCTCCGATTGCCGAGCTTTTTCCCGATGTAGTCGTGGAAGGCGTCGTTGATCGGGCTAAGCTCTCTGAGAATCTGGCGAAGAATCCGGCTAAGTTCCGAGATCTTGAGGCTATCGTGCATCCGCTGGTCCGCGCACGCGAGGCAGCCTTCCTGGAGAAACAACGGGAGTTGGGGTGTTCAATCGTTGTGCTCGACATACCGCTCCTGTTCGAGACGGGTGCCGACGCCAGAGTGGATAAGGTGGTGGTCGTGACTTGCGAGCCGGAGGTCCAAAGACAACGTGTTCTGTCACGGCCGGGCATGACGGAAGAGAAATTTGCGCTCATCCTCTCGCGTCAAACACCGGATGCGGAGAAGCGCGTGCGTGCGGACTACGTCATTGATACCGGCCACGGCATTGACATGGCGCGCGAGCAGGTCAAGACGATCGTGAGAGAGTTACACGAGCAGGCGGAGCAGACGAACCATGCGTGAGATCATCTTCGACACGGAAACAACCGGCCTCGACAACAAAGCCGATCGTGTCATTGAAATCGGCGGCATCGAGTTGATGAACCACTTCCCGACCGGCCGTACCTTTCATGTCTACATCAACCCCGGCGACCGCAAGGTTCACCCGGATGCCCTTGCGGTCCACGGCATCACGGATGACTTCCTGAAAGACAAGCCACCATTCGCGGGCATTGTTGCGGAGCTGCAGGAATTCTTCGACGGAGCGAAGTGGATCGCGCACAACGCGACATTCGATATGGGCTTCATCAATGCGGAATTCGACCGGTTGGGCCTTCCGCCCGTTCCCGGCGATATGGTCATCGATACGCTTTCGCTCGCCCGCCGGAAACATCCGATGGGTCCGAATTCGCTGGATGCCCTGTGCCGTCGTTATGGGATCGACAACTCGCATCGTACCAAGCACGGCGCCTTGCTCGACTCCGAACTTCTGGCCGAAGTCTATATCGAGATGCTCGGCGGTCGGCAGGCGGCGCTCGGGCTTACCAGTGTCGAAACGCGGCGCAACCAGACTGACGAAGTCACCGATGTCATCGAGATCAGCTATGAGCGGCCTCGGGCACTTGCTCCGCGGCTCTCTCCCTCCGAGGTGGAAGGTCACGGCGGACTTGTCGCCCGCCTTGGGGCTAAGGCGATCTGGTCCAAATACAGCGCATGAAAAAGGGCCCGATCAAGGGCCCTTTCCATATTTGCTGACTGCAGCAGTTTCTCAGTTCGGAGCCGACTGGCTCTGCGGGCGCGACTGTTCTTCCGAAACGCGCTGCGCAAACATCTGCGCAAAATCGATCGGATCGATCATCAGCGGCGGGAAACCGCCGTTGCGGGTAGCGTCCGCGATGATCTGGCGGGCAAAGGGGAAGAGCAGGCGCGGGCACTCGATGAAGAGAACCGGCAGCATGTGTTCCTGCGGGAAGCCGGAAATCCGGAAGACGCCGCCATAGACCAGCTCGGTGACGAAGACCACCTTGTCGCCATCCTTGGCTTCTGCATTCAGAGCCAGGACGACATCGAAGTCGGTGTCGGACAGCGGATTGGCATTGACGTTGACATTGATGTTGATGGCCGGCGCCTTGTCGCGCGCCTGAAGCGATCGCGGTGCACCCGGATTTTCAAAGGAGAAATCCTTGATGTACTGGGCGAGAATATTGAGGGAAGGAGAAGTCGTTCCCTGATTGTTGTCGGCCATAGGGCGTGTCCTTGAAGATGAATTGCTAAGGCCATCTAACATTTGAAACTTCACCTTACAACCCTGCGGCCCGGCAGGGGCAGGGCATGTCAGTCGCGGCCGATCCGAGGATCGCGCCAGGGTGAGTCGGGCCTTGCGGAGTTCGGATTGCTCTCTCTTTGAAACTCGTCGTCACCGAGGTCGACGACATTTTCATCGGCCGGACGGGTTGTGCGAAAACCACTGCCTGAAAAAGCGCTCCGAACGACGAGACGCGGCTTAATCAAGCGCCAGGCGAGGACGCGGAGGAAGGGGAGGAAGAGCAGAATGCCAATTATGTCGCCGAAGAAGCCGGGCACGATAAGCAGGAAGGCCGCAACGACGAGAAGTGCCGCATGAACCAGTTCGCGTCCCGGGTCGACGCCTCTCTGAGCCTCGCTTTGCAGGCGGCGCAAGATGCCAGCTCCCTGGAAGCGCAACAGCGCTACACCGACAACGGCCGACAGGATGATCAGCCCGAGCGTGGGCAGAACGCCAATCGCCTGACCAACGATGATGAAGCTGGCGATCTCGATGAGCGGTGCGATCAGAAAGATCACCAGTGGCAGGCGCATGTATCACTCCAAACGCCATTGTGATCCCGATATCGCAACAGTCGGCGGAAACTCGCTGCAAAGAATGCGCATCGCCATTTGAATGATGCGGCACTGAAGACTATATGGGAGAACGAAAAATCAAATTCAATCAAGCCTGGCGGTATTCATGGGATCTAGCGATTTCGTTACATTGTTCTTCCTGGTGGCCGCGGTCCTGATCTTTTTTCAGCTTCGCAGTGTGCTCGGACGTCGTACGGGCAGCGAAAAGCCACCCTTCGATCCCTTTGCTCAGCGCGATCTGTCCAAGGCGTCGGAGCGTGACGACGGCAAGGTTGTGACCCTGCCGCGCCGCGAGGAAGCGACAGGTGAGGAGCGCTTCGGTGCAGTAGACGCTTATGCGCCGGCTGGCACGCCTCTCAATGATCAGCTTCGCGAACTACTCAGCCACGATCCGAGCTTCAGCCCTAAGGAATTCCTGAACGGCGCCAAGATTGCTTACGAGATGATCGTGATGGCCTATGCGGATGGCGATCGCAAAGCCCTGAAGGGCCTGCTGTCTCGCGAAGTCCTTGAGGGCTTCGAGAGCGCGATTGCCGACCGCGAAAGCAGGGGCGAAACCGTGAGGTCGACCTTTGTCGGGATCGAGAAGGCAGAAATCACCCAGGCTTCGGCACGAGACAACGAAGAGCAGGTCACCGTTCGAATTGTCAGCCAGCTGATTACGGCCACTTTCGATAAGGAAGGGACCATGATCGATGGCGACGCCGAGGCGGTGTCAGAGGTCAACGATGTCTGGACATTCGCACGTGATGTTCGTTCGCGTGACCCGAACTGGAAGCTGATTGCGACCGAAGCGGAACAATGACGGAGGTCGGTTCCGCCTTTCGCCTGAAGCCCGTCTCCTTCGAGGATATCCCGGGCTGGCGCTTCGATGACCCATCGTCTCTCTGGACTGCCATGGCCGACTGCGGGAATTACCTGCGGTCGGTCAAACCGTATAAGGCGGGTTCACTCGGCCTAACTGCCGATGATCTGCTGCCTCTTCTTGAGCGCGCTGGCAGTTTGAATTCTGTCTCTGCCGGTGATGCGCGATCATTCTTCGAGCAAGAGACGCAGGCTTTTCTGATCGAGCCCACGAGCACTCAATCGGGGCTCGTCACGGCTTTTTACGAGCCGGAAGTGGCCGTCAGCGACGTTCGGGATGATGAATTCTCCTATCCCTTCTATCGCCGCCCCCTGGATCTGGTTGATGTCGATGACAGCAATCGTCCCGATCACCTCGATCCGTCTTATGCCTTCGCCTTGCAGTCGGGTGATGGGATCCAGCTCTATCCGGATCGACGCGCGATCGACGAAGGCTGGCTCGACGGTCGAAACCTTGAGATTGCCTGGGCTCGCTCGAAGGTCGATGTCTTCTTTGCCCATGTCCAGGGTGCAGCGCGTTTGCGATATCCGGATGGCCGGCTTCGGCGCATCACCTATGCCGCAAAAGCCGGACATCCTTTCTCGGGTATCGGCCGTCTGCTGATCGATCTTGGCGAGATCCCGGAAGCGGCAATTTCGATGCAGTCGATCCGGGCCTGGCTGGCTGACCATCCTGAGCGGGTGCACGAGATCCTGTGGCACAACAGATCCTACATCTTCTTTCGCGAGGCAGAGGTCGATGATCTCACCCGCGGCCCGATTGCTGCGGCCAAGGTGCCGCTGATCGCCGGACGGTCGCTCGCGGTCGATCGCCAGATCCACACCTTCGGCTTTCCCTTCTTCATCCATGCCAAGGGTCTCACCCATATGGATGGAGGGCGTGATTTTGCCCGCACCATGTTGGCGCTCGATACCGGCTCTGCGATCGTCGGCCCGGCTCGTGGAGATATCTTCACCGGGTCTGGCGATGAGGCCGGCGAACTCGCCGGCGCCGTGCGTAGTGCGGCGGATTTCTATATACTGATCCCGAAGCAGGCGGCAGAGAGGTTCTTCTGAGTGTCGGGTGGATCAAAGCTCAATCCGGAAGATCGTGTCCTCTGGGGCAAGGTCGCACGCTCCACCCGCCCCATGCCCGGGCGGATGGAAGACCTTTTGAGCTTCGAGGAGCAGTTCGAGACACCGGTCGAGGAAAAGGATGTGCCCGCGCTCAACCGCGCTGCCTTGTCGTCGTCTGCAGTCAGCAGTGAGGGCGATCGCAAGCCAGCCCAGCATGCGCACCACCCCTTGGAAAAACCGGTCAAGCGCAAGCTCTCCCGTGGTCATCTGGCACTCGAAGCACGCATCGATCTGCACGGCCTGATCCAGAGCGAGGCCCATGGCATGTTGCTGGACTTCCTGATCCGCGCGCATGAGCGTGGGCTGCGCCACGTCCTGGTCATTACCGGCAAGGGCAGCTCGCTCGGCAGCGAAGGCGCATTGAAGCGTGCAGTCCCGCTCTGGTTCGCGATGCCCGAGTTCCGTTTCATCATCTCGTCCTATGAGCCGGCAGCACGGCATCATGGTGGGGAGGGCGCCCTCTATGTGCGGCTGTCCCGCCGCGGGCAGGATCGTCGATGACGCCCTTCGGCGACGCCTTGCGGCAGCTGCGGGAACGCAAGGGCGTGTCCCAGAAGGAGATGGCTGCCGCTATCGGCGTATCGCCTGCCTACCTCTCGGCACTTGAGCACGGCAAGCGTGGCTTGCCGAATTTCGACTTCCTTCAGCGGGTGGCCGGATACTTCAATATCATCTGGGATGAGGCTGAGGAGCTTTTCTCTGTGGCCGGTCGTTCAGACCCGAGGGTCGTCATCGATACCTCCGGTATGAAGCCCGAATACACCGCATTCGCCAACGATCTTTCGAAGCTGATTCGCCAGCTCTCTCCGGATGTGATACGAGACATGCAGGATATTCTGGATGGCGCCAAAAAACGGCCGTGATGGGGTTGAAAAGCCCTCTCTATCCACCAGAAACAACGCCCTCGCCTTTGGAACTCAGGCCAAAACCCCTATAGTCGGGCCACTTGAAGCTGCTGATTCGAATCAGCCGGGCCTTTGAGAATTGACTGGAAAGATTGCTGAATGACCGACTTGCCGATCGCGGAAAATGATGGTCCGGCCGAATATGGTGCGGACTCGATCAAGGTTCTGAAGGGACTGGACGCAGTCCGAAAGCGCCCCGGCATGTATATCGGCGACACCGACGACGGCTCGGGTCTTCATCACATGGTCTACGAAGTCGTCGACAACGCGATCGACGAGGCTCTGGCCGGTCACGCCGACATCGTCACCGTCACCTTGAACGCGGATGGTTCGGTCACGGTCACCGACAACGGTCGTGGTATCCCGACGGATATCCATACCGGCGAAGGCGTTTCGGCTGCCGAAGTCATCATGACCCAGCTGCATGCCGGCGGTAAGTTCGACCAGAATTCCTATAAGGTATCAGGCGGTCTGCACGGCGTCGGCGTATCCGTCGTCAACGCGCTCTCGGTCAAGCTCACCCTGAAGATCCGCCGCAACAACAAGCTGCACGAGATCACCTTCACCCACGGCGTGGCCGACGGTCCGCTGAAGGTGATCGGTGAATATGAAGGCCGTTCGGGAACGGAAGTGACCTTCCTGCCCAGCACTGAGACATTCACCAATGTCGATTTCGACTATGGAACGCTTGAGCATCGCCTTCGCGAGCTCGCCTTCCTGAATTCCGGTGTCCGCATTCTTCTGACCGACAAGCGCAAGTCCGACATCCGCCAGGAAGAAATGCTCTATGACGGCGGCCTCGAAGCCTTCGTCCGTTATCTCGATCGCTCCAAGAAGCCGCTCGTCGATAAGCCTGTCGCCATCAAGGGCGAGAAGGACGGCATCACCGTCGAAGTCGCCATGTGGTGGAATGACAGCTACCACGAGAATGTCCTCTGCTTTACCAACAACATCCCCCAGCGCGATGGCGGCACCCATATGGCCGGATTCCGCGCAGCTTTGACGCGTCAGGTGACGTCCTATGCGGATAGCTCCGGCATCACCAAGAAGGAAAAGGTATCGCTGCAGGGTGAAGATTGCCGCGAAGGTCTCTCGGCCGTCCTCTCGGTAAAGGTACCGGATCCCAAGTTCTCGTCGCAGACGAAAGACAAGCTCGTTTCGTCGGAAGTGCGCCCGGTCGTTGAAAACCTCGTCAACGAAGCGCTCAGCACCTGGTTCGAAGAACATCCGACCGAAGCCAAGATCCTCGTCGGCAAGGTCGTCGAGGCCGCTGTTGCCCGCGAAGCCGCCCGCAAGGCGCGTGAACTGACCCGCCGCAAGGGCGCACTCGACATCGCCTCCCTGCCAGGCAAGCTCGCCGACTGCTCCGAGCGCGACCCGGCCAAATCCGAACTCTTCCTCGTCGAGGGTGACTCGGCAGGTGGCTCCGCGAAGCAGGGCCGTTCGCGCGAAAACCAGGCGATCCTGCCGCTGCGTGGTAAGATCCTGAACGTCGAGCGCGCGCGCTTTGACAAGATGCTCTCGAGCCAGGAAATCGGCACGCTGATCACGGCGCTCGGCACATCGATCGGCAAGGACGAGTTCAACGCGGACAAGCTGCGCTACCACAAGATCATCATCATGACCGATGCTGACGTGGACGGCGCGCATATCAGAACCTTGCTGCTCACCTTCTTCTTCCGTCAGATGCCGGAATTGATCGAACGCGGTCACCTCTACATCGCCCAGCCGCCGCTCTATAAGGTCTCGCGCGGCAAGTCCGTTCAGTACCTGAAGGACGAAAAGGCGCTGGAAGATTACCTGATCACAATGGGTCTCGAGGAAGCCACGCTCACTCTCGCCAATGGCGAAGTCCGCGCCGGCCAGGACCTGCGGGACGTGATTCAGGATGCGCTGCGCCTGCGTTCTCTGGTTGATGGCCTGCATTCCCGTTACAATCGCAATGTCATCGAGCAGGCGGCAATCGGCGGCGCTCTCAATCCTGAGCTCACCGGCAATCGCCAGCAGGCGGAAGCAACGGCAGCGCTAGTCGCAAGCCGCCTCGACATGATCGCGGAAGACACCGAGCGCGGCTGGCAAGGTTTTGTCACCGACGAAGGCGGTCTGCGCTTCGAGCGTATGGTCCGTGGCGTGAAGGAAGTCGCCTCGGTCGACGTCGCTCTGATCGGCTCTGCCGATGCCCGCCATATGGACCAGATGTCCGCACGCCTCCGCGAGATCTATTCGGAGCCACCGGTTCTGACCCGTAAGGACGGACGTAGCGACATGTCCGGTCCCCGCGCGCTGCTGGATTCGATTTTCGCCACTGGCCGCAAGGGCCTTTCGATGCAGCGATACAAAGGCCTGGGCGAAATGAACGCCGAGCAGCTCTGGGAAACCACGCTCGATCCGAATGTCCGCTCCCTGCTGCAGGTCAAGGTCAACGATGCGACGGATGCCGATGGCCTGTTCTCACGCCTCATGGGCGACGAAGTCGAGCCACGTCGCGAGTTCATCCAGGAAAATGCGCTGAGCGTCGCCAACCTCGACATCTAATTTGCTCAATCAGCAAACGACAAAGGGCCGCTTCGGATCGAAGCGGCCCTTTCTTTATCCACAGTCATTGCCGGCGCAATGGTTAACGTGATTCACGTGAAACCAGGCAAGGCCTTTAGAAGTGACCCTCAAGGGCGACTTCTGAAAGCGGCTTGCGATCGTTTGGCGTTTCCCGCGAACGCAGGCCCTCGGGCAGGGCTTCCTTGTCGCCGAGCTTCCCAATCGCAACGGCCGCATTGATATGGAAACCCTCGGGTGCGCCCAGTTCGGAGAGCGCACGGTCGAAGCTGAAGCCGGTCATGGCATGAGCGAAGTAACCCGACTTGATAGCCTGCAGGGAGAGGAGTCCCCAGGCAGCGCCCGCATCGAAGCTGTGGCTGCGGTAGGCTTTCGGCTCAGAACCGTCGGCAGGGCGGCTCAATGTATCGGAGAAGATGAAGACCAGAGCCGAGGCGTTCTTGGCCCAGCCCTGGTTGAACTCGATCAGAATGTCGAGAAACTTGTCGAACTCCGGCGTGCCCTCCAGGGCGTAGACAAAGCGCCAGGGCTGGTAGTTGAACGCAGACGGTGCCCAGTGAGCCGCATCAAGGATGGTCAGCAGGTCTTCTTTCGGCATGGTGCTTCCGTCGAAAGCACGCGGAGACCAACGATCGAGGAAGATCGGATCGACATTGTACTCGGACTTACGGTGATTGCTGGTGGTCATGGTGTTCCTTCACTCATGTCTTGGGACGACGGATGGAACAAACATCAATTCGCAAGCCTCGGAAAGGGTAGAGGCTGCAATTTCAGGTGAACTCTGCGGTCATTGATTAACCGCGTCGCGGGGAGGGAACCTTAAGCCTTTTCGAACATCATCCGAAGTCTGAGGGCTTTCCGTGACGCCAGCCGAGGAAAAATCCGGGCTTTTGCGTTGCACAAAGTCTGTTAGTGTAGCGAATGAACTCGGACCTCTCGGTCTGGTACAAAGGTACAGAACCCATGTTCTATCAGCTCTACGAACTGAACCACGCAGTCATGGCGCCTTTCCGGGCAACCGCCGACGCAATGAACCTCGCCTGGAAAAATCCGTTGAACCCTTGGTCGCACACGGTCGTGGGGCGCTCCTTCTCCGCAGGCTTCGAAGTCTTCGAGCGCGTCACGCGCCGCTACGGCAAGCCGGCCTTTGGTCTTCCGACAACCACGGTCGATGGTGAGAGCGTCAAGGTCGAGGAAGAGATCGTCTGGCGCAAGCCATTCTGTGACATGATCCACTTCAAGCGGCATCTGCCGGCCGGTGCCGAAAAAGGCCCGCGTATCCTGATCGTCGCCCCGATGTCCGGCCACTATGCCACATTGCTGCGCGGCACAGTCGAGGCGCTGCTGCCGAGTGCTGACATCTATATCAGCGACTGGATCGACGCCCGGATGGTTCCCGTGACCGAGGGCGACTTCGATCTCGACGATTACATCGATTACGTCATCGACATGCTTCACCATCTCGGCCCGGACACCCATGTTGTCGCTGTCTGTCAGCCGTCCGTGCCCGTGCTTGCCGCTGTAGCCGTGATGGAAGCCGATGGAGACACCTGTGCCCCGGCATCGATGACGCTCATGGGCGGCCCGATCGACACACGCATCAACCCGACGGCGGTCAATCAGCTGGCGCAGGACAAGCCGCTCGAATGGTTCCGCGACAACGTCATCATGCAGGTTCCGTGGCCGCAGCCCGGCGTCATGCGCGCCGTCTATCCCGGCTTCCTGCAGCTCTCGGGCTTCATGTCGATGAACCTCGATCGGCACATGATCGCCCACAAGGAATTCTACATGCACCTCGTCAAGAACGACGGGGACTCCGCCGAAAAGCACCGTGACTTTTACGACGAATATCTGGCGGTCATGGACCTGACCGCGGAATTCTATCTGCAGACGGTCGATACCGTCTTCATCAAGCATGCGCTTCCCAAGGGGGAAATGATGCACCGGACGAAGCGCGTCGATACCACGGCGATCCGCAATGTCGCGCTTCTGACCGTGGAAGGCGAAAACGACGACATCTCTGGCGTTGGCCAGACGAAGGCCGCGCAGACGATCTGCACGAATATTCCGGAGCATATGCGGATGCATTACATGCAGCCGGATGTCGGGCACTACGGTGTCTTCAACGGTTCCCGCTTCCGCCGCGAGATCGCTCCGCGCATCGTCCAGTTCGCCAAGACCCACGGCAAAGGCCAGAAGGCAACGCCCGTCAAGCGCGTCATCAAGGGCGGAAAGGCTCTCTGATACTTTCGGCATTTCGAATTTAAGTAGCGGATTCAGTCGGTTCTTCGATTGGGTCCGCTTCTTTCTTGAAGGGCAGGGTTGCATTTCCCACATCGAAACCATCGGACGGCATTCCGCCGTCCGCGCAAAACGAGGTTATCGATGATGAACCAGTCAGCACTGCTTCGGCCGGATTGGACTCCGGCAACCGTCGCCTTGATGGTAGTCGGCTTCATGGTCTTCTGGCCGCTCGGTCTGGCCATGCTTGCCTACATCCTGTTCGGCGAGAAGTTCCAGAGCTTCAAGCGGGAAGCCAACCAGAAGGCGGATAGTGCCTTCGCCTGGTGCCGCTCCAACAGCTACACTGCGCCTGCCTCGACCGGCAACGCCGCTTTCGACGACTGGCGCAAGACCGAACTCGAGCGTCTCGACGCAGAACGTCGTCGTCTCGATGAAATGCGCGCCGAATTCGACAACTACGCCCGCGAACTGCGCCGGGCGAAGGACCAGGAAGAATTCGACCGCTTCATGCGCGACCGTCAGCAGATGAAGACGTCAGGCGAATCCGCTCCGACCCAGGGCTTCACCGGCAACTGATTTGCCGGGTGCTCACGTGACGAGACCGAGGTCGGCGCTATTGCGCCGGCCTTTTTTTGATCAGCGACCCGCGCACGAATCGGCTAGAACACGGACCATGTTTCCCCTGCTTAAAAAGCTGAAACCACTCAGAGAACCAGCAATCCAGCTGGAGCGAGCCGTCGCCGTCAATGGCCGGTCGATCCCGCTGACAATTCGCAGGAACAGGCGCGCAACCCGCATCACACTCAGGATCGAGCCAGGCGGACGCGCCTTGAAGATGACCATCCCCCATGGTTTGCGCGACCGGGACATCGATGACTTTCTCGACCGGCACCAGGGCTGGCTCAGCACCAAGCTGAAGCGCCAGAAGTCGGTCGGCAGCATCGAGGACGGTGGAGAGATCCTGCTCCGCGGCATTCCGCATCGGATCGTCCATACCGGACAACTGCGAGGTCTCACCCAGTCGATCGACAGCGAGATTGGCCATGTGCTGAGCGTCAGCGGTCTTGAAGATCACCTGCCGAGGCGTGTCGCCGACTTCCTGAAGAAGGAAGCGCGTCGCGATCTGGAGCGGCTGGTCGAGTTTCATGCCAAAAATGTCGGTAAGCCGGTGAAGAGCATGACCCTCAAGGACACCCGCAGCCGCTGGGGGTCCTGTTCCTGGGATGGCAAGCTCAGCTTCTCCTGGCGCATCGTCATGGCGCCGCCTCTTGTCATTGACTATCTCGCTGCCCACGAAGTTGCGCACCTGCGTGAGATGAACCATGGCCCGGACTTCTGGGCACTCTGCCGCAAGCTCTGCCCCGAGATGGAAGAGGCCAAGGCATGGCTGAAGCGGCATGGCTCGACACTGCACGCCATCGACTTTGCCTGAGCGACCCGCGACCTTTCAGCCTTTGTCGCAAATTGGCTCGACTCTTTTTTGATTTCGTGCGACTTCGCTGCCATGAGACCCGATATCAAGATCTGCGGACTGAAGACGCCGGAGGCCGTCGATCGTGCGGCCGAACGTGGCGCGAGCCATATTGGCTTCATCTTCTTCGAAAAAAGCCCGCGCAACATTGAGCCCGATATCGCAGGAACGCTCGCCGATCGCGTTCGCGGTCGGGTCAAAAGCGTCGCGGTAACAGTCGATGCGGACAATGATGATCTCGACGAGATTATTGCGCTGATGCGTCCGGATATTCTGCAGTTCCATGGCCACGAAAGCCCGGAACGCCTGTTGACCGTCAAGGCCGTAACGGGCCTGCCGATCATGAAGGCATTTTCCATCCGCGATGCCGATGACCTGAGGCGCATAGAGCCCTATATCGGTATTGCCGATCGTTTTCTCTTCGACGCCAAACCGCCTGTGGGTTCCGATTTGCCCGGAGGTAATGGCGTGACCTTCGATTGGCGCCTGCTGCGCTCGCTTGACGACAGCGTCGATTACATGCTTTCCGGAGGCCTGAACAAGGCCAACATCGCAGAGGCTCTGCGGGAAACCGGAGCCCGTGCAATCGACGTATCCTCTGGCGTGGAATCCGCGCCGGGCGTCAAGGATCTGCAGATTATGGATGAGTTTTTTGCGGCCGTCGCCGAGGCAAGTCGTGCACAGCCGGTTTCAGGGAGTGTCAAGTGAACCAGTCACCCAAACCCAATTCTTTCCGTGAAGGTCCAGACGAAGACGGCCGCTTCGGCATCTTCGGCGGCCGTTTCGTGGCCGAGACGCTGATGCCGCTCATCCTGGAGCTGCAGGCGGAATGGGAAAAGGCAAAGACGGATCCGGAATTCCAGGCTGAGCTGGCGCATCTCAACACCCATTACACCGGCCGTCCGAGCCCGCTCTATTTCGCAGAGCGCCTGACGGAAGAACTCGGTGGCGCGAAGATCTACTTCAAGCGCGACGAGCTCAACCACACCGGTTCGCACAAGATCAACAACTGCCTCGGCCAGATTCTGCTCGCCAAGCGCATGGGCAAGACCCGCATCATCGCTGAAACCGGCGCTGGCCAGCACGGTGTGGCCTCGGCCACGGTCGCGGCCCGCTTCGGCATTCCTTGCGTCGTCTACATGGGCGCGACCGATGTCGAGCGCCAGGCGCCGAACGTCTTCCGCATGAAGCTCCTTGGCGCCGAGGTGAAGCCGGTCACCGCTGGTCACGGCACGCTGAAGGATGCCATGAACGAGGCGTTGCGCGACTGGGTCACCAATGTCGACGACACCTATTACATGATCGGCACCGCCGCCGGCCCGCATCCCTATCCGGAAATGGTCCGCGACTTCCAGTCGGTCATCGGCCGCGAAACGCGCGAGCAGATGCTGGCCGCTGAAGGCCGTCTGCCGGACATGCTGATTGCCGCTGTTGGCGGTGGCTCGAACGCGATCGGCCTCTTCCACCCGTTCCTCGACGACGAAAGCGTCCGCATCGTCGGCGTTGAAGCCGGTGGCAAGGGTCTTGAAGGTGAGGAGCATTGCGCCTCGCTGACCGCAGGCACGCCGGGCGTGCTGCATGGCAACCGCACCTATCTGCTGCAGGATGGTGACGGCCAGATCAAGGAAGGTCATTCGATCTCCGCCGGCCTCGACTATCCTGGCATCGGCCCGGAGCATTCTTGGCTCAAGGATATGGGCCGTGTCGAATACGTTCCGATCAGGGACGATGAGGCACTCGCCGCGTTCCAGCTGCTGACACGCACCGAAGGCATCATCCCGGCGCTTGAGCCGAGCCACGCGCTCGCCGAAGTCATCAAGCGCGCGCCCAAGATGGACAAGGACCAGATCATCGTGATGAACCTCTGCGGCCGCGGCGACAAGGACATCTTCACTGTCGGCAAGATTCTCGGTATGGGGCTCTGATCATGACTGCGCGTATGGACCAACGTTTCGCTGCCCTGAAGGCAGAAGGCCGCCCGGCTCTCGTCACCTATTTCATGGGTGGCGACCCGGATTACGATACGTCGCTTGCGATCATGAAGGCCCTGCCGGAAGCCGGCGCCGACGTCATAGAGCTCGGCATGCCCTTCTCGGATCCGATGGCTGACGGCCCGGCGATCCAGCTTGCCGGCCAGCGGGCTCTGAAGGCCGGCCAGACCCTCGTGCGCACGCTTGATCTCGCGCGTGAATTCCGCAAGACGGACAACGAAACGCCGATCGTCATGATGGGCTATTACAACCCGATCTACGTCTATGGCGTCGAGCGTTTCCTTGATGACGCGCTCGCTGCCGGAATCGACGGCCTGATCGTCGTCGATCTGCCGCCGGAAATGGACGACGAACTCTGCATTCCGGCCCGCAGCCGCGATATCAACTTCGTCCGCCTGGCGACCCCGACCACCGACGACAAGCGTCTGCCGACCGTTCTCAAGAACACCTCGGGCTTCGTCTATTACGTCTCGATGAACGGTATTACCGGTTCGTCGCTGCCGGATCCCTCGCGTGTTGCCGGCGCTGTCCAGCGCATCAAGGCGCACACGGACCTGCCGATCTGCGTCGGCTTCGGCGTCAAGACCGCCGAGCATGCGCGCTTGATCGGCGCCAATGCCGATGGCGTCGTGGTCGGGACCGCGATCGTCAATCAGGTTGCCACCAACCTCACAGCCGATGGAAAAGCGACGGCGGATACGGTTCAGGCCGTTGCCACGCTGGTGCGCGGGCTGGCAAGCGGCGTGCGTTCCGCACGTCTTGCTGCCGCCGAATAAGCACCCCATATGGGCTTCAAACATCAGGAGTAAGCCGCGTGAACTGGATCACCAACTATGTGCGCCCGCGCATCAATTCCATGCTGGGTCGCCGTGAAGTTCCGGAAAACCTCTGGATCAAGTGCCCGGAAACGGGCGAGATGGTCTTCCACAAGGATCTGGAAGAGAACAAGTGGGTCATCCCGGCCTCCGGCTATCACATGAAGATGCCGGCCAAGGCCCGTCTGACCGACCTCTTCGACGGTGGCCAGTTTGAAGCTCTGCAGCAGCCGAAGGTGGCGCAGGACCCGCTGAAGTTCCGCGATTCCAAGAAATACACCGACCGCCTGCGGGATAGCCGCGTCAAGACCGATCAGGAAGACACGATCGTCGCGGGAGTCGGCACCGTACAGGGCCTGAAGCTCGTGGCCGTTGTGCATGAATTCAACTTCATGGGTGGTTCGCTCGGCATTGCGGCTGGCGAAGCGATCGTGAAAGCCTTTGAACGCGCCATCAAGGAAAAGTGCCCGCTCGTCATGTTCCCGGCTTCGGGTGGTGCGCGCATGCAGGAGGGTATCCTCTCGCTCATGCAGTTGCCCCGCACCACGGTCGCCGTCGACATGCTGAAGGAAGCCGGCCAGCCCTATATCGTCGTCCTCACCAACCCGACCACGGGCGGTGTGACGGCATCTTACGCCATGCTGGGCGATCTCCACATTGCAGAGCCAGGTGCCGAGATCTGCTTCGCCGGCAAGCGCGTTATTGAACAGACGATCCGCGAAAAGCTCCCGGAAGGCTTCCAGACATCGGAATACCTGCTGGAACACGGCATGGTCGACATGGTCGTCAAGCGTCACGACATTCCGGACACGCTGGCGCGCGTCCTGAAGATCATGACCAAGCGCCCTGCAAACGACACGGCGGTTCCGGCCAACGTGACGAAGCCGGTCGCCAAGGCCTCGGCCTGAGCCTTGCTTCCCCTTGAGCCCGCGGCAGCGGAACGAGTGTCATGACAGACCCCATCGTCAGCCAGGCCGATGCCGAGATCGAAAAGCTCATGGGGCTGCACCCCAAGGGCTATGATCTCTCGCTCGACCGCATCCGGCGCCTCCTCGAGGTTCTGGGCAATCCGCATCTGAAGCTGCCGCCGGTCATTCATGTGGCCGGCACCAATGGCAAGGGCTCAGCCACCGCCTTCTGCCGTGCGCTTCTGGAAGCGCAGGGCCTCTCTGTTCACGTCCACACGTCGCCACACTTGGTGCGCTGGCATGAGCGCTATCGTATCGGCGTCAAGGGTGGCCGCGGGCAGATCGTCGACGATGCGCTCTTCGCAGATGCGCTGCGCCGTGTTGCCGAGGCCAATGGCGGCCAGCCTATCACCGTCTTCGAGATCCTGACGGCGGTCACCTTCATTCTCTTCTCCGAGCAGCCTGCCGACGTCGTCGTGCTTGAAGTGGGCCTTGGTGGGCGTTTCGACGCCACGAATGTTGTCGAAAACCCGGCTGTCTGTATCGTTCAGCCGATCTCGCTTGATCACCAGGCCTATCTCGGCGACCGCGTCGAGCTGATTGCTGCCGAGAAGGCAGGCATCATGAAGCGCGGTATTCCCGTGGTGATCGGCCATCAGGAATTCGATGGCGCCAAGGATGTGCTGATCAGCACGGCAGAACGCCTTGGCTGTCCGCTCGCCGTCTTTGCCCAGGATTTCCTTGCCTATGAGGAATTCGGTCGCCTAGTCTACCAGGACGAGTTCGGTCTGATGGATCTGCCGCTGCCGCGTCTTCCGGGTCGACACCAGATCGGCAATGCCGCAACAGCCATCCGTGCCGTGAAGGCAGCCGGCTATTCGGTGACGGAAGAGATCGCGGAAAAGGCGATGCTCTCAGTGGAATGGCCGGGCCGTCTGCAGAGGCTGACGGAGGGCCGCCTAGTGGAACATGCGCCTGAGGGCTCGGAGATCTGGCTTGACGGTGGTCACAACCCGGGTGCGGGCGAAGTGATCGCCGAAGCCATGGCAGCCATGGAAGAACGTCAGGCAAGGCCGCTGCATCTGGTGATCGGCATGATCAACACTAAGGACCCGATCGGCTTCTTCCGTGCCTTCGTTGATATCGCCCACAACGTCTATACCGTCCCGATACACGGCTCTGACGTTGGCCTCGACCCGGTGGCCCTCGCTCTGTCAGCAGCAGAGGCCGGACTGAAGGCGGTTCCGATGGGATCGCTGGCCCAGGCACTGGATGCCATCCGCGAACGCAGCGAAGGCGGAGTTCCGCCCCGCATCATGATTGGCGGTTCCCTCTATCTCGCGGGCAATGTGCTCGCCGAGAACGGCACCATCCCCACATGAAAAAAGCCCGGTGAAAACCGGGCTTTTTCTTTGGTCATCAATGACGTGAGGCTTATGCAGCGCCGGCGATCCAGCTGGACAGCGCGGTCTTCGGGGCCGCACCCACCTTGATGTCGGCCACTTCGCCACCCTTGAAGACAGCAAGCGTCGGGATCGAGCGAACGCCGAACTGGGCAGCCAGTTCCGGGTTTTCATCGATGTTGAGCTTGGCGATCTTCACCTTGCCGGCGAGTTCGTTGGAGATTTCTTCGAGGCTCGGGGCAATCATCTTGCACGGGCCGCACCATTCAGCCCAGAAATCCACGACAACCGGTTCGGAAGCGTCGAGAACCTCGGCCTGGAAGTTGGACTTGTCGACTTTAACGGTAGCCATGGGGCTCTCCCTTCATAAATACGGAATTGACTAGATATGTGATGCCGCACGGCAGCAATTTCAATATGCGGTATCTCACGATGTTTCGAGGTCGGCAAGGGACCGCTGAAGAAGGCTGTCATCAAGCGGAATGAGGCTGCCGTTTTCGGTGTAGATCAGCCAGCATTCGACTTGTTTGCCCGGATAGAGTGGCTGCAGGATCTCGCGGTAGATGGCGAGCTGGACCCGATGGGAGAGGGGCGCTTGAGCAGCCTCGAATGGGGGATTCCGGTTCGTCTTGTAGTCCGCGATGATGACCCGATCAGGAAGCACGGTCATTCGGTCAATCCGCCCTGAAACAGCGCGCAGTTCACCCTTCAGCCGCATCGTCCCCATGACAGAAACCTCGGCTCGGCTGCCGGCGCTGAACAGGGGACCCAGGCTTTCGTCCTCCAGAACGGACATCACAGTCGAGACGAGCCGCTCCCGCTGCTCTGCGGTCCAGAACCGTGCAGCGCGGTTGGCATAGCGCTCGGCCGCCGCTCTCTGCTCTGAGGCCGGAAGGACTGGAAGGTTCTGCAGCAAGCGGTGGATGAGGCGTCCGCGCTGGAGGGCGAGATCGGCCTTCTCCGTCGTTGCAAAGAGTGCCGAGGCGGTCAGCACATCATCGTCGTCATCCACGACGATGCTGCCCGCACCCGATGGGCTCAAGGGTCTTGGCAGGCTCACCGGCGGTGGCAGCGGCTTCCAGAGCGTAGAGGGGAGGCTGTGGCTCTCTTCGCTTTCGGCGCTCTCGGCAATAACCGGCAGATCCTGCTCAGCCTCGCCCAGAGACCAGCGCATCCCGGTCCAGCTACCGTCCGGCCCTTGAAACTCCATGGGGCTTGAGCGGATCTCATCGGAACTGAGCGCATGGGAGATCATTTTGTGCCAGATCTCGCCAGTATCCTGCACGCCGCGATAGCCCGCCACGATCAGGCGATCCGCCGCGCGCGTCATCGCAACATAGAGCAGGCGGCGATACTCCTCTTCTGCCTGGCCCTTGCGCTTGTCCATGTCGCCTGCGGAAATCGAATTTCCGAGCGCCTTGGTCGGAACCCAGATCGGCAAGGCCCCCCCTTGGGGACGCTCGAGGATCCGGAGTTTGGCCACATGGTTGGAATTGAACGGCTTTGATCCACCATCGATGAGGAAGACAATTGGTGCCTCAAGCCCTTTCGAGGCATGCACCGTCATGATCCGGACTTCATTGCGCTCCTTGTCCTGCTCGCGCTTGACCTCCGGCGCCTCCATTTCCAGCGTCGAAACGAAGGACTGGAGGCCCGGCAGCCCGCTGGTCTCGAAGGACAGGGCAAAGGTCAGAAATTCATCCAGGATATCGCTGACCTCGGAGCCGAGGCGGCCCAGATAGGCCCGTCGACCGCCATGAACAGTGAGCACACGCGCGTAGAAATCATGCACGGAGTATTCCCGCGCCTGCTCCAGAAACAGGCGGAGGAGATCGGACGTTCGCTTCCAAGCCCCATCCGTCTCGGCCTGCGCCGTTAGGCGGTCCCAGAGGCTTTGTCCTTCCGGCCGCTCGGCCGCCAATTCCATCAGCGCGTCTTCGCCATGGTTGAAGAGGGGACTTTTCAGAAGGGACGCCAGGGACAGGTCGTCACCCGGTAGCAGCAGGAAGCGCCCGAGTGCCAGCAGGTCCTGCACCGCGATATGGCTGGTCAACTTCAGACGGTCGGCACCGGCGACCGGTACATTATAGGGAAGCTTCAGAGAGCGGGTTAGCGCATTGACGAAACCGTCGCGTTTGCGGACGAGGACGAGGATATCGCCCGGGCGGATCAGTCGCTTGTTGCCCTTCTCTATGATCGTCTCGCGGCCGACGATCTGACTGATCTGGTGCGCCACGCGCCGTGCCAGAATGGCGGAGGGCGCGCTTTCCGGGGTGGCGTCGAAAGGCGCCGTCCAGTCTTCGTCTTTCTCCTGCTTCTCGGCAGCGATCATGTCCCAGACGTCGACGGTACCGGGATGACCGATACGGCTGGACTGGTGCACCACGTCGGCGCCGGCAGCACTCAGGCCCCGGTTGTTTTCCGAGAAACTGAAGACCTGGTCGACAGCCGCAAGCACTGACTGCGTCGAGCGGAAGGAGAGCGGCAGGCGCACCGTGTTGAAGCTCTGTCCGCTCTCGGTCACGGCCCGTTCTGTCTGGCGCGCCTCTTGTGAGAACTGCTCGGGTCGTGCCCCCTGGAAGGAATAGATCGACTGCTTCTCGTCCCCCACGGCGAAAAAGGTTCGGATCTCCGGCCGAGCACTCAAACCTGTGAAAAAGTCCTCGCGTAGCGACCGGATCACATCCCATTGCACGGGGCTCGTATCCTGCGCTTCGTCGACGAGGATATGGTCGATGCCCTGGTCGAGCTTGTAATGCACCCAGGCACCGACATCGCCCCGCGTCAAAAGCCGGGCGGTACGAACGATCAGATCCTCGAAATCGAGCTGCGAGCGCCGCTTCTTCAGTTCCTCGTAGTCAGTGTCGAGACGCACGGCCAGCGTCAGCGCCGAACGCGTCGCCTCATACATGCGGAAGATCCGCAGCCGGTCCCGCATGGCGACCACATGATCCCGGGCCGCGATGACAGCATCCTTGAAATCAGGCGCAACCTTTGTTATGGCGGCGGCAATCAGAGAGCTGTCGGCCTTTGGGGCTTCCTGCGCCGTCAGGAAGGCCTGATCGAGCAGCTTCGCCCGCTCCAGCGGATCCTTCTCCACCAGCGCCCGCTCAAGCACTTCCGCGACTGTGCGCACCTTGTCGCCGCCCTTTTCGAGGGCAAGCTGGATGTAACGGCTGAAATTGCCACCCGATAGGCCGGCAAGCGGCCAGTATTCTTCGGCGCGACTGATCTCGCTTTCGAGCGGGCCAATACCAAGGCCTTTGCGCAGGGCGGCATCGAGACCACCGGTCCGTTCTGCACGCAGCCGGAAGTCGCGGATCGCGTGTCTGTTGGCCACGGTGTCGGCGATGAGTGCTTCGAGCCCGCTTTCATCCGCAATGCTCAGCACCTGGGAGAAGGCTTCCGCCAGGCCGGCGTCGTTTTCCGTCGATGTCGCCGTCAGCAGCAATCGCCGCGCCTCGGCAAGGACGGTCACGGCCGCCCGATCGTCGAGAACGTTGAAATGCCCGGCGACGTTTGCCTCTAGCGGAAACTGGTGCAGCAGGGCTTCGCAGAAGGCGTGGATCGTCTGGATCTTAAGCCCACCGGGCGTTTCCAGTGCTTTTGCGAACAGCCGGCGTGCGGCCGCCAGCGTTGCGCGATCCGGCTCCTTCTGCTCGATCGCCGCAATCCGTTTGGCCAGTTCCCGATCGTCAAGTGTCGCCCATTCAGCCAGCCGCTCAAAGACGCGGTTCGACATTTCGGACGCCGCGGCCTTGGTATAGGTCAGGCAGAGAATGGACGAGGGGCGGGCGCCCGCCAGCAGCAACCGGATCACCCGCTGCGTCAGCACATGCGTCTTGCCGGAGCCGGCATTGGCCGACACCCAGGCCGACTGGCCGGGATGGGATGCGCGTGATTGGGCAAGCGTCGTCCAGCCGAGCCAGGCGGCGGGATCGCTGCCGGTCGGTAGCTCGTCCAGGGCAAAGCGCTGATCACTCATCGCCGGCTCCTTCCTCGGCTTCCGCCGTCGACCATTCGGCTACACGCGCCAGATGGTCGTATTCGCCGCCATAGGCGTTCTGTTCTGCCGGGATCAGGCGAGACACATAACCGCGCTCGCCGCTCTGCAGCGCCTGAACGAAGCGACCGAGCTCGTCGACGGATTGCGTCGCAAGCTCAAGCGCAGACTTCTTGCTGTCGCCCCGCGTCGCCATCTCGTTGTTCACCTGGTCGGCCGAGAACCGGTCGCCGGGTCGCAGACGGACATAGACCAGATTGAGAGGCTTCATGTCGCCGGCGGGCTTGAATGCACCCTGGAGGAGGGCCGCCGCCTCCAGCGCCAGCTGCGGATCGAGCAGGCTGCGCGCCTGATTGGTGCTGGGGTTGAGGCCCGTCTTGTAGTCGATGATATCGGCAAAGCCGCCGCCCCGGATATCGATGCGGTCGGCAATCCCGCTGATGGTGATATCGACGGGGCGCAATAGGACATTGCCGCGCACTTCTGTCAGTGATCGCTTCACTTCCGGTCTGCGCTCCCGCTCCCAGGTGAGGAAGGCCGACGCGACGCTATAGAAGCGCTGCCGCCAGACAATATCGATATGCAGTGGCAGGGCCTCTGTCAGGAACTCCTCATCCGTAATCCGATGCAGGATATTGATCGCGTCCAGCCGGGCAGCGTCATGATCCTCGCGAATGAACCGCTCGACGATCCGGTGGTAGAGCGTTCCGCGTTCGGCCGCTCCCGGATCCTGATTGAAGGCATCGACAGGATCGAGACGCAGGATTCGCCGTGCATAGATCGAGTAAGGATCGCGCCGGAAGCGCCCGACCTCGGAAAAGCTGAAGCTACGCGGCTGGAGTTCGGCGCGCGGCCGTGGCGCAGGCCGCTGTGCCGGGGCTTGGTTTTCGCCCTGGTCGATCAGATCGGCGTAGCGGCGATAGATCTGCCCCCGCTGCCGCATCTCGTCTTCAAGCAGCGGTCCGCCCAATGCCATCAGTCGCTGGAGCCAGCGCGAGGCAACCGTCGGTGCCGAACCTTGCCGAAGGGATCGTGAAAAGATCAGCTTGCGGGTGCCGCAGGCCATCTGGAAATCATGGGCCACCTGGCCGATCTGCCGTTCCGGTGGCTCAAGACCTACTTCCGTCTTCATCACGCGCGACAGGAAGGGATTGTTCTTGGTCTGCCCCGGCCAGCTGCCTTCGTTCATCCCGCCGATCACCATCATATCGACATTCTGCAGGCGGGCTTCGAGTGTGCCGAAAATGAAGACGCGCGGGTGCCGCATGGCGCGCGGCTTGACCGCCTGGCCAGCCATCAGCGCCGTCAGGATATCCACCCATTGCGCACCATCCGCCTCGATCTGGCCATCTGTTTCCAGCACCTCGGCGAGAAGCCGGGCGAGAGCCTCACCCGCTGCATTGCCCCAGAGGCCGGCAAGATCGCCCCGCTCGTCGATGGTGACGGCCTCGAGCACCCGGCCCGTGCGTTCCGCCCAATCGCTGAGCGTTAGTTGCTGCGACAGAACACGTCCGTCGCGTGACCGGACCAAGGAAGAGACAAGGGGCTCAACGGCTGCGGTTACGCGTTGCGCAAGTGCCCGTGCAAGGTTCATCTCCTCCGCGCTGATCGAGATCCGCCATTGCGGCTTGTGCCGGTCTGCGAGATGCGCTTCCAGCCCTTCGGCGAAAAGCGCTTCCATATCAGCCAGATCGAGACTTTTAAGACCGCCACGTAGTGCAATTCTCTCGAGGGCGTCAGCCGCCTTGCGCATGTCTTCGGCCGAAAATCCGAAACGCGCCAGCGGATGCTTGATCACCGATACGATCGCCACCGGGTCGCCCGGCCGCAGGCAGGCCTCCGCCACCACCTGTGTGAGCATCGCAGCCTGTGTACCCGTCATCGGCGTACCAGCCGAATCGTCCGCCTCGATGCCGAAGCGGGCGAGTTCCGACATCACCCGCCGCGCCAGGGCACGATCCGGCGTGATGAGCGCCACCCGGCTCTCCGGGTTCTCTGATACTTGCTCCAGCCCCAGACGAAGCGCGATCGCGATGGCGGTTGCTTCCTCGCGTTCGTTCGCCGTCTCTATGAGCGCGACATCGCGGAACGCGTCGAGCACCCGGTGATCATCGATACCCCCGCGCCAGGCTTTCCAGGTGTCTGTCGCCTCCGCAGGGGCCATGGCACGGGAGAGGAATTCCGCACGGTCTTTGAGGGCTTGCGCTGCGGGTTCGAGCACCTGGACATCAGCGCGCTCAAGCTTCATGTGGCGAAGCAGATGGGCGAGGCCATATTGCGGATGCCCGCGAACGGCCGGGCTCGGTCGTACAAGAGAGATATCCCGATCGTTCAGCTTCAACCAGTCTTCGTCCGGCATGTCGAGATCGAGCCCCGGCAACACCACGACGCCTTGGTCGAGTTCTGCAATGGCCGCGATCAATTCAGCCGCTGCCGGGATCGAACCCGTCGAGCCCGCAACGATGACGGGCCCATCCGCACCCTGACTGCGAAAACGCTCGGCTTCCGCCCGCAGCACGGCATCGCGGTGGCGCGCCGGAGAGGATCGCACCAGTTCCTGCAGTCGCGCCGGCCAGAAGCTGGTGGCGATCTTGAGAAACTCCAGCGTCAATTGCCACCAGGACCCGAAGTCTGCGGATTGAAGCTTCTCCAGATCCCTCCAGTCACATCCCTCCGTCTCCGCCGCCTCGATCAGTTCGACGAGGGCGCGCGCTAGCCAGACGGCATCTGCCGGGCTCGCCGGTGCCACAAGCGGCGTATCGGCATGGATCGACCGCACGATCTCCGGCAACTGGTTGCGCCAGGCAAGGATGAGCCGTGCCAGTTCGAGAAGCATCACGGTGCCGCTGACCGGCGGTGCAAGGTCCATCAGCAGGGGCGCATCGAGGTCGAAAAAGCCGCTGTCGTCGTCGGTCTCTCCGAGTGTGCGGATATCGGGCAGAATGGCAGCGCGCCCGCCGAGCAGATCAACGAATTCGGAGCGCAGCACGCGCGCCGCGCGTCGCGTCGGCACAAGCAGCGTCACGCCTGCCAGCGAAAGCGGATCCGTGGCGTCGTAGCGAAAGCTTTCGGTCAATCGCCCGTCGAGCAGCGCTTCCGTCAGTGTCCGGAGAAAGGGTCGACCCGGAGGGATCGTCAACAGACGCGGCGCCGCGCCCGCCATCTCAGGCGCTCCTGCTGTATTGGGCAACCACGGCTTCGGCAGGCGCTATTGCGTCAGGCGTCCCGACCGTCAGCCATTGACCATTAAGGCTGGTGCCGAACAATCGTCCGGCGGCAATCGCACGATCAAAATAGATGTTGAGGTTGAAGGGGCCATCAGGCGCGTCGTGGAATAGATGCGGCATCAGCGCGAGAGCCCCGGCATAGACGACCGGGTTCGGGGCGCCGGTGATATAGCGGGTGAGCCGCCCGTCTTCCGCCATCGAGAAATCGTTCTTGCCATTGTGGCCTGTGGTGCGCTGTTCGTCGACACAGAGCATGCACATGTCCATGTGCGAGGGATCGAACTGCTGCGCAAGCCGGATCAGGTTGCTCGGCTCATCATGCTGTTCGCCGACCCAGAAGAGATCTGCATTCATGACGATTGCCGGCTGGTCATGATCCAGCAGCTTGAGGCCCTTTACCAGTCCACCGCCAGAATCCATCAGCGTGTCGCGCTCGTCCGAGATCCGGATCTCCGCGCGCTTCTCTTTAGCCAGATGCGCTTCCATCTGGTCGGCATGGTGATGGACATTCACCACGATCGTTTCCACGCCGGCTTCAACGAGCGCGTCGAGCACATAGTCGATCATCGGCTTGCCGCCGATGCGGACCAGCGGCTTCGGCATTGTCTCTGTAATGGGGCGCATCCGCGTACCGAGTCCGGCCGCGAGCACCATGGCTTGCTTGATGATCATTTTGCTCAGGCCGGTGATTCGGGAAGCTCGATTCCAGCCTCTAGGCACCAGTTCCGCAAGGGGGCGAGAACAGGATGCTCAAAAGCCACGTTGAGATGCCAGAGGGTCCGCTGCAGATGGCGCATATAGCCCGGCTTGCCGTCCCGTTCCTTGAGCCGGACCCAGAGCCCGTTCAGCTTGCAGGCTCGCTGCGCCGACATGATCGCCCAGCTCTTCAGAAATGCGCCTTCATCGAAGCCCGATATGCTCGACCGTGCGGAAAGATAGTCGGCCATCAATTGATCCATGAGCGGACGCTCGATCGTCACCCGCGCATCCTGAACGAGCGATACCACATCATAGGCGGCTGGCCCGATCATGGCGTCCTGGAAGTCGATCAACCCGACCCTGTCATGGCCTTCGCGGTCGTCCCGCCAGATGATATTGGGCGAGTGGAAGTCACGCATCACGATGGATGTGTCGGCATCCGCCAGTTCGTCGATTAACTGGTCCCAGATGGCGAGATAGCGCGTACGCTCTTCCGTCGTTACCGGTTTGCCATCCCGTTTCCAGGGCAGGTGCCAATCGAGGAGCAGTTCGGCCTCGAATTTCATGGCTGCGCGATCGAAATCCGGGATCCTGTGCCGATGACCGCCCGGTATGGCGATTTCTCTATCGAACGGCGTGTCGTGGATTGCTGCAAGGCAAGCGGCACTGGCACGGTAGCGCTCCGCAATCGGCTTGCCCTGATGGTCGAGCACGCCGTCTTCGCCCAGATCTTCCAGAAGCAGGATGCCTGCGTCAAGGTCCTGGGCCAGCACTTTCGGTGCCGCAAATCCCCGCTCTCTCAAAGCCTGGCCGATGGCGACGAAAGGCCGGACATCCTCTGCGAGATGCACGAGTTGCGAATACGGTTTCCCGTCGCGGATCGGCGGACCATTCGGCCGTTTGGGCGCGTCCATCAGAACAAGACGCGGCTCCCCTGCAGCCGGGTAGACATGTTCATAGGCGCGGTTGGAGGCGTCGCCCGTCAGGTGGCGTCTGTGCGCATCCTTACAGGCGTTTGCGTCGAGGAAGCGTCTGATATCCGCAACGCGGCGCAGCCTTGCCAGTTTCGCTTCCGGAGCCCGGATGGACAGGTCCCGACCACCGTCGGACGCAAATGCGACACAGATCTCGATCCGGTTCTTCGGTAGCGCGCGGCCAGCTTTGCCTGGCCATTCAACGAGGCAGATGCCCTCGGCCAAGGCCTCCTCCAGACCGAGTTCGTCGAGCTCGCTCGGATCGGACAGGCGGTAGAGATCGAAATGCGCGACGGGGATCCGCAGCTCGTAGTTCTGGACCAGCGTAAAGGTCGGACTTGGAACCTCCAGATCCGGATCCTCCGCAAGGGCTCGGATCAAGGCTCGGCTCAGCGTGGATTTTCCGGCCCCAAGGTCGCCCTCAAGCGCGATGCAATCACCGACCTGAAGTGCAAGAAGCAAATCCTCGCCGAACAGTGCGGTGGCACGGTCGTCGGCGAGGTGGATGGCAAGCGGGGTGGGCTCGGCGCTCATTCGGCGGCGGCGATCATCTGCGGTAGACTGGCAGAAGGAATGCGGCAGTGGACCGTGGTTCCGCGGCCCGGCTCGCTTTCGATCTTCACTTCACCCTTGTGCAGGTTGACGAAGCTCTGGACGATCGAGAGACCAAGACCCGGCCCGCTACGCTTGCCGCCCTTGGCGCTTGTCGAAAAGCGGTCAAAGGCCGAGGACACAAGGTCGGCGCTCATGCCGCAGCCGTTGTCACTCACGGAAAAGGCGAAATCATTGGCCTCGCGCCAGCACTTCATCGAGACGACCGAGCCTTCGGGGGCGTAATTCACGGCATTGGTCAGGATCTTGATAAGGATCTGTTTTAACCGCTGCCGGTCGGCAATCAGATGACCAAGCTGCGCGGGAGCCGCGATCTCCAGCGTCACGCCGCCTTCCTGCAATCTGTCGGTCATCTGCATCGAGACATCGTCGAGAAGATCGCTCAGATCGATTTCCGAATAGTCCAGCTGCATGATGCCGGCATCGACAGTCGCGAGATCGAGAATGTCGTTGACGATGGTCAGCAGTACCGAAGACGAGGTCGAGATATGGTCGATATATTCGGCCTGCCGCTCGTTGAGCGGGCCGATCGTCGGTGTCTTGAGGAGATCGGTGAAGCCGATGATGTTGGTCAGCGGCGAGCGCAGCTCGTAGGAGACGTGCTGGACGAAATCGTTCTTCAGCTCGTCTGCCTTCTGCAGCGCTTCGTTCTTCTCCTTCAGCGCCCGTTCCGCACGAACGCTGTCGGTCATGTTCACGAAGGTGAGCATGGTCTGAGCATTCGGCAGCGGCGTCACGGCATAATCCAGCACCAGACCGGAATAGAGCTCCAGTGTACCCTGACTTGACGGACGCTCGTCCTCGAAGCTGGTGATCATCTTGCCGAACGCCTTCCAGCCGTCCGGCTTGTCATAGGACGTCCCGCAGGCAGCTTCGAGCAGCCTGATGTGGGTGCCAACAGCGGCCTGCGCTTCGGTGATGCCCCAGAGGGCGCGGAAGGCGGGATTGGACAGCTGTATACGGCCATCTGGACCAAAGACGGCGACGCCTTCGGACAGGTGGTCGATGGTTTCACCCTGCACCTGCACGAGCGTGTTGTAGCGGGTCTCCAGATTGACCTGTTCCGTGAGGTTTTCGAACACCCAGGTGGCGCCACCCTGCGGATGGGCAGACGCAATCACCCGAAGCGTCTGGCCGTTTGGCAGATGCCAGAGGTCCGTCTGCGTCTCCAGAGCGCGGTAGACGGAAAGGCAATTTTCCTTCCAAGCCTTCCAGCTCAGCTGTTCCGGCAGCTTATGCGCCGCACGAAGCCGATCCAGCAGTTCGGCATGATCGGGCCGGCTTTCGAGGAACTTGGCTTCGAGACCCCAAAGCTGCTGGAAAGCCTGGTTGTAGAATTGCAGGCGGCGGTCGGCGTCGAAGATTGCCACCGGCGTTGCCAGATGGTCCAGCGTATCGGCATGGCTCTTCAGCGTCCGGGTCAGGTCTTCCCGAAGCGTCTCTGCGGACGAGACGTCGATCGCCATGCCACAGGAGCCCGCAGGACCCCTCACATCGACAACATCGAAGAAGGTCCGCGCGCCACGAACGGCCGTCGAAACGGTATCCTGGAAGGGTGATTCCGGGGTCGCTGACGCCTTGATCTTTTCTCGGGTGAGGGTGCCCAGAATTTCGCGCCCCTCCTGCACCGCCTGTTGCGGCGAGCTTGCCTCCACGGCGTCGCTATAGGCCTGGTTGACCCAGACCAGACGGCCTTCACCGTCGCGCTGCCAGACAGGCTGTTCGATCGAATCGAGCAGCGATTCAAAGGTTGCAATCGAGCTACGCAGGCGGTTGCGCTCGATCTTCAGTTCGGCCAGTTCGGCACGCAGGTTGTCGAGGGCAACGAAATGCGCATAGGCGCGGCCGCCGTAGAGCTTGCCTTGGACCTCCAGAACTTCACCGCGCTGAGTTTCGACGACCAGATCGAAGGACTTGGCATTCAGCCGCAGACCTTCGATGGCGCGTTCGACTTCGCTTGCAGAGTGTGGCTTAAGCCAGCGGCCGAAAGCCAGAAAGTCCGGATCCTGCTGGGGAGCGCCTGTCTCCGCCGGAAGCTGGCCGAGCAGTTCTGCTTTTCCGTTATGGCCTTCCCAGATGACCGTGCGTCGGTTCTTGTCGGCGATCAGGGTCTGGTACCGAGAGATCTTGTGCTGGCTGTCCGAAAAAGCCGAGCGCAGTTCGCGCACTTCGACATCAAGCCTGTTGCGCTGGCGAAGCAGAACGGCGGCGAAGATCAGGGCTGCGGAAACCGATCCGAGGAGTACGGCATAGCCCGCCACATCGGCGCTGTCGAAGCCGCGCAGCGGAGCCGCAGCGGTTTGGGCATGCGCGAGGCCGGGCGTGATGATGCCCGCAAGTGCGCTACCGCAAGTCAGCAAGCGGCGCATGGCTGCCACGGCTGGGCGCTGTGCGACCTTGCGCAGCACCGCGGTTGTCAGGTCTGAAGTTGGCCGCCAGAGGCTTGGAAAACCGGCCGTCATAGCCGTATCCCGCTGACGCGGGGCGCGTTGATGTACCGACATTCTCGGTCTGTCTCCGTCTTATTATGTGCCGCATCGTCGACAAGACATCCGTATCCGCGGAGCGCTCGTGCAGTCCACGAATCAAGTTCTAAAACAATACCTTTGATGGATAGGGTCGGGAAGGCCGGGGCCCAAAAAAGAAAGCGGCGCCCTTGTCAAGGCGCCGCCCACTAGATGTAGATATTATCCAGCTATATTTTAATAGCGATAGTGTTCTGACTTGAACGGACCCTGGGTCGTGACGCCGATATAGGCTGCCTGTTCGTCCGAAAGCTGCGTCAGCTTCACGCCGAGCTTTTCGAGGTGCAGACGAGCGACCTTTTCGTCGAGGTGCTTCGGCAGGACATAGACGCCCGGCTTGTATTCATCGTTCTTCGCAAACAGCTCGATCTGGCCGAGAACCTGGTTGGTGAACGAGGCCGACATGACGAAGGACGGGTGACCGGTTGCGTTGCCGAGGTTCAGCAGGCGGCCTTCCGAGAGCAGGATCATGCGGTTGCCCTTCGGGAACTCGATCATGTCGACCTGCGGCTTGATGTTCGTCCAACGCAGGTTCTTCAGGGAAGCGACCTGGATCTCGTTGTCGAAGTGGCCGATGTTGCCGACGATCGCCATGTCCTTCATCTCGCGCATGTGCTCGATGCGGATGACGTCCTTGTTGCCGGTGGTCGTGATGAAGATGTCGGCCGAGGAAACGACGTCCTCGAGCGTGACAACTTCAAAGCCGTCCATGGCGGCCTGCAGGGCGCAGATCGGGTCGACTTCCGTCACCTTCACGCGGGCGCCGGCGCCACGCAGCGAAGCGGCCGAACCCTTGCCGACGTCGCCGTAGCCGCAGACGACGGCAACCTTGCCGGCCATCATCACGTCGGTACCGCGACGAATGCCGTCAACCAGCGATTCCTTGCAGCCATACTTGTTGTCGAACTTGGACTTCGTGACCGAGTCGTTGACGTTGATCGCCGGGAAGGGGAGGAGGCCCTTCTTGGCGAGTTCGTAAAGGCGGTGCACGCCCGTGGTGGTTTCTTCGGTCACGCCCTTGATGGCATCGCGCTGCTTGGTGAACCAGCCAGGCGTAGCGGCCAGACGCTTCTTGATCTGCGCGACCAGAATTTCTTCTTCTTCCGACTGCGGGTTCGAAAGAACGTCCTCACCGGCTTCGGCGCGGGCACCGAGCAGGATGTACATGGTGGCGTCGCCACCGTCGTCGAGGATCATGTTGGACAGGCCACCGTCAGTCCACTGGAAGATCTTGTCGGTGTAGTCCCAATAGTCCGTCAGCGACTCGCCCTTGATCGCGAAGACCGGAATGCCGGCAGCAGCAATTGCTGCCGCAGCATGGTCCTGCGTCGAGAAGATGTTGCAGGATGCCCAACGGACCTCGGCGCCGAGCGCGACAAGCGTCTCGATCAGGACTGCCGTCTGGATCGTCATGTGCAGCGAACCGGTGATGCGCGCACCCTTCAGCGGCTTGCTCGCCCCGAATTCTTCGCGGCAGGCCATCAGGCCCGGCATTTCGGTTTCAGCGATGCTGATTTCCTTGCGGCCAAAATCGGCAAGACCGATATCGGCGATCACATAGTCATGTTTGCTCATGGGGTTCTCCGGCTGGATCCGATCCGATCCGCAATTCATGGCGGATGGACAAACTGGCTCTCCCGCAGATCTGTCTGCAGGGCTTGGTCGTCTTCTAGCAGGGAAAGGCATTAAACGCAATCTGACATAAAGAAGTCTTTATGTCTTTATGTCGCGATGCTTTACATCTCTTCACCAAAGCGATCGGCGACGAGCGCCGAGAGGGCATTCATCACATCCTGCGCCTGGTTGCCCGAGGCGGAGACTGAGATGGAGCAGCCGGGGCTGGCAGCCAGCATCATGAGCCCCATGATCGACGTGCCGCCGACGGTGGTGCCGTCTTTCGAAACGCTGACCGTCGCGTCAAAGCCGCTGACGGTCTGAACGAATTTGGCCGAGGCCCGGGCGTGGAGGCCGCGTTTGTTGATGATCAGCAGATCACGCGAGATCATGTCGCTCATCGTTTCACTTACCACTCAACACGCGGCTTGCGACATTGATGTATTTCCGTCCGGCTTCCGAAGCCTCTACGAGCGAGCGATCCATGTCGTTATCGCCACGAACGCCCGCAAGCTTGATCAGCATCGGGAGATTGACCCCGGCGATGACTTCGATGCGACCGGTGTTCATGACGGAGATGGCGAGATTGGAAGGCGTGCCGCCGAACATGTCGGTCAGGATGATGACGCCATGTCCATCATCCGCGCGCAAGACTGCATCGAGAATGTCCTGGCGGCGCTGATCCATGTCATCTTCGGGGCCGATCGAAACGGTCTCGATGAATTTCTGTGGGCCTACGACATGCTCCACCGCGTGGTGAAACTCTTCAGCCAGCTTGCCATGCGTGACAAGCACAAGTCCGATCATTCTTAACTGCCCCTTAGCGCAACTCTCGCCGAATAGCTCAAGATTGGCGTTTCGTCCATCAGTGGGTCGCCATCTTGTCGATCAAAGCGGGAAGTGCAAGCCAAAACAGCGTGTGTTTCATCCGGTTGTCTGCAGACTGCGGATCCGTGCGAAGATCAAGCTCAGCGGAAATCGGCTCCACAAGGGCAATCGGATGGCCGGCAGACGGATGGCGGGAGTGATGTCGGCGACCTCATCATCAGGCGGAAGCCGGTCCACCTCATCGCCTGATACCGGCAGGATCGCGTAGTGCAGATCCGCCTCGGCAACATGAGCGACGGAGACGATGCCGCTGTAGCGCAACTCCATCAGTCCGCGGATCGAGCCAGGACCCGCCCCGATGATCGTATCGCCGCGCTTCGACACCAGCACGCGGTCATCGGAGATCAGCGCACAGGGGCATCCCATCAGCCTGGCCTCTGACAGACAATCGAAAGCAAGGCTCGATTTGCCGCTTCCAGATGGTCCGAGGAAGAGAAGCCCGATGCCATCCACGGTGATCGCCGTCCCGTGAATGTTCGCAGGCGTTTCGCTCATGTGAGCGTGCCCACAGGCAGCGACAGGACGAAGCGAGCGCCGGTAATGCGGCCCGTTGCCGGATCCATCACATTTTCGGCCCTCAACGTGCCACCATGCGCTTCTGCAATCTGCCGGCTGATCGAAAGACCAAGGCCGGAGTTCTGGCCGAAGCTCTCGCCCTCGGGGCGGTCGGTGTAGAAGCGCTCGAAGATGCGGTCGATGTCTTCGGCCTGAATGCCGGGACCGTTGTCCTCGACCTGGATGAGGCATCGGCTCTTGTTGCGCGAAAGCTTGACCAGGATCCGACCTGTCTCCTCCGGCACGAAGGAGCGGGCGTTTTCGATCAGATTGGTCACGATCTGGCCGAGGCGGAGATCATGCCCGTTGACGAGGAAATTCTGGTTCGAACCCTGCTTATGGTCCACCACGCAGTCGATCTTGACCACCTTCTTGCCGCTGCGGATCTCCCGAGAGATATCGACAAGGCTCGAGACCAACACCTCCAGATCAACCGGCTTGGCATCCGAGCGCGCAAGCTCGGCGTCGAGCCGCGATGCATCCGAGATATCGCTGATCAGACGGTCGAGGCGCCGGACATCGTGCTGGATAATGTCCATCAGCCGCTGCCGGGATTGATCGGTCTTTGCCAGAGGCAGCGTTTCGACGGCCGAACGCAGCGATGTCAGCGGGTTTTTCAACTCGTGGCTGACATCGGCTGCAAAGCTCTCGATCGCATCGATGCGGTCGTAAAGTGCGGTCGTCATCTCGCGAAGTGCGATGGAGAGGTTGCCGATTTCGTCCTGACGGATCGAGAAGTCCGGGATCTCCTCGCGTTCCTTGGCACCACGGCGAACGCGGATGGCCGCAGCCGAAAGCCTGCGCAACGGGTTGGCGATGGTCGAGGACAAAAGCAGCGACACGACAATGTTGACCAGCGTTGCCACGCCGAAAACGCGGAGGATGGCGAGGCGTTCTGCATGCACGATCTTGTCGATATCGCCGGCCTGGGTGGAGAGCAGCAGCACGCCGAGCACCGCACGTGACCGTTGGACGGGAACCGCCACCGAGACGATCAACTCGCCCTGATCTGTCACGCGAACCACGGCGCCGCGCACGCCGGTCAGCGCGTTCATCACCTCGGGATAGATCGAGCCGTCTCCGCCCGGCGCTTCGCGGTAAACCGGCAGGTTTCCGGGCTGCAGGATGGTATTGAAGAGGCGGGTGATCCAGTCGGTGAAGCTGGTGGAATCGTTGTCGACGGGTGGAAGGTCGAAGCGCAGTACCTGGCCGCGCGAATAGAGGTGCCGGGAATCGAGCAGAAGGTTGGCATCGGCATCGAAGAGGCGGGCCCTGATACGGGTCGGCGAGATCAGGCGCCGAAGCACCGGCGCCACGCGTTCCGGATTGATCGGGAATTCCAGATCCTCGTCGTTCGGAACAGGCGTGATGCTCTGCCCGGCCTGGAGCTCGAGCAGCTTTTCCGGATCGATCGTGATCGAATTCGTGTCGACGGAGGCCGAAGCCGAGACGGCAGCGGCGATGATTTCGCCCTGAGTCAGTAGGCTCTCGACGCGCGCATCGATCAGCCCCTCGCGGAACTGGTTGAGATACATGATGCCGCCGACCAGCACGATCAATGCGGCAAGGTTGAAGAAGACGATACGGCGGGTCAGGCTCGAAAAGAGCGCGTGGCCGAAGATCCGACGGATCAGCGTGAAGGGGTGGGTGAACAGCCGACGCTGTTCGGAGCCGGATTCCGGCTCCTCCAGATGTCCCTCGTCAACCTGCTGGGTCAAACCTTTACCTTTCGCCCGTCTGTATTGGCCGAAGCGGCCATGACGACGAGACCTTACGCTGCTTCGCGGAAGCGGTAGCCCACACCGTAAAGGGTTTCAATCATGTCGAAGTCGGTATCGACCATCTTGAACTTCTTGCGCAGCCGCTTGATGTGGCTGTCGATGGTGCGGTCATCGACATAGACCTGCTCGTCATAAGCCGCATCCATCAGCGCATCGCGGCTCTTCACGACGCCGGGGCGCTGTGCCAGCGAATGCAGGATCAGGAATTCGGTGACGGTCAGCGTGACCGGATCGCCCTTCCAGGTGCAGGTGTGGCGCTCCTGATCCATGACCAGCTGGCCACGCTCCAGCGTGCGCGCCTGTTGTTCTGGGCTCCCCTTTGCAGGGCCGCCACCGGCCGCCAGCGTCTCACGGCTTGCCGAGCGCCGCAGGATCGCCTTGACGCGCTCGACCAGCAGGCGCTGCGAGAAGGGTTTGGTGATGAAGTCGTCGGCGCCCATCTTCAGGCCAAAGAGTTCGTCGATCTCTTCGTCCTTGGAGGTGAGGAAGATCACCGGAATGTCGGATTTCTGACGCAGGCGGCGCAGGAGCTCCATCCCGTCCATACGCGGCATCTTGATGTCGAAGATGGCCAGCTGCGGCGGACGGGCGAGAAGACCGTCGAGAGCCGAGGCGCCGTCGGTGTAGGTTTCGACCTTGTAGCCTTCCGCTTCGAGTGCAATCGAAACCGAAGTCAGAATGTTGCGGTCGTCATCCACGAGGGCGATCGTCTGCATAGTGTACGTCTCCGTCATCGTTGCGCTGCTCCTGGTTCGTCCAGCCCAGCTCTGGTTCCATGGCAGTGCGATATGAGGATAAAGGTGGAACAAATTGTGGCAGAGGGGAAGGGGCGTGCCGAGCAGATTTCGGTCAAACGGCAATTTCGCTCCTCCGATCTCCGTCTTTCGACGTGGAATGGAAGCGGAACTAAACGATTTAAAAAGGCCATTTTCCAGTTTAAATCGATTAAATAATTGATATCATTATATTTTTTAGAGTGCCGCCTTGCTTTTCGAGCCGGTGCCGTTTAGTTTTCACTCATTCAGTTCTGGCCCATGTGAGAGGAAGGCGCACCCATGGAGGAATTCGGCGTGAGGAACCCGGCTGCGGGTATCGCGGATATCGGCTTGGGGAAGGCCGCCAGCGTTCGCTACAACTTCCTGGAGGCCGCTCTTTATGAAGAGGCTATCCGTCGCGGCGAGGCCGAGCTTACAGCCGATGGTGCGCTGCGCGCTCTGACCGGTCAGCACACGGGTCGCTCCGCCAAGGACAAGTTCGTCGTTCGCGATGCAAAGACCGACGACCAGATCTGGTGGGACAACAACAAGCCGATGTCGCCGGAGCATTTCGCCGTGCTGCATCAGGACATGCTGGCCCATGCCGAGGGCAGGGACCTCTTTGTTCAGGATCTGATTGGCGGCGCCGACGCAGACAACGCACTGCCGACCCGTGTCGTGACCGAATTCGCCTGGCACTCGCTCTTCATCCGCAACCTGCTGATCCGTCCCGAGCGTGAAGCTCTGGAAGGCTTCCTGCCCAAGTTGACGATCATCGATCTGCCGAGCTTCCGTGCCGATCCCGCCCGTCATGGTTGCCGCACCGAGACGGTTATCGCTTGCGACCTGACCAATGGCATCGTCCTCATCGGCGGCACATCCTATGCCGGCGAAATGAAGAAGTCGGTCTTCACCGTCCTCAACTACCTGCTGCCGTCCAAGGGCGTCATGCCGATGCATTGCTCGGCCAATGTCGGCCCTGATGGCGACGCAGCCGTCTTCTTCGGCCTCTCCGGCACCGGCAAGACCACGCTGTCGGCTGATCCGAAGCGCACCCTGATTGGTGACGATGAACATGGCTGGGGTGAAAACGGCATCTTCAACTTCGAAGGTGGCTGCTACGCCAAGACCATCCGTCTTTCGGCAGAAGCTGAACCGGAGATCTTCGCCACGACCAAGCGCTTCGGCACCGTGCTCGAAAACGTCATTCTGGACGAAAACCGCGTTCCGGACTTCAATGACGGCTCGCTGACGGAAAACACCCGCTGCGCTTACCCGCTGCATTTCATTCCGAATGCATCGGAGACCGGCATCGCACCGCATCCGAAGACGATCATCATGCTGACAGCGGATGCCTTCGGTGTTCTCCCGCCGATCGCCAAGCTGACGCCGGAACAGGCCATGTACCACTTCCTGTCCGGTTACACCGCGAAGGTTGCCGGCACCGAAAAGGGTGTCACCGAACCGGAAGCCACCTTCTCGACCTGCTTCGGCGCCCCCTTCATGCCGCGCCACCCGACGGAATACGGCAACCTGCTTCGCGATTTGATCGCACGTCACGAGGTCGATTGCTGGCTCGTCAACACCGGCTGGACCGGCGGCGCCTATGGGACCGGGAACCGCATGCCGATCAAGGCGACCCGTGCGCTTCTGACGGCTGCTCTGACCGGCGAGTTGAAGAAGGTTGAGATGCGTACGGATGCCAACTTCGGCTTCGCAGTTCCGGTCGCCGTGGGTGGCGTCGACACGAAGATCCTCGACCCACGCTCGACCTGGGCTGACGGCGTCGCCTACGACGCGCAGGCCAAGAAGCTGGTCGGCATGTTCATCGACAACTTCGCCAAGTTCGAAGCCCATGTCGACGGCAAGGTCCGCGACGCAGCCCCGGGCATTCGCTTCGCTGCCGAGTGATCTACTGATTTGACGACCATGAAGAGGCCCGGCAAGTTTGCCGGGCCTCTTCTGCTTCCGGCTTGCCTTTGAAGTCTTTGCGGCCGATATGGAAGCCGAGAAAGAGACCGATGACATGGCAAGCGAACCGCTAGAGATCAACAACCGCATAACGATCGCCGGCTGGGAGCTGACGGAGCAATTCGTGCTGGCCGGCGGCCCAGGCGGTCAGAATGTCAACAAGGTCTCGACCGCCGTTCAGCTCTTCTTCAATCTGCTCGGATCGCCCGCGCTGAATGATCGCGTGAAGCAGAATGCCGCGAAGCTTGCCGGCAAACGCCTGTCCAAGGAAGGCGTGCTGATGATTGAGGCCAGCCGCTTCCGCAGTCAGGACCGCAATCGCGAAGACGCCCGCGATCGCCTGAAGGAGCTGCTGCTCGAAGCGGCCAAGCCACCACCGCCGCCCCGCAAAAAGACCAAGCCCACCAAGGGCTCGATCGAACGGCGTCTTAAGGCAAAGTCCGGACGTTCAGATGTGAAGAAGATGCGCGGCAAGCCGGCGGGAGATTGAGCATGGCTGAAACCAAAGCCGAGATCAGCCTCCAATCCGGTCTTCGTTATCTCCCGGGCCGCCTGTCGCGGACCCAGCAGGAAGAGCTGGTCGATATCATTCGCGCGGTTGTGGTCGAGGCGCCGCTCTATGTTCCGGTAATGCCCGGCTCAGGCCGCCCTATGTCAGTCCGCATGACGAATTGCGGTCCGCTTGGCTGGGTGACCGACAAGGAGAGGGGTTATCGCTATCAGCCGTCTCATCCGCAGACGGCCAAGCCCTGGCCCGACATCCCCCCGGTTTTGCTCGACCTCTGGCGCGAGCTCTCAGGCCATCCGAAAGATCCCGAAGCCTGCCTCGTCAATTTCTATGCCGATGACGCCAAGATGGGCCTACATCAGGATCGAGATGAAACCGACTTGTCGGCGCCGGTCCTCTCGATCTCACTTGGAAACACCTGCCTGTTCCGCATCGGCGGCCTATCGCGCACCGACAGGACGAAATCCTTGAAGCTGGAAAGCGGCGATCTCTTCATCCTCGGAGGCGAAGGTCGACTGTGCTTCCATGGCGTCGACCGCATCTATCCTGGAACCTCGACCCTTCTGAAATCCGGCGGCCGCATCAACCTGACGCTTCGTCGGGTCAACCCATAGCCGGCGATCGATCGCTTACAGTTTTCTGAGTGCCACTGTCTCGACGAGGTGGTTATCACCCTTACGCAGGATCAGATCAGCCCGCGGACGCGTCGGCAGGATGTTCTCGCGCAGGTTCTTCAGGTTGATGTTTGCCCAGAGCCCCTCGGCGATCTCCTTGGCCTCATCCTCGCTGATCGTCGCATAGCGATGGAAGTAGGAGTTCGGATCTCTGAAGGCGGTCTGCCGGAGCTTCATGAAGCGTTCGACATACCAGCGATGGATCGCATTCTCATCCGCGTCGATATAGATCGAGAAGTCGAAGAAGTCCGAGACCATCGGCACGATCTTGCCATCTGCCGGCAGATTGCGCGACTGCAGAACGTTGATGCCCTCGAAGATCAGGATATCGGGCCGGTCGATCACGCGGTGCTCGTTCGGCAACACGTCATAGGTCAGGTGCGAATAGCTGGGCGCCTTGACGTTCGGCAGTCCGGCCTTGATCGCCGACAGGAAACGCAGGAGCGCCCCGATGTCGTAGCTTTCCGGGAAACCCTTGCGATTGAGGATGCCGTTCTTCACCAGATGGGCGTTGGGATAGAGGAAGCCGTCGGTGGTGACGAGATCTACCTTCGGGCTCGACGGCCAGCGGGCCAGGAGTTCCTTGAGGATACGCGCCGTCGTCGATTTGCCGACCGCTACCGATCCGGCAATGCCGATGACGAAGGGTGTCTTGAACACGTCCGACATGCTCAAGAAACGGTTGCGCTGCTCGAAAAGTAGCTGCGAGGATTCCACGTGTGACGACAGCAGGCGCGACAGCGAAAGATAGATCCGACGGACTTCGTCGAGGTCGATCGGGTCGTCGATAGAGCGCAGCCGCTTAACTTCATCAGCCGTCAGCGTCAGCGGCGTATCAGCGCGAAAATGCGCCCATTCCTCGCTGCCGAAGAACAGGTAGGGGGAATAGCCGTTCGCCTGAAAATGGTCGAGGACGTCTGGCGTTTCGGGGTCCCGCATAGCTATCGTCATGGATCCTGCCGACTGGCCTTCTCATTCAGGCCCGTCTGAGCGGTCCGACGCTCAAGTTCCTGCATCACTGCTTGTAAAGGGATGTCCGCAATTTTCAATACGACCATCAGGTGATAGAGCAAGTCCGCGCTCTCATAGACGAGGTTTTCGCGATCATCCTTGACCGCAGCCATAACAGCCTCGATCGCCTCTTCGCCCAGCTTCTTCGCCGCTTTCGCCTGCCCGCCCGCCACGAGTTTGGCCGTCCAGGATTGGCTCGGGTCCGCCTGAGCGCGGCTGGCGACGATGGCCTCCAGATCGGCAAGAGTGAACGTGCTCATGACAAGCCTTTCCGCGTCAGTCGAGACGCATGGCGATGCCGGCTGCGGCCATGTGGGCCTTGGCCTCTGCAATCGAATAGGTGCCGAAATGGAAGATCGATGCGGCAAGCACCGCGGTCGCATGACCATCGCGAATGCCGGCGACCAGATCATCGAGATTGCCAACGCCGCCGGAGGCGATGACGGGGACGCGAACGCTGTCTGCGATCGTGCGGGTGAGGCCGATGTCGTAACCGCTCTTGGTGCCGTCCCGGTCCATGGACGTGACCAGCAGTTCGCCGGCGCCGCGCTCGACCATCTTCACCGCGAATTCGACGGCATCGATCCCGGTCGGCTGGCGTCCGCCATGGGTGAAGATCTCCCAGCGATCCGTTTCGCCGGCAGCGGAAACCTTCTTCGCGTCGATCGAGACGACGATGCACTGGTTGCCGAACTTGTCAGCGGCTTCCGCGACGAAATCGGGGTTCTTTACCGCAGCCGAGTTGATCGACACCTTGTCGGCGCCGCAGAGCAGCAGCTTGCGGATATCGGCAACGGCGCGAACGCCACCGCCGACCGTCAGCGGCATGAAGCAATGATCGGCCGTCTGGGCAACCACGTCGAAGATCGTGTCGCGGTTGTCCGAGGATGCGGTGATGTCGAGAAAGCAGAGCTCGTCGGCGCCGGCGGCGTCGTAGGCTTTGGCCGCCTCGACCGGGTCACCGGCATCGATGAGATCGACGAAGTTCACGCCCTTGACGACGCGGCCGTCCTTGACGTCGAGGCAGGGGATCACACGGGCCTTGAGTGTCATTGTTTCCTCCTCAGCCTCTCGCAGCCTTGATCAGCGCGAGCGCCTCCGCAGGGTCGATGCGACCATCATAGAGCGCGCGACCGGAAATCGCACCTTCGAGCTTCTTCGCATCCGGTTCCAGCATCCGCTTGATGTCCTCGATCGAAGCGAGACCTCCGGACGCAATCACAGGGATCGAAACAGCAGCGGCCAGTTCCAGTGTCGAGGCCCAGTTGATACCGGTCAGGATTCCATCGCGGTCGATGTCGGTATAGATGATCGCCGCGACACCGGCGCCTTCGAAACGCTCTGCAAGTTCGATCACGCCGAGTTCGGAGGCTTCCGCCCAGCCTTCGACAGCAACCTTGCCGCCCTTCGCGTCGATTCCGACGGCGACCTTGCCCGGGAAGCGCTTGCAGGCTTCGAGGACGAGGGCCGGATCACGGACGGCGACCGTACCGAGGATCACCCGCGACAACCCGCGCGACAGCCAGCTCTCGATATGGTCGAGGGTGCGGATGCCGCCGCCGAGCTGCACCGGGTTTCTCGTCGCCTTCAGGATAGTATCGACGGCCGCGCCATTGACGCTTTCACCGGCAAAGGCACCGTTGAGGTCAACGACATGGAGCCATTCAAAGCCCTGGTCTTCGAAGGCCCGTGCCTGCGCGGCAGGATCAGGATTGTAGACGGTCGCCTGGTCCATATCGCCCAGCTTGAGGCGAACGCACTGGCCGTCCTTGAGGTCGATGGCGGGAAAGAGGATCATGAGTCTATCCGTGCCCTTCAGGGCGTCCAGGTCAGGAAATTGGCGATGAGCTTCAGGCCGAGTGCCTGGCTCTTCTCGGGATGGAATTGCGCACCCACCATGTTGTCGCGTCCGACAAATGCGGTCATCGCGCCACCGTAATCGGTCGTCGCGATCACATCCGCGGGCTTGTGCGCAGCCAGATGATAGGAATGCACGAAATAGGCGTGCAGCCCGTCCGGTCCGGTCGGAATGCCGTCAAACAAGGGATGCGGCCGGTTGAGCGTCAGCGTGTTCCAGCCGATCTGCGGGATCTTGAGGGACGCATCGGACGGCGTCATTTCGACCACGTCGCCTTCGATCCAGCCGAAGCCGTCGGTCACGGTTTTCTCGAGCCCGCGCGATGACATCAGCTGCATGCCGACGCAGATACCGAAGAAGGGACGGCCCTTTTTCTCGACAACGTCAGCGATCGCGTCATGCATGCCGGGGACCGCATCGAGTCCCCTACGGCAGTCGGCATAGGCCCCAACACCCGGAAGTACGATCCGGTCGGCGGTCGCGACCCTGTCTGCCTTGTCGGTGAGTTCGATCTCGGCGTTAAGGCCGGCCTCGCGGGCGGCCCGTTCGAAGGCCTTGGTGGCCGAGCGCAGATTGCCCGAACCGTAGTCGATGATAGCTACACGCATGTCTTCCAGTCCTTTCTGCTCAACGGTTCGGCTTCAACGTCCGAACCGGAGCAAGGTGGCAGTTTCCCCCGTGGGGGAAGCTGCCCCTTAAACCAGGGTGCCCTTGGTGGAGGGGATACGATTTGCCTGCCGCGGATCGACTTCGGTTGCTGTGCGAAGCGCGCGCGCGACCGCCTTGAAGCAGGTCTCGGCAATATGATGGTTGTTCGCGCCGTAATGGTTCAGCACATGCAGCGTGATCCCGGCGTTCTGGGCGAGAGCCTGGAAGAATTCGCGCACCAGCTCGGTGTCGAAGGTGCCGATCTTCGGGGCGCTGAAAGCGACGTTCCAGACCAGGAACGGACGACCGGAGACGTCGATGGCCGCCTTGGTCATCGTCTCGTCCATGGCAAGGTCAATCGACGCATAACGCGTGATGCCCTTGCGGTCGCCCAGCGCCTTGGAAATCGCCTGACCGAGCGCGATGCCAGTGTCTTCCACGGTGTGGTGATCGTCGATATGCAGGTCACCCTTCACATCGATGTCCATGTCGATGAGCGAATGGCGGCAGAGCTGGTCGAGCATGTGATCGAAGAAGCCCACGCCCGTCGAAATCTTACCCGTGCCGGTGCCGTCGATATGGACGGAAACCGAGACCGAGGTTTCGTTGGTCTTGCGGGAAACTTCGCCTTTACGCTCTGCCATTTGGCTGCTCCATGAGGATCTCGGCCCTCCCATAACAGCAGGGCGGTGAAATATCCAGAAGTTACATTGCGCTGCCGCAAGGCGGCGTCAGAGCTTTTGCCGCAGATTGCAATCGTCGAAAGCCCACTTACATAGGAACCGACAAACCGGGCCAGACAGCCCGTCCCACAAGGCCCGCAGAGGCGGGTGACAGGTGACTGATGACAACGATTATTACCGTACGCAAGGACGGCAAGGTGGTGATGGCCGGTGATGGCCAGGTCAGCCTCGGCCAGACCGTGATGAAGGGCAATGCGCGCAAGGTCCGCCGCATCGGCAAGGGCGGCGATGTAATCGCAGGCTTCGCCGGCGCGACTGCCGATGCCTTCACCCTGCTCGATCGTCTCGAAAAGAAGCTCGAGCAGTATCCCGGCCAGTTGATGCGCGCCGCCGTCGAGCTCGCGAAGGACTGGCGCACCGACAAGTATCTGCGCAATCTCGAAGCCATGATGCTGGTTGCCGACAAGTCGATCACGCTCGCGATCACCGGCAATGGCGACGTCCTGGAGCCTGAACACGGCACAATCGCGATCGGCTCTGGCGGCAACTTTGCCTATGCGGCTGCGCGCGCCCTGATGGATACCGATCGCTCGGCCGAAGATATCGCAACCCGTGCGCTGACGATCGCCGGCGAGATCTGCGTCTACACCAACAACAACATGGTGGTCGAAACCCTCGACGCCGACTGACGGCTGCCGAAAACGTCCCACCGCAATCGACGATGCGCGTTACCGCGGCATCGTGAGGAGCAACTCGAAATGACCAATTTTTCTCCGCGCGAGATCGTCTCCGAGCTCGACCGCCACATCATCGGCCAGCATGACGCCAAGCGTGCGGTCGCGATCGCCTTGCGCAACCGCTGGCGCCGTCAGCAGCTCTCGGAAGACCTTCGCGACGAGGTTATGCCGAAGAACATCCTGATGATCGGCCCGACCGGCGTCGGCAAGACGGAAATCTCCCGTCGGCTGGCCAAGCTCGCTGGCGCACCCTTCATCAAGGTCGAGGCCACCAAGTTCACCGAAGTCGGCTATGTCGGCCGCGACGTTGAGCAGATCATCCGCGATCTGGTCGAGATCGGTATTGCGCTGATCCGCGACAAGAAGCGTCTGGAAGTGCAGGCCAAGGCCCACCAGCTGGCCGAAGAGCGCGTCCTCGATGCTCTGGTCGGCGCGACCGCGTCTCCTGCCACACGCGACAGCTTCCGCAAGAAGCTCCGCAACGGCGAGCTGGACGACAAGGAAATCGATATCGAGGTGGCCGACAGCGGCTCCGGCGCGCCCGGCTTCGAAGTTCCCGGCATGCCCGGCGCCAATATCGGCATCCTCAATCTGTCCGAAATGTTCGGCAAGGCCATGGGCAACCGCACCAAGAAGGTCCGGACCACAGTGAAGGCATCCTATGCCGACCTGATTCGTGACGAGTCGGACAAGCTGATCGACAACGAAGTCATCCAGCGGGAGGCGCTGCGGTCGGTTGAAAATGACGGCATCGTCTTCCTCGACGAAATCGACAAGATTGCCGCCCGCGAAGGAGCCATGGGCGCCGGCGTTTCGCGCGAAGGCGTGCAGCGCGACTTGCTTCCGCTCGTCGAAGGCACGACCGTTGCGACAAAGTATGGGCCGGTGAAGACCGACCACATTCTCTTTATTGCATCAGGTGCATTCCACGTCTCCAAGCCCTCCGACCTTCTGCCGGAACTCCAGGGTCGTCTGCCGATCCGGGTCGAGCTGAAGCCGCTGACGAAGGAAGACTTCCGTCGCATCCTGACGGAGACCGAGGCGAGCCTCATCCGCCAGTACAAGGCGCTGATGGCGACCGAAGAGCTCAACCTCGATTTCACCGAGGATGCGATTGACGCCCTTGCCGATGTCGCGGTTCAGCTCAACGAAACCGTCGAGAACATCGGTGCTCGCCGCCTGCAGACGGTCATGGAGCGGGTGCTGGATGAGATCTCCTTCCACGCACCGGATCGTGGCGGCTCGGCTGTAATGATCGACTCGGCTTATGTTCAGCAGCATGTCGGCGATCTCGCCTCCAATACGGACTTGAGCCGCTACATCCTGTGATCTTTGTGCATCTATGGGTCGCTTTCACCCCGGGCGTGCCGGGAAAGTGAAAGCGTCCCATATCGACAATACAGGCAGGCCTTATGTAAGGAGTGCCGCTGTCGGGTGTCGGCCACCATGCGTCGCCAATCCGTTCAAGGACACATGTCCGAGGGGCCGCGCATCGTGCTGAACATCACCAGGATCATCATCGTCGCATTGGGACTGTCCGGGCTCACGCCCGCAGTGACCATCGCTGCCGACAAGGTGCCGCCAGGCAATCGCAATGCGGAGCAGCCGGCCATCCCGGGCGCCTCCGTGCGCCGCACCAAGGCGGGCAAGACCAGCTTCGACGTGAAATACGAGAAGGTCCGCGATCTCCTGCGCACGGACTCCGCGCTCGTTGGCAAGATCAAGAAGACTGCGTCTGCCTATGGCATCGCGCCTATTCACATGGTCGGCGCGATCGTTGGCGAGCACACCTACAATGTCGACGCCTATGACAGCCTGCAGAGCTATTATGTGAAGGCGGCTTCCTACGCCGGCAACAGCTTCCGCTTCGGCTATAAGGACGAGAGCATTTCCGACTTTGTCAGCCGGCCGGAATTTGCCGAATGCAACGGCTATTCGGATTCCTATCGTCTCTGGACCTGCCGGGAAAATGTTTGGGAGGATAGCTTCCGCGGGAAGTCCGTTGGTGGTTCATCCTATCCCAACAACCGCTTCAGCGCCGTCTTCTTCCAGCCGTTCTATGCGGGTCAGACGTTTGGTCTGGGTCAGATCAATCCGCTGACGGCATTGATGCTGTCGGATCTGGTGCATGAAAAGTCCGGCTACCAGAAGCTCGACGAGAACGATGCGGCGGATGTCTACAAGGCGATCATGGATCCGGATATCTCGCTCGCCTTCATGGCGGCTGTCATCCGCAAATCCATCGACGACTACAGGCAGATCGCCGATGTTGATATCTCAGAAAACCCCGGCCTGACCGCGACGCTCTTCAACATCGGCGGTTCGCAGCAGCGTGCTCAGGCTCTCGCATCCCGGCGATCCAGCGGTGCGGCCAATTGGCCGGAAGAGAACTATTACGGCTGGCTGATCAATGATCGGCTGGACGAGCTTGAGGCCCTGCTCTAACTCCTATGGGGGCGTCGAAGCCCCCGAAGGAGCATGACATGGACGCCAGTCTGCGGAAATCGACCTTTGAGCCGCCGGCACCCGTGCCGCGGACCATCCCGCCCAGCCGGCTGGAAATTATCCGAACGGTGCTGCGCAACCCGCTCGAGCTCTGGGGGCAACCGTCCTACACCTGGCCCTGGATCGTCACCCGCTTCTTCGGCCAGACCACCATCATCGCCAATGATCCTGGCCTCATCCGGCATGTGCTCGTCGACAACGCTTCGAATTACGAGATGTCGGAGATCCGTCAGCTCGTGCTGCGTCCCATCCTGCGCGACGGTCTGCTGACGGCAGAAGGACCCGTCTGGAAACGCTCCCGCAAGGCCATGGCGCCCGTGTTCACCCCACGCCACGCGCGTGGCTTTGCCCGCCAGATGCGCGAGCAGAGCGAGCTGTTTCTCGATCGCTATCAATCGCAAGGAGAAGGCATCGTCCGCGATATAGCCGTCGACATGACCGAACTCACCTATGCGATCCTCTCCGAAACTCTCTTCTCCGGCGGGATCATCTCTGAACAGGGCGATTTCGCCAGGGATGTCGACGATCTCCTGCACAGCATGGGACGGATCGATCCCCTAGATCTCTTGCGCGCACCAAAATGGATCCCGCGCCTCACGCGCATTCGGGGCCTCGGTGTCCTTCGCAAGTTCCGCGAGCTGGTGAGCCGGACGATGGATCATCGTCGTGCAATCATCAACACCGAGCGTGAAAAGGCACCGGATGACTTCCTCACGCTCCTGCTTGAACTCGAGGGACCTGACGGCCTGACCTCGGAGGAGATCGAAGACAACATCCTCACCTTCATCGGTGCGGGCCATGAGACAACCGCGCGCGCGCTCGCTTGGACGCTGTATTGCGTCGCCCATTGTCCTGACGTGCGGGATGCGATGGAGCGCGAGGTTGATGCAGTGATCGCCTCCGGTGCCGATCCTGTCGAATGGCTCGACAAGATGCCGCATGTGCGCGCCTCCTTCGAGGAAGCCATGCGGCTCTATCCGCCAGCGCCCTCGATCAATCGCGACGCCATTGCCGATGACCGCTACACGGCGCCCAATGGCGAAGTCGTGGAGATCGCCAAGGGTACGACGGTCCTCGTCATGCCCTGGACTTTGCATCGCCACGAGCTTTACTGGGACAAGCCGAGGGTGTTCGATCCTTCCCGCTTCCTGCCGGGCGAGCGGGAAAAGATCGGCCGCTTTCAGTACCTGCCTTTCGGTGCTGGACCGCGCGTCTGCATTGGGGCCACCTTCGCCCTGCAGGAGGCGGTGATCGCGCTCGCGGTCCTCATGCAGCGCTACCGGTTTGATACGACCCCGCAGACGAAACCCTGGCCTGTGCAGAAGCTCACGACCCAGCCGGCCGGCGGTCTGCCGATGCGGATCACGCCGCGCAAGCCGTAAAGCGGCGTCATCCTGCCGCTCCTTCGCTGGAAATCGGGCAGATGCCTGTGCCATAAGGGATGCGTCGCCATCCGGGCGGGCACTATGGGGAAGACTGCGTGACATCCGATTACATGCTGGGCATCGACACCGGCGGCACCTACACTGACGCGGTGATCTACAGCGAAGAGCATGGGATCGTCGCCAAGGCGAAGTCGCTGACCACCCGCCATGATCTGTCGATCGGTATCTCCGGCGCGCTCGAAAGTGTTCTGGCCGAATCAGCGATCAATCCCTCGGCCATCAGACTTGTCTCGCTGTCGACGACGCTCGCGACAAACGCGCTGGTGGAAGGGCAGGGCGGCCGCGCCGGCTTGATCATGATCGGTTTCGGCCCCGAGGATCTGAAGCGCGACGGCCTCGCCGATGCGCTTGGCAATGATCCTGTCCTCTTCATCGCGGGCGGCCATGACGTGCATGGCAATGAAACTCCGTTCGATTCGGACACCCTGGAGGCCGCCCTTCCCGAACTCTCGGCCAATGTCTCGTCCTTTGCGATCGCCGGCTATTTCGCTGTTCGCAACCCGGCGCACGAACAACGGGCACGCGACATCATCCGCCGCCATTCCGGCCTGCCAGTCACCTGCAGCCACGAGCTCTCGTCAAAGCTCGGAGGCCCGCGCCGCGCACTGACCACCCTTCTCAACGCCCGTCTCGTGGCCATGATTGACCGGCTAATTGGTTCGGCCGAGCGCTATCTCCTGGAGCGTGGCATCCAGGCGCCACTGATGGTCGTCCGCGGTGACGGCGCATTGATTTCCGCCGCTGAAGCCCGCCTACGCCCGATCGAGACCATTCTCTCCGGACCTGCTGCAAGTTTGGTTGGCGCGCGTCACCTGACCGGACTTGATGATGCCGTGGTCTCCGATATCGGCGGCACGACGACGGACGTCGCCGTCATGGAGGCGGGCCAACCGCGGCTCGACCAGGACGGCGCAGTCGTCGGTGGCTACCGGACCATGGTGGAAGCCGTGGCCATGCGCACCTTCGGTCTCGGCGGCGACTCGGAAGTCCGTTTCGATGATCGCGGCCTCGCAGCGAAGATCGAGCTTGGCCCCCGCCGCCTCGTCCCTTTGAGCCTCGCAGCCGCCCTGCATGGGACGGCGATTACCGACGTGCTCGAGCGCCAGCTGCGTGCGCCGCATCTCGGCCGCCACGACGGGCGCTTTGCCGTGCGCACCGGCGTTCCGGATCACCTAGCAGCCGGCCTCCAGCCGCAGGAGGCAGCGCTTTTCCAGAAGATCGGCGCGGTGCCGCTGCCGCTCGATCAGCTGATCAGCTTTACCCAGCAGAAGGCGACGCTCGACCGCCTCGTCGCGCGGGGCCTCGTCCATATCTGTGGGCTTACCCCTTCGGATGCGATGCATGTTCTGGACCGGCAGGGCCAGTGGGACCGCAAAGCCGCTGAACTCGGCATGATGCTGGCGATCCGTCAGAAAGATGGCTCGGGCCAGCCGATTGCGTCATCGGCTGAAGTGCTTGCCCAATTCATTGTCGATCGCCTCACCCGCCAGTCGGCGGAGGTCATTCTCTCGGCAGCCCTCGCGGAAGATGGCCTTGCAGACGTTGATCCGGCTCGGTCCGTGCTCATCGATCGCGCCCTTCGCCGCGAGACGGGAATTGCCCGCTTCAGCCTGTCGCTCGATCGGCCGCTGATCGGCCTTGGTGCCTCGGCAGGTGTGTACTATCCCGCCATCGCCGAGATGCTGGCATCCGATTTCGCGGTGCCGTCAGATGCTGACGTCGCAAATGCTGTCGGCGCGGTGGTCGGACAGGTGCGCAGCAGCGTCACGATCACCGTGAGTTCGCCGGAGGAGGGGCTCTTCATTCTCACCGGGGGCGGCAACAGCGAACGCATGACGAATGAGACCATGGCGCTGGATGCCGCGCGCTATCAGGCGAGCGAACTCGCGCGGGCCCGGGCCGAGGCGAGTGGCGCCGTCGATGTGGTTCTGCTGCTGAAGGAAGAACTCGACGCCCCCGAAATCGAGGGTCGACGCAAGCTCGTCGAGGCGCGCATCACCGCGACGGCCACGGGTCGGCCGAGAACGACCAGAAGCTGACTTTCCATTTTGGAAAGAATATTTCTAACTTATGACAGATTGACTGCTAATGCGGTTCGGCGCGATGCTGCCATCCGAAAACGAATTCAGTGCGAGGAGTGACGTCATGCCATCAGTTGAAGCCCACGGACTTTCGATCGACCAGCGTCTGTATGATTTCATCGTTGCCCGGGCGATCCCGGGAACGGAAGTCGACGCGGATACCTTCTTTGCCGGCTTCTCGAAGATCGTGCATGCTCTCGCACCGAAGAACCGCGCCCTTCTGGCCAAGCGCGATAGTCTGCAGGCCGAGATCGACGCATGGTATCGGCAGAACGGTGCCCCGTCTGACCTGGCAGCCTACGAAGCATTTCTGCGCGAGATTGGGTATCTTCTGCCTGAGGGACCCGACTTCAAGATCGAAACAGCCAATGTCGATCCGGAGATCTCGACCCTCGCAGGCCCCCAGCTTGTCGTTCCTGTCATGAACGCCCGCTACGCGCTGAACGCCGCGAATGCCCGCTGGGGCTCGCTGTATGACGCCCTTTACGGAACGGATGCGATTTCCGAGGCTGACGGTGCCGAAAAAGGCAAGGGCTATAATCCCGTCCGCGGCGCCAAGGTCATCGCCTGGGTGCGTGCCTTCCTCGATCGCTCCGCCCCGCTGGCAGCAGGCGCCTGGGACAAGGTGGCCAGCCTCGCGGTCGCAAACGGCGCACTCTCGGTCCGCCTTGAGGATGGCGGCATGACGGGCCTTGCCGATCCGGCACAGTTTGCTGGCTTCGTGGGTGAGGTGTCTGCTCCCTTAAGCATCTTCCTGCGCAAGAACGGTCTGCATGTCGAAATCCTTGTCGACAAGACGGGTGTCATCGGCAAGGCCGATCCGGCAGGCATCAACGACTGCCGGATGGAATCGGCGCTCACCACCATCATGGACTGCGAAGACTCCGTCGCCGCCGTCGATGCCGAGGATAAGGTCGTCGTCTATTCGAACTGGCTCGGCCTGATGAAGGGCGACCTCACGGAAGAGGTGTCGAAGGGCGGCAAGACTTTCATCCGCGCGCTCAGCGACGACGTCACGCTGACAGGTGGGGACGCAGGTGCTGTCACCTTGCCTGGTCGCTCCCTCATGCTCATCCGCAATGTCGGTCACCTCATGACCAATCCGGCGATCACCGACCGCGATGGAAACGAGGTGCCGGAAGGCATCATGGACGCAGCGATCACCGCCTTGATTGCACTTCATGACATCGGCCCGAATGGCCGCCGCAAGAACTCTCGCGCCGGTTCCATGTATGTCGTGAAGCCCAAGATGCACGGACCAGAAGAGGTCGCCTTCGCCTGCGAGATCTTCTCGGCGGTCGAAGAACTCGTCGGCATGGCGCCCAACACGATCAAGATGGGCATCATGGACGAGGAGCGCCGCACCACCGTCAACCTCAAGGAATGCATCCGCGCCGCCCGCGAGCGCGTTGTCTTCATCAACACTGGCTTCCTCGACCGCACCGGCGACGAGATCCACACCTCGATGGAGGCGGGTCCGATGATCCGCAAGGGCGACATGAAGCAGGCGGCCTGGATTTCGGCCTATGAAAACTGGAACGTCGACATCGGCCTAGAATGCGGTCTGTCGGGCCACGCCCAGATCGGCAAGGGCATGTGGGCCATGCCCGATTTGATGGCAGCCATGCTGGAGCAGAAGATCGCCCATCCGAAGGCCGGCGCGAACACCGCCTGGGTTCCGTCGCCGACCGCGGCAACGCTGCACGCCACCCATTATCACAGCGTCAACGTGGCCGACGTGCAGAAGGTCTTGAAGTCCCGGCCGCGCGCAAAACTGGCCGATATCCTTTCCGTTCCGGTCGCACCGCGCCCGAACTGGACACCCGAGGAAATCCAGCGCGAACTCGACAACAATGCCCAGGGTATTCTCGGCTATGTCGTCCGCTGGGTCGACCAGGGCGTCGGCTGCTCCAAGGTCCCGGACATCAACAATGTCGGCCTGATGGAAGACCGTGCCACCTTGCGCATCTCGGCCCAGCATATGGCCAACTGGCTGCATCACGGCGTGGTGACTGAGGAACAGGTGATCGAGACCTTGAAGCGGATGGCGATCGTCGTCGATGGACAGAATGCTGCCGATCCGGCCTATGTCGCTATGGCTAATGAATATGACGACTCCATCGCCTTCCAGGCGGCACTCGATCTCGTCCTCAAAGGCCGGGAGCAGCCCAATGGCTATACCGAGCCTGTCCTTCATCGCCGCCGCATCGAACTCAAGGCGAAAGCCGCCGCTTGATCCTCCGCGATGAGTGTCATCAAACAAAAAGACCCGCTGGAGCGATCCAGCGGGTCTTTCTTTTGAACTACGTGTCGGCAGATTACTGCTGAACAACGACCTTGGAGTTGCGACCGGGCTTCACGCGATTGTACAGGTCGATCACGTCCTGGTTCATCATGCGAATGCAGCCCGAAGACGCGGCCGTACCGATCGAGGCCCATTCCGGCGTGCCGTGCAGGCGGAACAGCGTGTCCTGGCCCTTCTCGTTGAAGAGATACATGGCGCGGGCGCCGAGCGGGTTGCGAAGACCGGGGTCCATGCCCTTCTCGACATACTTCGCGACCTCAGGCTTGCGCTCTGCCATTTCCTTCGGCGGGTGCCAGGTCGGCCATGCCTGCTTCCAGGCGATATAGGCTTCACCCTGCCATGCGAAACCCTGCTTGCCGACGCCGATGCCGTAACGAACAGCCTTGCCGCGCGGCATCACGTAATAGAGGAAGCGCTCGCGGGTGTTCACGACGACAGTGCCGGGCTTCTCCGTGGTCGCATAATCGACAATTTGCCGATGAAACTTCTTGTCGACCTTCTGGATCGGAATCGCCGGTAGCGCATAACCTGCGTCCGTGACCGAGCCGTAGGAATCGCTGAAGATCTGAACCTTCGTGGTTTCGGCGACTTCGGCTTTTTCACCAGTCGTCGTCGTGCAGCCCGCGAGGCCTAGCGACATGACCAGGCCGAGCGACGTCATTATATTGCGGAAGCGCATAAGGAAGCTCATGGGTGATGGCTGGGAGATGGTTCGTCGACCATCTTTGATTATGGTTTATTTTGAATTAATCTCGGCGACGCAAGTGCCGTACTTCAGCCGAGTGTCTTCGGCGCTGCAAAATGACTCCGCATTGCTTTTTTGCAACAGGCTTGAGCGTGCGGAGCGGAGTTGTCCATGACCTTAGTCTCTGTCGCAGTAAACAATCCCTTAATCGACGGGCGTCAGTCCGATCGTGCGATGATGATTCGCCGCGGCGTCCAGATCCTCCTGGCAGAGATGCGCTTCGCCATGTTGCCGGAATTGACGCTGTCCAACGGACGCCGCGCCGACCTTATCGGCCTGTCGGAAAAGGGCGAGATCTGGATTATCGAGATCAAGTCGTCGATCGAGGATTTTCGTGTCGACAGGAAATGGCCTGACTATCGACGCTATTGCGATCGTCTCTTCTTCGCGACCCATGCCGGCGTGCCCTTGGAGATATTCCCCGAGGACTGCGGATTGTTCCTGTCGGACGGATATTCGGGCCACATGCTGCGGGACGCCCCGGAGCATCGACTTCCGCCCGCGACACGCAAGTCCGTGACCCTCGATTTCTCGAGGGCCGCCGCACAAAGGCTTCTTGCCGCCGAATGGGCAGCTCAACTCAAATCGGTCTGATTACTTCGGCGCGCGTTTCGCCAGAATGCGCTGCAAGGTCCGGCGGTGCATGTTCAGCCGCCGCGCCGTCTCCGAAACGTTCCTCTCGCAGCTTTCGTAGACGCGCTGGATATGTTCCCAACGGATCCGGTCTGCCGACATCGGGTTTTCTGGGATCTCCGCCTTCTCGCCGGGCCGCTGGGTCAGCGCCAGATAAACATCATCCGCATCCGCGGGCTTGGCGAGATAGTCGAGCGCGCCGAGTTTTACGGCGGTAACTGCCGTCGCGATATTGCCATAGCCGGTGAGCACGATGATCCGGGTATCCGACCGCCGTTCTCGGATTGCTTCGATCACGTCGAGCCCTGTGCCGTCTCCGAGCCGCAGATCGACCACGGCATAGCTGGGAGCTGCCTCCTTGGCCTTGGCGATACCTTCTGCAACGGAGCCGGCAAGCTCGACCACGAAGCCGCGGCTTTCCATGGCGCGCGCCAGACGGCGCAGAAACGGCGCATCGTCATCGACGATCAGCAGAGAAGGATCAGGGCCGAGATCATGACTGCCGGCTGCTGGCGTGCCTGCGGCGGATTTTGCGACCTGTGATACTGCGTCTGCCATCTTCTTGTTCCTGCGGCTGTTTGAAAAAACTGCGCTGTCGACCTTATGCGGGCCAAGGCCCCACAGGTAAAGTCATAACGACGTGTCCAATTCCATGTACTCGCGCGGCCAGTTGACCACGACCCGCGCCCCGGACCCTTCGGGACTGCGATTTTCGAACCGAAGTGCTGCTCCGGACCGCTCGAGCAGTGTCTTGGCGATGAAAAGCCCCAGACCCAGGCCGCCGGCGCGTGTATCGCTCTGCCTGCTCGTAACATAGGGCTCGCCAATTCTTTGCAAGACCCCGGCCGAGAAACCGGCGCCGTCGTCCTCGATCGTCACCGTCACATCGGCCGCCGTATGCTCGACGCTGACCGTCACCTTCGAGCGGGCATAATCCACCGCATTTTCCAGAAGGTTGCCGAGACCATAGAGAATGGCCGGGTTGCGGGTACCAACCGGTTCGAGCGCGCGCTCCGAAAGCTCGATCAGCTCCACCTTCACCCCGAATTCCCGATGTGGTGCAATGACCTCTTCGATCATCGACGACAGAGGCAGCTCACGCATATGCGCTTCGCCCTCGGTGGCGAGTGACGTCAGGCGGCGCAGGATATCCCGGCACCGCTCGCTCTGACTGCGTAACAACTGCACGTCTTCCCGGTAGCGCTCGTCATGGCCGAGATCGCGTTCCATCTCCTTGGCGACGACGCTGATCGTTGCAAGCGGAGTGCCGAGCTCATGGGCCGCGGCGGCGGCAAGCCCATCCAGCTGATGCAGGTGTTTCTCCCGCTGCAGGATCAGTTCCGTTGCCGTCAGCGCGTCCGCGAGCAGGCTCGCCTCCTGCGATACGCGATAGGCATAGAAGGCGGCAAAGGCCGTCATCGAGACGATGGAGCTCCACATGCCCAGCTGCAGGAGCGGATGGACTTCGAGTGTCCGGCCTTCGAACCAGGGCAGGGGATAGGGCGTGAAGGCGAGAAGCGTAATGAAGGCAAGCGCCGTGATGAAGAGCGCGATCGAATGACGGCTCGGCTGCGACGCGAAGGAAATGATGACGGGGATGCAGATCAGGGGGGCGAAGGGATTGTTCAGGCCACCTGTGATGAAGAGAAGCGCACCCATCTGAAAGAGATCGAGGGCCAGCACCGCGAAAGCCGCGGCCGGCTCCAGCCGGTAGGTTGGCGGAAAGGCGACCGATAGCAGCGAGTTTGCCGCTGCCAGGGCGGCGATCAGCCCGAGGCAGGTCATCAATGGCAGGGTAAAGTCGAACCACAGCGCCACGATGAGGATCGTCAGCAACTGGCCCGCGACCGCCACCCAGCGCAGCTTCACCAGCGTCTCCAGGCGAAGGCGTCGGCTGCTCGGGCCGAATTTCGCTGCCAGATCCATGCTCATCCGTATCCCCTGTCTTGCCGCGCCCTCAGGTCCCGCGGGGTTTCGCTCGTGTCGTTGGCTGCGCCGCAGCGGGGTCTTCAGGCCAGGGATGCTTCGGGTAGCGGCCGCGCATGTCGGCGCGCACATCCTTCCAGGAGCCAGCCCAGAAGCCCGGGAGATCCCGTGTGGTCTGAATGGGGCGATGGGCCGGCGAGGTCAACTCCAACAGCAGTGGCAATTTGCCGCCGCCAATCGCCGGGTGTGTCTTCAACCCGAAGAGTTCCTGCACTCTGATCTGAAGAACCGGTTCTTCGCCGTCATATCGGATCGGATGCGACTGACCCGTCGGGGCGGTAAAATGCGTCGGAACGAGCCTGTCCAGCTCCCGCTGGGATCCTCCCGGTACGAGCGACATCAGCCCGTCATGCAAGCTGCCCGCACTGACATCCTGAAAGCGCGTAACCCCGGACTGGAAGGGGATAAACCAGTCGTCCAGACGGTCGACGAGACCCTCGTCGCTGGTGTCCGGCCAGGGATCGCCAAGGCTTCGAAACAGAAAGCCCAGCCTTTGCCGAAGCTGCTCGGCGGCTTCTGAAAAGGGGAGGGCGTCGAGCCCGAGTGCCCTGACGCCGTCTGCCAGCGCCTTGGCGGCTTCTTCTCCCCTCGGTTTGGCCAAAGGTTGCTCTTCGAAGACGATGGCCCCGAGCCGTGTCACGCGGCGCGCGCGCACCTGGCGGCTCGACAGATCAAAGCCGCTTTCGTCTGCAGTCCGGATGGCATTCGGATTGAGCGCTTCGATATCGCTGCGAGTAATCTCGGCGGCCGCAAGCACGCGGGCTTGCGCCGCCTTGCCGGTGAGATCGGCGATGACAAGAAGCTCGGCACCCGCAAGCCGCTCTGTGGCGGCGATCTCCGCGCCGCGACCATTGGCCATGACGAAGCGCCCGCGTCCGCCGCGCTGCCGCGCAATCCGATCCGGAAAGGCATGGATGAGCAGCGCCCCCGCCGAAGCCGGCAGCCCTGCACCCTCGGTCTTTCGATCCGACAAACCCGATGACAGCCGCTGTGCCAGGCTGCGGGCATTGCGCGCCCGCTCTCCCTTGTCGCGCCGGAACTGCCGCATTCTTTCATCCAGGTCGAGATCCGTGCCGCCCAGGCCCTGCTCTGTCAGAAGCACGGCCAGTTCTGCCGCAGCGCTGGCCTCGCCGTGGTCGGCGGCATCGAGCACCATGGCAGCCAGGCGCGGCGGCAGGCCGAAATCGCGCATCCGCCGGCCCTTGGCCGTCAGCTGAAGGGCCTCGTCCAGCGCGCCAAGCCCAATCAACAGCTGCCGTGCCTCCTTGAGCGCCGCCTCGGGCGGCATGTCCAGCAACAGCAGCTGACGCGGATCGGCGACCCCCCAATGCGCCATGTCGAGCGCCAGGCTTGAGAGATCGCTCGACAGGATCTCAGGCGGTGTGAAGGCCGGCAGTGCTGCAGTCTGTCCGCTATGCCAGAGGCGAATTGCGATTCCCGGCTCCGTTCGCCCGGCACGACCGGCCCGCTGATCCGCCGAGGCTTTCGACACGCGCACCGTCTCCAGCCGGGTGATACCCGTCGACGGCTCATAGACCGGAAGGCGCTGCAGGCCGCTGTCGATCACCACGCGCACACCGTCGATGGTGATCGAGGTCTCGGCGATCGACGTCGCCAGAACCACCTTGCGCATGCCCCCTGTTGCAGGACGGATCGCCGCGTCCTGTTCTGCCTGCCCGAGCATGCCATAAAGAGGTGTGATCACGACATCGGCGCCGACCCGACCTTCGAGCCGTTCTGCCACGCGTCGGATCTCGGCCTGTCCCGGCAGGAAGGCGAGGATCGATCCCTGCTCCTCCGCCAGCGTCTTGAGCACGGTGGACGCCACGGCATCTTCGATCCGCTCGTCTCCCGGCCTGTCCCGGTGCCGCACCTCCACCGGAAAACTCCGACCCTGGCTGATGATCACCGGCGGGCCCGAGAGGAGAGATGCAATGCGCTCGACATCGAGCGTCGCCGACATCACGAGGATCCTCAAGTCCGGCCTCAGCGCCGATTGCGCATCGAGCGCCAGGGCAAGGCCGAGATCCGCATCCAGCGACCTCTCATGGAACTCGTCGAACAAGACGGCGGCCACCCCGTGCAGCTCTGGATCATCAAGGATCATCCGCACGAAGACACCTTCCGTCACCACTTCGATGCGGGTGCGCGCGCTGATCCGGTTGTCGAGCCGCATGCGATAGCCGACCGTCCCGCCGACAGTTTCTCCTAGAAGTGCTGCCATGCGGGATGCTGCAGCACGGGCTGCAAGCCGTCGGGGTTCGAGCAGGATGATCCGACTATCCTCTCGCCAGGGCTGGTCGAGAAGGTGGAGTGGAACCAGTGTCGTCTTGCCGGCGCCCGGGGGAGCGGAGAGGACGGCGCGGTTTCCGGTCTCGAGGGCGGCAGCCAGGGCTGCAAGCTT